>CAVSMX010000035.1:0-31208 GCA_963729095.1 uncultured Actinomycetota bacterium | reverse complement strand
CGGGCTCGGGTTCGGGCTCGGGTTCGGCTTCTCCCTCTGGCTCTAGCTCCGCCTCAGGCTCCTCGTCCGAGGCCGCCTGGGTAGCCGCCTCGCTGACCGAGGCGCCTGAGGAGGCGATGTCGAAGAGTGAGCCGCCCGAAGGGATCTCGGACTCTTGCTCTGGCTCTGGCTCTGACTCGGGCTCCTCCTTGGCCCCGGGCTCTGGCGCTGGCTCTCCCTTGGCCTCGGGCTCGTCGGCCGCGATGTCGAAGAGGGATCCGCCACTGGCCGGGGCCGGCGCGGGCTCCTTCTCCGGCTCCTCCGACTTCGCCTCCGGCCCGTCGCCGCCGAGGTCGAACAGCGAGCCACCGCCAGTGGACGCGGGTTCGGGCTTCGGGTCGGGCTCTGCCTTGGCCTCGGGCTCGTCGTCGCCACCGACATCGAACAGCGAGCCGCCGCCCGAGCTCGCGGGCTTGGCGGGCTCCTCGGCGGGGGCCTCGGCAGGCGTGTCGAACAGGGAAGAGCCGCCGGTCTCCGCGGGAGCGGGTGCAGCCTCCTCGGCGGTCGCCGGTTCGGCCTCGGTCAGGGTGGCCGTCGCCGTACCCGAAGTGGCTGCCGCAGGCGCGGCGACGCCGCTCTCGGCCGGCCGGCGCCGGGTCGCGACCTCGCCCTTGACCGAGGAGAGCAGCATCTGGGCGACGTCGAGGACCTCGACCTCCTCGCGCGCGGTGCCGTCGGACTGCGCGGCGGTGAGGCCGTCGGACAGCATCACCCGGCAGAACGGGCAGCCGACGGCGATCTGGTCGGCGCCGGTCGCGACCGCCTCGTTGGTGCGGTTGTTGTTGATCCGCTCGCCGATGGTCTCTTCCATCCACATCCGGGCGCCGCCCGCGCCGCAGCAGAAGGAGCGCTCGGAGTTGCGCTCCATCTCGCGGTACTCCGCGCCGGGCAGCACCTGCAGCAGCTCGCGCGGCGGCGAGTAGACCCCGTTGTGGCGACCGATGTAGCAGGGGTCGTGGTAAGTGATCGAGCGCTGGTGCGCGCCCTCGCCGTCCTTGATCGGGGTCAGCTTGCCCTCGCGCACCAGCCGGTTGAGCAGCTGGGTGTGGTGCACGACCTCGAGCTCGATCCCGAACTCCTTGTACTCGTTCTTGAGCGTGTTGAAGCAGTGGGCACAGGTCGAGACGACCTTCTTCACCTTGTACTCGTTGAACGTCTCGACGTTCTGCTGGGCCAGGCCCTGGAACAGGAACTCGTTGCCGGCCCGCCGCGCGGAGTCACCGGTGCACGTCTCGCCGTTGCCGAGTACGCCGAAGGAGACGCCGGCCATGTCGAGCAGCTCGGCCACGGCGCGGGTGGTCTTCTTCGCCCGGTCCTCGTAGGCGCCGGCGCAGCCGACCCAGAACAGCCAGTCGACCTCGTCGAGGGACTCGACGTCCTCCCCGACCACCTTGACGTCGAACGGCAGGTCCTTGGCCCAGTCCAGCCGGGCCGTGGCGGACATGTTCCAGGGGTTGCCCTTGTTCTCCATGCCCTTGAAGAGCTGGTTCAGCTCGGAGGGGAAGTTCGACTCGACGAGGACCTGGTAGCGGCGCATGTCGACGATGTGGTCGACGTGCTCGATGTCGACCGGGCACTGGTTGACGCAGGCGCCGCAGGTCACGCACGACCAGAGCACGTCGGGGTCGATGACGCCCCCGCCGGTCGGCTCCCACGCGTAGCCCTCGGTCTCACCGACGAGCGGGCGGTCGAGCTCCTTGACGGCCGACGCCGGCAGGGAGTCTCGGTCCGCATCGGGGCCGGCGAGGATCGCCGGTCCCTTCGCCATCGCGTGGTCGCGCAGCATCAGGATCAGCATCTTGGGCGACAGCGGCTTCTCGGTGTTCCAGGCCGGGCACTGCGACTGGCAGCGACCGCATTCGGTGCAGGTCGCGAAGTCGAGCATGCCCTTCCAGCTGAAGTCCTCGATCGAGCCGACGCCGAGCTTGGCGTCCTCGTCGAGGTCGTCGACGTCGTCGAGGGTCAGCGGCTTGCCGTCGTTCATCATCGGCTTGGCCGCACCGAGCGCCTGCGGGCGCCGCGAGAAGAGGACGTTCAGCGGCGCGATGAAGATGTGCAGGTGCTTGGAGTGCACCACGTCGACCAGGAACACCAGCATGACGCCGATGTGGAGGAGCAGGCCGATGCCCTCGAGGGTCTCGGAGTCGGGCAGGACGTCTCCGAGCGCGTTCGAGATGAAGGCGCCGTCGCCGTACGGGAAGTTGCCGGCGGCCGCTGACGCACCGCGGAAGAGGAACAGCGTCCAGATGACGTTGAAGATCATGAACAGCACCAGCCAGGCACCGCCCAGGTGCGAGCCCGAGAAGCGCGACTTGCGGCCGAGCTTCTCCGGCGTCTCGCGGAGCCGGATGGCGGCGAACGTGATGATGCCGACCAACGCCATGATCGCGATGAAGTCCTGGGCGAACCCGAGCAGGTCCCAGTGCCCGACCACCGGGATCGACCACTCGGGGTTGCCCGACAGCAAGATGCCGTAGGCCTCGAGGTAGACCGTGCCGAGGATCAGGAACGCCCAGAACACGAAGAAGTGCGCGGCGCCGGGGATCGACCACTTGAGCAGCTTCTTCTGGCCGAACACCTCGGTCACCTGGGTGGCTACCGCCCGGCCGAGCCGCTTGGTGACACCGGCGACCCGATCGGGGGCCGGCTGGCCGCTCGTGATCAGCCGGAAGAGGTAGCGCACCCGTCGTCCGGTGATCGCCAGGGCGACGATGGTCCCGAGCAGACCGATCACCAACACCCACAGATCCACTTCGTCACTCCCCATCCGCCCGGCCGTCGCCGGGGTTGCGGTCTTCGATGCGCCAGAGCCTAGGGGCACTCGCCGGGGGCGGCGTGCCGCTCTCGCGTGAGAAGAATCCTACCGACGGGTAACCTTGGTCACCTTGCCGTTGCGGCCGAAGCTGATCGTCACCCGCACGTTGTTGTCGTTCGGAGTCTTCGCGCACACGCCGTACGTCGTGCCGAGCCGGCTGAACGGCTGGCCGACGGCCCGCATCACCGCAAGCGGGCTCATGCCGGGACGCACCAGCCGCTGGACGGCGGCCACCGACTTGCGCAGGCCCGGGTTGCGGCACGAGTCGGCCTTGATGCCGACCGCGCGCTCCCACATCTGCAGGTAGGCCTCCGCACCGCGCGACATGTCGTCGGCGATCTTCGACGCCGTCCCTGCCCGCGACCTTGCTCAGGTCCTGGACCCAGTCGGGGTAGAGGCCGTACTGCGCGACGCCGTCGGCGTTGATGTCGTAGACCCGCTTGCCGGAGTGCTGCTTCCCGATCCGCACGCCGCCGAGCCCGCGGAACGGGTAGGTCACCTTGTTGCGTACGCCGGCACCGCGCGGGTCGCCCTGCGCGCCGAGCCCGTTGATGTCGGCGCCGAAGCCGATGCCCCAGTAGTAGCGCGGGTCGGCCCAGCCGACGTGGCGACGCCACTTGTCGACGAAGCCCGTCGAGTCGCCGGCGTACGGCGTGATGAAGCCGCCCGCCTTGTAGACCCGGGGGTAGGCGTCGGGCGTGGCCCAGGAGTGCGAGGAGATGACGCCGGGGTAGTCCATCCGCTCGATCTGGTTCATCGCGGCCCGGCGGCCCTTCACGCTCATGTGGTCGGGGTCGAAGATCATCTTGCGCTTCGCCAGGCCCTTGATCGTGAACTCACCCAGCGTGGTCAGGCCCCGGTTGTTGCAGTGGTCGGGCGGCGGGTAGAGCGGGAGTACGGCGCTGCCGAGCGCGCCGAACAGCTGCCCGATCGCACCGAACAGCGCGTCCTGCTGCTCGGCGCCGATGTCGGGCAGCGCGACCTGGTTGTTGTCGTGGCTCTCGCCGTCGGCGGGCTCGCAGTGCCGCATGTCCCAGAACGACCCGGTCTCGAGGAAGTTGGCGCCGTTGACGACGACCCCGACCTCGCCCTGGTCGCCGGCGACGCCGGAGAGCGCGTTGTCGAACTTGTTGACGAGCTCCATCTGGCGGACGCCGAGCCGGTGCACCTCGGTGAGCTGCCGGTCGATCTCGTTGGCGTTGCACGCGGGCCGGTCGAGCTTGATCGTGCAGCCGAAGGGCACGCTGGTCTCGATGCCCATGACCACGGCCATCTTGCCGGCGTTGATCACCCGGCGGGCCTCGAACGGGTCGGTCACGATTCGGTAGAAGCCCTTGCCCGGCCCGCCGGCCTGCGCGTCGATGTAGTCCTGGATCCGGTACATGTCCTTCGCCTGCAGCCGGATCGAGTCCATGTCGTCGCAGGAGTTGCGCTTGAGCGGGTAGACCTGGCACAGCTTGTTGTTCTCGACGAGCAGGTTGACGAACAACCGCTGGCCGCCGCGCCAGGCTCGCTCGAGCCAGCGGTAGTAGGTGCCCTCGTGGGTCAGCGAGTTGGGCGCCGGCCAGTCCTTGAACGTCGGCCAGCCGACCGGGTCGTGGCTCGCCTGTCCGGAGAAGAACGTCTCGAGGATCGCTCCGTAGCCCTGGGTGAGGGCGTGGTCGGGGCAGTCCTTCAGTGCGTACGGCGCGCCGTACTCGTGCCAGGGCCGGCCGCAGTGCACCTTGCCGCCGAGGAACTCGAACGCCATCCCGTGGGTGTGCCCGTCGACGTACCCGCGCACCTCTTGGTACGGCGTAGTGCCCGCGAACGGCGCCCCGTGGATGTTGATGTCGGCCTCGGGGTAGCGGGTGCAGCCCTTGGCGACGCGCAGCGCGAACCGATCGGTGCCGTTGATCCGCAGCCGCTTCCCGGCGTTCGTGAACGCGAACCGGTCGCCGACCTTGCGCGCCGTCCATTCCGTGGCCGGACCGGGCGCCGCCGCGCGGCCGCCACCGGCGACGACGAAGCGGCGCTGCTTGTCGTAGAGCAGGTAGACGCCGAGCGTCGTCGGCTTGAAGAAGATCGGCTGGCCGGCGAGCGTGTAGCAGCCGTTGGCCATGGCGTACCGGGTCGGCGGCACCTTGGCGCGCGAGGGGAGCGGCGCCTTCCGCAGCTGCGGGTCGGGCAGCCGGCGCTCGCTCGCGACGTACGCCGCGGCGGCGGTGCGCTCCGCCGCTGTGGTCGGGTCCTGGGCGTTGCGGCCGACCTCGCCGGCGCGGGAGATCAGGTTCTTGGTGGCCGGGTCGTTGTGGTTGTGCGGAGGTGTGCCGGGCGGGTCCTGGTGCGGAACCCCGAGCGAGGCCTTCGTCGCCTCGTTGGCCTCGGACAGGCTCGGCGTACCGGACCCGGCTCCGGACGTGGGGATCGAGAGAGCGGAGGCCACGACCGCGGCGGCCACGGTGCCCGACCAGACGAGTCGGCGCCGCGACCGGCGTTCGATCGAGCTCATTAACGCTCCTTCTGACGACCTTCCCGGGGAGACAACGGCGCCGCTGCGGCCTCGGTTACGCCCCCGAGACGTTCGGTGAGGCTGCGGGCGGTCGCGATCACCGGCTCGCTGAGCCGTTCGGCGGTTCCCTCGGCGAACGTCACCGCCAGGCCGGCGACGGGATGGCCGTTGTGGTCGCGCACCACGGCGGCGACGCTGGCCAGACCCGGAGTCACCTCGCCGTCCTCGACGGCGTACCCCCGCCGCCGGGTCTCGGCCAGCAGCCGGCGCAGCGCGCTCGGTGTCCGCGGGCCGACGCCGTGCCGGTCGACGAACACCTCGGCGGAGGGGTAGAGCGCCCGCACCTGCGGCGCCGGCAGCGCCGCCAGGATGGCCCGGCCGCTGGCGGTGAGGTGCGCCGGCAGCCGGACGCCGACGTCGGTGACCAGCGAGGGGCGTCGCGGCGCCCGCTCCTCCACGACGTACAGGACGTCGCGGCCGTGCAGCACGGCCAGGTGCGCGCTCTCGCCGACCCGGTCGACGAGAGCGGACAGCCGGCGCCGCGCGATCCGCTGCAGCGGCGCCTGCCGGGAGTAGCCGCTTCCGACCTCGTACGCCGCCACGCCCAGGCCGTAGCGGTGGTCCTCGGGCAGGTGCACCACGAAGCCCTCGGCGATCATCGCGTTGAGCAGGTGGTACGCCGTGCTGCGCGGCAGGTCGCAGGTGCGGGCGATCCGCTCCAGCGGCACCGGGTCCGGCTGGGACGCCAGGAAGCGGAGCACCCGCAGCGCGCGCGTGGCGGCCGGCACCTGACCCATGCGGGTCAGCGTAGGGCTGTGGTCAGACGGTGGAGCCGTCCTCGCGGTGCACGGTGCCGTCGGGGTAGGTCACCGTGCCATCGGGGTTGTGCGCGGTCCCGTCCGGGTGAGTGCGGGCGGTGACCCGCTCCTCGGGCCGCGGCGGCGCCTCGTCGCTGTCCGCCGGGTAGCGGGTGTCGGGCTCGTAGTCGGACGCGCCGGTGTCGACCGCCGGGTCCACCCGGTCGGCCTCGCGGATCCGGTCCTCGTAGCCGGCCTGTTCGGCGGCCCTGGCCTGCTCGGCCTCCGTCGCGCGTGTCTGTGCTCGCTCCGCCTCCAGCCGCGCGCGTTCGGCCTCGACCTCGGCCTCCCGGGCGCGGACGTCCGCTTCATCCAGTTCCGGGGCCCTGGACTGGGCGTCCTGGCGCAGCTCGGTCGCGTGTGCCTTGCGCTGCTCGGTCTTCTTCTTGCTCATCAGGGCCGCCAGCAGGCCGAGGACAAGCAGCGCCACCACGATGGCGACGACGATCCAGATCACGGTGTCCATTTGAGTCCCTCCCTTTCGACGCGGGGAGGTACCCCAGGACCATCCGCGGCACTCGTCAGAGCGGGAGTAGCGCCGCCACCCGTCCACCGCCCGGCCCCGGGCCGGCCTCCAGGGTCCCGCCAAGCTCGGCGGCTCGCTCGCGCATCGACGACAGCCCGACACCGGGCCGCCACGCGCCGTTCCTGGCGCCGTGGTCGGTGATCTCGAGCCGCAGTCCGTCGTCCGCACGCTCGAGCCGCACTGCGGCCGACGCGCTGCTGCTGTGCCGGGCCACGTTGGTGAGCGCCTCGATGACGATGCGGTACGCCGCCACCTCGACCGCGGCGGGCAGGTCGGCCAGGTCCTCGGGGGCCGTGACGTCGACCGCGACCGGTTCGCCGTCGCGGTTGCGCAGGCCGACCGACTGCTGCCTCAGCGCCGGCACCAGCCCGAGCTCGTCGAGAGCCGGCGGCCGCATCGCGTAGACCATCCGGCGGATCTCCTCGATCGCCGCCACGGTGTCGGCGCGGAGCTGGTCCACCATGTCTGCGGCGGCGTCCGGGTCGGTGCGGATCAGGTTGCGCGCGGCATCGGAGGTGAAGGCCACGCCGGAGAGCCGGGGACCGAGCCCGTCGTGGAGCTCACGCCGCAGCCGGCGCCGCTCCTCCTCCACGGCCGCGATGGTCTGGCCGCGGGACTCGATCAGGTCCTCGGCGAGGGCACGTGCCCGCAGGGTCTGGGCCAGCAGGGGAACGGTCAGCCGCAGCACCTGCTCGTCACCGGGGGAGAAGGCCAGGTCTCCGGGACGGAGCCCGACCACCAGCTCGCCGGCGCCGTCGAGGTCGAGGGTGTGCGTGTGCGTGGTCTCCGTGCCGGAGCTGGCCAGGGTCTCGCCGTCGACGAGCAGGGCGGCGTACGGCACGACCAGCGCCTCACGGATCGCCCGCAGCGCCGGCAGCGGGTCCTCGCCGATCCGGCCCACCACTTGCGACGCGGCACCGAGCGGGTCGGGTCGCTCGCCGAACAGCAGCTGGTCGACCACGCCCCGCATCAGCACCTGGGTGGGGTGGAACAGCCACAGCGGACAGTGCCGCGACGACGGCCAGCGCGCCGACGCTGAGGTCGTTCGAATCGAGTGCGTCGAGCACCCCGAACCCGAGGACGAAGACACTCATGCAGGTGACGAACGCGACGCCGAACACCACCACCCGCACCACCAGGCCGCGGACGTCGACGAGGTCGGGGAGCGTGACGCCGACGTACATCGTCGGGCCGATCAGCGCGAACACCGCCACCATCAGGCCCGGGACGGTCTCCGCGCCCGAGACGTCCTCGAACGAGAAGGCCACGAACGCGTAGACCAGGGACGTCGTGCCAACCGCCAGTGCCATCCAGGTGAGAGCGCGACGTTCGCGGTCGTGGCTCACCTCGATCCGCCACCAGATGTGGGCAATCAGGGTCGACCCCTGCACCAGGCCCAGGATCTCCGCAGCCGGCCAGAGCGGTCGACACCACCCCGCAGCCACCAAGGACCACCAGGGCCACGAAGTCGACAGGATGTCGCCACCGGGCGACGGGGTAGGTGGCGATGCTCAGCGGCAGGAGGACTGACACCGAGAGGGCGAGCATGGTGTCGCCCCCCGTGTCGTTCTCCGAGGCACGAAGGATCGCGGCCGCGACGCCCGCGAGTCCTCCGAGCGTGCTGAGTGTGGCGGCGACGAGTGCCCGCCGTCGGAACAGCAGGGCCACGCCGCTGACGGCGAACGCCGCTGATGCGATGGCAAGACCCAGCGGGAACGGCTCCACGGGTCAGCCGCCCAGGCCGCGCTCGCGAGCCCGGATCACCGCCGCGGTGCGGTCGGCCACCTCGAGCTTGGCGAAGATGGTCGTCAGGTTGTTGGAGACGGTCTTGGGCGACAGGTGGAGGCTGCCCGCGATCTCCGCGGTACGCCGGCCCTCGGCGAGCAGCTCGAGGATCTCGCGCTCGCGCGGGGTCAGCTCGGGGAAGAGCTCCGCGGCCGGCGGAGCCGGTGGGTTCGCGAAGTGCTCGAGCAGTCGGGAGGCGATGCCCGGACCGAAGATCGCCTGACCGCGCACCACCGCGCGGATCGCGTCGGCTATCTCGTCCTGCTCGGCGCCCTTGAGCAGGTAGCCGCGCGCGCCGGCCTGCATCGCGGTGAAGACGGTGGCGTCGTCGTCGTACATGGTCAGGACCAGGACCGCCGTGTCCGGCACCGTCTCGCGCAGGCGGCGAGTGGCGGCGACCCCGTCGATGCCGGGCATCCGGACATCCATCAGCACTACGTCGGGCCGGGTCAGCTGGGCCTCCCTGACTGCTTCCTCGCCGTCGACCGCCTCGCCCACGACCTCGAAGTCCGGCAGCGTGCCGAGCAGAGCGGCCAGCCCGCGCCGGACCACGGGGTGGTCGTCGGCGAGCAGCACCCTGATGGTCACGTGTCCATGATGGCCGCTTGCGGGCCGGATGTGCCCAGGAACAAGTTCCCCCTGTTCCGGGGTGGCCGGGAACGAACCGGGGCGCGATGCTCTACGGCAGGGAGTGGATGCGGTCGCACGGTGGATCCCGTCCAAAGCCCTAGTACGACCGGAGGAACCATGTCCACCAACACCGACGTCGCGGCCCGGCTGCGACCGAACACCAAGCAGAAGATCGGCCTCGTGCTGTGCGCGCTGTACAGCCTCGCCAACATCCCGTCCTTCCTCGGAGCACCGGACGAGGGTGAGACCGGCCCACCACTGGGGATCCTCGTGATCGGCAGCATCCTCGGCGTGGTCGGCCTGGTCGCCGCGATCATGGCCTGGCGCGGCAACGGCGTTGCCCTGCGAGTCGCCGCCGGCGCGATCATCGTGGTGACCCTCACCGGGCTGCCGGCGTTCTTCGTCGACGTGCCGATGTTCGTCAAGATCCTGGTCGGCTTCTCGGTGGTCCTGACCGTGGCCACCGTCGTGCTGATGTTCTCCGGTGACCGCCGCTCCGCGCCGGTCACGGACTGAGCGGCACGCCATGATCGCGGTCGTGACCGTCCTGTGCGCGTTCCCGCTCGGCTACTTCATGCGCAGCCGCCTGGCGGCGAGCACGACGTACGCCGTCGTCTATCTGTGGGCGTTCGTCTTCCAGACGCTCTACCTGCTGCTCGACTCGCTCGGCGACGCGAGCAACCCGGCCTTCGAGGCCGGCGACTTCCCCTGGCAGTACGGCGCCGTCGCGCTGCTGATCTTCGTCGTCGGCTTCGGGCTGGTGAACCTCGGCCACTGGCGCCGAACGCGACGTCCGGACCGGGTCAGGGAAGTGAACCCTGTCTGAGATCTGAGACCTCCGCTCGGCGGGGCCTCTGGCGCACGACACCGGGCCCGAGTTGGATCGGGGACATGGAGCATCCGTCCACTGTCACCGTCGACCCGGGCCCGGTGTCGTTCGCCGACCTCGTCGCGGTGACCCGCGGCGGTGCCGGCGTCGAGCTCGGCACCGAGGCCACCGCGGCGATCGAACGTGCGCGGGCCGTCGTAGACGAGCTGGCCGCGGCGCCCACGCCGGCGTACGGGATCTCGACCGGGTTCGGGGCCCTCGCGACCCGGCACATCCCCACCGAGATGCGCACCCAGCTGCAGCGCTCGCTGGTGCGGTCGCACGCGGCCGGGTCCGGCCCGGAGGTGGAGCGGGAGGTGGTGCGCGGGCTGATGCTGCTGCGCCTCTCGACGCTGGCCACCGGCCACACCGGCATCCGGCTCGAGACCGCTCAGCTGCTCGCCGGGCTGCTCACCCACGGCATCACCCCGGTGGTCCGGGAGTACGGCTCGCTGGGCTGCTCCGGAGACCTGGCCCCGCTCGCGCACTGTGCGCTGGCGCTGCTCGGCGAGGGGGAGGTGCGCGACGCCGAAGGCCGACTGCTGCCGGCCGCCGACGCGCTGGCGGCGGCCGGGCTGGTGCCTGTCGAGCTCGCCGCCAAGGAGGGGCTCGCGCTGATCAACGGCACCGACGGGATGCTCTCCATGCTGGTGCTGGCGATCGAGGACCTGCGGCTGTTGCTGCGCACGGCCGACGTCGCTGCCGCGATGTCCGTGGAGGCTCAGCTCGGCACCGACCGCGTGTTCGCGGCGGAGCTGCAGGCGATCCGGCCGCACCCCGGGCAGGCGGCGTCGGCGGCCAACCTGGTCGCTCTGCTCGCCGACTCCGGTGTCGTCGCCTCCCACCGCGGCCCCGACTGCAACCGGGTCCAGGACGCCTATTCACTGCGGTGCTCGCCGCAGGTGCAGGGGGCGGCCCGCGACACCGTCGAGTACGCCGCCACGGTGGCCGAGCGGGAGCTCGCCTCCGCGATCGACAACCCGGTGGTGCTGCCTGACGAGGGTCGGGTGGAGTCGAACGGCAACTTCCACGGCGCACCCGTCGCCTACGCGCTCGACTTCCTCGCGATCGTCGCCGCCGACGTCGCCTCGATCAGCGAGCGGCGTACCGACCGGTTCCTCGACAAGGCCCGCAACCACGGGCTGCCGCCGTTCCTCGCCGACGACCCCGGCGTCGACAGCGGGCTGATGATCGTGCAGTACACCCAGGCGGCTGTCGTCAGTGAGCTGAAGCGACTGGCCGCGCCGGCCTCCGTGGACTCGATCCCGTCCAGCGCGATGCAGGAGGACCACGTCTCGATGGGCTGGTCCGCCGCTCGCAAGCTGCGGCGTTCCGTCGACGGACTCACCCGGGTCGTCGCGATCGAGGTTCTGACCGCCGCCCGGGCCCTCGACCTGCGCGCCCCGCTCGAGCCGTCGCCCGCCACCGCCGCCGTCGTACGGCTGCTGAGGGCGTCCGGCGTCGAGGGCCCAGGCCCCGACCGGCACCTGTCCCCCGAGATCGAGACCGCGGTCTCGCTCGTCCAGTCCGGCGCCGTCGTCGGCGCCGTCGAAGAAATGATCGGAGAGCTGCGATGAATCTCGACGAGCTCGATCACCGGCTCATTCGTGCCCCCCATGGCACGGAGCTGTCCGCGCGCTCGTGGCAGACCGAGGCGCCGCTGCGGATGCTGATGAACAACCTCGACCCGGAGAACGCCGAGCGTCCCGAGGACCTCGTCGTGTACGGCGGCACCGGCAAGGCCGCGCGGAACTGGGAGTCCTACGACGCGCTGGTGCGCACCCTGCGCGACCTCCGCGACGACGAGACGATGCTGGTGCAGAGCGGCAAGCCGGTCGGCGTGATGCGCACCCACGAGTGGGCGCCGCGGGTGCTGATCGCGAACTCCAACCTGGTGGGCGACTGGGCCAACTGGGAGGAGTTCCGCCGGCTCGAGGACCTCGGGCTGACCATGTACGGCCAGATGACCGCCGGCTCGTGGATCTACATCGGCACCCAGGGGATCCTGCAGGGCACGTTCGAGACGTTCGCCGCGGTCGCCGACAAACTCACCGCCCGAAGGGCGCGCCCGGTGGTTGAGGAGCCGCGAGGGACGAGCGGCGTCTCGAAACCCGAGGGAACGCTCGCCGGCACGATCACGCTGACCGCCGGGCTCGGCGGGATGGGCGGCGCGCAGCCGCTCGCCGTCACCATGAACGATGGCGTGGTCATCTGCATCGAGTGCGACCAGTCCCGGATCACCCGGCGGATCGAGCACCGCTACCTCGACGTCCAGGCCGACTCGCTCGAGCACGCGGTCGAGCTGGCTGTCGAGGCCCGCGACGCACGTCGCCCGCTGTCGATCGGTGTGCTCGGCAACGCCGCGGAGCTGGTGCCGGCTCTACTGGCCCAGGACGCACCGATCGACATCGTCACCGACCAGACCTCCGCGCACGATCCGCTCTACTACCTGCCGCTCGGGGTGCCGTTCGAGGAGTGGCAGTCTCAGCGCGAGGCCGACCCGGTGGGCTTCACCAAGGCCGCGCAGGCCTCGATGGCCGCGCACGTGCGCGCGATGGTGGAGTTCCAGGACCGCGGCGCCGAGGTGTTCGACTACGGCAACTCGATCCGCGACGAAGCGCGCAAGGGCGGCTACGACCGGGCGTTCGAGTTCCCCGGCTTCGTGCCGGCGTACATCCGGCCGCTGTTCTGCGAGGGGAAGGGGCCGTTCCGCTGGGCCGCGCTCTCCGGCGACCCCGCCGACATCGCGGCGACCGACCGGGCGATCCTCGAGCTGTTCCCGGACAACGAGCGGCTGCACAAGTGGATCACGATGGCCGGAGAGCGGGTCGCGTTCCAGGGCCTGCCCGCCCGGATCTGCTGGCTCGGGTACGGCGAGCGACACCTCGCCGGGCTCAAGTTCAACGAGATGGTCGCCTCGGGCGAGCTGAAGGCGCCGATCGTGATCGGCCGCGACCACCTCGACTGCGGGTCGGTCGCCTCGCCGTACCGCGAGACCGAGGGGATGCTCGACGGATCCGACGCGATCGCCGACTGGCCGCTGCTCAACGCGCTGGTCAACACCGCCTCCGGCGCCTCGTGGGTCTCCATCCACCACGGCGGCGGCGTCGGCATCGGCCGCTCGATCCACGCCGGCCAGGTGTGCGTCGCCGACGGCACGCCGCTGGCCGCCGAGAAGATCGAGCGGGTGCTCACCAATGACCCCGGGATGGGCGTCATCCGGCACGTCGACGCGGGGTACGAGCGAGCGGTCGAGGTGGCCGAGGAGCGCGGCGTCCGGGTGCCGATGCGGGACGCCTGAAGGGATAGTCCGCCGTGTTGGGCACCCCTCGACGCCCGAAATGGGGTGCCTAACGCGGCGGACTATCGCTCCTGGTCAGCTGCGTAGAAGGCCGGTGCGGATCGGCTCATACCCCTGGCTGTACCTGTTCGACCTCCCGGTCTGGTCCGGTCGGACTAGGCCAAAGATCCGGACGTGACCCCTTCGGGTGATCTTTCCACCAACGGCCGTTGACCATGCCAATAGAGGGTCGTTGCGCCCTTACGGTTTCGCCGATTGGTCTTGTGATCGCGAACAAATAAGCCGATAGTCCGGCACGTAAGGCACCCCCCGACGCGCAACATGCGGTGCCGAGCGTGCCGGACCATCTCGTTCAGCCGGCGTACGAGCGAGCGGTCGACGTGGCCGAGGAGTGCGGCGTCCCGGACTAGTCCGGTTGGACTAGGCCAGAGGACCCCGAGGTGGCCCCTTCGGGTGATCTTTCGGCCTGACACCCCCGACGATGCCCGCGCACGGTGATTTCGCCCCTACTGTTTCGCCGACCCGGCCGAGGGAGCCGGACAGAAATCACCACTCGGGACGAGACGATGAAGAACAGGGCGGCACCCGGCCGGCATGGGACTGTTGACCGGATCCTCGTGAGGTTCACCCTCCTCGGCGCCATGGTGCTCGCACTACTCGGCCTCGGCCAGGCAGAGACCGTGGCCCTCGCGGACGAGTCCGCTGCCACCCCTACCGGCGTCCTGATGATCGGGGACTCCACCACGAAGCGCGTGACCCCTTGGCTTGCCGAACACCAGCCCGGCTGGCACGTAGACGGAAAGGGCGGCCGACCGGTTCGAGCCCTCCCAGGCCGCATCGAGGTCTACCTGCGCAGCCACCCTGCCCCGGCCGACTTCATCATGGCGCTTGGCACGAACCGGTCGTTCAACCCCGACTGGACCAAGGAGCGCCTGGTCCACGCGATCAACAAGCTGCCCGCCGAGACGAACGTCTACCTGATGATGGTGGTCCGCGCCGGCCGGTTCCAAGCCTGGAAGGACGCGGTGCTCCGCGACTACAACCGGATCTCCCGGTCGTTGGCGAAGAGCCGTCCGAACACCTGGATCATCAACTGGCGCGGGACGGTGTTGCGCGACCCCACCCTGAACCGGCGTACCGGCTTGTCACGGCTGTTGGAAGACGGGACCCACCAGACCGGGGATCCCTACGGTCCGCCTGGGCCGGGCGTAGAGACCTATGTGCATCTCATCGAGCGCAAGCTGGCGCGCACCTGATCGAGACCCGGCTCCGCGCAGCCGCTAGCCGGCGTAGAAGCCGATGCTGGTGGTCTTGATCGCGAGGTCGGGGAGCTTGGTGCCGTCCTCGGCGACCAGACCGGTGAGCTCGAGCTTGCCGTCGACGTAATCCGTGTGCCCCTCGGGGCGCGGCTCGACGGTGATCGTGCCTGCGCCTTCGACCACCGCGGTCTCCGCGGTCACCTCGCCCTCGATCACGTCGTTGCACATCCGTGAGCCCAGGCCGGTGCCCTCCCACAGCTCGATCTCGACCGCCGGGTCGGGGAGGGAGACGTCGACGACGGTGGGGCCGGACGTGGAGCGGTCGCTGAGGTCGACGGAAACGACGATCGCATGCTCGTCGTCGGCTGTAGTGGCCCAGAAGTACGCGTCGCCGCAGCCGCCGGACTGCGCGAACTCGAAGGTGGACTCGGTACCGCTAGCGCCGGTGCCCCCGGAACGCAGGTCGTCCTGCTCGCCGCATCCGGCCAACGAGATGGCCAGTACGCCGAGCAGGACGGCCGCGAACCCCCGGGTCATACCCCTTCAGACGGGGTAGGTCGGGGCGTGGTTCCCGAGCTGGTCAGCTAGTAATACATCCGCCGGGTGCCGCCGATCGGGACCAGGTTCAGGATCAGGCCGACGATCGCCAGGATGATGCCGATGGTGAGCAGGACCGGAATGTCCGCCACCAGGCCGATGATCAACAAGATGAGGCCGAGGATGACCATGCTGAGTTTCCCTCCACTATCTGGATAGTGGGGTCCGGTACCCGAACCCATGCGGGGGCACGCTCAGTCATGCAGGGCCCGGATCGCCTCGTGGATGCTCAGCGTTCGCTGCGCCGACTCGACGTGCAGGTTCTCGACCATCCGGCCGTTGTAGGTGACGACGCCGGTCCCGCGGCCGTCCTCCCAGGCCTTCAGGATGCCGCGCGCGTCCTCGATCGCCTGCTCGCTCGGCGCGAACGCCTCGTTGGCGCCGTCGACCTGGCCCGGGTGGATGAGGGTCTTCCCGTCGAAGCCCATCTCCCGACCCTGCCGGCACTCCGCCGCGAAGCCGTCCAGGTCCTTCACGTCGTTGTAGACGCCGTCGAGGATCGCCTTGCCGGCGGCCCGAGCGGCGAGTACGGCGAGACCCAACCCGGTCAGCAGCGACTGGCGCCCGGGCACGTGCTCGGCGTACAGCTCCTTGGCGAGGTCGTTGGTGCCCATGACGAGCACGGCGAGCCGGTCGGAGGCGGATGCGATCTCCTCCGCGTGCAGCATCGCGTACGGCGTCTCGACCATCGCCCACAGCTTCGTGTGCTCCGGTGCGCCGTGCCCGGCCATCGCCTCGACGATCTCGAGTACGTCAGCTCCGCTGTTGACCTTGGGGACCACGATCGCATCAGGCCCGGCCTGGCAGGCCGTGCGTAGGTCATCGGCATGCCACTCGGTGTCGGCGCCGTTGACCCGGATGGTCAGCTCGCGCGCGCCGTACTCGCCCGAGGCGGCAGCGGCGCAGGCGTTGTCGCGGGCGGCGGCCTTGGCGTCGGGGGCGACGGCGTCCTCGAGGTCGAGGATCAACCCGTCGCACGGGATTGTCTTGGCCTTCTCGAGCGCCCGCTCGTTGGAGCTCGGCATGTAGAGGACGCTGCGCCGCGCGCGGAACTCACTCATGCGTCGAGATCGATCGCGTCGTACTGCTGCTTCAGCTCCGGGTCGATCGCGGCCAGCTCGTCGGCCAGCGCCACCATCACCCGGCACTGCTTCACCGAGGCGTCGTCCTCCATCTTCCCGTCGAGCATCACGGCGCCGGTGCCGTCGCCCATCGCGGCGATCACCATGCGGGCGTGCTTCACGTCCTCGACGCTCGGCGAGAAGACCTTGTTGGCGATCGCAATCTGTTTCGGGTGCAGCGACCACGCGCCGACACAGCCGAGCAGGAAGGCGTTGCGAAACTGGTCCTCGCACGCCACCACGTCGGCGATGTCGCCGAACGGCCCGTAGTAGGGATAGATGCCGTGCATCGCGCAGGCGTCGACCATCCGGGCGATCGTGTAGTGCCACAAATCCTGCTGGTACGCGGGTCGTGGAGCGTCGGGGTTGTCAACGTCCCCATCACCGCGAACCAAGTAGCCGGGGTGGCCGCCGCCGACCCGGGTGGTCTTCATCCGGCGGTCGGCGGCGAGGTCGGCCGGGCCCAGCGACAGGCCCTGCATCCGCGGGGAGGCGCCGCAGATCTCCTCGACGTTCGCGACGCCGCGGGCGGTCTCGAGGATCGCGTGTACGAGCAGCGGCTTGTCCAGGCCGGCCTTGGCCTCGAGCTGGGCGAGGATCCGGTCGACGTAGTGGATGTCCTCGGCGCCCTGCACCTTCGGCACCATGATCACGTCGAGCTTGTCGCCGATCTCGGTGACGAGCGTGGTCAGGTCGTCGAGCACCCAGGGTGAGTCGAGCGAGTTGACCCGGGTCCACAGCTGGGTCGGCCCGAAGTCTGTTTCACGGCCGATCCTCACCAGCCCCTCGCGGGCGATCTCCTTGTTCTCCGCCTTGATCGCGTCCTCGAGGTTGCCGAGCAACACGTCGACCTTGCCAACCAGGTCCGGCACCTTGGCCGCCATCTTCGGGTTGCCAGGGTCGAAGAAGTGGATCGCTCGCGACGGGCGGGCCGGGATCTCCCGGAGCGGGGCGGGCGCGCCCACGGCGAGCGGAGCGAAGAAGTCCTTGGCGCTGCGCGAACTGCCGGTCATGTGGCGGAAGGTAGCAGCGGGTCGCTACCGGTCGGTATGACCGATCTCTCTGCTCACTTTCCTGGGCTGCGCCTGCGGGCGTCCCGGCGCTCCCGCCAGGCGGCCACCGTCTCCTCGACGTCCCGTGGCTGGGTGATCAGAGGCGGGCCGTCCATCGGGGTGTAGCGGGCCTTCATCACCCTGGCGTTGAACTCCTCGATATCGCGGCGTACCTCCGACTCGGCCGTGTGCCGGTCCAGCCGGTCGTCGAGCTCGGCGTCCTCCTTGCGCAGCTGCAGCGCCGGGGGCAGCACCCCGCTGACCTGCTCGCGCTTGATCATCCGCTTGAGCCACCAGTCGGGATCGGGCTCGGTACCGAGGTCGGCGATCGGCTTGCCCTGGCCGGGCAGGTCGTCGAAGTCGCCGCGGGCCATGGCCTTCTGGATCTGCAGGTCGACCCAGGTCTGCTGGTGGGCGATCCGGTTCCGGGCAGCGGCCCGGCTCGCCGCCCGGTCCTTGGGGTGCTCGGGCGGGCGGTCGCTGGGCTCGCGCTCGGCCATGCATCAACGATACGTCGTCTCGGATCCCAGACCCGCCCGGTCGGGCGGTCGTTGACCGCCGGGCACTACGCCGATGGACTGGCCTAGTGCCGGGAACGGGAAGTGATGTGAGTGGTTCGCGTGTTCAGGGTGTGTGCATCGCAAGGCGGCGGAGCGCTGGCATGCTGGGCGCACGTCGAGCGACGCCAACGCAGCGAGGTGCATGCCATGGGCGCGCGAAGCGTGCATGACTTTCCGTTCGCGGCACTAGTGTCCCCACTGCCCGCGATGGACGACGTCGGTCCACGGAGTGCGCGCACGTCGCGTCGGCGAGCCCGCGGCACCGGTCGAGTCGACGCGGTGGCCGAGCGTGATCACACCAACCGGGTCGTAACGATCGGGGATGCCGAACTCGCGGCGCACCTCCGGCTCGCGGAAGACCCCGAAGAAGCACGCGCCCAGGCCCGCATCGGTCGCGGTCTGCAGGATCAGCAGCGAGGCCATCGCCGCGTCCATGTGCCAGAACGGCATCGGCCACCAGGACTCGTCGCGGTCGGCGTGACCCTTGTCCGGCTCGGCGTAGCGGTCGAGGTACGCCGCCTTGCTGCTGCACGGCAGGATCACCACCGGCGCCCGCATCATCCCGGCCAGCCAGCCGTCCGGGAGGCCGGTGTCGTCGGCGCTCGCCTCCCAGAAGCGGCGGACGTCCTCGGGCTGGTCGAGCACCAGGAACGCCCAGCCCTGGCTGAAGCCCGCGCTCGGCGCATGGGTGGCGTTCTCCAGGGCGCGGTCCACGATGGCGGGGTCGACCGGCGTGTCGGCGTAGTCGCGAACCATCCGCCGGCGGCGTACGAGATCTTGGAACTCCATGGAGCACACAGTGCCTGACGACTTCGAGCGGATGTGGGCCGACCTCTCCCCGGTCGGCCGGTCGGCGGCGTCGGGAGGCTACTTCCGCCAGCCGTTCACGACGGCCGAGCGCGAGCTGGACGCGTGGTTCGCCGAGCAGGCCGAGGCCCGCGGCCTGCGCGTCGAGCGCGACGAGATCGGCAACGTGGTGGCGTGGTGGGACGCCGGCAACGGGCCGGGAGTCCTCACCGGCTCGCACCTCGACTCCGTGCTCGACGGGGGCGCGTACGACGGCCCGCTCGGCGTGGTCTCGGCGCTGGCGGCGGTCGACACGCTGCGCGAGCGCGGCGTGGTGCCGGCGCGGCCGATCGGCGTCGCGACGTTCGTGGAGGAGGAGGGGTCGCGCTTCGGCATCGCCTGCCTGGGCTCCCGGCTCGCGACGGGCGCCACGAGCTGGGAGTCGGCGCGCGAGCTGCGCGACCGCGACGGGGTGGCGTTCGGCGACGTGGCGGCGGGTGGATCGTCGGGGCTGCTGGCCGACGTGGCGACGTACGTCGAGCTGCACGTGGAGCAGGGCCGCGACCTGGTGGATCGTGGCGTCGCGATCGGGGTGGGCAGCGAGATCTGGCCGCACGGGCGCTACCGGCTCGACTTCACCGGAGAGGCCAACCACGCCGGGACCACCCGGATGGAGGACCGCGTGGACCCGATGCTCACCTACGCGATGACCGCCCTGGCCGCCAACAAGCAGGCGCGGCTGGCCGGACAGCGGGCCACCTTCGGCCGGGTCGAGGTCACCCCCAACGGCACCAACGCGGTCCCGTCGCTGGTGACGGCGTGGCTGGACGCTCGATGCGCCACCGACTCGGCGCTGGCTGAACTGGTCGAGACGATCTCGCGGCAGGCGACCGAGCGCGCCGACCGGGACGGGACCTCGGTGACGGTCACGCCCGAGTCGGTGTCCGGGTCGGTCGCCTTCGACCCCGCGCTGGCCGCGACGATCGCCGCCGACCACGCCGGTGGCGACTGGCCGATCATCCCCACGGCCGCCGGCCACGACGCCGGGATCCTCTCTGCTGCGGGGATCCCGACCGCGATGCTGTTCGTCCGCAACCCCACCGGCGTCTCGCACTCCCCGGCCGAGCACGCCGAGATGTCCGATTGCCTGGTCGGCGTCTCCGCGCTCGCCGACACGCTGGAGAGGCTGACCCGGTGAGCGGCGTCGGCCTACGTGCTGGAGCGGGCCTGGGTCGACGGCGCGGTGCAGGACGACGTACTCGTGGAGATCGAGGACGGGCGGTTCGTGGCGGTGGAGGTTCCTGCGGATTCCCGAAGGTTCCAGGGTGTTGCAACAGCCGAGAACCTTCGGGATCCCTGGGTACCCAGGGATCCATCCACCGCCACCCGCCTCCCCGGCCTCACCCTCCCCGGCCTCGCGAACTGCCACAGCCACGCGTTCCACCGGGCGCTGCGGGGCCGGACCCAGCGCGGGCGGGGCACGTTCTGGACCTGGCGCGAGCAGATGTACGACGTCGCGCAGCGGCTCGACCCCGACAGCTACTTCGCGCTGGCGCGGGCGACCTACCGTGAGATGGCGGCGGCCGGGATCACCTGCGTCGGCGAGTTCCACTACCTGCACCACCAGCCGGACGGGACGCCGTACGACGACCCGAACGCGATGGGCCACGCCCTCATCGAGGCGGCGAACCAGGCCGGGATCCGGATCGCGCTGCTGGACACCTGCTACCTCAGCAGTGGGTTCGGGGCGCCGGTCGAACCCGCGCAGCTGCGCTACTCCGACACCGATGCAGGGCGCTGGGCCGCCAGAGTCGAACTGCTGCGCGGCAATGACAACACCGTGATCGGCGCCGCGATCCACTCCGTCCGTGCCGTGCCGGCCGAGCAGATGCCGGTCGTCGTCGAGGCGGCTGAGGGCCGGCCGCTGCACGTGCACGTCTCGGAGCAGACCGAGGAGAACAACGCCTGCATGGCGGCGTACGGCGCCACCCCGACGCAGCTGCTCGCCGACCACGGGGTCCTCGGGCCGATGACCACGGCCGTGCACGCCACCCGCGTCACCACCGACGACGTCCGCCACCTCGGGACCACCCGGACCATTGCCTGCTTCTGCCCCACCACCGAGCGCGACCTCGGCGATGGGGTCGGCCCGAGCCGCGAGCTCCACGACGCCGGCAGCCCGCTGACGCTGGGCAGCGACAGCCACGCTGTGATCGACCCGTTCGAGGAGATGCGCGCCGTCGAGATGGACGAGCGGCTCGCGCAGCAGAGCCGCGGCCACTGGAGCGCCGCCGAGCTGCTCACCGCCGGTACCACCACCGGACATGCCAGCCTCGGCTTCCCCGACGCCGGCGTGATCAGGGTGGGCGCCCGCGCCGACCTGGTCACCCTCGACACCACCACCCCGCGGACCGCCGGCACCGGCGCCGACGAGCAGACCGCGGTGTTCGCGGCGACCGCCGCCGACGTCGTTCAGGTGATCTCCGACGGCCGCGTCATCCACCACGACGGCGACCGCGAGGGGATCGGCCGCGAGCTCGCTACCGCGATCGAAGGACTCCAGTCATGAGCACCCTCATCACCAACATCGGCGAGCTGGCCACCAACGACCCCGAGGCCGACGACGTGCTGGGCATCATCGAGCAAGCCGCCCTCGTCGTCGACGGAGCCACGGTCGCGTGGGTCGGCCCCGCCGCCGACGCGCCCGCCGCCGACCAGCAGCTCGACGCCGGCGGCCGCGCGGTGCTCCCCGGCTTCGTCGACTCCCACTCGCACCTGGTCTTCGCCGGCGACCGCGCCGCGGAGTTCGCGGCCAGGATGGCCGGACAGCCGTACGCCGCCGGCGGGATCCGCACGACGGTTGCCGCCACCCGCCAGGCCACCGACGAGCAGCTCACCGCTCACGTCGCCCGGCTGGTCCAGGAGATGCGCCGCCAGGGCACGACCACCGTGGAGATCAAGAGCGGCTACGGCCTCACCGTGAAGGACGAGGCACGGAGCCTCGCGGTGGCGCGGCAGTTCACCGAGGAGACGACGTACCTCGGCGCCCATGTCGTCCCCGACGGCGATCCCGACGAGTACGTCGCGCTGGTCACCGGGCCGATGCTCGAGGCAGCCGCACCGCACGCCCGCTGGGTCGACGCGTTCTGCGAGACCGGCGCGTTCGACGCCGACCAGGCCCGGACGGTGCTGACGGCCGGCGCCGCCGCGGGCCTGCGCCCACGCCTGCACGCCAACCAGCTCGGTCCCGGACCGGGCGTCGGCCTCGCCGCCGAGCTCGGGCTCTCCGCGGTCGACCACTGCACCTACCTGACCGACGACGACGTGCACGCGCTCCGCGACAGCGGCACCATCGCGACGCTGCTCCCCGGCGTGGAGTTCTCGACCCGCCAGCCCTACCCCGACGCCCGCGCGCTGCTCGACGCCGGCGTCGCGGTCGCCCTCGCCTCGGACTGCAACCCTGGCTCGTCCTACACGTCGTCGATGCCGCTGTGCATCGCGCTCGCGGTCCGGGAGATGGGGATGACCCCGGCCGAGGCGGTCCACGCCGCCACCGCGACCGGTGCTGCCGCCCTCGACCGCGACGATGTGGGTGTCCTGCTGCCCGGCAGGCAGGCCGACCTGGTCGTGCTCGACGCGCCCACGCACGTCCACCTGGCCTACCGGCCCGGGGTCCCCCTGGTCGCCGAGACCTGGGTCGGAGGTCGCCCGGCGACGGCGATCTAGCACTATGTCCGGGGTGAACCCGCTCGAGCAGTACTTCCGGAACAACGACTCGCGCCTGATCCACAAGTGGATGCACTACTTCGAGATCTACCACCGCCACTTCGAACGCTTCCGCGGTCGTCCCGTCGTGGTGCTGGAGTTCGGGGTCAACCAGGGCGGCTCCCTGGAGATGTGGCGGGACTACTTCGGGCCCGACGCGAAGATCTACGGCGTCGACATCGACCCGCGGTGTCGGCAGTTCGAGGGCGACAACATCCGGATCCTGATCGGCGACCAGGCGGACAAGGACTTCCTCCAGGAGGTCGTCGCCGAGATCGGGGCCCCGATCGACGTCGTCATCGAGGACGGCGGGCACCGGATGCGCCAGCAGAAGGTGACCTTCCGGCGCATCTACCCGCACCTGAGCGACGACGGATGCTTCCTCACCGAGGACACGCACACCAGCTACTGGCGGAGCTACGGCGGAGGGTTCCGCCGGCCCACCACCTTCATGGAGTTCGCCAAGAACAAGATCGACCAGCTCAACGCGTGGCACTCGAAGACCGAGGAGCTCCAGGTCGACGAGTTCACTCGCACCACCGACTCCATCCACTTCTACGACAGCATCGTGGTGTTCGAGCGCGGCAGGCGCACCAAGCCCGAGCACCGGATCACCGGCCAGCCGACGTTCCGGGACTTCCCCGACCGCTGGCGCCTCGACGCCGACTGAGCGGGCGGGTCCGGCATGGATGACCGGGCGGGGGATACCGGACTACGTTGAACCCACCCGCACTCACCGAGGAGAACACCATGCCCGAAGAGCCCCTCTCCGACGACGACATGACCACCACCCCGGCCGGTGACCCGCAGCCCATGGGTGACGCCGACGGCACCGATGGCGGCGACGCCGATGGCACCGATGGCGGCGACGCTGACGGCACCGATGGCGGCGACGCTGACGGCACCGACGCCGACGGCACCGACGGCGACGCAACCGACACCACCGACGGGGACGCGTCCTGACCGCACTCGAGCTGCTGAGCGGGGACGCCCAGACCTTCCTTGACAAGGTCTGGGCGTCCCGCGTTCACGTTCATCACGCGGACCCCGCGGACCTGGTCGGCCTGTTCTCGTTGGAGGACGCCGACCACCTACTCACCTCGACCGCGATCCGCACCCCCTCCGTCCGGCTGGCCAAGGACGGCTCGGTGCTCGCCGAGTCGTCGTACACCCGGTCGGCGACGCTCGCCGGCAAGCCGCTCACCGGGTTGGTCGACCCCCGCAAGGCGCTCGCGCTCTTCGACGAGGGCGCGACGATCGTGTTCCAGGGCCTGCACCGCTACTGGCCGCCGCTCACCCGGCTGGTCGCGGAGCTCGAGCTCGAGCTCGGCCACCCCTGCCAGGCCAACGCCTACCTCACCCCGCCGGGCTCCCAGGGGTTCGCGGTCCACTCCGACAGCCACGACGTGTTCGTCTTCCAGACGGCCGGCGCCAAGCAGTGGGAAGTTCACACCCCCGACGGCGTCGAGGACCTCACCCTCGTTCCGGGCCTGAGCGTCTACCTGCCCACCGGCACCCCGCACGCCGCCCGGGCGCAGGAGACTGTCTCGCTGCACGTCACCCTCGGCATCAACCAGCTCACCTGGCGCGGGCTGACCCGGCGCAGTGTCGCGGCGCTGCTCGACGACGTGCCCGACGACCACCTGCCGGCCGGCTACCTCGACGACCCGGCCACGCTCGCCGACGGCCTTGCCGACCGGCTGGTCGCCCTCGCCGACCGAATGCGCGACATCGACGCCCGTGCCGCCGTCGATGACGAGGTACGCCGCTTCCTCACCGGTCGCACGCCGCGGCTCGCCGGAGGCCTCCTCGACGCGACCCGCCTCGGCGACCTCGACGACACGACGATGCTGCGCCGTCGCCCCGGCCACCCCTGCGTCCTGCTCCGGCACGACGACCGGCTCGAGGTGCTGCTGGGCGACCGCTCCCTCGATGTCCCCGCGTGGCTGGAACCGGCCCTCACCGAGATCCGGCGGCGGCCCGAGCTGCGGCCCGCCGACCTGGCCGAGCACCTCGACGAGCAGAGCCGGCTGGTGCTGTGCCGGCGGCTGGTCCGCGAGGGCATGCTGGAATTGATGGCGTGACGCAGCCAGATCTCGGCGCCGGGTTCCGTTGTTCCGGCGCCAGCCTGCTGCGCGACGAGCCGATCGCCGGCACTGCGTCGAACGTCCGGGCGTTCCTCCTCGTCGAGTACACCGGTGCGTGGGGGGTCAACGCGCTCCGGGACGCCCGGCTGCCGCACGGGCTCGGCAACCACCTGCTCCTGTCCTCGCATGCCGTAGGGGTGCGCGTCCTGCTGGCCCGCTGCCCCGATCGCTCCGGGACCGACGAGGTCCGGGTCTTCGCGGCCTACGCCGACCCGGTCGCGCCGTGGTTGGAGTCCGCCTCCTTCAGCGACGTCCACGAGGTGCTCGACCTGGAGCTGGCCGCCCTCGGTCGCGGCCGGTCCATCGGCCTGGAGCGGACCGACGGCTCGCTGTTCTGCGTCTGCACGCACGGCAAGCACGACGCCTGCTGCGCCGAGCGCGGGCGGCCGGTCGCCGCGGCGCTCGAGAGCGCGCACCCCGAGGAGACCTGGGAGGTCTCGCACATCGGCGGCGACCGGTTCGCGGCCAACATGCTGGTCCTACCGCACGGCCTCTACTACGGGCGACTCGACGCGGTCTCCGCCCTCGGCGTCGCCGGCAGCCACTTGGCCGGCGGGCTCGAGCTCGACCACCTCCGCGGCCGCTCCGGGCTGGGCATGCCGGCGCAGGCCGCGGAGATCGGGCTGCGCCGGCGCCTCGAGGAGACCCGCAACGACGCCGTCCGGTTCCTCGGCTCCAGCCGCGACGACGACGTCACGACCGCGCGGTTCGACGTCGCGGGCACGACGTACGCCGTCCGGGTGCGCTCCCGAAGGGGCGAGCAGCAGCGGCTCACCTGCCAGGCGAAGCGGGACAACCCGGTCCCGATCCACGACCTACTCGACGTCACGACGTACTCCTAGGGTCGTGCGTCTGAAGTCCTGATGTGGTTGGCGTGTTCAGGGTGTGTGCATCGCAAGGCGGCGGAGCGCTGGCATGCTGGGCGCACGTCGAGCGACGCCAACGCAGCGAGGTGCGTGCCATGGGCGCGCGCAGCGCGCCAGGCCTTCGGACGCGCGACCCTAGTATGACCCGATGGCCATCACCGACGACGTCTCAGAGCTGACCGCGCAGCGGTTCGGACGCAACAGCTTCGTCGGTGGTGACACCGTGCCGCAGGTCGGCGACGGCACCCTGCCGCCGGGTCCGCGCTGGCCGGTGATCCTGCAGAGCGTGGCGCTGCTGCGGTTCCGGCACAAGTTCCACCCGTACCTGCACAAGAAGTACGGCGATGTCTTCACGATCAGGCTGCTCCCCGGCGGTCGGCCGCTGGTGATGTTCACCAGGCCCGAGCAGGCGAAGGAGATCTTCGCCGCCGACCCTGAGGTCTTCCACGCGGGCAAGGGCAACGCGATCCTCGGCCCGATCATGGGTGAGCACTCGCTGCTGCTCCAGGACTCCGGCGAGCACAAGCGGGCTCGCAAGCTGCTGATGCCGGCGTTCAACGGACACGCGCTGCGCGGCTACCAGTCGCTGGTCACCGAGCTGGCGCGCGCCGAGGTCAAGAGGTGGACGCCGGGCACGGAGTTCCGCTCCCTCGACCGGATGAACGCGCTCACCCTCGAGGTGATCCTCCGGGTGGTGTTCGGCGTCACCGACGAGAGCCGGCTGGCGCAGCTGCGCCCCCGGGTCAACGCCACCGTCGACGTCAGCCCTGCGGTGCTGCTCGGCTGGGGCTACCCCTGGCTCCAGAAGTTCGGCGTCTGGAAGCGCACCGTCGAGAACCAGTACGAGCTCGACCGGCTGATGTACGCCGAGATCCGCGAGCGCCGCGATGCTCCCGACCTGCACGACCGCACCGACGTGCTCTCCCGGTTGATCCGGATCGGGATCGACGAGGGCGACCCGCTCGACGACACCGAGCTCCGCGACCAGCTCGTCACCCTGTTGCTCGCCGGCCACGAGACCACCGCGACCGCGCTGTCCTGGGCGCTCTACGAGGTGGGTCGCGACCGCGCGTTGCTGCGGCGGTGCCAGCAGGCGGCCGACGAGGGAGACGACGAGTTCCTCGACGCCGTGATGAAGGAGTCGATGCGGCTGCACCCGGTGATCCCGATGGTGGTGCGGACCCTGATGAAGCCGGCCACGATTGCCGGCGTCGACATCCCCGCGGGCGCGACGGTCGGGCCGTCGATCGTCATCGCGCACCAGAAGTCCGACAACCATCCGGACCCATGGCGGTTCCGGCCCGAACGGTTCATCGGCCAGAACCCGCCCACCAACACCTGGATCCCCTTCGGCGGCGGCGTCCGTCGCTGCATCGGCGCGGGGTTCTCGCTGATGGAGGGGGTGGCTGTGCTCCGCGAGGTGTTCGCGGCGTATGACGTGACCGCGGTCGGCGACGACGAGCCCAAGGTCCGCAACATCACCAGCGTCCCGCGCCGGGGTGCCCGGGTCCGGGTGTCGCCGCGACGGTCCTGAGTCCTCACGCCGCCCGCGGGCCGACGCTCACCGTCTCCGCGATCGCCTCGAAGACGTCGCAGTAGTCGGGGTAGTCCTCGCGTGCCACCGAACAAGTGAGGACCACCCCGAGACCGTCGGACAGCCACGCCCACTGGTCGCTCAGCACGTCGGCGCTGCCGAGCCGGTGCGCGAACCGGTGGTAGGCCACTCGGCGGCCCAGCAGCTCGAATGCGTCGTCGTCCTCGACGTCGAAGTCGACGAGCCGGGCAGCGAGCTCGCCGATGGCTTCGGCCCGCCACGTCTGCAGGTCGGTGCCGACGGGAACGCAGCGGAGCGTGAGCTCGGGATGTACGCCGCTCGCCGGGAGCACCGTCGAGCGAGCACTGACCACGACGCCGTGGGCCAGCGCCGAGCGGCGCCGCCAGGTGACCGGCAGGCAGATGCCGATGTCGTCAGGCCGCATCGCCGCCTCCCCACGGCACCCACACCGATTCGGGAGGCACGGTGGTAGGGGTGCCCACGCTGGTTGAGGTGCCCACGCTGGTTGAGGTGCGAGGAGCGTCAGCGACGAGCCTCGAAACCACCACTTCCGTCGAGGGCGGCGCCAACGGAGCTCGCGGCGTCGGCTGCGGGGCTCCGGGGAAGGGCGTAGTGGAGACGGACGGCAGGCACAGATCTTCGACCGGCCCGACGGCGTACCGGGCGAGGGCGCCCAGCCACGCGTCTCGCAGCAGGGACTCCTCACCCCGCGCGCCCGCGACCGAGGCGGCGACGGTCCGGTAGACGTGTCGCTGGCGGTCGGTGGCGTAGCCGCCGGGCGTGGGGATCGTGTGCCCGTGCAGCACCAGCTCCCGCCGAGCGAGCTCCCGAGCCCGGGCCATCACCGCGATCACCTCGTCGAGTCCGTCGGCGTACTCGTTCAGCGCCCGGGCCAGTCCGCGGCAGCTCTCCGCGGCGGCGTCGACGGTCCGGCCGATCGCGGCGCACCGCTCGCGGTAGGCATCCCCGGACCGCCCGTCGAAGTGGGCGCGGGCAAGGGCGGGGTGGCTGCGGAGGTAGGAGCGGGCCTCGTCGAGCTGACCGTGCAGGTCGTGCAGCCTCCGGGCCGTGCGACGGCAGCTGCCGGGATCGCCGTCGACGGCGGTGTCGATGCTCATCGGAACGCCACGGCCAGTGTCAGGTCGAAGAGCTCGGCCACCTCACCATCGGTCAGCCGGGCTACCCCGGCCACCTGCTCGGCTGCCTCGCCGACCTCACGCAGCGATCCGGACGTCGTCTCGACGTGGGCAGTGAGCTGCTCGATGGCGTCCTTGCTGTAGCCGGCCGTGGAGCCGGTGTCCGGGAACGGGATCCGGGTCGCCTCGTCGACGTCCAGACCATGGCGGATCAGGTCGCGGCTCGACTGCTCGAGCACATCGGGGTCGATGATGTAGGTCATGCCGGGCAGCGTGCTCAGCGCCGGCGGGTGTCGAAACCGAGCGGGCTCCCGCCTGTGGACGGCAGCGTCAGCCGGTGGTGCGAAGCCAGCGGGCGATCTCCTCGCCGACCTCCTCCAGCAGGGTCCCGGCCCGGCTCATGCAGCGCGCCGGGTCCGGCTCGCGGTCGGTCAGCGCCCACAGCCGGGAGATGCCGGCGCCGGAGACCTGGTCCGGCGCGAGCGTGCTGCGGCCGCACACGACCACCGTGGGCGCACCGTTCGCCCGGGCACCGGCCAGCACCGCGAACGGCGCCTTGCCGCGCAGACTCTGCTCGTCGAGCGAGCCCTCACCGGTCACCACGAGATCCGCGCCGGGCAGGGCGTCGGCGAACCCCACGAGCTCGAGCACGGTGGCAGCACCCGACCGCACCTGCGCGCTGAGGAGCGCCATCGCGCCGAAGCCGGCGCCCCCGGCTGCGCCCGCGCCGGGGGCGTCGCGCAGGTCGCGTCCGGTGGCGGCGGCCACCAGGTCGGCCCACCGAGTCAGGGCCGCCTCGAGAAGCTCGACGTCGGCCGGGGACGCGCCCTTCTGGGGACCGTAGAACTCGGCGGCCCCGTCGGGTCCGAGCAGCGGGTTGTCGACGTCGGAGGCCAGCGTCACTGCGACGCCATCGAGGAGGTCGGGCAGCGACCCGAGGTCGAGGCGTGCCGCCTCGAGGAGACCCGCACCGCCGGGGGGCACCGGCCGGCCACGGATGTCGAGGATCCGGGCCCCCAGGGCGGTGACGAGCCCGGCGCCGCCGTCGGTGGAGGCGCTGCCCCCGAGGCCGACCACGACCTCGCGGCAGCCGGCCTCCACGGCCAGCCGGATCGCCTCTCCGGTGCCGCGAGTGGACGCGGCCAGGGGCGCGAGCCCCGCGCCGAGCCGGCCGAGCCCGGAGGCGTCGGCGAGCTCGACGACCGCGACGTCACCGCGACGGGCGTACGCCGTCGACACCGGCTCGCCGCACGGCCCGGACACCGAGACCGGGTACCGCTCGAAACCCGCTGACACGAAGGCGTCCAGGGTTCCGTCGCCGCCGTCCGCGACCGGGACCCGGACCACCTCGACATCGGGGGCCACGCGACGCAGCCCACGGTCCAGCGACTCCGCGACCTCGGCAGCGGTCAGGGACCCCTTGAACTTGTCGGTGGCGACGACGACGCGCATCCCGGCGTCTCAACCCCGCACGGGGCCGGACGAGCCGCGCACGACGAGCTCGGCGGGCACCCGCTGCTTCCGGGGACGGCTCCCGGGCTCCTTGAGCGCCAGGGCCAGCGCTCGCGCGCCCATGTCGGACATCGGCAGCCGGATCGTGGTCAGGCCCGGCGCCAGGTCGCCGGCGACGGCGACGTCGTCGAAACCGGTCACCGTCATCCGGCCCGGCACCGCGATCCGGGCCCGGCGCAGCTCGGAGAGGCAGCCGATCGCCATGTCGTCGTTCAGCGCCACGACGGCGGTGGTGTCCGGGTGCTCCTTCAGGATCCGGATCGCGCCGGCCCGGCCGCCGTCGCGGGTGAACTCGTCTGCGATGACCGGTACGCCGTCGGGGTCGAGGCCGGCCTCCCGCATCGCCTCGTGGACGCCGTCCAGGCGATCGGTGACCGTGGTCAGCCCGAGGGAGCCGGACAGGATCGCCAGGCGACGGTGCCCGAGGCCCAGGACGTGCTCGGTGACCATCCGTCCGCCCGCGGTGTTGTCGGGCTGCACGGTGTCGGCCCGCAGATGGTGCCGCCCGATCACGGCGACCCGCCCACCCATCTCGGTGTAGCGCCGCAGCTCGTCGCGCACCGGCGCCTCGATCGCCGGGTCGACGAACCCCGATCCGGCGATCAGGATCGCACCGACCCGGTGTGCCACCAGGGTGCGCACCTGACGGAGCTCGGTCTCCGGGTCCCTCCCGGTGTGGCAGATCTGGACCGTGAGCTCTTCCTCGGCCGCGACCCGCAGCACCCCGCTGGCGATCTCGGAGAAGTACGGGTCGCCGATCTCGTGGACCACCAGCCCGATCGCGCCGGTGGTGCCGCCCGCCAGTGACCGCGCGTGCATGTTGGTGACATAGCCCAGCTCATCGGCGACGCGTCGTACCTGCTCGGCGACCGAGGGGCTGACGCCCGGCGTGCCGGAAAGGGCACGTGACGCGGTGGCGATGGAGACGCCCGCCTCGACTGCTACGTCGATCAGGCGGGTCTGGCCGGACTGCCGTGGCACGGGGCCTCCTGATAGTTCGCAAGTGACCCTTGCCACTCGGTGCGCGGATGTGTACGGTCCAGCGTAACCGCTTACGTAAGCGCTTACGCAACCCAACTCTAGGAGTGTCTCCGATGATTGCTTCTCGGAAGGCCCGGCGTCTCGCGATTGGCGCCGCCGTCTGCATCGCCGTTCTTGGCGTACGGCCTGGAGGCCATGTTCGAGAACGCCGGGATCAAGAACGTCGTCGACGGCACGCAGTACCAGAACGCCGTCAGCATGATCGTGACGTTGCGGCCACTCAACTACCCGCCCAAGATGGCGGCGTTCTCGACCGCGCCCACCAACGCCGAGTTCCCCGAGACCATCGGCGAGAAGACCGAGGGCATCCTCCGCCGACCGGTTACATGCCGGACGCGACGTACCCGGAGAACAAGGAGTTCGTCGACTACTACACCGAGCTCAGCGGGACGCGCTGGCCGAGGACGAGGCCAACGCCTGGACCACCGGTGAGGCGGCCGCGCCGCGGTCGAGTCGGCCGACTGTGCCGACCCGGCGCCGAAGTGCCAGCAGAAGCCGA
>CAVSMX010000034.1:0-13393 GCA_963729095.1 uncultured Actinomycetota bacterium | reverse complement strand
TGGCTGATCCCGTCGAGGGTGCACTGGACGATGGCCTGGGCCAGGGTCAGTACGTCGTCGACCGGGTCGACCGAGGTGGAAGGCAGCGGCGGGACCGTGACCTGGGGTTGGTCGTTGTTGCCGCCGTTGTCGTTCCCACCGTTGTCATTGCCGCCGTTGTCGTTCCCGCCGTTGTCGTTGCCGCCGTTGTCGCCGGACGGGTCCTGCGAGCCGGAGTCGATGTCGGAGTTGTCGTTCTGGTTCTGACCGCCGTTGTTGCCGTTGGACGGGGTGCCGGCCTTCGGCTCGGGCACGAGGTAGCCGGCGGCGGTGGTGCCGTCGGGCACCGACATGAAGTCGCCCGCCAGGTAGTTGTTCATGATCCGCAGCACCAGGTTCACGTACGACGTGGAGTGGTTGTAGCGGTAGACCGCGGCCCGCTGACCGGACACGGTGGAGAGGTCGTTGTCGCCGGAACACAGGTAGACCGCGGAGGCCAGCGCGGCGTCGTCGATGTCCTGGGGGTTGCGCTGTCCGTCGTTGTCGGCGTCCACACCGACGACCGACCAGGTCGAGGGGATGAACTGCATCGGGCCGACGGCGCGGTCGAAGGCAGTGTCGCTGTCGAGCTGACCGGCGTCGGTGTCGCGGATCACCGAGGTGTTGGACTTGCCGTTGAGGGCCTTGCCGAAGATGCCGGGCTGGGCGACGCCCTGGTCGTCGAGGGCGTTGCCGCCGAAGCGGCCGTGGTTGGACTCGACCCGGCCGATCGCGGCGACCAGCTGCCAGGTCAGGTTGCACGCCTGGTCGGCGGAGTTGATCACCGTCTCCGCGCGCTGGTAGGCGGCCAGCGCCGAGGCCGGGATGCCGTTGGCGGACGAGGTGGCGAGGATCCGCGCCGCGTTGCCGCCGTCGTCATCGGCGTCGTCGGGGTCGGACACCGAGGCGGGCGCCTCGATCGCTTCGCTGGGGACGCTGCTGCCGTCGGGCAGCGTGTCGTCGCCACCCTGGCTGGATACCATCGCCGGCGCCGCGCCCACACCGGCGAGGCTCGCTGTCCAAGCGGCAGACAGCAGGGCCAGCGGCACCACGGCCGCCGCCTTCTGCATGCGACCGAATCGCTTCGTGGACATCCGTCTCTCTCCCCTAGCAGTTCTCTAGCTGCTCTCACGACTCCCTCAAGCCGACGCACTGGTGCGCGTGTCGTCTCAACGAGTCGCGGCGCACGGAGGTTACGGTGCGTGCGCCTTGCCGTCAGGTGTGTGTCGCAAAATTACCCTGTCCTGTGCAGAACTCCCAGTGGTCCTGCCCTGCGGTACCCGCTGATATGCCTCCGCGGGAGGGTGCGCTGGGTCACACCGCTTTCCGCCGGTGGCCCCCTCGAATGGGCCTCCTGCCCGGCCCTCGGCGACAATGAGGCGGTGACCCCCCGCCCCGACGAGCAGTCGCGTGCCCTCTTCGACCGGGCCCGCGCGGTCACGCCCGGGGGTGTGAACTCGCCGGTGCGGGCCTTCGCCGCCGTCGGGGGCACTCCGCGGTTCATCCGCTCGGCAGCGGGCGCCTGGCTCACCGACGTCGACGGCAACGAGTACGTCGACCTGATCTGCTCGTGGGGACCGATGCTGCTCGGCCACGCCCACCCCGAGGTGCAGCGTGAGGTCGCGGCCGCGGTCGCCCGCGGCACGTCGTACGGCACACCCACGGTGCCCGAGGTCGAGCTCGCCGAGGAGATCGTCGCCCGCGCCCCCGTGGAGCGGGTTCGGTTCGTGTCCTCCGGCACCGAGGCGACCATGTCGGCGATCCGGCTGGCCCGGGGCGCCACCGGCCGCGACGTGGTGGTGAAGTTCGCGGGCTGCTACCACGGCCACGTCGACGCGCTGCTCGCCTCCGCCGGCTCCGGCCTGGCCACGTTCGCCGTACCCGGCACCCCGGGCGTCCCGGAGTCGTCCACCGCGCTGACGCTGGTGCTGCCCTACAACGACCGGGTCGCCGTCGAGAAGGTGTTCGCCGAGCACGGCGACCGGATCGCCTGCGTGATCACCGAGGCGGCCCCCGGCAACATGGGCGTGGTCCCGCCGGAGCCTGGCTTCAACGGGTTCCTGGCCGCGACCTGCGCCGCCCACGGCGCGCTGTTCGTCAGCGACGAGGTGATGACCGGCTTCCGGGCCAGCCGTACCGGCCAGTGGGGCCTCGACGGCGCCGCCGAGGGCTGGCGGCCCGACCTGGTGACGTTCGGCAAGGTGATGGGCGGCGGATTCCCCGCGGCTGCCTTCGGCGGACGGGCCGACCTGATGGCGCTGCTCAGCCCGGAGGGACCCGTCTACCAGGCGGGCACCCTCTCCGGGAATCCGGTCGCCACCACTGCCGGGCTGGCCACATTGCGACTCGCGACCGACGACGTCTACGCCCACCTGACCGCGGCCGGCGACACCATCAAGACCGCTGCCGCCGCTGCCCTCACCGACGCCGGGGTGCCGCACACGATCCAGTCGGCCGGGACGATGTTCTCGGTGTTCCTCACCGACGGCCAGGTCCGCGACTTCGACGACGCCTCGCGCACCGACGTCTCGGCGTACGCCGCGTTCTTCCACGCCATGCTCGAGGCCGGGGTCTACCTGCCACCGTCGGCGTACGAAGCGTGGTTCCTGTCCGCCGCCCACGACGACCGCGCCGTGCAGACCGTGCTCGACGCACTGCCCGGCGCAGCCCGTGCCGCGGCCTCAGCAGGGGAGACCGCCCGATGAACCAGCCTCCTGGAACCCCCGACACGATCGTCCACCTGCTCCGCCACGGCGAGGTGCACAACCCCGGCGGCGTGCTCTACGGCCGCCGCGACGGCTTCCACCTCTCCGACCTCGGCCGGCAGATGGCTGAGAAGGTCGCCACCTCGATCCAGGACCGCGACATCGTCCACCTGCGCAGCTCGCCCCTCGAGCGGGCCCAGGAGACGGCCGCGCCCCTGGCGCTGGCCCGGGGCCTCGACGTGGTCACCGACGAGCGGGTGATCGAGTCCACGAACGTCTTCGAGGGGATCTCCTTCGGGGGTGGCGGCAAGGCGCTGCGCAACCCCCGGCTGTGGCGGCACCTGTGGAACCCGTGGAAGCCCTCGTGGGGCGAGCCCTACAAGGACATCGTGAAGCGGGTGATGGCCGCGGTGCACGACGCCCGCGAGGCCGCCAGTGGCCACGAGGCCGTGGTCGTGTCCCACCAGCTGCCGATCTGGACCACCCGCCTGCACGTGGAGAAACGGTCGTTCCTCCACGACCCGCGCAAGCGGCAGTGCACGCTGTGCTCGCTGACTTCCTTCCACTTCGTCGGCGACACGCTCACCCAGGTGTCCTACAGCGAACCCGCCGGCGACCTGATCCCGCGCGGCGACAAGAGCGCACCCTTCTCGGCCGGCGGCGCGCCCGAGGAGCGACGACCCTGACCCTCGTGCGCCGTCTCCTTCCCCCGCTGCTCGCCGTCGCCCTGCTGTCGGGCTGCAGCGGGCTGTCCGGAACCGGTGACCTGGAGTACGTCCAGGGCGACGGCAACGTGCTGCAGGTCCCGGTCGAGGACCGCGAGGGCCCGGTGGAGATCTCCGGCGACTCGCTGGAGGGCGACCCCGTCGACCTGGCCGACTGGCGCGGCGACGTCGTCGTCGTCAACGTCTGGGGATCGTGGTGCAGCCCCTGCCGCAACGAGGCGCCACTGCTCGTCGATGCCGACGCCGAGCTGGACGCCCAGTTCGTGGGCATCGACATCCGCGACAACGACCCCGGCCCCCCGATCGCTTTCCAGCGCGAGTTCGGCATCGAGTACCCCTCGATCTACGACCCGGGCAGCGAACAGCTGCTGCGGTTCGGCGCCAAGTACGCCCCCAAGTCCACCCCCAGCACCTACGTGCTCGACCGCCAGGGCCGGGTGGCGGCGCTGATCAGCGGCGAGGTTCCGTCGCTGGGGACACTGCGCGACCTGGTCGAGGAAGTCGCGGCCGAGGATGGGTGACTGGTTCCAGAGCCAGGCGGGCACCGGCTCATTGGCGCTCGCGATCCCGGTGGCCCTGGTGGCCGGGCTGGTGTCGTTCTTCTCCCCGTGCGTGATCCCGCTGCTGCCCGGCTACCTCTCCTACGCCACCGGGCTGTCCGGCGCCGACCTCGCGTCGGGTGAGGCTGGCAACCACCGCGGCCGGATGCTGCTCGGCTCGGTCCTGTTCGTGCTCGGCTTCACCATCATCTTCGTGATCGTCGGCGCCACCACCGGCGGGCTCGGCTTCTGGCTGCGCACCTGGCAGGACGAGATCACCGTGGTCATGGGCGTGCTGCTGATCCTGCTGGGCCTGATCTTCGCGGGGGTGGTGCCGCTGCTCCAGCGGGACTGGCGGATCCACAGCATCCCGGCGGTCGGGCTCGGTGCGGCGCCGCTGATCGGCGCGATCTTCGCGCTCGGGTGGACCCCCTGCATCGGGCCGACGTACGGCGTGATCCTGACGCTCACCTACCAGGACGCGACCGCGAGCCGCGGCGCGCTGCTCTCGATGGCGTACGCGATCGGGCTCGGCATCCCGTTCGTGATCGCCGGCCTGGCGTACCGGCGCACCCTCGGCGCCCTCGCGTGGGTGCGCAAGCACCAGCTGACGGTGATGCGGATCGGCGGGCTGATGCTGGTCGCGGTCGGCGTGCTGCTCGTCACCGGCTGGTGGGACCAGATCGTCTCGTGGCTGCAGGTCCAGCTGGTCAGCGACTTCGAGGTGCCCGTATGAGCATCGACACCGAGGAGCGCCGGGCCGGCGAGCTCACTGCGCGGGAGATGCTGCGCTGGGCCTGGCGCCAGCTGACCTCGATGCGGACCGCTCTCGTGCTCCTGCTGCTGCTCGCACTGGCGGCGGTGCCGGGGTCGGTGATCCCGCAGGAGAGCGTCGACTCGCTCGGCACCACCCGGTGGAAGGAGCAGCACCCGAAGCTCACCCCGATCTACGAGAAGCTCGACCTCTTCTCGGTCTTCGACTCGGCGTGGTTCTCGGCCATCTACATCTTGCTGATGGTCTCGCTGGTCGGCTGCTTCGTCCCGCGGATCCTGGTCTACTGGCGCGGCCTGCGGGCCCAGCCGCCCGCCGCGCCGCGGTACCTGACCCGGCTGCCCGACCACACGACGTACCCCACGGACGACGCGGTTGCCGACCACCTCGAGCACGCACGGGCGGTCCTGCGGCGCCGGGGCTACCGGCTACGCGACGACGCGGGCGATGCGGTCAGCGGGGAGCGTGGCTACCTCCGAGAAGCCGGCAACCTGGTCTTCCACGTGTCGGTCCTGATCGTGCTGGTCGGTTTCGCCGTCGGCGGGCTGTTCGGCTACAAGGGCGGGGTGATCCTGGTCGAGGGGTCGACGTTCTCGAACAGCCTCACCCAGTACGACGACTTCGCACCCGGCAGCCTGTTCCGGTCCGACCAGATGGAGCCGTTCTCGTTCACCGTCGACAAGTTCGACGTGGACTGGCTGGAGTCGGGGCCACGGGCCGGGATGGCGCAGTCGTTCAACGCCGGGCTCAGCTATCGCCAGACCCCGGACTCCGAGCTGAAGAGCTACGACCTGCGGGTCAACCACCCGCTCTCGATCGGGGACACCGAGATCTTCCTGATCGGCCACGGCTATGCGCCGGTGGTGACGGTGCGCGACGGCAACGGCGACATCGCCTACAGCGGACCCACCGTCTTCCTGCCGCAGGACGCGAGCTTCCTGTCCTTCGGGGTGATCAAGGCCTCGAGTGCGAAGCCGGCCAAGATCGGGCTCGAGGGGCTGTTCTACCCCACCTTCCTGATGGTCGACGGCGACCCGGTCACGGTGATGGGCGATGACAAGAACCCGACCCTGTCGATGCTCGTCTACACGGGCGACCTCGGGGTCGACTCCGGCACGCCGCAGTCGGTCTACGTGCTGGACAAGTCCAATGCCGAGCAGGTCAAGGGCGCCGACGGCAAGCCGTTCCGGGTCGACATCCAACCCGGACAGACCGTGAAGCTGCCCGACGGGCTGGGCTCGATCGAGTTCGAGGGCGTGAAGCCCTGGACCCGGATCCAGGTCAGCCAGACCCCGGGCAAGGAGGTCGCCCTGGCCGGCGTGGTGCTCGCGCTGATCGGGCTGCTCGGCTCGCTGTTCATCCGCCCGCGTCGGGTCTGGGTCAGGGCCCGCCGCGAGGGGGAGGGCACAATGGTCGAGGTCGCCGCGCTGGACCGCTCCGGCAACGGCGAGATGACCGAGATCCTCGATGAGATCGTCGCCGAGCTGCGACGGACGGAGCCCGAATGAGCAACGACGCGTGGCAGACCCTGAGCGACCAGGCGATCGCGGCGGCCGGACTGGTCTACTTCATCGCCCTGCTCGTCCACCTCGTCGAGTGGGCCTCGCTGCGTGAGCGGGCGCCGGCGGAGTCCGCGACGGCCACAGCCGATGTAGGCGAGGGCGGCGTCGCCGTCGCCACCGGCGGACCCGCACCGGAGCCGAGCCAGCGGGTGGAGTTCCTCGGCCGGCTGGGCTTCCTGCTCACCGTGGTCGCGGTCGCGATCCACCTGGTGGCGCTGGTCGGTCGCGGCATGGCCGCGGACCCCAACCGGGTGCCCTGGGGCAACATGTACGAGTTCACGATCTCGGGCAGCTTCTTCGTCGCCCTGCTGTACGTCGCGCTCTACCGGAAGTACCGGCTCGGGTGGATGGCCCCGATCGTCCTCGCGTTCGTGGTCGCCGCGCTGATGGTCGCCGTGATCTGGCTGCACGAGGAGGTCGCTCCCCTCACCGAGGCGCTGAACTCCTACTGGCTGGTCATCCACGTCGTCTCCGCGATCGTCGCGACCGGCGCGTTCACCCTCGGCGGGATCGTCTCCGCGATGTACCTCGTCAAGAGCCGCCGCGGCGACACCACCACCGGGCCGCTCGCGCGGGTCCCCTCACTGGCGTCCCTCGACCGGCTGTCCTACCGGATCCACGCCTTCGGCTTCCCGGTGTGGACCTTCGCCGTACTGATCACCGGCCCGATCTGGGCGCACGAGGCGTGGTCGTCGTACTGGAACTGGGACCCGAAAGAGGTCTGGGCGTTCATCACCTGGGTGGTCTACGCCGGCTACCTGCACGCCCGGGCGACCGCCGGGTGGCGGGGCCGCAACGCCGCGCTGCTGGCGCTCCTCGGCCTGGCGACGCTGTGGTTCAACTTCATCGGGATCAACTACTTCAGCTCGAGCAGCCAGCACTCCTACGCTGCGCCGGCCGTCGTTGAGGTACAGCGCTGAGCCGACGCCGGTCGAGCAGCTAGCGCCAGCTGTGCTGAGGTCGGCTGTCGACGCACCGGGCCTCGGCACGCCGGTCGCGCCCTCGCAGGCTCGGGCGCGCGGCTTGCTCGACCACCATCAGGACCGGCGCGCGACGTACGTCCTCGTCCCTCGGACGTTACGTCTCACCCGGGTCCTCAGGATTCAGCCGCTTGCGGTCGAGGTCGCGGAGGAACTCCTCGTCGTCGTCCGGAGCGACCATCTTGCGCGGCGGCTGGCGCTTGGGGAGCACCGGCTTGTCGGGCATCATCCCGCGCTGCTGGATGACCCGAACGGCGAGATAGGTCGCCGCCGCGAAGACGATCACCACCAGCAGGAACTTCAGCACCCCTCCAATGTAGAACGCTCCTGGTCAGCCCGTACCCTCAACGCCGTGAAGGAATTCTGGATCTACACCGGTCTGCGGGTCGCGCTGCTCCTCGGCTCGCTCGCGATCGTGTCCGGAATCTGGGCCGTGGTGGCCGGTGAAGTGCCGATTCTCTGGGCCGTGGTGATCGCTTTCCTGATGAGCGGGATCGGCTCCTACTTCCTGCTCGCCCGCCCGCGGGAGGCGTTCGCGCAGCGGGTCGAGGCGCGCGCGCAGAAGGCCACCGCGAAGATCGAGGAGATGCGCAAGAAGGAAGACGCGGACTAGCGCTTCTTGCGGTTGAGCTGGCGGTCCACCCGGCTCTCGGACTGGCCGAGGATCCGGGCCAGCAGCGGCACTCGCATCTTCCAGGCGATCACTCCGACGGCGATCACGGCGAGGATGATCAGGAAGGTCAGCATGCCATCGAGCGTACGCCGGGCGCGGTCGCTGGCCCGGGGGAGCGGTGCGTGAGGGTCGGTTCGGGAGCGGAAAGCGACGCTTAGGTCACCGCCCCACCTGCCTGGCCCTAGCCACAAGCGACTAGCGCGGCGGCGACCAGCACCGCCCAGGCCAGCTCGGCGAGCCCGGTCTGCTGCAGCACCGGCACCAGCGCCGGGCCGCGGGCACCGCCGAGCACGGTCCGCAGCCCGGGTGCTGCGAGGAGCAGGAAGCCCAGCCCGACCAGCACGCACCACGTGGTGGCGACCGCCACCGCCACCACTGCCGCAGACGCGGCCAGCAGGAGCAGGGCGTAGAGGCCGCGGGTCCGCGGCTCGCCGAGCCGGACCGCGAGGGTGCGCTTGCCCGCCACCACGTCGGTGGGGATGTCGCGCAGGTTGTTGACGACCAGGATCGCGCAGGCCAGGGCGCCGATGCCGACGCCGGCGTACAGTGCCGGCCACTCCCACGTCTCGGTCTGCACGTACGTCGTACCGATCACCGCGACCAGCCCGAAGAACACGAACACCATCACCTCGCCGAGCCCGAGGTAGCCGTAGGGCCTCGCACCGCCGGTGTAGAACCAGGCCGCGAGCACGCACGCCGCCCCCACCGCGACCAGCCACCAGGCGGTCGCGGCCGCGAGCGCCAGCCCGGCCGCGGCGGCGACGCCGAAGGCCAGGAAGGCGGCGCGCTTCACGGCACCGGGTGCGGCGACCCCGGACCCGACCAGCCGCATCGGACCGACCCGGTCGTCGTCGGTGCCGCGGATGCCGTCGGAGTAGTCGTTGGCGTAGTTGACCCCCACCTGGAGGGCCAGGCTGACGACCAGCGCGAGCAGCGCCTTCCACCACACCACCTCGTCGACGTACGCCGCGACGCCAGTTCCTGCGAGCACGGGGGACAGGGCGGCGGGGAGGGTGCGGGGGCGGGCGCCGGCGAGCCACTGAGCGGGGGTTGCCACGACCGAAGATTCAAGCAGCCCCGGCCACCGCTAGCGTTCGGCGGGTGACGACGATGAGCCCCGAGGGGTCGGTGGACGACGTGGTCGCCGTCCTCCGCGCGTGGCTCGACGGTCCGGACGACGTGCGTCTGGTCGTCGAGACCTCCGGCTCGACCGGTGTGCCGAAGCGGGTACTGCTCTCTCGCGCCGCGGTGCTCGCCTCGGTCGCCGCGACCGAGCGCCGCCTCGGAGCCGCCGGCCCGTGGGCGCTGGTCCTGCCGCCGTCGTACGTCGCGGGGGTCCAGGTGATCTGCCGGTCGCTGGTGGCGGGGCACGAACCGGTTACCGAATGGCCGGCCGAGGGAACCTGGTTCACCTCGCTGGTGCCGACCCAGCTGATGCGGCTCCTGGACAGCGAGGGGGACCTCACCGCGCTGCGCACCGCGCACACCATCCTGCTCGGCGGCGGCCCGATCGACCCCGGGCTGCGGACCCGGGCCACCGACGAGGGGCTGCGGGTGGTGGCGACGTACGGCTCGGCGGAGACCGCCGGCGGCTGCGTCTACGACGGGATGCCGCTGGACGGGGTAGCGGTCGCGATCGGCACCGAGGGGCGGATCCGGATCACCGGGCCGACGCTGTTCGACGGGTACGACGGTGACCCGGAGCTGACCGCCGAGGCGCTGGTGGACGGCTGGTTCCTGACCTCCGACGCCGGGCGGCTCGACGAGGACGGCCGGCTCACCGTGCTCGGCCGGGTCGACGACATGGTGGTCAGCGGTGGCGTCAACGTCCCCGCACCGGCCGTCGCGGCGCGGCTCTGCCAGCATCCAGCGGTGGCGGACGCGGAGGTGCTCGGCGTACCCGATCCCGAGTGGGGAGGTCGGGTGGTGGCGTTCGTGGTCGGCGAGCTCGACCTCGCCGAGGCGCGGGACTGGGTCGCCGCGGAGCACCCGCGGCCTTGGGCCCCGCGGCAGATCGTGCTCCTCGACGTGATCCCTCGGCTCGCCAACGGCAAGCCCGACCGCCTCGCGCTGACGGAGCTCGCCTGATGCACGTCTTCTCGATCCCGATGCGCACCCGGTTCCGAGGCATCACCGTCCGCGAGGGGGTGCTGCTGCGCGGCGAGGGCGGCTGGGGCGAGTGGAGCCCGTTCCTGGAGTACGACGCGGCGGTCGCGGCGCCGTGGCTGCGCTGCGCCGAGGAGGCCGCGGCCGGCGACTGGCCGGCGCCGGTGCGCGACGCGGTGCCGGTCAACGTCACCGTGCCCGCCGTCGACGCCGACAAGGCCCACGCGATCGTCACCGCCGGGGGCTGCCGGACCGCCAAGGTCAAGGTCGCCGAGCCCGGCCAGACGCTCGCCGACGACGTGGCCCGGTTGGAGGCGGTGCGCGACGCGCATCGGGCCGTCCGGGCGAGTCCGGGTCGACGCCAACGGCGCCTGGGACGTCGCCGACGCCGTGGCCGCGATCGCCGCCCTGGACCGCGCGGCCGGGGGGCTCGAGTACGTCGAGCAACCGTGCGCCACGGTCGAGGACCTCGCCGTCGTACGCCGCCGGGTCGACGTACCGATCGCCGCCGACGAGTCGATCCGGCGCGCCGACGACCCTTACCGGCGTCCGCGACCTCGAAGCGGCGGACATCGCGGTGCTGAAGGTGCAGCCGCTCGGCGGGGTGCGCGCCTGCCTGCGGATCGCCGAGGACATCGGGCTGCCGGTGGTCGTCTCGTCTGCGCTGGAGACCTCGGTCGGCATCGCGGCCGGGGTGGCCCTGGCGGCGGCACTGCCCGACCTGCCCTACGCGTGCGGGCTGGCGACCGTGCAGCTGCTCACCGACGACGTCGCTCTCGCACCGCTCCTCCCGGTCGACGGGGCCTTGCCGGTGCTGCGCCCCGAGCTCGACGAAGCCGCGCTCGCGCGGACCGCCGCGGACCCGCACCGGGTCGCCCACTGGGAGGCACGGCTCGCGGAGGTACGGAAGGATCCCTCCTCGTGAACGAGTCGACGCGGCTGGCGCGGGTGGTGCTGCAGTCACTCGTCGACGGCGGCGTCACCGAGATCGTGGTCGCCCCGGGCTCGCGCAACGCACCGCTGTCCCTGGCCGCCGCCGACGCCGCCGCTGCCGGGGTGGTGCGACTGCACACCCGCATCGACGAGCGCACCGCGGGGTTCCTCGCCCTCGGCCTCACCAAGGTCGGCGCGCCGGCCGCCGTCATCTGCACGTCCGGCACGGCCGCGGCCAACCTGCACCCCGCGGTCCTCGAGGCGGCGCACTCCGCCCTGCCGCTCATGATCGTCACCGCCGACCGACCGGCCCGGCTGCGCGGCACCGGCGCCAACCAGACCACCGACCAGGTCGGCATCTTCGGCAGGCTGGTGCGTACGGCGGACGTCGCCGGAGCCGACTGGATGCTGGTGTCGGCCGACGGCCCGGTGCATCTCAACGTCCAGCTCGACGACCCGCTGCTGCCCGAGGACCGCTGGACGCCCACACCCCCCGCGGCTCAGCCCTCGCGCGAGAGCACCCGCGACGAGCCGACCCCTCTCGACTCCGGCCCCCGCACCGTGGTGGTGGCGGGCGACGACGCCGGCCCACCGGCCCGGGCCCTGGCCGAACACGCCGGCTGGCCGCTGTTCGCCGAACCCAGCAGCGGCGCCCGCAACGGAGCGAACGCGCTGCGCTGCTACCGGCTCCTCCTGGACTCCGAGCTCGGCCGCAGCATCGAGCGGGTGGTCGTGTTCGGCCACCCCACGCTGACCCGCCCGGTCACCCGGCTGCTGGCTCGCGACGACGTCGAGGTGCTCGCCACCCGCGCGCCCGGGGTGTGGGCAGACCGACCGTTCGCCGCCAGCGCCATCACTGCCCCGACCGCCGAGCTCGATGACCCGGTGTGGCTCGAGCAGTGGCTCGCGGCCGACCGCTCGGTCGCGCAGCGGCTGGATGCGCTGCTCGCCGACCAGCCCGAGCTGACGCCGTACGACGTCGCGGGGGCGGTGAACCGTGCCCTGCCGGCCGAGGGCCTTCTCGTCGTCGGCGCCTCCAGCCCGATCCGCGACCTCGACCTGATGGCCCGCCCTTACACCGTCGGCGAACGCCGCAAGGTGATCGCCAACCGGGGCCTGTCCGGCATCGATGGCACCGTCTCCACCGCGATCGGCGCCGCCCTGGGCCGCCCTCGCAGCTCTCGCGCCATCGCGCTGATGGGCGACGTGACGTTCCTGCACGACGCCAACGGCCTGATCCTCGGACCCGACCAGTCGCAGCCGGACCTCACGATCTTGGTTGTCAACGACGACGGTGGGTCGATCTTCAGCATGCTCGAGCAGGGAGATCCGGCGTACGCCGATCGCTTCGAGGCGGTCTTCGGGACCCCGCACGGCGTCGACCTGGCCAGCCTGTGTGCGGGCACCCGCACCCCGCACTGGCGGGTCGACACCCTCGCCGAGCTCGAGCACGCCCTGGCCAGCCCGAACGGCGGGATCGAGGTCGTCGAGGCGCGGGTTCGCCGCGACAACCGCCGCGAGCTCGACGCCCGGATCCGAGCACTGGCCTAGGCATCACCGGTCGTCCGCGAGAATGCGGGAGTGGAGACCGCAGCCTTCCTGGTCGCGCTCGGGGTCAGCGTGCTGGCCGGCGTGGCGATCGCGCGTCGGCTCGACGTCCCGCCGCCGCTGTTCCTGGTCGTGGCCGGGTTCGCCGCGTCGTACATCCCAGGCGTGCCGGAGGTGCGACTGGAGCCCGAGGTGGTGCTGCTCGGCCTGCTGCCGCCGCTGCTGTACGCCGTAGCGATCTCAACCTCGCTGATCGACTTCAACGCCAACCGGCGGCCGATCCTGCTGCTCTCGGTCGGCCTGGTGGTGTTCACCACGGTCGGCGTCGCGGTGCTGGTGCACGCGCTGGTGCCGAGTGTCGGCTGGCCCGCGGCGTTCGCGATCGGGGCGGTGGTCGCGCCACCGGACGCGGTGGCGGCGACCGCCATCGGTCGCCGGATCGGGCTGCCCCGGAGGATCGTGACGATCCTCGAGGGTGAGTCGCTCCTCAACGACGCCACCGCTCTGGTGGCGTTGCGGACGGCCATCGCGGCCGGCGCCGCGGGGGCCGCGATGACGACGACGACCACCCTGGACGTGGTCTGGGACTTCGTCCGGGCCGCCGGGGGCGGGGTGCTCGTCGGCCTGGCGGCGTTCTTCCTGGTCGCCTGGCTGCGCAAGCACGTCACCGACCCGCTGATGGACACCGCGATCTCGCTGATGGTGCCGTTCGCGGCCTACATCGCGGCCGAGAAGATCCACGGGTCCGGCGTGATCGCGGTCGTGATCGCGGGCCTGCTGCTCGGGCACAAGGCGCCGCTGCTGCAGACCGCCCAGTCCCGGATCGCCGAGC
>CAVSMX010000033.1:0-20639 GCA_963729095.1 uncultured Actinomycetota bacterium | reverse complement strand
TCGCTGCTGAACGCCGCGTCGAAGCTCGCCGTCGGCGGTTCGTAGTCGAACCGGCGCAGGTACTCCAGCGCCTCGGGGGCGCCGTGCAGGCGGTCCATGCCGGCGTCCTCCCACTCGACCGAGATCGGGCCGGCGTAGCCCACGGCGGCGAGCGCGCGGAAGCAGTCCTCCCACGGCACGTCGCCGCGGCCGGCGGAGACGAAGTCCCAGCCGCGGTGCGGGTCGCCCCAGGGCAGGTGCGAGGAGAGGCGGCCGTTGCGGCCACCGCCGACCCGCATCCGGGTGTCCTTGCAGTCGACGTGGTAGATCCGGTCGGCGAAGTCGGTGATGAACGCGACCGGGTCGAGCTGCTGCCAGATCATGTGTGAGGGGTCCCAGTTGATGCCGAACTCCGGCCGGTGGTCGATCGCCTCGAGGGTGCGCTTGGTGGTCCAGTAGTCGTAGGCGATCTCGGAGGGGTGCACCTCGTGCGCGAACCGCACGCCGCACTCCGCGAACACGTCCAGGATCGGGTGCCAGCGCTCGGCGAAGTCGGTGTAGCCGGCGTCGATGCGGGCGGCGGGCACCGGCGGGAACATCGCGACGTACTGCCAGATCGAGGAGCCGGTGAAGCCGACCACGGTGTCGATGCCCATCGCCTTGGCCAGCCGGGCGGTCAGCTTCATCTCCTCCGCGGCGCGCTCGCGCACACCCTCCGGCGACCCGTCCCCCACACCTTGTCCCGGACGATCGCCTGGTGCCGCTCGTCGATCGGGTCGTCGCAGATCGCCTGCCCGGTGAGGTGGTTGCTGATCGCCCAGCAGCCGAGGCCGTGCTTCTTCAGGATCTCGAGCCGGCCTTCGACGTACCCGGGCTCGTCCCACCGCCAGGCGTCCAGGTGCTCGCCGGAGACCGCGATCTCCAGCCCGTCGTAGCCCCAGCCGGCGGCCAGTCCGGCCACCTCCTCCAGGGTGAGGTCGGCCCACTGGCCGGTGAAGAGAGTGAAGCGCTTGCCCATTTCTGCCCCATCGTCTGCTCAGTCCTTCTGTACGTCGACCGTGGCACCCGAGGCTGCCGCACTCTCCTGGATCGCGGCCAGCACCCGCTGCACCGCGAGGCCGTCGGCGAACGACGGCAACGCTGCGGTGCCAGACCCGACCGAGTCGAGGAACTCGGCTGCCTGCGAGACGAAGGTGTGGTCCCAGCCGAGCACGTGGCCGGGCGGCCACCAGGCGCCGACGTAGGGATGGTCCTCCTCGGTGACCACGACCCGCCGGGCGCCGGAGGTGCCGTTGCCGGGGCCGTCGAGCACGTGCAGCTCGTTGAGCCGCTCGAGGTCGAAGTAGAGCGACCCACGGCTGCCGTAGACCTCGATGGTGAGGCCGTTCTTGCGTCCGGTGGCCATCCGCGAAACCTCGACACTGGCGACCGTGCCGGAGGCGGTCGTCAGCGTCGCCCAGGCGGCGTCGTCGACGGTCACCGGCTCGGGTCCGTCGTCGCCGGTGCGCTCGCGGACGAACGTGCGCAGGTGGCCGCTCGCCGAGGTCACCCGCTCGCCGAGCAGGTAGCGCACCTGGTCGACGACATGCGAGCCGAGGTCGCCGAGCGCCCCGGAGCCGGCGCTCTCCTTGCGCAGCCGCCAGGTCATCGGCGCAGCGTCGTCGGCCAGCCAGTCCTGGAGGTACGCCGCCCGCACCTGCCGGATCGCACCGATCCGGCCGCCGGCGATCAGCTCACGGGCCAGCGCCAGGGCCGGCACCCGGCGGTAGTTGAAGCCCACGCTCGAGCAGATCCCGTGCTTCGCGGCGGCGGCCGCAGCCGCCACCATCGCCGCGCCCTCGTCGACCGAGTTGGCCAGCGGCTTCTCGACCAGCACGTGCTTGCCCGCCTCGAGCGCGGCGATCGCGATCTCGGCGTGGCTGTTGCCGGGGGTGCAGATGTCGACGATGTCGATGTCGTCGCGCTCGATCACCGCGTGCCAGTCGGTGGCCGCCTCGGCCCAGCCGTAGCTGGTCGCGACCTCCTTGACCGCCTGCTCGTCGCGGCCGACCAGCACCTGCTGGCGCACCGGAGGTGTGTCGTAGAACGCGCCGACGTTGCGCCACGCGTGGGAGTGGGCCTTGCCCATGAACGAGTAGCCGACCACGGCGACTCCGAGCGGTCGACTGGGGTGGTCAGGCATAGAGGCCTCTCAGGAATCGGAGCCCGTCGCGGGCCAGGTCGTCGGGGGAGGCCGCTAGGGGCCGCCAGATGGACGCGGCCACCGCGATCGCGGCGTTGTCCGGGGTGAAGCTCTCGATGTTGAGCGGGCCTGCGTAGCCGACCTCCTCCAGCGCCGCGACCAGCGCCGTCCAGTCGGTCTGGTCTCCGCCGGGCGCACCCCGGTCGCTGCCGCAGACCTGCAGGTGGGCCAGGTGCGGCCCGGCGTGCCGGATCGCGTCGGCGCTGGAGCGCTCCTCGATGTTCAGGTGGTAGGTGTCCAGGGCCAGGCCGACCGGGCCGAGCAGCGAGCCCAGCCCGGTCAGCGCCTGGTCCACGGTGTTGATCAGTGACGTCTCGTAGCGGTTGAGCGGCTCGATCCCGAGCCGCACCCCCCGCTCCGCGGCGTACTCGGCGACGGGAGCGAGGTGCTCCCGCCATTCCTTGTACGCCGTCTCCCGCTCCTCGGCGTCCATCCGCCAGGTCCGCCCGGTGGCCGCGTAGAACGGCCCGCACACGCCGGTCGAGCCCACCGCGGCCGCGAGGTCGACGCAGGCGCGCAGGTAGCCCTGCGTCCCGGCGACGGCGTCCGGGGACGCCGCCACCAGGTCACGTCCGGGCGCCATCGCGCCCACGACGTACGGCGTCAGGCCGGTCTCGGCCAGCACCGCTGCCGTCGCCTCGTGGTCGAGATCGCCGGGGTTCTCCAGCGGCAGCTCGACCGCGTCGAACCCGAGCTCGGCGATCCGGCGCAACAGCCCGGGCAGGACCTCGTCCGTCAGCGGAGAGGTCCACACCCAGGTGTTGACGCCGAGGAGGGGAGAGCGGGTCACGGAATCTGGCGCTCCTGCCAGACCTCCGGGTAGCCGGGCAGGTCCTCGCCGCCGAACTTGGCGTAATGACCGTCGGGCATGCCGTCGTTGGCCTCGAGGTAGTCCGACCGCTCCTCGTCGGTGATCGGGACCTGCGGCAGCACCCACTCATGGGGCACCGGCTCGCCCTTGAAGATCTTCTCCAGCGCCAGCAGCGGGGTGCGCCACTGGAAGTTGGAGTAGACGGGCGCGAGGCCGGTCAGCCCGGTCTCCTCCCACTTGCGGAGGAAGGACATCTCGTCCTCGCCGGTCATCACCGGGTAGTCGACTCCCTGGTCCTCGAAGGCCTCGATCGCGGCGACGGCGCCGTCGCCGGCGTCCATCCAGACGCCGTTGACCTCGCCCTTGACCAGCTCGTCGGTGATGATCTTCTTGATCTCGGTCGGGTCGGCACCTGTGAAGTAGTCGACCGCCTCGATACCGGCCTCGTCGAAGAGCTTCTCGGCCGCGGCCCAGCGGGTCTCCAGAACGTCGACGCCCGGCAGGATCCGCAGCGCTACGACCTTGTCGCCCTCCTCCAGGTTGTCGATCAGGAAGTTCGCGGTGTCGATGCCCCACGCGTAGCCACCGATCGGGTGGATGAACGTCGTGGCGCAGTCGGTCTCTACCCCGCGGTCGAAGACCACGACCGGCTTGCCGGTGGCACACGCGTCCTCGACCGCGGGAGTCATGGCAGCCGTGGAGTTGGGCGAGATCACGAACGCGTCGCAGTTGCCCTCGTCGATGAAGTACTGGATGTCGGAGATCTGGGTGTCGTCCTTGTCCGCTGCGTCACGGGTCTCCATCTCGGAGATGACGCCGGAGTCCTGCAGCACCTTGAGCTGCTGGTTCATGGTGATCCAGCCGGTCTGGCGCCACGGGTTCGAGATCGAGGCGTTGGCGAAGCACACCTTCTGCGCGCCGTCGACCTTGAACTCGGCGGTGTCGGTCATCTCGCCGTCGATGTACTGCAGATACGGCTGCTCGGGGTCACCCTCGAACGTCGCGTCACGCTGCGCGTCCTGGGTGTCGAAGTCCTCCTGGACGAACCACTCCTGCTCCTCGCCGGTCTCGCCGGCCGCCGCCGGGGGATCGTCGAGCGAGTCGTCGGTGCCGCAGGCGGTCAAGACCACCAGCAGCGCTGCGGTGGACGCCAGGGCGCCCTTCGCTTTCCGGCCCTTCGTCAATCGGGGCATCAGTTGTCTCCTGTGATCGGGCCCGGGTTGGGCGGGGTGGATTGCGGGGAACTCGTGGGTGTGGCGGTACGACGTGGACGGCGGCCGACCGTCCAGGCGCGGCCCGCGGCCGCGACGGCGACGATGATGATCAGGCCCTGAACGGTGTCGCGCCACGTGGACTCGACATCGAGCACTGTGAGCAGGGTGAAGAGCAGCTCGAGCGCGAACGCGCCGGCCGCGGCCGACAGCACCCAGCCCCGGCCGCCGCCGAGCAGGACGCCGCCGAGCACGACGGCCGTGATCGCGGTGAACTCGTAGCCGTGCCCCACCGAGGGGTGCACGCCGGCGTACCCGACCAGGATGATCCCGGCGACGGTGGCCGACAGCGAGGAGAGGATGAACGCACGCGTCTTGAGCCACCACAGCGGCGTGCCGGACAGGTTCGCGGCTTCGGGGTTGTCGCCAGCCGCGATCAGGCTGCGGCCGAACGGGCGGCGCATCAGCCAGGACGCGGCGACCGCGAGCACCAGGAGGATCAGCAGGGGGTAGGGGATGATGTCGACGACCGGGACATCCTCGATGCCGCCGCGGCCGACTTCGCGAAAGCTGTCGACCGGGTTGCCCGTGGCCGCGCCGCCCGTGAGGTAGCGGACCAGGCCGGTGAGGGCGAGCATCGTGCCGAGCGTGACGATGAAGCTCGGCACCCGTAGCAGCGTGGTCGCCAGCCCGTTGATCAGGCCGATCCCGACGCCGACCAGGAGCATCAGGCAGGTGACCGGCACGATCCGGCCCTCGTCCTGGCCGATCAGCTCGCCGGCCATCACGACCTGTGCGGTGACCACCGCGCCCATGGAGAGGTCGAACTCGCCGGAGACGATCACGAAGTACTGGCCCATCGCGGCGATCGCGATCGGGGCGGTGCGGCCGAAGAACCGGATGACGACGCCGGGGTCGCCGAAGTTGGGGTTCGCGACGATGGTCGCGATCAGCAGCCCGATCGCGAGCACGAACACCGCGCCGCCAGGGGTGGCGACCGCGGCGGCGGCGCGGTAGCCGACCCCGCCCTGGTGGGCGGGAATCGGTGGGCGGGTCTGGGTGGCGGTCATCGCGCCTCCTGGAGGGCGGCGTCAAGTGTCGAGGGTTGCTCGAACGGCGCCGGCCGCCGGTCGATCTCGCGGCGGGCGTAGACCGCGACCGCGGCGACGATCACAACACCGCGGACGATGTCCTTCATGAACGGGTTGACCTCGATCGCCGCCATCACGTTGTCCAGCACCGCGAAGATCGCGACGCCGGCGAGGGTGCCGAGCACGTTGCCCTTGCCGCCGGCCAGCAGGGTGCCGCCGAGGACGACGGCGGCGATCGACATCAGGTCGTAGCCACCCTGCGAGCCGATGGTGGGGCTGCCGACGCTGAGGCGCGCGAGAAGAAGCAGCCCCGCGAACCCGGCGAGCAGCGAGCAGAGCACGTGGGCGCCGATAACCGGGACCTGGGTGCGGATGCCGGAGAGCCGGGCCACCTCGCGGTTGCCGCCGACGGCGTAGATGTGGTGGCCGAGGCGGGTACGGCGCAGCATCAGGATCGCCAGAACCGCACAGCCGAGCATGATCAGCGTCGAGACCGGCACCGGCCCGACCTGGCTGGCGCCGAGCAGCCGGAACGAGCGCGGCGCGGAGCCGGTGTTGCCCTGGTAGTTGGTCGCGAGGTACCCACTGATCACCAGGCCGGTGCCGAGGGTGGCGACGAACCCGTGCACGTTGAGGACGCTGACGATGAGGCCGTTGGCCAGTCCGACCACGGCGGCCACCAGCAACGCGACGACGACCGCCATCGGCACGTTGGCGGGGTCGCCGGCCATTCGTTCGGCGGCGAGGACGCTGACCAGGCTGGCGACGAACGGCACCGACAGGTCGAGGCTGCCGATCAGGATCACCAGGGTCTGCCCGATCGCGATGAAGCCCAGGATGCTGGTGCCGGTGAGGATCGAGGAGATGTTGCCCTGGCTGAAGAAGTTGCGGCCGTGGGCGACGGTGAGGATCGCGCCGACGATGATCACGAGCAGCAGGACGATGTAGACGATGCCGGTGGAGGTGAGGGTGCGACCGCGCAGGAGGTTCATCGGGCTGCCTCCTTCGGGCTCTCGTTCGGGCTCTCGTTCGGGCTCGTGTTCGGGCTCAGGGTCGTGACGCCGGTGGCGACCTGGAGCACGGCCTCCTCGTCGGAGCCCGCGGGGAGCTCGCCGGCCAGCCGGCCGTCGCGCATCACCAGGATCCGATCGGACATACCGATCACCTCGGGGAGCTCGCTGGACACCATCAGCACGCACACGCCCTCGGCGGTCATCGCCCGCATCAGCTCGTAGATCGCGTGCTTGGCCCCGACGTCGATGCCGCGCGTCGGCTCGTCCATGAGTACGACGCGGGGGTGGGTCGTCAGCCAGCGGGCGAGGACGACCTTCTGCTGGTTGCCGCCGGAGAGGAACTGCGCCTCCTGGTCCATCGCGCGCGCCGAGACGTCGAGCGAGGAGAGGATGCCGGGCACCTCGCGGCGGGCGGTCGACGTACGCCGCGGGAAGACGGCGCGGACCACGCCGAGGGCGTTGTCGAGGATGGTCTGGTTGAGGGCCAGCCCGGTGGCCTTGCGGTCCTCGGTGATCAGCGCCAGGCCGGAGCGGATCGCGTGGCGTGGCGAGCGGGGGCGCAGCGGCTTGCCCTCGAGCAGCATCTCGCCGCGGGTGATCGGGCGGACCCCGAAGACCGCCTCGAGCAGCTCGGTGCGTCCGGACCCCTGCAGCCCGGAGACGCCGACGATCTCGCCGGCACGCAGGGTGAGGTCGATGCCGTCGACATACCCGTTGCCGGCCTTGCGGAGCTCGAGCATCGGCTCGCCGGGCTCGGTGCCGGGCACCTTGTCGGGGAAGAACGTGGAGATCGGCCGGCCCACCATCAGCCGCACCAGCCCGGCGTCGTCGAGCTCGGCGGCCGGCTGGGTGGTGACCTGCTGGCCGTCCTTGAGCACGGTGATGGTGTCGCAGAGCTCGAAGACCTCCTTGAGCCGGTGGGAGACGTAGACGATGCCGACGCCGCGCGCCGTGAGCCCGGCGATGATGCCGTAGAGCAGCTCGACCTCGTGGTCGGCGAGGGCGGCGGTGGGCTCGTCCATCTGGATCACCCGGGAGTCGAAGCTGACCGCCTTGGCGATCTCGACGATCTGCTGCTCGGCGACGCTCAGCGAGCGCACCCGCTGGCCGGGCCGGATGTGGGTGACGCCGAGGTCGCTGAGCAGCTCGGCGGTGTCGGTCTGCATGCGGGCGGTGTCGACGAGGCCGCGGCGGCGCGGCTCGCGGCCGAGCCAGACGTTCTCTGCGACCGAGCGCTCGGGCAGCAGGTTGAACTCTTGGAAGACCGTGGAGATCCCGGCGTGCTGGGCCTGCAGCGGGTGGCTGAAGGAGACCGGTTCGCCGGCCAGCTCGACGGTGCCCTCGTCGGGGCTGTAGACCCCGGCGAGCAGCTTCATCAGGGTCGACTTGCCGGCGCCGTTCTCGCCGACCAGGCCGTGTACCTGGCCGCTGCGGAGCTCCAGATCGACGTCGTCGAGGACCCGGTGTCCGGCGAAGGATTTCGACAGTCCGCGCGCGCTGAGCACGATCGGACCGGTGGAATCTGGCACGCCGGTCACTGTGGCACGCGTCACCTACTTCTGTCGAGACCCTGGCAGAAGTTGTTTGCTGGACATGCAGAACTGCCGGTGCCACACTTCCGGTCGTGCGGACCAGCGACGTCTTCGAGCTGCTGCGGGACGGGCAGCCCCGGACCCGCGCCCAGCTCGCCGACGCATCGGGTCTGGCCCGCTCCACGATCGCAGCGCGGATCGACCTGCTGATGCGGCTCGGCCTGGTGGCTCCGTACGGCGACGGGGTGTCCACCGGCGGCCGCCCGCCGTCGCTGCTGGCGCTGAACCCCTCCGCCCGGGTGGTGGCGGGTGCCGACGTCGGCGCCACGCATGCCCGGATCGCGCTCGCCGATCTCGCCGGCACGATCCTGGTCGAGCGCCGCGAGGACCTCGACGTGGCGACCGGGCCCGAGCACGTGCTCGGCCGGGTCGAGCAGCAGATCGCGGAGGTGCTCGGCGAGCAGAACCGCACCGTGGCCGAGCTGGCCGCGATCGGCATCGGTCTCCCCGGCCCCGTCGAGCACTCGACCGGCCGGGCGATCAACCCGCCGATCATGCCCGGCTGGGACCGCTACGACGTGCCGGCCCACGTTCAGCGCGCCTTCGACGTGCCGGTGCTGATCGACAACGACGTCAACATCATGGCGCTGGGTGAGCGGCACGCCCACCTCGCCGAGGTCGACGACCTGGTGTTCATCAAGGTCGCCACCGGCATCGGTGCCGGCATCGTGTCCGGCGGGGTGCTCCAGCGGGGCGCCCAGGGCACCGCCGGCGACCTCGGCCACGTCGCGGTGGCGCGCGGGGCCGATGTCGTCTGCCGCTGCGGCAACCGCGGCTGCCTCGAGGCGATCGCGGCCGGGCCGGCGCTGGCCGCCGCGCTGCGGGACGCCGGCGTGGACGCCGGGTCCGGTGCGGACGTCGTACGACTGGTGCGTGGGGGTGATGCGACTGCGGTGCGGGTGGTCCGCCAGGCGGGGCGCGACCTCGGCGAGGTGGTCGCCACCCTGGTCAACCTGATCAACCCGTCCGCGATCGTGATCGGCGGGTCGCTGGCCGACGCGGGGGAGAGCCTGCTGGCCGGGATCCGGGAGGTCGTCTACTCCCGCTCGCTGCCGCTGGCCACCGAGCACCTGCGGGTGATCACCGCCCGTGCCGGCGAGCGTGCGGGGGTGATCGGCGCCGCCGCGCTGGCGATCGGGCACGTGCTCTCGCCGGACGCGATCGACGAGGCCAGCCTGCGGCTGGTCGGCGGCTGAGGCTGCGACCTTCGTCACTCGGGCTTGACCTCAAGTTATCTTCAATTTGAAGGCTTGAGGGATGACATCGACATCCCTCGACGCCACGCCTGGACGCGCCACGGATCGGCACGCGCTGACGGTCGTGTTCACCGTGATCGCGGGGACCGTGATGATCCCGCTGGACGTCACCGTGGTGGCGGTCGCGCTGACCCGGCTCTCCGAGGAGACCGGAGCGTCGCTGCCGGTGATCCAGTGGGTCAGCACCGGCTACACGCTGGCGGTCGCGGCCGGGATCCCGACCGCCGCCTGGGCGATCGGACGGTACGGCGGGCGCCGCGTGTTCCTGACGGCCCTCACCGTGTTCACGATCGGGTCGGGGCTGGCCGCGATCTCCTGGGACGCGCCCAGCCTGATCGCGTTCCGAGTGCTCCAGGGACTGGGAGGCGGGTTCGTGATGCCGGCCGCGATGACCCTGACGCTGCGCTCCGCACCGAAGGAGCAGCGCGGCCGGATGATGGCGCTGCTCGGCCTCCCCATCCTGGTCGGGCCGGTCTTCGGGCCGCCGCTCGGCGGGGTGCTGACCGACCACCTCTCGTGGCGATGGATCTTCCTGGTCAACCTGCCGATCGGGGTGGCGGCGGTGCTGCTCGGGCGGCGCAACCTGCCGGCGGCGCAAGGCGACCGCGAGACCGTGCTGGACCGGCGCGGGATGTTGCTGCTGCCGCCCGCCATGGTGCTTCTGGTCGTCGGAACCTCCAACCTGGAGACCTCGCTGCTCGAGACCTCGGCGCTGGTCCCGATCGTCGCCGGGCTGCTGCTGCTGGCCGCCTTCGCCCGGCACGCGCTGCGGGTGGCCGCGCCGCTGCTCCGGGTCCGACTGCTGGGTCGACGCCTCACCGGCGGCGGCGCGCTGGTCCTGGTGCTGTTCGTCGGCGCCTACTTCTCCACCCTGCTGCTGGTCCCGCTCTACTTCCAGGGCGCCAGGGGCGAGAGCGCCACGACCACGGGCCTGCTGATGATGCCGCAGGCGGTCGCCGCCGGGGTCAGCATCCAGGTGTCCGGCCGGCTGATCGACCGGGTGCCACCGATCCGGGTGATCGGCACCGGGATCGCCCTGGCGACTTTCGGGTACGCCGCGTTCGCGGCCCAGCTCTCCGACGGGGCGGCGTACGGCTGGTTGGTGGCCGCGCTGGTGCTCGGCACGACCGGTGCCGGCGCGTGCATGCTGCCGACGATGACCCTGGCCACCCGCTACCTCGACGACCCGGACATCCCGTCGGGCAGCACGATCATCACCGTCCTCAACCAGCTGGCGGCCTCGCTGGTCACCGCGGCCGTGTCGGTCGTCCTGGCCGCGGGGCTGACCGCACGGCTGCCCGAGCTGGACGGGGGAGTCGGCGACCTCCAGCACCTGCCCGCGCCAGAACGCCTGGCGGCCGCGCCCCTGGTCGGCGAGGCGGTGCAGGTGGCGATGCTGCTGCCGGTCGGGATGATGGCGCTCTCGTTCGTGGTGGCGGTGGTGGTTCTCCGGCGGCGTTCCGATCGCATGTAACACGCTGTTGACCGATCTACCTGGCCGCTGCAACGGCGTGGTAGATGGGTGGACGGCGTGTTACAAGCGCGCCGCCGCCACCGTCCCCGCTCACGACTAGGGTGCTCGGGTGCCGGATCACGCCCAGCTCCGCAAGATCCTGGCCGACGCCGTCGAGGCGCTCGGCGGGTCCGAGCGGCCCGGGCAGGTGCAGATGGCCGAGGCGGTCGCGGAGGCGATGAGCGACGGGCGGCACCTGCTCGTCCAGGCCGGCACCGGCACCGGCAAGTCGCTGGCCTACCTGGTGCCCAGCCTGCTCAACGACCGCCGGGTCGTGGTCGCCACCGCCACCCTGGCGCTGCAGCACCAGCTGGTCGAGCGCGACATCCCGCGCCTGGTCGAGTCACTCGGCGACGACGTCGACACGAGCTACGCCGTGCTCAAGGGCCGCTCCAACTACGCCTGCCTGCACCGGATCCGCGAGGGCGTGCCCGACGACCAGGGCGTGCTGGTCGACGTACCCGAGGGCTCGATGGCCGGCAAGGTGCTCGAGCTCCGCTCCTGGGCCGAGCAGGAGTCGAAGGACAAGGGCAGCGGCGAGCGCGACGCCGCGCCCCGGCACACCGACCGCGAGTGGCGGCAGGTCTCGGTCAGCCACCGCGAGTGCCTGGGCGCCGCCAAGTGCCCCTACGGCGCGGAGTGCTTCGCCGAGCTGGCCCGCGAGAAGGCGCACCGCTCCCACCTGGTCGTCACCAACCACTCCCTGCTCGCGATCGACGCGATCGAGGGCGTGCCGATGATCCCCGAGTACGACGTCGTGGTGATCGACGAGGCCCACGAGCTCACGGCTCGGGTCACCCAGGCCGCCACCGACGAGCTCTTCGCGGCCGAGGTCGAGCGGGCCGCGCGCCGCTCGCAGCGACACGTCGAGGGCAACGAGGCCGACGACCTCGCCGATGCCTCCGACGCGCTGCGGGCGGCGATCAACGAGGCGTCGCCCGGGCGGTTCGACGCCGTGCCCGACGAGCTCGCCGACGCCCTGGCGCTGGTGCGCGACGCCGCCCGGGCCTGCCTGTCGGCGTACCCCAAGGGCGACGATGGCGAGGTCGACGCCGGCCGCACCCAGGCTCGGGGCGCGGTGCAGGACGTGTTCGCGACCACCGAGCGGATGGCCGCCAACGCCGAGTCCGACGTGCTCTGGCTGACCGAGGGCGGCGACCGCCTGCCGCCGCGGCTGTGCGTCGCGCCGCTCCAGGTGTGGGAGCCGATGCGCGAGAAGCTGCTCAGCGACAAGACCGTGGTGATGACCTCGGCGACGCTGATGCTCGGCGGTGACTTCTCGGCGCTGGCCACCAGCGTGGGGCTCAAGCCCGCCGAGCGGGCCGAGCTCGACATCGAGGCCGACGTGGCCGACGACGTGCTCCCCTGGACCGGCCTCGACGTCGGGAGCCCGTTCGACTACGGCCAACAGGCGATCCTCTACGTCGCCCGCCACCTGCCGCCGCCCGGCCGCGACGGCATGGGGGAGCAGACGCTCGACGAGATCGCCGAGCTGGTCGACGCCGCCGACGGGCGCACCCTCGGCCTGTTCTCCAGTCGCCGGGCGGCCGAGACCGCGGCCGAGGCGATCCGCGAGCGGCTGCCGCACCTGACCACGCTCGCCCAGGGCGACGCCCAGCTACCCGAGCTGGCCAAGCAGTTCGTCGACGACCCGCACACCTGCCTGTTCGGCACCCTCTCGCTGTGGCAGGGGCTCGACGTACCCGGCGAGACGTGTCAGCTGGTGCTGATCGACCGGATCCCGTTCCCGCGCCCAGACGACCCGCTGATGAGCGCCCGGCAGCGGGCGGTCGAGCGCGCGGGCGGCAACGGCTTCATGCAGGTCGCCGCCACCCACGCCGCGCTGCTGCTCGCCCAGGGCTCCGGCCGGCTGATCCGCACCACCACCGACCGCGGGGTGGTCGCGGTCCTCGACCCGCGGCTGGCGACGGCGCGGTACGCCGGGTTCCTCAAGGCCAGCCTGCCGCCGATGTGGCCGACCACCGACCCGAAGGTCGCCCGCGCCGCGCTGGCCCGCCTGGCGTCGTCCGCGCCGGTCGGCTAGCCGCGAGCCTTAGCGATCGCCGCCGGCGAGAGGGGCTGCGTAAGCCCCGGACCCGCCGGCGGCGCGCCATGTCGATGTGTCTCGTTGCGAGTCGATCGCCTCGATGCGCTCGAACACGCCGAGCTGCTGGCTCTGGCAGCGCAGCTTCTCGCTGGCTCCGCGCAGCACGAGCCGCCCGTCATGGTCGGACTTTCGGCGCGCAGTCACGAGCAGCATGGCCTGCGCGAGCAGCGACCACTCATCGACGCCGGACACATCGACGGTGAACCGGCCGTGGTGGTTGTTGAGGATGACGTCGAGGGCCTCGGCCAGCTTGTTCAGGGCGGTGCCCACGACGCTGCCCCTGACCATGAGCACGGGACCGTCGGGCTCGACGTCGAAGTAGATGGTTGCCGGAGTGAACTTTCGATGTTCCACGGCTAGACCCCTCAGCGCTGCGGGTTTGGCGCCGTCGGGGTCCGGGACGGATGGCTACTTTTAGGCAGACTAGACCAGTTGGCGATGCTCTGCCAGCAGGCCGGAGCGGGCCGAGCTAAGACCCGGCTTTGAACGCCCTCGCGCTGATCCGCTGCACCGAGTTGTCGAACTTCGGCTTTCCCGCACAGGAGAAGCGGGTGCCCCGGTTGCACCGGAAGTCGTCGCTGGCGTTGACCAGGGTGACCTCGACGTACTTCACCTTCGTGGCCGCGAACTTGTACTTCGGCCAGGCGTTGCCCTGCTTGCCGAGGGTGACCCACTTGGTCTTCGGCGCTCCGTGGCGCGGCTGGATCGTGACCACCGCGCCGGTGCCCTTCCAGCGGGCGGCCATGTCGAGTGTCAGCCCGAGCCGCCACTTCGGGCTGACCAGGCTCATCGCGGGGGTGTAGCGGACCGTCTCGGCGGCCAGGTGGTCGAGGGCGAGCAGCAGCGGGCCGGTCCGGGGGGCCGCCTGCGACAGCGTCGCCGCCCGGGCCAGCGGCGCCTGCGGGTAGCGGTTGGCCTTGCCCTCGGTGTACGAGCGGCCGGGCGTCCGGTTGGCGGCCGCGAAGCCGGCGAACGCCTCGGTCAGCGACAGGTCGCGCTTCCGGAGCACCCCCTTCACGCCCTCGAGCGAGTACTCACCCCCGCCGCCGGACGCGGCGTCGAGCCGGCGCCACAGCTCGCGGACCAGAGTCGGCATCCCGCCGTCGGAGGCCGGGAACCGCTCGGTCAGGTAGCGGAAGAAGATCCAGGCGCCGTAGTGGTAGAGCTGGAAGAACTGGTCGAGCGACTTGTGCGGCAGCGACATCGGCCCGCTGCGGAGGTACTGCACGTTGTCGTCGACCCCGTCGTAGAGCTCGTCCTCGGCCCAGGTGGCGGTCGCCTCCATGACCCAGTCGTCCTCGGCGACGTCGTAGCCGAACTGGACGACGTGGAAGTACTCGTGGGCGGCGGTGACCTGGAGGTTCTGCTTCGGGCTGTTCGTCCGGAACTCGGCCTTCCGGTAGTCGTTGTCGAGCACGCAGTAGCCCCAGGTGTCCCGCGGTTGGACGTCCTCGGGAGCGCAATAGCCGTAGAGACCGTCGGTGCCGATGTCGGCGAGATAGATGTCGGTCAGCGAGTCGCCGCCCCGGGTGCCGTCGGACTTCGGTGGGCGATAGTCGGCGGCCACGTAGCTGCTGTGGACGTGCGTCATCGTCCTCAGCGCGAGGTCGACGTAGTCGGGTCTGCTGTTGCCGTTCGTGTCCTTCAACGACACCTTGTCGCGGGTCGAGGTCACGTAGTGGATGCACACCACCGCGGAGCACGCCGGCGTCGCCTCTTCTGTGGTGTAGCCGTCGTCGTCAGCACCCGGGCCGTCGGTGGGGCGGGCGAGCAGCCGCTCGGCGGCCCGCTGCAACGAGTCGGGCAGGTCGTCCTTCAGCAGCGCCAGGTCGCGCAGCGCCAGCGTGAGGTCGGCCTCGACGCCCGCATCCAGAGTCTCCAGCCCGTCGAAGAGATCCTGGACGTCGGACAGCGCATCCTTGGCGGCCTCGGTCGCGTCGTCGACCGCGGGAGTCACGGGATCCGGATCGGCGGCGTGCGCCGGCGCCGTCAGCGACCCGAGCGCGAGGAGCGCGGCGAGCACGGACAGGACGAGCACTCGAGGAGTGCGTGACGGCATGAGGGCTCCGGGTCGAACCGAGATCGCTGGACCCCGGAACCATACGGCAGATCAGACGCGACGCAGAACTGCCGTCACCTTGCCGAGGATCGTCGCGTTGGTGCCGTCGATCGGGTCGTACGCCGCGTTGTGCGGCAGCAGCCAGACCTGGCCGGCCTTCTTCTGGAAGGTCTTCACGGTCGCCTCGCCGTCGATCATCGCGGCCACGATGTCGCCGTTGTCGGCCGAGGGCTGCTGGCGGATCACGACGTAGTCGCCGTTGCAGATCGCCGCGTCGATCATCGAGTCGCCGGAGACCTCGAGCAGGAACAGCTGGCCGTCGCCGACGAGCTGCTTGGGCAGCGGGAAGACATCCTCGATCCGCTCCTCGGCGAGGATCGGACCACCGGCCGCGATCCGGCCGACGACCGGCACGTTGGTGGGCACCGGGGCGGCGTCGCCGATGCCGGTCTCGTCAAAGGAGGACTCGTCGGCGCTGGACATCGAGCGCCGGGCCGCCATCACCTCGGGCAGGAACACCTCGAGGGCGCGGGGCCGGTTGGGGTCGCGCTTGAGGTAGCCCTTCTGCTCCAGCACCTTCAGCTGGTGGGCGACGCTGGAGGAGCTCGTCAGGCCGACCGCCTGGCCGATCTCGCGCATGCTGGGCGGGTAGCCGCGCTTCTCGATGCTGTCCTTGATGTGCGCCAGCACCCGCTGCTGCCGCGGCGTCAGCCCGGTGGCGTCGGGCGGACCGTCGGGCAGCTCGGTGACGGTCTTCGATGCGCGCTTGTCGGCCATGACCGAAGCGTGCCACCACTGACGCCCGAGTTCAAACATCTGTTCGAATGGGCGTGTCGAGACCTCCGGGTCAGGGCCGCCGGCTCAGGGCGCGGCGACCGTGACCTGGCGCGTCGCCGTGGTCGCCTTCCCCCAACCGTCGGTCACCGTGAGGGTGACCGTGTAGCTGCCCGCCGCGGGGAAGGCGTGCGACGGCGAGGTGGACGTGCTCTCGGCGGTGCCGTCGCCCCAGTCCCAGCGGTAGGTGATGCTGTCGCCGGTGTTGGGGTCCTGGGAGCCGACCGCCGAGAAGTTGCACGACAGCCCGGCGCAGGCCGGCGGGTTCAGCACCGCGGTCGGTGGCTGGTTGCCCGGTGGCTCGGTGATGACGACGACCATCGTGGTGGTGCCGACGACCCCCCACTCGTCACGCGCGGTCAGCGTCACCGTGAACGAGCCGGCGCTGGTGTAGGTACGCGTCGGGACCGGGCCCGAGCCGGAGCCGTTGCCGAAGTTCCACGAGTACGTCAACGTCGTCGCGTTCTCGTCGGTCGACCCGCGAGCGTCGAAGCTGCACACGTTGACGCGCGCACGACACGGTGAAGCTGGCCACCGGCGCCTCGTTCGGCGGATGCGTCACGGTCGCGTGGCGCTCGTAGATCACGCTCTCGAAGCCGTGCCGGTCGACCGCCCGCACCCGCACCGTGTACTCGCCGGGCGGGATCACCGGGGTCGTGTAGGAGAAGTTCGACCCCGGGGTGCCCGGGCTGTTGAGGAACGCGGTCCGCCAGCTCTCGTTGGTGCTGGTGAAGCCACCCGAGGAGCTCATGTACTGCCCCGCGGCGTTGACGATCGCGACCTCGACCTCGTCCATCGCCTGGTCGTCCTCGGCCCGCCCGCTGACGAATATCTTGCCGTCGGGGAAGACGGTGCCCTCGACGGGAGCGAGCAGCGCCTCGTTGAGCACCGGCGGTTCATCGCCCGGATAGATCGGATACCTCGCGGTCGCGCCGGAGGTCGAGAGGTCCTGCTGACCGGCCGAGTCGACGGCGTACGCCGTCACCCGCCAGTCGCCCTGCACCGGCAGGTTGATCGGGAGGGTCCAGGCCGTGCTGGTCGCCCCGGGGTTCGCGAGCGTGGCGGTGAGCGTGTTGAACGTCGCCGACAGGGTGCCGTTCGGCTGCAGGTAGCGGCTGCTGTCGCTCTCCTCCAGCGCCACCTTCACCTGTGCGACCCCCTTGTCGTCGGTCGCGGTGCCCGTCAGGTCGAGGTGCAGCAGCTGGCCGCCCGGCACGGTGCCGGTCACGTCGAGCAGCCCGTTGGGCGGCGTGTCGCCCGCCACCTGGACGTTGATGGTGAGTCGGCCCTGGTTGGACGAGGACGTGCTCAGACCGATGTCGTCGGAAGCGCTCACGCTGAACGAGTAGTTGCCCGGGGTGAGGTTGAACGGAGTGGTGTAGGTCCAGTTGTAGCTGGGCTGGTTCAGGTTGGCAGGAGAGACAACGAAGGAGCCGAAGCTCGAGTCCATCCCCCAGCTGCCGTCGGGAGCGAGCCGCTCGCCGGTGGTGTTGTTGCGCAGCGAGATCGACACCTCGCTCAGCGCGTCGTCGTCGTTGGCCGAGCCGGCGAACGTGATCGGGCTGCCCGGTGCGACCGTGATCGGCTGTGCCGCGGTGGGCGGCACCATGACCGTCGGCGCGGAGATGGACACCGTCGGCGGCTGGCCGTTCTCGGTGACCAGCCAGGTCCGGTCGGCGGTGTCGAGGTCGGACTGGCCCGAGGTGTCCCGTGCCCGCGCCTGGATCAGCCACTCGTCCTCGAACGGGACCGTGACCTCGTGGGACCAGGTCGTGCTGGTGGCGCCGACCACGTCCAGCTCCACCTGGAAGGTGGTGTAGGTACCAGAGACGCTGCCGTCCTGCTGCAGGTAGCGGCCCTGGCTGTCCCTCAGGGTGAAGCTCACGCCGTTGACGCCCACGTCGTCGGTCGCGGAGCCGGTGATCGTGAACGTGAGCGACCTCACCGGGTTGCCGGGGCCGCTGACGGTGGTGTTGGGCGGCTGGTCGGTGAGCCCGAACGTCTCGAACCTCTTGCTCGCGTCGGTGTTGTCGGTGGTGCCGTTGGTCGCGACCGCGCGGGCCCGGACCACCAGCTCGTGGTTGCCGCTGATCGTCACCGGGAGCCGCCAGGTCCGGTTCGCCCCGGTGCCCGCGAGGACCGCGTTGATCGTGTTGGGCGTCGTCGAGCCGAACGTGGTGCCGTCGTCGCCGAGGTAGCGGTTGTTGTTGCGGTCCTGGACGGAGACCTCGACCCGCTGGATGCCGCCGGCCGCGCTCGCGGTGCCCTTGATCTCGAACTGCTCCTCGGGCCTCTTGACGCGGCCTTCGATCGGGTCGGTGATCACGGTCTGGGTGCCGTTCTGCGCCGGCACCTCGTCGAAGTCGAAGAAGGCGATCCGGCCGACGTTGGAGCCGCCCTTGGTGTTGCCGTCGCCGCCGACGAACAGGCCACGCGGCGTCGCCTCCATGGCCTTGTCGCCCTCGTACGAGTTCGATGTCGGGAACCACTCCAGGGCGTGCCCGTCCGCGGGGTCGAGGGCGGCGAGGTGGAACCGCTTCACCACGACGTCACCCAGGGCGTACGCCGAGAGGCCCTGGCCGGTGCCGTACCCGACGTCGTCCAGGCCCGGCCACGGCTTCGGCGCGCTGACGTCCTCGGCCCACTGGAAGTGGCCGCCGACGTAGATCCCGGCCTCGGTCCAGGTGGCGGAGTACACCGAGTCGAAGTGCCGGGAGATCCAGACCGGTTTCGCGTCGCTGTTGTTGTCGAGGTTGAACATGATCACGGTGTCGTTGATCGGCGGCCGGTCGCCGCCGGAGCCGCTGGACACGACGAACTTGGAGCCGTCGGGCGACACGTCGCCGCCGAAGATCCGCTGGATGCCGCCGACGAACTGCAGGTTGTCCTCCCACAGCGTGGTCTTGAACGGCGTCAGCTTGTTGGTGCGGGTGTTGATGATCGCCACGCCGTACCGGTTCTGGCCGTTGACCTGCCGGCCGGTGTGAACCACGAGCAGGCGGCCCTCGTCATGAGTGAGCTTCAGCCGCTGCACGGCCGTCGCGCCGTTGGTGCCGATACCGCCGGTGATGTTGTTGACGAAGTCCGTCCGAACGGCGCCGGTCTCCGCGTCGAGCGCGGCCAGCGCGCCACGCGGCACGTTGCCGATCGTGGTGAACCTGCCGCCGGCGTACACCGTCGAGTTCGTCACCGCCAGCTCGAAGATCTTGCCGTTCGCGTTGGCCTGCCACGAGTCGACCGGGGCGCCCGTCGAGTCGTCGATCTGGGCGATCGCCCTACGGGTCACCCCGTTGATCGTGCCGAAGTCGCCGGCGACGAACAGCTTGCTGCCGTCGGGCGTGGCCTCGATGGCGTCGACACCGCCGTTGCCGAACACGGGCCGGAAGTCGGTGTCGACCTCCCCGGTGTTCCAGTCGTACGCCGCCAGCCCGGCCTGGTCGACGACCGCGCCGTTGTTGGGCTGTCGGATCGAGGTGAAGTCACCGGCGACGTAGACGCGGGTTCCGACGACCTCGATGTCCCAGATCTCGCCGTCGGTGATCTCGGGCTGGTCGGTCCGCGGGGTGTCGGGCACCAGCGACTCGTGGCCCGGCGGTTCGGTCCCCGGTGAGGGCGTCGCGGTGTGGGTCGCCGTGGCGGGGTGCGCGGGAACGTAGCCGTCGTCGACGGTGAGCGTGACGGTCCGGGGGCCGAAGTCGGCGTACGTGTGCTCCGGGTTCACCCCGGTGCCGGTCTGGCCGTCGCCGAAGTTCCACAGGTAGGTGAGGTCGTCGTCCTCGTCGGGGTCGAAGGAGAGGCCGGCGTCGAACTCACACGTGAATCCCGAGCACCCGGTGGTGAAGTCCGCCGTCGGCGCCTCGTTGGTCCGGGTCGCGTCGACGCCGGGGTCGATCACCACGGAGAACAGCACGGTCCGGGTGACCGCGGGGTTGGTGGTGGCGGTGAGGCCTGGCAGGTTGCCGGCCGGCACAGGGGCGGCCGAGTCCGCGAGCACCGCGCCGACCTTGCCGGCGCCGAAGGCCTCAGCCCGGTCGCGCTCGGTGACGCCGTCGGGCAGGTCCCAGGCCGGACTTCCCGTCGACTTCTCGCTCCAGAGGTTGACCAGCCACGAGCCGTCCCGGTCGGCGCTGGTCGTGGGCGTGGTGTGCTGGGTTCCCGAGCCGTCGGTGCCGCCGACCGCGGACGCCGACACCTCGGCCGGCCCGGTGCTGCGGTAGGCGGCCACGGTCATCACCGACTTGGCGAAGTCACTGCTCGACACGCTGACCTCGCGGCCGGCGTCGGCCGGTGTGGCACTGCGGGTCCAGGCTCGGCCGCGGATGCCGTTGCCATCACGCGACTCCAGCGGGGTCCACCCCGGGATGTCGTCGTCGACGGTCGAGGTGGTCGAGTTGGTGACCAGGAACAGCACCAGCCGGTCGCCGGCGCGCACCGTTGTGGGCACGGTCACCGCATGGCTGGTCCGGTTGCCCGTGGTGTTGGCGGAGTCCACGAACGTGACGTCGCCGGACGCGTTCGGGTCCCAGGCGTCGACCTCCTTGGTGACCTTGCCGACCGCGCCGTCCGCGTCGGTCACGGTCAGCGTGACCGGGCGCTTGCCGCCCTTCGTGTAGGTGTGATCGGGGTCGACCTGGGTCGCGGTGCCGCCGTCGCCGAAGTCCCAGGCGTAGGTGAGGCCGGCGGTGTCCGCGTCGTCGCTCGTGGTCGACGCGTCGAAGTCGCACTCGAGCAGGTTGCACTCGTGAGTGAAGTTCGCGACCGGGGCCGCGTTGGGCCTCACGCCGGGCGCGATCACGACCGAGAACATCGCGGTGCGGGCGACAGGCTTCTTGCTGGTGGCCGTCCTCGCCGTACTTGTGCCCTTGGCCACTGACCCGCCGGAGTCACCCAAGATCGAGCTGACCTTGTTGGCGCCGGGCGTGGTGGCGGCA
>CAVSMX010000032.1:0-60547 GCA_963729095.1 uncultured Actinomycetota bacterium | reverse complement strand
TCATGGCGCCACCAGCCCGTTGAGCGTGGGGTCGAAGGCCCCGGTGGACGAGTCCGGGCCGGCACCGAAGGGGGCGGCGCGGTTCTTGCCCTTGGTGCCGTTGAGCTGGCTGAAGAGGTCGCAGAGCTTGCCGTTCTTGTCGACCGCGTCGGACACGGCGCACAGGACCAGCCCGGGGTTCGTCTGCAGCTCGTGAGCGAGGTTGCCGATGTTGGCGTTGGTGTCGAGGGTGCCGGCGTCGGGGTTGTAGGTCAGCGCCAGGTTGTTCAGCGCCAGCGGACCGTAGCGGAGCACCTCGTCGAGAGCGGCCCGCTGCTTCACCAGCACCTTGGCCACTCGGTTGAGGCCCGAGATGTTGCGGCCCAGGGACGCCTTGTTCTCCTCGACGAATCCCCCGACCTGCTCGAGCGCGACGCCGAGGTTGCCCAGTGAGGCGGACAGCTCGTCACGCTCGCCCTCGAGCAGCGTGGACACCTCACCCAGTGACTTGTTGAAGGCCCGCACCGTGCCGTCGTTCTCGGCGAGCGTGGAGATGAAGGCCTCCAGCTCGGCGGCCGAGCCGAACAGCTCCTCCTTGTTGTCGTCGAGGGTCTCGCTGAGCGTGCTGAAGTCCTTGATCGTCTGGTTGAAACGCGCGCCCTCGCCGCCGAAGTTCTTCGCCGTCGTCGCCAGGAGGTCGCTGAGCGCGCCGTCCTTGTTGGCGCCGGTCGGGCCGAGCGCGACGGTCAGCTGGTCGATGCTGGAGTAGATCTGGTCGAGCTCGAGCGGGACGCTGGTCTTCTCCTCTTCCAGGACGGTGCCGTCGGCCATCACGTCGCCGGAGGTGTACGCGGGAGTCAGCTGCACGTAGCGGTCGCCGACGATCGACGGGGAGATGATCACGGCCTCGGCGTCGCTCGGGATCTTCACCTCCGAGTCGTAGCTCATCGTCACCTTGACCCGGGTGCCCTCGGGTTCCACCGTGTCGATGGTGCCGACGGGCACGCCGAGGACCCGGACGTCGCTGCCCTCGTAGATCGAGATGGTGCGCGGGAAGTACGCCGTGACCGTCTTCTGGTCGGAGCCGCCGGTGAACATCACCAGCGCTGCCGCGATGAGCAGCACGGTGATGAGAACGGGAATGATGGCGCGTCGCAGGGTCATCAGTTGCCACCCCCCGGGATCTTGACGTCACCGAGGCCGCCGCCGGGTCCGGGCAGCGGAGGCAGGTTCATGATGAACGTGTCGAACCACGGCCCGGTGCCGAGCGTGTTCGCGAACACCCGGTAGAACGGCGCCATCAGCCGGATGCTGTTGTCGATGTTGTCCTCGTTCTTGTTGAGCACTCCCACGACGTTCTCGAGGTGGTCGAGAGCGGGCTTGAGGTCGGCCCGGCTCTGGGTGACCAGCGCGGTGAGCTCCTCCGACAAGGTGGACGTGGAGACCAGCAGGTCGTGGATGGCGTCGCGGCGCGACACCAGTGCCTGGAACAGCACGTCGGAGTCGCGCATCAGCTGGACTATGTCCTGGTCGCGATCGTCAAGGACCGTGGACACCCGCTCGAGGTTGTTGAGCAGGGAGTTGATCTGGTCGTCGCGCGAGGCGATGGTCTCCGAGAGCTTCGACACGCCCTGGAGCGCCCCGCGGAACTCCTCCGGTGTGTTGCGGGTGAGGTCGGACAGCGTGGTCAACGACTTGGCGAGCTGGTCGGTGTCGATGTCGGCCGAGGTCTCGGCCAGCCCCGAGAAGGCGTCGACCACGTCGAACGGCGAGCTGGTGCGCTCGACCGGGATGGTGCTGTCCTCCTCGAGCTGGTCGTCACCGGCCGGCAGCAGCGAGAGGTACATCGCGCCGAGCAGGGTCTTGACCCTGATCGCGGCCTGGGTCTCCCCGCCGAACTCCGAGTCGGTCTCGACCTTGAAGCCGACCTTGACCTTGTCGCCGTCCAGCTCGACCGACTCGACCTTGCCCACCCGTACGCCGGCGATCCGGACCTCGTCGTTGACCTGCAGTCCACCCGCCTCTGAGAACTCGGCGTAGTAGGTGTCGCCGCCGCCGATCAGCGGCAGGTCCGAGGCCCGAAAGGCGGCCAGGATCATCAGCGCGATCACGGCCAGGCTGATCGCCCCGACGATGACCGGGTTGCGCTCGCGGAAGGGGACGCTCATCCGAGATCACACCTCTCGGCGCCGGTGCTGTACGTCGGGATGGTGACCGTCTTGACGTTGCCGGGCAGCGTGACGTGACCCTTGAACTCGCACAGGTAGAAGTTGAACCAGGAGCCGTAGATCGCGGTCCGGCCGACCTTCTGGAGCTTGATCGGCAGCACCTGGAGGGCCCGGTCGAGCTCGGCCTTGTTCTTGTCGACGTTGCCCGCGAACCGGCGGAGCTGCTTGACGTCCTGCACGAACGACGGCCGGATGCCCTTGACCAGGTCGGCGGTCTGCACGGAGAGCGCGGAGATGCCGTCCAGCGAGGACAGGATCGCCTGCCGGTCGTCCTTCAGGCCCGAGACCAGGGTCTGGAAGCTCGTGATCAGGCTCGACAGCTGGTCGTCCCGGTCGGCGACGTGGTCGAGCACGTAGTCGAGGTTGTCGATCAGGTCACCGATCACCTGGTCGCGGTCAGCCAGGGTCTGGGTGATCGACGCGGTGTGCCCGAGCAGGCTCTCCAGCGTGCCGCCCTCGCCCTGGAATACCTGCACCAGCTCGTAGGAGAGCTTGTTGATGTCGTCGGGCGAGAGAGCCTGGAAGAGCGGCTTGAAGCCGTTGAAGAGCACGGTCAGGTCGAGAGCGGGCGACGTGCGCTCCACCGGGATCTTGCCGCCCTCGTCGAGGGCCTCGGCGTCGCCGACCTCCTGGCTCAGCGAGAGATAGCGCTGGCCGACCAGGTTGCGGTAACGGATCGCGGCGTGCGTCGACTCGTTGAGCTCGGTGCCCTCCTCGACCGTGAACGTGACCAGTGCGCGGGTCCGGTCGACGACCTTGATGTCCTCGACGCTGCCGACCTTGACGCCGGCGATCCGGACGTCATCGCCCTTCACCACCCCGGTCGCGTCGACGAACTCGGCTTGGTACTCCTGCTTGCCGGAGAAGGAGAGGTTGCCGATCGTCGCCACCAGGACGCTGGTGGCCAGCGTCGTGATCACGATGAAGATCACCAGCTTCACCAGGTCGTTCATGGTGCGCTTGTCGAGGCGGGCCATCAGCGCTGCGCCTCCCCCACGAACGGTCCGGACAGGAGGACGCCGAGATCGGAGTCGTCAGCGCCGGAGGAGCGGAGGTACTCGCGCAACCAGGCCGCGTCCTGCGGGCTGGCGTCGTAGGCGAGGCCGGCGTACTGCTGGGAGTACTGGGGGGCCACGCGGGAGGTGCCCTTGCCGGTGGGCTCGTCGATGCCGTCGTTGAAGTCGGGCTGCTTGGTCACCGGGTTGGACTGGCTCCAGGGTGGGCTGGGCAGATGCAGGCAGTTGGGGCCGCGCTGGTCGTCGAACCGCGGCTGGTCATCGGCGTCGTAGGCCCGCGGCTGGCGGGGCAGGGTTTCCAGAACGATGTGCAGGACGAAGCCGCGGAACGCCTCGGCCTGTAGGTCACCCGCCTTCACGATGCCCTTGAGGAGGCACGGGAACTCCGTGGAGTAGCGGGAGAGCACGCGCAGCTGGGCGGCGCTGACCTCGCCGAGCCGGACCAGGTTGTCGCCGTTCTGGGCCAGGAAGGTGCGCGCGGTGTCGGAGAACGACGACACGTCGGTGAACAGGGCCTGGAGCTGTTGCTCCTTGGCCTCCAGGGTCCCGGTGGTCGTGATCGAGTCGTCGAGGATCTGGGCGACCTCGGGGAGTACGTCGGCGTAGGTGCCCGAGACCTGCGCGGTGAGCCGCAGGTCCTCGACCAGGGCGGGGATCTGCGGGTTCAGCCGCTTGAGGTAGCTGTCGACGGTCTCGAGGTTCTCGCCGAGCTGCTCGCCGCGACCCTCGAGAGCGGTGGAGAGCGCGTTGAGGGTCATGTTGAGGTCGGCCGGCTGCACGGTGCGGAGCAACGGGTAGAGGTCGGAGAGCACCTGCTCGACCTCGGTGCTGATCACGGTCCGGCTGATCACGTCGTCGGCCTTGAGGTGCTCCGGGGAGGGCGCTTCCGGAACCTCGAGCGAGACGTACTTCTCGCCGAACAGGGTCTTCGGGACGATCGAACCGGTGACGTTCTCGGGGATCGTGTCGATCTGGCTGGGGTAGATGCCGAGGGTGAGCTCGGCGCCCTCCGAGTTGGAGTCGAACTCGAGCACCTCGCCGACGATGACGCCGCGGATCTTCACGTCCGCGCGCGCCGGCAGCTGCAGGCCGATCTTGGAGGTCTGCAGCTTGACCGTTTCGTACTCGGTGAACGTCTTGTTGAAGATGGCGTAGGTGAACCAGACGCCGAGGAGCAGCAGGGCCAGGAACACCACGCCCAGCAGCTTGTGGTTGTGCACGATCCTCACGCCGTCACCCCGCCAGTCTCACGGTGGTGGTGGTGCCCCAGATCGCCATCGACAGGAACAGGTCGACCACGTTGATGACGACGATGCTGGTGCGGACGGCGCGACCAACGGCCACACCCACCCCGGCGGGACCACCGGAGGCGGTGTAGCCGTGGTAGCAGTGGATCAGGATCACCATGACGGCGAAGATCAGGACCTTGCCGAACGACCACAGCACGTCGCCCGGCGGGAGGTACTGGGTGAAGTAGTGGTCGTAGGTGCCGGCGCTCTGGCCGAAGAACTGGGTGACCACGAGACGGCTGGCGAAGTACGACGACAGCAGGCCGACGACGTACAGCGGGATGATCGCGATCAGGCCGGCGATGATGCGCGTGGTGACCAGGAACGGCAGCGAGGGGACCGCCATCACCTCCAGGGCGTCGACCTCCTCCGAGATCCGCATCGCGCCGAGCTGGGCGGTGAAGCCGCAGCCGACGGTTGCCGCCAGGGCGATGCCGGCCACCAGGGGGGCGATCTCGCGGGTGTTGAAGTAGGCGGACACGAACGCGGCGAAGTTCTCGGTGCCGAGCTGGTTGAGGGCGGCGTACCCCTGCAGGCCGACCTCGGTGCCGGTGAAGAAGCACATCGCGACGATGACGCCGACGGTTCCGCCGATGACGGCGAGGGCGCCGGAGCCGAGCGTCACCTCGGCGAGCAGCCGCAGGATCTCCTTCTTGTAGCGGCGGATCGTGCGCGGGGTCCACGCCAGGGCGCGGACATAGAAGGAGAGCTCCTCGCCGAGCTTGTCGAGGCTCTTGAGGGGCTTCTCGTAGACCGCCTTGGCGGAGCTCGTGGTCGCCATCGCGCTAACCCGTCTTCGGTGGCACGACTTGGAAGTAGATCGCGCTCATGACGAAGTTGACGACGAACAGCAGCAGGAACGTGATGACGACGGACTCGTTCACGGCGTCACCGACGCCCTTCGGGCCGCCTGCGGCGTTCATGCCCTTGTAGGCGGCGACGATGCCCGCGATCAGCCCGAAGACCAGGGCCTTGGCCATGCCCTGCCAGAGATCCGGCAGTTGTGCGAGCGCGGTGAAGCTCGCTAGATAGGCCCCTGGTGTGCCGTCTTGGAGCACCACGTTGAAGACGTAGCCACCGGCCACGCCGACGACGCTCACCAGGCCGTTGAGGAAGACGGCGACGAGCATGCAGGCCAGCACCCGCGGCACGACCAGCCGCTGGATCGGGTCGATGCCGAGCACCATCATCGCGTCGAGCTCTTCGCGGATCTTGCGGGCGCCGAGGTCGGCCGCGATCGCGGAGCCGCCCGCGCCGGCGATCAACAGTGCGGTGGCGATCGGTCCTGCCTCGCGTACGACGGCGAGCACCGACGCGGAGCCGGTGAACGACTGCGCGCCGAACTGCTTGATCAGCCCGCCGACCTGCAGCGCGATGACCGCGCCGAAGGGGATCGCGACCAGCGCGGTCGGGATGATCGTGACCGACGCGATGAACCAGGCCTGCTGCAGGAACTCCCGCAGCTGGAAGGGTCGCTTGAACAGGCTGCGCCCGACGTCGAGACCGAACGCGAACAGCTTGCCCGCGGTCCCGACCGGGGCCAGGACCCGCGTCGCCGTGAAATTCGCCACCAGATGCGTCCGTCAGGCTCCGGTGGTCATGATCTGGTTCTCCTCGAACGAGCCGGGAGGAGGCGCGATCCCGTTCTCGCGACACCAGGCGCCGGGCTCGCGCTGGCTGCGACGCGGGATGCCGTTGGAGGGCTCGATCTGCAGCGGGATCGGCGGCAGCGGCGGCAGGTCCTGGCCCTTCTCCGCCTCGAGCTCGTCGGCGTCCTTCTCCTCCGACATCCCGATCGGGCCGACCCGCTGGGCGTTCAGGAACTGACGCACGACCGGCTCCTCGGAGCTCAGCAGCATCTCTCGCGGGCCGAACATGGCGAGGTGCCGGTGGTAGAGCAGGCCGATGTTGTCGGGCACCGTGCGAGCGGTGTTGATGTCGTGGGTCACGATCAGGAACGTCGCGTCGATCTGAGCGTTCAGGTCGACGATCAGCTGGTTCAGGAACGCCGTACGCACCGGGTCGAGTCCGGAGTCGGGCTCGTCGAAGAGCACGATCTCAGGGTCGAGCACCAGGGCCCGCGCGAGGCCGGCCCGCTTGCGCATGCCGCCGGAGATCTCACCGGGCAGCTTGTCCTCGGCACCCAGCAGACCCACCAGGTCCATCTTCTCCATGACGATGTCACGGATCTCCGACTCGGACTTCTTGGTGTGCTCGCGCAGCGGGAAGGCCACGTTGTCGTAGAGGTTCATCGAGCCGAACATGGCGCCGTCCTGGAACAGCACGCCGAAGAGCTTGCGGATCTCGTAGAGCTCCTTCTCCGAGCAGCTCGCGATGTCGGTGCCCTCGATGATCACCGAACCCTGGTCGGGCTTGAGCAGGCCGATCAGAGTCTTGAGGAGCACGGACTTGCCGGTACCCGACGGGCCCAGCATCACGCAGATCTCACCAGCGGGAACCGTGAGGGTCACGTCACCCCAGATCAGCTGTTTCCCGAAGGACTTGCTGAGGTTCTCGATCTTGATCTCTACGCCCATTAGCAGACTCTCTCCCTCGGACTCGGCACGTCGACCCGATCCCTGGTTTTGGACCTGTGTCGGAGCACACGCATCCCCCACTGATCAGTAACAACGCGGACACCGCCGGGAGGTTACGGGGTTTTCGTGTCCGCCGTCACGGTCGGGACGGAGAGTGAGACCCCTCTTTGACAGGCGTGGTCCGGGCGTGCGAAGGAGGCAGCCACCCGACCGGGTGACTGCCTCCTGCAGGCGTTGCGTCGGGGCGCGAAGCGCCCTCAGATCACTTGACGGTGACGGTGGCGCCGGCGCCTTCCAGGGCCTCCTTGGCCTTGTCAGCGGCCTCCTTGGTGACCTTCTCCAGGATCGGCTTCGGAGCGGACTCCACCAGGTCCTTGGCCTCCTTCAGGCCGAGAGAGGTGAGAGCGCGCACCTCCTTGATGACGTTGATCTTCTTGTCACCAGCGGCCTCGAGGACGACGTCGAACTCGTCCTGGGCAGCGGCCTCCTCGCCACCACCGGCAGCGGCGCCACCGGCGGCCGGCGCGGCGGCAACCGCGACCGGGGCGGCGGCGGTCACGCCGAAGGTCTCCTCGAACTGCTTCACGAACTCCGACAGCTCGATCAGCGTCATCTCCTTGAACGCGTCGAGCAGCTCGTCGGTGCTGAGCTTCGCCATGATGGCGTTTCCTTCCATTCGGTGGCTCTTGCCGGACGGTCAAGAGCCGGGTTTCAGGTGGTGTGTACGTCGGCCCGGTTCAGGCCTCGGTGGGTTCGCCCTCGTCGGAGGCCTCGGCGGCGGCAGGCTCCTCGGCGGGAGCCTCCTCCGCAGCGGCCTCGTCAGCGGGGGCCTCGACCTCAGGCTCCGCAGCGGAGTCCTCGGCCGGTGCCTCCTCGGCGGCGGCGGGCTCGCCCGCACCACCTGCGAGGATCGTGGGGTCCTGCTCGGCCTTCGCCTGCAGCGCGCCGGCGAGCCGGGCGGCTTGGGCGATGGGGGCGTTGAGCAGGTAGACGGCCTGGCTCAGCGAGGCGAGCATCGCGCCCGCCAGCTTGCCCAGGAGCACGTCGCGCGACTCGAGATCGGCCAGCTTGGCGATCTCCTTCGCGTCGAGCGGCTGGCCGTCGAGGATGCCACCCTTGATGACCAGGGTGGGGTTGGCCTTGGCGAAGTCACGCAGACCCTTGGCCGCCTCGACCACGTCGCCGTTGATGAAGGCGATCGCGGTCGGACCGGTCAGCAGGTCGTCGAAGCCGTCGATGCCCGCCTCCTTGGCGGCGAGCTTGGCCAGCGTGTTCTTGACCACGGCGTAGTTGGCGTTCTCGCCGAGGGAGCGCCGCAGATCCTGCAGCTCCTTGACGGTGAGACCGCGGTACTCGGTCAGCACGGCACCGGCGGAGTCGTTGAACGACTCAACGATCTCCGCTACGGCGGCCTGCTTCTCTGCCCGCGCCATGGGGCTCCTTCCGGATGGTTCCTTGCAGGGACCACCGCTCCGGACCCGCCGAAATCACGAACGCCCCGAGCGCAGGCTCAGGGCGTTGACTTCACGGCGTGCTGCCGGGTCATGCTCTGTCTCCTGCGCAGGCCGTCCGCCTCTCGGCGGAACCTTCGGTCGAGCGGACTCGACCACCGGCGGTCTCTGGTTACAGCGCAGAACAGTACGGCGGTCCGCCCACGGATACCAAATTCACGCCGCTGTCCCCTCAGTGACAGGATCGTCCCGTGACCAGCACTCGGACCCCGCTCAGCGACCTGGCCCCCGACGCGCTCGCCGGTTTCCTCGCCGACAAGCAGGCGGCGTACGCCGATCTGCAGGCACGCGGACTGAAGCTCGACCTGACCCGTGGCAAGCCGTCGAGCGCCCAGCTCGACCTGTCCGAGCGGCTGCTCAGCCTGCCGACGACCACCAAGGACGGCTCCGGCGTCGACGTCCGCAACTACGGCGTCCTCGAAGGCCTCGCCGAGCTGCGCGAGATCTTCGCCGAGCTGCTCTGGGTCGACGTCGACCAGGTGATCTGCCAGGGCAACTCCAGCCTCAGCCTGATGCACCAGACGATCACCTACCTGATGCTGTGGGGCGGTCCCGACTCGGAGCGTCCGTGGAAGGACGAGCCGGTGGTCAGGTTCGTGTGCCCGGTCCCGGGCTACGACCGGCACTTCTCGATGCTGGCCGACTTCGGCATCGAGATGGTGACCGTGCCGATGCACGACGACGGTCCCGACGTCGCGGCGGTCGCCGAGGTCGTGCGCGACGACCCGAGCGTCAAGGGCATGTGGATCGTCCCGACGTACGCGAACCCCACAGGTTCCGTGGTGTCGGAGGAGGTCGCGGCGGAGCTGATGGCGATGCCGACCGCTGCCCCGGACTTCCGGATCCTCTGGGACAACGCCTACGCGTTCCACCACCTGACCGAGGACGAGGCGAAGAGCGCCGACGCGCTGAGCCTCGCCCAGGCCTCCGGCCACCCCAACCGGCCGATCATGTTCGCGTCGACCTCGAAGATCACCTTCGCCGGCGCGGGGGTCTCGGTGCTCGCGGCGTCGGCCGCCAACAAGACCTGGTTCCTCCGCCACCTGGCGATGGCCTCTATCGGCCCGGACAAGGTCAACCACCTGGCGCACGTGGAGTTCTTCGGGTCAGCGGACGGCGTCCGCGACCACATGCGCCTGCACCGCGAGATAATCGCGCCGAAGTTCGCGGCCGTCGACGCCGCCCTGACCGCCGAGCTCGACGGGCTCGGCATCGCCGAGTGGAGCCGCCCGACCGGCGGCTACTTCGTCAACCTCGACGTCCTCGACGGTACGGCGACCCGCGTCGTCGAGCTGGCCAAGCAGGCCGGCATCGCCCTCACGCCCGCCGGCGCGTCGTACCCCCACGGCCAGGACCCCCGCGACCGCAACATCCGCCTCGCCCCCACCTTCCCCGAGCTCGACGAGGTCGAGACCGCGATGGCCGGCGTGGCCACCTGCGTCGCGCTGGCGGCTGCGGAGAAGCTGTCTGAGTAGCACCGTTCCTCTCCTCGCCGTCGGCCCGCGCGCCTAGCAGACCGAGGCTCCTTGGACGGCGCACGGGGCGGCGGCAAGCCGCCGCCCGCAAATGCGCGGGCCCACCTCACCAGTCACGTCCGCCCCAAAGCGCCGTCGATTGGTCACAAACTGCAGATTTCAGGGCCGATTTCATGCCGTTTGTGACCAATCGACCGACCACCGGCGGCGTCCTCCCGATAGGCGCAAATCACGGCCGGAGGAAGCGATGTCAAGGGCGCGAAGCGGCGAAGCGAACCCTTGACATCGCTGCCGGAGGCCGCACAATCGCGCCTTCGGGAGGGCGACGCCGTGATGCCCAAGCGCTCGGACTCGAAGCCCAAAAGCACGCTGACCCGTCACAAAGTTTGTGACGGGTCAACGAGCGGGCGACGAATCAGGCGTCGTCGTCGGCCGTGACGTTCTTGGTGCGGTTGGGGTCGACCTGCACACCCGGTCCCATGGTGGTGGAGAGGGTGATCTTCCTGATGTAGCGACCCTTGGAGCTGGCCGGCTTGAGCCGCAGCACCTCCTCGAGGGCGGAGGCGTAGTTGTCGGCCAGCGCGGCCTCGGAGAACGACGCCTTGCCGATGATGAAGTGCAGGTTGGCGTGCCGGTCGACGCGGAACTCGATCTTGCCGCCCTTGATGTCCGAGACGGCCTTCGCCGGGTCGGGGGTGACGGTGCCGGTCTTCGGGTTCGGCATCAGGCCGCGGGGGCCGAGGACGCGACCGAGGCGACCGACCTTGCCCATCATGTCGGGGGTGGCGACGACGGAGTCGAAGTCGAGGTAGCCGCCGTTGACCTTCTCGATCAGCTCGTCGCCACCGACCTCGTCGGCGCCGGCCTCAAGGGCGGACTCGGCCTTGTCGCCGACCGCGAACACCAGGACGCGGGCGGTCTTGCCGGTGCCGTGCGGCAGGTTGACGGTGCCGCGGACCATCTGGTCGGCCTTGCGCGGGTCGACGCCGAGGCGCATCACCACGTCGACGGTCTCGTCGAACTTCTTCTTGCTGCCGGCCTTGGCCAGCTTGATCGCGTTCAGCGGGGAGTAGAGCTCGTTCTCGTCGATCTTCTCCGCCGCGGCGCGGTAGGTCTTGCTGCGCTGCATGGTCTTCTCAATTCTTTCGAAGTCGTGGTCAAGGTGAGCCAGCGCGGCTCTGCCACTGGTTTATTCGGTGGTGACGCCCATGGAGCGGGCGGTGCCCTCGACGATCTTCATCGCTGCGTCGATGTCGTTGGCATTGAGGTCAGGCATCTTGGTCTCGGCGATCTCGCGCACCTGGTCCTTGGTCAGCTTTCCGACCTTCTCCTTGTGCGGGACGCCCGAGCCCTTCTGCAGACCGGCGGCCTTCTTGATCAGCTCAGCGGCCGGCGGGGTCTTGGTGATGAAGGTGAACGACCGGTCCTCGTAGATCGTGATCTCCACGGGGATGACGTTGCCTCGCATGGACTCCGTCTGCGCGTTGTAGGCCTTGCAGAAGTCCATGATGTTGACGCCGTGCGGACCGAGGGCGGTACCGACCGGCGGGGCCGGCGTGGCCGCGGCAGCCTGCAGCTGCACCTTGACCAGCGCGGCGATCTTCTTCTTCGGGGGCATTGCTTCTTCTTCCTGTTCTCGTGGTCATGACGAGGCCGTACGACGTGCGGTCGGCCCCTGCCACCTTCTTCTCGAGCTCCGGTCAGACTTTCTGAATCTGGCTGAAGCTCAGCTCGACCGGGGTCTCCCGGCCGAAGATCTCGACGAGGGCCTTGACCCTCTGTGCCTCGGCGTTGATCTCGGTGATCGTCGCGTGCAGCGTGGCGAACGGGCCGTCGACCACCATCACCGAGTCCTGCACGTCGAAGTCGGCCACCTCGACCGGCTTCTTCGCGGCGGTGCCGGCGCTCGGCGAGGCGGTGCCGGCAGCGGCCGCCTCGGCCTCGGCGGTCGCGACCACCGCTGGCGCCAGCATGTTCTCGACCTCGTCCATGCTCAGCGGCACGGGCTGGTGGCTGTGGCCGACGAATCCCGTGACCGACGGGGTGTGCCGCACCGCGGCCCAGGACTCGTCGGTGAGGTCCATCCGGACCAGCACGTAGCCGGGGAGAACGGTGCGCTTGACCATCTTGCGCTGCCCGTTCTTGATCTCGGCGACCTCTTCGGTGGGAACCACGATCTCGTGGATGTAGTCCTCCATGTTGAGGGAGATGATGCGGTTCTCGAGGTTGGACTTCACCCGGTTCTCCATGCCGGAGTAGGTGTGCACCACGAACCAGTCACCCGCCTTGGCCCACAGCTCGCGACGGAACACCTCCAGCGGGTCCTCGGCCTCGTCGACAGGCGCCTCGCTGTCCTCCTCCTCGGCCACCTCGACCTCGACCTCGGTCTCGGCCACCGCCTCGTCGGCCTCAGCCGCCTCCTCGGGCGCGCCGGGCTCCTCGACGATCGCCTCGTCGACGGCCTGCTCCTCGGCAGCCACGGCCTCCTCGACCGGCTCCTCGACCGGCGCGACCTCCACCGGGTCGTCGTCCTCCGCGACCTCCGTGGGCGTGGTGCCCTCGGCGGCCTCCTCGGTCGCCTGCTCCACGGCCTCGTCGACCGACGGGACGTCGACCTCGGGGGTCGTTGCGTCCTCGGCCTCGGGCTGCGCCTGCTCGACCTCGGTCGAGTCGTACTGCTCCGACACGTGCTGCTCCATCACCTTGCTGTAGTGCTTGTCTGCGTGGCTCCATCCGGACCGTCGAGCCCGGTGGGCGTCGCGGTCCGCGGGGTCATGTGTCCGACCCGCCGGTGAAGATCGCGAAGACGAGCTTTCCGAATGCGAGGTCGAGTGCCGCGACGATCCCGATCATCACGACCACGAACACCATGACCACGAAGAAGTAGGTGACCAGCTGCTCCTGGGTCGGCCAGACGACCTTCCGGAGCTCGGCGACGACCTGCCGGTAGAACGTGGGGATGCTCGTGCGCTTGTCGCGCTCCGGGCCACCGCCCTTCTTGTCCCGGCGGACCGTGCTGTCCGACACGCCACTCACCTCTCGTCGTTCCTCAGTTGGCTGCTGCTGCAGGGCACGAGGGACTTGAACCCCCAACCTTCGGTTTTGGAGACCGATGCTCTGCCAGTTGAGCTAGTGCCCTCCGGGGTTCCGCCCCGCCCGCCCGAGATTCGCGTTCAGGGCAGGGAGAAGCATGTGGAAACCACTAGTGAGGGAGTCTACGGGCATCGGACGCGGGCCACCAAAAGGGGCATCCGGACCGACCCCTAGGATGCGCTCATGGTTCCCGAGATCGACGCCGCTTCCCGGTCGTCGGGCTGAGTGCGCGACCTCGAGGCGCTGCCCAAGGCGCATCTGCACCTGCACTTCACGGGATCGATGCGGCACGCCACGCTGCTCGAGCTGGCCGCCCGCGACGGGATCCACCTGCCCGACTCCCTGGTCGAGGACTGGCCGCCCGAGCTGTCGGCGGCCGACGAGAAGGGCTGGTTCCGGTTCCAGCGCCTGTACGACGTGGCGCGGTCGGTGCTGCGCACGGAGGGGGACGTACGCCGGCTGGTGCTCGAGGCCGCAGAGGACGACGTACGCGACGGCGGCCGGTGGCTGGAGATCCAGGTCGACCCCAGCGGGTACGCCGCCCGCTTCGACGGCATCACCGCGTTCACCGATCTGGTGCTGGATGCCGCACGCGACGCGAGCGACCGCACCGGACTGGGGATCGCGGTGATCATCGCCGCCAACCGGACCCGGCACCCGCTCGACGCCCGCACCCTGGCCCGGCTCGCGTCGCAGTACGCCGGGCGGGGGGTGGTCGGCTTCGGCCTCTCCAACGACGAGCGCCGGGGCAGCACGGCCGAGTTCGCGCCGGCGTTTCGGATCGCCGAGCGGGCCGGGCTGATGCTCGCCCCGCACGGCGGCGAGCTCCGCGGCCCCGAGCACATCCGGACCTGCCTCGACGACCTGCACGCCGACCGGCTCGGGCACGGGATCCGCTCGGCGGAGGACCCCGAGCTGCTGGCGCGGGTGGTCGACGCGGGCGTCCCTCTCGAGGTGTGCCCGGTCTCGAACGTCGCGCTCGGGGTCTACTCCGACCTCACCTCGGTCCCGCTGCCCGAGCTGCTGGCGGCCGGGGCGACGGTGGCGCTGGGCGCGGACGACCCCCTGCTGTTCGGGTCCCGGCTGGCCGGCCAGTACTCCACGATGCGGGCCGCCCACGACCTCACCGACGAGCAGCTCGCCGAGCTGGCCCGGATGTCGGTGCGGGCCGCCCGCGCTCCCGACGCCACGAAGCAAGAGATCCTGGCCGCCATCGACACCTGGCTGGCGACACCTGAGAACATGGGCCGGTGAGCGAACAGGGACCTCAGGACCCCGGGCAGCTGCCGCCCACCCACCGGGCCTACGGCGACCGCGAGGAGAACCCGTTCACCTCCCCCTCCGGTCCGGCCTCGCAGGACTCCGGGCCCGAGTACGCCGCGCCGTCGGCCGAGCAGCCGGCCTACCAGCAGTACTCCCCGGCTCCGCCGCCGCCGTCGATGTACGGACCGCCCCAGCCACAGCCCCCGGCGTACGGCTACGGCGCCCCGGTGCTGCCGGACCACCCGCAGGTGTCGACGGCATTCGTGCTGGGTCTGGTGGCACTGGTCGGCGGGTTCGTGTGCGGTCTCCCGATCCTGGCGGGACCGTTCGCCTGGGTGGCGGGCGCCCGGGCGCGCAAGGCGGTCGACGAGGACCCGCGCTACGGGGGCCGCGAGAAGGCCACCGCGGGCATGGTGATGGGGATCGTGGCGACCAGCCTGCTCGCGCTGGTGCTCCTGGTGTTCGCCGTCGCCCTGGTGGTGATCCTCGCGGCGAGCTCCTGAGCCTGGGTCAGAGCACGCAGCCGACCAGCACCGGCTCGTTGACCAGCCGGATGCCATGGACCCGTTCGACGCCGTCGCGGACCTCGCGCGCCACGGCCAACAGGTCCTCAGCCGACGCCTCGCCCCGGTTCGTCAGCGCGAGGGTGTGCTTCGTCGAGAGCCCCGCGCGGCCGTCGGTGAGCGCGACGCCGTACCCCTTGCCGAAGCCGGCGTGCTCGATCAGCCAGGCGGCGCTCACCTTGACCCCGTCGTCCGCGGGCCAGGTCGGGGCGCCGTCAGGGACGGCCGCAGGGTCGACGACCGGGTTGGTGAAGAACGACCCGGCGCTCCAGGTGTCGTGGTCGGCGTCGTCGAGGACCATGCCCTTGCCGCGGCGGAGCCCCAGCACCGCCTCGCGTACGTCGGCCATCGGCACGCGCTCACCGACGCCGACTCCGAGGGTGCGGGCCAGCTCGGCGTAGGCCACGGGGGCGCCGAGGTCGCCCTGCGGGAACTGGAAGGTCACGTCCAACACCACGTGTCGCCCGGGGTCGGCCTTGAAGCGGGAGTGCCGGTAGCCGAACCCGCAGTCGGCGTTCGCGAAGGTGCGCACGCCCCGGAGCCTGCGGTCCCACACCCGGACCGAGGCGATCGTCTGCGCGACGTCCTGGCCGTAGGCGCCGACGTTCTGGATCGGCGTGGCGCCCACCGCACCGGGGATGCCCGACAGCGCCTCGATGCCGACCCAGCCGCGCTCGAGCGCCTGCGCGACGACGGTGTCCCACCCCTCCCCCGCGGCGACCGTCACGAGTACGCCGCCGCAGGAAGCGTCGTCCTCGACGTCGGCGGAGACGCCGCGGGTGCCGATCTCGACGACCGTTCCCGGGAAGCCGGCGTCGTCGACAAGGAGGTTGCTGCCGCCACCGAGCACCAGGACCGGGTCACCGCTCTGGTCGGCGCCGGACACCGCCTCGATCAGCTCGGACTCGGTGGTCGCCTCCACCCAGGCCCGGGCCGGCCCACCGACACGCAGGGTCGTGTGGTCGCGGAGCAGCTCAGCCACGAACCACGGCCTTGGGCATGCCCAGCACCTTCTGGCCGTCGCAGGTGACGGTGAGGGCCACCGCTGTGAGCCCGTCGTCCGATCCCTTCACCTCGCCTGCGATCTCGACCTCGACGCCGCCCTCGCGCGGCACCACGATCGGGTTGGTGAACTTGCAGCCGAGGCTCACCACCTCCGCGCCGGGGAACCAGCCGTCGACCGCACGCGCGGCCAGCGCCATGGTGTACATCCCGTGGGCGATCACCCCGGGCAACCCGACGCTGCGGGCCACGTCCTCGTCCTGGTGGATGGGGTTGTGGTCGCCGCTTGCCTCGGCGTACCGGACCAGGTCGGCGCGAGTGATCGTGAAGGTCTGCGTCGGGAGGCTCATGCCTGGCCCCGGTGCACGAGCGTCGCGTTCGTGGTGCAGACGAGGGCACCGGAGTCGTCGGTGATCTCGCTGGCGGTGGTGATGATGTCGTTGCCCGCGATCTGCCGCAGCCCGGCGACGGTCAGGGTCGCGGTGAGCACGTCGCCGGGGACGATCGGCCGCTCGTAGGCGAACTTCTGCTCGCCGTGCACGATCCGGAACAGGTCGACCTGCTCGGCCTCCAGGAAGTCGTTCATGGCCTGGAAGGCCAGCACGATGGGGTACGTCGCGGGCGCCCGGCCGGCGTACTCACCGCCGGTGGCCTCCGCGAACTCGCGCAGGCCCTCCTCGGTCACCGAATGCGGCTGGGTGGGTGGGAACGCCCGCCCCACGAGCGACTGGTCGACCGGCATGACGGCAGCCTATATAGGGGCCGTGGGGCCGCCCGAAAAACGCGTGACCCGCCCACGAGGGGGCGGGTCCGGCCGTCGTACGACGGAGAGATCAGCGGGTCTCGCGGTGCTCGGTGTGCTTGCGGCAGCGCGGGCAGAACTTCTGCAGCGCGAGACGGTCGGGGTCGTTGCGACGGTTCTTCTTGGTGATGTAGTTGCGCTCCTTGCAGTCCACGCACGCGAGCGTGATCTTGGGGCGAACGTCGGAGCTCTTGCTGGCCACGGGAAGTCCTTCAACAGTTGAGTATTTGATGCGTAGCGGGGGCGGGACTCGAACCCGCGACACCACGATTATGAGCCGTGTGCTCTAACCACCTGAGCTACCCCGCCCTGGGCCCTGACCCAGAGCCCCTTTACGGAATCGAACCGTAGACCTTCTCCTTACCATGGAGACGCTCTGCCGACTGAGCTAAAGGGGCAACGTCGGAGAACGATACACAGGGGGACTGGTGTTCGAGAAATCGGTTGGCGGCGCCTACTTCTACCGTTCGACGGGCGTCTCCGACGAGGGGTTGGAGCGCTTCGAGTCGCTGCCGACGACCGCCGGGCCGTGGACCCCTGACGCGCAGCACGGAGGCCCGCCGGCGGCCCTCCTGGCCCGCAGCATCGAGCGGCTCGACGCCGCCACCGACCGCGTCATCGGCCGGTTCACGATGGAGCTCTGGGGACCGGTGCCGGTCGGCCCGGTCGCGGTCCGTGCCCGGGTGCTCCGACCGGGGCGCTCGGTCGCCCTCGCCGAGTCCGAGCTGTACGACGTGGGGCGCGACCGGGCCGCCGCCGTCGGCCGCGCCTGGCTGTTCCCCCGGGCGACCGACGGGCCGAGCGGGGAGGACCGGCCCCTGGCCCACACCCCGGCCGACGGCTCCGAGCGGCCGCGCCCGCCGGCGTGGCACGGCGGCTACCTCGACGCGATCGAGTGGCGGTGGATCAAGGGTGGCGTCGACGAGGCGGGACCGGGCGTGGTGTGGATGCGGCCACCTGTCCTGGTGGAGGGCGAGCCGCTCTCGCCGGTGCAGCGGTTGCTGGCGTGCGTCGACTCGGCGTCGGGAGCGAGCGCTGCGCTCGACGTACGCGAGTGGGGCTTCCTCAACACCGAGCTGACCGTGCACGTGCTGCGTCCGCCGCAGGGTGAGTGGGTCTGCCTCGACGCGGTGACGACGTTCGGCGGCGGTGCGGTCGGCCTGGCCACGTCCGACGTCTACGACGAGCGTGGTCTGACCGCTCGCTCCGCCCAGGCCCTCCTCGTCACCCCTCGCTGAGCTCAGGCCCGGGCGATCAGCTCGCCGTGGAGGAGGGCGATCCAGGCGTCGGGGTCGTCTGCCCAGGCGGTCCAGGCCTCGGAGATGCGGTGCAGCTCGTCGGTCGTGGCAAGCCCGTCGCCGACCAGCTGGGTGGCCAGGGCCGAGGTGAGGATCCGGTCGGCCCACATGCCGCCCCAGTAGGCGCGGTCGTCGGGGTCGGCGAAGCACCAGGTGCCGGCCGACGGAGTGAGGTCGGTGAACCCGGCGGCCCGGCCCCAGGACAGCAGCCGCCGGCCGGCGTCGGGCTCACCGCCGTTGGCGCGGGCCGCCGCCTGGTAGAGCTCCATCCAGCGGTCCAGCTCGGGCAGCTGGGGGTACCACGCGAACGCCGCGTAGTCGCTGTCGCGCACCGCCACCAGCCCGCCCGGCCGGGAGACCCGGCGCATCTCGCGCAGTGCCTGCACCGGGTCGGCGAGGTGCTGGAGCACCTGGTGGGCGTGCACGATGTCGAAGGAGTCGTCGGGCAGGTCGAGCGCATGGATGTCGCCGACCACGAAGTCTGCGTCGATGCCGCGGCCGCCCAGCTCGGCACGGCTGAGCGCCAGGGCATCCTCGTTCGCCTCCAGGGCGGTGACCCGACCCGGGGCCACCCGCTCGGCGAGGTCGGCGGTGATCGTGCCGGGTCCGGCGCCGACGTCGAGCAGCCGCTGGCCGGGCGCCAGGTGCGGCAGCAGGTAGCCGCAGGAGTTCTCCGCCGTCCGCCAGCGGTGCGAGCGCAGCACCGACTCGGCATGCCCGTGGGTGTAACGGGGAGTGGTCATCCCGACGAGGGGGCTGACCCGGTGATGGACGCGAACGGCGTCGCCTCCTCGAGCTCGTAGCCGAGCTCCAGCAGCATCGCCTCCCGACCGGCGCCGGCCGCGAACATCATGCCCATGGGCAGCCCACCCGACGTCGTGGCCAGCGGCAGCGAGATCGCCGGGTCGCCGGTGACGTTCTGCAACGGGGTGAACGCGACCCAGTCGAGCAGGCGCTCGACGACCGTGTCGTAGTCCTGGGTGGGGTCGAGGTGGCCGATGCGTGGGGTCTCGTGCGCCAGCGTCGGGGTCAGCGAGACGTCGTACTGCTGGAAGAACGCGGCCGACCGACGCGGGCCGGTCCGCAGCCGCCTGATCGCGCCCGGGATGCGGCGCAGGTTGCGACGTGCGTGCAGGGCCAGGCCGAGCGTGAGGTTGTCATGCTGGGTCCGGTCGAAGGTGCGCCCGTGCAGGCGGCGACCGTTGACCATCAGGAACATGGCCAGCGTCGACCAGTAGAGCAGGAAGTCGTCGGGGAACGAGTCCGGCACCGGGGCGTCGACCTCGGTGACCGTGTGGCCGAGCTCTTCCAGATGACGTGCGGTCTTGAGGGTGAGCTCGGTGACCTCGGCGTCCGCCCCCCTGCCAAGCCCGGTGGTGTTGAGTGCGACCCGGAGCCGCTTGCGGCCGGGCCGGGTGATGTCGCCGATCGGGGGCAGCTTCAGCCAGCGGTAGACGTTCTCGGCCTCGCGGAGGAACGCCGCGGTGTCTCGCACGCTGCGGGTGACCACGCCGTCGGAGATGATCTGCACCGGCATGTCGCGCATCTGCTTGTCCTGGGCCAGCCGGCCCCGCGTCGGCTTCAAGCCGACCAGGCCGTTGACGGAAGCAGGGATCCGGATCGAGCCGCCGCCGTCGTTGGCATGGGCGATCGGTACGGCGCCGGCGGCCACCAGCGCAGCCGACCCCGCCGAGCTCGCGCCCGCGGTGTGGTCGAGCGACCATGGGTTGCGGACCGGCCCGAGTCGCGGGTGCTCGGCCGAGGCGCTGAAGCCGTACTCCGACAGCTGGCTCTTGCCGAGCGGGATCAGGCCGGTGGCGAGGTACATCCGGGCGAAGTCACCGTCCTGGCGGGCGGGGTAGCCAACCCAGGTGTCGGTGCCCTCGCAGGTGGGCATGCCCGCGACGTCGACGTTGTCCTTGACCATCGTGGGTACGCCGGCGAAGTAGCCACCGCGCGGGCCGCGGGCTTCACTTCGGGCGCGGTCGAAGGCGCTGAACGCGACCGCGTTGAGGTCGGGGTCGACCCGCTCGACCCGGGCGATCGAGGCCTCGACCACCTCGCTTACAGAGACGGCGCCGCTGTGCAGCGCCTCCACCAGTGCGACCGCGTCGAGGTCGCCGAGGGCGTCATCACCTAAGGCATGCACGGGAGGCACGGCGCTAGGTTACCGGGGCGTCACCACGGCGGTGGCAGCCGACCAAATGCGGGTCGAAGATGCCGATGGCCTCCATCAACGCGAACATCGTGGTCGGGCCGACGAACGCGAAGCCTGCCTTCTTCAGCGCCTTCGACAGGGCCACGGACTCGGGCGAGGTGGTGGTCATCTCCTCCGTCGTCGCCGGCGCTGGCGGTGGCTCGGGAGCGAAGGAGTCGATCAGCTGCACGAGTCCGCCCTGGTCTCGCAGCGCGACCGTGGCCCCGGCGTTCGTCACGGCTGCCTCGATCTTGCGTCGGTTGCGGACGATCCGCGGCTCGTCCATCAGCCGGGCGACGTCGCCCTCGTCGTAGCCCGCCACGGTGTCGGCGTCGAAGCCCGCGAAGACCTCGCGGAACGCCTCGCGCTTGTTGAGGATCGTCGACCACGACAGCCCGGACTGGAACGCCTCGAGGGTGAGCCGCTCGAGGTACGCCGCCTCGCCCTGCACCCGGTGGCCCCACTCCTCGTCGTGGTAGGCGCGCATCACGCTGGGCGCGGCGCCCGCCCACGGGCAGCGCGCAACGCCGTCGTCACCGATGACCGGACCCATGCCCGGCATCCTGCCGGACGGCACCGACAGCCGGGGCCGACTGCTCAGCTGCGGTACTCGGGGTTCTCGAAGTCGAACCGGGCGCCGGCGTCCCAGTCGGAGCGGACGTTGCCGTAGCCGGGCACGCCCCCGGCGTCCTTGAGCATCTGCGCCACGTGCATGAGGTTCCAGGTCATGAACGTGGTGTTGCGGTTGGTGAAGTCGTTCTCGGGTCCGCCGCTGCCGGGGTCGAGGTACGACGGACCAGGGCCGGCCTCGCCGATCCAGCCCGCGTCGGCGTTCGGCGGGACCGTGTAGCCGATGTGCTGGAGGCTGTAGAGGACGTTCTGGGCGCAGTGCTTGATGCCGTCCTCGTTGCCGGTGATGATGCAGCCCGCGGCCCGGCCGTAGAAGAGGTACTGGCCCTTGTCGTTGAGCTCGCCGGACAGCGCGTAGAGCCGCTCGATCAGCTGCTTGGTGATGCTGGAGTTGTCGCCCAGCCAGATCGGGCCGGCGACCACGAGGATGTCGCTGGCCAGGATGCCGGGGTAGATGTCGGGCCAGGCGTCCTCCTCCCAGCCGTGCTCGCGCATGTCGGGGTAGACACCGGTGGCCACCGGATGGTCGACCAGCCTCAGCTCGGTCACGTCCACCCCGTGCTTGCGCATGATCGCCGCGCTGACGTCGACGAGCCCCTGGGTGTGGCTGGGCTCTGGGCTCTTCTTGAGCGTGCAGTTGACGTAGGTGGCCTTCAGGCCGGAGAAGTCGTGGTCATCGTTCATGGCGGCAACTCTCGTGGGCACGACCCCGAGCGGGCAATGGCCCAAGGTGACAAGTTGGTGACGGGGTCAACGCTGTTCAAAGGCCCGCTCGACGGGTGGCAGATCCGTGCGCGCAACGCGGCAGATCCGGGCGACGGTACCTCTGTCATTCGAAGTGATTGGCAAGGTTCAATGGCTAGAAGTAGCGCTCGGAGCGGCGCTTCAAGACAGCAGGATTCGTGAGGTGGGAGGACGATGGGGCGTTGGGCGTGGTTCTCCCGTCTCTGGCGCACGCGTTCGGAGGAGGTCGTTGTCACCTTCGGTCCGATGGACGCCGAGGAGACGATCGAGCCTGTGCTCGATGCTGATGGCCTCATCGACGTGGACCGGACGGTTGAGAAGTACGGCCAAGCCCAGAAGTGGGGACCACTGTTGACGCGACAAGCGCGCGAAGAGCACCTGCGATGGGTGCGGGAGTCCTACGAGGACGTTCGCAGGGAGCAAGAGCGAGGGGCTTGAGCGTTAGGGCGTTACCGCTCGCTACGCGGAAGATGCGTGCGTTTCCCCAACTAATGTTCAGGGATGGAGCCAACGGAGCACCAGGGCCCCTATCAGCCACGAACGGCGCCGATGGCCGCGGACGATCCGGTTGTGCAGTGGCTGCTGCAGGGCGATCCCGCGATCCGCTGGCAGGTGCTGCGGGATCTCCTCAACGCCTCGGAGACCGAGGTGGCGACCGAGCGAGCCCGGGTGGAGCACGAGGGCTGGGGTGCTCGGCTGCTGGCGCTGCGGGCTCCTGACGGCCTGTGGGCGAACGGCGCCTGCTTTCCGGATACCGCGGCGTTCGCGGCGGACACTGCACGAGCTCTGGCTGCCGGTGAGCCACCGCCGCCCTGGCCGTCGCCCGACGCGGAGCCGGGCGAGGCGCCGTCCGACGGATCGGGTGCCGAGCCGGGCCAGCCGTGGACCGCGACGTACGCGGTCCTGCTCGACCTGTGCCACCTGGGCACACCCCCGGACAGTCCGGTGATGCAGGAGACCGCACACCTGGTGGCGCGCAACTGCCGCTGGGAGTGCGACGGTCTGCCGTTCTTCGCCGGCGAGGAGGACTGCTGCATCAACGCCGGCACGATCCTGATCGGTACCTACCTGGGCGTCGACGTCGACCCGGTGGTGCAGGGGCTTCTGGCCGACCAGATGCCGGATGGTGGCTGGAACTGCTGGGCCGAGACGCGGCCGGCGCCGTCATCGTTCGCAAGCACCCTCGACGTGATCGACGCCCTGCTGAGGTGGGAGCGCCATACCGGCGGATCTGAGGAGGTCCGTCGGGCTCGTCGGAACGGCGAGGAGTACTTGCTCCGGCGCAACCTCTTCCGGTCGTTACGCACGGGCGAGGAGGTCAACCCTGAGTGGGCGTTGTTCTCCTACCCCCCACGCTGGCAATACGACCTACTCAAGGCCACGGAGTACTTCTCCCTGCGTGGTGGCACTCCGGATCCGCGGCTGGCCGAAGCGATCGAACATGTCCGCGCCAAGCGCCGACCCGATGGGGATTGGCTGCTCGAGAACACCCACGCCGGCGCGGTCCACTTCCGGTTCGAGGAACCCGACGGCACGCCAAGCCGGTGGAACACCTTGAGGGCGCTGCGGGTGCTGCGCTGGTACGACGCGTCCGCCCCCACCCGGTAGCGCGGCCAGGCGTCTTGACGACACCAGACTTGCAGCCGAGCAAGGCGCACCACCGAGGGCGCGCGACCAGGGCCGTCCCGCTCCCCGGAGCCCCGTGCGGGTCTGCGGCGCACCCCATGCGACGAACTCTCATCGGCATGACCGATCAGCGGCATGTGCGGATGCGCCCTCCGCATCTAGACTCAGTTGATCCAGCGCATGAGAGTCACGTGCCGTAAAGACAAGTGATCGGTGGAGCCGGGCAACATCCGTCGCCGGGAGGTGTCATGACGACCTCGTCCAAGGACCAGGAACCTTCGGCCGGTCGGCCCACGGTCCGGTTCACCGCGATGAGCGAGGGCACGGCCGATGACTACGAGCTGTTGGTCCCGTACGAGGAGCAAGAGTTGGCGCAGGTGCCGGACCGCATCCTCGGCTGGCTTCGAGGCATGGACGAGCACACCGGTTATCAGGTCACCAGACTTGGTCACAGCCTGCAGGCGGCCACGCGGGCTATGCGGGCCGGTGAGGACGAAGAGATGGTGGTATGCGCATTGGTCCACGACGTCGGTGACGTCCTCGCGCCCGCGAACCACTCCGAGGTGGCCGCAGCCATCGTTCGGCCCTACGTCTCGGAACGCAACCACTGGATCATGAAGCATCACGGGGTCTTTCAGGGCGTGTACTGGTTCCAGCACATCGTCCCGACCCGAACGCCCGCGATCGGTGGGCTGGCCACCCCTGGTATCAAGCGTGCGCCGACTTCTGCGCGGACTACGACCAGAACTCCTTCGACCCCGACTACCCAACGGAACCGCTGGAGGTCTTCGAGCCGATGGTCCGACGCGTGTTCGACCCGAGCCGAGTGAAGTAGCCCGACGCGCGATATCAACGGCATGAAAGTGCGGTCAGAAGGCCTCAACTAGTGTGGGCGCGACCGGCTTCGACGACGCAGGAGCGATGGAGCATGGAGCGCTTGTGGACGTTCGACCGGTTGGCCGTCACGATGCGCCGGGTCGACTTCCTCGACCCCGCGCTGGCGGACCAGCCTGACGCACGGGAGCGCGGTGTACGCGTTGAGATCAAGCCTGCTCAGACGCAGGCCCGGGGGTCGGTCTACGCCTCTGACGTCGTCACGCTGGACCAGGCGTTGTGCCGGTGCGACTTCCTCGAGTCGGAACCGGGCAAGGCTGACCGGATGCACTGGCACCCCGAGATGGCCCACGGCGAGCCAGGGGACAGGACGTTCGAGGACGGAATGCCGGCCGACCCACGAGGCTGGTTGACCTCCTTCCTACGCAGCGGGCTGCCTGACTACTTGAGCCGGAGCGGCCACGACATCACGTCATACACCGGCGACCTCACCGAGATAGGGGAAACCGCCGACGAGATAGGGCGAGCGCTCGATGAGGGGCTCGCCTGGGCGCGGGAGCCTTGGCCGGACGTCGCGCATGACGGGCGGGGAATAGCGGTGGCGAGGTAGCTCACCGCTGCCTTGCCCAATCGGAACCGCGCATCGGCATGAGCGGAGCGGATCGCGGCATGTCCGGGCGCGAAGTGTGCATGCTGAGCGTTGCCTCGTCGTGAGTGTCGCACTTCGAAAACGCAGGTCACTCCACGAGCTGCAGCTCCTCGACTTGCAGCGCCGATCCTTCCCGGAGCGGCTCCCACACGCCGGTCGACTTGAAGCCGTGGGCGGTATAGAGCCGGCGTGCGGCCTGGTTGCCCTCGGTTACATGCAGACGTACGCCGAGATCGCGGTCGCGGCACAAGTTCACCAGATCGGTGAGGAGCCCGGCGGCGTACCCACGGCCGCGTGCATCGGGCGCCGTCCACATGCCCCAGAGGTAGGCGACGGCGCTGTCCGGGGGAGTGAAGACGCCACCCATCGCGACTCCGCGGCCGTCTTCCAGCACCACCAGGATCGGTGCTGACCCCTCGGCCTGCTGCCGCCAGAAGTCATCCGTGAGCGCGTGGGCCTCGGCGAGCGTCCTGCGGAAGGCGTCGGGAGAGTCGGCCAGCGCCCGCAAGCTGACGTCGCGGAAGAGAGGCCAGTCATCAGCGGCGATGGTGCGGACCTCGACGTTCATGGCGCCGAGGTTGTCAGCAAACCGCGTCGTACTGCCACCAGATTTCGACTCGTCTGACTCCTGACCACTGAGCCCCGCTATTTCGAAAGCGTGCTCCGCGAGGAGGAAGCCAGCACCGCCACGGCACCACTGGAAGTGGCCTGAGTAGCAGCGCCGACAGCGGCATGTCCGGAAGACTGGCGGTCAAGTCGACGAGGGTCGAGGTCTCAGACTTGCTCTCGCCGAGATGCTCCCCAACACGACCAAGACCCCGAGCAACACGGATATAGCCACGATCGCGATGCCGAGTCCAGCTTGCGGGTGCGCGTAGCAACTGAAGTCGGTGGTGCCCTCTGGGAAGTACGTTCCATCCGGACAGGAGGCTTCCGTCCTTTTCAGCGCCATCACGACACCGTCGATCACGCCAACTGCGGCGAACAAGAGCCCCACCCAGGTTGCCGACAAGATGAGCACTTCATGGCGCTGCGTCACGCGAGCGCCCTGGTCAAGGGAATGCGATTCGGGCACGTCTGCCGTCATACGGGGACGCTACTCAATATTCTCGGGGGCGAGAGGGTCATCGGAAGTTTCGCGTGACGCGGCAGATCCGGACGTTCAGGGACGCACCATTTCGCGCTTAGGCAGAAAAGGCCTCGGCAAGTCGCAGCACCCGACGCTGGGCCTCTGTCCGGCGGCCTACCTGTTCTACGAACGCTTGATGATCCTGCTGGACGAGCTGAGACCAGCAGACCGCCCGCTCGCGCACTGGTAGATACAAGTCATCCGACGAACCGTCCGGGTCGATCTGAGCCACATGGTCGAAGTAGTGCACGGCCCGCTCGATATCACCAGCCAGTCCGCTCGCCACAGCCGCGTCCCAGGTCGGCCACCCAGCTGGCACCTCGAGATGCCCATCCCTTTCGCGCAAGTCCGCGACCCTCAGTTCCTCATTCTGGACGCACTCGCGAGCCGCGGCCGCAAGGTCCGGCAGCAATTCTCGGTAACGCTGGACTTCAGCGACCGCCTGTCGGACGAGTTCCTGGACCACGCCGTGCCACTGCGGTTCGGACTCGAGCGACCCCCCGGCCCCGGGGATGCGGTATCCCAGGTCGAACGACGTGTACGACCTCGGTTCTGCCCTCCAGAGCCAGCAGGTGCCGACGTTCAGATACGACGCCTTGCCAAAGCCGGACGGCTGGAACTCCACGACCGTGAGCCACCATCCGCGGTCGTCGTACCAGGTCCGAGACCGCCCCTTCTGGATCAGTCCCAGTGGCCGCAGCACCTCCCGTGCCGCACTCTTGAGAATGTCGTTGGTGGGGTCTGAGGACATGGCCTAAGGATGTCTCGCCGCGCGGCTCTCCGCTGCAGAACCCTTCGCCCAGCAGGGAGCCCTTAAGTCCCGACGCAACCCGTTCAGTCGGCGCCCGCTCATCGGCGGAATCGCGCACCATCAGCGGCATGTCCGGACGTTGGCCCGGGACCTGCCCGGCCTGAGACGATCTGCCCATGGATGAAGCTCTGCGAGAGGCACTGGAGCCGATTCTGCGCGACCTCAGACGCGATGGACTCGACGAACCGCGCGTAGAAGACCGCGATTGGACGGGTGATCCAGAACAGCCGTCAGCGATGATGTGGCGCCCTGACGGCAGTGGCGTGGGCGTATCGGTGTCACGGTCCGCAGCAGCGTCCGACCGCATCGCCGCGGTGGCGGACCAGGTTCAGGAGTGGGCTATCGAGGGCCAGTTGTGGGGTACTGCGGAGACCAACTGGCCTCGCTGCCCACGCCACCCGCGCAGCCACCCTATGTTGGCGACCACAGCGAATGAAGCCGCCGTCTGGGTCTGCCCGACCAGCCAAGATGTGGTCGGGCCAATCGGCGGCCTCTGAGAAGACTCGCCCGCTCATCGGCATTTCCGCGTGGATCGCGGCAGATGCGGACGTTCCGTGCATTGCTGCCTGCCTGTCAGGCGACCCCTGCGTCGACGATGTACCACGACCCGTCGTTGCCCCGTTCGAGGTAGTAGCCCCACGGGCCGCCCTCGACCGAGCCGTCCCCGCCGTCGAAGTCCGCGTTGAACACGACGTGCGCTTGCTCGCCCTCCATGAGCGTCTTCATTCCCTGGGCCTCCTGGATGCGCGTCGGCCGGCTGAACCGTCCCAGGTCCGACCCCGGGCGGGCGTCGATCACGTTGGCGGTCTCGAAGTCGCGTGCACTCACGGCGTCGATGTAGGCAGCAATGACCTGTTCTGGAGTCGAGTCCGGTCCGGGCACAGGCACGTCCTCGCGCGGGGCAGACCAGATGAAGGCGGCTCCAACCAGTAGGCCGATCAGTGCGCCACCTAGAGCTACTGATCGAACCGCGACACGTAGTGCGGTACGGGGGGTCGCGGCGTCCGTCCGGGTCTCGGTCACGAGCGAAAGTGTGCCTGAGCACTTGCCGCCCGAACTGGTAATCCGTGCAATACCAAGGCGAAACCCGATCCGTGCACGGATCGCGGCATGAGCGGGCACACAGTGGACGGGCTTGGCTCCTGACATCAGTCGAAGTAGCTCGCGTACTCCACTGTTCGACCTTTTCGTTTCCACCCCGGAGCAGGAAGCCAGCCCGAGCCCGGCGAGTAGCCGGTCTCCGTTTCGGAGGTGCCATCTTCCATGGTCACTTCCACCCGCGACCGGTTCGGGCCAAACGTTTCGCGGACACGACCATGCGCAACCGCGCTGGCCACGCGCGCCATCCAGGCCACGTCTTCCGGTGTCTTCGCCAGTTCCCAGCGTCCTCCGTGGTGACCCGCTTGGAACACAATCTCGTCCTTCATGACAAGCCAGGTCATGCAGAGTGCGTCTGGTTTCGGGGGCGTCACATCGACCATGACGATGCCGTGCTCCAGGGTCTCGCGCCCCACATGGGCGAATTCACTGAGTTCGGCTTCCAGCTCCGCGAGTGCCTGGCCGGCTTCGTCTAGTTCGTCGTTCGCCACGTGGTCATGATGCCGACGACTGAATCGACTCGCACGCACATCGGCACGTGCGCGCGGAATGCGGCATGAGCAGACGGTTCGTCGAGCCCTAGCCTCCCGCAACCTCCCGCCAGGCGGCGTTCACCGTCTCCTGGTATCGATCGCTGCCCAACTCCGGAATCAATGAGTCTGATGTCCGGAGGAAGTCACCAACCACCTTCACCTCGGCTTCGCTCCGACTCGGTAGGTCGCCCAGGAAGTCAGCGTGGGATACCGCTTCCCGGAGGGTGACAAGTTCGGCCATCGTCATGGACAGCCTCACGCTGTAGTCGTCGTCTACGTCCGCGTCCATGAAGTCAGCATGGCCGAACGTCCGCTCAGCGGCAGATCCATACGTCCACAGCCCCATCGAGTCGCTTGACCACCCCATCGCGAGTTTGTAGAATCGAACACATGTTCGATCTCGGGAAGGGTGTGGCGGCCGACCTCCGCGCCCTGGTCGACGCCCTCGAACAGGTGCCCTCGGATCCCGATGTACGAGGGATGCTGGACCAGGTCGAGGCGCTGGAACGACTCAAGTGCGCGGCCTCCGCTGCGCAGGCGCGGATCACCTCCGACTTCGACGGCCACCGCAACGAAGCCCACCCCGCCCACGCCGTCTCGGACTCGAGCCTGGGCGCCGAGATCGGTGTCGCCCGTCACCAGTCACCCCACTGCGGCAGCCGCAAGCTCAGCCTGGCCCGTGCCCTGGTCGACGATCTGCCGGCCACCCTGGCCGCTCTGGCCAGAGGCGACATCGACGAGCGACGCGCCGAGATCATCGCCGACGGGACCAGGGACCTCTCCAGGGAGGATCGACTCGCGGCGGACGCCGAGCTTTCCCGTGAGCTCCGCTACCTCGGCGACCGCGACCTGCAGATGCTCGTCCAACGGATCGTCTACCGCATCGACGAGGCCGGCGCGCAGCGCCGCCGCGAGAAGGCCCAGACCCGCCGCCGAGTGACCAAACGCAACCTGGGCGATGGCACCGCTCTGGTCAGCGGGGTCGTCTCCGACATTCACGCCGCCGCGATCATGACCTCACTTGCCGAGCGTGCGGCGCTGGAGCGTACGACGGGGGTAGCCGGCGACTGCAGCCAGTCGCAGCTGGAGACCGACATCTTCGTCGAACGCCTGACCGGACAGACGGTCGCGACCGCGGTCCTGGTCAGCGTCAACCTCGTGGTCTCCGCCGAGACCCTGCTGGGTGACGACGACGAACCCGCCGACGTCGCCGGCTGCGGGCCGGTCCCAGCAAGCGTCGCGCGTGAGTTGGTGATCGCCTCGCCCGAGGAACAGACGAAGATCCGGCGGCTGTTCCGATTCGAAGAGACCGACCGTCTCGTTGCCATGGAGTCCACCAGCCGCACCTTCCGTGGCCTGAGCGCCCTGCTGATCCGGCTCCGCGATCGGACCTGCCGAACGCCGTGGTGCAACGCCCCGATCCGGCACGGCGACCACGTGGTCCCCGTGCGTACGGGCGGCACCACGACCGACGACAACGCGCAGGGACTCTGCCAGGCCTGCAACCAGATCAAGGAGAGCCCGGGCTGGCGACATCGCACCGTGTCCGGCCCTACGGATCGGCACGAGGTCGAGATCACCACCCCGAGCGGTCAGACCCTCAGGTCTCGGGCACCCACACCGCCCCGGCCAGCACCGGAGCCGCAGTGGATCCAGGTTCAACCTGGACGCTGGGTGCTGGCCGCCTAGAACTAGCGCCGTTCCCGGAGTCGAGCGTTCGGCAGCTCGGGTGCCGGGATAGGCGGCAACACGTCGCCGATCGGGATGCCGAAGCGGCCGTCGGTGAGCGCACCGTCCACGATCTGCGCCTGCCACTCCTCGCGGAACCCGACGATCTCCTCGTGGTTGCGCCCCACGAAGTTCCACCACATCACGATCGGCTCGCCGAACGGCGGCCCGCCGAGCAGCAGCAGCCTGGTCGGCTCGTCGTACGACCTGAGCTCGAGGCGCTCGCTGTCGGTCGGCACGTAGGCGAGGTCGGAGGGCTTGGCCTCGGTGTCCCCGACGCTGACCAGCCCGGAGTCGACGAGCACGCCGTGCTCGAACGCCGGGTCGACGTCGAGGGAGAGCCGGGTGTCGGGGTCGAGGAGGATCTCGGCGCCCAGCAGCGGTGTGTACGTCGACACCGGCGACGTGTCTCCGAGCAGCGACCCCAGGAACACCCGCGCCGACCAGCCGTCCCCCGTGAGCTGCGACGGCTCGTGGTGGGCGAAGCCCGGGTCGGCGTGCCGGTCAGCGTCGGGTAGCGCCACCCACAGCTGCGCGCCGTGCAGCGTGCGGGTGCCCGGTGTGGAGATCTCGGAGTGGCTGATCCCGCGCCCGGCGGTCATCAGGTTGACCTGGCCGGGCCGCACCATCGCGTGGTTGCCCGCGCTGTCGCGGTGCTCGATCTCGCCCTCGAACAGCCAGCTCACGGTCTGCAGCCCGGTGTGGGGGTGCGGTGCGACGTTCATACCGCCGGTGTCGTCGACCGGGTCCGGGCCGTAGTGGTCGACGAAGCACCAGGCGCCGATCAGCGAGCGCTGCCGCTGCGGAAGGGTACGGCGTACGGTCATCGCCCGCAGCCCGCCGAGCGGCACCTCTCGCGGACTCATGATCTCCACCGACGACGCCGGGGAGGGTTCGCAGACGACCTCCTGCGGGTCGCGCTCGGGGTTCGTCATGCGGGCTGCCCCGGCTCGACCTTGCGCTGCAGCCCTGCCTCGTCGATCTCCGCTCTGCGCTTCCGGCGACCCATGCGTCCATCCTCACGCGGGAGTCAAGTGAGGCCGCCACCCAGCGTTGGGTAAAGAAACAGTTCGGCATGATCCGCCCCGACCTGCCACTGCGACAGTGAAAGTGTGAGGAGATACGACGTCACCGACGAGGACCTGCTGCAGCAGGTCGCCGCTGGTGACGAGGCGGCGTTGCGGGCGCTGTTCGACAGGCACGCGGCCTGGCTCAAGCTGCGTCTACAACGCCGTTCCTCCGACCCCGACCTGGTGGCCGACGCTCTCCAGGACACGTTCGTCGCGGCCTGGAAGTCGGCGGCGAAGTACCGCGGCGACGGCGACGTCGGCGGGTGGCTGTGGGGCATCGCCATCCGGCGGCTGGTCTCCCGGCTGCGCGCCCGTCGTTCGCCGGACCCGGTCGCGGCCGAGGTCGTGTCCGCCGCGTCCCCCGCAGTCCAGAGCGCCGAGGACCAGCTGCTCATCGCGGTCGAGTACGGCGACGTCGGCACCGCGCTGCGATCCCTGTCCCCAGAGCTGCGCACCGTTGTCCAGGCGACCCTCATCGACGGGCTGACGACGCGTGAGGCCGCCCGGCTGCTGGGCCTTCCCGAGGGCACGGTCAAGAGCCGGATGCGAGCGGCGAAGTCCCAGATCCGTGGCCATCTGCTGGCCGACCCAAGGAGGTACTCATGACGACGGCGCCGTGGCACGCCGGACCGGAACTGCTGGCGCTCTACGCCGACGGGTCCCTCGACGACGTCGGCCAGGCCGCTGTCGAGGCGCACGTCGAGCGATGCGCCGACTGTCGGGCCGACGCCACGACACTGGTCACCGGGCCCACGCTCGACCCGGTGTGGGACCGGGTGCTGGTCGAGGTCCGCACCCCGGAACCCGGCCGGATCACCACGCTGCTCCGGTGGCTGCGCGTCCCCGAGGTCGACGTCGTCGTCCTGCGTGCCTCCGCCAACCTCGTCGTCGCACTCGCCGTCGCAGTGGCTGCCTCCCTCGGCTTCGCGCTAGTGGCGGCCCAGCTGTCGCAGGACCGGCAGCAGGTGGCGTGGCTGGCGATCGCGCCGCTCTTGCCGGCCCTCCTGGTCGCGGGCGCCTACGACTCGACCGACCCGATCCGTGAGCTGGCGGACGCGACGCCGTACAGCAAGCTGCGGGTGGCCCTGCTCCGCACGCTCGTCGCGGTCCTCGGCGCCCTGCCTCTGGTGCTGGTGATGGGGCTGGTCCCGGAGATCGACGTCTCGGTCGTGGCCTGGCTGCTCCCCGCGCTCGCCATCGCCTGCGTCCTGCTGGTGCTGCTCAGCAGGCTGTCCGCGGCGGTCGCGGTAGCGGCCGTTGCCGTGGTCTGGGTGCTCGGCGTCGCCGCGCTCCAGGCCGGTGACCAGGTCGACCAGGTGACCGCGCCTCTCGGCCAGTCCCTCTCTCTCCTCGTCGCGGTCGCCAGCGCCCTGGTGCTGGCCCGCCGCTGGGGACTCCTCCGACCCGAGAGGACCCGGGCATGACCATCGTCGCGAGCCTCCGAGGGGTGTCCAAGAAGTACGGCGGCACCCTCGCCCTCCAGCCGACCGACCTCGACCTGCGCACCGGCGTGACCGGGTTGCTGGGTCCCAACGGGGCGGGCAAGTCCACCTTGCTGAGGCTCCTGGCCACGGCCCAGCCCCCCAGCACCGGCACCATCTCCGTGGCCGGTCACCTCGTGACCGGTTCGGTCGCCGATCGGACTGACGCGCGGCGCCGACTCGGCTATCTGCCCCAAGAGGTGGGGTTGCCGCGCCGAAGCACGGCCTTCGACTTCCTCGACTACCTGGCCGTCCTCAAGGAGTGGACCGACACCCGGGCGCGGCACCAGGAGGTGCTGCGGGTCCTCGACCTCGTGGAGCTCGGCAGCCTCGGCGGCAAGCGCGTCTCCGCACTTTCGGGTGGCCAGCGCCGACGGCTGTCCATCGCCCAGGCACTGATGGGCGATCCCAGGCTCGTCGTGCTCGACGAGCCGACGACAGGGCTCGATCCCGAGCAGCGCGCGTCGCTGCGCGGGCTGCTGTCGGAGCAGGCCCGCACCAGCGGCGTACTGCTCGCCACCCACCAGACCGAGGACGTCGCGGCGCTCTGCGACCGCGTCATCGTCCTCGACGGAGGCGCCGTCTGCTTCGACGGCACCGTCCCCGAGCTCGTCGCCACCGCCGCCGGTCAGGTGTGGGTCGGCGACGAGACGAACGAGGGAGCCCTCAGCTCCTGGCGGACCGGATCGGGCGCGGTGCGCTCGATCGGTGGAACTCCTCGGCCCGACGCCCAGCTCGTCGAGCCTGCGGTGGAGGACGCGTATCTCCTCATGCGCGCAACCACCCGACCCCATGAAGGAGCCGTCCCATGAGTCAGTCCGTACCGGCGACGTACGCCGGGGAGCGCTCGGCGCTCGCCACGTTGGCCCGTCACGAGATCGTGGCCTACCTCAAGCACCCACTGTTCCTCGTCGGCGTCGCCCTCATCGCCGTCGCGGTGGTCTTCGGAGATGACGAGGAGTCGTCGTCGCTCTACTACGTGATCGCCCCTGCCACCTGCCTCGGCATCTTCGGCCTCATGGTGATGGCCGGCCGGGTCCGCCGCTCCGACGAGGCGCAGGCCGCGGCCGGCACCGTCGTGCTCAGCGAGCGTGAGCGCACCTACGCACTGGCCAGCGCGGCCGTCGTGCCGTTCACGGTCGGGCTGATCTTCTTCGCCTGGGCGGTCTGGGACTACCACGCGACGCCGCCGCTGGACTACACGATGCCGTTCGGTGACGTCGGCGACGGCTGGGTCTACGCGATGCTGTTCGCGCTCGGTGTCCTGCCCACGCTCGGGGGTCCGATCCTCGGGCTGGTCGTAGGGCGTTGGCTGCCGTTCCGCGGCGCCGCGATCCTCACCTCCGTCGGGCTGATTCTCATCACCATCTTCTTCCAGGGGATCGTCGAGCCGCTCCGCACCTTCCGCGTCTTCTGGCCGTGGACCTACTTCGGCGGCCCCTACGGCATCGACGGCGACCCCGAGCGGTGGCTGATCCTGTCCGGCTCCCCGCAGTGGTACTGCGTCTACCTGCTGGTGCTGTGCGCGCTCGGCGTGGTGGTGGCGGCCCTGCACGACCGCGAGGCGCCCCGTGCCGGCCTGGCCAGGCTGGCCGGCGCCCTCGCCGTGGTGGCCGTCGTGCTCGGCACGATCTCGATGCTCACCGGTCCGGAGGAGCAGACGAACCCGCTGCCCAGCCCGGCCGCCGAGGAGTAGCCCGATGGTCAGGCACGCGGCCAGGGCGCTGCCCTGGCCGCTGCTGGCCGCGGCCGCAGTGCTGCTCTACGGGTTGCTCCGCACCGTCCAGGAGTGGCCGTACGCCGTGTGGCCGCTCCAGGGGCTGGCCGTCGGGCTGCTGGCCGGGATCGCCGCGTTCGCATACGACGAGCCGGCCGCCGCCGTGGTCGACACCCTGCCGCGAGGGTTGGCCTGGAGGACCGCCGCCCGCAGCCTGGGTGTTGCACTCCTGCTGGGCTGGTGGTTCCTGGTCGTGGCGCTCACCCGGGACGCCTACTTCGGCCACGCCACGGCGATCGCATGGCAGGGACTCGCGGCGACGGTCGCCGTCGTCGCGACCACCGCACACCTGCGCCGCCGCGGTGCAGCCGGCCCGGCCACCGTCGTCGGCAGCGCCGTGGTCGGCGGTGCCATGTTCCTGGCGTTGGCGCGGCCGTTCGAGAACCTGCTCCCGATCTTCCCTCACCCCGTGGCCGGCCACTGGTCCGACAGCCGCATGCTGTGGGCCGGCGTCTTCGTGGCCACCACGGTCTGGCTCGTCGGCACGCTGCGACGTTGACCCGAGCTCAGGAGTTGGAGAAGACCGCAGGTCCGCCGTTGCCGTCGTCGGGCCCGCGGCCCGCCCAGGTCCAGGCGTAGGCCGGGTCCTCGACCGCCCGGCCGCCCTCGCCCAGGTCGAGCGGGGCGAAGGTGTCGACCATGACCGCCGACTCCTCGAAGTACTCCACGCCGAGCGACGCCTCGATCGCGCTCGGCTGGGGTCCGTGCGGGTGGCCGCCGGGGTGCAGCGAGATCGAGCCGAGGCCGATGCCGGAGCCCTTTCGCGCCTCGTAGTCGCCGCCGACGTAGAACATCACCTCGTCGGAGTCGACGTTGGAGTGGTAGTACGGCACCGGGATCGACAGCTCGTGGTAGTCGACCTTGCGGGGCAGGAAGTTGCAGACCACGAAGTTGTGGCCCTCGAAGACCTGGTGCACCGGCGGCGGCTGGTGGATCTTGCCGGTGATCGGCATGTAGTCGTCGACGTTGAACGTGTAGGGGTAGAGGCAGCCGTCCCAGCCGACCACGTCGAACGGGTGGGTGGCGTACGTGATCCGCGACCCGATGACCTGGCCGCCCGCGCGGTGCTTGACCAGCACCTCGACGTCGTCGCCGTCGACGAGGTGGACGCCGGTGGGGCCGTAGAGGTCGCGCTCGCAGTACGGCGCGTGCTCGAGCAGCTGCCCGAAGCGGGACAGGTAGCGCTTCGGCGGGGCGATGTGGCTGTTGGCCTCGATCGCATAGAGCTGAGACGGCTCGGCGGGCAGCCACCGGTGTGTGGTGGCGCGGGGCACGATCACGTAGTCGCCGGCGCGGTAGCTCAGCACCCCGAACACCGTCTCGACCTCGCCGCTGCCGGACTCGACGTACACGCACTCGTCGCCGATCGCGTTGCGGTACAGCGCCGAGGCGTCGGTGCCGGTGACGACGTAGGCGATCCGGACGTCGTTGTTGCCGAGCACCAGCCGGCGGCCGGTCACCGGGTCCGGGTCGGTCCGAAGGTCGTGGAGCTTGAGGTGCCGCGGCATCAGCGGATGGTTGGGCGTCCGGCTCTGGTCGGGCAGCTCCCAGACCTCCGACGCGACGATCGCCGACGGGACACCGCGGTGGTAGAGAAGGGATGAGTCCGAGGAGAACCCCTCCTCGCCCATCAGCTCCTCGTAGTAGAGAGAGCCGTCGGGGGCTCGGTGCTGGGTGTGTCGCTTCGGCGGGACCTCGCCCACCCTGCGGTAGTGCGCCATGCGTTCTCCGGTAGTCGGACGGTGGTGTTCGGTATCTGTGTCATCGCTAGAGTAGCCGGGTGCCTGACCCACTGGAACCCGAGCTCGTCGGCCTGATCGACGACGCCGCGATCTTTCCCCCGGGCAACGCCGACCTACACACCGCGAGCGCCGACCACCTGGCCCGGCGATCGGAGCCGTGGGCCGACCTGGTCGGGACGTTCGTGGTCCGCGACACCGACGTACCCCTGTTGCGCGGCAGCCCGGCCCGACTCTCGGTCGTGGTCACCGGCGGTGCCGGGCAGGTAGCCGGCCCGGCAGGCCTGTGCGCCAAGCTCGGGCTGGAGCTCGCCGGCCTCGAGATCGCGCTCCGTGACCTCGACGACCTCGCCGGCAACGCCCGGCGGGTGGCCGCCGCGGTCGACGCGGCGCGCATGGAGGGCACGCTGGCCGACGACGTTCCCGTGTACGTCGAGCTCCCGCACGTCGGCTCCACCGCATCGTGGCTGGGCGCGGCCGACGAGGTCGCAGCGGCCGAGCACCGGCTGAAGTTCCGCACCGGCGGCCTGGAGGCCGAGGCCTTCCCCGCCGCCCACGCGCTGGCGAGCTGGATCGACGCCGCGCTCGACCGGGAGACGCCGTTCAAGTGCACGGCCGGGCTGCACCGGGCGGTCCGGCACACCAGCGACGAGGGCTTCGAGCAGCACGGCTTCCTCAACGTCATGGTGGCCACCCAGCGCGCGTTCGACGGCGCCGGCGTCGACGAGGTGGCGGCCACGCTCGAAGAGCGGGACGGCACGATGCTCGCCGGGGCCGACCGCGCCAGTGGCCGCCGGTGGTTCACCTCCTTCGGGTCCTGCTCGATCGACGAGCCGGTCGCCGACCTCCGCGAGCTTGGCCTGGTCGCACCATGACCGGATTCGGCATCGACCACCTGCCGTACGGCGTCTTCTCGGTCGCCGGCGACCGACTCCGGGTCGGCGTGCGCTTCGAGGACCGCGTGCTCGACCTGGCCGCGGCGACCGGTCGGCCGGAGTTCGACCAGCCCTCGCTCAACGCGTTCATGGCGCTCGGCACGCAGGTGTGGGCCGAGACGCGCGACGCGGTGGTGGCGCTGGCGGAGGACGGTACGACGCCGGCGTACTCCGTCGACGAGGTCGTTCTGCACCAGCCGTTCGACGTCGGCGACTACGTCGACTTCTACGCCTCTCTGGAGCACGCCTCCAACATCGGCCGGCTCTTCCGGCCCGACCAGGAGCCGCTGCTGCCGAACTGGCGGCACCTGCCCGTCGGCTACCACGGGCGCGCCGGGACCGTGGTGCCCAGCGGCACGCCCGTGGTCCGGCCGAGCGGTCAGCTGGCCTCGACAAGCTCGACCACCGGGGGGGACCAGGTGGCGCCGACGTTCGGCCCGAGCCGCCGGCTCGACATCGAGGCCGAGCTCGGCTTCGTCGTGGGCGTCGGGTCGCGGCTCGGGGAGCCGGTGCCGCACGACGCGTTCGCCCAACACGTCTTCGGCGTGGTCGGGGTGAACGACTGGTCGGCACGCGACATCCAGGCCTGGGAGTACGTCCCGCTCGGACCGTTCCTCGGCAAGTCGTTCGCAACCTCGGTGTCGACCTGGGTGACACCCCTGGCCGCGCTCGACGCCGCGTGGACCGAGCTCCCCGGCCAGGACCCCCGGCCGCTGGACTACCTCGCGCCCGACCGCGCGCAGGGGCTGGCCATCGACGTCGACGTGGTGCTCAACGGCGAGGTGGTCAGCCGACCGCCGTACGCCGCGATGTACTGGGGGCCGGCACAGATGCTCGCCCACATGACCGTCAACGGCGCGTCGCTGCGGACCGGCGACCTCTTCGCCTCCGGCACCGTCAGCGGCGCCGACCGCGACCAGCGCGGGTCGTTCCTCGAGCTGAGCTGGGGCGGCGCCGAACCGCTGCCGGGTGGCCGTACGTTCCTCGAGGACGGCGACGAGGTGGTGCTGCGCTACTCGGCACCCGGCACCGCCGGCGGGCGGATCACGCTGGGCGAGGTCTCCGGGCGGATCGAGCCGGCTCGTCCCTGAGCAACGATGGCAGGAATTCGCCGATAGGTGACGTTTCTGCCATTGCCCGAGTGGCACCGGTTTCCTAACGTCGTGGCATGGACCTCGTGAGTCCGGCTGCCGCGGCCGGGATCGCCATGGTGGGGCTGGGCCTGGTGCTCACGCCCGGCCCGAACATGCTCTACCTCGTCTCGCGCTCGGTGACCCAGGGTCGAAGGGCGGGGCTGATCTCGTTGATCGGGACCGGCCTGGGCTTCCTCGTCTACCTCGTTGCCGCGGCCGCCGGCATCGCCGCCGTCTTCGCCACCGTGCCTCTTGCCTACACGGTGCTCAAGATCGTCGGTGCCGGGTATCTCCTGTGGCTGGCCTGGACGGTGCTCCGTCCCGGCGCCCCGCCGGTGTTCACGGTGCGCACCCTCCCCCACGACCCGGCACGCCGGCTGATCGGCATGGGCTTCCTGACCAACCTGCTGAACCCGAAGATCGCGATCCTCTACGTCTCGCTGCTGCCGCAGTTCGTGGACCCGTCGCGCGGATCGGTCGCCGCCCAGTCGCTCGTCCTCGGGTCGATCCAGATCGCGATTGCCCTGACGGTCAACGCCCTGATCGTGATCGGCGCCGGCGGACTTGCATCGGTCCTCGCGCGGCGGCCCTCCTGGGCCCGGGTCCAGAGGTACGCCATGGGCACCGTGCTCGGCGCGTTCGCCGTACGGATGCTCGCCGGGCCGTCACCGACGGCGCCCTGACCACGGTCAGCTCGTCGGACGGACGTAGTCGGACGAGTCGCCGGTGATGATCACGTAGAAGCGCTTGCGGGTGCCAGGGTCGGCGGCGGTGCCGGCGCCCGAGGTGACCGAGCCGTCGCTCATGCGCGGGCTGACCACGAAGGCTTTGTCGTTCTGGGTACCCGGGGGCGCACAGTTGGTCGGCGTCTGGTCGGTGAGGCCGCACATGCTCGCCGCGATCTCACCGGAGAACTCCGGGTTCGCGTCCGCACCCGGGGCACGACCGCCGGTGATCCCATCGCCGTTCTGGTCGATCCGGTTCTGGAGCGCCACCGTGGCCACGATCCCGTTGTTGCCGAGCGGCTCGTTCGCGTCGATGTAGACGTTGCCGTTCGCACGGAGCGCGTTGGAGGGCTGCCCCTCGGGTGCGGTGTTGGGCAGTGTCGGATAGGCGGCGATCACCTCGAAGCCGCCCGACTGGGCGACGATCGCGCCGGTCGCGTCGACCAGCGCCCAGCGGGTCAGCGCTGTCGGGTCCCCAGACGGGTCGAGAAGCCCCGGCCGCAGGTCCCTGGCCCGGAGAGATCCGTCCGCGACGTCGTTCGACACGATGGTCTCGTTCTTGATCTTGCCCGACGTGACGGCGTTCGGCTCGAGGTCGGCGGTGCCGATGGTCGCGGCGGCGTACGACGTCCCGCCGAGGGCGACGACCAACGCGGTCACGGAGACGGCCATCGAGGGACTGGGTCGGCTGGGCAGGGAGAGCTTCATCGGTCGGACCTTTCGGAAGAAGGGGCAATGAATTGCGTGTCCTTCGTCGCGACCTCCCCCGCGGATTGGCAGGGGATCGGCCTAGGGTGCGCGCATGGGACTACTCACTCCGGTCGCCCTGCGCGTCGGCGGGATCTCGTGGATGCCCAAGCTGCTCCCGCAGATCGTCTGGGTGGACAAGACCCTGCAGAAGGCCACCAAGGGTCGGGTCTCCGTGCTCGACATCGCCGGCCTGCCGAACCTGTCGCTGACAGTGCCGGGCCGCAGGAGCGGTATCCCGCGGACGACCCCGCTGCTCTGCGTTCCGTACCAACGCGGCTGCCTGATCGCCGGCTCGTACTTCGGCGGGCCGAAGACGCCGCTCTGGGTCGCCAACCTGCGGGCGACCGAGCGCGCCCGGATCCGCTTCGCGCGCGGCGAGATCGAGGTCTCGTGGCGCGAGCTCGAGGGGCCGGACCGCGCCGCCGCCTGGCAGGCGATGCTCAAGGTCTGGCCCAACTACGCCAAGTACGAAGAGCGCACCGACCGGGTGATCCCGGTCTTCCTGCTCACTCGGGCCAGAGAGTAGTCAGGACCAGACGGACGCGATCCGGCGCCGGTAGTCGCGCCCGCCGAACGTCTTGATCACGAACAGCACCGGCGTCGGGACCTCCTTGGCCAGCGCCGTCCGCTCGTCGGGTCCGGCGCCGTCGGACAGCCATGCGATGAACGTCCCGGTGTTCCCCTTGTGCGCCTTGCGTACGGCGGACTGGGTGGCCTTCCACTGGGGTGTGCCCTTGAGGTTCGCAACCGCGAACGGTTCGAGGTCGCGCTCCTCGTGGGCGAGGTGGTCGTGCATGATCGTCCCGAACGCGGCCACCGACTCACGGGCGGCGCTGGCGTTGTCCGCCGACGGGCCCTGTTGCAGGGCCCGCATCGCCGTGGTGGCGGCGGTGAGGGCCGCCGCCATCTGCTTGTGCTCGCCGTCTAGGTCACCGACCAGGGCGACGTCCGCGCCGACCTCCTGCATCGCGGGGAAGAAGATCGTCTCCTCGTCCTCGTGGTGCTGGTGCAGCTGGTGCGTGTAGTTGTCCCACGCTGCCCACAGCTGGTCGGCCCGAGCCTGGGAGCCCGGGAAGGCCGCGAGCGCATCGTCGAACCGGGTCAGGTCACGGCGGAACGCGGCGTGGATGATGGTGTTCATCGTCTGGTGCTCAGTCATGGCAGGTGCCTACACGCGTGTGCATGCGCATGAGTGTCGTACAGATGCCGGCGGCTCGCGGTGATTCGAGCCAGCTCGGGGCTACGTCGGCAGCGCGCCGATCTGGTGCGGATGGTCCCCGTAGTGGCGGGCCAGGATCCGCTCCGACGAGCGCACACCCCAGCGCTCGAGGCGTGCCCGACCGCCGGGAATGCGCCCCGCCACCTGGTAGCGCAGCACGTTGAGGGGCAGCAGGTAGGCCACGGCCCACGGGGGCCGGAGCGGCAGCCCGAGCTCTGCCATGCTCTGCGGTCCGAGCAGCACCGTCATCAGGCTGAGCAGCCGCTCCCGGGCCGCCCACCCCCGCAGCCGGGCGAACCGTCCGAAGGCCAGGTCCCGCTGCGCGTCGACGATCGCCCCGGCCAGCTTCGGGCCGGCCTCCGAGATGTCGGCCTGGGCCAGCAGCAGGTGGTAGTTGATCCGGTGTCGCTCCCGCTCGGAGTCGACGAGCAGGTCGTCATCGACGCCGATCAGCCAGCCGACGTACCGCCACAGATGCATCACCGCCCGTGAGTCGGCGCGCGAGACCGGCACGCCCAGGGCTCGTACGCCGAGCAGCACCACGGCGTCGAAGAGGCCCAGGGTGGCGGCCTGGTCGGCCTGGTTGATCGGCAGGCCCCAGCGCTCGACGTCCCACCGCGGCGCGAAGCGCTCGTTGACCAGCGCGTGCATCGCACGGACGTGGAGGGTGAGCCGCCAGGCTTCGCCGCCGGGACGCAGCGCGCCGGGCTGGGACAGCGCGACCGTCCACTTCTGGGTCTCAGCGAGCCGGAGCACGGTCAGGTCCCCGCTGAGCCCTCCGGTGGCCACCAGGAGGTCGGTTGGCCCGCCGAATCGGTAGCCGCCGATCAGGGACAGTACGACGAGGATGTCGGCCGCGTTCTGCCCGAACCTGCGGTAGGCCCGCGCCCCGCTGGCCAGCAGGTCCCAGTCGACCCAGTCCGGCACCCGCGAAGCGGTCTCGAAGAACTCGACCAGTGCCGGCGCCGGGTCGTCGACCGCTGCCGGACCGTCGCGCAGCGCCGTACGGAAGTCGTCCATGGTGACCCGTCCGGGCTCGCCCGCTCGCAACCGCATCGCGTCCGCGAGCCGCCCGCCGAGCTCGTCGCGGGTCAGCATCTTCTCGCCGATCCGGCGCATCAGGTCCGCGTCGAGGTCGCCGACCCGCGCCGCCAACCGCAGCGGCCGACCCAGTCTCCGGCCGCGCTCCTCGGCCTCGCGGAACCGGGTCGGGAAGCGTTGCGTCGTCAAAGTCACCGCACAATGATGACGCGAGTGATCACTCGCATACAATTCGCGTTTGTGCGCAAGCAGCCCCAACAGCGGCGGTCCCGCGCGATGGTCGAGCGGATCATCGTGGCCGGGCGCGAGGTGCTGCTCAGCGACGGGTACGACGCGTTCTCGACCAACCGGATCGCGGCCCGGGCCGGGATCAGCCCCGGCTCGCTCTACCAGTACTTCCCCAACAAGGACGCGATCATCGACGCCGTACTCGAGCAGTACGGCGACGACCTGGCCGAGCGGGTGGCGGCCGCGCTCGGCGACCGTCTGGGCGACACCGGCCCGCGAATGATCCGGGACACCGCCGACGCGCTGCTCGCCGCGCTCGAGAAGGACGTCGGCCTGCTGCGGGTCAGCACCGAGGAGCTACCGGCCACCCGGCACGGCGACCGGCTGGCCGCCCTGGAGCGCCGGGTGCAGGAGCTGTGCGTCGCCTATCTGGCCGGGCGCCAGGACCTGCTGCGGTCCAGTGACCACGCCACCTCTGCCTGGGTGCTGGTGCTCTGCGTCGAGACGCTCAGCGTGCGCTACGTGCTGGACGCGCCGGACATCCCGAGGGACGTGTTCCTCGATGAGATCACCGCCCTGTGCCAGGGCTACCTGGCCCGCTAGTGCGACACCAGCTAGAGAGCCCGATACCTCAGCGTCACACGCCGTCCGTGCCGGTAGTCGCGCACTCCCGTGGCCTCGGGGTTGTCACGAAGTAGAGCTCCCCAGTCGGACCAGCCCTCCAACGCGAAGCCGTGAGCCTCGCCGAGCAGCTTCATCGCCGAGAAGGACGGTCGCCCGACGAGCACCTCGTCGCCCCACGAGAATTCGTCCTGCACGGCGTTTCCCTGCCGCGCGCTGGGTTCCGGGACGATGCGGATGAGTGCATCCGTGAGCTCGGGACGGATCAAGGTGTCGACAATGAGTGTGTCTGCGCCGCACTGCCTGATCCGGCTGAGCAGTTCGTTGTACCGCAGGGTGTGGTAGAAGAACCCCAGGCACAGCACCACGTCGACCTGCGCCGGCTGCTTCGCCAGGACCTCGAAGACGTCTCCGGCGACAAGGTCGAACCGATCCTCGGCGATGCCGTAGCCGCGCAACGTGGCTCCGGCTTGCTCGACCAGGTCCTCCCGGGCCTCGATGCCCACCACAGAGGTGGCGCCGGTCTCGAGCGCGGCCAGTGACCAGCGGCCGTCGTGGCTGGCGATGTCCAGCACACTCGACCCTTCCAGGGCGTCGCGATGCTCGGCGAACATCGCCTCGTAGCGAAGATTCAGCCGCCAGGGCTGGGTCGAGGTCTCGCTGGTGTCGAAGAACGCTGGGAACCGCTCGAAAAACGACGAGGTGAGCCGCCGGGACCCTGCCGGGGCGCGGGGTGTCAACCATTCCGGGGTGCCGCCCGGTCCCTCCTTGGCGCCGGGCGGCGGAGCCTTGCGGCGGCGTACGGAGGGCAGTCTCAGCGGCACCAGGGCACGGTATCCGAACGATCGAAAGAGAAAACCGCGCCTGACCGCGTTCGCGCAGGTCAGGCGCGGTTCTGTTGCTGTGGCAGGTAGTGGATTCGAACCGGTTTTCCCGGGTTTGGACGTTCGTGGCCATGAGTGGACAAAAGGGCCTCTGACCTGCGCAAATGCGTGATTCTCGCGTAGGCTTCGTGGACACGCGAGGACGGGAAATACCCTCCTGGATCGCACGTGGATCGCACGCGCATCGCACGACTCGGGGTGAATCACATGGGTGGGAGATCGAGTCATCGGGGCTTCGGACACATCCGGAAGCTGGCCAGCGGCCGCTACCAGGCGAGCTACGTCGGGCACGACGGCGCGCGTCACAATGCCCCGGAGACCTTCGCCGCGAAGATCGATGCCGAGGCCTGGTTGGCGGCCGAGCATCGCCGGTCGGAGGATCCTGAGGCCTGGCAGGCACCCCGGGCGAGGCTCGAGGCATCCCGTAAGGAGGCCGAGGCTGCTCGGTTGCCGACCTTCGCGACGTACGCCGAGCGCTACCTCGCTGCCCGCAAGGTGCGGGGCCGGCCGCTGGCAGCGACCACGGTCGAGGGATACCGACGCCTCCTGCGCAACTACATCGATCCCGCCTTCGGTCACCTGCCGCTCGACGAGATCACTCCGGCCCTCGTGAACGAGTGGTACGAAACCCTGCCGGCCGACAAAGAGAAGACCCGCCGCGAGGCCTACACGCTGGCCCGCGCAGTGATGACCGTGGCGACCGGCGCGCACGGGCCGATGGTCGGGCGGATCAACCCGTTCGCGATCCGTGGTGGCGGCTCCGGCTCCTCGCCCAAACGTGAGCAGATCGCGACGGCGCAGGAGATCGAAGTGATCCTCGAGCACATCCGACCGGAGTGGCGGGCGATGGTGCTCCTAGCGCTGTGGTGCGGGATGCGCTACGGCGAGCTGACTGAGCTGCGGAGATCTGACGTCGACCTCGACAAGCGGGTCATCCGGATCCGCCGTGCCGTAACTCGAGCCGGCCCCGGCGAGAAGGTCGTCAAGGGACCGAAGTCGGCGGCCGGCGTACGCGATCAGCGGATCCCGGCCCACATCTTGCCCGAGGTCACGAAGCACCTGCGGACCTATGTCACGGGACGCGAGGGCTTGCTGTTTCCTGGCGCGCACGGCCAGCACCTGCATCCCGCGCGGTTCCAGGGCAAGCACACCAATCGCGGGTGGTACGGAGCGCGGCGCGCGGCGGGCCGCGACGACCTCCGCTTCCATGACCTGCGCGCGACCGGGGCAACACTGCTCGCCCAGCAGGGCGCGAACATCGGCGAGATCCAGGCGTTCCTGGGTGACTCGACGCCGTCGGCTGCACTCCGCTATGTGCGGGCCGGCCAGAGCCGGATGGATCAGCTCACCGAGAGACTATCGGCGCTGGCCGAGACCGGGGCCTGGTAACCGGCGGGCGTCCTGGGAAAGGCATCCACCTGCCAGTCCGAGCCGCTTCTACTTGCTGCGTTGAGCTGACGCTCCAAGGCGAGCTTGCAGCGTGCGGCACCACTCCCAACTGCTTCGCTGCTTCAGTTGGCATGAGCAGCTCACCGGCAAACTCCGGTTGGTGCGTCCCAACCAAGATGCAAGTTATTGGCCGGTTTAGTTGCTATTTTGCACGGGTGGACCCTCGACACTATCGAGCGCCGTCGTTCGGCGAGGCGACCCGCGAGGCAGGGAACAAGTGGGGCTTCTGGTACTTCAAGCCGGCAGAAATCCCCCGGGACCTCCGCCTGGCTGGGCCCACTGTCAACGCGCTCTCCGAGGCCGACGCCTCGCTCGGCCGGCTGCAGGGGCTCGGTGCTCTGATCCGAGATCCCGAACTGCTGCTCGGCCCCTACCTGACCCAGGAGGCGGTGGCGAGCTCCCGGATTGAAGGCACTCAAGCCTCGCTCTCGGATGTACTGCAGGCGGAAGCCAGCGGCGCCGCAGGCGAGAGCGAGGACGTCGCGGAGGTCGAGCGCTACATCGCGGCCACCCGTCAGGGCTACGACCTGATCGGAAGGCTTCCTATCAGCCAGCGCCTGGTCCTGCAGCTCCACCGGACACTGCTCTCAGGCGTGCGCGGCGAGGAGAAGCTTCCCGGCGAGTTCCGCCGCACTCCTGTGTGGGTGGGGTCCCCGACCGACCGTCCCGACACAGCGACGTACGTCCCGCCGCTGCCCGACGACCTGCCTGACCTGATCACTGACTGGGAGGCGTTCGTCAACACTCCTGGCGAGCTTCCGACACTGATTCGCTGCGCTCTCATGCACTATCAATTCGAGACGATCCACCCCTTCCTTGACGGCAACGGTCGAATCGGACGGCTCCTGATCAACCTCATGCTGCTGGAAGAAGGACGGCTCGGGGCTCCGCTGCTCTACCTTTCCGGCTACTTAGAGCAGCACCGTCGCGAGTACTACGAGCGGCTGCAGAGCGTGCGTGAGCGTGGCGAAATCCAGGAGTGGCTCCAGTTCTTCCTTACCGCGGTCCGGCGGTCGGCCGATGACGCCGTCGTTCGAGCCGAGCGATTGGTGGACGTGCGGGAGCGGTACCTCGCTGCGGCCAGTGCCTCTCGCTCCAACCTGCACGCCGTGGTCGAACTGGTTTTCAGCAACCCGTTCATCACCGTCGCGCGACTGCAGAGCACAACGGGACTGACCGCCCAAGGTGCGCGAAACATCATCAAGGACTCCGTCGCGCGCGGGTGGCTCCAGGAGATCGGGACGAGAGGCCGCGGGGGACGCATGTACTGGGTCGCGACTGAGCTGTTCGAGATCATCGACGCGCCTTGGTCGTACCTGGAAAGTTCCTAGCGCGCGCCTGATGCGGGACTCAGCGTGCGGACGGAATGCGGCGGAGCGCGGCTTCGAGTTCGTCGAGGCGGATTCGGATGGGGCGTCGTCCGCATTGGTAGGCGGGGATGGTGCCGTCGGCGATGCGGCGGCGGATGGTCTTGACCGACAGGGACATCACCTCGGCGGCTTGGTCGAGGCTGAGGTAGATCGGCAGGTGTCTTGTCAGCCATCGTGCCGCTCCCGCCGAGTGGAGGGCCTGGTGGAGCGGAGGAATCTGCGGGCCTCGGCGACCCTCATGAACAGTCGTCCGCAGCCGTCGAGCCGTTCCCAGCGGGGTCCGACGCGGCGGCGTCGCCAGTCCCGCACGGTGCGTGGTGGGGTGCGGATGAGCTCGCAGAACTGCTCGAAGTTGAGCAGGTCGTCGTCGTGCCACTCCGGGGGGATGCCGATGGGTTCCATGATCTCGTCTCCTCTGGTTGCGCTGGTTCCTTGTGAGTAGAAGCAACCTCGGCCTAGGGGCTTCGGACACCTTCTGGCGGACACCTGGCCGCGGCTGGGTGCACTACTCCGGTCATGGACTCCTAAGTCCCGCGGGTGCCGTCGGGCGATCACCGGAGCGAAACTTCTTGCGGATGGGGTCAGATGCCGATGCCCGGCGACTGCGGGCGTTGGGTGGGGACCGGAGGGCGACGTGGCCGCTCTGGCTCGGGTCGGCGCAGCGCGGCTCGTTGCAGCGCAAGTGCGTGGCTGTCTGCCGGTGCCTGGGGTCCGTAGCGGTCGATGTCCTCGGCCGCGGTGTCTGCGGCGTGGGCGGGGCCGAGGTCGGCGCGGTCCCGGTTGAAGGTCTCGACCCACCGGGCGCGGGCTTCCTCGAGGGTCTCGGCGACCAGGTGGGCGGTGTTGGAGTGCCGGCCGCGGGTCATCCCGACGTACGCGGCGGCCGCGCCGGTGGCCTCCCCGATCAGGACGTGGGCGTGGTCGACGGTCTCGCCCTGGGCGCCGTGGATGGTGGTGGCGTAGGCCAGCTCGACATGCTCCCGCACGTACGCCGCGGGCAGTGTCCGGTCGCCGTTGCGGCCGGTGACGGCGAGGGAGCCGTCGGCTCCGATGCCGGTGATGGTCCAGGTGTCCCGGTTCGCGACGCCGAGGTCGCGGTCGTTGCGGCGGGTCGCGACCCGGTCCCCCACCCCGATCCGCTCACCAGCCGCCGTGGTGAGCCCCTCGGTGAGCGCCGTGGTGAGCCCGTCGCTGGTCACGGTCGGGTCGGTGGTGTGCCGGTGGTCGCGGATCGCGGCGTTCAGCGCACTGACTTGGTCGCGGGTGTCCGCGACGACCAGACCCTCGGCGGTGGCGAGCGCGGGAGGCGTTCGACCTCGGTGGGATGGACGACGATCTGGCCGCGGTCCACCAGCGCGTCGAACACCTCACCGGGGCGCTCACCGGTCCGCATCAGCAGGGACAGGTCGGCGTAGTCGGGGTCGGTGAACCGGTGCACGGTCTCCAACGTCAGCCGCGCGGGCGGGCGGGCCCAGCGGGTCGCGTGGTCCAGGACGCCGCCGCGGCCGACCGCGGGGAGCTGGTGCCGGTCGCCGACGAACGCGACCCGGGCGCCTGGTCTCATCGGCGATGGTGAGCAGCGCGCGGGCGGTGTCCTGGTCCAGCATCCCGGCCTCATCGACCAGCAGCACGTCGCCGGGCAGCAACCGAGCGCGCGCGTCGAGGTACTCGCGCGGCACGGCGTCGCGGGTCCAGTGGCCGTCCTCGTCCCACCGGTAGCCGTGCTGGTGGGCCAGCCAGGCCGCCGAGAACGCGTCGCCACCGACTTGGTCTTGGGCGACCCGGGCCGCCTTCAACGTCGGGGTGACCACCATCAGGCGTTGCCCGTGCATCTCCAGCAGCTCGCGGGCGGCGGCCAGGGTGGTGGTCTTCCCGGCCCCGGCCGCGCCCTCGATCACCAGCAGCGACCCGCTCCCGGCCAGCGCGGCGACCACCGCTCGTTGCGCCGGGTCGAGGCTCCCGACCGGCCACCACCGGGCCGACCCGGGCCGCGTGCGCCGGGTAGTCGGCGCGCACGGTGAGCCGGTGCGACCAGGTCGTCCTCGACCTCGAGCACCCGCCGGGAGGTGAGTGCGCGGACGTGCTCGGGCACATCCGGGCGGTCCAGCAAGCGGCACGCAGGCCTCGACGGTGCGGCCGGTGAGGTCCTCGACCAGCTCCCGGCGCACCGCACCCGGGGGCGATGATGTCGACGTACGCCGACGATCCGTTCCACCTCGCCGCGGACGTCCGCGGCGTTCCACGACGACCGCCGCGCACCCAACCGGGAGAGCACCAGCTCGACCACCCGGTCCCGGTTCAGGCGGCCGATCGGCGTCCCCAACGGCTCGTCCTGCCGACTGCGAGCGGCGGGTGGGAGGGGTGGTGTGAAGCCCGAGTTCGTGCAGCTCCTCGCGCCACCGGGCGGCCAGCTCGCGGCCGTCGGTGGGCACGATCTTGTCCGGCCGGGCCTCCGCCCACGCCCGCCGATCCCACCCCCGGCGCAGCCGCGGGCCGGGCTCCTCACCCGGATGATCGGCCCGCCAGGCGGCCTCGTAGCGGTCGACGTTGCGGCCGATCTGCGACGCCCGAGCGGAGAACGCACCCACATACGGAGCCAGCTCGGCGACCTCACCGGTGTCCGGATCCAGGGTGTAACCGTGCGCTCGCGAGCGCGTTCCGGAACTCCGGGTCGCACGCGACCGCGGCGTGCCCGATCCCGTTCAGGCCTCGATGCTGTCCACCACACCGACCGAGTGCAGGCCCCGCCACCGCCCCTGCGCGAACACCCGGGCGTTGATCTGCAGGTGCAGATGACGGTGCGGATCACCCGCCCGGGAGGTGTAGTGCCGCACCACCGCCGCCTCCAACCGCTCGACCGGAACCTGCACCTGCCGGCCCCGCGGACCCACCCGAGTGGTCGCATGCTCGGCCAACCAACCGACGATCTCGACCGCCGCCCGCTCCTGGGCGGCGTCGTAGGCGGCCGCGATCTCCGGGTGCAGCGACGCCGCCAACGACCAAGTCTTCGGCCCGTTGACCACCACCTCGACGAACCGCAGACCCCGCTCATCGGTCCGCAACCGACCCTTCGGCCCACCGCTCTCGACGTCGTAGCCGGCCACCCACCGCTCATATCCCGGCCCGTCCAACGTCGCCAGCGACAGCGACGGTGGCCCCGGCGGTCGTGCGCTCGGCGACGAACCTGGTGGCCAGGCCGGTGCCCTCGGCCAGGTAGTAGTCATCGACGCGGGAGCGGTCGGCCTCGACGTAGTTGCGCGCGGCGCCTGCCGCGCCGCGGTAGAACTTCACCCCGCCGTGCACCAGCAACGCCGCCCGTCAATACTCGTCAATGAGTCCCGAAATGACGCACGGCCCGCCCAAGTGGGCGGACCGAACTACGGACCTTCGTAGCATGCGTGCCGCTCGACTTAAAGGCTCTGGTGGGGAACTGAAGCTAGTGCTTCTAGGACTCGTTGGGCTTCGTCAACGGGCGTCAATGGTGGAGGTACTGAGGATTCAAAATGCGGTGGTCAAGGTGGCGGGGACAACCCAGCAGTGATGCTTCGCTCGGGTGCCGACATCCCGCTTGTCGGCGCCCACCGTTTACCGGACATGCCGATGTCAGGGCATTTGTTCAGGAGGGAACCATCGAGACGATTGAAGCCGTCATGATGGGTGTCGGATGAGAGAAACGAAGGGGGCAGTGAAGCTCGTCTGTGTTCTCGTCTTGGGCCCGATAGCGCGGGGGTGTGCGGTCACTTCGGCGGAGGTCGGCGCTTCCGAGCGTCGGACCTCAGGTCGTGCTCGATCTGTCTCGCTCGCTTCCGCTCGAACAACAGTATGAAGGCGGCCACAGCTATGAGCACCATGACGGTCAGCACCACGCCGAATGCCTCCACTGGCCGCCACCTTCCGATCTCCAACGGTTCCCGGGCTGGACATGCCGCCCCGACGGTCGATGTTCTCGCCCGGGTCTGCCGCTGATCGGTCATGCCGAGATGAGTGCGTTCGGATGCGAAGGGTTCCCAGCCCCTGACAGGCTGGTGCCGTGCGTTCTGATGGGGCAGTGCTGCCCGACCTTGTCGAGACCGTGGTCTTGCACCGGTTGCTGTTGGTGCGGTCCGACGAACTCCCAGACCTAGCGGCGCGGTGGCTCGCATCCGACGTTGTGGACACAGAGTCGGTACGGCTGCTCGCGGGCTACGACCGGCACGATCCTTGGGCGCTGGAGCAACTGCTCGCTGATGTCGTCTCGCAGGCGAACGTAGCCGTGCCCAGCGACCCTGACACCGTGCAGAAGATCGCCGTCGACTGGATCAGCAGCACCTGGCGGCAAACACAGACACCCGCTTGGCGGTCGCAACGCTGGCCCGCCTGGGCGAGACCGATCCCGAGTTGGACCTCGGGTTCTTCATTGGCCTGGACGACCAGTGGAGTGGCGGTTGGGGAAGGCTTGACGTCGACCTGAATCAGGCCGCGAAACAGGAACTCGGGCGATTGCTCCACGGTGACGACGGAGCATCGTCCACGCAATGATCTGCCGCATTGGGAGCGATCGCGCCGATCTGCGCAAAACGGCGGGTGGATTACCTGATTCCGGGAGACCATCTGGCGGTGGGATTAACGGACATGGGGAACGGTGTCGCGGGAGGGTGATCCGCAGTTCGACCGGGACGCGATGGAGCAGGCGGCAGGTAGGTTGCTGCGCACCTGGCAGTTCTCGGTGATCGCGGCATTAACGTTGGCATTGGTGGCCGTGGGCATGGCGGCTGTCACGTTGCTGTACGGGTCGGTGCCGCTGTATGCGTTTTCTCTGGGCGGCCGTGACCGTGGCCTTGTGTTACAACGTCACGCGGTTCGTGCCGCGAAGGCTGTCGCGCGGTGAGCCGACGTTGGCGCTGACCGGCAGCGACATGCGCGAGGTGTCGGCGTGGGTGGCACGGTGCACCGACGGCTGGCGCCCCGAGGTCCGGTTGTCACCGCACCCGGTCGCCTACGTCGACGACGGCAGTCTGGTGATCGGACTACCGCTGTGGGTGTCCCTGCGTGAGAACGAGCTTGCCGCCGTGATGCGCGATGCCCAAGAGGTCCACAACGTCACGCAGGTGACCCGGGTCGTCCGAGGGTTCCGCATCGTCAATGGAGGGCTCGGGTGGGGCCTCCGTGGACGCAGGGGCGGTGACGCATGGGCCAGTCGACGGCTGCTCGGTCGCATCGACCAACGTGTCGCGGACTTCATCGAGTGTCACCGCAGGTGGGTGGAGTCGGTTAGGGCGCGGCGTGGTGCGGACTGGGCGGCGGCCGCCGAGACAGCCGAGATCGCCGTCGAGGCGTGGCAGGTGCTGGCCGAGCAATGGCTGGAGCCCGCCGTGCGGTGCGGAGTCTGGCACAACACTCCGTTCACCGCATTGACGCAGTTCGCTGCTGGGTGCCAAGACACAGGCGTCGTGCAGCGTCGGCACTCCCGTGCGCCAGGTCCGGATGCCGTCGGATTGTTGGCGCACTTCCGGAGTTACGAGCGCGCTCTGGCTGAGGTCCTGGTCGCCGACGCGGCGCATGGGCGGGTGCCCAGGGCCTGGACCGAGCACCCGTCCGCGGTCACCGAGCCGCACTGGCGCGAGCAAGTCGCACTGGGGCTCGCGGCCGCTGATCGGGCTACCGGGACTCCCCGCCCTGCCACCGTCGACAGTCTGTTGACGCTGCTTGAGCAGGGAGGGGCGACGCCATCACCGCGTCCATGACTCCTACCCCCGCCAGCGACCAGGTCCCGGATGGGCCACCACCCAGGCCGTCGTGGAGAGCTTGCTCGAGGCTGCGGTTCATTGGCGCTGATGGACGCCCGGGCCGCGGTCCTGACATGGGGCTGGCCGCACGGCACAGAAGTCCGCGGTCAGGATGGGCAGATCCTGCCTGTCTCCGCGGTCGTGGCACAGGTCGTAGCCGACCTTGCCGGCGACACCGGGTCTCGGCGCCTGCGGACCTGGCTGGGCGACCAGGGCGTGGATTCCTCTGCCCCGTTGTCGACTTGCCGGCGGGGCCGAACCAACCCCGGAGCGCTCCGCATTCGCGTTCGAGGCCTACCGAGGGATGCAGACCTACCACGTGGTGTTGTCCGACCGGAGTTTGCGGATCCTTCGCCGCGGGCCGATCCAGGGTTTGCGGGAAAGCACCCGGATGCGAATGACCGGCCCCGCCAGCGTCCTGTCGGCCGAGATGGAGGCCGTGGAAACCGGCGACCTAACCGACCAAGTCGCCCATGTCGAGCTTGCCTCGCTCGTGCACGCCACGTTCACGCCGATGGTCGGCGGCCACTGGTGGCGGCTCCGCCTGCACACACCCGACCACCGGTACACCCTCCGAGGAAACGGCGATGGCCGGGAAGTGGCGGCAGCACTGGCCCCCGTGCTAGGCGACAGGCTCGCCGTCCGCTGGTTGCATACGCACCCCTCGCTTCGCCGACTACGCAATGCGCTCGGTTTCGTGTCTCTGGGTCTCGGGGGCCTCGGGCTCATATTCGCCGGCATCCTGCTCGTTCACCCCCCGGACGGACTCCACCGTGAAGACGCAATTGTGGTCGCAGCCTTCAGCTTTGTGACGCTCCTAGTCGGCGTCATCCCCGACCTGATCGCGGCAGGACTCCGACGCAACCAGCCGGAACGCTCCAAGCGGACGAACGCCTCGGGCAGCGACAACTAAGGGACGCGTCCCCCATTCACGCGGAACTCTACTGCCGATGAGCGGATGGGACGGTCGTGGCTGGGCGACTGCCCGAATGGGTGCCATCCAGATCATGCAGGTCGATGAGCGCGACAACAATTGGGAGGACAGCGGCCCTCGCTTCAGGGTCTATCTCCACGGCAGTGGCGCGACCACGCAAGACCGGACCGACACCTACGACATCACGGGTGCCGACGTTCTCCAGGTGATCGACTGGGCACAGTGTCAGGCTGGTGACTCCCTGACGTATGCGGTGGCTCTCGTCTGCGACGACAAGGCACACGAACAACTCAATCCCGGATGTGCCCGTGGGTTGGTGTGGCTTTTCGGCCTGGACGGCAACACCAACCGTGGTCTCCCCAGGAGACAGAGACGCTGGACCGGATGCTGGTGCGTCGAGGTGACCCTGGGGGTGTCTGGTGGCAGACCGAATGCCCGCAGGCGTGCCCCACCCCATAACGACGGCACCGAGCGCCGCTGAACCGACCGCTCATGATGACGCGCCCGGTCATGCCGCGATCCGCGCGGTCCTGCCGATGTGCGGGCCCTTGCTTGGATCGCCCTGACGAAGGAACTCGGCAGCCTACGATGCGACCATGGGTGAGGCTCAGGACCGCCTCGGCCGGCTGTTGAAGACGGTGTGGGGCCACTTTCTTCGAGAGTTGGGGCTCACCGGATCAGGGAAAGTTTGGACGCTCCCCGACGAGCGAGACTGGGCGATGTTCGGGCTTCCAGACCTCCCAGGCCAGCACCGGCGACGAGGCCAAGTTCACGATCAACCTAATGGTCGTTGGCAAGTCTGCTTGGGACGATGCTCGCACCCGGCATAGCTACTACTCCTCGAAGCCCAGCCCGAACACAATTGCCTTCCATCGCTACGCACAGCGGGCCGGTTTCTTGACGCACGGCAAGGACCACTGGTGGAGACTCGCTGGCGGCGGCAGCAACGAAGCGCTAATCCGCGCAGAGGTGCTCGACGCCCTTCGTGAAATCATCGTTCCAAAGCTCACCAGCGAAATGGCGGATCAGACATCTGGGCCTCGCGGGACGTTCCAGGACGTCAAGCAAGACCGATGATCCGTCCGCTCATGCCGCAGATGGAGTGCAGACCTGCCGATCACAGGGCGTCGGCGATGCTTAGCACCAATGGACGCGGACGTAGAGAACGACTACAGCGTGAGGCTGTCCATGACGATGGCCGAACTTGTGGCCCTCCGGGAGGCGATCTCGCACGCCGACTTCCTTGGCGACCTTCCGAGCAGGAGCGAAGGCGAGATCAGGGTGCTCGGCGACTTCCTCCGGACAGCGGACTCCTTGATCCCTGAGTTGGGGACCGATCGATACGGGGAGACAGTGGACGCCGCCTGGCGGGCCGTCGCCAACGGCTAGGCCGGGCTTCCGTACCATCCGGACATGCCGCAATCCGCGCGTGCTTGAGCGCATCGACGGGCGTGCGTCAGTCAGCCCGGAGCGAAACCGAAGGAGACTGCAACGGGGCCTGCACCCCGGCTACGCGCAGGGCCGACCACGTCGGCGACGTACCGTCCGTCGGGGGAACGCCCTACGCCGTCCTCGGTAACTCGGTAGCCCTGATCGCGCAGGAACTCGATCGCCTCATCGCGGCGGTCCCATCCTGGGACTTCCACGTACACGGTCGCGTTCGGGTGCGTTGTGACGTCGCATCCGCTAGAACGTTCGAGGTCTTCATGTTCGACTTCGGCCATCACTTGCTGGGCTACGTCCTCCAAGGCGGGGTAGTCATCGCCCTCTGTTTGGCGGCAGTCCCAACTATCGCCGCAGGACGAGAGCAGGACGACGCCGAGCAGGCTCGCGGCTACGGCAGCGATCGGCTTCGTCACCCGGACCATGCTGGGGCATGGCGCCCGTCCTTGAGGTTCGTTGCGGGATCGTCCCCCTGTTTGAGGTAGGAGCAGGAGCGTCTAATCTCCTAGCCCGAGCTCGACCGCTCTCGCTGAAACGTCCGCACATGCCGGGATAGCGGGACTGCGATCGTTCTTTCTGGCTGGGCTCGATGCGGGTGAGCATGCAGTGGTCCCATCGCTCGGGTTGTGGCAGTGAGAACCCCGTCGCCGCCCCGGCGACTTGGGCGAATTGCGCGATCTTCGAGTTCTTTCGGGGCGTCGTGGCCGATAATCGGCCGAACCACTCACGACGCAATGGGGAGATATGAGTGACGAGGCGCTGCCGCCGGTCGTGCTGAGCCTACTGGGGGCCATCCAGGCCAACCAGGATGACGTACTGCTTCGCCTTCATGTGGCTGAGCTGATGTTGCAGCACGACTTGCCGGCGCAAGCGGCCGGCCTGTGCTCCGAGGTTCTGGCGCGGGAACCCACTAACGCTGATGCTGTGAGGCTCCTTGGAATTGCGACGGCGTCGCTTCGAGCTACCTCGGTGGAGGGGATGGTCGACTGGCAGGCCAGAGAGGAGGAGGTGGCAGATCTTGCTCCGCCGGCCTTCGTCGAGGGCGATGCTGGCCCGGACGTGCTTGAGCGGACGGACAATCCCGACGTGATCGGCTCTGACGTACGCCTCAGCGACGTCGGTGGGATGAGCGAGGTCAAACGCCGCCTTGAGATGGCGTTCCTCACGCCAATGCGCAATCCGGAGTTGCGCAGGCTCTACGGCCGAAGTTTGCAGGGTGGCTTGCTGTTGTACGGCCCGCCTGGCTGCGGCAAGACGTTCCTTGCCCGGGCGATCGCGGGTGAGTTGGGCGCGAAGTTCTACGCCGTGTCCCTGGCGGACGTCCTCGATATGTGGATTGGGGCGAGCGAGCGCAACCTGCGTGAGATCTTTGAGACCGCCCGGGCAAACGCTCCGTGCGTGCTGTTCCTGGACGAGATCGACGCACTGGGCCAGAAGCGTTCGCACCTGCGGTCAAGTCCGGCTATGCGCGGGACCGTCAACCAACTGCTGTCCGAGATGGACTCGGTCAAGGACAACAACGACGGGGTGTTCGTTCTAGCCGCCACCAACCATCCATGGGACGTCGACTCGGCGCTGCTGCGGCCGGGTCGGCTGGACCGCATGCTCCTGGTCACTCCGCCCGACCTCGAGGCACGTCGGTCGATTCTGGCGTATCACTTGCGCGACCGCCCGTTGGACTCCATCAATCTCGGCAAGCTGGCGGCCGCGAGCGAGCACCTTTCTGGAGCCGACCTGGCGCATCTGTGCGACAGCGCAGCGGAGTTGGCGATGGAAGAGTCGGTGCTCGCCGGCGAGGTCCGGATGATCACCATGAAGGACTTCGCCAAGGCACTGAAGGAGATCCGGCCCTCGACGTCAATGTGGCTTGACGACGCTCGCAACGTCGTTCTGTTCGCCAACCAGGGCGGTCAGTATGACGAGCTGCTCGAGTACCTCAAACAGAGGCGACTGGTCTGATGGACGGCCTCACCGCCCTCGAGCGAGCCCGCAACCTGATCCAGTTGTGTAGGTACGACGCTGCTTTGGAGGCACTGTCGCCCGCGTTCGGAGACCCAGCCACCGAGGCCGAGGCATGGTGCCTGCGCACGCAGGCACTGCTCGGCAAATCCGACCTCACGCAGGCCCTCCAGGCTGCTCGCAGTGCGATTGGCGCGAACCCCGGCAATGAGTGGCCACATCGGCTACTCGCGTGCGTGCTCCAGCAAGGTGGAAACCCCAAGGACGCGCTACGTGCAGCACAGGAAGCAGCCCGCATATCACCCCATCAGGTCGAAACCCTTCATGTGCTGGCCCTGTGCCTGGCCAACACCCGGAAGAAGACCGACGCCGAGGAGGTGGCGAACACTCTGCTGGAGCAACATCCACACGCCGCCCTTTCCCATCAGACCGCAGGGATTGTGGCTGCGATCAGAAAGGACTGGATCGCAGCCGAACGACACCTACGCGCATCGCTCCGACTAGAGCCCCACGATGCAAGCGTCGCGGCGGCGCTCGCCGAGGTACTTCAGCGGCTCGGGCGACGTCAAGAGGCTGGCGAAAGCCTGGTCGCCGCTGCAAGGGCAAACCCGACAGACCACGCGATCCGCAAGTCTCTCGGACGTCTGGGCTTGCCAGTGGCCACCTTCGCTGGGTTCGGTCTCCTCAAGGTCATCGTGTCCGTGCAGTTCATCCGGGCGCTGCGGAACGTGCATCCGGCAACCGCAGTGATCATCGCCGCAGCCTTCTTCACGATCGTCGGCGGCTACCTGAGCTACGCCCGCGTCTCCGGCACCCGAGGCCTACCCGACCACATCCACCTGGGACTGATGGGAGACCACCGCAACTACGCACTCGGTTGGCTCGGCGGCGCCGCGCTTGCGAGTATCCCGCTCGCGGTGTGGGCAGCAGCCGCCCCTCCGGACCAGGGCCGGTCAAGTGTGCTCTCCATCGGGCTCCTGTTGTTCAGCGTGATGGCGGTGACCCTCATACTAAGGTTCTGGACCGGACCCTCCCCGAACCTGTTTCCGAGCATGACTGCTTGGCTCGCGCGCCGGCGGGCTGCACCCCGTAGCTGACCAACTGTCTGAGCCCGGCGAGAACCTGCGTTGCTCCGGCTCCGTCAACTACTGCAGGCCCGCAGGGTGAGGCTGCAGGCCAGCGATCCCGGCATGATTCACGGCTGCTGCCGTGATGATCACAGCGGTGTCGTCACCGGGACATCGAACCTGTGTGACCGCTCTGAGCGAACACGCGCCCAGCTCATGGAATGGTTTCTCATGGCGTGGTTGCCAAGACGGCTTAGGCACGGACGGGTTCGAAATCGTCAGGACTTCAACGGATGAAAGCCCTGGCACCAGGAAGGACGCCGATCCACACGGCCATCCCGCAACCCCGGCGGCCATCCGGATCTGCCGCTGTCGACGCGGTCGCGTGCGCTGTTTGGCGGGCACTCGCCCTCAGGAGAGGCTGGCTGAGGCCTGGCACCAGTCCTGAGAGCCCTGGGGGCGTAGGCGAACTGTGCGATCCGATCCGTCATCGGTATCGCCGAGAATGCGAAAGCCGTGCCTCACGCTGCCTCCAAGCGCTTCGAGTAGGGGGCTCGGGTCATCATCCCGCGCACTCGGCCACTCGACCTCCCATTCGCGTGCGTCGCGGTCAGTCACGATGACTTGAACAAAGACCGATTGAGCGTCCGGGATCGTGCCGACGGTCAGTTCCACTGCCGCCTGGTGGCACTTCATCGACGACGTGGCGCGACCGGGGGTAACCAAGTCCCTCGCGATCACGCCGCCAACGATCCCCAGCGCAAGGCAGAGGACGACGGCTGCGAGGACCAGCCACTTAGTGCGCATGCCCGGAGAGTACGGGGCACGTCCGCTTCTGCCGCTGTTCGATCGAGGTTCGCGGCTTGCGCCACTTCCCGGTGGCTGCTGACTCCAGCCAGTGAGTCCGAGTAGCGTCGCTGAGATGTCGAGCAAGTCTGAGCGGCGGGCCGCACGCGAAACGGTGGGCGCGTATCACGAGGCTCGGTTGGCCGAGCTTGTTCAGCGTGTGGGCGAAGCTGTTGACCGTTTTCGTGCCGGCGAGGTCGACGCGTTCGACACTGACGAGGTCATCTTTCAGTACAGCCGTGCTGCGAAGGAGCTCTGGAAGTTCTGCAACGCATCCGACGTCGAGTTCACCGCAACCCTGATTGATGACCGCGCACCGGCCGACTGGTGGGAGCGGGGCGCGCCCAGGCGCCGATGATTCAGGACATCGGTCGGTCAGGGATTCGTCGGAACATCCGGTGGTGGGCGTCCGTGGTTGACGTGGTGACGTGTGCGCCTTGTCTGGGGTAATCGAGAGCGTTGATTGACGGGTCGCCGGTGGTGTTGGCGAATGCTGGGATGGAGCTCATTCATCCGGGCCCGGCCGTCTCCGGTGTTCTCGTCACCACATCGCCCAACCTGTGGCTGGCTGTGGCCGCCTATCTCGCTCGGTTCAAGGGCCAGTCGCGGGTCCACACGGAGTCTGATCTGAAGGCCACGACCACGCTCTAGTGGGGGCGCGCGCACATCGCCGGCACGACCGCGCGCCATCTGCGGCACGACCGGACGCATTCTTATCCAACGGCCCCCGCGCAGCATCTAGCCGATGCGACACTTCCTCCATGAGTCATGACCTCGCGGTGTGGGCTGGCGATCGGCCCTCCGATGACGCATCGGCCCTCGAAGAGTTCGAGGCGCGGTGTGAACTCTCCGAACGAGACAGTCGACCTCCCGGCCCGGCCATCAGGGCCTTCGCCCTGGCGCTCACCCGAGAGTTCCAGAGGGCAGCATGGACGGCGTCTGGGCCACGGAGCCGTTGCTTGCGGATACCGGTGGCGACTTCCTTTACCTCAACATGACGAGGAGTCAGCACCTCGAAGCCGTCCTGAACCTGGCCTCCCGCCTGGCGAAGGAGCACGGCTTGGTCGCCTTTGACCCGCAACTGGAAGGGCTCGTCTAGGCGCGTCCGCTCAACAGATCAGTACGCTCCGTGCAGTCAGAGACTGCGGCATTGTGAAACTCCGGCGAACTTCCGGCTGGCCTTTTGCCCCTACTCGAGGCGCCATGTCCGGCCCGCGCTGGAGGACCTCAGAATGACCTCACGTCTGGGCAATCAGCAGCTCGTCGAGTGTTCGCTGGCCACGAATTTCACGTTTGGATCGCACGTGGATCGCACGCCGCCGAAAAGCAGAACCGCACCCGACTGCGTTTCTGCAGGTCAGGCGCGGTTTCATTGCTGTGGCAGGTAGTGGATTCGAACCACTGTAGGCATTGCCGGCTGATTTACAGTCAGCTCCCTTTGGCCGCTCGGGCAACCTGCCGGGGAGTCGCCGTGTCCAAGCGGGGCTTGGCCGGTCGGCGACGAGGCGAAACAATAGCGCAGCCGTACCGGCAGACGGAAAACGCTGAACCCCCCGACAGGAGACACCAGGCATGGCCGACTCGTCGTTCGACATCGTGAGCAAGATCGACCGGCAGGAGGTCGACAACGCCCTCGGTCAGACCGCGCGAGAAGTCGCGACCCGATTCGACTTCAAGGGCACCGGCGCCACCATCGAGTGGCAGGGCGAGAAGGCCATCGAGATCACCGCGTCGGCCGACGACCGGGCCTCCGCGGTGCTCGACGTGTTCAAGCAGAAGCTCGTGAAGCGCAACGTCAGCCTGAAGGTCCTGGACGCCTCCGACCCGCGCCCGTCCGGGCAGCAGTCGAAGATCGGGATCGCCCTCAAGGAGGGCATCTCCTCGGAGGACGCCAAGAAGATCTCCAAGCTGATCCGCGATGAAGGGCCCAAGGGCGTCAAGGCGCAGATCCAGGGCGACGAGCTGCGGGTGTCGTCGAAGAAGCGCGACGACCTCCAGGCCGTGATCGCGCTGGTGAAGGGGCAGGACTACGAAGTGGCGCTGCAGTTCGTGAACTACCGGTAAGGCGCGGCTGCC
>CAVSMX010000031.1:0-32454 GCA_963729095.1 uncultured Actinomycetota bacterium | reverse complement strand
ACATCACAGGCACGAGCTCGACAGGCAACACACCCGTGCCCGGCAGATCGTCGGGCCGTGAAACAAAGAGGAAAGGGAACCACCAGGTGCCCACCATTCAGCAGTTGGTCCGCAAGGGCCGGCAGGACAAGGTGTCGAAGAACAAGACGCCTGCCCTCAAGGGTTCGCCCCAGCGACGCGGTGTCTGCACCCGCGTCTACACCACCACCCCGAAGAAGCCGAACTCCGCCCTGCGCAAGGTCTGCCGCGTGCGCCTGTCCAGCGGCGTCGAGGTCACGGCGTACATCCCGGGTGAGGGACACAACCTGCAGGAGCACTCGATCGTGCTCGTCCGCGGCGGCCGGGTGAAGGACCTCCCCGGTGTCCGCTACAAGGTCATTCGCGGCGCGCTGGACACGCAGGCGGTCAAGGGCCGCAAGCAGTCGCGCAGCCGTTACGGCGCCAAGAAGGAGAAGAGCTGATATGCCGCGCAAGGGCCCCGCACCGAAGCGGCCGATCGACATGGACCCGGTCTACGGGTCGCAGCTGGTCTCCCAGCTCGTCTCCAAGGTGCTGCAGGACGGCAAGAAGCAGGTCGCGCAGCGCATCGTCTACAGCGCCCTCGAGGGCTGCCGCGACAAGAACGGCACCGACCCGGTGGTGACCCTCAAGCGCGCGCTCGACAACGTCAAGCCCGCCATCGAGGTCAAGTCCCGCCGCGTCGGCGGTGCGACCTACCAGGTCCCGATCGAGGTCAAGGGCACGCGTGGCACCACGCTCGCGCTGCGCTGGCTGGTGGGTTACGCCGCGGAGCGCCGCGAGAAGACCATGCACGAGCGCCTCATGAACGAGATCCTCGACGCCTCCAACGGCCTCGGTGCCGCTGTTAAGAAGCGCGAGGACGTGCACAAGATGGCCGAGTCCAACAAGGCCTTCGCCCACTACCGCTGGTGACGCCGGCGGGGTGCGACACCGTCGTACTCCCGCCTCACCGGCCCACTATCTAGAGAACTGGACTTTCAGTGGCTGTCGACATCACCACGGACCTGAACAAGGTCCGCAACATCGGCATCATGGCGCACATCGATGCCGGGAAGACCACCACCACCGAGCGCATCCTCTTCTACACCGGTATCTCCTACAAGATCGGTGAGGTGCACGACGGCGCAGCCGTCATGGACTGGATGGAGCAGGAGCAGGAGCGCGGCATCACGATCACGTCTGCCGCGACGACCTGCTGGTGGAAGGACCACCAGATCAACATCATCGACACCCCCGGACACGTGGACTTCACCGCCGAGGTCGAGCGCTCGCTGCGCGTCCTCGACGGCGCGGTCGCGGTGTTCGACGGTGTCGCCGGCGTCGAGCCGCAGACGATGACCGTCTGGCGGCAGGCCAACAAGTACGCCGTGCCCCGGATGTGCTTCGTCAACAAGCTCGACCGCACCGGCGCCGACTTCTTCAACTGTGTCGACATGATGGTCGACCGGTTGAACTCCACGCCGCTCGTGCTGCAGCTGCCGATCGGCGCCGAGTCCGACTTCATCGGTGTCGTCGACCTGGTGGGCATGCGTGCCCTCACCTGGCGCGGCGAGACCACGATGGGCGAGGACTACGACGTCGAGGAGATCCCCGCCGAGCTCCAGGCCCAAGCCGACGAGTACCGCGAGAAGCTGATCGAGACGCTGGCCGAGGCCGACGACCCGATCATGGAGAAGTACCTCGAGGGCGAGGACTTCACAGTCGAGGAGCTCGAGGCGGCGATCCGTCGCGCGACCCTGGCCGACAAGCTCAACCCGGTCCTGTGCGGCACCGCGTTCAAGAACAAGGGCGTCCAGCCCCTGCTCGACGCGGTCGTGAAGTTCCTGCCGTCGCCGCTCGACATCGACGCGATCGTCGGCCACGCGCCCAACAAGGAGGACGAGGAGATCAGCCGCAAGCCGGCCGACTCCGAGCCCTTCTCGGGCCTGGCGTACAAGATCGCGTCGGACCCGCACCTCGGCAAGCTGATCTACGTGCGCGTCTACTCCGGCAAGCTGGAGGCGGGCTCGACCGTGGTCAACTCGGTCAACGGCCGCAAGGAGCGGATCGGCAAGGTCTACCAGATGCACGCCAACAAGCGTGAGGAGATCGCGTCGGTCGGCGCCGGCCAGATCGTGGCGGTGATGGGTCTGAAGGACACCAAGACCGGTCACACCCTGTCCGACCCGCAGAACCAGGTCGTGCTCGAGTCGATGACGTTCCCGGCCCCGGTGATCGAGGTCGCGATCGAGCCCAAGACGAAGAGCGACCAGGAGAAGCTCGGCATCGCGATCCAGCGGCTGTCCGACGAGGACCCCACGTTCACGGTGAAGGCCGACGAAGAGACCGGCCAGACGATCATCGCGGGCATGGGCGAGCTCCACCTGGAGATCCTGGTCGACCGGATGAAGCGCGAGTTCCGCGTCGAGGCCACCGTCGGCAAGCCGCAGGTCGCCTACCGCGAGACGCTCCGACGCGAGGTCACGAAGCACTCCTACACCCACAAGAAGCAGACGGGTGGCTCCGGCCAGTTCGCGAAGGTCGTCGTGTCGCTCGGCCCCAACATCGACCCGGAGACCCACTCCGGGGCGGGGTACGAGTTCATCAACAACGTCTCCGGTGGTCGGGTGCCGAAGGAGTACATCCCCTCGGTCGACCAGGGTGGCCAGGAGGCCATGGAGTTCGGCGTGCTCGCCGGCTACCCCATGGTCGACGTGAAGTTCACGCTCGAGGACGGCGCCTACCACGACGTCGACTCCTCCGAGCTGGCCTTCAAGATCGCCGGCAACCAGGCCTTCAAGGAGGCCGCGCGGCAGGCGAAGCCGGTCTTGCTCGAGCCGATGTTCGCGGTAGAGGTGATCACCCCCGAGGGCTTCCTCGGCACGGTCATCGGCGACATCAACAGCAGGCGCGGACAGATCCAGAACCAGGAAGAGCGTCACGGTGACATGGTCATCGAGGCCCTCGTGCCCCTGTCCGAGATGTTCGGGTACGTTGGCGACCTGAGGTCCAAGACCTCAGGGCAGGCTTCGTACTCGATGGAGTTTGACTCGTACGCCGAGGTTCCTCAGAACATCGCCGACGAGATCATCAAGAAGGTGCGCGGCGAGTAATCGCCACGGACCCTCGGCAACACCCACCACCAGTACGAGTCAAGTAAGAAACAACACCAGGAGGAGCCCACAGTGGCTAAGGCGAAGTTCGAGCGGACCAAGCCGCACGTGAACATCGGCACCATCGGTCACATCGACCACGGCAAGACGACGCTGACCGCAGCGATCTCGAAGGTGCTGCACGACAAGGATCCGGCGGCGAACCCGAACACCGAGGCCTTCGACATGATCGACAAGGCCCCCGAGGAGCGCCAGCGCGGCATCACGATCTCGATCGCTCACATCGAGTACCAGACCGAGAAGCGCCACTACGCGCACGTCGACTGCCCGGGTCACGCCGACTACATCAAGAACATGATCACCGGTGCGGCGCAGATGGACGGCGCCATCCTGGTGGTCGCCGCGACCGATGGTCCGATGCCGCAGACCCGCGAGCACGTGCTGCTGGCCCGCCAGGTGGGTGTGCCCGCCCTGGTGGTCGCCCTGAACAAGTGCGACATGGTCGACGACGAGGAGCTCATCGAGCTCGTCGAGATGGAGGTGCGCGAGCTCCTCTCCGAGTACGAGTACGCAGGCGACGACATCCCCGTCATCCGCGTGGCCGCGTTCCCGGCGCTGAACGGCGACGAGAAGTGGACGGCCTCCATCCTTGAGCTGATGGACGCCGTCGACGAGGCGATCCCGCAGCCCGAGCGCGAGACCGACAAGCCGTTCCTGATGCCGGTCGAGGACGTCTTCACCATCACCGGGCGCGGCACGGTCATCACCGGCCGCATCGAGCGCGGCATCGTGAAGGTCAACGAGGAGGTCGAGATCGTCGGCATCCGCGAGGACTCGCAGAAGACCACGGTCACCGGCGTCGAGATGTTCCGCAAGCTGCTCGACGAGGGCCAGGCCGGTGAGAACGTCGGCCTGCTGCTCCGCGGCACCAAGCGCGAGGACGTCGAGCGCGGCATGGTCGTGATCAAGCCGGGCACCACCACCCCGCACACCAACTTCGACGCCTCGGTCTACATCCTGTCGAAGGAGGAGGGCGGCCGACACACCCCGTTCTTCAACAACTACCGTCCGCAGTTCTACTTCCGGACCACGGACGTGACGGGTGTCGTGACCCTGCCCGAGGGCACCGAGATGGTGATGCCGGGTGACAACACCGAGATGTCGGTGGAGCTCATCCAGCCGATCGCCATGGACGAGGGCCTGCGCTTCGCGATCCGCGAGGGCGGCCGCACCGTCGGCGCCGGTCGGGTCACCAAGATCACCAAGTGATCGTCTGATTCAACAAAGGGGCCTCCCAGCCGCAAGGCTGGGAGGCCCCTTTCGTTGGATCAGCCATCCGTATTGGGCGCGGACGCGCTCGGGTCGGCAACGAGTGAACCAGAGGTGTATTCGTCCCCGGCGCGGTGGATCGGTGCCTGAAGGTGCGCCGACTCGACACACGTGACGCGTGAAGATGCGCCGACTCGACGCATATGACTCGTGAAGATGCGCCGACTCGACTAGCCGTACGGCGTGCCCAGTGGCGCGGTGCCGGCGGCCCGGGCGGTGGCGCCGTCGACGGTCTCCATGGAGAGCAGGTCCTCGCGGCCGGCGCCGCCGGAGATGCCGAGCGTCAGGACCAGCCCGACTCCCTCGGCGTACAGCTTGTACTCGAGGACGTCGGGCTCGAGCGCGATCGTGTCCGCGGTGAGCAGCGCGTCGTCGTAGTGCCCGGCAGGGACGTCGGCCTGCTGACCCGTCGCGAGCACGGCACCGTTGTCCTCGGCCTCGCCCTCGTAGTACTCCTGCCGGTAGATCATCCCGGGCTGCGGGTCGGCGGGCATGAGCACGCCCGGGAGCGCGCCGTCGACCCCGGCCTCGAACGAGCCCTCGCGGCTCGCGAGCTCTCCGTCCTCGAACTCCGCGGTGTCCTCGCCGAGGTACCAGACGTTGCCGTCGGCGTCCTGCGCGAGCCAGTCCATGGTGTCCTCGACCAGCATGCCGTCCTCGGTCACCGTGTCCCGGACGATCGCCGCCTCGACACCGTTGGCGATCTGCTTGGTCTCGGAGGAGACCGTCACCACGACCTGCATCGTGGCCCCGTCCTCGACTTCGCGGTAGGTCCACCGCTGCCCGGGCTGGATCGGGAAGTAGGGATGGTCCGAGGTCGGCGTGAAGTCCGAGGGGTCGAGGTCGACGTTCTCGCTGCCGGTTGGTAGCCCCGTCGGCTGGGGTGCCGACGAGGGGTTGTTCGCATCTCCGCAGCCGCCCACCAGGGCGAGGCCCAGCGCGGCGGCTGCGACCTTGATCGTGTTCATGGCGGCACCGTGACACGCGACCGCTGAACCCCACCTGAACCGGGACCGCGGGTGCGTTTCAGGCTGGGGTCAGGTTGGGTGGCTCATGATGCGGTCATGAGTGGTGGCAACAGACGGCAGTCGTGGGCCGTCCTCGCGGGGTTCTGCACGCTGCTCCTGGTCGCCTGCGGAAACGACGGCGGCTCCGACCCGAGTGAGAACGACCCCGTCCGGTTGGTCGCCGTCGGCGACATCGCCTGCCCACCCGACGAGACGCCCACGCCGGTCACGTGCCAGCAGGACGCGACAGCGGACCTGACGTCCTCGTTGGATCCGGATCAGGTCATCGCCTTGGGCGACCTCCAGTACGAGGCGGGTGCGGAAGAGGACTTCCGGGCCGCCTTCGAAAAGTCGTGGGGCCGTTTCGACGACATCTTGCGCTCGGTTCCCGGCAACCACGAGTACGGGACCGAGGACGCCGCAGGATACGACGCCTACGTAGGTCAAGAGGACCCCACCGACCCCGACTATTACGCGTGGGACGCCGGTGCCTGGCGGATCTACATGCTCGACACGAACTGCGAGGCGATCGACTGCGCCGCCGAGCAGGACTGGTTCAGTGCCGACCTCGCGGCGCATCCCACGAAGTGTGCGGCGATGGCGATGCACCACCCACGGTTCTCGTCCGGAGCCCATCACTCGGACGACACGCTGCAGCCGTTCTGGGAGGTTGCGTACGCCGCCGACCTCGACCTCGCCCTCGCGGGTCACGACCACGACTACGAACGGTTCGCCCGGCTGGATCCAGAAGGCGAGGCCAGCAGCCACGGCATCACCTCGTTCGTCGTCGGGACCGGAGGCCGCAGCCTCTACCCTCAAGGCAGCCTCGTGGACGGGTCCCAGTTCTTCCAGGCGACCGAGTTCGGGGTCCTCGAGGTGACGCTGGAGTCCGCGGGTGCATCGTGGCGCTACCTGACCGTGGACAACGAGGTGCTCGATCAGGGCACCGTCGCCTGCGCGTGAACCCGAGGTAGGCCTGCTCAGTCGCGCGGCTTGCCCTCCGACCTGTTCGGCGTCGGCGCCTGTGCGCGATACTCGGCGCATGCCGCAGGTGGCGCTGACGACGGATATCGGGGAGGGGTATGGCCGCTGGCGGCTCGGGGACGACGAGGCGCTGCTCAAGCTCGTGACGGGCGCCAACATCGCGTGCGGCTTCCACGCCGGAGACCCGGGCATCATGCGGGAGACCTGCACGACCGCGGTGCAGAACGGCATCTCGATCGGCGCCCAGGTCAGCTACCGCGATCTGCACGGTTTCGGCCGTCGGTACATCGCCTACCAGCGGCGTGAGCTCACCGACGACCTGCTGTACCAGCTCGGCGCCCTCGAGGCATTCGCCCGCGTGGCAGGGGGAAGCGTGGCCTTCGCCCGTGCCCACGGGGCGCTCTACAACGTGGCGGCTACCGATCCCGAGCATGCCGGCGCGATCGTCGACGCGGTCCGGGAGTACGACGCGTCGGTGCCGGTGCTCTGCCAGCCAGGCACCGAGATGTCCCGGGCGGCAGAGGCCGCTGGGCTGCGCGTATTGGCCGAGGGGTTCGTCGACCGCGGTTACACGCCTTCAGGGCTGCTCGTGCCGCGCTCAGAGCCCGGCGCTCTGGTGACCGACCCGGCGGTCGCCGCCGCCCGGGCATTGGCGATGGCAAGCGAGGGCGTCGTCGAGGCCGTCGATGGGACGCGGGTCACGATCCGGCCCGAGGCGCTCGTCGTGCACAGCGATACCGAGGGTGCGCTGGAGATCGCCTCCGCAACCCGGGCGGCTTTGGTGCAGGGTGGCGTCGACCTCGTGCCCGTGCGCTGATCCGCCAGCGCACGGCGCGGCCGACGTGATAGTCGGACCCTCCGATCATGATGTGACTACTGCCGTTGCGAGCTCCGCAGGTCGGCCGCGAACTCGCGGGCAGTGGTCGCCTCTCTCCCGGTCACCCGGGCGACGGTGTCGGTCACAGGGATCAGCAGTCGGCAGCTGCGCACCTGGTCGAGCGCTTCGATGAGAAACTCGCTGTAGTCGCGTGAGAACCCACGGGCAGCCATCACCTCGACGAACTCCTCGTCGCCGGCGTCGGAGAAACGGACGGCGTGCCCGAGGGACTCGGTCAGCACCTCACACACCTCGGCGTGGGTCAGCGCGTCGGGGCCGGTCAGCGGCAACCGGCCGCGTGGCCCGTCCGCAGCGAGGGCAGCGACGGCGACTTCCGCGATGTCACGCACGGCGACGAAGGGGATGCGTCCCTCACCCGCCGGGAGGCGCAGGTCGCCGTCACGCACCATGGCCCCGAACGAGCCGACGGAGAAGTTCTCCATGAACCAGGTCGGCCGCAGGATCGCCCAGTCGACGCCCAGAGCGGTGAGGGTCGACTCCGCCCTCGCCAGGGGATCGTCGGGGGGTGCGCCCTCGGCGTCGAGAGACGAGAGCAGCACGATGCGCGGCACCCCAGCTTCGGCCGCCGCCCGCAGCACGTCGGGTGTGCGCGCGGCAGCCCCGGGGTGGTTGAACGGGATCAGCACGTAGGCGGCGTCGCATCCGCTGAACGCCGGCTTCCAGGTGCGTTCGTCGTCCCAGTCCAGGCGGTGCCACTCCCCGATCCCGGGGGCGCGCCGGGTGAGGCTGCGCACCACCCAGCCACGGGTCATCGCCCGCTCGGCGACCAGGCGCCCGGTCTTGCCCGTGACCCCGGTGACCCCCACCGTGTGGCCGGCGGTGCTCACGCGCCCTCGCTCGACGACGGAGCGGACGCGGCCGCCTCGGCCGGCTCGGCAGCGTCGATGCCGTCGCGCCCGCGGACTCGCTCGAGGGTTCCGGACCAGTTAAGCCGCAGCGCTTCGGTGGCCGCTGAGATGTCCCCGGCGGCCAGCGCCTCGATGACGGCGGTGTGCTCACGACACGATCGCTCACCGGTCGTCGTCCCCCCGAAGTAGGCGACCTCGATGCGTCGGATCCGCACCTTCATGTCGTGGACTACGGTCGTGAGCTCGGGGTTGCCGGCCTCGCGGAGGATGACGTCGTGGAACGCGTCATCGGCTGACGACGCGGCGACGGGATCGCCGGCATCGAGCGCGCGCTCGAGGTCGCGGTTGGCTGTCCGCATGTCCTCCAGTGCGGCCGCGGGCCACTTCGGTGCGAGCTGGACGGCCAGGCTCTCGAGACTCCAGATGATCGGGTAGACCCGTTCGGCCGCGCCAACGTCGATGGGGGCCACCTTGGTCCAGCGGCTCGCCTCGGCCACCACGAGGCCCTCGTCGGCGAGCCGTCGGAGCGCCTCGCGCACCGGCATCCGGCTCACCTCGAGCCGCTCGGCGATCTCACCGTCGCGCAGTCGTTCGCCCGGGTGAAGCGTGCCTTGGACGATGGCGCCCTTGAGCGCGTCGTACACCGTCTCTCGCAGCAGGTGCGCTGGTCGGTGCGAGGGGAGGCGGAGCGGGCTCAAAGCTGCGGGCGACGCGACAGGTCTTGACATACCAATATATTACTATACCGTGATCCCGAGTTCCAGCCCTTTCCGGTCGCGTGTCGCGGCCCCGACACCAAGGGGAGATCCATGGACCATCGTCGACTCGTCAGCATCGCGGCAGGAGTCGCCTCGATCCTGACGCTCGCCGCCTGTGGGGCCGGCTCCGACTCGGCCGGCCCGAGCATCACCTTCATGTCAGGTGGGGGCGCCTACGGCGATGCGCTGCGGGAGGCCTTCCTCACGCCATTCGCGGAGGAGGAGGACGTCAAGGTCGTCGAGGACCCCACGCTGAGCTACGCCAAGATCGAAACCCAGGTCCGCGCCGAGGAGGTCACCATCGACGTGGTGCCGGCCGAGGGCTACTGGTCCGTGCAGCAGTGCGGTGAGCTGCTTCAGCCGCTCGACACCGACATTGTCGACCTGTCGGGCGTGGACCCCAGCCTGGTGCAGGACGAGTGTGGAGCGCCGCTGCTCACGTATTCCACTGCGATCTACTACAACACCGACACCTACCCGCAGGACGGGCCCGACACGTGTGAGGAGTTCTTCGACACCGAGACGTATCCGGGCACCCGCTCGGTGCGCTCCTCCCCGCTGCCGAACCCGTTGATCGAGTGCGCGCTCCTGGCCGACGGCGTGCCCCCCGACGAGCTGTACCCGTTGGACCTCGACCGCGCGTTCGACAAGATCGCCGAGATCGAGGACGACCTCGTCTTCTGGGAGGCCGGTTCGGACTCGGAGACGCAGATGGCCTCGGGCGAGGTCGACATCATCATGGCGTGGAACGGTCGCGCGTACGCCGCCGTTGCCGAGCAGGACGCACCCTTCGCCGGGGGCGAGGGCGAGTCGCTGCTGATCTACGACGCGCTCGTAGTGCCGAAGGGCGTGGATGATCCTGACGCGGTGATGGAGCTGATCGACTCCATGATGCAACCAGAGCGGCAGGCGACCCTCGCCACGCTCATCCCCTACTCGCCCTCGGCGGTCGACGCCGAGCTCACCGACCTACCCGAGGACCTGGAGCCGTTCCTGCCCGAGACCAATCCGGCGATGGCGGAGGGGACGATCGTCCAGGACCAGCAGTGGTGGGCGGAGAACGGAGAGGCCGTCACCGATCGCTGGCAATCCGAGCTGGTGCAGTGACGGTCGCCCTCGCTCCCGAGCCGGCGCGCACGGCCCGCAGTTCGCGCCGGCTCGGTACTGCTGCTCTCCTCCTGGCCATCCCGCTGGGGATGCTCGTTGTGGTGGTCGGCTATCCCCTCGTCGGCTTGCTCCAGGAGAGCGTCTCGGGCCCGGAGGGTTGGGGGCAGTACACCGATCTCGCCGGGTCCGAGGTGACTCGGACCGTGTTCGTGCGCACGCTGACGACGGCGGCCCTGGTCAGCGGGGTGTGCTTGCTGCTCGGCTACCCCTACGCCTACCTGATGACCGTCGCCGGTCCTCTGCTACGCACCGTGCTGATCGTCTTGGTGCTCCTGCCCTTCTGGACGAGCTTCACCATCCGCACGCTCGCGTGGGTCGTGCTGCTGCAGGACCAGGGCCTGATCAACGACGGGCTCGCCTCGCTAGGGCTTCCGCGACTTCCGCTCATCCGCAACACGACCGGGGTGGTCGTCGGCATGTCGCACGTGCTGCTGCCGTACGCCGTACTCCCGCTCTACGCCGTCATGCGGCGGATCGACCGTCGACTGCCAGACGCCGCCGCTGCCTGCGGCGCACGGCGTGGTGCCGCCTGGCGCCAGGTCTACCTGCCGCTGTCTCTCCCCGGCGTGGCGGTCGCGGCGGTGCTCGTGTTCATCCTCTCGCTGGGCTTCTTCATCACGCCGCAGCTGTTGGGCTCCTCGCGCAACGCGCTCCTGTCCCAGCTCATCTACACCGACGTGACGCAGCTGGGCGACAACGCAGCCGCCGCGGCCCTGGGCATGGTGCTGCTGGTGTTCACCCTCGGTGTCATGCTCGTGCTGGCGGCCGGAGTGCGCTACGTGCCGGGCCGGACCCGCGGACGCGGAGCACCCCGGTGAGGGCCCGGCGCTGGCCCCTGGTGGTCTTCTGCCTTCTCGTCGGGGTCTGGCTCTCGCTGCCGACCCTGGTGATCCTGCCGGTCAGCCTCAACCCCCGGCGCAGCTTGGCGATCAGCTGGTCGGACTGGTCGGGGCAGTGGTACCGCGCGTTCTTCGACGACCCGCGCTGGCTCGACGCGCTCACGAACTCGCTGGTGGTCGCGGTCCAGGCGGCGCTGCTCGCAACGGTGCTGGGCACCGCTGCTGCGTTCGCACTCCAGCACGTGCGAGGGATGCCCCGACGGGTCCTCGACGGTGTGCTCGCCGCTCCCATCGTCATCCCCGTGATCCTGCTCGGGATCGGGATCTACTTCGCGTTCCTGCGGTGGGGGCTGGCCGGCACCACCCTGGGGCTGGTGCTCGCTCACGCGGTGACCGCCATCCCGCTGGTCGCCCAGCCGGTCTCCGCGGCCCTGAGCCGGCACGATCGAAACCTGGACAGGGCCGCCGAGAGCCTGGGTGCGTCGCTGCCGGCACGCTGGGTCCAGGTGACCCTGCCAGTGATCGCTCCGGGCGTCCTCGCGGGGGCGTTGTTCGCCTTCGTCTGGTCCTTCGACGAAGTGGTGATGGCGGTGTTCCTCACATCTCCGGAGCTGCAGACCCTGCCCGTGCTGATGTTCACGTCCGTGACCCAGAGCGTCGACCCGACGGTGGCCGCTGCCGCCGTGCTGGTCCTCGCCGGGAGCACGGCACTCATCGCCCTGGCCCTGCTCGTGACCCGAAGAGGAGTTGTCCGTGCCTGAGAAGGAAGTCCTGTCCGAGACCGCGGGCGTCGAGCTGGAGCTGACCGCCATCACGCGCCGGTTCGGTGCGTTCACCGCTGTCGACGGGATCGACCTGGAGGTGAAGCCGGGGGAGTTCATGACGTTGCTGGGGCCGTCGGGCTCCGGGAAGACGACCACGCTCAACATGGTCGCGGGGTTCCTGCCGCCCGACGAGGGCCGGATCAGCTTCGACGGCCATGACGTCAGTCGCACTCCCGCGAACCGGCGCAACATCGGGATGGTCTTCCAGAACTACGCCCTGTTCCCCACGATGACGGTGCGCCAGAACGTCGGCTACCCGCTGCGTCAGCGCCGGATCCGGGGACAGGCACGGCGTACCCAGGTCGACGCCGCCCTGGAGATGGTCGAGCTGGGGCATCTCGCTCATCGGCAGCCGTCGGAGCTGAGTGGGGGACAGCAGCAACGGGTCGCGCTGGCCCGCGCGCTCGTGCATCGCCCTCCCCTGCTGCTCATGGACGAACCCCTCGGTGCGCTGGACCGGCGACTGCGAGAGGCCCTGCAGGTCGAGATCGCCAGCATCCATCGTCAGGTCGGCACGACCGTCGTCTACGTCACCCATGACCAGGACGAGGCGTTGTCCCTCTCCGACCGTGTTGCCGTGTTCCGCGCGGGGCGCATCGAGCAGGTGGGTACACCCGACGACGTCTACGAGCGGCCGCGGACCGCCTACGTGGCGGGCTTCGTCGGCGACTCCAACGTGTTCCACGGATCGGTGACGAGGCGAGGTGCCCTCCGCCTTCCGGGTGGCCAGGAGGTGCACGGCGCCAAGAACCCCGGATCGACGACCACGGCGACCATGGTGGTGCGACCGGAGCGGATGCGGGTGTGCGGCCCTTTGTCGTCACCGCCCGGGACGGACGCCAACCTCATCGAAGGGGTGCTCGTCGACGTCCGCTACCTCGGTGCCACGCGGCTGCTGCGGATGCACGTGGATGACGACCTCCCCGTTGTGGTGCGAGAGGGCGCGGGACAGAGGCAGGCTCTCGCGATCGGCAGCACGGTGACCATCTGCTGGGATCCGAGCGACGGAGTGTGGGTCGATGCGCCCCCGCCCGTGGACGAGGATGCCGGCGCTTACGCATTGGACGGTGCCTCCTGATGCGCATGCTCGTGACCGGCAGCAGGGTGGGTCGGCGGCCCGACACCGTGCCTGCCGACGTCGGTCGGCTGCACCGCTCGCTGCGGGGCTACCGGCCCACGCCGCTGACCGTCTGCCGTGACCTGGCGGAGAGGTGGGGGGCAGCCCAGGTCGCGGTCAAGGTCGAGGGCGATCGATGGGGACTGCCGTCGTTCAAGGTGGTCGGCACCACGTGGGCGGTCACCGAGGCGCTCCGCGAACACGTCCCGGCCGACTGGTCGGCTGCCGATGGTCTCGAGGCACTTCGGGGCAGGCTCCCGGATCTCACCCTCGCTGCGGCGAGTGAAGGCAACCACGGCGAGGCGTTGGCGTTCGTGGCTCGTCTCGTCGGTCTGCGCTGCCGGGTGTATGTGTCCGAGGAGGTGGCCGACGGAGTCGTACGTCGAGTCCAGACGCAGGGTGCCGAGGTGGTGTCCGTGCCGGGCACCTACGACGACGCCGTTGCCGCGTGCGCGGCGACCGGTGATCAGCAAATCGTGGTGTCCGACACGTCGTGGCCGTCCTATGAGCGCGTGCCGCGTGCGGTCGCCACGGGGTACTCCACGATCCTCCGCGAGGCTGCCGACCAGCTCGCCCATACCAACTTCCCGGCAGTCGACCTGGTCGTCGTACCGATCGGCGTGGGGGCGCTGGCGTCGGCGGTCATCGACCACGCCGCCACCGGGCCCGGTCCGGCGCCGCGCGTCGTGGGCATCGAGCCCGCGGCCGCTGCGTGCGTGATGGCTTCCCTGGCCGCCGATCGGGTCCTCACCCTGCCCGGGCCGCTGGCGTCCCCGCTGTCCGGGCTGAACTGCGGAACGCCGTCGCTAGTGGCGTGGCCCCGCATGCGAGAAGGACTGGCAGCGGTCGTCGCGCTGGACGACGACGAAGCCCGACTCGGCGCCGCGCGTGCTGCCGAAGCCGGCCTCGCCGTCGGCCCCTGCGCGGGTGCGGTCGTCGCCGCTGCAGAGCTGCTGCTGTCCGGCCCGGGGGCCATCGACAGACGCAGCATGCTCGACCTCCCAGACAGCCCGTCGGTCTTGCTGCTCGCCACCGACGGCCCGCGGCCATCGGAGCCCGGCCCGATCCAGCAGACAGAGGAGTCCACGAGTGCCTGAACACCATCCCGCGGGGAGCCTGGCGCCGCCTGGCCTGGCCCAGGACCTACCCGGCCGGCATGCTCGGCTGCGCCACGAGATGGCCGAGCAGGGGCTGGCCTGGCTGCTCGCCGTCCGCGACGAGACCGTCACCTACCTGAGCGGCTACGTCAGCACCACGTTCCGGATGCACAGTCGGCCGGTCGTCGCCCTGCTCTCCCACGATGCGCTGCACGTCGTCGCGGCCGAGACGGAGGTGGACTCGGTGGAGCTCCGGGTGCCGGAGGCCATCGTCTCCTCCTATGTCGAGATGGACCCACCGAGCCCGGGGTTGCCAGATGGCCATCTGCAGTTCGCACCGCACGCGGGCCGGGTGCTCGCGGACCTGGTCGACGGACACGACGGAGCACTCGGCGTCGACGGTCTCGAGGCCGCATGGCCACCTGTGGGGCAGCTCGCACGGCTCATGCCCGGGTTGCGTCGTGACGTGGTCGACGCCTCGTCGCTTGTATGGCAGTGCCGAATGCGAAAGTCGCCGTGGGAGGTCGGTCGCATGCGTCATTCGGCCGAGATTCTGCGGCAGGTGTTCGAGCTGATGCCCGAGCGGATCCGGCCCGGTATGACCGAGCGCGAGATCTCGCGCGCGTTCAGCATCACCCAGCTGGAGCTCGGTGCTCACGAGGTGGGGCCGCACGGGGCCGTTGCTCGTATGCAGCACGGGCTGTTCGGCGGACCGACGGATGCGGTGTGGCATCCGGACGAGCTGCTGTACCTCGACGGCGCACCGATCGTCGACGGCTACTGGGCGGACTACTGCCGCACCTACGCAGCACGCCCCGCCAGCCGCTCCGAGCGTGCCGGGCATGCCCGCGCCCGCGCCGGGCTCGAGGCGGCGCTGCCGGTGATCGGCCCTGAGGTGAGCGTGGGCTCGGTCGGCGTCGCGATGCAGGCGGCGATCGGCACCGAGCCGGACGAGGTGGGCTTCGGCCGGTTCGGGCACGGCATCGGCCTTCACGTGCCGGAGCCACCATCCCTGCACCCCGACGAGGACGCGCTGTTCGTCTTGGACAGCACGTTGTGCATCGAGCCGACCGTCCGGCACGAAGGACTGAACCACGTCGTGGAGGAGACCTACTGGGTGACCTCCGACGGGCTGCAGCCGATCTCCCCGCCCGCTCCGCCCGGGATCATCGAGCTGTGAGGACCCCGGACGACGCGCGGCTCGATGACTTGGTCTCCGCGGCCGAGTCGCGGGTGGTCGCCCTGAGGCGAGCGGTGCACCGGCATCCCGAGCTCGCCTTCGCCGAGCACGTCACCTCGGCGCTCGTCGCCGCAGAGCTGGATGAGCTCTCCATCACCTACCGAGCACACGTGGGGGGCACCGGGGTGGTCGCCCGAGTGCCGGGTTCGGGGCGAGGCCCTACCCTGCTGCTGCGCGCCGACCTCGACGCCCTACCGATCACTGAGCCGGCGGAGGGACGCGAAGTGCGGTCGGAGGTGCCCGGCGTGATGCACGCGTGCGGCCACGACGGCCATGTCGCTGTGCTCCTCGGGACCCTGCGTGCACTGGCCGGCCTCACCTGGCCGGGCGAGGTCCTGGCGGTGTTCCAGCCCGCCGAGGAGACCGACGAGGGAGCGGCCGCCGTGATCTCGTCCGGGTCCACTGCTGGCGCCGACGTGGCGCTCGGCCTCCACCTCGACACCACGCTGCCCTCGGGCGCGGTGGCCGTCGGTTCCGGGGTCCAGTGGGCGTACTGCGCGCAGTTCTCGGTCGTGGTGACCGGCGAGCCGGGCCATGCCGGGTTCGGCACCCCGGTCGACTCCGTGGCCGCCGCGGCCGCCTGTGTCCTGGCCCTCGACCGGCTCGCGGGCACGTGGCGGCCGGAGTCCCATGTCTCGGTGGCCATGCTCGAGGGCGCCGCCGCACCCAACGTGGCACCTGAGCGCGTGGTGGTCAGTGGAACGCTCCGCACGCTCGATGCCGCCCACGAGCTCGACAACCGGAGGTCGGTCGAGCACGCCGTCCAGGCCGAGGCACGAGCACGCGGTGCGAACGCCGCTGTCGCATGGGGCGTGGAGTGCCCGGCGCTCGACTGTGACGCCCGTGTCAGCGAACTCGTACGGCGTGCGGCCTCGGCGAGTACCCGGGTGCGAGATCTGCTGCCAGGGCGCCCCAGCACCGGCTGCGACGACTTTGCCCGGTACCTCCAGGACACCCCGGGCTGTTACTTCCGAGTGGGCGCCGCACCGGCCTCGGGACCGGTCTCCCACCACCACCCTCGCTTCGACATCGACGAGGCGGCGCTGCCGGTGGCCGTCGACGTGCTGCTGCGCGCGAGCCTGCTCCTGCTCAACGAGGTCGGCACATGGAGTGGCGTGCGGACGTGAACCGCGCGTTTCTCTTCGTGCTCGGATCCGCACGTTCGGGCGGCAACTCCGAACGGCTCGCGCGGCGAGCCGCCGCGCACCTTCCCGCGGACGTGCCCCAGCGATGGATCGACCTCAAGAGCGTCCGCCTCCCCGAGTACGAGGACCGCAGGCTCCGCGAGGATCGCGCGTACCTGCCGACTCACCGGGCCGAGGTGGAGCTCCTTCATGCGACGCTCGCCGCCACGGACATCGCGTTGGTGAGTCCGCTGTACTGGTACACGCTGAGCTCTAGCACCAAGACGTACCTCGACTACTGGACCGGCTGGTTCCACATCCCCGGACTGCGGTTCAAGGAGCGGATGGCCGGTCGCACTCTGTGGGTGGTGACGGCCCTGGGCGAGGACGACCTCCGTGCCGCGGACCCTCTCGTGGAGAGCGTCAAGAGATCCGCCGACTACATGAAGATGCGCTTCGGGGGAGTCCTGCTCGGGATCGGCAGCCGCCCTGGCCAGGTGGAGGAGGACACCAGGGCCATGATCGACGCCACGACCTTCTTCACGTAGAGCCCGGGTCAGGCGATTCGCAGCGGCAGCCCGTTCCTCTCGAGCAACCGCTCGACCCGCTCCCGCTCCATGTCATGCTCGGCGCCCGCGGGCAGCACGCCGAGCCGCTGCTCGAGCTCGAGGGTGCGGCAGGCCGTGACCAGCACGTCGTCGTACGCCTCGAGCCAGCCGCGCATCTTCGCTACCGGGATGCCGGAGGGGGCGCGCCGGATCTCGGCACGGATCCTCCGGGCGTCGGCGGCCAGCCGCTCGATGGGCGGCCCGGTCGGACGCGGGGGCTCAGGTTCGACCAGGCGCAGCGACCGGCCGACGCGGCGCGCGCGGGCGCGGTAGGCGCCCCAGTCGGGCAGCACCCACAGCACGCCGAGAATGGCCAGGATGACGCCCACCTTGACCACCAGGTCCGCGTCCATCCCTCGATGATCGGTTGCCACCCACTCCGGCACAAGCCCCGAGTCAGCGCGACAATGACCTCGTGTCCGAGCCCGCCCGACCGCACCACAAGCTCACCGACGACGGGCGACGCGTGCGCGAGGTGCTCACCTACAGCCGCCGGGGTGCCCGGTTCACCCCACGCCAGGCCGCCGCTTGGGCGGCGCACCACGAGGCCTGGGTGATCCCCGACGAGGCCCTTGACGACCCCGGGTTCGCCTGGTCGTCGTGGTTCGGCCGCGAGGCGCCGCTGATCGTCGAGATCGGGTCGGGCGTCGGGGAGGCGACCGCGGCGCTGGCGGCCGCCCGCCCCGGCCACGACGTGCTTGCGTTCGAGGTATGGCGCCCGGGGGCCGCCGACACCCTGGCCCGCTGCGCCGAGGCCGGAGCCGACAACGTGCGGATCTGTGGCGTGGACGCGGTCTGGTCTCTGGAGCACCGCATCGCGCCCGGCGCGCTCCACGAGCTGTGGACGTTCTTCCCGGACCCGTGGCACAAGAAGAAGCACCACAAGCGCCGCCTGGTCACGCCCCGGTTCGCCGCCCTCGCCTCGAGCCGGCTCCGGCCCGGTGGGGTCTGGCGACTGGCCACCGACTGGTCCGACTACGCGGAGCAGATGGTCGAGGTGCTGGACGCCGAGCCGGCCCTGACCGGCGGCATCGTGGACCGCTGGGAGGAGCGGCCGGTCACCAGGTTCGAGCGCAAGGGCGTCTCCGCCGGGCGCTCGATCAGCGACCTCTGCTACCGGCGACCCGACTGATCCAGGACGGCCGTCACCAACTCACGCAGGGTGCGGAGCTGTCGACGCATGTGGCCGGGGTCGTCCATGGCCCGGGCGAGGAGGAAGGCGCCCTCGAACGTGACGAAGACGTGGTCGGACAGCGCGTCGACGTCGGCGCCGTCCGGCATCGCCTCCCGCAGCAGGGCGGCGTAACCCCCCCGCCACGCGACCGCGGCCTTGGCGATCGGGTCCGACGCGCCGGTGGAGACGAGCTGTAGCTCGGTGAGGACCGAGCTGTAGAGGCAGCCCGACTGCGCGGTCATCAGCTCGTCGGCGAGGCCCTCGTAGTACGCCAGGAACGCGATCGCTTGCTCCGCGGGGTCGTTGCTCGCCTTCTGGGCGGCGTCCAGCCCGTCCCGGAGATGCTCCAGGTCTGACGCCGCGTAAGTGTCGACGAGCGCGTCGGCGAGTGCGCGCTTGGACTCGAAGTGGTGGAAGAACGCCCCCTTGGACGTGCCCGATGCGGCGATCACCTGCTCCACGGAGGTGGCGGAGTAGCCGTTGTCGATGACGAGCTTCTGGGCCGCCGCCAGGATCCGATCCCGGGTCGCTGTCCCATCCTTTGGCATGATTCAGTTGTAACAGACTGTTCGGTCTGGTACAAAACAGACCAAACAGTCTGGTACGAGGAGAATCTGCATGTCCACCACCACCGAGGCCCAGCCGTTCGTCACCGACGGCGGGCTCGAGACCGACCTGATCTACCACCACGGCTTCGACCTGCCGGAGTTCGCCGCGTTTCCTCTGGTCGAGAGTGAGTCCGGCCGCGCTGCGCTCCGGAACTACTACGCCGGGTACGCCGCCACGGCGCGGGCGGTGGGCGCGGGCCTGTTGCTCGAGACGCCGACCTGGCGGGCCAACCCGGACTGGGGCAAGCTGCTCGGCTACGACGCCGACGGCCTCGACCGCGCCAACCGGGCCTCGGTTGAGCTCGTGCGAGAGATCGCGGCCGAGTGGACCGACCTGCCGCGGGTGCTGGTCAGCGGGCAGCTCGGGCCGCGCGGCGACGGGTACCAGCCGGGCGCCCAGGTCGACCCCGACGAAGCTGCCGACTACCACCGCCCCCAGCTGGCCTCGTTCGCCGCGGCTGGCGCCGACCAGGCGACGGTGCTGACGCTGACCGACGTGGGGGAGGCGATCGGCGTCGCCCGCGCAGCCGCGGAAGTCGGGCTGCCGCTCGGCCTCGGCTTCACCGTCGAGACCGACGGCCGGCTGCCTCGGGGAGAGTCGCTCGCCGAGGTCATCTCGAGGGTGGACGCCGACACCCCGCCGGCGTACTTCGTCGTCAACTGCGCGCACCCGACCCATGTCCTGAACGGCGTGGACGAGGGTCCGTGGCGCGACCGGGTCCACGGGCTCCGGGTGAACGCGTCGACGATGACCCACGAAGAGCTCGACAACTCCGAGGAGCTCGACGACGGCGACCCGGTGCAGCTGGCCGCCGACACCGCGACCCTGCGCGCCGCGCTGCCGGCGGTGCGCATCGTCGGTGGCTGCTGCGGCACCGACGCCCGGCACGTGGCTGCGATGTGGGCCTGAGCGAACCTACGCTTGGCCGGTGACCGCCACCGTCGAGGGCCCGCAGCGCACTCGACGTATTCACCGCGCCTGGTTCGTCGCGGCGATCACCATGGGTGCCCTGGTCGCCGCGGCCGGGTTCCGCTCGTCGACCGGCGCGCTGCTCGAGCCGCTCGAGGAGGACTTCGGCTGGTCGCGCGCGACGACCAGTGGCGCGGTCACCCTCAACCTGGTCCTCTACGGCGTGACCGCGCCGTTCGCGGCCGCGCTGATGGAGCGCTTCGGCATCCGCCGGGTGGTCGCGGCCTCACTGACCCTGGTGGCCATCGGCTCCGGCCTGACGTTGGTGATGACCGAGGCCTGGCAGCTGTGGCTGCTCTGGGGGTTCGCGGTCGGCGTCGGTACCGGGGCGATCGCGCTGGTCTTCGGGGCGATCATCGCGAACCGCTGGTTCGTGAAGCACCGAGGCCTGGTGATGGGGGTCTTCTCCGCGGCTGGCGCGAGCGGCCACCTGATCTTCCTGCCCGCCATCGCGCAGGTGGCGGACGGCCCGGGCTGGAGGTGGGCCTCCGCGATCGTCACGTGCTTCGCGCTGCTCCTGGTGCCGCTGGTGCTGCTCCTGATGCGCGACAGTCCTGCCGACGTCGGCACCACGCCGTACGGCGCGCCCGACGACTGGGAGCCACCGCCGCCGGCGCCGAGCGACGTCGGCCCCGCGACCGTAGCGATCCGGACCCTGAAGGAGAGCGCCCGGTCGCGCACGTTCTGGATCCTCTTCGGCAGCTTCTGGATCTGCGGCTGGTCGACCAACGGGCTGATCGGCACCCACTTCATCCCGGCCGCCCACGACCACGGGATGTCGCCGACGACGAGCGCCGGCCTGCTGGCCCTGATCGGGGTCTTCGACATCGCCGGCACCGTCGCGAGCGGCTGGCTCACCGATCGGGTCGACTCGCGCTACCTGCTCTTCGTCTACTACTTCATGCGCGGGCTGTCGCTGCTGGCCGTGCCGTACCTGCTCACCGACGTGGTGCACGCCAGCCTGTTCGTGTTCATCGTCTTCTACGGCCTGGACTGGGTGGCCACCGTGCCGCCCACAGTGGCGCTGTGTCGTGAGCACTTCGGGATCGAGAGGGCCGGCGTGGTGTTCGGCTGGGTGTTCGCCTCGCACATGGTCGGTGCGGGTGTGGCGGCCAGCTACGCGGGCTGGATCCGGCAGGGGACCGGCGACTACTTCGGGGCCTGGATGACCGCCGGCGGGTTGTGCCTCGCAGCGGCGGTGTCCGTGCTCCTCATCCCGCGGTTCGCCCCTCGGCGTGGCTGCGCCGACATCGGCGAGCCGGTCACGGACTCGATGTGACCTCTCAACCTTTTGCGGGGAGCAGGTGTCTGTCCTGGTGAACCACCACCAGGAGAGGGACCCGATGACCGACATCTCGTTCAGCGAGTTCATGGCCGCTCGCTGGGCGCCGCTCTACCGGACGGCGTACCTGCTCACCGGCCGCCGCGAGGAGGCGGAGGACCTGCTGCAGTCCGCGTTGGCCCGCACCTGCGTCCGCTGGGACAGGATCCGCGACAAGCGGGCGGCCGACGCGTACGTCCGCAAGGCGATGCTCAACCAGATGTCCCGCCAGTGGCGCACGCGCCGCCGCGAGGAGCCCACCGATGAGCTGCCCGACGTCGGGCACGACGGCGGGCTCGGGGTCCGCGCCGAGCACCTCGACCTGTGGACCGAGATCCGCCGACTGCCACCGCGGATGCGCGCCACGCTCGTCCTCCGGTATGTCGAGGACCTCTCCGAGGCCGACACCGCCGCCGAGCTCGGCTGCTCGGTCGGCTCCGTGAAGAGCCAGACCCACCACGCGCTGAAGCGGCTGCGCAGCGCGCTGCCCGAGCTCCACCTGATCGCCATGGAGATGTCATGACCACCACCGAGATCCGCGAGGCACTCCTCGCCGTCGAGCGGGCCGTCGACGTACCGTCGGCCGACCAGGTCGCCTTCCAGGCCCGGGTTCGCACCGAGCGCCGGCGTCGTACCGCAGGCCGGGTCCTCGTGGCCGCAGCCGCCGCGGCCGCCGTCGTCGCCGCCGGGGTCGCGGGCAACGCTGTCCTCGGCGACCCGGAGCGCACTCCGCTCGCGAACACGCCCGGCGAGACGGCGACCTCGGTGCCCCAGACCGTCTTCTTCACCCTCGACAACCGGCTGGCGGCCCTCGACCCCCGGGGCGTCGTGCACGACCTCGGGCAGTACAGCGGGGGGGTCATCGGCTGGACCGAGGACCGGGTCTATGCCCTCGACGACGACAGCCGCATCACCGTCCGCCGGGCGGAGCCTCCGTTCGCCGAGGTGCACGGTGCCCCGACGCCCGACCCCGTGCAGAGCGTGGCGCTCTCGGGCGACGGCCGTTTCCTGGCCTGGCTCGGCCTCGACGACATGGTGCATCGCTACGACTTCGTGGCCGATCGGACAGACCTCTCATTTGCGGCAACGAAGGACAGCTACATCGCCGGAGTGTCCGCGGACGGCGTGCTGGTGGCGAGCCGCAGCGAGATCAGCCTCCGCGACGCAGCCGGCGGAGTGGCCGTCCCCGTCCGAGGAGACCTCGACGGGTGGGCGTCCGACGTCGCCGGTGACCTCGTCGTGGTGAACGATGCGCTGGATCGGTCCAGCCTCTACGACGTCAGCGACGGCACCGCCCGTCCCACCGAGACGTTCCCAGGCTCGGCCGCGCTCGGGCCGTACGCCGAGCGGGTCGCCGTGATCGTCCCCGGGGCGCGCGATCGCGCTCGGGTCGAGGTCTGGGACGGTGGGACCCTCGCCCCGGTCACCGGCCTCGACGACGTCGTCCCGACGGCCGCCCGCTGGGCCGATGAGACCACGCTCCTGGTCACGGGCGGCAGCGGCCTCTACGCCTGCCACATCGATCTGCGCTGCGGGCGGCTGCCCGTGGACGGGGTGCCCGACATCGGCGAGTGAGTCAGCTGCCCTCGACGCAGTCGACGATGACCTGCCGGTGCTCGGGCGAGATCGCGCCACCGAGGACCACGGTGTTGGAGACCTGCTCCTGGTCGAAGTCGCCGGAGTTCTGGTAGCCCGCCGCCTCCTCCTCCGACTCGAGGACGTGGACGACGATCGTCTCGGTCTCGGTGGTCAGGTCGATGGCGGGGATCCCGCCCTCGATCAGGCCGATCGTCCCGGGCAGCCCCTGCTCGTCCGTGCAGGCGAGGATGGCCTCCGCCTGCGCCATTCGTGGGTCGTCGGTGGCCGGCTCGGAGTCGCCGCTGGACTCGGGCTCGTCGTCGCCACAGCCGGTCAGGGTCAGGGCCAGCAGCAGTGCCGCCGGCAGGGTCCTCCGCAGGTGCATGGCGGAAGACTAGGGGGCACCGGCACCCTCTCGGGCAAGGTCAGCCGAAGTCCTCGGGTGAGTACTCCCGCGGCTCGACCAGCACCATCCAGTTGCCGGAGTTGTCACGGGCGACCGCCTCCACGCCGTACGGCCGCTCCTCGGGCTCCTGGATGAACTGCACGCCCTTCTCGACCAGCTCGGCGTGGGTCTTGCGGCAGTCGTCGACGTTCATCCCGAGGCCGTGCATCCCGCCCTCGTCGAGGGAGCGGTTGAGTGCGGCGACCATCTCGGGGGAGTGCGGCGGTCCTGGCACGGTGAGGTGCACCGACAGCTCCGGCTGGCTCGGGTGGTTGACCGTGCACCAGCGGTAGCCGTCGCCGAGGGTGATGTCCTCCTTGGCGTCGAAGCCGAGGATCTCGGTGTAGAACTTCTTGGACTCGTCGACGTTCTTGACGAAGACACTGGCGATGGAGATGTTCGTGATCATGCGGCCACGCTAGGACGGGTCGGACGGCTCCGGCTTCTCCTGGGTTGCGGATCGTTCGGCCAGGCCCCACATGAACACGAAGCACCCGGGGATGCGGGGCGCGCCGTCGGCGGCGTACCTCGCCTGGAACGCGCTGGGCGTCTCGCCCACGAGCTCCCGGAACCTGGCGCTGAACGAGCCCAGGCTGGAGAAGCCGACGGCGTGGCAGACCTCGGTGACGGTCAGGTTGGTGGCGCGGAGCAGGTCCTGCGCTCGTTCGACCCGGCGTTGGGAGAGGTACGCCGCGGGGCTCAGTCCGTAGGTCGCCTTGAACAGCCGCTGGAAGTGGTACTTGCTCAGCCCGGCCACCTCCGCGAGCGCCGCCAGGTCGTGTGGCTCGGCGTAGTGCCGGTCGACGTGGTCGCGGGCCCGACGCAGATGCACCAGCACGTCGCCTGGGGCGCGCGGTTGGGCGGTCACCGGCGGGTGGTCAGTCGCTGCCGGAACTCCGACTGGCGGCGGAGCCGGGACAGGTCGCGCTCCCGGCGCGACGCGATGACGGCGGCGAGGAAGTCCTCGGGTGCGGTCCGTGGCGGCGGCTCGGGGGCGACGTACTTGAGCACCTCGTCGGCGAGCCGGGCGCCGATCGTGACCCGGGAGGTCGGGTCGATCGTCGGGAGCCGGCTGAGGTACTGACGCACCGCCAGCATCAGGCCGGTTGGCAGCGAGGTCATGTCGGCGTGCTGGGCCCAGGTGGCGAGGTGCGGTGGCATCGCGGCCGGAGGAGTGAGCTGGAGCTTGACCCGCTCACGGACGACGTACGTGCCGGCGGCGTAGTCGCCGAGCCGCTTGCCGCGTGAGCTCAGCAGCGCCGAGAAGAACGCCGGCGCCCCGAAGAACGCGTAGATCTCGACGAACCCCACCAACGCCCGGATGAACGAGTGCTGAAAGCTGACCGGGCCGGCGTCGTCGCGCACCGCGCGCATCCCGAACGCGAGCTTGCCCAGCGACCGGCCGCGGGTCAGCGTCTCCACCGTGGTGGGGACGACCACGAACACGATGACGATCGAGCCGATGAACGCCACCGTCGCCAGCGCCGCGTCGGTGCTGAGTGTCGCGATCGACGCGACCAGGATGACGACGAAGAGAAGCACGAGGGTGGTGGTGACGTCGATCAGCCCGGAGGCGATCCGCAGCCCGAGACTCGCCGGCGGCAGGTCGAGCGCGACCGCCTCGCCGGTGACGAGGTCATCAGTCGTCAGCGTCGCGAACTCGGGGGCGGTCATCGGCGCCTAGGCTAGCCCGGTGGATCTCGACGCCTACGTGCTCGCGCACGCGCAGGAGTGGGCGCGGCTCGAGCAGCTGGTGAAGTCGGGCCGGCTCAGCGGGGCGGAGAGCGACGAGCTCGTCGAGCGCTACCAGCAGGTGGCCACCCACCTGTCCGTGGTGCGTACGTCGGCCCCCGACGCGTCGCTCGTCGCGCACCTCTCCTCGTTGCTGTCGCGCGCCCGCAACAAGGCGGCCGGCACCCGGGTCGGCACCTGGCGAGGGGTGGCGACGTTCTTCAACGAGCGGTTCCCGGCCGCGTTGTACCGGCTCCGCTGGTGGTGGCTGGGCTGCCTTGCGGCCAACGTCGTCGTGACCGCGGTGATGATGCGGTGGCTGCTCGACCACCCGCTGGTCGAGCAGACACTGCTCACCCCCGCCGAGGTCGACCAGCTGGTCAACAACGACTTCGAGAACTACTACAGCGAGCACGCGGCCAGCCACTTCGCCGCGCAGGTCTGGGTCAACAACGCGTGGGTCTCCGCGCTCTGCATCGCACTGGGGATCCTCGGGCTGCCGGTCATCTACCTCTTGTTCCAGAACGTCCTCAACCTGGCCGTGATCGGCTCCGTCATGACCCGGCACGACCGGGCCGACCTGTTCTGGGGGCTGATCCTTCCCCACGGGCTGCTCGAGCTGACCGCGGTCTTCGTCGCCGGAGGCGTCGGGCTGCGGCTCTTCTGGTCGTGGGTGGAGCCCCGCGGCCTCACCCGCACCGCCTCGATCGCCCGCGAGGGCCGGACCGCCGGCACCGTCGCGCTCGGGCTGGTCGCCGTACTCCTGGTCAGCGGCATCATCGAAGCCTTCGTGACCCCCTCGCCGCTGCCCACCTGGGCTCGGGTCGGCATCGGCATCACGGCCGAGCTGACGTTCCTCGCCTACGCGTTCGTGCTCGGACGAAACGCTGCCGCCCGCGGCCACACCGGCGACATCGACGACTCGCTCCTCGAGGACCGGGTCGCCACCCAGGCCTGAGCGCGGGCGGTGGATGATCCCGGTTCTCGCTGGCTGAAACGCCGGATAGGTCACCCCCACACGTCCCAGCTCCGGCTACAGCAGCCCTTGCGCCTTGAGATGCAGGTAGTGGTCGGCCAGCGCCGGCGGCAGCCGCTCGGCGTCGGCGTCGACCACGTCCACGCCGAGGCGGGTGAGCAGGTCGGCGGTGCGCTCGCGTCGGCGCAGCACCTGCTCGGCGGCGGCGGCGTCGTACACCTCGTCGATGGTGGCGCGGTTCGCGGCCAGCCGGTCGAGCGCGGGGTCGCGCACCGACGCCAGCACCACCCGATGGTGGCGGGTGAGGGTGGGCAGCGCGGTGAGCAGGCCCTCCTCGACCGCGGACGGCTCCAACGGAGTGAGGAGTACGACGAGCGCGCGCTGCCGGCCGAGCCCCTGGACCGCGCCGGCGATGGCGTCCCAGTCGGCCTCGGCGATCACCGGCTCGAGGTCGGCCATGGTGTCCTGCAGCCGGGCGGCGATGTCGCGGGCACCGGCGGATCTGAGCCGGGAACGGATCCGCCGGTCACCGGCGACGAAGTCGATCCGGTCGCCGGCCCGGGCCGCGAGGGCGGCCAGCAGCAGGGCCGCGTCCATTGCCGAGTCGAGCCGCGGCACGTCCTCGACGCGGCCGGCCGAGGTGCGCGAGGTGTCGAGCACCAGCACCACCCGTCGGTCGCGCTCGGGCTGCCAGGTGCGCACGACGACGTTGCTGGTGCGGGCCGATGCGCGCCAGTCGATGGAGCGGACGTCGTCGCCGCGGACGTACTCCCGCAATGAGTCGAACTCAGTGCCCTGCCCCCGCACCCGCACTGCCGAGCGCCCGTCGAGCTCGCGCAGCCGCGCCAGCCGCGAGGGCAGGTGCTTGCGGGACTCGAACGGCGGCAGCGACCGCACTGCCCCCGGTACGTCGATCGTGCGCTGCTTCGCCGCCAGTCCGAGCGGCCCGTGCGCGCGCACCGTGAGCCCGACGGCGCGGAGGTCGCCGCGCCGCCGGGGCTGCAGCGCCGTGCGCAGGGGGGCCCGGTCGCCAGGGGAGAGCCGCACCCGGTGCCGGTTCCCCGAGGCTCCCGCCGAGGGCTGCCAGGCGTCGCGCAGCAGCGCGCGCACCCGGCGCCGCGAGGAGTTGGTCGCGACCACCAGGGTGTCGGTCGGGTGCCCCAGCCGCACCGAGCCGACCGGGCGCCGCTCGAACGACAGCGAGGACACCGACGGGGCGAGCAGCCAGTCGGCGAGGACGAGGAGCAGCACCAGCAGCAGCCACAGCCACATCGTGCTCATGACCGGTCGCAGCACCACCGGGACCAGGCCCAGGACCAGGAGCAGCGGAACCCGGCCGGAGATCGCCATCAGCTTGCCTTCATCGCGGCACCGGCACCGACCCGAGCGCCGAGCTGAGCACCTGCGCCACGTCCACGCCCTCGAGCTCGGCCTCCGGACGTAGCCCGAGCCGGTGCACGAGCGTGGCGTGCGCCAGCGACTTCACGTCGTCGGGCGTCACGAAGTCGCGACCCGAGAGCCACGCCCAGGCCCGGGCCGAGCGCAGCAGCGCGGTCGCGCCGCGCGGGCTGACCCCCAGCGACAGCGAGGGCGACTCGCGGGTGGCGCGGGCGATGTCGACGATGTACCCCGAGACCTCGGGAGAGACCTGCACCGCCTTCACCGCGGCCTGACCTGCGGCGATGTCGTCGCCGGAGGCCACCGCGGTGACGCCGGCGCCGGCCACGTCGCGGGGGTCGAAACCGGCAGCGTGCCGACTCAGGATCTCCAGCTCGGCGGCCCGGTCCGGGATCGGCAGCACCACCTTCAGCAGGAACCGGTCCAGCTGGGCCTCGGGCAGCGGGTAGGTGCCTTCGTACTCCACCGGGTTCTGGGTTGCCGCGACCAGGAACGGCCGCGGTAGCGGGTGGGTCACTCCGTCGACCGAGACCTGGCCCTCCTCCATCGCCTCCAGCAGGGCGGACTGCGTCTTTGGCGGGGTCCGGTTGATCTCGTCGGCGAGCAGCAGGTTGGTGAACACCGGGCCCTCGCGGAAGCTCAGCTCGCCCTGACGGCTGTCGATCACCATCGAGCCGGTGATGTCGCCGGGCATCAGGTCGGGGGTGAACTGCACCCGTCGGGTGCCGACCGACAACGACGCGGAGAGGGTGCGCACGAGCAGCGTCTTCGCCGTACCGGGCACGCCCTCCATCAGCACGTGCCCTCCACACAGCATCGCGACCAGCAGGCCGGACACCGCGGCGTCCTGGCCGACCACTGCCTTGGCCACCTCGCGACGTACGGCGACCAGCCGCTCGCGAGCGGCGGCATCGGTGGAGGCGGTCTGGGTGTCGCTCATGTGCGGCGTACCTCTCTGTCGAGCCCGGCCAGGTCGCTGGCCAGGCGGATCAGGTCGTGGTCGTGGGTCGTATCAGCAGCCTGGGAGCCGACGAGTGCGGCGACGTCCGCCTCGGTGCGGCCGGTGTGCCGGGCGACGTCGCGGACGAGCTCGGCCTCGGACCGCCCCGCGCCCAGGCGCAGTCGTACGGCGGCCCGGCGCCGCGCGGCGGAGCGCAACGCGGTGGCCGCGTGCCCCCGGTCGCCGGCCCGGCGGTAGAGGCGGCCCCGGCTGCGCGTGGTCTCGATCGCCTTGACCACCACCGGGAGCGGCTCGGTGGCGAGCCGGCCCAGGCGTCGGGCCCGCCACAGGACGAGGAACCCCGCCGCCACCAGCAGCAGCCAGAGCCCGGGCTCGATCCAGCGCGGGAGCAGCGGGCCGAGGCCGGTCTCGTCGTCGCCGGCCAGGTCGTCGTACGTCGGGACGTACCAGACCAGGTCGTCGTCCTGGCCGAGCAGGCGCAGCGCCACTGCCGCGTTGTCTGCACGCAGCACCTGGTCGTTGGTCAGCGCCTCGCCGGCGCCGAAGAGCACCGCGTCCTCGCGCTCGGTGACCACCGCGGAGCCACCGTCGCTGAAGCAGCCCACGCCGGGGTAGGCGATCGCCTGGTCGACCTCCATGGTCAGCCCGTCGAGCAGTGGGTCGTCGCACGCGGCGTCGCGCCCGTTGCCGAGGCCGTGCGTCTCCGGGAAGCCGCTGAGGCCGAGCTCGCCCGTGACCAGGGGGCCAGGCTCGACGAACACCAGCCGGGCGTCGCCGGTCTGCTCGAGCAGCCGGGTCAGGGTGCTGTCGCCGAGCTGCTCGGTCGAGGTGACCACAACGGTGGTGCCCGAGCCGACCTCCTCGTCGTCGAACGCGTCGGCCGAGCGCGCGACGTGCACGTCGACGCCCTCGTCCTCGAGCACCCTCGCGACCGCCTGGGCGCCGTCCGGACCCCGATTCGCAGGGTCGAAGCGGATGTCGTTCTCCTGGCCGCCGTCGGTCGACCAGATCACCAGGACGACGGCCAGCACGAACGCGCCGACGATCAGCAGCGTGGCGCGGTGCCGTCTCCAGAGGTTCACCGCACTACCGCCAGGTCGTCGTCGAGGGTGAGTACGTCGAGCGCCTGCTCGCGGGTGGCCGGCCGGTCGCCGTACAGCACCGAGTCGAAGAGCGCGGCGGCGGTGTCGACCCGCGGCCCGCGGTCGGGGTACTCGCGGGCCAGGACCCCGGCCACCTCGTGCGCGGTCGCGCCGGGGGTGTCGTCGAGGCGCCCGCGTTCCACCTGCCGCGCCGCCAGGGCACGGAAGCCATCGACCAGCGCGTCCTCGTGGCGACCGTCGGCCAGGGCCGCCTCCGCGCGGGCGCGCAGCTCGGCGGCGGTGACCGCCTCGTCGGTGAGCACCGACAGCTTGTCGCGCGGGGCCCGGGCGCTCCCGCGCGCCCGGCGGACCAGCCACACCAGCGCGCCGACCAGCAGCACCACCATCACCATCGCCGCGAACGTCTGCAGCGGCGGCAGGTCCACCGCCGCCTCGACGCCCTTGTCGAGCTGCCGGCGGAGCCAGGTGATCAGCCGCTCGACGAGGTTGTCGTCGTAGTACTCGGGCTTGAGCAGCTCGCGCCGAAGCGCCGAACGGGCCTCGTCCGGCGTGGGGTCGAGCGGCGGGTCGGGAAGGATCATGAGGCGGTCAGGCCGGCCTGGGTCATCAGCTCGACGTCGAAGGCCTCCTTGCGCATCCGCTGGTCGACGTACTGCAGCGAGCTCACCGCGGAGCTGAACGGCGCGACGAACGCGGCCGCGACCACCGAGCTGACCGCCTGGAGGATCACCAGACCGAACAGGGCGTAGTCGGGGTCGAGCGCGAAGAGGGCGATCTGGCCGATCAGGTTGATCGGGAAGGACAGCATCGACCCGCCGACCTGGGCGATGATGTAGGTCAGCAGCGCGATCCCGAACGTGCGCCAGAACTGCCCCTTGGTGAGCCTGAACCCCCGGCCCAGCGACTGGAAGACGCCGATCGGCTCGAGCATCAGGGCCGGCACCGGCAGGTAGTAGACCCGGATCCAGAACCACGCCAGGGCGCACAGGAACAGCGCGGTCCAGCCGACCGTGAACAGCACGGCAACGAGCAGTTCTGCCACCGTGAACGCCACGATCAGCGCCACGACGTAGACCGCGATGATGGCCAGGGTCATCACCCAGAGCAGGACCGACAGACCCACCAGCCGCCACCGCTTGCCGCGGGTGGCCGCCCAGGCCTGGCCCAGCGTCAGCCGGCGACCGATGGCGGCGGCCGCGGTGACCTGCACGATCATGCCGGTGACGAACAGCAGCCCGAACACCTGCAGCACCGCACCGAGGCCCAGCGCGCCGAACGAGCCGAGCTGGCCGGCCAGGTCCTCGGTGGACTGGTTCTCACCGGTCGCGTCGAACGTCGCGCCGATGGTCCAGGTCAGGATCGCGGTGACGACGACCGGGATCATCATCGTGATCGAGGCGACCAGCACGGCGGAGCCGACCGTGGCCTTGGGGTTGAACCGGATGATCCGGAACGCCCCGTCGTAGATCTCGCCCAGCGTCAGCGGGCGGAGCGGAATCGCGCCCGGCTTGTGAGCGGCGCCGAGCATGCCGGGCGCGGGTTGCCACCCGGGTGGCGGCGGGGGCGCCGTACCCCATCGGGGCGGCGGCGGACCGGACGGCCCGACTGGCGGAGCACCCGGCGGCGGCGGAGCGCCGGGAGGCGGGTAGTCCGTCATGGCTGCATCCTGTCACGCAGCGATGCAGCCGAAACCGGCCCGGGAGGCTCGCCTCAGCTCGACGCGAGATGGCTCGGCAGGACGCACGCGGCGTCCAGACCGAGCACCCGGTTGAGCCGCCCGAAACCGATCCAGGAACCGAGGCACATCGAGAGCTCGACGATCTCGCGGTCGGTGTACGCCGCCTTCATCCGGCCCCAGAACTCGTCGTCGAGCCCGTGGTGGTCGAGGCAGTAGCGTTCGGCGTACTCCGCGGCGAGCCGGGCCCGGTCGTCGAACGCGTCGGTCGTCCGCCACTCCGTGACGGCGGTGTCGAAGGTGTCCTCGACCGTTACCCCCTCGCGCTCGGTGCGCCAGTCCTGGCAGAACAGGCAGCCGTTGATCTGGGCGACCCGGAGCCGGGCGGCCTCGAACTCGCGCAGGCCGAGCGTGCTGTTGGAGTACACGCTGGTTGCGAAGGTGGCGGCGGCCGGGCCGATCCCCGCCACCATCTCGCCCCACACGTAGCCGATCGGGTCCTTGCCCTCGGGTACGTCGATGATCACGTCGGGGTCCTCTCGATGGTGGGGGTGAGTCGTCCGGTGGCGGGGGAGACGGGTACGTCGAGCCCGTCGTACAGGCCGGGCGCGGCGGCGCGCAGCCAGGGGATCGCGTTGACCAGCCGGTTGGCTGCGGTGGCGTTGCCTCCAGCCGCACGGTTGCCGCCCTCGTCGGTGGCCTCGACCGCCACCTCGATGCGTGGGCGGCCCTCGATGATCACCCGGTGTGCCCCGCCGCCGTCGGGTGGCGTCGGCCAGTCTTGGGCGCAGGCGCCGGAGATGCGGGTGACGTGCTCGATCACGATGCGGGGCTCGCCGGCGACGATGCCCTGCACCTCGAAGCGCAGCGCGCCCTGGGTGCCGGCGGCGAAGTCGCCGAGCGCGGTGGTGACGTCCGCCTCGAGCGGACGCCGGTCGAGGGTCTCGCGGATCTCGTCGAGCTCGACGCCGAGCGCCCGGGCGATCATCCGCACCTGCCCGCCCCACACCATGCTGGGGATGCCGGCCGCGACCATCGGCGGCTGGTAGTCCATGGGCTCGCCCATACCGACGATCATCCGCACCGAGTCGGCCGCGTCGTAGGTCGAGTAGTCGAAGATCTCCTGGCATCGCACCTGGTCGACCGTGCCGGCGAATCCGGAGACCAGCACCGGCAGCAGGTCGTTGCCCCAGCCGGGGTCGATCCCGCTGACGAACAGGGCGGACCCGCCCTGCCGGCACGCCTCCTCGAGCGGTGTGCGTACGTCGTCCGGCGCGTTCCGGGGGTCATAGAGCGCGTAGACGGCGGGGGTCACCACGGACGCGCCGCCGCGCAGCGCCGTGGCGATGTCCTTCATGGCCTCGTCGGGGCGCAGCTCGCCGGACGCCGTGTAGGCGACCGCTCCGCCACCGCCCAGGTCCGCCAGAGCCGCGTCGGCGTCGAGCGTCGCTGCCACGCCGAGCCGGCGTCCGAGTTCGGCCAGGTCGCCGGCATCGCGACCGTCCTTCTCCGGGCTGGAGACCACCACCGCCGCGAGCTCGAGACCAGGGTGGGCGACCAC
>CAVSMX010000030.1:0-153082 GCA_963729095.1 uncultured Actinomycetota bacterium | reverse complement strand
GACGCGGCGCTGACCGTGGCGGCCACCGACAAGAGCGACCTGCTGGCCGGTTTCTCCAGCCGCGGCCCCCGGCTGGGCGACCTTGCCCTGAAGCCGGACATCGCGGCGCCGGGCGTCGACATCGTCGCGGCCCGCGCCGAGGGCACCAGCCTCGGCCGGCCGGTCGACGACCTCTACACCGCGTCGGACGGTACGTCGATGGCGACGCCGCACGTCTCCGGAGCAGCCGCGATCCTGGCCCAGGTCCACCCGGGCTGGGGCCCGGATCGGATGAAGGCGGCGCTGATGTCGACCGCCACCGATGCGGGGCACACGGCCTACCAGCAGGGCGCCGGACGGCTGGACGTCGGCCGCGCGGCCACCCAGGACGTCCTCGCCGACACCCCGAGCCTGGACTACGGCTTGGTCACCCTGCCCGCTGCGGGAGAGCCGGAGCAGGAGCCGATCGGTCGCGAGATCAGCTACACCAACCTCTCCGACGAGCCCGTGACCCTGAGCATCAGCACGAGCCTGCGCACCACCGCCGGCGCTTCGGTGCCGGCCGGCGCGCTGACGACCGACCCGACGGTGACGGTGCCCGCCGGTGGGACGGCGACCGTCGCGGTCTCGCTGGACCTGGAGGGTCTCGGCGAGGCGGGCTACACCGGCGCCGTGGTCGCCACCGATGCCGCCACCGACGTCAGCCTCAGGACACCCGTGGGACTGGTGCGGAAGCCGCCGATTGTCGACCTGACGATCCACACCAAGGGCCGGACCGGCAAGCCGATCGTGCCCTGGGGTCAGGACATCGTCCGCCTGGACGGTCCCGGTGGCCGGGTGACCCCAGTGCCACCCTCGATCGACGGGACCATGACCCTGCGCGTCCCCGCGGGGATCTACAGCGTGATGCAGGCGGTCGACTGGGTCGACGACGACTCCCGGCTCAACTCGGCGATGCTGCTCGAGCCCGAGGTGGACGTCGCGGCGGACACCGAGGTAACCCTCGACGTCCGCCGGGCAGAGCAGATCAGCTTCGACACCCCGCGGCCCGCGGAGCCGCTGAACAACCGGTCCGCCTCGGCGTACCAACGCACGACCGAGCGCGGGCAACCACTGGGCGCTTTCATCTACAACTTCGCGCCGGTCGGCGCCTGGACCCGGCTGTGGGCCACGCCCACGGAGCAGGTGGAGACCGGCAAGCTCCGGTTCTGGACCCAGGCGCTACTGGGCAGGTCCGAGGTCGACCTGGACGTCACCGAGCCGATCGGGCTCAACCTGCACCCGGTGGCGCCGCTGCACTTCGAGTTCAACGCCCCGTCCGGCACCGGCGAGCTGATCCGCTACCAGGACTTCCACCCCGACTTCGTGCCGTTCACCGGCACCCAGCGGCTGCGGGTCGTCGATGTCGGGTCCGGGTCGCCGGAGGAGCTCGCCGACGCACACGTCGACGGGAGGTTGGCGCTGATGGCGGCGACGGCTCGCTTCGAGAGCGGCGGCGCCGTCTCATGCGGGGTCGACATCGCCAGGGTCCAGGCCGTCCGCAACGCGGGTGCCGCAGGCATCGTGCTGTATCCCGCGGCCGACCACCCTTGCGGGAGGCTGCCGATCCCGCTCCCGATCGTGCAAGGGACACCGGCGCCCCGGAAGGACGTCGGGATCCCCAACGTGCACATCTCGACCGAGGAGGGGCGGGTCCTGCAGCGAAGGCTGGACCGCCGGCCGGTGACGATCCGGGTCGCCAGCACGCCGGAGACGCCGTACTCCTACGCGCTGAAGGTCTTCGAGGAAGGCCGGATCCCCGACTCGCTCGACTACCGCTTCACGCGTCGTGACCTCGGCGAGGTCGCGCTCGACTACCACGCACCGCGCGCCACTGCGTACAGCGAGGAACGCATGGTGTTCAAGCCGGACGACATCGTGCGGATCTCGATGGACACGGCCTACAGCGTCACCACGGCGTTCTTCGGGCCGCGCAGTCGCACGGAGTACTTCGGTCCGGTCTCGGACGAGGTGGTGCACACCCGTCTCGGCTACGGCCGTCAGGGCGGTCTGGCTCCGGTCGGCTTCTACAACCGGCTGCAGCGCGAGAGCGACCCTCAGCTTTTCGTGCAGCCGGACCAGGCCGAGCAGCAGTGGTTCGTCGCGCCCAAGACGCCCGGACCGGCGATGGCCTCGGACGCCGTCCACGACCTGTTGGGCCCCGGCGCTCCGGCGTTCATCGGCCCCTGTCACCTCTGCCGGCAGGACGGCTATCTGTACGCCCTGTTCCGGATGGTCACCGGTGCTCCCGGCGAGCGGCAGCACGACTCCGGCACCGGCTCCGCCGAGTATTCGTCGGAGGAGAGCAGCGCGGACCTGGAGATGCGGCTCTTCCGGGGCGGCACCGAGATCGAGCCCGACCCGGGCATCCCGTGGAAGCTGTTCCCGATGCCGGAGGAGCCGGGCACGTACAAGCTCACCGGCACCGGCCCGCAGACCGACGTGACCTGGACCTTCGACTCCGAGGAGCCGACCGTGGACACCCGCCGCGATGGCTACATGTGCTTCCTCGAGATGGCCATGGGCTCCCGGGCTCCCTGCGCACCCGAGCCGATCGTCTACGTCAGCTACGACATGGCCGACAGCCTGGCGATGGACAACACGGTGCGGGCGCCGGGCACGCAGCGGTTCACCGTGCACGCCTACCACGCACCGTCGGACGTGCCGATGCCGGAGATCGCGGGCCTCAAGCTGTGGGTCTCCTACGGCGACGACCGGTGGAAGCCGGTGCAGGTGCAGGCGGCCGGTGACGGCGCATTCAGCGCGAAGGTGGTCCACCCCAAGGCTCGCGACCGTGCCTCCGACCTGGTCGACCTGCGCGTGGAGGCGCGGGACGAGGCCGGCAACCGGATCGAGCAGATCACCAGGGAGGCGTACCGGCTCCGGTAGGTCTCGCTAGACGACGACGTTGACCAGCTTGGGCTCGCGAACGATCACCTTGCGCACCTCGCGCCCGTCGATCGCCTTCTGCACGGCCGGGTCGGACAGCGCCATCGTCTCCAGGTCGGCTGCAGAGATCGCCGGCGGGACGTCCAGGCGGGCCTTGACCTTGCCCTGGATCTGTACGACGGCGGTCACGGTGTCCTCGACCAGCAGCGCCTCGTCGACGACCGGCCAGGAGCCGTGCGCGACCGACGGCTCGAGGCCCAGCCGCTCCCACATCTCCTCGGCGGTGTACGGCGCCACCAGCGACAGCAGCATCGCCACCGTCTCGGTGGCCTCGCGCACCGCCGGGTCGTCGGGGCCGGCGCCGGAGTCGATGGTCTTGCGGGTGGCGTTCACCAGCTCCATCATCCGGGCCACCATCACGTTGAACCGGTGGCCCTCGACCAGGTCCTGGGCGTCTTGGACGGTCCGATGGGTGACCTTGCGCAGCGCGGCGTCACCCGTGGTGGCGTCGGCGCCGGGTGCCGAGGTCACATCGCCGCTCAGCCGCCAGGCGCGCTGCAGGAACCGCAGCGAGCCGGCCGGGCTCATGTCGGCCCAGTCGATGTCGTCCTCGGGAGGCCCGGCGAACACCAGGGTCAGTCGCACCGCGTCCACGCCGAAGGCATCAAGTTGGTCCCCCAGACTGACGCCGTTGCCCAGCGACTTGCTCATCTTCTTGCCCTGGTTGATCACGATGCCCTGGTTCAGCTGGGCGGAGAACGGCTCGACGAAGTCCAGCATCCCCATGTCGTGCAGCACCTTGGTGAAGAAGCGCGCGTACAGCAGATGCAGCACCGCGTGCTCGACGCCGCCGATGTAGATGTCGCAGGGCATCCACTGGCGCACCAGGTCGACGTCGAAGACCTGGGTGTCGTCGTTCGGCGAGCAGTAGCGCAGGAAGTACCACGACGAGTCGACGAACGTGTCCATCGTGTCGCTGTCCCGCTTCGCCGGTCCACCGCAGGTCGGGCACTCGACGTTCACCCAGTCGGTGGCGGCCGCCAGGGGCGAGACGCCCTTGGGCTTCAGGTCGGCGCCGCGCAGCTCGGGCAGCTCGACGGGCAGCTGGTCCTCGGGTACGTCGACCTCGCCGCACTTCTCGCAGTGGATCACCGGGATCGGCACGCCCCAGTAGCGCTGCCGGCTCAGCAGCCAGTCGCGCAGCCGGAAGTTGACCGTGGCCCGACCGGTGCCGTGCTTCTCCAGCCACTCCGTGATGGTCCGCTTCGCGTCGTCGACGCCCATCCCGTCCAGCGAGATCTCGTCGTTGGCCGAGTTGATCGCCGGCCCCTCGCCGCCGTACGCCTCCTCGCCCTCCCAGTCGTCGGAAGGCTGCACCGTGCGGACGATCGGCAGGCCGAACTTCGTCGCGAACTCCCAGTCCCGCTGGTCCTGGCCCGGCACACCCATGACGACCCCGGTGCCGTACTCGGCCAGCACGTAGTCGGTGGCCCACACCGGGATCCGCTCGCCGTTGGCCGGGTTGACCGCGTGCACGCCCAGGAAGACGCCGGTCTTCGTCCGGTCGGTCGACAGCCGGTCGATCTCGGTCTCCTTGCGGACCTGCTCCAGATAGGTCTCGTACGCCGGGCGCTGCTCGTCGGTGACCAGCTCGGCCGCCAGCGGCGCGTCGGCGGCCACCACCATGAACGTCGTACCGAACAGCGTGTCCTGACGGGTCGTGTAGACCGTCAGCGGCTCGTCGCGGCCCTCGACCACGAAGTCGACGTGGGCGCCCTCGGACCGGCCGATCCAGTTGCGCTGCGCGGTCAGCACCCGGTCCGGCCAGGAGGCGTCCAGCGGCTCCATGTCGTCCAGCAGCCGCTGGGCGTAGTCGGTGATCTTGAAGTACCACTGGGTCAGCTCGCGCTTGGTCACCTCGGCCCCGCAGCGCTCGCAGTGGCCGTCGACTACCTGCTCGTTGGCCAGCACGGTCTGGTCGTTCGGGCACCAGTTGACCGGGCTGTTCTTCCGGTAGGCCAGCCCCCGCTCGCGGAACTTCAGGAACAGCCACTGGGTCCAGCGGTAGTACTCCGGGTCGCTGGTGTGCAGCCGCCGCGACCAGTCGAAGCACAGCCCGTAGTTCTTCATCGACTCGTACTGGGTGTCGATGTTGGCGTAGGTGTACGTCGCCGGGTGCTCGTCGTTGCGGATCGCGGCGTTCTCGGCGGGCAGGCCGAAGGAGTCCCAGCCCATCGGGTTCAGGACCTCGTAGCCGCGGAACCGCCAGTAGCGGGCCATCACGTCGTGCAGCGCGAACACCTCGGCATGACCCATGTGCAGGTCGCCGCTCGGGTAGGGGAACATCGTCAGCGCGTAGCGCTTCTCGCGCTCGCCGCGGGCGACGACGTCGTCGTCGGCACGGAACGGCTCCAGCCGGTCCCACACCTCGCGCCACTTCTGCTCGGTGGCGTGGACGTCGTACGTCGCGGGCTCGGTGTCGTGCGTCTGCTGCTCGCTCATCTCGTCTCCATGGTCTGCTCCGGGCACAGAAAAGCCCCTCGGGCACGAGGGGCAGCCGCGTCGGGTGGTCCGCCGACGCGGCTAGGTAAGGAGCAGGTGCCTCAGCATGCGGCCATGGTACCGCCAGCGGCTCGCCCCTACGATCGCGGCATGACTGTCACCGACATGTTCCGGCTCGACGGCAAGGTAGCGGTGGTCACCGGCGCCTCGAGCGGGCTCGGCGTCGCGTTCGCCCAGGGGCTGGCCGAGGCGGGGGCCGACCTCGCGCTCGGCGCCCGCCGCGAGGACCGGCTCAAGGACACGGCCGCTCTCGTCGAGGCCGCCGGCCGGCGCGCGCTGTGCGTGGCCACCGACGTCGCCGACCCGGCTGCCTGCGACAACCTGGTCGCGCTGGCGATGGAGGAGTTCGGCCGGGTCGACGTACTCGTCAACAACGCCGGCGTCGGCACCGCCGTCCCCGCCACCCGGGAGACGCCCGAGCAGTTCCGGCAGGTCATCGACGTCAACCTCAACGGCTGCTACTGGATGGCGCAGGCCTGCGGCCGGGTGATGGAACCCGGCTCGAGCATCATCAACATCAGCTCCGTGCTCGGCATCACCACCGCCGGCCTCCCGCAGGCGGCGTACGCCTCCTCGAAGGCCGGGCTGATCGGGATGACCCGCGACCTGGCCCAGCAGTGGACCGGCCGCAAGGGCATCCGGGTCAACGCGATCGCCCCGGGGTTCTTCGAGTCCGAGATGACCGACCAGTACCCGCCCGGCTACCTGGAGTCCCAGGGCCCGCGGATCCCGGTCGGCCGCAAGGGCGACCCCGCCGAGCTCGCGGCCGCCGTGGTCTTCCTCGCCTCCCCCGCGTCCGGCTACGTCACCGGCCAGACGATCCCCGTCGACGGCGGCATGACGATCACCTGACCCCTCGCCCGGTCCCGATACGCCCCGCCGACACCCAGTCGTCGCCCAGGATCCATCTTCCGGACGGGCGCAGGTCGCCATCCGCCCCGAGCCTTTCCTCGTTCACCGACGAAAGGACCTGCAGTGCAGCGCAAGAACCTCTCATACCTGGCGATGGGCGCCCTCTCGGGCATCGTTGTCCTGGGGCTCACGACCGCCAGCGCGGTCCAGCCAGGATTCACCGAGGACCGATCCGCCGCACTCGCCGAGCAGATCGACCCGGCCAAGCCGCGCAACGTGATCCTGCTCATCGGCGACGGGACCGACGACTCCATGATCACCGCCGCCCGCAACTACGCCCTCGGGGCGAACGGCCGGTTCGCGCTCGACGAGCTGCCCTTCACCGGGGCCATGACCACCCATGGCCTCAAGGTCGGCGCAGGGCCTGACTACCCGATCGCGTACGTCTCCGACTCCGCTCCCACGGCCAGCGGCTGGTCCACGGGCAAGAAGACCGTGGACGGCCGGCTCTCCCAGGGCCCCAGCACGGCGCCCGAGGTCCCCGGCGAGGACTACGAGACCGTGCTCGAGAAGTACGAGGACGCCGGGAAGCTCACCGGCAACATCACGACCTCGGAGATCACCGACGCCACCCCGGCCGCCGCTGCCTCCCACATCAACGCGCGCGCCTGCCAGGGCCCGGCCGACATGGCCGTCTGCGTCGAGGCCAAGAAGTCCAACGGCGGCAAGGGCTCGATCGCCGAGCAGCTGGTGGACAGCGGTGTCGACGTGCTGATGGGCGGCGGTAAGCAGCGGTACGACCAGCCGACCGACGCCGGGAACGGCGAAACCGTGCTGTCCTACGCACAAGACGAGAAGGACTACCGGCTGGTCGAGGACGAGAACGCGCTCGACGCGGTGACGTCGCTCGACGACGGTCCGGTCCTGGGCCTGTTCACGGCCGGCAACATGACGCCGATGAACCAGCCACTCACGGCAATACCCGGCGGTGCCGGCGGCCCGGACACCGAGTGCCTGCCCGCGGACCGTGGGAACCAGCCCGACCTGTCGGCGATGACGGAGAAGACGATCGCGCTGCTCGACAACCCCGAGGGCTTCTTCCTGCAGGTCGAGAGCGCCATGGTCGACAAGCAGGAGCACGCATCCGACATCTGCGGTGCCATCGGTGACCTGGTCGAGCTCGACGAGGCCGTGCAGGTCGCACTCGACTACCAGGCCGAGAACCCCGACACGCTGATCGTCGTGACGGGTGACCACGCACACTCCACCCAGATCGTGGCGGGTCCGACGGACGGGAAGCAGACCGCGACGGTGAAGACCGCCGATGGCGATCCGATGACGGTCGCGTACTCCACCTCCGACGTCGGGTCCGACCACACGGGCACCCAGATCCGGGTCGCAGCCTCCGGGCCTCAGGGCGCGAACGTCACCGGCGTGATCGACCAGACCGACCTCTTCCTCACCCTGCTCGGGCGTGAGCCCAGCGACCTGCCCGGCACTGAAGCGCCGAAGCCCGTGGTGCACCTTGCTGCCGCGCATCGGATCGGCGCCGGCGAGCTCAAGCGGCGGGGCCTCGAGGTCTCCGTTGCCGGAGCGGCTGCCACGAAGATCAAGGTCACGCTCATGGCGGGAGGCCGGACGCTCGCGAGCAAGACACTCGGTGGCCGGGGAGGCACTCCGACGCTCAAGGTACGGAACGCGCGTCCCGGGAAGATCACGGTGAAGGCGGTCGCCACCGGTGCCGGCGGCACCGCTTCCGACTCGCAGAACGTGCGGGTCACCCGATAGCTCCTCACCCGCAGTACGGCGCCCCGGTCACCGGCCGGGGCGCCGTCGGCGTTCCGGACACCGCTGCTCCGGCCGTTGCGAGGCAATAGCGTGGGGACCGTGGCTCCCCGTGTGGTGATCATCGGCGCCGGCTTCGGCGGACTCGGGGCGGCGCGGGAGCTGCTTCGTCAAGGCATCCCCGAGGTGACGATCCTCGAGCGGGCGGACGAGGTCGGCGGGGTGTGGCGGGACAACACCTACCCGGGCGCCGCCTGCGACGTACCGTCCCCGCTCTACTCCTGGTCCTGGGCGATCAACCCGACATGGGGACGCCGCTACTCGCCGCAGCAGGAGATCCTCGACTACCTGCGTGGCTCCGCCGACCGGGAAGGGCTGCTGGCGCTGGTGCGGACCAACCAGGAAGTGGCGAGCTGCGACCTCGACGAGGCTGCCGGCACCTGGCGGGTGACCACCACCGACGGCACGACGTACGACGCCGACGTCGTGGTGTCCGCCGTGGGTCAGCTCTCCAACCCGGTGATCCCGGACCTGCCGGGCGCGGAGTCGTTCGCCGGGCCGGCCTTCCACTCCGCGGACTGGCGGCACGACGTGCGGCTCGCCGGCAAGCGGATTGCGGTGATCGGCACCGGCGCCAGCGCGATCCAGTTCGTGCCCGGCATCGTCGACGAGGTCGGTGCGATGACGGTGTTCCAGCGCTCGGCGCCGTACGTCGTTGCCAAGCCCGACCAGGAGTACCGCCCGCACCATCACCGGGCCTTCGCCCGCTTCCCGTCGCTGCTCACCGGCGAACGCCGCTTCGTCTTCTGGCTGACCGAACGGATGAACGGCGCGATCACCGGCGAGATGACGGGGTCGCGGGCGTTCATGTCGACGATCCGGGCGTCCTGGCGGCTCCAGCTGCGGCGCCAGGTCAAGGACGCGGCGTTGCGCCGCAAGCTGCTGCCGGACTACCCGATCGGCTGCAAGCGGGTGCTGTTCTCCAACGACTGGTACCCCGCCCTCGACCGCGACCACGTCGACCTCGTGACGACGTCGATCGCCGGTGTCGAGCCCGGTGGCGTGCGCACGTCCGACGGCCGGCTGCACGAGGCCGACGTACTGATCTGGGGCACCGGGTTCGCGGCCACCCGCTTCCTGGCGCCGATGCGGGTCACCGGCGTCGACGGCGCCGACCTCCACGAGCAGTGGACCGACGGCGCTCGCGCCCACCTCGGCGTCGCGGCGCCGGGGTTCCCGAACCTGTTCTTCGTCTACGGCCCCAACACCAACCTCGGCGGCAGCTCGATCATCGGGATGATCGAGGCTCAGGCCGGCTACATCGCCCAGGTCGCCCGGCGGATCGCAGACGGCGGTGCGCGTCTGATCGGGGTACGACCCGAAGTGGCGGACGCCTACGATCGGGAGATGCAGGAAAGACTCGGCGACTCCGCCTGGTCAGGCTGCTCGAGCTGGTACGTCGACGGGCCGAGGATCACCACGAACTGGCCAGGGCTGGTCGCCGAGTACCAGGCGCGGCTGGGCACGGTCGACTGGAGCGAGCTCGAGGAACACTCGACGTCCGTGACCGCTCGTGGATGAGAGGGAAGCGGCGCTCGAGCGTGCCCACGAGCACGCCGTGAGCTGGCTGGCCTCGCTGGCCGACCGTGACGTGCCGCCACAGGCGTCCGTCGACGAGGTGGTCGCGAGGCTCGGCACCGGGCTGCCGGACGGGCCCAGCGACCCCGGTGAGGTCATCGACCTGTTGGCCGAGGCCTGCGAATCCGGATTGACGGCGATCCCGTCCGGGCGGTTCTACGGGTTTGTGATGGGCGGCAGCCACCCGGCGGCGCTGGCCGCTGACTGGCTGACCAGCGCGTGGGACCAGAACGCGGGCATGCGAGACGTGACGCCGGCGTACTCGGCGGTCGAGGACGTCGCCAGCAGCTGGCTGCTCGACCTGCTGGGACTCCCAGAGGGTTGCGGCGTCGGCTATGCCACCGGGGCCACGATGGCCAACTTCACCTGCATGACGGCGGCCCGAGACGAGCTCCTTCGCCGGGTCGACTGGGACGTCGGCCAGAAGGGGCTGACCGGAGCGCCGCGGGTGCGGGTGCTCGTTGGCGCGGAGCGGCACGAGAGCATCGACCTGGGGCTGCGCTACCTGGGCCTCGGCTCACCCGAGGTCGTTGACGCAGACCGTCAGGGCCGCATGGTCCCCGCGGCGCTGGCCACCGCTCTCGAGAGCGGCTCGGACGGCCCGACGATCGTGCTTCTGCAAGCCGGCAACGTTCACTCCGGCGGCTTCGATCCCTTCCCGGAGGCGATCGAGGTGGCCCGCCGGCATGGCGCGTGGGTGCACGTGGACGGTGCCTTCGGGCTCTTCGCCGCAGCATCATCGGCGCATCGGCATCTGATCGAGGGGTTCGAGAGCGCCGACTCCTGGGGGACCGACGCCCACAAGACGCTCAACGTGCCCTACGACTGCGGGATCGCGATCGTCGCGGACCCGGTGGCACTGCGCAGCGCGATGGGCATGCACGGCGACTACCTGATCCGGAGCGACGTGGGTGACCCGTTGGAGAAGGTTCCCGAGCTGTCCCGCCGCGGTCGCGCCTTCCCGGTGTGGGCGGTGCTCCGCTCCCTGGGGCGCTCCGGCATCGAGGAGCTGGTCGACGGCTTCTGCCGTCACGCCGCCGCGTTCGCCGAGGCCATCTCGTCGATCGAAGGGGCCGAGGTGCTCAACGACGTCGTCTTCACCCAGGTGTGTGCGTCCTTCAGCAACGACGAGCGCACCCACGAGGTGGTGCGTCGGATGCTGGCCGACGGCACCGCCTGGATGTCCGGCTCGCGTTGGCACGATCGAGCGGTGCTGCGCATCTCGGTCACCAACTGGTCGACGTCGGATGACGACGTACGACGCAGCATCGACGCGCTGAGGCGCGCGACCGAACTCTGATCAGGCCTCAACAGCCGTCCGGCAGCGCCCGCTCGAGGATGGCGCCCACGTTGGTGCCGCCCGGCAGGGTCCCGAACGCAAAGCCTCCCTCGCCACCGAGCCGGCTCGCGCAGAACGCGTCGGCCACCTCGGCGGGCGCGTGCCGGACGAGCAGCGACCCCTGCAGGGTGAGCGCCATCAGCTCGACGAGCCGCCGTGCCCGCAGCTCGATCTGCTCCAGGTCGCCGAGCTCGGCGGCGAGCCGGTCGACCGCGGCGTCCAGCCGGCGGTCGGCGCCCCGCGCCCGGCCGAGCTCGGTCAGCAGGGCGTCGGCGGTGCCGGGCTCGCGGCCCAGCGCGCGCAGCACGTCGAGGGCGTTGACGTTGCCGGAGCCTTCCCACACCGAGTTGAGCGGGGCCTCGCGGTAGAGGCGCGGCATGCCGGAGTCCTCGACGTACCCGTTGCCACCGAGGCACTCGAGCGCCTCCGCGGTGAAGGCGGGCGCGCGCTTGGTGACCCAGTACTTCCCGATCGCCGTGGCGATCCGGCGGAACGCGCGCTCGTCCTCGTCGCCGCGGTTCGACCGGTCGGCCGCGCCGGCCAGCCGCAGCCCGACGGTGGTCGCCGCCTCGGACTCCACGGCCAGGTCGGCCAGCACGTTGCGCATCAGCGGCTGGTCGACGAGCAGCGCGCCGAAGGCGGTGCGGTGCTTGGCGTGGTGACCGGCCTCGACCAGCGCCTTGCGCATCAGCGCCGCCGAACCCCCGACGCAGTCGAGCCGGGTGCAGTTGACCATCTCGATGATCGTCTTGACGCCGCGACCCTCCTCCCCCACGCGCCAGGCGACGGTGCCGTCGAACTCCGGCTCGGAGGAGGCGTTGGACCGGTTGCCGAGCTTGTCCTTCAGCCGCTGGATGCGGAAGGTGTTGCGCGTGCCGTCGGGCAGGATCCGCGGCACCAGGAAGCACGACAGGCCGCCGGGCGCCTGGGCCAGCACCAGGAAAAGGTCACACATCGGCGCGGACGTGAACCACTTGTGCCCGCGCAGCGTGTAGACGCCGTCCTCGAGGGTCGGGGTGGCGACCGTGCTGTTGGTGCGGACGTCGGAGCCGCCCTGCTTCTCGGTCATGCCCATGCCCGCGAGCAGTCCACGCTTGGTGGTCGGCACCCGGAGGCCCGGGTCGTAGACCCGGCTGGTCAGGAGCGGCTCGTACGTCGCGGCGAGGTCGGGCTGGTGCCGGAGCGCCGGCACCACGGCGTACGTCATCGACAGCGGGCAGCCGTGTCCGGCCTCGGTGTGCCCCCACACCAGCGAGCCCGCGAACCGCGCGACGTGGGCGCCCGGCCGGTCGTCGGCCCATGCGGAGGCGGCGCCGCCCTCGGCGATCGCCACCCGCATCAGCTGGTGCCACGACGGGTGGAAGTCGACCTCGTCGAGGCGGTTGCCGTAGCGGTCGACGGTGCGCAGCTCCGGCTCGAACCGGTTGGCGTCCTCCGACCACTGCTGCGCCTCGGGGCCGCCGGCGATCGTGCCGAGTCGGCGGAGGTCCTCCTCCGCCCAGCCGGCGCCCTCACGGCGCAGACCCTCGAGCATCGCTGGATCGGCCGCCGCGTCGTACGGCGCGTGCGGGGGTGGCTGGTTCGTGACGTCGTGCGTGGCCGAGCCGATGGTGCTGAGCGTGGAGTCGAGGGCCATGTCGCTAGTATTGCGAATCTTCGACAGATGTTTCAATAGTGCAATGACGACGGCTCTCGCCCTGCGGCCCCTCAGCGCCCGCTCGGTGGTGCTCAGCCTGCTGCTCGGCGCCCACCCGGCCGAGCTCTCGGCGGCCGCGCTGGTGCGCGCGGGCGACCTCTTCGAGGTTCCCGAGACGACCCTGCGGGCCGCGCTGAGCCGGATGGTCGCGGCGGGTGACCTGGTCCGGGACGGCAGCACCTATCGCCTGAGCGAGCGGCTGCTCGAGCGTCAGCGCCGCCAGGACGCCGCCCTCGATGCCGAGACGACTGCGTGGGACGGCTCGTGGGAGCAGGTCGTGATCACCTCCTCGGGCCGGAGCGCCCAGGACCGGGCCGACCTCCGCGCCACGCTGGCGTCTCTGCGCCTGGGCGAGCTGCGCGAGGGCGTGTGGCTGCGTCCCGCCAACCTGGCCCGGCCCCTGCCCTCGTGGCCCGCCGACCTGATCGCGACGTTCAGGGCGACCCCCGAAGAGGAGGCCGTCGCCCTCTCGCGCAGGCTCTGGGACGTCGACGGGTGGGCCGCCCACGGTCGGGCGCTGCTCGACGGGCTCGCGGGCGCTGGCAGCGCCCGCGACCGACTCACGCTCAGCGCCGCCGTCGTACGACATCTGCAGCGGGATCCCGCGCTGCCCGAGGAGCTGATCCCGGAGGCCTGGCCGTCCATTCCGCTGCGCGAGAGGTACGCCGCCTATCAGGCTGAGCTGATCGCGACGACTCGAGGCAGCTAAGAAGGGCGTGCGCTGACGGGGTCGAGGAGCGCCTGCTCACATACCGGTGGTCATGACATACCAGGTACGTCGGATCCACCGGCATGTTGGAGGAGCCTGAGCGCCAGGTCGGTGCTGGCCGGGTAGTCGACCTTGCTGACCGGGGTGCGCGGCACCCGCGGCACGAAGATGACCTGCTTGGGCACCTTGTAGTTGGAGATCAGCGACCGGGCGTGCGCACGCAGGTCGTCCTCGGACACGTCAGAGTCGTCGCGGCGGTGCACCAGCGCGGTCACCTGCTGGCCCCAGCGCTCGTGCGGCGTGCCGACCACGACCGCGTCGAACACGTCGTCGTGGCGGAGCAGCACCGCCTCGACCTCCTCGGGGTGCACCTTCTCCCCACCGGTGTTGATGCACACCGAGCCGCGACCGAGGACAGTCACGCTGCCGTCCGCCTCGCGGCGGGCGAAGTCACCCGGGATCGACCAGCGCACGCCGTCGACCTCCTTGAACGTCGCGGCGGTCTTCACCGGGTCCTTGTAGTAGCCCAGCGGGATCGGCCCGGTGCGGCCGAGCATGCCGTCGACACCCGGCGCACACGGCTTCATGTCCGGGTCGAACACCTCTACGTCGTCGCCGACGCCGAACTTCGGCGCTCCGGCGGGTCCCTCGGACCCGTCGTCGATCCGGGATCCCGTCGTCCCGGACTCCGAGGAGCCGTAGGAGTCGAGGATGAAGCGATCGGGCAGCGCCCGCCGGATCTCCTCGCGCACCCCCTCGGAGAGCGGGGCCGCGCCGTTGGAGACCGCGGCCAGACTGGACAGGTCCCACCGGTCCGGCTCGGCCAGGATCGCCTCCGCCACCGGACGGCCCATCGCGTCACCGAGGAAGGTCAGCGAGTTCACTCCGGCCTTCTGCACCAGGTCGAGGATCGTCTCCGCCGAGAAGTTCGGCTCGGTGTAGAGCGCCACGGTGTACCCGGAGACGTGGCCGTTGCCGAGGATCCACTGGCTGCCGCCGTGCATCATCGGGCCGCAGGCGAGCAGCACCATCGGGCTCTCGTTGGCCGCGGCCTCCTCGGCCAGCTGCTCGACCGAGTCGAACGGCGCCCCGAACCGGCCGGCGTTCAGCGCCGCCCGGATGATGTCCTCGTTGCGCCAGACGACGCCCTTGGGGTTGCCCGTCGTGCCGCCGGTGTAGAGCACGTAGTGGTCGTCGGCGCTGCGGCCCGCGAGCCGCTCGGTCGACGCGGCGGCCAGCGCGGCGTCGTACTCCTCACCGAGCACGAGCGTGTGCTCGAGCGTGGGCAGGTCGATCGCCTGCACCGCGGCCACGTGCTCGGGGGCGACGATCGCGGCGACGCAGTCGGCGTTGTCGTAGAGGTAGGCCAGCTCGTCGTGCTGGTACTTGAAGTTGATGTTGATCGGGACCGCCCGTGCCTTGAGGCAGCCGTAGAAGGCGTCCACCCACTCGATCCGGTTCGCGGAATGCACCGCCACGTGGTCGCCGGGGCCGACGCCGAGCGAGACCAGGTGGTGGGCCAGTCGGGTCGAGCGCTCGTCGATCTCCGCGAACGTGTAGTCGCGGTCCATGGTCACGACGGCATGACGGTCGGGTACGGCGTCGGCCATCGCCTCGAGGACGTCGGCGAGGTTGATGGGGCGGGGCGCGGGGGTCACGCCGACACCCTCTCAACTGAAACGTGTTCTAGCCAAGCGGTGCCGCTTCGGTGGTCACTGGAGTAGAACTGGCAGATGGCGGGTTACGTCCGGAACTATCTGCGGGTCTACCTCCTGGACGACCACGACCTCGTCAGGAAGGGGTTGGCCGACCTGCTTGATGCCGGCCACGGACATCGACGTGATCGGCAACTCCGGGTCGGCCCGCGACGCCGTGCGGACGATTCTTGACCTGGACGTCGATGTGATGGTGCTGGACCTGCGCCTTCAGGACGGCACCGGTGTGGAGGTCTGCCGGGCCGTGAGGGCGGCCAACCCCTCGATCACCGGCCTGCTCCTCACCTCTTCCGATGACGACGAGGCACTGGTCGCTGCACTGTTGGCCGGGGCGGCGGGGTACGTCATCAAGCTGGCCAGCAACTCGGACATCGTCTCTGCGATTCGACGCGTCGGCGCCGGCAAGTCGCTGATCGATCCGGCTGCGGCCGAGCGAGTGACCCAGGAGCTCCTCACGAGCGGACTGCGTCCCCCGTTGGTCGACGCCGAACGTGCGACTCTCACCCACGTCCTCGGAGGGCTCACCGACGCCGAGATCGCCGAGCGGATGGACGTTCCGCTCGAGCAGGCGTCCACGGAGATCGCCGGCCTGGTGGCGAGAGTCCTTCGCCCGGGCAGCGGGGCGGGTGCTGCCCAGCAACCGACGTCTCCCGGCAAGCACCGCCGCCCTGACGGCGAGCCGGGCACCTGACCCGACCGACGGGGTCAGCCAACGGCGACCCAGGGCCCGAACTTCCGCTTCCCCGGCGCCCAGTCCCCGTCGCCCGGGCCGCCGAACACCGTGACAGTGTGCACACTCACCCGGAGCCTTCCGGGAAGTGTTCCGGCCCTGCTCCGCAGGCTCTGACGCGGGATCCGGAACCGGTACTGCTGTGTCTCGTGGTCGTAGTGCACCCGACCGTAGCGGCTGGTGACCTTGCCGAACCGGCCGAACTTCTCGGTGCGGTGCACGCGGAACCAGTCGCCGTAGTCCGTGTTCGTCTGGACCACGAACTCGGGACCGGGGTTCTTGAGGTTGGTGTCGATCCAGTAGTCGTCGAAGTCTCCGAGGAAGGTGCCCCTGTGGGGCGTGGACTTGATGTATACCCAGTCCTTGCCGTGCCCGATCCGGACCCGCTTCACGTCGCCGACGTCGTGGTGCCCGTCGCCGTTGTCGTCCCCGTCATGGGCCTTGTCGTGGATGTACCTCACCTCCGCCGCGGCCGGCGGCTGCCCCACCGTGATGCTGCCCGCTCCGGCGAGTGCGGCCGCCAGTGTCAGCACGGCCATCCGACGCTTGCTCATGTGTCTCCCTAGAGGTTCTTGGGGCGCGCCCGGATGCGCCCCGGTACTCCTGGTGACGCCGGTGGCCGGTGGAAGGTTGCGTGCGGTCCGGATCAATCTCGGACCGATCTGCCCTGTGCTGCAAGCGTTGACGTTGCGTGGTGTTCCAAGCGCGCCGACACGGCGCGTTTTCGCTCCCCCGCTTCGCTCCTCCGCGAAAGCCCGCCGGGTCGGCGCCTTCCACACGATTGAAGGCCCAGCGCTGCGCGCTGGGCCTTCATCGTGTGGAGCTGAGGGGACTCGAACCCCTGACCCTCTGCATGCCATGCAGATGCGCTACCAGCTGCGCCACAGCCCCTCGTCGTCGCCCGTCGATCTGCTGGGCAACTCGCGGAATCTTAGCCAACCGATGGGGGCGAGGCGAAATCGGCCGTGACATCGGTGGTCGCCGCCATCCGGTTGTAGGAGTTCAGCCGAAGCCGCCCGTCCGGCTCGTCCTCGGTGAGCACCGCCCAGCCGCAGTTGACGAGGGCGCCGAGGGTGAGCCCCAGCGGAGCGCCCCAGCCCACCGCCTCCGCAAGCCCGACGCGGATCGCCGCGCCGTGTGAGACGGCCACGGACACCCGACCCGGCGGGGTCTCGGCGAGCAGGTCGCGCAGCGCGGCGGCCACCCTGGCGCCTACCTCGGCGGTGGACTCGCCGTCGTCCGCCTCGAAGTCCCCGCGCCGGAAGCGCTCGAACGCCTCCGGATCCTGCTCGGCGACCTCCGCATACAGGCGGCCCTGCATCGCCCCGAGGTGGTACTCCCGCAATCGGGGGTCGGTGACGACCTCGAGCCCGCACGCATCGCCGACGTACGCCGCGGTGTCGGTCGACCGCGAGAGGTCCGAGCTCCACAGCAGGGCCGGGCGGCGCGCGGCGATCTCCTTGGCCGCCGCCCGCGCCTGCGCGTGGCCGGTCTCGTCGAGCCCGGCATCGAGGTGGCCCTGGATCCGGCGTTCGAGGTTCCAGGCTGTCCGCCCGTGCCGGAGCAGGAGCAGCGCTCGACGATCAGCCACCGGTGGAGCGGGTGACGTCGGCCGGCAGCTTGATCGTCGGACAGTCGCGCCACAGCCTCTCGAGCGCGTAGAACTGGCGCTCCTCCTCGTGCTGGACGTGCACCACGATCTCGCCGTAGTCGATCAGCACCCAGCGACCGTCGCGCTCCCCCTCGCGCCGGATCGGCTTCGCTCCGATCTCGCGCAGCTTGTCCTCGACCTCGTCGACGATCGCCTTCACCTGGCGGTCGTTGGTGGCCGAGGCGAGGAGGAAGGCGTCGGTGATCGCGAGCTGCTCGCTGACGTCGAAGGCGACGATCTGCTGGGCGAGCTTGTCGCTGGCCGCGCGAGCGGCGGCGACGACGAGCTCGACGGCGTGGTCGGTGGCTGTCACGGCTTTTCCCTCGGGTAGAGGTCGTGCTTCTGGATGTACTGGACGATGCCGTCCGGCACGAGGTACCAGATCGGCCGGCCGCGGCGCTGCCGCTCGCGACAGTCGGTTGAGCTGATGGACAGCGCCGGGATCTCGAGCATCGTCACCCGCTCGGACGGGATCGCCCGCAGGGTCTCGGGGTCCATCTCGGCGCCGGGTCGGGTGCATCCGACGAAGTGCGCGAGCTCGAAGGCGTCGTCCGCGTCCCGCCAGGTGAAGATCTCGGTCAGCGCGTCTGCGCCGGTGATGAAGTAGAGGTCGACGTCGGGGTGGACCGCGCGCAGGTCGCGCAGCGTGTCGACGGTGTACGTCGGGCCGCCGCGGTCGATGTCGACCCGGGACACCCGGAACCGTGGGTTGGCAGCGGTCGCGATCACGGTCATCAGGTAGCGGTGCTCGGCGGGCGAGACCTGCCGTGCGGCCTTCTGCCACGGCTCCGCGGTGGGCACGAACAGGACCTCGTCGAGGCCGAACCAGGCCTGGGCCTCGGAGGCCGCGACGAGGTGCCCGTGGTGGACCGGGTCGAACGTGCCGCCCATGACGCCGATCCGACGGCGTGCCGAGGCGGTCTCCGACATGCTCAGGAGTGCTCGCGTCCCCCACCGAACGCGATCAGAGCAACCAGCAGGGAGAGCAGGATGGCGAGCGCGCCGCCACCCACGAACCAGGGGCTCACGGCGGGGTCGCCGTGCGACTCCTCTGCGGCACGGGTCAGCAGCACGGCGATCTGGCTCAACGACATGGCCCGCAGCCTACCGAAGCGGATCAGTCGAAGAGGAACTCGACCCCGACCAGGACCAGCCAGAAGCGCAGCGCCCGGCCGACGAAGATCGTCGGCAGGAACACCCAGTACGGCATCTTGAGCGCGCCGGCCACCGCCGCCATCACCAGCAGCGGCGGGATGCCGCCCAGTGCGGCGGCGAACAGCACCGCTCCGCCGTACCAGGGGCGCCCGTGCATCGCGCCCACCCAGCGCTCGTAACGGTCGTGCACCTTCGGCGAGGAGAGTCGCTTCTGCCCCCAGTGGGAGTCGACGCTCCGCTTCGCGACCTCGTACCAGAAGATCTTGCCGATGGTCTGCCCTGCGCGCGGCAACGATGCCGAGGGTCACCGCCTCGCCGGACCCGACGGCGCCGACGCCCGCGAGATAGAGCTCGATGTTGATCAGGGGCAACAGCGCCGAGCCCACGCTCACGCCGAACGTGGTCAGCAGCAGGATCATCGACTGTTCGCGGTCGGGAGGCGCCCCGGGACCGGCATCCCGAGCTGCAGCAGCCAGCGCAGGGAGATGCACTTCAGCACGACCAGGGCGAGCGCGATCACCAGGCCAAGCCACCACCATCCGGTGACCAGCAGGAGGACGGCGAACAGCGCGGAGTTGACGGCTTTGGCCGGCTTCGACCAGTTCCAGCGCCAGATCCGCCGGTCGACGACGTAGAAGTAGTTGGGGCTGCGGATCGGCCAGGCCATGAATGCCAGCGACAGGAACGCGTCGATGACCATGAACTCGAAGAGGTAGACCCCGACGGGCAGCGCCATCTCGGGCTCGAGCCAGGCCAGGCCGATGTAGAACGCCGCGCAGTTGAGCCGGTCGCAGAGCAGGTCGACACAGGCGCCGGTGCGGGTCTCGCAGTTGAACCAGCGCGCCCACGCGCCGTCGAGGCTGTCGCCGACCCAGTAGACGGCGAGGCCCACGACCAGCCAGACCTTCTCGCCCTCGTGGGCGCCGTACAGGCACAGCCCGAGCGAGGCCAGGGTCCGGATGAACGTGATGACCGTCGCACCGGTCCACAGCCTCTCCACGGACGCGTCAGCGTGGATCGGCAGGTCCTTCGGCATGGGCGAAAGGTATCGCGGGGGTGCGCCGGTCAGCGCACGTGTCCCTCACCGGTGACGACGTACTTCGTCGACGTCATCTCGGGCAGGCCCATCGGCCCGCGGGCGTGCAGCTTCTGGGTGCTGATCCCGATCTCCGCACCGAAGCCGAACTCGCCGCCGTCGGTGAACCTGGTCGAGGCGTTGACCAGCACCGCGGCGGAGTCGACCGCGGCCACGAACCGCCGGGCAGCGGCCTGGTCACGGGTGACGATCGCGTCGGTGTGCTGGCTGGAGTGCCGGCGGATGTGGGCGACGGCGGCGTCCAGGTCGGGTACGACGGCGGCGGAGATGTCGAGCGAGAGGTACTCGCGTGAGTAGTCATCGTCGGTGGCCGGCAGCACCTCGTCGTGGGCCGCGAACGTCTCGTCGCCGTGCACGGTGACCCCGGCCTCCTGGAGCGCAGCGACCACCCTCGGCACGAACGCCTCCGCGACATCGGCGTGCACCAGCAGGGACTCCGCTGCGTTGCACACGCTGGTGCGGTGGGTCTTGGCGTTGACCACGATCGACAGGGCCATGTCGAGGTCGGCGGCGGCGTCGACGTACACGTGGCAGTTGCCGACGCCAGTCTCGATCACCGGCACCGTCGACTCCTCGACGACCGAGCGGATCAGGCCCGCCCCACCGCGCGGTATCAGCACATCGACGTGACCGCGGGCCCGCATCAGCGCCTTCACGCTGTCGTGGCTGTCGCCAGGGACGAGCTGGACGACGTCGGGGTCCAGCCCGGTCGAGGCGGCCGCGTCGCGGAGCACCGCCACGATCGCGGTGTTGCTGGATCGCGCGCTCGAGCTGCCGCGGAGCAGCACGGCGTTGCCGGACTTGAGGCAGATGCCGGCTGCGTCGGCCGTGACGTTGGGACGGGCCTCGTAGATCATCCCCACGACGCCGAACGGCACCCGCACCTGGCGCAGCTCCAGCCCGTTGGCGAGGGTGCTGCCCCGCACCACCTCGCCCACCGGGTCCGGAAGGCCGGCGACCTCGCGCAGTCCCTGGGCCATCCCGTCGAGCCGCTCGGGCGTGAGCCGCAAGCGGTCGACGATGTTGGCCGGCGTGCCGTCGGCCACCGCGCGCGCCACGTCGTCGGCGTTCGCGGCGAGGATCTCCTCGCCCCGGGCGAGCAACTCGTTGGCCATCGCCTCCAACGCGGCGTCCTTCTCGGCACGGGTCGCCAGCGCCAAGCCGTGGCTGGCCTCCCGGGCTCGCTCGGCCGTCTCGACGACCTGCTGCTGGATGCTCACCCGAAAAGGGTAGTCAGGAGAGCCCGCGCTCCTCCAACCCCCTCTCAACTAGCCAGCGTCGCGCCTTGGTCTTCGGCGCCCGGGCCAGCCAGGCGTCCGCGACCACCTCCGCGAGCTCGTCCACGTCGAGCTCGCCGACCCGGCATCCGCGCACAAGCACCGACGGGTGGCCGTTGAAGTGCGGTGTGGTGAAGAACGGGAGCGACTCGTCGGCCAGGAGCTCCTGCTTCGCCTCCTCGGACTCGACCCAGAAGACGATCACGTCGTCGTACCGCTCCCCGGTCTCGGGATCGAACGCGTCCGGCCGCGGGCTGCGGAAGAACACGAAGCTCTTGCGGCTGACCTGGTAGACGGCCTTCTTCGGATCGGGGTAACGCGTCGCGCCGGGCATGGACTGGGCGAGGCGGTGCACGTCCTTCACGGTCGCGCGGCGGGCCATGCTCGCAGGTTACGACCTCAGCCGAGCCGCTTGCTCGCCGTCGCGAGTCCCTGCGGGTGCCGTCGGATCTCGGCCCACGGACACCGGCGGCTCCGGAGCCGCCGGCGTACGGAGCGGATGTCGTGCTGGGCCGGCTCGATCCGGGACAGCTCGTCCCAGGCGATCGGCGTCGACACCGGCGCGCCCGGCCTCGGCCGGACGGCGTACGGCGGCGCCGCGGTCTGGCCGTAGCCGTTGCGGAGCACGTCGACGAAGATCCGGTCCCCGCGCTTCTCCTTGCGGTGCTGGATGGTCAGCAGGTCGGGCTGCTTGTCCACCAGGTCCTCCGCCAGGCGGCGGGCGAACGCCCGTACGTCGTCGAAGCCCGCGGTGCGGCGCAGCGGAACCACCACGTGGTAGCCGCGAGACCCGGTGGTCTTGAGGTACGACCTGAGCCCCACCTGGTCGAGCCGCTCCCCCACCAGCCGGGTCGCGCGTCGTACCTTCGTCAGGGTCTCCGGCCCGTCGTCCGAGGGGTCCAGGTCGAAGATGAGCTGGTCGGGCCGGTCCAGGTCGTCCTCGCGGGACAGCCAGGTGTGCGGGGTGATGCAGGCCTGCTGGGCGAGGTAGACGAGGCTGCGGGCGTCCTGCACCACGACCTGCCGCTGCGCCCCGTTGGTTGTGTCGACCTGAGCGGTGTGCACCCAGTCGGGAAAGTGCGAGGGCACCTTCTTCTCGTAGAACGCCTGCGCCTCGATGCCGTCGGGGAACCGTTGCATGTTGACCGGCCGGCCGCGCAGGTGCGGCAGCATCACCGCCGCGATGGAGTCGTAGTACGTCGCCAGGTCGAGCTTGGTGATCCCGTCGTCCGGGAACAGCACCTTGTCCGGCTTGCTGAGCTCGACGCCGTGGACCGTCATTCGCGCACCACGTCCTTCGCCTTCTTGTCCGTCCGCAGCCCGAGGTACCGCGGGTGCCGCAGCTGGCCGGCCGACGTCCACTCGGTGAAGGCGACCTCCGCGACCAGCTCGGGTCGCACCCAGTGCACCGCCTTGCGGGGGAGCTTGCCGGCGGTGCACGGTGACTCGTCCATCGCGAGCTTCTCGAGCCGACCGTGCAGGTCCCGCAACACGTCGGCGGAGAAGCCGGTGCCCACCTTGCCGGCGTACACCAGGTCGTCGCCGCGGTGGTAGCCGAGCAGCAGCGCGCCCAGGGCCACTCGGGACCCTTCGGGGTCGGTCCACCCGACGACGACGAGCTCCTGGCCCGCCTCGCACTTGAACTTCAGCCAGTCGGTGGTCCGACCGGTGGCGTACGAAGCCTCGGCACGCTTCGCGATCAGTCCCTCCCACCCCTTGCGACATGCCTCCGCGAAGTAGTCCTCGTCCGCACTCACGCGGTATGGCGTGAGCCGCACCGGGCCGTCGAAGGTGAGCAGGGCGCGCAGCACCCGCTTGCGATCGAGCAGGGAACGACCCCGGATGTCCTCGCCGTCCGCCCGCAACACGTCGAAGACGTAGAAGAACACAGCGATCCCGGTCCGTCTGGCCTTGTCCGCGCTGTTCAGGTGGATGCGCGGCTGCAGTCGGGCGAAGCTGGTCCGCCCACCCTCGAAGGCCACCACCTCGCCGTCGATCACGAAGTTCGAGGAGGCCTGCTCTTCGAGTGCCTCCGCGATCTCTGGGAACGCCACTGTGACGTCACGGCCGCTCCGGGAGTAGAGCCGGGCGCCGTCTCGATCGCGGACGGCCAGGCACCTCTGGCCGTCCAGCTTCCGCTCGTAGATCCAGCCGTCGGACCAGAACCGCTCATGACTGAGCGTGGCGAGAGCGGGTTGCGGGACGCTCGTCACGATCGTGCGGTACCCATCGCCTTCCGCAGGCAACCAAACCGTCGCCCACTGCGTCACCAACGGTAAGGGCGGTTCCCCGCCCCTCACCGCCTCCTCTGTCGAAAGGCAACACCACCGTGCACCGACGCATCGCGCTCGCCCTCACGGCGACGCTCATCGCGGCACCCCTTGCCGCCCTCCCGACCACCGCCGCGCAGGCCGACGAGCCGGGCGACGACCCGGTCCTGAGCCTGCGGCTCCCGTCCCGCACGGTGGCCTACACGTACGGCACGCGTGGCCGCGCCGAGGTGCCGCTGGCCGTGGGCCTGCGCGCCGGCGCGGACCCGTTCGAGCTGTGGTCGACGCGTCCGTCGTACGACGAGGGGATCCGCACCGTGTGGAAGTCCCCCGACGGCGACGTGGAGCTGCCGGCGGGCTCGATGACGACGTTCGCCGGGCTGCACCGCTTCCTCAAGTTCAGCGTGAAGAACCTGGCGACCGGGAAGGTGGACACGATGCGGAAGGACATCTGCCTGAACTCCTACGACGCGCAGCGCACCCGGCCCGACGCCCCCGCCACGAACCCGTACCCCAACGACTGCCCCTACAACTCCTACACGCTCGGTTCGGTGCAGGGCATCGAGCGGGGCTGGACGAGCAACGTGCTCGGCTGGCAGAACCGGCTCCGCCTGGACAGGGGCAAGTACGACGTCACCGTCCAGATGGCGCCGAAGTTCGCAGCGGCCCTGGGGCTGGACCCGGCCGACGTCACGGGGACCACGCGGGTGATCGTGAAGAAGGGCAGAGGTGACGAGAAGGGCCGCCCGACGCCGACCGAGCCACGGCCGCGCTCGAAGGCGCCGACCGGCCCGACGACGTCCGACGCCGACGCGCTCGAGGGCCCGGTGCCCAACCTGAGGTCGCTGCCCGCCTGGGGCATCGGCATCTCCCCCAACGGCAACAACCTCACCTTCGCGGCCACCGTCTGGAACGCCGGCAACAGCCCGCTGGTCGTCGACGGCTTCCGGGTGGAGGGCGAGGACGAGATGGACGCCTACCAGTACTTCTTCGATGCCGACGGCAACCAGACCGGCTACCAGCCGGTGGGGCACTTCCACTGGGACGCCAAGCCGACCCACCAGCACTGGCACTTCAAGGACTTCGCCAGCTACACGCTGCTGCGCGCGGACATGACCAGGGTGGTGCGCTCGAAGAAGGAGGCGTTCTGCCTGGCCAACACCGACTTCGTCGACGCCACCGTCCCAGACGCCGCCTGGCGCACCGACACCGACGACCTGGGCACCGCCTGCGGTGAGGAGAACTCCCAGTCGATCCGCGAGGTGCTCGCCGCCGGGTGGGGTGACACCTACGCGCAGTTCCGGGCCGGCCAGTCGTTCCGCCTCCAGGGCCTCCCGAACGGCGTCTACTACATCGAGGTCAAGGGCAACCCGAACGGCAGGCTCATCGAGTCGTCCACCGATGACAACGTCGCCCTGCGCAAGATCATCCTCTCCGGCAAGCCCGGCCACCGGAAGGTCAAGGTGCCCCAGGTCGGCATCATCGAGGAGGACGGCAACATCTTCGACCAGTAGGGCCCTTTCGTTGGTCGAGTAGCCGCGAGCGACGAAGGAGCGAGCGGCGTATCGAGACCACCGACGCAAGACGCAGAGCGGCCCCCACCCTGTTCCGGGTTGGGGGCCGCTTCATGGGTCACCGGGACGCTCCTATGTTGCGTCAAGGGGTCGGTGCTCGAGAAGTCGGAAGATGTCTCTGGCGATGTAGCGCTTGAGGCAACGGCGGATTTCGCGGGGGTTCTTGCCTTGGCGGGTGCGTCGCTCGGTGTAGTCGCGGGTGGGTTGGTGGCGTCGTTGCCGGGTGATCGCGATGGTGTGCAGGGCGCGGTTGAGTTGTCTGTCGCCGTAGCGGTTGAGCCGGTGGCGGTCGACGACCTGACCGCTGGTCGCCTCGATCGGGGCGGTTCCCGCGAGCATCGCGAAGCCGGCCTCGGAATGGATCCGGCCTGGATAGGACCAGGCGCACAGGACGACCGCGGCCACGATCGGACCGACCCCGACCTGGTCCAGCAGGTCGGGTCGCCATTCCTTGATGATCCTCCTGAGCTGTCTCTCGTAGTCGTCGGCCTCGGCCTGCAGGCTCTGGGCCCGGCGGGCCAGGTTGCGCAGCACGGTGACGGTGGTGGTCGACTCCAGGTCCCACGAGGGGTGCCCGCGTAGCGCGGCAGCGGTGTTGATCATCGCTTTGAGCGTCTTCTTCCCGTAGAAGCGTGCCCGGATCGGTTCGGGGGCGGCGATGACCAGGCTGAAGACCTGACGCTGGGCGACCCCGGCCGCGGTGACCGCGGACCGGCGGGCCGCCAGCAGCACCGACAGCGCCTGACGGCCCCCGCCCTGGCGCGGGGTGCCCACCCGGGTCCGGGACAAGGCCTCCCGGGCGGCGCGGACCGCATCTAACGGGTCGGACTTCGCCCCGTTGCGTCGCTTGGCCCGCTCGGGGCGGTCCAGCTCAATGACGAGCTCCCCACGTTCGCGCAGGTACCGAGCCAGTCCGGCTCCGTGGCTTCCGGTGCCCTCGACCGCCCAAGCCCGCATCGTCCCGTGTTCCTCGGCCATGTCATCGGCCCAATCCACTAGATCGACGTAGCCCTGGCCGGTCGCGGCCACCGTAAGGTCCTCGACCACTCCGCCGGTGCCGGCGGCGACCAGCGCCGCGGAATGGGTGCTCACGTGGGTGTCGACACCGATCACGACGTCGACAACCTCGGTGAGCATGGTCAGACTGGTCATGCGTTTCTCCTTGCCTAGAGGGGGACGTGAGTCCGGTCCAGGTGGAGTGACGGCAAGACTGTGATGGGACACCAACGGCGCCAACAACGCCGAACGGTCAAGCTCCTGATCAGGCCAGTTACTCCCCTGGGCCGGGGCCGGCGACCACCAGCGGACAAGTCCTACGTCAAGGCACGAAGCCAGTCTCGACAGGGGTCACACCCGCGGCCACCGACCAGAGCCCACCAGCACTCAGGGCTGCGAGGAAAGACTCACAGTCTCGATACGCCTGTCGCGACTTCGTTCCTCAGTCGCGGGCTCGCTCGACCTGCGTGACGTCTGTCGCCCGCTCGTTCCTCGCGGGCCACAGGTCACTTGCGCTTGTTGACCTCCTCGGTCACTGCGGGGAGGACCTTGGTGAGGTCGCCCACGACGCCGAAGTCGACCAGCTCGAAGATCGGGGCCTCCTCGTCCTTGTTGACGGCCACGATCGTCTTCGAGGTCTGCATGCCGGCGCGGTGCTGGATCGCACCGGAGATGCCATTGGCGATGTAGAGCTGCGGCGAGACGGTCTTGCCGGTCTGGCCGATCTGGAAGGTGTGCGGGATCCAGCCGGAGTCCACCGCGGCGCGGGAGGCGCCGACGGCGGCGCCGAGGGCGTCGGCGAGACCCTCGACCGGGGTGAAGTCGCCACCGGTACCGCGGCCACCAGCAACCACGATCGCGGCCTCGGTGAGCTCGGGGCGGCCGGTCGCCTTGCGCGGCTGGGTGGCCACGATCTGCGCCTTCTTCGCGGCGTCGGAGATGGTGACGGGGAACTCCTCGACGTCGCCGGCGCCGGCGGACTCCTCGGGAGCGGCGGCGTTCGGCTTGACCGCGATGATCGGCGTGCCCTTGGTGATCTTGGCCTGCACCGTGTAGTTGCCGGCGAACACGGACTGTGTCGTCACCGGGCTCCCACTCTCGGCTTGTACGTCGACGGCATCGGTGATCAGGCCTGACTCGAGCTTGATCGCCAGCCGGCCGGCGATCTCCTTGCCCTCGTACGAGGAAGAGATCAGGATCGCGCTCGGCGAGGTCTTCTCCGCCAGCTGCTGAAGGGCCTCGGCCTTGGGGGCCACCAGGTAGCCCTTGATGTCGCTGTCGTCGACCGCGTAGACCTTCGCGGCGCCGTACTTCTTGACCGCCTCGGCAGCCTCGCCGGCCTTGTCGGCCGGGCCGATGAAGACCGCGGACGGCTCGCCGAGCCGCTTGGCGATGGTGAGGAGCTCGTAGGTCGGCTTGCGGACCGCGCCGTCGACGTGGTCGATCAGTACCAGAACTTCAGACATGTCAGCTATCGCTCCTCAGATGAACTTCTTCGAGGCGAGGAACTCGGTCAGCGCCGTGGCGCCCGAACCGTCCTCGTCCTTGACGATCTCGCCGGCACTGCGCGGTGGACGCTCGGTCGTCTCGGTGACCTCGGTCCAGGCGGCCGACAGCCCGACGTCGCCGGCGTCGACGCCGAGGTCGCCGAGCGCGTAGGTCTCGAGCGGCTTCTTCTTGGCCGCCATGATCCCCTTGAACGACGGGTAGCGGGCCTCGCCCGACTGGTCGGTCACCGACAGCACCAGCGGCATCGTCGCGCCGATCACCTCGGTGGCGACGTCGCCGTCGCGCTTGATCCGGATCTGGTCACCCTGGGTCTCGATCACCGAGGCGAGCGTCACCTGGGGCAGGTCGAGCCGCTCGGCCAGCATCGCGGGTACGACGCTCATGCTGCCGTCGGTGGAGGCCATGCCGCACACCACGAGGTCCGGCGAACCGATCTTCTCCACCGCCTTGGCCAGCACCAGAGAGGTCGCGACCGCGTCGGAGCCGGCGACCGCCTCGTCGGTGACGTGCACGCCCTCGTCGGCGCCCATCTGCAGCGCCTTGCGCACCGCGTCGACGCCCTTCTCCGGGCCCACGCACAGGGCGGTGACCTTCACGTCGTCGGGAGTGTCGGACTTCTCCCTGATCTGCAGCGCCTGCTCGATGGCGTACTCATCGAGCTCGGAGAGAAGCCCGTCGACACCCTCGCGGTCAACGGTGTTGTCCGACTCGAACCGTCGGTCGGCGGTCGCGTCGGGGACGTACTTCACACAGACGACAATGTTCATGGTGGTGTGGCCCGGAGGCCCCTCCTGTGCGCATCGGTTAGCCATTGGTGGCAGCGTGGGGCAGGTTACCCGCGCGTTCACTACGGCGGAACAAGGTCCATCCGTGGACTACCTCACAGCGTGTTCCGGGTCACCCGGTGCCCCGGTCAGGGCTGGATCACGCGCTCCAGGAGCCGACCGACGACCAGGTAGGCGACCGCGCCAAGCCCGTAGGAGAGCAGCGCCTCCTTGATCTCGGAGTTCTCGCCCGAGAACTGGCGGATCGGGTTGTCGAGGTCGAAGATCCCGAGGTCGATCGCGTTGGCGAAGTCGAGCACGAAGCTGACCAGCCCGTTGTCGGGGTTGGCCTCCAGGGCGATCAGCAGGGCGGCGGAGGCGAGAACCAGACCGAAGACAAGAAAGATGCCCCACACCACCCGCGCGGCGGTGGTGCGGACCTTGTCGGTGCTGGTGGTCGCGTCGGCCACGTGCCCCTTACTGTCCACTGAACTCCGCTCTTCCCGGACCGCTGTCCATGAACGATCGCATCCCGATCGTACGGTCATCGGTCGCGAAGAGTGCTGCGAACTGCTGACGTTCGATCTCGAGTCCGGTCTCCAGGTCGACCTCCGAGCCGCGGTCGATGCTCTCCTTCGCGGCCCGCAGGGCGTACGCCGCGGCGCCGGAGAACTGGCCGGCCCAGGCCAGCGCCTCGTCGTAGACGGAGGCGGCCGGGACCACCCGGTCGACCAGCCCGATCGCCAGGGCTTCGTCGGCCTTGACGAACCGGCCGGTGAAGATCAGGTCCTTCGCCGTGCTCGTGCCGACCAGCCGAGTGAGTCGCTGGGTGCCGCCCGCGCCGGGGATGACGCCGAGCAGGATCTCGGGCTGGCCGAGCGTCGCGTCGTCGGCCGCGATCCGGTAGTCGGCGCACAGCGCGAGCTCGCAGCCGCCCCCGAGTGCGTAGCCGGTGACCGCGGCGACGACCGGCTTCGGGATCTTCGCCACGGCCGTGAACGACGACTGCAGTGCGCCGGAGCGGCGCACCATGTCCTGGTAGGACATGTCGGCCATCTCCTTGATGTCGGCGCCGGCCGCGAACACCCGCTCGCCGCCGTAGACGACGACGGCACGGACATCGTCGCGCTCCGCTGCCTCGGTGGCAGCGGCCCGGATCTCCTCCTGGACCTGCACGTTGAGGGCGTTCATCTTCGGCCGGTCGAGCCGGATCGTGCCGACGCCGTCCTGCACCTCGAGCCGCACGAACTCACTCATGTCCATCTCCTCGCCTGGGCCGTTGCGCCATCCGCCCGCATTGTGCCGCCACCCCTGCCTCGCACGGGTGGCGGCATCGGGAACAATGCCACCTGTGACCCCCGGTCTGTGGCTGCATCTCGGTGACCGCGCGTCGGTCTGGCCGGGCCGGCATCATCCGCTGGGCGCTTCCTGGTCGCCGGAGTCGACGAACTTCGCCGTTCACGCCCCCAGCGCGACCGCCGTGTGGGTGTGCCTCTTCGACGACGACGGCGTCGAGTCCCGGCACCAGCTGACCGAGCAGTCGCTGGGCATCTGGCACGGCGCGCTGCCCGACGTGGCTCCCGGCACCCGCTACGGCTTCCGCGCCGACGGGCCGTGGCAGCCCGAGCTGGGGCTGCGGTTCAACGTCGACAAGCTGCTCCTCGACCCGTTCGCGCGGGCGATCAGCGGCGACGTGACCTACCAGCCGGCGATCTTCGGCCACGACCTCGACGCGCCCCAGCAGCGCAACCCGGCCGACTCCGCGCCGTACGTGCCGCGGAGCGTCGTGGTCGGTCCCGACGACTTCGACTGGCAGGGCGACCAGCCGCTTCGGCACCGCTGGCGCGACACCGTCATCTACGAGGCGCACGTGAAGGGGATGACCCAGCTCCACGACCGGGTGCCCGAGGAGCTGCAGGGCACGTACGCCGGTCTGGCCACCCCGGCGGTGGTCGACTACCTGAAGGACCTCGGGGTGACGGCGGTTGAGCTGCTGCCGATCCACCAGTTCGCGTCGGAGCCGGCGCTGGTCGAGCGGGGACTGGTCAACTACTGGGGCTACAACTCGATCGGCTTCTTCGCCCCGCACAACGCCTACTCCGCCGCCGGCGACCGCGGGCAGCAGGTCACCGAGTTCAAGCACATGGTGCGGAGCCTGCACGACGCGGGGCTCGAGGTGATCCTCGACGTTGTCTACAACCACACCGCCGAAGCCGCCGCGACCGGACCCACGCTGAGCTTCCGGGGGCTGGACGACCACTTCTATTACCGGGTCGGCGACGGCGAGCCCGGCGTCCCGGCCGACGACACCTACTGGGACGTGACCGGCTGCGGCAACACGGTCGACGCGTCGCATCCGTTCGCGCTGCGGCTGATCCTCGACTCGCTGCGCTACTGGGTGACCGAGATGCACGTCGACGGCTTCCGCTTCGACCTGATGTCGGCGCTCACCCGGGTCGACCACGAGATCGACATGACCAGCGACTTCCTGACCGCGGTCGGCCAGGACCCCGTGCTCCGGCACGTGAAGTTGATCGCCGAGCCGTGGGACGCGTCGATGGACGGCTACCGGGTCGGCGAGTGCCCGCCGCCGTGGGTGGAGTGGAACGACCAGTACCGCGACGAGATCCGCGACTTCTGGCGCGACGAGAGCTCCGGCATCCGCACCGTCGCCACCCGGCTGGCCGGCTCGTCCGACCTGTACGCCGACGATGGGCGCTCGCCGTACGCCTCGGTCAACTTCGTCACCGCGCACGACGGCTTCACCGTGCGCGACCTGGTGAGCTACGGGGCAAAGCACAACGAAGCCAATGGCGAGAACAACCGCGACGGCACCGACAACAACCGATCCTGCAACCACGGGGTCGAGGGTGAGACCGACGACGAGCGGATCCTGGCCCGACGCCGCAGGATCGCGGCCAACCTGATGGCCACGCTCTGCCTCTCCAACGGCGTGCCGATGATCACCGCTGGCGATGAGCGCGGCCGCACCCAGCGTGGCAACAACAACGCCTACTGCCAGGACAACGAGATCTCCTGGATCGACTGGCGGCCCGATGACGCCTGGCTGGACGTCTACGAAGTGACCAAGACCGCCCTGGCCCTGCGCCGCGACCACCCGGCCCTGCGGCAGCGGCACTGGTTCGAGGGCCGGCCGACGATGCGCGGCGGCCCCAAGGACCTCGCCTGGCTGCACCCCGAGGGCCGGGAGATGACCGCTGACGACTGGTACGACACCGACCTGACCGCGATCGGCATGTTCGTCACCGGCTCACCGCTGCGCTCCCCCGGCCCGCACGGCGAGCAGCTGGTCGACGCGTCGTTCGTGCTCTGGCTGGTCTCCGGCGGCGACCCCGTCACCGTGCGGCTCCCGGAGAACGACTGGGTGCACAGCGGCGAGGTCGTGCTCTCCACCGACCCCGACCACCCGATCGGCACCCCGGTCAAGGCCGGCGAGGACCTCGCCCTCGGCGGCTGGACCGTCGTCGTCCTGCGCGAGACCTGACCGGGACCCGGGAGCGGCCCTCACCTAGGGTGTGGCCATGTTTCGGCCAGGACGATCGTGGGTTCGCTCCCTGGTGAGCCGCGCAGGGTACGACGTGCAGCGCGTGCGGCAGGGCGCCTGGCTCGTACAGCAGCCTCCGCGGCGGGAACCCTCCGTTGACGCTGCAGCACGTCGGGTCCGCGAAGACCGGCCCGTTCCTGCTCGTCGAGGACGACGGCACGTCGGGACTGCAGCGTCGGCACCGGCACGCGCTCGACCAACTACCTGGCCGACGAACACCTCTCCTGGGTGTTGCAGAAGCTGGAGATCAATTGCGTGCTCGACGTCGGGGCGAACCAGGGTCAGTTCGCCCGCCGGCTGCGTCAGCTGGGTTTCACCGGACGGATCGCCTCGTTCGAGCCGGTGTTGCACGCGCTGACCGATCTGCGGCTGGCGGCGGAGTCCGATCCGGACTGGTTCGTCCATCCCTACGCGCTGGGTGAGAGCGACGGAACGGCGGAGATCAACGTCGCCCCCGGCAGAGGCACGATGAGCTCGATGCTCGGGCCGAGCGAGTTCGGCAGGGAGTGGTCCCTGAAGCTCCGCGACACGCACACCGAGACGATCGAGGTCAGGCGGCTGGACTCCGTCCTCGACGACGCGATCGGCGACCTCCGGAATCCCCGGATCCTGCTCAAGCTGGACACCCAGGGCTTCGACCTGCCCGCGTTCCGCGGTGCCGGGAAGAGGCAGGCGGAGCTTCTCGCCCTGCAGTCGGAGGTGGCGTGCGTGCCGATCTACGCGGACATGCCCCGAATGCCGGAGCAGCTCAGCGAGTACGAGTCCGCCGGCTTCGAGGTCTCCGCCATGTTCCCCGTCACGCGGCATCGCAAGAGCATGCGGGTGATCGAGTTCGACGTGCTCATGGTGCGGCCGGACGAGCCGGACTAGGGCAGCGCCACCACGCCGAGCTCGGCGGGCGAGGTGAGCATGGCGTTCTTCGGTACGACGCGCACGGTGTACCCGAACGGACCGCTGACCTCGAGGGTCACCTCGACGTCGTACCTGTGCCGGTTGCCCTCGTAGCTCTCGACCGGGTGCAGCGAGGAGACGGTCGTCTCGATCAACACGTCCTCGGAGTCGGTGCGACCGTGCACGAGCTGGACATCGACGTCGTCGGTGGTCAGGTCCCCCAGAGACACGTACGCCCGGACGGTGAGCACCCCGCCCACCTCTGCCGCGTCGCCGACACCGCCGCTCTCCACGTGCTCGACCCGGACGCCGTCCCAGGCGCCGCGCACCCGCGCCTTCCAGGCCGCCAGGTCCTTGGCGCCCTCGAAGTCGGAGTTGAGCGCGCGGGAGGTCTCGGCGGCCGGCGTGTAGAGGTCGCGGGTGTAGTCGCGCACCATCCGGGTGGCCAGCACCTTCGGCCCGAGCGACTTGAGCGTGTGGCGCAGCATCTCCACCCACCGCACCGGCACGCCGTCGCCATCGGTGTCGTAGAACCGCGGCGCCACGTCGTTCTCGATCAGGTCGTAGAGCGCGGCCGCCTCGAGGTCGTCGCGCTTGTCGGGGTCCTCGACCCCGTCGGCGGAGGGGATCGCCCAGCCGTTCTCGCCGTCGTACCACTCGTCCCACCAGCCGTCGAGGATCGAGAGGTTGAGCCCGCCGTTGAGCGCGGCCTTCATGCCGGACGTGCCGCACGCCTCGTAGGGACGCAGCGGGTTGTTGAGCCACACGTCGCAGCCGGGGTAGAGGGGCTGCGCCATGGCGATGTCGTAGTTGGGCAGGAACACGATCCGGTGCCGCACCTCGGGGTCGTCGGAGAACCGCACCATCTCCTGGATCAGCTTCTTGCCACCGTCGTCGGCGGGGTGGGACTTGCCGGCGATCACCAGCTGCACCGGGCGCTCGGGGTGCAGCAGCAGCGCCTTCAGGCGCTCGGGGTCGCGGAGCATCAACGTCAGCCGCTTGTACGACGGCACCCGGCGCGCGAAGCCGATGGTCAGCACGTCGGGGTCGAGGGCGCTGTCGATCCAGCCGAGCTCGGCCTCGGCGGCGCCCCGCTTGCGCCAGGACCGGCTGACCCGGGCGCGAGCGTCCTGCACCAGCCGCTCGCGCAGCCGCCGCTTCACCGACCAGATCTCCGTGCCCGGGATCTTGTCGATCGCGGCCCAGAACGCGTCGGCGTCGTGGGAGTCGACGTCGGCGCCGTGCGCCTCGGCCAGCTCGAACACCTCACGGGCGACCCAGGTGGGCGCGTGCACGCCGTTCGTGATCGACCCGATCGGCACCTCCGCCTCGTCGAACGCCGGCCACAGGCCGTTGAACATGCCGCGGCTGACCTCGCCGTGCAGCAGCGAGACACCGTTGGCGCGCTGCGCCAGCCGGAAGCCCATCACCGCCATGTTGAACATCGACGGGTCGCCGCCCTCGAAGTCCTCGCTGCCGAGCGCCAGGATCCGCTCGACGGGCACGCCCGGCGTGGCGCCGGCGTCGCTGAAGTACTGCTCGACGAGGGTCCGCGGGAACCTGTCGATGCCCGCCGGCACAGGAGTGTGCGTGGTGAACACCGTGGATGCGCGGCCCATCTCCAGCGCCGTCTCGATGTCGAGCCGCGGCCCCGCCTCGTCGACGGTGAGCTCGCGGATCCGCTCGATGCCGAGGAAGCCGGCGTGGCCCTCGTTGGTGTGGAACACCTCGGGCTCCGGCGCCCCGGTGATCCGCGACCACTCCCGCAGCGCCCGGACCCCGCCGACGCCGAGCAGCATCTCCTGCCGCAGCCGGTGCTCGCTGTTGCCGCCGTACAACCGGTCGGTGATCTCGACGTAGTGGTCGGGGTTGCTCTCCACGTCGGTGTCGAGCATCAGCATCGGCACCCGGCCGACCTTGGCCACCCAGATCAGGGCCACCAGGTTCGGGCCGTCGGGCAGCGCGATGGAGATCGTCGCGCGCTTGCCGTCTGCGTCGCGCAGCAGCGAGATCGGCAGCCCGTCGGGGTCGAGGACCGGGTAGGTCTCCTGCTGCCAGCCCTCCCGTGAGAGCGACTGCTTGAAGTAGCCGTGCCGGTAGAGCAGGCCGACGCCGACGATGGGTACGCCGAGATCGCTGGCCGCCTTCAGGTGGTCGCCGGCCAGGATGCCGAGGCCGCCGGAGTACTGCGGCAGCACGGCGGTGATCCCGAACTCCGGCGAGAAGTAGGCGATCGAGGCCGGCCCGTTGCCGCCGCGGCGTTGGTACCAGCGGTCCTCGGTGAGGTAGCGCTCCAGGTCGGCGGAGGCCACCCGGAGCCGCTCGAGGAAGCCCCCGTCGGCGGCCAGCTCCTCGAGCCGGGCGTTGCCCACCGCACCGAGCAGCCGCACCGGGTCGCGCCCGGTCGTCTCCCAGAGCTCGGGGTCGACCTCGGCGAAGACGTCCTGGGCGGGCGGGTGCCACGACCAGCGGAGATTGCCGGCGAGCTCGCCCAGCGCAGCCAACGCGTCGGGCAGGACAGGACGGACCGTGAAGCGTCGGATCGCACGCATGAACGGCAACGTACCGCCGATCACTTGAACGATCCAATAACCACCCGGCGGCTGGCCCGTTGTACCCCCGCAGACGATCCGCGGAATCTGCTTGGTGGGAGTCGAACGGGACGAGTCATGGGGGCTCGTCCCGTTCGGCAATTCAGCCGCGTGGTACGCAATCGGCTGCCGGTTGGGTAGGCGCGCCAACAGGCCGATGGTGGTTTCGAGGCTCGCTGGCGCTCGCACCTCAACCAAGCGGCTGGCCACGGTTCCGGTGGTCGAGCAGCCCGGAGCGAGGAACGAGCGACGGGCGTCGTCGAGACCCCGGAACCGGCCTACTCCGCCTCCGGTTCGGCGAGCGGTCTCCGGTTGCGCCCCCGCGCGAGCGCCGGCAGGTCGCCGTACCGCCCCTCGATCAGCGCGATCCTCTTTGCGCGGCTCCACCTCCGGATCCGCTTCTCGTAGAAGAACGCGTCGTCCACCCGGGCGAAGTCAGCGGCCCAGGCCAGCCTGACCGGGCGACGCCGACGCGGCTTCGTGTACGAGGCCCCTTCGCCGAGGTTGTGCTGACTGATCCGCCGTTCGAGGTCGATCGTGCTTCCGACGTAGAAGCTGCCGTCGGCACATTCGAGGATGTAGGTCCATGCCATGCGAGGCGCGTTCCCTGCCGCGCGATGCGCCAACCCGCGCTGTTGCCCGCTGTGGATGGCCGTGCCGGTCGGTGCCGGGGTCTCGACGACGCTCGCTGGCGCTCGCTGCTCGACCACCGGACGGCTCCGGTGGTCGAGCAGCCCGGAGCGAGGAACGAGCGACGGGCGTCGTCGAGACCACCCGACCCTGTCTCGACGACGCTCGCTGGCGCTCGCTGCTCGACCAGCGGGGTGCGACGCGCCGGGGTCGTTTGCGTCCCGGGGTGGAGTTCGCGAGTGTTGAGGCATGGTCGGTCGCATCCCCGTTCTCGACGTCATGCCTCTGGTGGACCTGGGCAGGCAGGCAGCGAAGGCGACCGTGGGTGAGGCGTTCCCGGTGTCGGCGACGGTGTTCCGCGAGGGCCACGACCAGCTGGGTGCCGAGGTGGTGCTCACCGCCCCGGACGGCAGCCGGCGACCACCCGTCCGGATGCGCAAGCTCGGCGACCCCGTCGATCGGCACGAGGCCTGGGTGACGCCCGACCTGCCCGGCGCCTGGACGTTCGAGGTGCACGCGTGGTCCGACCCGCTCGCCACCTGGCAGCACGACGCCGGCATCAAGATCCCGGCCGGGGTCGACGTGGAGCTGATGTTCCTCGAGGGCGCTCTGCTGCTCGAGCGAGTGATCGCCGAGATCCAGCACCCGGTCCCCCCAGAGGCCGCCAAGGTGCTGCGCGGCGCGATCGCGGCCGCCCGCGACACGGACCGGCCAGTGGAGGCGCGGCTGGCCCAGCTCCAGTCCCGCGACGTCCGCACGGTGCTCGACGCGCATCCGCTGCGCGAGCTGCTGACCGTCGAGGGCCCCCATCCGGCGTACGCCGACCGCGAGCTTGCGCTGTACGGCAGCTGGTACGAATTCTTCCCGCGCTCCGAGGGCGCGACCCGCGACCCGGTGACCGGCAAGGTCACCAGCGGCAACTTCCAGACCGCGGCCAAGCGGCTGGAGGGCGTGGCGGCGATGGGCTTCGACGTGGTCTACCTGCCGCCGATCCACCCGATCGGCGAGGTCAACCGCAAGGGACCGAACAACACGCTCACCCCCGGGCCCGACGACCCCGGCTCACCCTGGGCGATCGGCTCCCGCGACGGCGGGCACGACGCGATCCACCCCGACCTCGGCACCTTCGAGGACTTCGACAGCTTCGTGGCGCGGGCGGCCGAGCTCGGGCTCGAGGTCGCGCTCGACCTGGCGCTGCAGGCGGCACCGGACCATCCCTGGGTGACCAGCCACCCGGAGTGGTTCACCACTCGCGCCGACGGGTCGATCGCCTACGCCGAGAACCCGCCGAAGAAGTACCAGGACATCTACCCGATCAACTTCGACAACGACCCGACGGGTATCGCGCGCGAGGTCTACCGCATCGTCAAGCACTGGATGTCCCACGGAGTGCGGATCTTCCGGGTCGACAACCCGCACACCAAGCCGGTGCCGTTCTGGGAGTGGCTCCTGATGGAGATCCGGCGCACCGACCCCGACGTGCTGTTCCTCTCCGAGGCGTTCACCAAGCCGCCGATGATGCACACGCTCGGCGCGATCGGGTTCCACCAGTCCTACACCTACTTCACCTGGCGCAACGCCCGGTGGGAGATCGAGGACTACCTGCGTGAGCTCGCCTACTCCTCGGACCACCTGATCCGGCCGAACTTCTTCGTCAACACCCCCGACATCCTCCACGCGTTCCTCCAGTACGGCGGCCCGCCGGCGTTCAAGATCCGTGCCGCCCTGGCCGCGACCAGCTCCCCGAGCTGGGGCGTCTACGCCGGCTTCGACCTGTTCGAGCACGTCGCGGTCCGACCGGGCAGCGAGGAGTACCTCGACTCGGAGAAGTACCAGATCCGGATCCGCGACTGGGAGGGCGCGGCCAACGAGGGCCGCAGCCTGGCGCCGTACCTCACCCGGCTGAACGAGATCCGCCGCGACCACCTCTCCCTGCAGCGCCTGCGCAACATCGTGATCCACAGCAGCGACGACGAGAACATCCTGGTGTTCAGCAAGGGTTTCGGGTCGCCGCCGACGGTCCGACATCGTGGTCGTGGTGATCAACCTCGACCCGCACGCCACCCGGGAGACGGTCGTCCACCTCGACCTGCCCGCGCTCGGCCTCGACTGGCAGGACACCTTCACCGTCCACGACGAGATCACCGGCGAGGAGTGGGAGTGGGGGCAGCACAACTACGTGCGGCTCGATCCCGCTGTGGAGCCGGCCCACGTCCTCACCGTCGGGGCGACCGCATGACGCCCCTCAACGCCGAGCCCGACTGGTTCAAGACCGCCGTCTTCTACGAGGTGCTGGTCCGGAGCTTCCGCGACTCCAACGCCGACGGCACCGGCGACTTCAAGGGGCTGACCGAGAAGCTCGACTACCTCGAGTGGCTGGGCGTCGACTGCCTGTGGGTGCCGCCGTTCTTCATGTCCCCGCTCCGCGACGGCGGCTACGACGTCTCCGACTTCACCAACATCCTTCCGGAGTGCGGAACGGTCGACGACTTCCACGACTTCCTCGACGCGGCGCACAAGCGCGGCATCCGGGTGATCATCGACTTCGTCATGAACCACACGAGCGACGCTCACCCGTGGTTCCAGGCGAGCCGCGAGGACCCGGACGGGCCGTTCGGCGACTTCTACGTCTGGTCGGACTCCGACGAGCTCTACCAAGAGGCCAGGATCATCTTCGTCGACACCGAGCCGTCGAACTGGACCTGGGACCCGGTCCGCCAGCAGTACTACTGGCACCGGTTCTTCTCCCACCAGCCCGACCTCAACTTCGACAACCCCAAGGTCCAGGAGGCGATCCTCGAGGCGATGGGGTTCTGGTTCGACATGGGCCTCGACGGGTTCCGCCTCGACGCCGTCCCCTACCTCTACGAGCGGCCCGGCACCATCGGCGAGAACCTCCCGGAGACCCACGACTTCCTCAAGAAGGTGCGCAAGTTCGTCGACGACGAGTACCCCGGCCGGATCCTGCTCGCCGAGGCGAACCAGTGGCCGTCCGACGTCGTCGACTACTTCGGCGACTTCGACTCCGGCGGCGACGAGTGCCACATGTGCTTCCACTTCCCGGTGATGCCGCGCATCTTCATGGCGGTACGCCGGGAGTCGCGGTTCCCGATCTCGGAGATCCTGGACCAGACGCCGGCCATCCCCGACAACTGCCAGTGGGGCATCTTCCTGCGCAACCACGACGAGCTGACGCTGGAGATGGTCACCGACGAGGACCGCGACTACATGTGGGACGAGTACGCCAAGGACCCCCGGATGAAGGCCAACATCGGGATCCGTCGGCGGCTGGCCCCGCTGCTCGACAACGACGACAACCGGATGGAGCTGTTCACCGCGCTGCTGCTGTCGCTGCCCGGGTCCCCGGTCCTCTACTACGGCGACGAGATCGGGATGGGCGACAACATCTGGCTCGGCGACCGCGACGGCGTCCGCACCCCGATGCAGTGGACCCCCGACCGCAACGCCGGGTTCTCCTCGGCCACCCCCGGCAAGCTGCACCTGCCCGCGATTCAGGATCCCGTCTACGGGTACCAAAGCGTCAATGTCGAAGCCCAGCTGGAGAATCCCTCCTCGTTGTTGCACTGGACGCGTCGGATGATCCACGCGCGCCGGCGCCATCCCGCCTTCGGGCTCGGCGAGTTCAGCGACCTGGGCGGCTCCAACCCGAGCGTGCTCTCCTACGCCCGCGAGTACGACGGCGACAGCATCGTGTGCGTCAACAACCTGTCCCGCTTCCCGCAGCCGGTCGAGCTCGACCTCCGCCGGTTCGAGGGGTTGGTGCCGGTCGAGCTGCTCGGCGGCGTGCCGTTCCCCGCGGTCGGCGAGCTGCCCTACCTCCTGACCCTGGGCGGCTACGGCTTCTACTGGTTCCGGCTGACCGATCCCGACGCGGCCGAAGGGGGGCTCGTGCTGTGAACCTGGAGTCGCTCAAGGCGTTCGTGACCGAGGCCCGCTGGTTCGGCGGAAAGGGCCGCGAGTTCGAGATCGGCGACGTACGCCGGCTGGCCGAGGTGCCCGGTGCCCCCGAGGACGGGCCGTCGACCGTTCTCCACCTGGTCGAGCTCCGCTACGACGACGGTGGGGTCGAGCTCTACCAGGTGCCGCTGGTCTTCTACAGCGAGCCGCAGTCCCGCCTCGACCACGCGTTCGTCGGCTGGTGGGAGGAGGAGGAGCTCGGCTGGGTGCACGCGTACGACGCGCTGCACGACCGCGAGGCGATGGCCGGCTGGCTGCACGCCTTCGGCACCAAGCCGGAGGGCGACCTGCGGTTCGAGCGGATCCCCGGGCACGAGCTCGACCTGGAGGCGCACTCGACGCTGTTCAGCGGCGAGCAGTCCAACTCCTCGGTCGCGTTCGGCGAGGACTCGATCCTGAAGGTGTTCCGCAAGGTCACCCCGGGGACCAACCCCGACATCGCGATCCACGAGGTGCTGACCGAGGCGGGCTCGGAGCACGTCGCCCAGCTCTACGGCTGGGTGGAGGCCGACACCGACGACGGACTGCTCCACCTGGCGATGCTGCAGCAGTTCCTGCGCACCGCCACCGACGGCTGGGAGCTGGCGCTGACCAGCGTGCGCAACCTCTTCGCAGAGGCCGACCTGCACGCCGACGAGGTGGGCGGCGACTTCGCGGGCGAGTCCACCCGGCTCGGCATCGCGCTGTCCGAGGTGCACGCCACCCTCGCCGAGAACTTCGACACCGGCACCGTGCCGGCGGCCGAGGTGGCGGAGGGGATGCGAGCCCGGCTGGACGAGGCGACCCCGATCGTGCCGGAGCTGGCGTCGTACACCGCCCAGCTTCGTGGCGCCTACGACGCGCTGGAGGCGCTCGGCGAGCTGGAGGTGCAGCGGATCCACGCCGATCTCCACCTCGGTCAGACGCTGCGCACCGTGCTGGGCTGGAAGGTCGTCGACTTCGAGGGCGAGCCGGCCAAGCCGCTGTCCGAGCGGGTGCTGCCGGATTCTCCCTGGCGTGACGTGGCCGGGATGATGCGGTCCTTCGACTACGCCGCGCACGCCGTGCAGCGCACCCTCGCCGGTCACGACGAGACCTCCGCCCACCAGCGCGCCAGGCGCGCCGAGGAGTGGGCGGCCCGCAACAAGCAGCACTTCCTGGAGGCCTACGCCGACGGCGAGCTCGACGGACGGCAGGGCACCATGCTCGCGGCGTACGTCGCCGACAAGGCGGTCTACGAGTGCGTCTACGAGACCCGCAACCGGCCGGCCTGGGTGTCGATCCCGCTCGAGGCCGTGGCCCGGATCGGTGTGCCGTGACCGTGAAGGTGCCCGTCGAGGAGCTCGAGCAGATCATCCGCGGCGAGCACGGGGAGCCGCATGCCGTGCTCGGCCCGCACCCCCACGAGAGCGGGGTGACGGTGCGCACGCTCAAGCCGCTGGCCCGGCGGGTGGAGGTGCTGCACAAGAACGGCCCGACCCCGCTCACCCACGAGCACGGCGGGATCTGGGTCGGCGAGCTGCCCGGCACGGAGGTCCCCGACTACCGGCTGGCGGTGACGTACGACGGCCTCACCCATGAGGTCGACGACCCCTACCGCTTCCTGCCCACGCTCGGCCAGGTCGACCTGCACCTGATCAACGAGGGTCGGCACGAGCAGCTGTGGGAGGTGCTCGGCGCGCGGGTCCACCACTACGAGACCCCGCTGGGCGACACGGTGTCCGGTACGTCGTTCGCGGTGTGGGCTCCCAAGGCCCGCGGGGTCCGGGTGAAGGGCGACTTCAACTCCTGGGACGGCCGCGAGCACCCGATGCGCCAGCTCGGCGAGTCGGGCGTGTGGGAGCTGTTCCTGCCCGGCATCGGCTCTGGCACGACGTTCAAGTACTGGATCCTGGGCGCCGACGGGCAGTGGCACGAGAAGGCCGACCCGCTCGCGTTCCACGCCGAGGTGGCGCCGGCGACCTCGTCGCGCGTCTTCGAGACGGCGCACGTGTGGGGCGACGACGCCTGGATGGCCGACCGCACCCAGAAGCAGCCGGTCGACGAGGCGATGTCGATCTACGAGATGCACCTCGGCTCGTGGAAGCGGCACCCCGGCGGCGGGTTCTGGTCCTACGACGAGCTCGCCGACGACCTGGTCCCCTACCTCGCCGACCTCGGGTTCACCCATGTCGAGCTGATGCCTGTGATGCAGCACCCGTTCGGCGGGTCGTGGGGCTACCACGTGACGTCGTACTTCGCACCGGACTCGCGGTTCGGCGACCCGGACGGCTTCCGCCGCCTGGTCGACAAGCTGCACCAGGCCGGCATCGGCGTGATCCTCGACTGGGTGCCGGGCCACTTCGCCACCGACCCGTGGGCGCTGGCGCGCTTCGACGGCGGCCCGCTCTACGAGGACCCGAACCCGCAGCGCGGCTGGCACGAGGAGTGGGGCTCTCACATCTTCGACTTCGGTCGCAACGAGGTGCGCAACTTCCTCTACGCCAACGCCGTCTACTGGCTGGAGGAGTTCCACGCCGACGGGCTGCGCGTCGACGGCGTCGCCTCGATGCTCTACCTCGACTACGCGCGCGATGAAGGCAAGTGGACGCCCAACAAGTACGGCGGCCGAGAGAACCTCGAGGCGGTCCAGTTCCTGCAGGAGATGAACGCCACCGTCTACAAGCGGGTGCCCGGCATCGTGACCATCGCCGAGGAGTCGACGTCCTGGCCGCAGGTCACCGGCCCCACCTCGGGCGGCGGCCTGGGGTTCGGCTTCAAGTGGAACATGGGCTGGATGCACGACACGCTCGACTACCTCGAGCGCGAGCCGGTGCACCGCTCCTACCACCACGGCGAGATGACGTTCTCGCTCGTCTACGCGTTCTCCGAGAACTACGTCCTGCCGCTGTCGCATGACGAGGTCGTGCACGGCAAGGGATCGCTGCCCCGGAAGATGCCCGGCGACCGCTGGCAGCAGCTGGCCACCCTGCGTGCCTACCTCGCGTTCATGTGGGCCCACCCCGGCAAGCAGCTGACGTTCATGGGCATCGAGATCGGCCAGGAGGCCGAGTGGGCCGAGTCGCGCGAGCTCGACTGGTGGCTGCTCGATCACCCGGAGCACCGCGGCGTGCAGTCCGTCGTACGCGATCTCAACGCGGCGTACCGCGACTCCCCCGCCTTCTGGGCCCGCGACGGCTCCCCGGAGGGCTTCACCTGGATCGACGCCAACGACGCCCACCGCAACGTCTTCTCCTTCGTACGCCGCGCCCCCGACGCCCCCGACGTCGTCTGCGTCTCCAACTTCGCGTCCATCCCGCACGAGCACTACCGCCTCGGCCTCCCCGCCGAGGGCCAGTGGCGCGAGATCCTCAACACCGACGCCGAGATCTACGGCGGGTCCGGAGTCGGCAACCTCGGCGCGGTCACCGCCTCCGCCGACCCCTCCCTCGCCGACACCCCCGGTGCCAGCGCGGCGTACGCCGAGATCGTGGTGCCGCCGCTGGCGACCGTCTGGTTCAGGCGAGACGGCTGAGGAGCCGCGCCCGCCCCCGATGCAGCCGCGGCATCACGCCGTAGATCACGATCGGGACGGCGATGGTCGCGAGCACGAACGTGCGCAGCACGCTGGGCGCGTCGACGAGCAGGTCGCCGAGGGCCACGTTGAGAACCGTCAGGGTCGGGAAGACCGCGACCCAGATCATCAAGGCGAGCTGGTGCTTGGTCGGCGGCGGAATGGTGGGGGTGTTCTGAGTCTGGGTCATGCAAGGAGCGTGGCCGTGGCGACCCCAATCGACAACGTTTGTTGCCGTTTCCGGGAATTGCCGCTGCAATGGACGGGTGAGCAAACAGTCAGGCGGTGCGTCCGAGGTCGCCACCACCCTGGAGCTGGTGGCGCCGCGACTGCGCCGGGTCAGGGAGGAGCGGGGCATCACGCTGACCGAGGTGTCCGAGCGGACCGGGATCTCGAAGAGCACCCTGTCCCGCCTGGAGAACGGGCAGCGCCGACCGAGCCTCGAGCTGCTGCTGCCCCTCGCCCAGACCTACCGGGTGCCGCTGGACGACCTGGTCGGCGCGCCCGACGTCGGGGACCCCCGGATCCGGCTCAAGCCACGTCGAGTGCACGGGCGCACCGTCGTTCCGCTGACCCGGCACCCCGGCGAGGTCCAGGCGTGGAAGATGCTGATCCCGGCGAGCCAGTCGAAGCCCACCACGCGGACCCACGACGGCTACGAGTGGCTCTACGTCCTGACCGGCAAGATGCGGCTGATCCTGGGCGACCAGGACCTCGTCCTAGGCGTCGGCGAGGCCGCTGAGTTCGACACCCAGGTGCCGCACTGGTTCGGCAGCACCGGCGACGGCCCGGCCGAGGTCCTGAGCATCTTCGGCCGGCCCGGTGAGCGGATGCACGTCCGAGCCACCGGAACCGGCGGTGAGTAGTGCCGGATCGGTCACCGCCACCGGCGCCGTGCAGGACGTCTCAGCTCGGTGCAGCGATGGGACAGCGGGGCGGCCCACCAGAGGGCCTCATGGTCCACGACACACGCCCGTCGGGGGACGGCTTCCTGCTCTGCAACATCTGGCGGTCCGAGGCCGACGCGACCGTTCTACGACGAGGTCATCCTGCCCAGGCTCTCGGAGGCGGGGCTTGCGCACGAGGACCCGGCCGTCTCGCCCGTGTGGGTGCTTGCGCGGCCGTAACTCCGTCCGTCTACGAAAGATGGATCGGTGACCCGGGAGCTCGAGAAGCGCTAGCGCAGCACGTAGATGTGCGCTTCCACTGCGTCACCGCTGGCGAGCCTGGCAACGGTCAGGACTCGCTCGTAGCCCTCACCCTCGAACTCGTCGAGGCGCGCCCAGTGCCGGGAGAGGTCATCCGAGCTGAACACGAAGCCCGCGACCTCAGGACCGTCCTCGCTGAGGATGATGACGGGGTATCCCAGTGCCGCGCCCCAACCCTCCGCCAGCAGCTCACCCCGCACCGTAGCCGCCTCCCACGTGCCGGGGACGTCCGCGAGTACGTGCTCGTTTGGCCGGCCGGGCGCGAGGGTTCCGTAGACGAAGAGCCTGTGAGACATCGACAGCGACCCTAGACGGGCGGCCGATGCGACGGGGGTCGCGTCAGGCGCACCAGCGGCTGGACTCGCTCGCCTGGTCCGCAGCGGGTAGCAGTCCCGCGAGGTCGGGCCGGCGACGCAACAGCTCGTCGAGCACCCGCGCGCGTCTCGCCTCGCGACGCTCCCGTACGGCGGCTTCCGACAGGTCCGGCGCGTCCTTCGGGTTGGACGTGGGCGTCATGGTGTCGGTCGGCGGACGACCCACCAGGCGGCGGTGTACGCCGCGAGCACTGCGGGGAGCGTCTGGTAGCTCTCGCCGAACACGACCGCACCGATGTGGACGGTCCCCACGATCCCGAGTGTCAGGCACGCCGGGTCGACCGAACGTGGCGGCAGCTCCTGTTCAACCATAGTAATCTACCTATAGCAACACACTATATTTAAGATCGACCCGCAAACGGCGTATTGAGGATCGACGACCTAGAGCAGAGGCAGATGCGGATCGTCGGTGGGATGGCGCCCGGCAGCGACTCGGATCCAAGCCATCGGGTCGCTCACGTCAGGACCGCTCCCCCAGCGCTCCTCGTAAGCGGCGGCAAGAGTCGCCGCGATCGACTCGGCGGCTTCTTCGAGCACCGGCGAGGTCCGCGCGTCGATGGCCCGCTCGAGATCGTCGCCGTGCACGACCAGCTCGAGCAGCCGGGTCTGCAGGTAGTCCGCGTAGGTGAGCGGGCCACGCCGGCCGAGGACGACGGGCCAGTCGACGGCCTCGATGGCGGCCAACGACTCCGCAGCGATGCGGTCGAGGCCGGCCAGCAGGTCCGACTGCAGCTCGGCCGCCAGGTCCCGCGTGCCGGCGGCGATCGCTTCGGCGGCGGGCGGGTAGTGGCCGACGTACTGCCCGAACGACATCGGCTCGGTCCCGGGCTCCGCCGGCGTGATCTCGGTGAGCATGCCCAGGCCGAGGCCCAGGTGCGCCACGAGGTCGGAGACGCTCCAGGCACCCAGCCCGGTCGGGAGCTCCCCGCTGTCGAGCACGTCGGCGTCGTCCAACCAGCCGCGGAGCGCTAGCCACTGCTCGCGCAGCAGCTCCTCAGCCATCGGTCGGCGACAGCTCCTTGGTCCCCCAGGGTGAGCCATAGGCGGTGAGCAGGTCGAGGAACGGTACGGCGTCGAACGCCTCGGGCCCGAGCACGCCGGCGCCCTTCCACGTGCCCGCGGCCAGCAGCTCCAGCGCGACGACCGGGTTGATCGCGGTCTGCCAGACCACGCACTGGTGGCCGTACTCCCGCATGGTCCACTCGTTGTCGACCACGTGGTAGAGGTACGTCGAGCGGGGCTCGCCGTCCTTGCCCTTGCCGGTCACCCACAGGCCCGCGCAGGTCTTGCCCTTCATCCGGGGACCGACCGTCGCGGGGTCGGGGAGCACCGCGGCCACGACGTCGCGAGGTGACACCTCGACGCCCTTGACACGCACCTTCTCGGTGCTGTCGAGGCCGAGGGTGTGCAGGACCTTGAGGATGTTGATGAACTCGTCGCCGAGGCCGTACTTGAACGTCGCCCGCTTGCACTCGACCCAGCGCGGCATCAGGAGCACCTCCTCGTGCTCCACGTTCACGCACTCGACCGGGCCGATGCCGTCGGGGAAGTCGAAGACCTCCGGCTCGGAGAACGGCGGCGTCGTGAACCACACGCCGTCCTGCCAGATCACCGGCGGGTTGAGGCACTCCTCGATCGTCGTCCACATCGAGAACGACGGCGCGAAGATCTCGTTGCCGTCGTCGTCGGTGACGACGAGGTTGGCGCCGTCGCGGGTGCCGAGCTCGTCGATCTCGGAGAAGAGATGGTCGGCGGCGTACCGGGCGAAGACGTCGGACAGCCCCGGCTCGACGCCGATGCCGACCAGGGCCAGCCGGCCGGCGGACTCCCAGTCGGAGGCGACGGCGAACTGCTCGTCGCCGAGCTTCACCCCCGTCTTCTCGTAGGGCGCGGTCGGGTGCGGCTTCGAGAGCGACATCGCCATGTCGAGGTAGTCGGCGCCCGCCTCGAAGGCGCCGCCGAAGATCGACATGTTGAAGATCGGGTCGACGGCGTTCATGACGTGCGTGATGCCGTGCTCACGACACAGCCCGGCGACGGCGTCGACGGAGGAGGCGTCGACCTGCGCCGCGACGTATCGGCTGTCGCTGGCCGCGGCCTTCTCCGCCCGACCCTGGTCGTAGTCGGCGATCACGATCGTCTCGAAGAAGTCACGGCGCGCGGCGATCGCAGCGAAGGCCGCCCCGACGCCCCCGGCGCCCACCAGCAGGATCCTCATCAGCTCGTCCCCTCGGTGGTAGGTGGTTTCGAGGCTCGCCGCGCGAGCCTCGAAACCACCTCGACCGTCCCCCGGTCAGTCACCGATGTAGCTCATGACGTGCTTGATGCGCGTGTAGTCCTCGAAGCCGTACATCGACAGGTCCTTGCCGTACCCGGAGTGCTTGAAGCCGCCGTGCGGCATCTCCGACATGTACGGGATGTGCGTGTTGATCCAGACCACGCCGAAGTCCAGCGCCCGCGCCATCCGCATCGCCCGTCCGTGATCCTTGGTCCACACGCTGGACGCGAGGCCGTACTGCACGCCGTTCGCCCATCGCACCGCCTCGTCCTCGTCGGTGAACTGCTGCACCGTGATCACCGGCCCGAAGATCTCGTCCTGGATCTGCTCGTCGTCCTGCTTCAGACCCGAGAGCACGGTGGGTGTGTAGAAGAACCCGCTGTCCCCCTGCCGCGAGCCGCCGGTCCTGAGCTCGGCGTGGTCGGGCAGCCGGTCGACCATCCCGGTGACCCGCGCCAGCTGGTCGGGATTGTTGAGCGCGCCGTAGAACGCGTCCTCGTCGTCGGGCATCCCGGTCTTGGTGCCCTTCGCCGCCTCGGTCAGCGCGTCGACGAAGTCGCCGTGCACGCGCGGCCCCGCGATGACCCGGGTGGCGGCCGTGCAGTCCTGGCCGGCGTTGAAGTACCCCGCCTCGGCGATCGCAGTCGCCGCCTTCTCCACGTCGGCGTCGTCGAACACGACCACCGGTGCCTTGCCACCGAGCTCGAGGTGCACGCGCTTGAGGTCGGTCGCCGCCGACGCGGCCACCTCCATGCCCGCCCGCACCGAGCCGGTGATCGCGACCATCTGCGGGGTCTCGTGCGCGACCAGCGTGCGCCCGGTGTCGCGGTCGCCGCAGATCACGTTGAGCACACCCGGCGGCAGGAACTCGGCGCACAGCTCGGCCATCATCGTCGAGGTCGCGGGCGTGGTGTCGCTGGGCTTCAGTACGACGGTGTTGCCGGCAGCCAGGGCCGGCGCGATCTTCCACGACATCATCGCCAGCGGGTAGTTCCAGGGCGTCACCTGGCCGATCACCCCGATCGGCTCGCGGCGGATGAACGACGTGTGGTCCTCCATGTACTCCCCCGCCGACTTCCCCTCGAGGATCCGGGCGGCGCCGGCGAAGAACCGGAAGTGGTCGATGGTCGGGGGCAGCTCCTCCGAGGCGGTCAGGCTCAACGGCTTTCCGGTGTCCTTGCACTCCGCCTGCACGAACTCGTCGGCCCGTGCCTCGAGTGCGTCGGCGATCTTGAGCAGCGCCTCCGACCGCTCCTTCGGGGTGCTGCGCCCCCACCGGCTCGCGAAGGCGCCCTCCGCGGCGGCGTACGCACGGTCGACGTCCTCGTCCCGCGACAGAGCGGCCTGGGCGTAGGTCTCGCCGGTGGAGGGGTCGAGGACGTCGTAGGTCTCGCCGCCCGCCGCATCGACGAACTCGCCGTTCACGAAGTTGCGGAAGGTCTCGTCGGCCATGACGGCACAGTACAAGGATCACGACGAAATCAGGAGGGATTCCGCGCAGACCACGGATGAAATCGGCAGGACTAGTCCGATCGGACGACGGATCCACTTGCGTCCCGCATGGTTCTCGCCCACGATGGCTCCATGGATGAACACGCTCGGCTTCAGCGCGCGGCCAAGGACCACCTGTGGATGCATTTCACCCGTCACGGGGCGTACGCCGACGCCGACGTTCCTGTCATCGTCCGTGGTGAGGGCGTCTATCTCTACGACTCACAGGGCAAGCGCTACCTCGACGCCCTGGCCGGCCTGTTCGTCTCCCAGCTCGGCCACGGCCGCGCCGACCTCGCCGAGGCCGCCGCCGCGCAGGCCCGCGAGCTCGCGTTCATGCCGCTGTGGTCCTACGCCCACCCGAAGGCGATCGAGCTTGCCGAGAAGGTTGCCGGCTACGCGCCCGGCGACCTCAACCGGGTGTTCTTCACCAGTGGTGGTGGCGAGGCGGTCGAGACTGCCTGGAAGCTGGCCAAGAACTACTTCAAGCTCACCGGCAAGCCGATGAAGCACAAGGTGATCAGCCGCGCCATCGCCTATCACGGCACCACCCAAGGCGCGCTGTCGATCACCGGGCTGCCGTTGCTGAAGCAGCAGTTCGAGCCGCTGGTCCCCTCGACGTTCCGGGTGCCGAACACGAACTTCTACCGCGCCCCCGAACGCGCCGACGACCTCGAGGCGTTCGGCCAGTGGGCAGCCGACCAGATCGCCGTCGCCATCGAGAACGAGGGCCCGGACACGGTCGCCGCGGTCTTCCTCGAGCCGGTGCAGAACGCCGGCGGCTGCTTCCCACCCCCGCCCGGCTACTTCCAGCGGGTCCGCGAGATCTGCGACGAGTACGACGTACTCCTGGTCTCCGACGAGGTCATCTGCGCCTTCGGCCGGCTCGGCCACATGTTCGGCTCCGAGCGCTACGGCTACCAGCCGGACATGATCACCTGCGCCAAGGGGCTCACCTCCGGCTACGCCCCACTAGGCGCGATGATCGCCACCGATCGGTTGATGGAGCCGTTCCTGGGCGCCGAGGGCGCCATGTTCGCCCATGGCTACACGTTCGGCGGGCACCCGGTCTCGACCGCGGTCGCACTGAAGAACCTCGAGATCTTCGAGAACGAGAAGGTGCTCGAGAACGTGCGGGCCAACGAGGACGCCTTCCGCGCCACCCTCGAGCGTCTGCTGGACCTGCCCATCGTCGGTGACGTCCGCGGCGACGGCTACTTCTACGGGATCGAGCTGGTCAAGGACAAGGCCACCAAGGAGACCTTCACCTCCGAGGAGTGCGAGCGCCTCCTGTACGGCTTCGTCTCCAAGAAGCTCTACGAGGAGGGCCTCTACTGCCGCGCCGACGACCGCGGCGACCCGGTCGTCCAGCTCGCCCCGCCGCTGATCTGCACCCAGGAACACTTCGACGAGATCGAGCAGATCCTCCGCGCCGTGCTCGACAAAGCCGCCACCCTGATCTGAACCGCCCCCTCCGGGGCGCGGCGGCAGTCCCCGGTTGATCTCGCTGTCAGGATGGCCGGGTGCGCCGTGCCGTGGGTCCCCTGCTCGCCGTGACCGTGGCACTGGTGCTCGCGGACTCCGCGGTGGTGACGCTGGCCCTGCCCGACATCCTCCGGAACCTGGATGCGTCCGTCGGGCAGGTCGCCTGGGTGCTCATCGCGTTCAACCTCGTGTTGGGCCTGGTTGCCGTGCCGACGGCCGTGCTCTTCGGCCGGGCCCAGCCGCGTAGCTTCACTGCCCTCGGCATAGCGGTGTTCGCCGGCGCCTCGGCGTGGTGCGCGTTGGCCGACTCGATCGAGGTGTTGATCGCGGCTCGGTGCGTGCAGGCTGTCGGGGGAGCCTTGGCGCTGGTCGGCTGCCTGGAGCTCCTGGTCGCGCTGTACGGCGAGCGCCGCGGCGTCGCCACCTGGGTCACCGCCGGAGTGGTAGGCACCGCTACCGGACCGGTTGCCGGCGGACTGCTCACGCAGGCGATCTCGTGGGAAGCAATCTTTGTGGTGCAGGTGCCGTTCGCCGTGCTGGCGGTGCCGGCCGCGCTCACCGTTCGTGCCGTACCGGTGCTCGAGCCGGACCGGCACCGGCCCGCCGTTCGCCCCAACCTGACCCTCGCCCTGCTCTCGGCGGCGCTCACGGCGGCGCTGTTCCTGCTGGTCCTGCTCCTGGTCGAGGGCTGGCGCCACTCCCCGGCCACTGCGGCTCTGGCCGTGTCCGTCGTGCCGGTCGCGGCCCTCGCGGCTCGCCCGCTCGCGCGTCTCCTCCGGGCATCGGCCGAGGTCGAGGTCGCGGTGGGCTGCTTCCTCATCGCCGGAGGACTGGTGGCCCTCGCACTCCTTCCGTCAGCCCACCTGGCCTGGACGATCGCGCCCCAAGCCCTGGTGGGCCTCGGGCTCGGGCTGACCATCGACCATCTGACCGCCCAGGCGATGGAGATGCGCCTGCCGCGAGCGGAGCACGCGGGGTGGACCATCGGCGCACGTCACATCGGCGTAGTCGTCGGACTGGCGATCCTGACGCCGGTGTTCACCGCGGACCTGCGGGACGCACAGACGTCGGCCCAGGAGGCCATCACCTCCCTGGTACTCGATGCCCCCATGGCACCGCAGGACAAGATCGCAGTTGCTGAGGCACTCGGCCGCGAGTTGTCGGCCGAGGAGGGTCGGATCCCTGACCTGCACCGCGCCTTCGCCACGTTGGACGTCGAGCCCGAGGAACGCGCCGCCGCTGCCCGGCTCGAGCGCGACCTCGACGAGCAGCTGGAGCGCGCCGCCACGCATGCCTTCCGCGACTCGTTCCTCATCGGGGCCGGCCTCGCGCTCCTCGCCTTGCTCATCGTGGTCGCGCCCCGCAGGCGGCGGACATGAGCGCCATTTCTCGCCTGGTCGGCCTGCCGGCCGTCGCCCTGGCTCTCGTGACCGGTGTGATCTGGGTGCAGCTCGCCAACGGAGGCGGGAAGTTCGAGCCACTCCAACCGGCCGACGCGTGCGCGGAACGCACAGTCACCTCGCAAGCCGCGGGCATCGAGGGGCTCACTGAGCGTCTCGTGCTGCTCGGCGTCGACGGCGCCGCGTGCCAGCTCGACGTCAGCCGCGAAGCGTTCACACTGGAGCTCGCGCAGACCGATAGCCCCACGGACGCCCAGATCGACGCCCTGCGGGAAGGCCTGCTGTCCGCCGTACGTCGGATGGCGGACGACGGGACACTTCCCCCGGCCTCCGAGCTGGCCGACGAGGCGCTCGACAACGCGGACCTCAACGGCTTCCTCGAGGCGGCGATCCGCGCCATCCCGGACTCGGTGATCGACGCGGCGCTGAAGACCGACGACATCCTCACTCGCGCGATCGAGGACCTCGACCTGCGCACTCTCCTGGAGAACGTCGACGATCAGGACGAGCTCAACCAACAGGTCGAGGACGCGGTCACCGAAGCCGTCAAGGACTCCCTTGTCGCTCGCCTCAATGACCTCCTGTGACTGTTGCTGGGCCGGCCCGATGCGCCACCGGACCGGATCCGACGACCGATGAGTTCGGCGAGTGGTTGGGTCGGCACTTGTGATCGTCTCGAAGGGAGTCCTCCATGCGCGTCGTCGTGGTCAACCACGTCACCCTCGACGGTGTCCTGCAGGGGCCAGGCCGTCCCGATGAGGACACCCGCCACGGCTTCCGGCAGGGCGGGTGGGCGGAGCAGGCGGCAGCTGACCCGGCAATCGGCGCTGCGCTCGGGGAGCCGATGGGCAAGGACTTCTCTTGGCTGTTCGGCCGGCGCAGCTACGAAGACATGCTGGGCCACTGGAACGAGGTAGGCGGTCCGTTCAAGGACGGTCTGAACCAGACGATGAAGTACGTCGCGTCCTCGAGTGCCGACACCGAGTTGCCGTGGCCGAACTCCGAGCTGATCACTGGCGACGTCCCCCGCGCGGTCGATGCGCTGCGTGGGCAGCCGGGCGGCAATCTCGTGATCATGGGCAGCGGTCAGCTCATCCGGTCCCTCCTTCCCCACGGGTCGATTGACGAGCTGTTCCTGATGATCCACCCGGTCGTGCTCGGCTCGGGCCAGCGATTGTTCGGTCCTGCGGACGACCGGATGCCGCTGACGCTTGTCGAGAGCGCCACCACATCCACCGGCGTGATCCTGGCGACCTATCGTCCCTGACCATCGTTCGCTCACTTGGCTGGGTTGGAAGCGCTGGGGGCGTGCTCAGAACTCCTTGCGCGCCAAGAGCATCAGCCAGCGGCTCTCCTCGGAGTCTTCGCCGGCGAGTCTCCACTCGACTCCGAGCCCGGCGTCCCCGAGCAAGGTGCGGAAGGCGGACTCGGTCCATTGCACGGTGAAGTAGGGGTTGCCCGAGTCGCCGACCTCCCAGCGCTCCCCGACACCTTCGCGGATCGCAACCAGAAGGACCCCGCCCGGCTGCAGCGCCGCTGCAACTCTGCGCAGGAGTGCCGGGATCTGGGCCCGGTCGACGTGTTGGAGCACGGCCATCGCCATCACCGCGTCGTACGGGCCGCCGAGTTGGTCACTGGTGACGTCGAGCTTGTCGACGTGCTTGCCCCGCTCGGCCTGGAAGTCGATGAAGGCGGACGCGACTTCGGTCCGCCGCACCGCGACACCCTGCGACTCGACGAAGTCGGCGTCCCAACCGGGTCCCGAGCCCACTTCGAGCACGGTTCCGCCGGCTGGCACCGCGTCGACCAAGCGACGCAGGCCCTCGCCGCTGAATTCTGCCGGGCCACCTGAGTCAGGAGCGGTGTCATCGGCGTACTCCCGGGCGATCCGTTCGTAGGACCCGATCGTGCGGCGGTTGGCTGAGTCGATGCCATCCTCCGGCTCGGGGATCAGTCGACGTGGGGTCACGGTGTGCACCGGCTTCTCGACTCGAGCATCAGGTCGTCTCGTACTGCGGGCGACCGGTGGTGCGGTACGTCTGGATCGTCAGCCCCTTCGGAGTGGACCGCACGTCGACCAGCTCCAGTCCCGTGTCGGCGCCGGTGGCGGGGAAGAGTCGCGTCCCCTGGCCGACGACCACGGGGTAGGTGAGCAGCACGATCTGGTCGACCAGCCGGTGGTCGAGCAGCCAGCGGATCAGGGTCGCGCTGCCCCACACTTGCAGCTCACCGCCTGGCTCGGCTCTCAGCTCGCCGATGGCGCTCTCGACGTCACCGGACAGGACGGTCGTGTGCGCCCAGTCCGGGTCTCTGAGCGTGGTCGAGGCGACGTACTTGGGCCGCGTGTTCAACGCCTCGCCGACGGGGTTCCCGGGATCCATGCCCGCTCCCCAGGAGCCGGCGAAGATCTCGTAGGTCCGCCGGCCGAACAGGAACGCGTCGGCGCGTTGGAAGGCCTCGCTGAAGAACGTCGAGGCCTCGTCGTCGAGCAGGGGCGGCCCCCATCCAAACCGTTCGAAACCGTCGCTGCCGTCCTCTTCCGGCACACGGCCTTCACGACGGGTCCCGACCTCAATCCGTCGATGTCCCTGCGTCACTCCGTCGAGGGAGACATTCGTGACGGTCGTCAGCTTCATGTTCGCCGTTCCCTTCTTGCCGGGTCGTCGCTCGGTACGACCGGACTGCGGCGCCGATCTCATCGGTCGTGGACGACGACAAGTCAGGTAGCTCCCGATACCGGGTCGGATCCATCAGCGCTCAGCGCGGCCAGCACCGCCAGCACCCGCCGGTGGTCATCGGGCTCGTTGTGCAGGTCGAGCTTGGTGAAGATGCTCGCGATGTGGCTCTCCACCGTCTTGAGCGAGACCACCAGCCGATCGGCGATGGCGGCGTTGGAGCGGCCCTCGGCCATCAGCCCGAGTACGTCGCGCTCGCGCTCCGAGAGCGCGTCCACCGGGTGGGAGCGGTCGTGCACATGCATCATCCGCCGGGCGATCTCGGGGTCGAGCACGGTGCCGCCGGCGGTGATCGTGTGCAGCGCGTGCATCAGCATCGAGACGTCGACGACCCGGTCCTTGAGCAGATAGCCGAACCGCTCCCCGTGCCGCTCGAACAGCTGCGAGGCGAAGTGGGTCTCGATCGCCTGAGAGAGCAGCAGGATGGCGAGGTCCGGATGGTCGGCCCGCAGCTGTACGGCGGCCACGGCTCCCTCGTGGGTGAAGTCGGGGGGCATCCGGATGTCGATCACCGCGACGTCCGGCCGGTGCTCCTCGACCGCCTCGATCAGCGCCGCCGCGTCGGCGACCGTGGCGCACACCTCGACGCCGGCCTCGACGAGCAGCCTCGCCAGGCCCTCGCGCAGCAGCGCGGAGTCGTCGGCGATCACGACACGCACGGCAGCACCGCCTCGATCTCGGTGCCCTGCGGCTCGAGCGCCCGCACCGACAGCGTCCCGCGCAGTGCGGCGACCCGATCGGCGAGACCACCGAGCCCATGCCCCTGGCCGTCCGCCCCGCCGACGCCATGGTCCGTCACGACGACCCGCAGCTGCGAGTCGGACCACCCGACCGAGATCCTGGCCCCGTCGGTCCGCGCGTGCTTGACCACGTTGGCCATCCCCTCCGCGATCACGAACCACGCCGCGGCCTCGACCCGGGCGGGGAACCGCCGGTCGACCACGTCGTACTGCACCCGCAGCGGGATCCGTCCGGTCAGGTCGACGACGGCCGCGAGCAGCCCGCCGCCGGCGAGCGCGGCCGGCTGCAGGCCGGCAGCCAGGTCACGCAGCTCCCGGACGGTCTCGCCCAGGTCGACGACCGCGCGGTCGACCTCGCGGGTCAACACCTCCGGCTCGCCGTTGACCCGGGCCGCCTGGAGCTGCAGAGCGATCGCCAGCAGTCGCTGCTGCGCGCCGTCGTGCAGGTCGCGCTCGATCCGGCGCCGCTCGTCCAGGTGCGCGGTCGCGAGCCGCGCCCTCGACTCGGTCACGACCTCCACCTGCCGGGCCAGCTCCGCCCGCAGCGCCACGTTGTCGATCTCGGGAGCGGCCGCCGCGGCGACCGCCTCCACGACCTCCCGGTCGCTTCGCTCCGGGTCGTACTCGACCCGCGCGGTCGGTACGCCGTGCCGGTGCACGTCGACGTACACCTCGCTCGGCACCACCTCGTGCCCCTGCGCGGTGACCCAGTTGTCGCCGGCCGCGGGATAGACGACCCGCGCCCCACTGTCGAGGGCCGCAGCCACCAGCGCGTCCAGGTCCGGTGCCGGGTCGCCGAGGCCCGTTCGCACGGTCTCCACGGCGTCGAAGCGGGTCCGGTTCACGCGCCGGCCGACCGCCCTCCTCCCCCACACGTACGAGGCGCGGGCGACGACGACCCCGGCCAGCGTCGCCGCGATCGTAGGCAGCTGGGCGCCGGCCTCGATGGGCGTGCTCCTGCTGATCACCAGGACCACCAGGCCGAAGATGACCACGACCGAGACGGACGCGAAGGCGTACGCGGCCGACTCGGTGATCACCCGCTCGACGTCGTACAACCGATAGCGCAGCACCGAGAAGCCCGCCCCGAGGACCAGGCTGACGATCGCCAGGCCGAGCAGCGCGCCGGCGAGCGAGGTCCGATCCGCCAAGGAGAACGCGAACGCGGCGACCACGACGGGCGCGACCGGTACGGCGCCCGCGACCAGCCACAGCAGCTGGCGGCGGGACTCACCGCTCGACCGCCGCCAGGCCCGCACGAGCAGGTACACCGACAGCAGGAGACACAACCCGAGGGCGTAGATGGCGAGGGCAGCACCGTTCTGCGCCGGCCAACCCAGGGCCTCCACGGCCCAGGGACTCACCAGGTCCTCATGGGGCGGGTCGAGGTGAGTCGAGCGCAGCAGTGCCAGCACCTGGAACGCGGCGCCGGTCAGCACCGTGACGGCGGGGAGGCACGTGGCGAGGCGGCCCTCCCGCGGCCCCGGCGGTGTGAACTGCAGGACCAGCGCCAGGAACACGAACCACCACACGAAGCTCGTGTCACCGAGAGTCGCCATCAGGTCGGACCCCGGCAGCGGGTCGGGCTCCCCGGCCGGTGCGTACTCGTCGGCGAACGCGCTCCAGGCGATCGCCGTCCCGAGGCCCAGGAACGCCCAGCCCGCCGGTTGCGCAAAGGAACGGCCGGTGACGACCACGCCCACCACCCAGCAGGCGACCATCGCTGCGATCACGGGTACATCGGCGGCGGCCGGTCCGGAGTCCGACGTGCTGCGCGACTCGGCGACGAGGGTGGCCACCAGCAGGGCAGGAGTGAGCGACCAGGTCAGTGCCCGGGTCAGCGTTCGTCCCGCCGCCCCCATCCCGACATCGTGACAGCAGTTCCGGCTCCAGGACTCAGGGTTAGCCCTGGTTGGAAGACCGGTGACGGCTCCGTCGTTCCGCGGCGCTGCTGCAGCCGACGCTGAGTGCACCCACTCAGAACGGAGACCCACCATGTCCGTCACCAGCACCCCGTCAGCCCAACCCGAGACCCGGTCGACCACCGCCGCGAAGGTCGCCGTCGTCGCCGCGATCCTCTTCGGCGCCGCAATGTTCCTGACCGTCGCCAGCGTCAACGTCCCGCACGACGCCTCCGACGCGAAACTCCTCGAGTGGTGGCAGGACCAGAGCAACCGCACCTCTGGAGTGATCTCCGGGCTGTTCGCGGTCTGCGCGGCGGCGCTGCTCGCCGTACTCATGAACCACGTGCACCACCTCGACGCCACCCGCACGTCACCGCTGTGGCGCGGGTTCGCGCACTCGATGGCGACCGCCTTCACCGCCGCGATGCTGATCACCGCGGCCACCCGCTCGGCGATCGGACACCTGGTCGACGTCATGGACGAGCCGCTGCCCGGCGTCGACGTCCTCCGCTACGCCACCGCACTCAACTACCAGGTGCTCGGCCTGGCCGCGATGGGCGCGCTCGCCCTGACCATCCTGGCCACGTCCGTCCTGGCCCTGCGGACCGCGGCGTTCGGCCGGTGGGCAGCGTGGGTCGGTCTCGGCTGCGGCGCGATCATGCTGGCCGCGGTCGGCGCCGGGTACGGCGGCTTCACCGTTCCGCTGGCGATCCTGTGGTCCGTGTGCGTGGGTATCGCCGTCCGGCCGAGGGGCTGAGGGCGGCGCCGCACGCCGTACTAGGTTGTCCTCCACTCGACACCGTCGTCGCAAGGAGGAACTCGATGCCCTCGACGTCCCGGGAGGACTTCGTACAGCGGATGAACGACGCCGTCCTCGGCTCGTTCGAGATCGCGTCCACGTACCTGGGAGTGAAGCTGGGCTTCTATCGATCGCTCGCCGACGAGGGGCCGGCCACGGCCGCCGAGCTGGCCGCACGAACCGGCACCAACGAGCGCCTGGTGCGCGAGTGGCTCGAGCAGCAGGGCGCCACCGAGCTGCTGGCGGCGACGAAGGAGAGCGGCGAGTGGCGGTTCTCCCTGCCACCCGAGCACGCCGACGTACTGCTCGATCCCGACGCCGTGGACGGGGTGGCCAGCACTGCGGTCTCGGTGGTCGCGGACCTCGCGCAGGTGCCCCGGCTGGTGGAGTCGTTCCGCACCGGTGAGGGCATCCCGTACGCCGAGTACGGCCCCGACGAGGCCGAGGGGCAGGCGATGGGCACCCGGCCGATCTACCGGACCGAGATCAAGAGCTGGTTCGACGCCGTCCCGGAGCTGGCCGAGCGGCTAGCCGACGGCAGCGCGCGGGTGCTGGACATCGGCTGTGGCGTCGGATGGTCGAGCGTCTGCATCGCGCAGGCCTTCCCGGGCGTGCGGGTGGACGGCGTCGACCTCGACCCAGGCTCGATCGAGGCCGCCCGGAAGGTGGCCGAGGCCGAGGGAGTGACGGACCGGGTGACCCTTGAGCTGCGCGACGCGGCCACCCTGTCCGGCGCCGGGTACGACGTGGCGACCTTGTTCGAGATGGTGCACGACCTCGCGCGACCGGTGCAGGCGCTTCGCGCCGCCCGCGAGGCGGTGGGTCCGGACGGGGTGGTGCTGGTGGCCGACGAGCCGGTCGGTGACGCGTACGCCGGAGCGGCGTCCGACGAGGTCGAGCGACGCTACTACGGCTACAGCCTGCTGCACTGCCTGCCGGCCAGCATGACCGTGCCCGACTCCGCGGCCACCGGCACGGTGATGCGGCCCGACACGCTCCGGAGGTACGCGACCGAGGCCGGGTTCGCCTCGGTGGAGGTGCTGCCGGTCGAGAGCGCGGCCTTCCGGCTGTACCTGCTGCGACCCTGACGTCCTGCCCACCGCTGTTTGGAGCCGTTGGTTGGATAGGTCGTCGTGGTGGGACTCGTCGGCTATCTCGCGAGCCTGGGCGCCATCAGCATGTGGATGCCGCAGGCGTGGCGGGTGCACCGTCACCGGCATGACGCAGCCGTGCTGGCCGGAGTCAGCGTGCTCGCCTACGCCACCGCGATGGTCTTCAACGGCCTCCTCCTGGCGTACGGCGTCGGCTCCGACAGCGTCCCGGTCGCCCTCAGCGGAGGCGTGAACCTCCTGATGAGCGCGTTCATCGTCGCCGTCGTGAGCAGGAGGCGTGCGACGTGATCGCGTTCGTGGGCTACCTGGCCGCGGTGATCGACATCGGTCAGTTCACGCCGCAGACGTGGCGGACGGTACGCCGCCGTCGGGACCTCGCGGCCATGAGCGGTATCAGCGTGACGGCGTACTCGATCGCGACGGCGCAGGCAGTGCTCTGGGTGGTGTACGGCTTCGCCACCGACCGCCTGCCCATCGCGCTGCCGAACCTGCTGATCGCACCGGCCTGTGCCACCGTCCTGGTGCTCGGCCTGGCTGCTCGGCGACGAGAGCGCCCCTAGTCAGCCGTGCTCGTCCGACGCCTGGGTTTCTGGCTGGACCGACCAGGCCGGAGGCTCGTCCTCGCCCGACTCCTCGTCGCGCTCCGCGTCATCGGACGTCGCCTGCACCAGGCCGGCCGCGTGGTGGACCGGCGCGTAGACCGCGTAGACCTGCAGCGGCTCATCACCGATGTTCGTGACGTTGTGCCACGAGCCTGCGGGCACGAGGATCGCCCAGCCATCCTCGACCTCCCGGTCGAAGTCGAGCCGATCCTTCGCGGGACCCATCTGCACGCGACCGCGGCCTGCGTCGACGCGCAAGAACTGGTCGGTCTCCGGGTGCGCCTCCAGGCCGATGTCCTCGCCGACCGGGATCGACATCAGCGTCAGCTGGAGGTACTTCCCGGACCACGCGACGGTCCGGTAGTTGGTGTTCTCGACCGTCGCCCGCTCCAGGTCGAAGCTCTGCGGCTCCGGCCCGATGTCGTTGATCGTCATGCTCTCTCCTCGGTCAGGTCAGCGAGTCGGAGTGGCTCGGCACCCGGCGCTCCGCATCCCGCGGCGGCCGGATGTAGCCCTGGGGCTCGGGCCGCTTCGGGATCGTCGGCGCCGCGTGTTCCATCTGCTCGTAGTCGATGCTGCTCAGCAGGTGATGGATCATGTCGAGCCGCGCCCGCCGCTTGTCGTCGCTCTCGACGATCCACCACGGCTCCTCGGCGCTGTCGGTGTGGACGACCATCTGGTCCTTCGCCCGCGAGTAGTCCTCCCACCGGGCCAGCGACTCCAGGTCGGTCGGGGACAGCTTCCAGCGACGTAGCGGGTCGTTGGCCCGCGACCGGAAGCGCGCCTCCTGCTCGGCGTCGCTCACCGAGAACCAGTACTTGCGCAGCAGGATGCCGTCCTCGGTCAGCAGGCGCTCGAAGATCGGGGCCTGATGCAGGAACCGGTGGTACTCGTCGTTCGTGCAGTAGCCCATCACCCGCTCCACCCCAGCGCGGTTGTACCAGGACCGGTCGAACAGCACGATCTCGCCCGCGGCCGGGAGGTGCTCGACGTACCGCTGGAAGTACCACTGAGTGCGCTGGCGCTCTGTGGGCGCCGGCAGAGCAGCGATCCGCGTGACGCGGGGGTTGAGGTATTGCGCGATCCGCTTGATCGTGCCGCCCTTGCCCGCCGCATCGCGGCCCTCGAAGAGCACCACGAGACGCTGGCCGGTGGTCTTGATCCACTCCTGCATCACCACGAGCTCGGCCTGCAGCCGCAGCAGCTCCTCCTCGTAGACCCGCTTGGGCAGGCGCTCAGACATGCCTGAACCATAGGCCCGGCGCCGCAGAAAGATCGAGGTGCGGCGTACGCCGGCTCAGCGGACTGCGAGCGCCTTCATCCGCCGGCGGTTGTTGAGCTCGACCACCCCCACGATCACGACCGAGACCGCGAACATCAGCGTGCCGACGACGTTCACCTGCATGGGTACGCCGACCCGGGCCGCGCCCCACACGAACATCGGGAACGTCGTCTCCGACCCAGAGTTGAGGTTCGTGATGATGAAGTCGTCGAAGGAGAGGGAGAAGGAGAGCAACGCCGCGCCCAGGATTCCGGGCAGCACCAAGGGGAAGGTGACGCGCCAGAACGTCTGCGAGGGCGTTGCGTACAGGTCGGCCGCAGCCTGCTCCAGGTTGTCGCTCATGCCCGCCAGTCGTGACCGCACCGTCACCACCACGAAGGACAGGCAGAACATGACGTGGGCGATGAAGATCGTCCAGAAGCCGAGCTGGCCCGCGAAACCGCCTTGCACGAACAGGGTGAGGAGGGAAGAACCGAGGACGATCTCGGGAGCGGCCATCGGCAGGAAGATCAGGAGGTTGGACGACGAGCGGCCGGCGAAGGCGTGGCGCACCAGCGCAAAGGCGGCCAGGGTGCCGATGATGGTGGCAACCAGGGTGGCCAGCAGCCCGATCCGGATGCTCAGCCAGAGGCTGTCGCACATGCCTGGCGCCTCGCAGAAGTGCGTCCAGTTGTGCAGCGTGAAGCCGTCGAACTTGTAGATGTTGCGGGTCTCCGGCGCGTTGAAGCTCATCAGCACGACGACGCCGATCGGCACGAACGTGTACACCAGCACCAGCAGGCCGAGCATGAGCACCAGGTGCTCCCGGATCCAGCGCATCAGAGCAGCTCCTCCGTCCCGGCCCGGCGGACGTAGAAGAACACCATCGCCACGATGATGACCATCAGGATCATCGAGAGCGCGGCCGCGATCGCGGAGTTGTTGGCGTCGGTGAACTGGCCCTCGATCACCGCACCGATCACTCGGGTGTTGGTGCTGCCGAGCAGCTGGGCGTTGATGTAGTCACCGGCGGCCGGGATGAAGGTCAGCAGGGTGCCCGAGACGACTCCGGGCAGCGACAACGGCCAGGTGACCTTGAAGAAGCCGGCCACCGGGTTCGCGTAGAGGTCGCTGGAGGCCTCGATCAGCCGCGGGTCGATCTTGTCGATGCTGGCGAAGAGCGGCAGCACCATGAACGGCAGGAAGTTGTAGGCCAGCCCGGTGATCACCGCGAACGGCGTCGCGAGCAGCCGGCCGTCGGCCCCGAGGATGTGGAGGAACTGCAGGGTGTCCACGATCACCCCGTCGTCGGCCAGGAGCAGCTGCCACGACAGCGTCCGGAGCAGGAAGCTGGTGAAGAACGGCACGATCACCAGCACCAGCAGCAGCGTCTTCCACCGGCCGGACTTGAAGGCGATCGCGTAGGCCAGGACGTAGCCGAGCACCAGGCAGATCAGGGTCGCGATGCCGGCGTACACCAGAGCGCGCAGCAGCGGCTGCCAATACTCCTGGATGGCGTCCACGTAGTTGCCGAACGCGTAGGTCATCTCCCAGCCGCGGAAGTCGCTGCCGCCCTGGTCGTAGAGGCTGGTCGCGACCAGGGAGTAGAACGGGATGACGAAGAACAGGCCGAGCCAGATGGCGGCCGGGAGCATCAGCAGGTAGCCGACCTTCCCGCGCCGGCGCGCCATCTCGGCCATCAGATGTCGGAGTCCTGGGCGCCCGCGCGCGCGTCCTGGGACGCATCGAGGAGGAAGGCGTACTCCGGTCGCCAGGAGAGCTCGACCTTCTCCCCCACTCGGAACAGCCGGGTGCGGCCGGTGTTCTGCGCGAAGATCTGGAGCTCCTGGCCCCACGGCATCCGAACGAGGTACTGCGTGCTCACGCCCACGAAGCTGACGTCGGAGATCACCCCACCGGGCACGGTGTTGCCGGGCGCGTCGAGCTCGATACCTTCTTCCCCGATCAGCACCTTCTCCGGCCGGATGCCGATCCAGCCGGCATTGCCTTCGACATGTGCCCGCTCGGCGCGGACGGTCACGTCGATGCCGTGCATGTCGACGGTGACCAGGTCGGAGTCGCGGCTCTTCACCGTGCCCTCGATCAGGTTGGACTGGCCGAGGAAGTTGGCGACGAACGTGCTGCGAGGGTTCTCGTAGAGCTCGGTGGGCGCGCCCATCTGCTCGATGATGCCCTTGTTCATCACCGCGACCGTGTCGGCCATGGTCATGGCCTCCTCCTGGTCGTGGGTGACGTGCACGAACGTGAGGCCCACCTCGGTCTGGATCCGCTTGAGCTCGATCTGCATCGCGCGCCGCAGCTTGAGGTCGAGCGCGCCGAGCGGCTCGTCGAGCAGGAGCACCTCGGGCTTGTTGATCAGGGCCCGGGCCAGCGCGACCCGCTGCTGCTGGCCTCCCGAGAGCTGAGCCGGCTTCTTGCGCCGCTGTGCCTCGAGCTCGACCAGGGCCAGCATCTCGTCGACCTGTCGCTCGACGTCCTTGGACTTCCGTCGACGCAGCCCGAAGGCGACGTTCTCGTAGATGTCCAGGTGCGGGAACAGCGCGTAGTTCTGGAAAACCGTGTTGACCGGCCGCCGATAGGGCTTGGTGTCGGTGATGTCCTGACCGGCGAGCGTGATCGTCCCCGAGGTGGGAACCTCGAGTCCCGCCACCATCCGCAGCGTCGTCGTCTTGCCGCAGCCCGAGGGGCCGAGCAGGGCGAAGAACGAGCCGCGGGGTATGTCGAGATCGAGATCCTGGACGGCGGTGAAGCCGGTGAACCTCTTGGTGAGCTGGCTCAACCGCAGTCCGTCGTACGCCGCATCGGTCGCGGGCGGCGAGGTGACCTCAGCCTGTTGTGACATCCGACCAGTCTCCTTCGTACTTCTGTTGCTGGCGGTCGTCGAGCGTCATGAAGTCGAACGTATCGGCGAGCATCGCCTCGTCGGGGAAGATCAGCGGGTTTTCGGCGAGGGACGGATCGATCTTCTCCATCTCCTCCCTGGCTCCCTGCACGGGGCAGATGTAATTGACCCAGGACGCGAGCTTGGCGGCGATCTCGGGCTGGTAGAAGAAGTCGATCCAGGCCTCGGCGTTGGCCTGGTGGATGGCCTTGTTGGGGATCAACATGTTGTCGCTCCAGAGGTTGAGGCCCTCCTCCGGTACGACCCACTTGATGTCCGGGTTGTCGAACTGCGCCTGGATCACGTCGCCCGACCACGCTTCGCAGGCGTAGAGGTTGCCCTGGGCCAGCTGCTGCAGGTAGTTGTTGCCGGAGAACTGGAGCACCTGCCCGTCCTCGATCACCTGGGTCAGCAGGTCGATGGCGTTCTCCCAGTCGGCGTCGTCGAAGTTCTCGGGGTCCGAGCCGGTCACCTTGAGCATGAAGCCCATCGTGTCGGGCATCTCGCTGAGCAGGGTGATCTTGCCCTTGAGGTCCGAGCGGGTGATCAGGTCCTCGAAGCTGCCGACCTCGTCGACCTTCGCGGCGTTGTAGGCGATGCCGGTGAGCCCGCTCTGCCAAGGGGCGTGGTACTTCAGGTCGGGGTCCCACTGCACGCCCTGCAACGACTTGATCAGGTTCGCGTGCAGGTTGGGTACGGCTTTCGCGTCCAGCGGCTGCACCCAGCCCAGGCCGACCATCCGGGCCGCCATCCAGTCGGTCAGGATCATCATGTCCCGGTCGATCGGCTCGCACTCGCCGAGCTGGTTCTTCACCTTGGCGTAGAACTCGGCGTTGTCGTTGATGTCGACGTTGTAGGTGACATCGATCCCGGTGGCGTCGTTGAACCGGCGCATCGTGGACCCGGTGGGGTTCGGCGGGTCGAGGTAGCCGGTCCAGTTGGAGATGGTCAGGCTCGCGTCGGACGACGAGACGTCGGTGGCCTTGCAGGTCAGCGGATCCTGCGCGGCACCATCGACCCCGAAGAACGGCAGCTTGAGGGCTGCGAGGCTCAGTCCGGCGAACGCCGCTACCCCGCCGCCCTTGAGCACCCCCCGTCGGGAAAGGGTGGAGCGTCGCGCAGGCTGCTGCGGCAGGTTCGACATAGTCCCCCTATTGTGACTCCGCCGTTGCCGGGGATCCTCGCACGCGGTCTTACGTCTGACAAGCGATCCAGTCGCTTCGAAACACGCTTGCAACGAAATCCGTGACAGAAGCTGCTCCTGGGCACCGAAGCCGAAGTCATGCGAGCATCATCCCCATGAGCGCCCCTCCGGACCGGCCCACTGTCCAGCTCGACGACGTCTCCAAGGCAATCATCTCGGAGCTGCAGCAGGACGGCCGGCGCTCCTACGCCGCGATCGGGAAGGTCGTCGGACTCTCCGAGGCTGCGGTGCGGCAGCGGGTGCAGCGGCTGATCGAGGGCGGGGTGATGCAGATCGTGGCGGTCACCGACCCGCTGGAGCTCGGGTTCGGGCGTCAGGCGATGGTCGGGATCCGGGTGTCCGGCCCCGTCTCCCCGGTCGCCGACGCGATCGCCGAGCTCGACGAGGTCGACTACGTCGTCGTCACCGCCGGGTCCTTCGACGTCCTGGCCGAGGTGGTCGCCGAGTCCGACGAGGGTCTCCTCGAGATCCTCTCCGACCAGATCCGCACGATCCCCGGCGTGGTCACCACCGAGACGTTCGTCTACCTCCGGCTCCGCAAGCAGACCTACTCCTGGGGGGTTCGATGACCACGACGGAGGCCCATCTCAAGTCCGACGCGATCGGCTTCGTCGACGCGCTCGTGATCGGCCTCGCGGCAACGTCGCCGGCGTACTCTCTGGCCGCGGTGATCGGTCCGATCGCGGCCCTGGTCGGCATCTACTCCCCCGGCGTACTGCTGGCCAGCTTCGTGCCGATGATGCTGATCGCCACCGCGTTCCTCTACCTCAACCGGGTCGACCAGGACTGCGGTACGACGTTCAGCTGGGTCACCCGGGCGATGGGGCCGTGGGCCGGCTGGCTCGGCGGCTGGGCGATCACGATGACCGGCGTGCTGGTGATCGGGTCGCTCGCCGACGTCGGTGTCCGGTTCGGGCTCTACACCGTCGGCCTCGACAGCTGGGGCGACGAGACCTGGGTCCGGATGCCGCTGGCCATCCTTCTGATCCTGGTCATGACCTACATCTGCGTGCTCGGAACCGACATCTCCGCACGTCTGCAGAACACGCTGATCTTCGGCCAGGTCGGTGCACTGCTGGCGTTCGCGGCCGTGGCGTTGTTCAAGGCCATCGACGGCAACAGCTCGCTCGACGAGATCACCCCATCGCTGGAGTGGCTGAACCCGTTCGGTGAGGGCGGCTCGGCGCTCAGCAGCGGGCTGCTGCTCGGCGTCTTCGCCTACTGGGGCTGGGAGTCGGCGGTCAACCTCAGCGAGGAGACCCGCGATGGCGCCAGCGCGCCCGGCAGGGCCGGCCTCTGGTCGACGTTCATCCTGCTCATCTCCTACATCTCGGTCGCGTACGCCGTGGTCGCGTTCGCCGGGCCCCAGTGGCTCAGCGACAACGCCGGTGAGGAGGAGTTCGTCTTCGCCTACATCGCGCAGGAGGTGCTCGGCAGCTGGGACTGGATCCTGCTGTTCGCGGTCGCCACCTCAGCTATCGCCTCGACCCAGACCACGATCATCCCGGCGTCCCGCACCGGCCTGTCGATGGCCCGCCGCTACGCCCTCCCGGCGCGGTTCGGGCACATCCACGCGCGACACCAGACGCCCGACGTGAGCACCTGGTGGGTCGCCGGCATCGCGATCGTCTGGTACGTCGGGGTCTTCCAGCTCAGCGAGAACGCCCTCTTCGACTCGCTCACCGCGCTGTCCCTCCTGATCGCGTTCTACTACGCGCTCACCGGGATCGCCTGCGCGATCTTCTACCGGCGGCACCTGTTCGAGAGCCTGAAGAACCTGGTGCTCATCGGCCTCGGTCCGCTGGTCGGCTCCGCACTGCTGGTCTGGCTGCTGGTGCTCTCCATCCGCGACATGAGCGACCCGGACAACTCCTACAGCGGCCAGTCCTGGTTCGGCGTCGGGCCGCCGCTGGTGATCGGGATCGGGATCTTCGCCGCGGGACTGGTGGTCATGTTCATCTGGCGGACCCAGGACGCGCGGTTCTGGCAGGAGCGGCCCGGGGTCGCCGACCCGGACATCGTGCACGGCACCAAGGCGGCGATCGCCGACCCCGACGGCATGGAAGGCTGATCCGATGGCAGTGGTGGTGGGGTATGACGAGTCCCCGGGCGCCGACGTCGCGCTCGACACAGCGATCCAGGTCGCAGCGCGCTGGGGCGAGCCGCTGATCCTGGTCTACGGTGCCGGTCCCCCGGGCGGGATGGGCGAGGAGGCCGGCGCGCATCGCGCCGCGCTGAGGGAGATCGGCAGGACCGCGCTCTCGCACGCCGCCGAGCGGGTGCAGGGCCTCGGGGTCGACACCCAGGTCGAGCTCGTCGACGCCAAGCCGGCCCAGGCATTGATCCAGGTCGCCGACGCGCACGACGCCACCGTGATCGTCGTCGGCACCTCCGGGCAGAGCCCGTTGAAGGGCGCGATCCTCGGCTCCACCCCGCACAAGCTGCTCCACCTCAGCGCCCGCCCAGTCCTCTGCGTCCCCATTGCCGGTTGAGGGAGGCGCGCTAGCGCCTGTCTCGCAACCAACCACCGCGACGGTGGTTGAGGTGCGAGCGCAGCGAGCCTCGAAACCACCTCGTCAGGAGTCGAAGCCCAGGCCGAGCCGATCCAGCAGCCGCAGCCAGAGGTTCCGTCGTCCGGTCCTGTCGGCGCGAGCCAGCGACCAGGAAGTCATCCGGATGCCGATCCACGCCAGCGGCTCGGGCGGGAACGGCAGGGGCTTGGTGCGCACCATCTCGAGCCGGGTCCGCTCGGTGTCCTCCCCCGCGAGCAGGTCGAGCATCACGTCGGCGGCGAACCGCGAGGCGCCGACGCCGAGGCCGGTGAAGCCGAGGGCGTACGCCGTCCGGCCGCCGTGCGTGCTGCCGTAGAACGCACAGAACCTGGTCGAGGTGTCGATGACCCCCGCCCATCGATGGCTGAACCGAAGATCACCGAGCTGCGGGAACGTCTCCGCGAGGTGCCGGGCCAGGATCTCGTACGTCGCCGGCCGCTCCTCGTGCCCGGCCTCGATGCCGCGGCCGAAGTGGTAGATCGCGTCGTACCCGCCGAACAGGATCCGGCGGTCCGGGGTGATCCGGTAGTAGTGGAACTGGTTGCCCGAGTCGGCGATGCCGATCGCGGGGTCCCACCGCAGCGCGGCGAGCTGGTCGTCGGTGAGCGGCTCGGTGGCCAGCACGTAGTCGTAGACCGGCACGGTCGATAGCCGCAGCCGTCGCAGCAGCGAGGGGAACACGTTCGTCGCCAGCGCGACCTTCCCGGCGCGGACGATGCCGCCCTGAGTGGTGAGCTCGACGCCGGACCCGCCCTTGCGGATCCGATCCACGCGAGTGCCCTCGGCGATCCGCACGCCCAGCGGTTCCGCGGCGTCGGCAAGCCCCCAGGCCAGCCGCGCCGGGTCGACGACCGCACACTCGTCCGGCGCGTGCCGGCCGGCGAGGTACGTCGGGGAGTCGACCATCCGGCGTACCCCCTCGGCGTCCAGGAAGCCCGGCCGGTCCGGCTCCAGGTCCGCGACCTCGTGTGGCCGGGTGGCGACCGCCAGCGCACCGCCCCGGGCGAAACCGCACTCGATGCCGTAGCGGCTGAGCGTCTCCTCGATCGCGTCCAGGTTGGCCACGCCCATCCGGTCGAGGACGTCGTACTCCGCCGGCCAGCGGGCCCGGCCGTTCGCCTCCCCGTGGGTCAGCGTCGCCTCGCAGAACCCGCCGTTGCGACCGGTCGCGTGCTCGGCGATCCGGTCCGCCTCCAGCACGATCACGCGGGTGCCGGGCGTGCGCTCCACCGCCCGCAGCGCGGTCCACAGCCCGGTGAACCCGGCGCCCACGACCGCCAGGTCGACGTGCACATCGCCGTCCAGCGCTGGGCGTGGCGCCGGCCGGTCAGGCGTGTCCAGCCAGAGCGGGATGCCCACGCGGTCAGTCGTTCCGCGGGAAGCCCAGCTCGAGCCCACCCTCGGGACGGTCGGAGGGGTCGATCCAGCGCGAGGTCACGACCTTGCCGCGGGTGAAGAAGTGCACGCCCTCCGGCCCGTAGGCGTGGGTGTCGCCGAACAGCGAGCTCTTCCAGCCGCCGAAGGAGTACGCCGCGACCGGCACCGGGATCGGCACGTTGACGCCGATCATCCCGACCTGGACGTCGCGCTCGAACCGGCGGGCCGCACCGCCGTCGTTGGTGAAGACGGCGACCCCGTTGCCGTAGTCGTTGGCGTTGACCAGCGCCACGGCGTCGTCGTACGACGTCACCCGGACCACGGACAGCACCGGTCCGAAGATCTCCTCGCGGTAGATCTCCATCTCCGGGTCGACGTTGTCGAACAGCGTCGGGCCGAGCCAGAAGCCCTCGGCGGCGCCTTCGGGCCGTACGTCGCGGCCGTCGACCACGACCTTGGCGCCGGCCCGCTCGCCGGACTCGACGAAGCCGGCCACCCGGTCGCGGTGCGCCTTGGTGACCAGCGGGCCCATGTCGGCCTCCCGGCCCCCATCGCCCGGCGCGGCGCCGTCGCCGATCCGCAGCGTGCGGGTGCGCTCGGCGATCCGGGCGACCAGGTCGTCGGCCACCGGCTCGACCGCGACCACCACGCTGACCGCCATGCACCGCTCCCCCGCGCTGCCGTAGCCCGCGTTGACCGCGCTGTCGGCGGCCAGGTCGAGGTCGGCGTCGGGCAGCACGACCATGTGGTTCTTCGCGCCGCCCAGGGCCTGCACCCGCTTGCCGTGCAGCGCCGACTGCTCGTAGACGTACCTCGCGATCGGGGTCGACCCGACGAAGCTGACCGCCCGCACCTCGGGGCTGGTCAGCAGCGCGTCGACCGCCTCCTTGCCACCCTGCAGGACGTTGAAGACCCCGTCCGGCAGGCCCGCCTCTCGCCACAGCTCCGCGACCCAGATCGAGGGCGACGGGTCCTTCTCGCTCGGCTTGAGGACGACGGCGTTGCCGGCCGCGATGGCGATCGGGAAGAACCACATCGGCACCATCACCGGGAAGTTGAACGGCGAGATGATGCCGACCACCCCGAGCGGCTCGCGACGAGAGTGCACGTCGACGCCGGTCGAGAAGCCCGGCGAGTGGCCGCCCTTGAGCAGGTGGCCGATGCCGCAGGCGAACTCAACGACCTCCAGGCCACGGGCGATCTCGCCCAGGGCGTCGGAGTGCACCTTGCCGTGCTCGGCCGTGACCAGGGCTGCCAGCTCCTCACGGCGAGCGGCCAGCAGTTCGCGGAACGCGAAGATCACCTGGGTACGCCGGGTCAGCGAGGTCGCCGCCCAGCCCTCCGCGGCGGCACTCGCGGCCGCGATCACCCGCGCCGCGTCCGCCTCGTCGCCCATCGCCACCCGGCCGGTCACCTGGCCCGTGGCCGGATTGGTCACCTCGCCGGTGCGGTTGCTTGCACCCGTCCACCTGGCACCGTCCACCCAGTGCGGGATCGTCGTCTCGTCCACACCGGCATCCTAGGCTGGGCGGCGTGACCGACTTAGCGATCCAGGTGGTGACCGTCGCCGACGGGGTCGCCCGGATCTCCTGGGACCCGAGGCTCACCGCCGCCGACTGGAGGCTCGCCATCGACGCGGTACGCCGCGACGTGGAGAAGGCGCTGGTCGAGCATCCCCGGGTGGAGGCGCACGTCGCCGCGGACGACCAGGACGCGCTGCGCCTGGCCACCTGGGCCGGGATGCGGCGCGAGGGCGTGATGCGCGGGGTGGAGTCGGACCTGGTGGTGTTCGCCCGGCTGCGGACCGATACCCCCGTGCACGAGCCGGGTGGGTTCCGGGCGCTGCTCAACTCCTTCCTGCCGCGCAAGCGGGCGATCAGCCAGATGCTGGTGCGCGACCACGACGACCGGGTACTGCTGTGCCACCTCACCTACAAGCAGGACTGGGACCTTCCCGGTGGTGTGGTCGAGGTCGGGGAGTCGCCCCAGCTCGCCGTGTCGCGCGAAGTGTCCGAAGAGCTCGGCCTGACGATCCCCGCGGGCCGGTTGCTGCTGACCGACTGGCTGCCGCCGTGGGGCGGGTGGGACGACGCGCTCTGCCTGGTCTTCGACGGCGGGGTCCACGACCCGGAGATCACCGACACGATCGTTCGCGAGGCCCGCGAGATCCGAGACGCCGAGTTCTGCACCGTCGACCAGGCTCGCGAGCGATGCGCCGACTTCACCGCCCGTCGGGTCGAGGCAGCCATCGCCGCCACCTCCGACGACACCGGGCCGGCGTACACCGAGAGCGGCCGTTGACCCGTCGGGTTTCGAGACGGTCGCTTCGCGACCTCCTCAACCACCGAGGAGCTCGCTCCGCTCGCACAAGTTGTTGTGCGCCGGGTCAACGTGGTTGAGCGAGAGTTCGCGCCGGGTCGGCCAGGAGGTCGCGCGCCAGACCCGTGGAACCGACCACGGCGGCCGGCATCACCAGGATCGCGCCTAGTGGGATCAGGAAGAACAGCTGAGTGGCGATGCCGAAACCGAGCAGGCCACCCGGGTTGCGGCGCAGCAGCTGCTTGCGAGCGGCCCGGTCGAGCCCACGGGCCTCGAGCGGGCGGGCCACCAGCTCCGTGGCGAGCAGCCGGCCCGACACCACCAGTCCGACCGTTGCACCCAGGACGGGGCCGACGACGGGCAGGAAGCCCACCAACAGCACTCCTGCCCCACAGACCACGCAGAGCACCGCGAACGCGAGGGAGTCGCCGACGGACCGAAGCGTCCCGATCTCATGGTCTGGCACCGGACCGCCGAGCATCTGCTCGGTCGCGCGCCAGATCCGCTCGTAGAACGGCTCGCCGACGGCCAAGGTGAGCGCCACGAACAGCGCGGCGGACACGAAGATCGCAGCGGAGAGCACCGCCAGCATCAACCCGATCCGCAGGATCGTCCGCGCCGTCGTGGCCCAGTCGTCGGCGAACGGCGTGGCCCAGCCGACCAGGTCGTCGACCTTCCACAGCAGCACCAGGAACGCCGCGAGCAGAAGCAGGAAGACAACCAGCGCCGGCACCATCCCGAGCAGCATCAGGCCCGGCCGGCGGCGCCACATTCCGAAGCCGCGGGCGAGGTGGCCGACCCCGCCGGCGAAGGAGGTCATCAGAAGAGCGCCGACGCAAGATTCTGTCGGCCGGCGAGGACCCGGGGGTCGTCGTTCCCGACGGCCGCGAAGAGACCGAGCAGGTGCTCGCGGGCCCGGTCGCGGTCATCGCCCGCCGCGCGCCGGACCAGGTCGACCAGCCGGGCGAAGGCGTCGTCGACGTGGCCGCCGAGCAGGTCGAGGTCGGCCACCAGGGTCTGGGCGGCGACGTCGTCGGGGTTGGCCGCTGCCGCCTCACGGGCGGCGTTCAGGTCGACGCCCTGCGTGCGCTGCAGCACCTTGGCCATCGCCAGGCCGGCCGCCGCCTCGGCGTCGGCCGGGTTGCCGTCGACCAGCTTCTGGTACTCCGCCACGGCGGTGTCGATGTCGTTGGCCTCGAGCGCGGCCTCCGCAGCGGCGTAGCGCGGGTCGGCCTTGGGCTCGTCACCCTCGGCGGGCTCCTCGGCGGGAGCGGCACCGCGGGGTTGGTGACGTCCGGTCACGCCCTGGGCGGTGAGCTGCTGGCCGAGCTGGTTGAAGAGGGTGTTCAGCTCGTCGCGCTGCATCGCCCCGGGCAGCGGCTGGGTCACCGGCCGCCCGTCGAGCAGCACCAGGAGCAGCGGCACCTGGGTGATCTGCAGCGCCTGGGCGATCCCCGGTGCGGAGTCGACGTCGACCACACCGACCAGGAAGCGCCCCTCGTAGCCCTCCGCGGCCGCCGCCACGTCGTCGGCGTACTGGCCGCTCTCGGGAGACTGCGAGGAGGAGTGGAAGACCAGCACGACCGGCGCGGTCATCGATGCCTCGACGGTCTGCTGGAAGTTCTGCTCGGTCACCGTCACGGTGTACGCCGAGCCGTTCGCTCCGCCCGTGGGCGTACCGCCCCCGGAGGGCTGCGCCTGGGCCGGACGCTTGAGGCCGGACAGGTCGATGGCACCGGGACGCGAGAACGGCTGCTGGGTCATGCGCCAATCCTAGGGAGCGCGGATGTCACGGACGGCTGGGGCTGTCTCGTCTCGGGGTTGAGAGAGACAGATCCGACATCGGAAGGGTGATCGACATGCGGGTTTTCGTGGCAGGCGGGAGCGGGGTCCTCGGTCGGCGGCTGGTGCCGCAGCTGGTGGCCCGTGGCCACCAGGTGACGGCGACCACGACCGGCAGGGCCAAGCTGGGGCTGCTCGAGCAGCTGGGCGCCGAGGGTGTGGTGATGGACGGTCTGGACGCGGCTGCCGTCGGTGAGGCCGTGGCCGCCGCAAAGCCAGACGTCGTCGTCAACCAGATGACGGCGCTGTCCCAGGCGCATGCGGGCAAGCCCAACCTCAGGAGGCCCGACCGCTTCTTCGCCGGCACCAACCGGCTCCGCAGCGAAGGGAACGACCACCTGCTGGCCGCCGCCGAGGCGACCGGTGTCTCCCACTTCGTCGCGCAGGGCCACGCCAGCATGAACGGCGTCCGCACCGGCGGGTGGGTCAAGACGGAGGAGGATCCCCTGGAGGAGATCGAGGGGACGAAGGCGGTCAACCACATGGAGGACGCGGTCGTCGCGGCCGGCGGTGCGGTGCTGCGCTACGGCGGGTTCTACGGCCCCGGCGCCACCGACGACCAGGTGGAGCTCGTGCGCAAGCGGATGTTCCCGCTCATCGGAGGTGGCACCGGCTGGTTCTCGTGGGTGCATCTCGACGACGCCGCGAGCGCTACCGTGCTGGCGGTGGAGCAGCAGGCGAAAGGCGTGTTCAACATCGTCGACGACGAACCGGCCCCGGTCAGCGAGTGGCTGCCCTACCTCGCCGAGTGCGTGGGAGCCAAGCCACCGCGGCGGATCCCCCGGTGGGTGGCCCGGCTCCTGGCCGGCGACATGGCAGTCGACATGGTGACCAAGGGGCGCGCCTTCTCCAACGCCAAGGCCAAGCGGGAGCTCGGCTGGGAGCTGCACTTCCCGTCCTGGCGGCAGGGCTTCAAGGAGGAAGCCGGATGACCCGGACAGAGGAGTTCGAGGAGCTGCGTCCGCTGCTGTTCTCGATCGCCTACCGCATCCTCGGCAGCGTGAGCGAGGCCGAGGACGCGGTCCAGGAGGCCTGGCTGCGCTACGAGACCACCCCGACGCAACCCACCTCACCCAAGGCCTTCCTGTCCGCCGTGGTCACCCGGATCTCGATCGACGTGCTGCGCTCCGCCCGCGTCCGGAGGGAGACGTACGTCGGGCAGTGGCTGCCCGAGCCGCTGCTCGCCGACCCGTACCAGGACCCGGAGCGGGCGGCGGAGCTGGCCGACTCGGTGTCGATGGCGGCGCTGTTGCTGCTCGAGCGGCTCAGCCCCCTGGAGCGCGCCGTCTTCGTGCTGCGGGAGGTGTTCGGGTTCGGCTTCCCCGAGATCGCCTCGGCGGTGGAGCGGTCGGAGCAGGCGTGCCGCCAGCTCGCCGTACGGGCACGTCGGCACATGGAGGACGGACGTCCGCGGTTCGAGGCGGACCGCCGGGAGCGTGAGGAGCTGGCCGCGCAGTTCTTCGACGCGATGGTGGAGGGCGACGTCCAAGGGCTGCAGGAGCTGCTCGCCGCCGATGTCCAGCTCACCGGTGACGGCGGTGGCAAGGCGCCGGCTCTCGCCCGGACCGTGGTCGGCGCCGACAAGGTGGCCCGGGTGCTCGCCGCGAACTTCCCCCTGGTGGCCCGCCTCGGCGGCGTGATCGAGCGGCTCGACCTGAACGGCGAGCCCGGGGCGATCGTCCGCGACCGCGACCACCTGGTGATCAACACCGTGAGCATCGACGTCCTCGACGGACGGATCCAGGCGATCCGGCTGGTCGCCAATCCCGACAAGCTCGGCCACGTGGGGCCGGTGGCGGACGCGTGGGCGGTGGCCCGGGAGGCGAACAAAGCCCGAAGACCCGGGAAATGACCACAACAGGCGTTGACACCTCTAGTCGTCACGGCGACGGTTAGCGCATGCGAATCCTCTCGGGTGCGCGGCTGGCCGCCGTACTGATAACCCTTCCCCTGATGCTCGCGACCGTTCCCGCGGTCGCGGAGCCCCCGGCCCGTGACGGCCACCACGACGGCGACCGCAGCGTGCGGTTCCAGACCTTCAACGCCTCGCTGAACCGCACGGTCGCGGGCGAGCTGGTCGCGGACCTCTCGACGCCCGACGACCCGCAGGCCGCCACGGTCGCGGAGATCATCCAGCGCACCCGGCCCGACGTGCTGCTGCTCAACGAGTTCGACTTCGTCCCGAGCGGCAGGGCCGTCGACCTGTTCCGGGACAACTACCTCGAGGTGGGCCACAACGGCGCCCCGCCCATCCACTACCGCTACGCGTTCATCGCGCCCTCCAACACCGGGATCCCGAGCGGCCACGACCTCGACAACAACGGCACCGTCGGCGGCGGCAACGACGCGTTCGGGTTCGGCGAGTTCCCCGGCCACTTCGGCATGGCCGTCCTCAGCAAGTACCCGATCGACTACAAGCACGCGCGCACCTTCCAGAAGTTCCGCTGGGCGGACATGCCGAACGCAATGCTGCCCGACGACCCGGCCACGGACGCGCCGGCCGACTGGTACTCCCCCGAGGAGCTCGAGGTCGTCCGGTTGTCGAGCAAGTCGCACTGGGACCTGCCGATCCGGATCGGCCACGAGACCGTGCACTTCCTGGTGTCCCACCCGACCCCTCCGGTCTTCGACGGGCCGGAGGACCGCAACGGCGCCCGCAACTTCGACGAGATCCGGTTCTGGGCCGACTACATCTCCGGCCGCAACTACATGTACGACGACCGCGGGCATCGCGGCGGCCTGGACAACGGCGAGCGCTTCGTGATCGCCGGCGACCAGAACAGCGACCCGCTCGACGGCGACTCGGTGCCCGGCGCCATCCAGCAGCTGATCGACAACAAGCGGATCGAGGACCCACTGCCGACGTCGGACGGCGGCCCGGAGGCCGCCGCGCGGCAGGGCGGCGCGAACGACACGCACCTCTCCGATCCGCTCTACGACACCGCTGACTTCGCTGACACCACTCCCGGCAACCTGCGCGCCGACTACGTGCTGCCGGACAAGCGGCTGAAGGTGGTGGGCGCGGGTGTCTTCTGGCCGGTGCCCAGCGACCCGCTGTCCCGGCTGACCGGGGAGTTCCCGTTCCCGTCCTCCGACCACCGGTCGGTGTGGCTGGACCTGCGTCTCCGGTAAGCCGGACGGCCGCATGTCCTACCCACCACCGATCTACGACGGTGACACGGGCGAGGTCAGCGCCTGGGTTCGGGGCACCGACGTCGAGCCGGAGATCGTCTACCCCAACGGCAACCGGGTCCGCCTCCTCGCCACCGGAGCGAGCACCGGCGGCCTGTTCGGGCTCTACCGATGGGAGTTCTCATCCGCCAAGAGCGGCCCGGGGCCGCACTTCCACAAGACGATGACAGAGTCGTTCTACATCCTGAGCGGGTCGGTCTCGATCTTCGACGGCCGGGACTGGAAGCCGGCCGGGCCGGGCGACTTCCTGCACGTTCCGGCGGGCGGGCTGCACGGGTTCCGCAACGAGTCCGGAGCCGAGGCCTCGATGCTGCTTCACTTCGCGCCGGGGGCGCCTCGGGAGCAGTACTTCGAGGGCCTCGTACGCCTCGCAACCGGTGAGAAGTGGTCGGAGGAGGAGTACGCCGAGTTCATGCGCTACCACGACAACTACTGGGAGGACTGAGCCGGGCCGAACCACCATGGCGGACCAGACCACCAGGGACAGGCCGCCGACCACACCCGCCGAGCGGGAGATGACGTTGCCGATCCCCCACGACAGCGCGCCGAGAACGCACAGTCCGAGCGCCATGGCGGGGACGTCTCCCCCGCGCCCGAAGCCGACCACCACGAGACCCGCCGAGCCCACGACCACGCCCCACACCTGCGCCCGGGTCGGCCGCTCCCGCAGCACGCCGGCGGCGATCACGATCGTGAAGATCACCTGGGCCTGCAGCACCAGCGCGGCCAGGCCGGGCGGGAGGCCGGCGTCCATGGCGACGTAGAGGAACGCGAACTGGCCCAGCGACATGAATGCCCCGACCGCGGCCACCGTGCGCCACGGGGCGTTCGGTCGTGGCACCAGGAAGAGCGCCGGCAGCATCACCACTGCGAACCGGACGGCCACTCAGCACCAGCGGCGGCACGCCGTCCATGCCCCAGTCGATCACCACGAAGTTGAAGCCCCAGATGGTGGCGACCAGGGCGGCGAGCAGGGAGTCACGCAACGACATGACTCCATCCTCCGGCCCAAAACCATGAAGATCCAGCGAATTGTCATACCCCTGACGATGTAGCATTCGTTCATGATTGATCTCGCCGCGCTGACCTCCCTCCGGGCCGTGTCCGACCACGGGTCCGTGGTCGCGGCCGCCGACGTGCTCGGCTTCACGCCGAGCGCGGTCTCGCAACAGGTGAAACGACTGGAGCGCCAGGCCGGGGTGCCGCTGCTGGAGCGGGTCGGCCGCGGCGTGATGCTGACCCGCCACGGCCGACACCTCGTCGACGCCGGCGCCAGGCTGCTCACCGACCTCGAGCAGATCGAGTCCGGGCTGCACCTGCAGGCCGGGGCGGTGGCGGGTCACCTGCGGGTGGTGGCGTTCTCGACCGCCATGCGCGGGATGATCGCGCCGGCCGTGCGCGACCTCCTCGACGCACACCCCGACCTGTCCATCGCGCTGTCCGAGCGGGAGCCCACGAGCGTGAGCTCGCGTCCACCGTCCGGCCGCTGTCTCGCCGGGCTGACTCAGAAGCGAGCGGGCTCGCGGTACTCCCCCCACTCCTCACGGAGCGCGTCGCAGATCTCGCCGAGCGTCGCCTCGGCGCGCACCGCGTCGAGCATCGGCTCGATCAGGTTGACCTCGGTGCGCGCGGCGTCGACGAGCTGGGTGAGCCGCTTGGTCACCTCGGCTTCGTCGCGCGCCTTCCGGCGGGTGGCGAGGTCGCGCACCTGCTCGGTCTCGACCTCGTGCGAGACCCGGAGGATCTCCAGGTCGTGGGTCACCGAGTCGGTGTGGCAGTTGACGCCGACGACCTTCTTGTCGCCCTTCTCCAGGGCGACCTGGTACTGGAACGCCGACTCCGCGATCTCGGTCATGAACCAGCCGTCCTCGATGCCGCGCAGCAGTCCCTTGGTGACCGGCCACTCCCGGCGGCGCATCGCCTCGGCCAGAGCCTCGGGGTCGTCGTGCGTCAGCGTGGAGCCGCCCATGGCGAGGATCCGGTCGAAGATCGCGTTGGCCTCGGCCTCGATCTGGTCGGTGAGCGCCTCGACGTACCACGAGCCACCGAGCGGGTCGGCGACGTTGGTGACGCCGGTCTCCTCCATGATCACCTGCTGGGTGCGCAGCGCGATCTCGGCCGCCATCTCCGACGGCAGCGCCAGGGTCTCGTCGAGCGCGTTGGTGTGCAGCGAGTTGGTGCCGCCGAGCACCGCCGACAGCGCCTCGACGCTGGTGCGGACGACGTTGTTGTAGGGCTGCTGGGCGGTGAGGGACACCCCGGCAGTCTGGGTGTGGAACCGCATCCACTGCGCCTTGTCGGCCTTCGCCCCGAAGACGTCGCGCATCCAGCGCGCCCAGATCCGGCGGGCCGCGCGGAATTTCGCGATCTCCTCGAAGAAGTCGAGATGGGCGTCGAAGAAGAACGACAGGCCGGAAGCGAACCCGTCGACCTCGAGGCCACGGGACAGCCCGAGCTCGACGTACCCGAACCCGTCGGCGAGCGTGAACGCCAGCTCCTGCGCGGCCGTCGAACCCGCCTCACGGATGTGGTAGCCCGAGATCGACAGCGGCTTGTACGCCGGGATCCCCTCGGCGCAGTACTCCATCAGGTCGCCGATCAGGCGCAGGTGTGGCTGCGGCTCGAAGATCCACTCCTTCTGGGCGATGTACTCCTTGAAGATGTCGGTCTGCAGCGTGCCGTTGAGCTTGCCGGTGTCGACGCCCGCGCGCTCGGCCGCGACGATCATCATGCAGAAGATCGGGACGGCCGGCCCGCTGATCGTCATCGAGGTGGTGACCTCGGCGAGGTCGATGCCGTCGAAGAGGATCTCCATGTCGGCGGCCGAGTCGACCGCCACGCCGCAGTGGCCGACCTCGCCCAGCGACCGTGGGTCGTCGGAGTCGCGGCCCATCAGCGTGGGCATGTCGAACGCGACACTCAGCCCGCCGCCGCCGCGGCCGAGGATCATCTTGAACCGCTCGTTGGTGTGGTTGGCGCTGCCGAACCCGGCGAACTGCCGGATGGTCCAGGTGCGACCGCGGTTGCCGGTCGCGTGCAGGCCGCGAGTGAACGGGAACTCGCCCGGCCACTCGGAGTCGTCGGTGCCGTAGGCCGGTTCGACCTCCATGCCGCTCAGGGTGGTGAAGTCGGCCTCGCGGAGCCGGGACTTGGCGTAGCGCTCCTGCCAGCGCGAGCGGGCAGTCTCACCTGGGGGGGTACTCATACCAAAATAGTAGGACGTCCAACTAAATTCACCAAGTTGCCGACCTGGGTCGAATCGGGCCTTGTGGTGCGTCCAGTTGGGGGTTGTGGCGGCGGACGATCACCACAACACCCGACTCACACCGCCAGAACCCCCGATTCAACGGGTGCGGCCGACCCAGCGATAGAGCTGTCCGTCGCGGATCTCGACGTCCACCGGCGGTCGCGGGGTCGGTACGTCGCGCAGGTGCGTCAGCAGCTGGCTCCGGCCACGGACGGCGGTGCCGCGGTCGTCGTACCGGACGTAGGGATGGAGCAGCGGACGCAGCTCGCCCCACTCCTGCTGCTCGACCAGGTTCCAGACCTCGGCGGCAGGAGCAGGCAGCTCGGGGAGCTCGTGCAGCATCTTCGGCACGCACATCCGCCAGGCATCGATGACGAACTCGCGCATCTCCTCGTCGTCGAGCCGGTCCAGGTGCGCACACACCCACTGGTAGCGGAGGTCGGAGGTCGGCGGCAGGAAGAACGTCTCGGTGTCGGACGCGATCAGCCCGTCGCGCTCGGCCTTCGGGAACCCGAAGCCCATGTCCTTCTCGTCGCGCGAGAACGCGCAGTAGACGATCTGCTTGACCCTGAACTTCCAGTGGCCGCGGACCTGAACCTCGTAGCTGCGGGGCAGCGCCAGGGCCACCCGACGTACGGCGTCCGCGTCGGTCACAGGAGGCCGGCCTAGAAGTCGCCCGCAGCCGCCCGGATCGGGCGCAGGATCTCCGAGAGCTCGCGCAACGCGACCTCGTCGAGAGCCTCGAGCCCGAATTCGGCGGCCACCAGGTCCTTGGTCGCCCGCTCAACGAGCGACCGCCCCTTGTCGGTGATCACGGCCAGCACCGCCCGTCCGTCGTCGGGGTGCGGGCGCCGGTCGATCAGACCGGCGGTCTCGAGCCGGCGCACGATCGAGGTGACGGAGGTCGGGTGCACCTGCAGGCGCTCCCCCATCTTGCCGAGCGGCAGCGACCCGCGGGAGGAGAAGACCAACAGCACCAGCGCCTCGTAGCGGGCGAAGGTGAGCCCGTGCGGCTTGAGGATCCCGTCCAGCCGAGCGATCACCAGCTGCTGGACCCGCATCAGCGAGGTGACCGCGTGCATCGGGGGCACGCCGGTCCACCGGGCACCCCACTGGCGAGCGGCCTCGTCGATCGGATCGAAGGGCAGGGTCATCGGGTCGGGTCCCTAGTTCACGATGCGCGGACCGCGCAGCCCGGAGCGTTGGACGACCCGCTGGATCGCCTTGTCACGCTCGTCGGCGTGACCGACGTAGCGGATGTCGCGTAGTCCCTGCTCCTGCGCGGCGGACTCGAAGACGAAGTGGCCGAACCCGAGGATGCGACCGAGGAACGGCTTCTTCACGGTGATGTCGAGGATCCGGTGCAGCGGCATCGTGGCCAGGTTGGAGGTCAGTACGCCGTGCACCCTGAAGACCCGCATGTTGGTGATCACGAAGCGATCCCGATGCTCCCGCAAGGCACCCCAGACCGCGAGCAGCAGCAGGCCGAACGCGACGATCATCATCAGCCAGGCGACGTTGACGTTGACGAACGGCGCGAAGCCCAGCAGGGGCAGGGCGATCAGCGTCTCGATGATGGGTCTCATGTAGGCGGCCCAGTGGTGGCGCACCTCGTCGACGATCACCTCCCCCTCTTCGCGCAGCAGGTGCTTGGCGATGTTGGGGTCGCTCAGCGACGCGATGATGCCCACTACCGGCGTCCGCCGCTAGTCAAGTGCGCCGAAGAAGTCGATGACTCCCGTGAACAGCTGCTCCGTCAGGTCCCAGAGGTTGGCGCCGGCCGTTTGCGCGGCGTCGGCGAGGCCGTTGGGCTCGGTCAGCATCCAGAAGCCGAGGAACACGACGACCACCACGAGAATGGCCTTCTTCATGTTCAAGGTCAGGTCTCCGTCCAACTGTGGGCATGCGTCCCCACATTCGTATCAGTCTCCGTCGGTAAGACACAGGAGGCGCGCTCACGACACACGCTCGGCCCACGCCGTGGTGCGTTCCCAGAGTCGTTCCGCCGCCTGGCTGTCGGCGGTTTCCGGCGACGCGTCCGCCACCGCCGAGCGCTGGTGGTAAGCACCCGGTACGGCGTCGGCCGAGGTCGCGCAGAAGACGCTGGTGCGCGCCCCCACCTCCGGCGCCGTCAGCGTGCGGCGTTCGATCGGGGCGAGCAGCATGCGCAGCCGGCCCAGGACGGGCGCGGTCTCCAGCCCGCGGTCGGCGACCCTGGTGTACACGGCGCCGGGGTGCAACGAGTAGCCGTGCAGTCCTCGGTCGCCGTACCGGCGCTCGATCTCGGCCGCCTCGCGGACCAGGGCCAGCTTCGACGTGCCGTAGGCGTCCCAGGAGTCGTAGGGCCGGACACCGCCGTCGAGCCACTCGTTGCGGCCCCGCGTGTGCAGCTTCGACACGACGTTGACGACCCGCGCCTCGCCGGCATCGGCAGCGGTGCGCAGCAGCACGGGCAGCAGTAGCCGGGTCAGCTGCGCGGTACCGAGATAGTTGGTGCGCCAGTGGATCTCATGGCCGTCGAGCAGCTGCGGTTCGCGCCACTTCCTGCGCAGGTCGAGGTGGATGCCCGCGTTGTTGACGAGTACGTCGACCCGCTCGGCGCCGTTCGCTATCCAGTCCGCGAACGACCTCACCGAGTCGGCGTCGGCGAGGTCGAGTGGGTGGAAGTCGTCGGTCACGTCGCCCGACCGTCGCGTGGTGATCACCCGCCCGTGCTCTCGAAGGGCAGCGGCCGTGGCCTCGCCGAGGGAGCCCGGACCGGCCCCCGTCACTACAGCGACCCAGCCGGCGTTCACGGAGGGAGAGGCTAGGGCATGACAGGCCAGCACACCTCGGTGTGGTGCGCGAGCAGGTCGCCCTCGTCACCTACCGGCAGGTACCTCTCGATCACCGGGCCGTCCGCAGAGAGCGCTCGCTCGAGGACGCTGCGGCCGACGGCGGAGTAGGCGCCGTCGAGGTCGACCATCGGCCCCTCGTGGAGGGCGACGGCGTACCTCGCCGCGGACCGGGCGACCGCCTCGACCCGGCCGGCCAGCGACGGCACCCGGTCGACCGGCACGAACGCCACCAGCTCGGCGCCGCCCTCGGTGAAGAACTCGGTCGGAAACTCCGCACCATCGGGTCCGGTGCGCGTGATCCCGGCGGTCTTGAGCAGTCGGTGCAGCTCGGTGAACGCCCCCATCCACCAGGAGACGGCCTGGTCGCCCTCGACGCGCCCGCGAATGGCCAGGACCATCGTCGCCGGCTCGTCCCGGTAGCTGACTCCGATCTCCTCGTCGTCGCCGGAGAGCATCCGACGCAGGGAGTCGACGGTGTCCTGCACCTCTTCGAGCTGGCGGCTCATCCGGTCGAGGTGCTCGACCATGACGGCGTTGCGGGTGGCCTCGTCGGGGGCCTCGAGCACCGTGCGTACGTCGTCGACCGGGAGATCGAGATCGCGGAGCCGACGGATCAGCCGTGCTTCGGGGACCTGCTCGGCTCGGTAGTAGCGATAGCCGCTGCTCGGGTCGGTACGGGCGGGCTCCAGCAGCCCGACGTCGTGGTAGTGCCGGAGAGCCTTCACGGTCAGGAAGGTCATCCTCGAGAAGTCACCGATGGTGAGCAGGCCGTCCATACGAACAGATTGCACTCTCCCCCTGGGGAGAGTCCACCGGCTCGGATTCGGGGTTGACCCTCCCGCTGTGGGAGCCCGGAGAACGACGGCATGAACACCACAACGTCTAGCTCGACAGAGTTCCGTCGGGGGCCGCTCGCGGTCCTCCTGACCGGGATCTTCCTCATCGTCCTCGACTTCTTCGTCGTCAACGTCGCACTGCCGTCCGTACAGCAGGACCTGGACGCCGACGCCACCGCGCTCCAGTGGCTGGTCGCCGGCTACGCGCTCACCTTCGGCGGGCTCCTCCTCGTGGCCAGCCGGATGGCCGATCGCTGGGGCCGCCGGCGGATGTTCGTGCTCGGCACCGGACTGTTCGTGCTGAGCTCGGCCGTCTGCGGCTTCGCGCCGGACGTGGACACGCTGCTCGTGGCCCGGCTGGTCCAGGGCGCCTCGGCGGCCGCGGTCGCCCCGACCGTGCTCGCCCTCATCGGCGACGTGTACGCCGGTCCCGCGCGGGTCCGGGCGCTGGGTGCCTACGCCACGGTCATGGGTGTCGCCGCCGCCTCTGGCCAGCTGATCGGCGGGCTGCTGATCCACCTCGACATCGCGGGTTCCGGCTGGCGGTCGATCTTCCTGGTGAACGTGCCGATCGGCATCGCCGCCCTGGTCGCCGCGCCGAAGCTGCTGCCCGAGACCCGCGTGGCCGCCCCGCGGCCCGACGCCGTCGAGAGCCTGCTGGTGGTCGGTGCGCTGACCGCGATCGTCCTTCCGTTGGTCCAGGGGCAGGGCCAGGGATGGCCGCTGTGGACCTGGCTCACCCTCGGCGGTGCCGCGGTTCTCGCGTCTCTCGCCGGTCTCCGGGGCGCCGCGCTGCGTCGTTCGGGGATCGCCCCCCTCGTCGACCTCGCGCCCATGCGGTCGCGTCCGGTCGGCGCCGGGCAGCTGGGCCAGTTCCTCCTGTTCACGGGCATGGCGGCGTACTTCCTGGTGCTGGCGCTCTACCTCCAGGACGGCCGTAGCCTCGGTCCACTGGAGTCTGGCACCGTGTTCACGGCGGTGGCGCTGCCGTACATGCTCGGCACCCGCAACGCCGCTCGGGTCCTGGGCCGCTTCGGTGCCCGGGCCGGCATCGTCGCGGCGGCGCTCGCCTTCGGCGCCGGCCACGCGCTGCTGCTGGCCGCCGTCGCCGAGATCGGCGTCGGCGGCTCGGTTCTCTGGCTGGTGCCCGGCCTGGCGCTCGGCGGCCTGGGCATGGGGGTCACCCTCTCCGGCCTGATCGGCACGGTGATGGTCTCGGTGGAACCCCAGCACGCGGGCACCGTCTCCGGTACGTCGTCCACGCTGCAGCAGGTCGCGAACGCCGTGGGCGTCGCGCTGGTCGGGGTCATCTTCTTCGGGCGCCTCGACGAGGGCATGGTCACCGCGTTCGAGGCGAGCCTGGTCTACCTGGTCGGCACCACGGTGGCGGTCGCGCTGGCGGCGACCTTCCTGCCCGGTCGCCCCAAGGCAGTGGGCGATGCTCAGCCGCTGACGGTGGCCAGCAGCTCGTCCGCTGCGGCGTAGGGATCGCGGTCCCCCGCCACCACGGCCGCCGCCAGGTCGTCGAGCTCCGAGCGGCCGTGGACGTCGCCCCAACGGGCGCGCAGCGCGGTCACCGCGATCGCCTCGATCTCGTCGCGGGCACGGCGGGTACGACGGCGCTCCATCTCGCCCGAGGACTCGAGGTGGTCGCGGTGCGCGTCGAGCGCGGCCACCACCTCGTCCATGCCGTCGCCCTTGTGCGCCACGGTCTTGATGATCGGCGGCTTCCACGCACCCTCGGGGCGCTCGCCGAGCGCGAGCATCGAGCGCAGGTCACGGCGTACCTGGTCGGCACCGTCACGGTCGGCCTTGTTGATCACGTAGACGTCGCCGATCTCGAGGATCCCGGCCTTCGCGGCCTGGATCCCGTCACCCATGCCGGGCGCAAGCAGCACCAGCGTGGTGTCGGCGAGCCCGGCGATCTCCACCTCGCTCTGCCCGACCCCAACCGTCTCGACGATGATCACGTCGCAGCCGGTGGCGTCGAGTACCCGCAGCGCCTGCGGCGTGGCCCAGGCCAGACCACCGAGGTGACCGCGCGAGGCCATCGACCGGATGTAGACCTCACGGTCGAGTGCGTGGTCCTGCATCCGGACCCGGTCGCCGAGCAGCGCCCCTCCGGAGAACGGCGAGGACGGATCGACCGCGAGCACCCCGATCCGCTTGTCCTGCTTGCGTAGCTCGCCCACCAGGGCGTTGGTCGACGTGGACTTGCCCACGCCGGGCGAGCCGGTGATCCCGATGACCTGGGCGTTGCCGGCGTGCGGGACGAGGGCCGCCATCACCTCCCGGAGCCGCGGCGACTCGTCCTCCACCAGCGAGATCAGCCGTGCGACCGCGCGGGCGTCGCCCTCACGGGCGCGACCCACGAGGTCGTCGACGGACTGCTCAGCCCTTCGGGCTCCCTTCATGGTTCCCTCGCAGTTCGAGCGCAGGGTTCCGAATGAATGCAGAGTGCAGTCCGAGGCGCTCTCACGCTTTGGGAACGCGCACGATCAGCGCATCGCCCTGCCCGCCGCCACCGCACAGCGCGGCCGCACCCACGCCGCCACCGCGACGCTGGAGCTCCAGGGCCAGGTGCAGCACGATTCGGGCGCCGGACATGCCGACCGGGTGGCCCAGGGCGATCGCGCCGCCGTTGACGTTGACCTTGGACTCGTCGAGGCCGAGCGCGCGCGCGGAGTCGATGCCGACCGCCGCGAACGCCTCGTTGAACTCGACCAGGTCGAGGTCGTCGGCCGAGATGCCCTCCTTGTCACAGGCCTTCTTGGTCGCGTTGGCCGGCTGCATCTGCAGGGTGGAGTCGGGGCCGGCCACCATGGCGTGGGCGCCGATCTCGGCCAGCCACTGGAGGCCGAGCTCCTCGGCCTTCGCCTTGCTCATCACCACGACCGCGCAGGCGCCGTCGGAGATCTGCGATGCCGAGCCGGCGGTGATGGTGCCGTCCTTGGCGAACGCCGGGCGCAGGGCACCGAGCGACTCCGCGGTGGTGTCGCCGCGCACGCCCTCGTCCTGGGAGACCACGACCGGGTCGCCCTTGCGCTGCGGGATCGAGACCGGCACGACCTCCTCGTCGAAGACGCCGTTCTTCCAGGCCTCGGCGGCCTTCTGGTGCGATCCGGCGGCGAACGCGTCCTGCTCCTCGCGGGTCAGGTTGCTGCCGGCGGCGTTGCAGGACTCGGTGAGCGCGCCCATGGCCTGCTGGGTGGCCTGGTCGAACAGCGCGTCGTAGGCCATCGAGTCGACCAGCGTGGTGTCGCCGTACTTGAAGCCCTCGCGGGACTTCGGCAGCAGGTGCGGGGCGTTGGTCATGGACTCCATGCCACCGGCCACGATGATCTCGGCCTCGCCCGCACGGATCAGCTGGTCGGCTGTGGCGATCGCGTTGATCCCCGACAGGCAGACCTTGTTGATCGTGATCGAGGGCAGCGACAGCGGCAGGCCCGCGACGATGCCGGCGGAGCGGGCGGGGTTCTGCCCGGCGCCGGCCAGGATGACCTGGCCCATGATCAGGTAGTCGACCTGCTCACCGCTGACACCGGCCTTCTCGAGAGCGCCCTTGATGGCGACTCCGCCGAGGTCGGCGGCCGAGAGCGACTTCAGGCCGCCGAGCAGGCGGCCGATCGGGGTCCGAGCCCCGGCCACGATGACACTGCTTGAATTGACGGAGTCGGACATGGAAGGCCTCCACAGAAGTTCTGGTGATGCTGGCGACGATACCCACGAGGCACGTGAACGGCGAGGCTGTCCCGCCCACCCAGGATGCGGCACTTGTCACACCCGGTCGCGCGGAGCGGCGCGAGGAAGGACCATGTGCGCCATGATCCCTGAGCACCTGTTCACGGCCATCGACCACGTCGGTGTCGCCGTGCCCGATCTCGACGAGGCGATCGCGTTCTACCGCGACACCTTCGGCATGCGCCTGGCGCACGAGGAGGTCAACGAGGAGCAGGGTGTTCGCGAGGCGATGATCTCGGTCGGTGACTCGGATTCGTGCATCCAGCTGCTCGCACCGCTCGACGAGACCTCGACGATCGCGAAGTTCCTGGAACACGCGGGCCCCGGCATCCAGCAGATGGCCTACCGGGTGATCGACGTGGAACAGGTGAGCGAGATCCTGCGCGAGCGCGGCCTCCGGCTGCTCTACGACACCCCGCGCCGCGGCACCTCCGACTCGCGGGTCAACTTCATCCACCCGAAGGACGCCGGCGGCGTGCTGGTCGAGCTGGTCGAGCCCTTCGAGGCTCGCAAGCTCGCACCTCAGGAACCACCCGCCGCACACTGAGACCTCAACGCGGCCGCGGTTACTCACGGGTAGATTGCCGGCCAAGCGCTGACCGGGTTCACCGACCAGAGGGAGTACGACGTCGTGCAGCACATCCTCGACGCGATCGAGTCCGACCAAGCCACCGCCGAGGACTTCGCCGACCTCCAGGTCCCGGAGTCCTACCGGGCCGCCTTCGTGAAGAAGGACGAGGTGGACATGTTCGCGGGCATGGCCAGCCAGGAGAAGGACCCGCGCAAGTCGCTGCACGTCGACGAGGTGGCCGTGCCCGAGCTCGGCCCGGGCGAGGCGCTGGTCGCGGTGATGGCCAGCGCGATCAACTACAACACGGTGTGGACCTCGATCTTCGAGCCGCTGTCCACGTTCGGGTTCCTCGAGCGATACGGCCGGATCTCGCCGCTGGCCAAGCGGCACGACCTGCCCTACCACGTCGTCGGCTCCGACCTGTCCGGCGTGGTGTTGCAGACGGGCCAGGGCGTGCACAGCTGGAAGCCCGGCGACCGGGTGGTCGCGCACTGCCTGTCCGTCGAGCTCGAGGGCCCCGACGGGCACAACGACACGATGCTCGACCCCGAGCAGCGGATCTGGGGCTTCGAGACGAACTTCGGCGGGCTGGCCGACGTGGCGCTGGTCAAGGCCAACCAGCTGATGCCCAAGCCCGAGCACCTCACCTGGGAGGAGGCGGCCTCCCCGGGCCTGGTCAACTGCACGGCGTACCGGCAGCTGGTCAGCAAGAACGGCGGCGACATGAAGCAGGGCGACAACGTGCTGATCTGGGGCGCCTCCGGCGGGTTGGGCGGCTTCGCGACGCAGTACGCCCTGAACGGCGGCGCCACGCCCGTGTGCGTGGTCTCCAGCGACGAGAAGGCGGAGATCTGCCGCTCGATGGGCGCCGAGCTGATCATCAACCGTAACGAGGAGGGCTACCGGTTCTGGAAGGACGAGCACACCCAGGACCCGAAGGAGTGGAGGCGCCTCGGGGCCCGGATCCGGGAGCTGACCGGCGGTGAGGACATCGACATCGTCTTCGAGCACCCCGGCCGGGAGACCTTCGGCGCCTCGGTGTTCGTCACGCGCAAGGGCGGCGTGATCACCACCTGCGCATCGACCTCGGGCTTCATGCACGAGTACGACAACCGCTACCTGTGGATGAACCTCAAGCGGATCATCAGCTCACACTTCGCCAACTACCGCGAGTCGTGGGAGGCGAACCGGCTGATCGCCAAGGGGATGATCCACCCGACGCTGTCGCGCACCTACCCGCTCGACGATGTCGGTCAGGCCGCCCTGGACGTGCACCAGAACGCCCACCAGGGCAAGGTCGGGGTCCTCTGTCTGGCGCCCGAGGAGGGCCTGGGCGTGCGCAACGAGGAGCTGCGCGCGACGCACGAGACGGCGATCAACCGCTTCCGCGGCGTCTGAGCGGCGATTCCGCAAAGACTTCACCCACCCCGCTGGGTTCTCGGGAAGCCATCAGCAATCATGGTCCCCGTCTGCCAACCCAGCCGAGACGAGGAATGCCCCCATGACTGACCAGGGTCTGTCCATCTTCGACGACGAGCCCGACGACGTCGACGCCCCCGAAACCGACCCGTCGGCCAAGGACACCGCCGACGGCGGCACCGACGGCGAGAAGACCCAGGTCATCCCGGTGGTCGAGAACGCACCGAAGCCCAAGCCGGCCCAGGAGCTGCCCGAGAAGCGGCCGGTGATCCCGCCGTCGCCCGCTCCCGCGGGCTCGGCGCCCTCCCCGTCGCCGTCTCCCGCACGGCCCTCCCAGGCTGCCAACGGCGGCACCCCCACGTTCCCGATGGTCCGGCGCAACGGCTACGACCGCACCGCCGTCGACACCAAGGTCCGCCAGCTCAGCAGCGAGAAGGCCGGGCTGAGCGCCAGCCTCACCGAGGCGGAGAGGCGGGTGATGCAGCTCGAGGCCGAGGTTGCCGCAGCCCGCGACGAGATCTCGGAGCAGGAGAGCCCGTCGTACGCCGGACTGGGCGGTCGGGCGAGCGCGATGCTGCGGCTGGCCGAGGAGGAGGCCGACGAGATCCGCGGCACCGCCACCGCCGAGGCGGTGGAGATTCGCGCGCAGGCGAACCGCGACGCCAAAGCGATCCGCGCCGAGGCCGCCCGCGAGGCGGAGGACATGCGGGTGGTGCAGCTGGAGGAGCTCGACGAGCAGCGCAACCGCCTGATCAAGGACGCCGAGCAGGACAAGGCGCTGGCCCAGAGCGAGGCCACCGACACCGTCGCGGCGGCCAAGCGCGAGGCCGACCAGCTCCGGCTCGCCGCCCAGCAGGAGACCAACGAGCTGCGCACCTCGGCCACCCGCGAGGTCGAGCAGGCCCGCGCGGCTGCCGACCGTGAGGTGCAGGAGGCACGCCGCACCCTGGCCGTGGAGAAGGAGCGGCTGGCCCGCGAGGCGACCGACCACCACACCAGCGCGATGACCGAGACCCAGCGGCTGGTCGAGGAGGCCGAGCAACGGGCGTCTGCCGCCGAGGACCGCGCCCGCGAGGCCACCAAGCAGGCCACCGAGCACCGGGCGGCCGCACAGTCGGAGGCCGAGGCACTGCTCCTCCGGGCCCGCCGGGAGGCCGAGCACATCGTGGCGTCGGCGCAGACCCAGGCGGACTCCGTCGCCAGCGCCGCCGACTCCGAGGCCCACCGCGAGGTCGCGGCGGCCAAGGCCGAGCTCGAACGCCTCACCAAGCGCCGCGACGCGATCACCGCCCAGCTGGCCTCGCTCCGCGATGTCGTTGCCGGCTTCGCCGAGGACGACAGTTGAGCCAGCCCGCGCCCCCTGACGGGAGCGAGGGCGTCACGGAGGACGAGGCCGCACCGAGTTCGGGCGCGGCCGCGCGGGCCGCGCGCGCCGCCCGGAAGGCCAAGGCGGCCGCCGCGGCGGCCGCGCTCGATGACCTCGGGGATCCGGGCGAGCCGTTCGAGCGCCGGTCGCCGTACTTCATCGGGTTCATCGGCGGCCTCGGCGTACTGACCGCGTACTTCCTGTTCACCGCGCTGATGGGGATCAGCTCGGTGCTGCTGCTGATCGTGGTCTCGCTGTTCCTGGCGTGCGGGCTCAACCCCTCGGTGGAGTTCCTCGAGCGTCGCGGGCTGACCCGGGCCTGGGCGGTAGCAGCGGTGATCGTCGCGGCACTGGTCGCGCTGGCACTGTTCCTGCTCGCGATCGTGCCGGTCATCACCGACCAGGTCCGTGCCCTCAGCGACAACGTGCCCGGCTGGCTCGACGAATTCCGCACCAACCGGCGGATCCAGGAGCTCGACAAGGAATACGACATCATCGACAAGGTCCAGGGCTATGTCACCGAAGGTGGCTTCGTGGGCACCCTGTTCGGTGGTGCCCTCGGGTTCGGTCTGAAGATCATCTCGGCGCTGTTCAACGCGTTCATCATCGTGGTGCTCACGCTGTACTTCCTGGCCTCCCTCGAAACGACAAAGAAGGCGTTGTACCAGCTGGCTCCGGCCTCGCGGCGTGACCGGGTGACCAAGCTCGGCGACCGGGTGATCCACAACATCGGCGGCTACGTCTCGGGCGCGTTCGTCGTGGCGATGTGCGCCGGCATCTCCTCGCTGATCTTCCTGTTCTTCGTCGGGCTCGCCGAGTACGCCGTGGCGCTGGCGTTCGTGGTCACCGTCCTCGACGTGATCCCGATGATCGGCGCGACGATCGGCGCGGTGATCGTGACCGCGATCGCGTTCGCCACTGACGTCAAGACCGGCATCCTCTGCGCGATCTTCTACGTGATCTACCAGCAGCTCGAGAACTACGTGATCTACCCGCGGGTGATGCGCCGCACGGTCGACGTACCCGGTGCGGTCATCGTGATCGCCGCCCTCGTCGGAGCCGCACTACTCGGCGTCGTCGGCGCGCTGCTGGCAATCCCGACTGCTGCCGCCGTACTGCTGGTGATGCGCGAGGTCGTGGTCAAACGGCAAGACACGAGATAGCCGCTCAGTCCCCTACGACGATCCGGGCGAGCTGGCTGTCCTGGGGCACCGGGCCGAGCTCGTCGGCGACGAACACCCGCCACTGCCCCTCGACCAGGCCGCACAGCGCCCACGTGGGGTCGACGTGCGGGATCGGGTGGAACGTCATCGGATGCTCGCCGTCGCCGGCACAGCTGGTGGCCGAGCCGTCCAGCTGGACCGTCGGCTTGACGCCGTAGTCCTGGCTGACCGCGCGGACCACGTGGTACGTCGTCCCGTTGACCGTCGCCGTGGCCGAGCAGAGCGTGCCCTCCTCGGACGCTGGGTCGGTGTCCTCCGTGCCGGGCGAGCCACCGGCGTCGGTCACCGACGCCTGTCCGTTCGAGCAGCCGGCCACACCGATGAAGAGGAACGCCACCACCACCAGTGGGACGAGGGTGCGGGGCCTGATGGACATCGCTGCCAATCTACCGAGCGACCCCTAAGCGATCCTGAGAATCGGCTGGTCATCCCTGGGCTCCGATGAAGTAGTCGTAGGCCCACTGCGTGGGCGGACCGTAGAGGCTGGCTGAGGCGCCACCGACCGCCCAAGGAGCGACGGTGTCGGCCGTCAGTCGGGCCAGTCGGCCCCCCTTGAGCACGTGACCGCATCTGAGGTCGTAGACAAGGTCCTGATGCAGGCGAAGCTCCGACTCGTCCGGCGAGAAGAAGTCCGCAAAGGTCGCGGACAGGACGACGAACTCGTCGGTCGCCTTGCACCGCTTCTCGGAGTCCTGAGCCGCGTCGACCGCAGCGAAGGCGCTCAGGCCGGCCCTCGGCTCCAGCTCGCTGCCGAAGACGAGCTCGAAGTCGTTCCCATCGATCTGGTAGGCGCACAGGGTTGCCGAGAGCAGCTCGCCCACCCCCTCTTTCGTGGTTTCGGCGCGAGGCACCGGTGGACCGGTCACCCGGGCCGGGCAGAGTGAGGCCTCGCGCGCGGATTCGAGGATTCGCTCTCGCAGTGCGTCGTTGTCGGTCGCGACGGTCACCGTGGATTCCCCCACCTGGATGGTCTCCTGCGTCCACCCGTCGCCGAGGTCGACCGTTCCCGGCTCCAACGGAACACCCACCCAGGCGTAGGGAGCCGACGGAGCAGTCCGCTGCTCTGGCGACCAGCCGGCGCATGAGTCGGTCTGGCTCACCGGTCGACCGACGTACGGCCGATCGGGTGGCACCTCGGTGCAGATGGTCCAGGTGTCCAGCGAGCGCGTCGGAGCACCACCCCACGCCCAGCTCGCCGGAACATCGACCTGGATGTCCGCCCAGTACTCGGTCCGCCACTCTCCGACCGGCAGGTCCACCGGGGCGTCCGAGGGGGCCTCGGACGGGGGCGTGCTGTCGAGGGACGCGATCATCGCCACGGCCGCAACCGCCACCGCCGCGGCCGCGACGCCGACCGCAAGCCGCCCGCGGTGCCGCCGGCGGACGGCGGCTGTCGCCCGCTGAGCCACGGGCACCGCCACGTCGACATCACCGGCCCGGCGCTCGAGGCTCCTGCGCATGAGCCGTGCCAGCTCCGTGTCGTCAGCCATCGGCGCGCTCCTGCCTCTCGAGCTCACCGCGAAGGGCCGTGAGCGCACGGTGGACGTGGGAGCGAGCCGTCGGCTCGGCGACGCCGAGGAGGTCCGCGATCTCGGCGTACTCCAGGTCCTCGTAGTAGCGGAGCACGACGGCCGCCCGCTGCTGTGGGGGCAACCCTCCGCAGACCCGCCAGACCGCGTCGGTCCGCGCGACCTCGTCAGCAGGGTCGATCGGGTCGACCGCTCGCACCTCAGCGACCGGCGACTCCTTGCGCCGCGCCCGCCGCCAGGCGGAGACGTGCTCGTTGACGATCATCCGGCGCACGTAGGCGTCGGGGTCGTCGGCACGGCGCACCCGCGTCCACTTCCGACAGGCCAGCTCCAGGGCCGACTGCACGGCGTCCTCGGCGGCATGCTGGGAGCCCGTCACCAGATAGGCGAATCGGAGCAGGGTGGCGGCGCGCGCCTCCGCCCAGTCGTCGAACGACGGTTCGGAGAGCGCGGGACGCAACTCGCTCACCCCCACATCCATGCACGACTGACGTGCGGAAGGGAGCAGATGTTGCATCTACGCCTCAGAATTCGAGGCGGGTCGCCTCCGGGTGCGCCGTGCTCCGCTCGCCCAGCTTGACGCCGACCACGCCGATCACGATCAGCAGGCCGCCGAGCAGCTGGATCGCGCGGGGCAGCTCGTCGAGCAGCACCCAGGCCCACAGCACGCTGGCGAGCACCTCGGTGAGGGCCACGAACGACGCGAGCCGGGAGCCGAGCCGGCGGATCGCGGCGATGCCGAGGGTGTAGGCGATCGCGGCGGTCACCAGGCCGAGCAGCAGGAGCGGCACCCACCACGCCACCTCGTTGCCGGCGTAGACGACCGAGTCGGTGCTTGCTCGCATCGGCAGCAGGCCGACCAGGCCCAGCGCGCCGAGCACAGCGGCGCCGACGACCAGGCCGCCGGCTGCGAGCGAGAGCGGCGGGAGGCCGGTGCTGTCGTCGCCCGAGATCAGGAAGTACGACGCGGCGCCGACCATCGCGCCCAACGCCCACAGCACGCCGGCGAGGCTGAGGTCGGCACCGGAGATGAGATCCAGGACGAGGACGAGGCCGAACGCCGCCACCGCCGCGCCGGCCAGCGTGATCGCCCCAGGCCGCTGGCCGTGGACCAGCCACAGCCACACGACGACCGCCGCAGGCGAGGTGAACTCGATGAGGATCGCCGGTCCGACCTGCATGTATTGAACCGCGGAGAAGTAGCAGAACTGCGCACCCGCGACGCCGAGCACTCCGTAGAGGGTGAGCAGCCGGGCGTTGCGCCGGATCAGGTGCCAGCGGCCGCGGAGCGCGTGGATCCCGAACGGCAGCACGATCAGCGCACCGAGGCCGATCCGGACCAGGACCGTGGCGCCCGGGCTCCAGCCGGCTTCGAGCAGCGGCCGGGCCAGGGCGCCGGAGAGGCCGAAGGCGGCGGCGGACAGCAGCGCGAACCCGAGACCGAAGGCGGCGCGGGGACCGGCCTCCGTCGGGTGCGTGTCATGCGCCAACGTCGCCATAGCTAATGACGGTACGGTAGAGGGTGTAATATGTCAAAATGGTTTTCGCTCATGACACGGAGGTCTCGCTCCAGGCGGCGGTCACGTTGGCCAACTCCGCGCTGTCGCCGGACACACTGGAGACGATCGAGGACCTCGACGCGTTCTACTCAGACTACGAGTTCACCGGCCGCCGTGACCACGACGACGCCGAGCTCGAGGCGGTCCGCAGCATGCGCCCCCGCCTGCGCCACCTGCTCACGGCCGGCCGGGACGACGCCGTGGCGATCGTCAACGAGATGCTGTCCGACGCCCAGGCGGTCCCCCAGCTGGTGCGTCACCACCAATGGGACTGGCACGTGCACGCGGTCAACCCCGACTCCCCGCTCCCGACGCGGATCTGCGTGGAGACGGCGATGGCGATGATCGACGTGATCCGCGCCGACGAGATGTCCCGGCTGGGGGTCTGCGCCGACGACGAGTGCGAGGGCGTGGTGCTCGACCTCTCGCGCAACCGGTCCCGCCGCTTCTGCTCGACCACCTGCGGCAACCGCAACGCGGTCGCGGCCTATCGGGCCCGCCAGTCGGCCTCCTGAGGCCGCCGCCTCACCTGATGAACTGACGGAGCACCTCGAGAAACACCTCCGGCTGCTCGGAGTGCACCCAGTGCCCAGCGCCCTTGACGGTCACCCGCCGGTTGCGCGGGAAGAGCCGGTTCATCGCCGCGGCGTGCTCGGCCCGCACGTAGTCGGAGTTCTGGCCACCGACCCACAGCACCGGACCGTCGTACGGCGCCAGCCCGGCCAGCCGGTCCTCGGGCCAGCCGCCCACCACGCGCAGGTCCTGCCCCAGGACGTCGAGGTTGACCTGCCAGCGCCAGCCATCGCCGTCACGTCGCAGGTTCTGGAGCAGGAAGCTGCGCACGGTGGGGTTCGGCACCGCCGCCTCCATCGCGGCATCGGCGTCGCCGCGCTGGGCGAGCGAGTCGAGGTCCAGGCCCTGCATGGCGTCGACGTAGCCGGCGAACTCGCTCATCCGGTGGTAGGCCACCGGCGCGACATCGACGACGCAGAGCCGCTCGACCAGCTCGGGGTGCCGCAACGCCAGCACCATCGCTGCCTTGCCGCCCATCGAGTGCCCGACCAGGGTCACCGGGTCGCTCGCGGACAGCAGCCCGGCCACCTGGTCGGCGAGGTCGAGGTAGTCGAAGCGCTCCGCCCAGGGCGAGCGGCCGTGGTGGGGCAGGTCCACGAGCAGGACCCGGTGCTCGTCGGCCAGCGCCTTGCCGATCTGGGTCCAGTTGCGGCCCTGGCCGAACAGGCCGTGACAGAAGACGATGGGCGACCCGTGGTCGCCCAACGCCGTGGAGTGCAGGTCCGAGGACATGCGTTGCATTCTCCGGGTCAACACCACCGGTGCACGCCGGTGGGTGTGAGGTCGCGGTCCCGCAGCACGATCGCCAGGTCGTCGGCGTACCTCCGGCACGCGCGGCGGAAGTCGCGCTTGCGGTACTCGATCACCAGCACTCGCCGGCCGTACGACGCGACGTACCGCTGGCACTCGCGGTAGCGCGCGCACTCCTCGGCGACCGCGAAGTCGAAGCCGATCCGGGACCCGTCGAAGCCGGCGAGGTTCTTCTGCCCCACCGCCAGGTCGGCCGCATGCGCGCGGCGGACCAGCAGCCGGGCGAAGGCGATCGCGTGCCGGCGCTCGAGCAGCCCATGGCTGCGCGTGAACGAGTCGAGGTTGTCGTACTCGACCGCCGCGAACCCGTCGTTGGCGCAGCGCTCGGTCCAGCGGCCGACGATCCGGGCCAGCGCCCGCCGCTTCGCGTGCGTGCGGATGTCGAGCAGCCACTCCCCCCACGCCTCGTCGACGACGGGCCGGCGGCCGCGCTTGAGCACCAGCCGCATCCGCTTCTTCCAGAACCTGCGCTCATCGGGCTGGGTCTGGAAGCCGTTGACGTAGCAGACGTTGTAGCGGCCGTCGGCGGGTGCGGCCCTGCGGTCGCGGACCAGGATGCCGACGTGAGCCGGCACCGCCGTCGCGCCGCCGAGCTGGTAGTCGACATCAGTGTTCACGGGCGGCGGATCGACGTCAGCCGTCGCCGGGGCGGCGAGCGTCAGCACCAGGGCGACCCCCAGCGCGGCCGCCCAGCGGAGCCTCGGCATCAGAAGTCGAAGCCGCCGTCGAACATGTCGCCCACGCCGTCGCCGATGCCGCCGAACATGTCGCCCACGCCCTCACCGATCGCGCCGATCCCGTCGCCCATGCCCTCGAAGCCACCGAACGCGCCGAACATCAGGCCCATGAACATCACGTCCATCGGGCCGAAGGCGCCGAAGTAGCCCGCGGCGTACGGCGCGTAGGCGCGCCCGCCCTGGTAGTAGGGCACCCGGCGCGAGCCCATCATGACCATCCGGGTGTCGGGGTCGGCGCCGGCTTCGACCCGCTCGGCGTCCAGCGCGCACGCGGGTACGTCGCGCTGCGTGCCTCCCGGCGGCGTGTAGGGAACGTCGGTGACCGACAGCCCGTGGCGCGGGTCGAAGAAGCACGGCGGCCGCCGGGTGGGAAGCGGGTCACCTGCCACCCGGGCCCGCACGCAGGCCATCGCGTAGCGACCGTCCTCGAGGATCGTGGTGATGTTCTTGATGTCCTCCGGCTCCTCGATCCGGTCGCCGGCGAACTTGGCCGACTCGTAGGCGTCCAGCGCCCGCTGGTAGTCGGCGTTGGCGCCGGCGTCCAGCTCTCGCCCGGCCAGCTCGACGTCGAAGTCCTGGAGGTCGACCCCGAGCGCGGTGATGTCCTCGAACGCCAGCTTCTTCACCGGCTCGAGCTCCTCGCGCTTGCGCTCCAGCTCACGCTGCTTGCGTCGCTGGTTCGTGACGACCACCACGCCCACCACGGCCACCACGAGAACCAGAAGGATCACCAGGCCCATGAAATGATTCTACGTCCGTCGGGAATGCCCATCCGTGCCCGTGGGCACCGTACGATCGATAACACATGACTGCCTTGCAGAAACGCCCCGACAGCCAGGTCGCCCACCTGACCCCCGACGACATCGACCAGATCGGTCGGGAGCTCGACGCCCTACGGGAGCGCGTCTTCTCCAGCCTCGGCGAGCGCGACGCGGCGTACATCCGGCGGGTGATCGACGTCCACCGCAAGCTGGAGCTCGGCAGCCGGGCGCTGCTGATCGCGGGCCGGTTCCCGGGCGCGTGGCTGCTCGGCACGATCGGGCTGTCGGTCGCCAAGATCCTGGACAACATGGAGATCGGGCACAACGTCCTCCACGGCCAGTGGGACTGGATGCGCGACCCGAAGATCCACTCCACCACTTGGGACTGGGACCACGCGTCTCCCCCTGAGCTGTGGCAGCGCGCCCACAACCAGCGGCATCACACGTACACGAACATCCTGGGCAAGGACAACGACCTCGGCTACGGCATCATGCGGGTCGACGAGGACCAGCCGTGGGAGCCGCGCCACCTGTTCCAGCCGGTGCACAACTTCATCACCGCCTGCATCTTCGAGTACGGCATCGCGATGTTCGACCTCGACCTCGGCGACCACCTCCGCAAGGACAAGGGCCTGACCCCTGCGCTGCGCGCCGACCTGAACTCCACCCTGAACAAGATCCGCAAGCAGGCCACCAAGGACTACGTCGTCCACCCGGTGCTGTCCGGTTACGGCTGGCGCCGGACCCTGGCCGCCAACGCGGTCGCCAACGTGGTCCGCAACCTGTGGAGCCACTCGGTGATCATGTGCGGGCACTTCCCCGAGGGCGTCGAGACGTTCGAGCTCGAGACGATCGACCCCTCGGAGAGCCGCGGCCAGTGGTACCTCCGGCAGATGCTCGGCTCGGCCAACATCCGCGGCAGCAAGCTGATGCACCTGATGAGCGGCAACCTGAGCCACCAGATCGAGCACCACATCTTCCCGGACCTGCCCAGCAACCGGTACGCCGAGATCTCCCGCGAGATCCAGGACCTGTTCAAGCGCTATGGGCTGAAGTACCACTCCGCACCGATGGTCAAGCAGGTCGCCTCGGCCTGGCACAGGGTCTTCCGGCTGTCGCTGCCCAACGGCTTCCTGGCCGAGACCTCCTTGAAGAACTCGCCCCGGCAGCTCAAGAAGCTGGCGCGGATGGCGCTGGGCTCCCGCCAGAAGGCCCTGGGCGGAGCACCCGCCATGAAGGCACTGCCCGCCGCAGGCTGACGGCTACGTCCGGGTGTAGTCCCGGAACCCGCGCTGGGTCTTGCGGCCGAGGTAGCCCGCGGTGACCAGGTGCTCCAGCAGCGGCGCGGGCGCGAACCCGGGCTCGCGGAACTCCAGGTAGAGCTCCCGCTGGATCGCGAGCGAGACGTCGTTGCCCACGACGTCGAGCAGCTCGAACGGGCCCATCGGCAGCGCACAGCCCTGCTTCATCGCGGTGTCGATGTCGTCGGCGGTGGCGTAGTGGGCCTGCAGCATCTTGACCGCGTCGTTGAGGTAGGGGAACAGCAGCGCGTTGACGATGAAGCCGGCCCGGTCGGTGCACGAGACCGCTGCCTTGCCGACCGCCGCACACAGCGCTCTGGTGGTTTCGGCGACCTCCTCGTCGGTGGACACGGTCGAGACGACCTCCACCAGCTTCATCACCGGAGCCGGGTTGAAGAAGTGCATCCCGATGACGTCCCTCGGGCGGCCGGTCGCCTGGGCACAGGCGATGATCGGCAGCGACGACGTCGTGGTGGCCAGGATGGCGCCGTCCTTGCAGATCTCGCCGAGGTTCTCGAAGAGAGTGGTCTTCACGTGCAGGTCCTCGGCGATGGCCTCGACCACGATGTCGACTTCCTTGAGGTCGTCGAGCGAGCTGGTGCCGGTGAGCCGGTCCAGGACCTCGGCCTTCGCCGACTCTTCGAGCTTGCCGCGCTGGATCGCCTTGTCCAGGGACTTCTCGATGCTGGCGCGGACGCCGTCGACCTTGGCCTGCGAGCGGCCGACGTAGAGGACGTCGTAGCCGCCCTTGGCGAAGACCTCGACGATGCCGGTCGCCATGGTTCCGGTGCCGACCACGCCCACCAGCTTGATGTCGCGGCGCAGCTGCGGCAGCTCGTCGGCTGACGGGGTCAGCGAGTCGGCCACCACGACCGAGCTGTCGACGTCCTCGTAGGTGTAGAAGCCGCGACCGGTCTTCCGGCCGAGCATCCCCGCGGTGACCATCTGCTTGAGGATCGGGGCGGGGGCGTGCAGCCGGTCGCGACCCTGACGGTACATCGTCTCGAGGATCTCGTACGCCGTGTCCAGGCCGATCAGGTCGAGCAGGGCGAGCGGGCCCATCGGGTAGCCGCAGCCGTAGCGCATCGCGGCGTCGATGTCCTCGCGCGTCGCATAGCGGCCCTCGAACATCGCGACCGCGTGGTTGAGGTAGCCGAACAGCAGCGTGTTGGCGATGAACCCGGCCTTGTCGCCGCAGACCACGGGGTTCTTGCCGATCTTCTCGACCAGGGCCTCGACGTCGGCGAGCACGTCGGGCTCGGTGACCACCGTGCGCACGATCTCGACGAGGTTCTGGACCGGGGCCGGGTTGAAGAAGTGCACGCCGATGACCCGCCCCGGGTGGGCGTTGGCGGTGGAGATCTCGGTGACCGAGAGGGAGGAGGTGTTCGTGGCCAGGATCGCGCCCGGGGAGACGATCGACTCCAGCTCCGCGAAGATCCTCTTCTTCGTCTCCAGCGACTCCACGACCGCCTCGACCACGAAGTCGGCGTCGGTGAGGTCCTTCAGGGACGTGGCGTAGCTGATCCGGCCGAGCAGCTCGGCCTGCTCCTCCTCGGTGAGCTTGCCGCGCTTGACCGCCCGGCCCGTGGAGTTCTCCAGGTGCTGCCGCCCGCGCTCCACGCCCTCGTCGTTCAGCTCGACCCCGATCACCCGAAAGCCGTTGCGGGCGAACACCTCGCCGATTCCGGCGCCCATGGTGCCGAGACCGACGACGCCGATGGTCGTGAACGTTCGGGGGCTCGCTTCGGGCGCGCTGCTCGTCATGGCGCGCATCATTCCACGAGCGAGTTGCCCTCTCGCACGGGGTTCACTGGCCGGTAACTTGCGGAATCCGGACGGTGGGTTGGCCGATGAGAACCACTGTCGGGACGAGTCCTTCCATCTGTGACAGAGACCTTCGCGACCGGGTTACAGATGGGCGAGTCCGCCCGATGGCACGACGGGCGGTTCTGGATGTGCGACTGGCTGGCCGGGGAGGTGCTCGCGTTCCAGGCCGACGGGAGCCGGGAGGTGGTGGCCAGGCTCGAGGGTCTGCCGTTCTCGATCGACTGGCTGCCCGACGGCCGGATGGTGACGACCACACCGTCAGGTGTCGTGGTCGGCGTCGACCTGACGCCGTACGGCGCGGCAGGGCAACCGTTCAACGAGATCGTCGTCGATGCCGCCGGCCGTGCGTGGGTCGACATGCCCGGCTCGATGCCGTGGGAGGAGCGACGGCCGGGGGTGGTCGGGGTCGTGCTGCCGGACGGCACGTATCGCCAAGCTGCTGACGACGTGTGGTTCCCCAACGGGATGGCGGTGCTCGGCGACGACACGCTGGTCGTGGCCGAGTCACACGCCGACCGGCTCACCGCCTGGACGATCGCCCCCGACGGCGAGCTCGTGGATCGCCGGGTCTGGGCCCATCTCGGGGAGGGTGCCGCGCCCGACGGCATCTGCGTCGACGCCGACGGGGCGATCTGGTACGCCACCGTGCCGGGCGAGCGCTGTGTCCGGGTAGCCGAAGGCGGACGCGTGCTCGAGACCGTCCACGCCGACCGTGGCTGCTTCTCATGCATGCTCGGCGGCGATGACGGCCGGACCCTGTTCATCATCGCGAACAACTACGGCCCGACCGGAGCGTCGGACGGGGTGGTCCTGACTCACCCGGTCGACGTACCGCACGCCGGCCGTCCTTGAGTGCGCGGAGCCACTGTAGATTCACGCCCCGTGAGACTCGTCGTGGCCCGCTGCCAGGTCGACTACGCCGGCCGGCTGACCGCCCACCTCCCGATGGCCACCCGGGTGCTGATGATCAAGGCCGACGGCTCCGTGCTCGTGCACTCCGACGGCGGCTCCTACAAGCCGCTGAACTGGATGTCTCCCCCGTGCACGCTGCGCGAGGGCACGACCGAGGACGGCGCGGTCGAGTGGACCGTGACTTCGAAGACCGATGACACGCTGCGGATCCTGATCGAGGAGATCCACCACGACTCGAGCCACGAGCTCGGCCTGGACCCCGGCCTGCAGAAGGACGGCGTCGAGAAGCACCTCCAGGAGCTGCTGGCCGAGCACCCCGCGACGCTCGGCGACGGCCTCACCCTTGTCCGCCGCGAATATCCCACCGCGATCGGGCCGGTCGACCTGATGTGCCGCGACGCCGACGGCGCCTCGGTGGCCGTCGAGATCAAGCGGCGTGGCGAGATCGACGGCGTCGAGCAGCTCACCCGCTACCTCGACCTGCTCAACCGCGACCCCCTGCTCGCCCCCGTCCGCGGCATCTTCGCGGCGCAGGAGATCAAGCCGCAGGCGCGGGTGCTGGCCACCGACCGCGGCATCGCGTGCGCGGTCGTCGACTACGACGCGCTGCGCGGGCTCGACGACCCCAGCCACCGGCTGTTCTGACGGGGTCCGGGGTCTCGACGACGCTCGCTGGCGCTCGCTGCTCGACCACCGGACCGGTGGTCGAGCCGCCCGGAGCGAGGAACGACCCTACGCTGAGCCCGTGTCCCGGATCTTCCACATCGCCACCGCCGCAGACTGGGAGGCGGCGCAGCGGTCCGGGAGCTACACGACGTCGACGCTGGGCCGCACGCTCGTCGAGGAAGGGTTCATCCACGCCAGCCACGAGGACCAGTGGCAGGGCGTGCGGTCGGTGTTCTACGCCGGGGTGACAGAGCCGCTGGTGCTGCTCGCGATCGACCCGGACAAGCTCACCGCACCGGTGGTCGAGGAGGTGCCGGAGGGTGCCGAGCGGGCGTTCCCGCACATCTACGGACCGTTGAACGCCGACGCCGTGGTCCGAGCGATCCCGTTGGACGAGCACGGTGAGCCGGTGGGGTCGGGCGAGTCGTTCAGCCGGATCTTCCTCCAGGAGATGTTCCACAACGTGCTGCTGGCCTGCATCGTCCTGGCCGGCGCCGTGATCGGATCGCTGCTGGGACGAGCGATCGACGACGAGTGGGGCGCCCTGGTCGGCGCGACCGCCGGTCTACTCGGCGGCGTGGCGGCCGCTGTGGGCCTGCACCGGCGTCGCGAGTAGCTCCACGACCTCGTCCGCGCACCCCCAGCTGAGCGTCACGCCGGCCCCGCCGTGCCCGTAGCAGTGCACGACGTGGCCGTCACGCTCGAGTCGAACAGTGGGCCGCGCGGGTCGCAGCCCCACCTTGTGCCGGATCACCCGGGCCGAACGCAGGTCCGGCACCAGTCGGGCGCCGCGCTCGAGGATCGATGCCGCGGTCGTGGGTGAGGGCGTCCGGCTCCAGTCACCCTCGGCGTCGGTGCCTCCGACGACGACGTCGTGCGAGCGCGGGATGACGTACGTCGGGCCTTCAGGCGCGCCCCCGTCCAGCCACCACCGGTCCAGGCCGAACTGCTCGACGTACACGACCTGGCCGCTGACCGGCTGCACCGAGGCATCGGACCCCAGCAGGCGCGCGCCCAGACCGCTGCAGTTCACGACGGCGTCGCTACCGCGCGGCAGCTCGCGCAGGTTGAGTCGGGTGAGCGTGCCCCCGAGGTCCAGCACCCGTCGGCCCAGCCAGGCCAGGTAGACCGGCATCTCGACGACCGCCGTGGTGAACCTCCAGCCGTCGACGTACCCCTCCGGCAGCGTGGTCTCCCGGTGCAAGGAAGGGACCGCGCCCGCCCACCAAGGATCCGGCTCCCGGGTCCGCAGCAGCTCGGTGCCCTCGACCATGCGCACTCCGGTTTCAGGGTCCTCGACCAGGCCGTCGAAGGCAGCGTAGGAGTGGGCCGTCCACGCGGCGACGCGGTCCCGCGGCGCCGCGAGGTAGGGGTAGCAGATCGCCGCGGCCACGGCCGACGTGGTCTCCAACGGCAGGTCGCGGGCGACCACGTCCACGCGGTGCCCCGCCTCGAGCAGGCGTACGGCGCAGCTCAGCCCGACGACGCCGGCACCCACCACGATCACCCGTTGCACAGGCCCGAGTCTGCTACTCGGACGTAACCCGCGTCTCGCCGCGGCGTTGGAACCAGTCGAAAGGGGTCTCGATGCCGCGTCTGCTCCGTCTCGTCCTGGTCCTGGGTGTCCCCGCCCTGCTTGCCGCCGGGCAGCTCTCCGCCGCCACCTCGGCCGGTGCGCACGAGGAGCGACCAGCGGTGTTCCCCGACGGCACCGGCAAGCGCCCGACGTTCCTCGGCTACGACAACTCCAACAACCGGGTGGTCTGCCGACCGGAGTCGCGCGCCCGGATCGCCAAGATGCCCGCCGGAGACCGAAAGCGGCTCAACCAAGATCTTCTGCGCCAGTGCCGCTTCGGCTCGATCCAGGACGCGATCAACAGCATCCAGAAGCGCAAGACCTCGATCTACGTGCTGCCGGGCGTCTACGAGGAGCGCAAGTACGCCGGCAACAAACGCTCCTACTACTGCTCGCACCTCGGCTCCGCGTCACGCACCCCGCTGCAGAGCTCGGAGTACATCGGCAGCATCACCTCCCCAGAGGCGCCGCCCGACCCGGACGGCCTGGCGGCTCGGGCGGACGACGAGACCAACCCGATCGGCCTGTCCTACGCCGACCAGCGCAAGTGCCCGCACAACCTCAACCTGATCGCGCTGTTCGGCGACCGCACACCCGGCAACAAGTCGATCCGCTGCGACAGCCGGTTCTGCGGCACCCAGATCGTCGGCACCGGCCTGAAGATGACCGACGTACTGGTCAACAACCGGTTCAAGAAGCTGAACGCGATCCGGCTGGACCGCGCCGGCGGCTCGTACCTCTCGAACATGACGTTCCAGCAGGCCGAGTTCAACTCGGTCTACGTGCTCGAGACCGATGGGTTCGTGCTGGACCGGCTGACCACCCGCGGCAACGACGAGTACGGCATCCTCGCCTTCGCCAGCGACCACGGCCTGATCCAGCGCACGAACAACTACTACAACGGCGACTCCGGGATCTATCCCGGCTCGGGCTCGGACCTCAACGCCCACAACAAGAAGCTGAAGGTGAAGCGGTACGCCATCGAGATCCGCAACAACCGCAGCCACCACAACACGCTCGGCTACTCCGGCACCGCCGGGAACTCGATCTGGGCGCACCACAACAAGTTCTACGAGAACGCCACGGGGATCGCGACCGACTCCCTGTTCCCCGGCCACCCGGGGCTGCCTCAGGACCACGCCCGGTGGAGCTACAACGAGATCTACAGCAACAACCAGAACTTCTACGTCCGCTACGTCGACAAGGGCGTGTGCGACAAGCCGATGGCGAAGCGCGGCTACATCCGGGGCACCGTCTGCCCGGTGATCCCGACCCCGGTCGGCACCGGCCTCCTGATCGCGGGCGGCAACTACAACAGCACCGATCACAACTGGATCTACGACAACTGGCGCTACGGCACCATGCAGTTCTGGGTGCCCGCGCCGCTGCGCGACGAGTTCGATCCGGCCAAGCTCTTCGACACCTCGCACCACAACCACACCACCCACAACCACATGGGCTTCACCAAGAACGGCAAGATCCGGCACAACGGCATGGACCACTGGTGGGACGACGCCGGGATCGGCAACTGCTGGGAGGACAACGAGTACTCCCGCGGTAAGCAGACCGACAACTTCCTGATCCCGCCGCGCTCGTGCAAGTCGGGCGGCTCGGTGCTGCTGCCGGGCCTGCCGGTGAAGGATGCGGAGTTCCTCACCTGCAACGAGTACGACCGCGCTGACCCGATCTTCCGCCACCCGCCCCTGTGCACCTGGTTCGAGAACCCGACCCGCCCGGTGGGTCGGGTCGGCACCGACACCACCGTCGCTCCGGCTCCCGAGGCCGACGGCCCGACCGGGGCCCTGCTCGCCGTGGTCGGGGGGATCACCCTGATCGTCGGTCTGCGCCGGCGGAGGCCGGGGAGCACGGGTGCTGCGTAGGTTCCTCCTGCTCGCGGCGCTGCTGGCCCTGCTGGTAGCCGGCGGTGGGATCGCCGTCGCCCGCGGCACGCCGTCGCTGTCCACCGAGGGACCGACGTCGGTGTCCGGTACCGAGGCCTCGGCGGCGTTCGAGGTCGGCGACAGCACCATCCGCCAGGTCCGGTACGACGACGGCGGCACCCTGCGCTACGTGTTCCGGATCGCCAATGCCGGCCGGCTGCCGGTGCGCGTCGCGGGGCTGGCCGACGAGCAGCCGCGCACCCGGCTGTTCACGATCACCTCGATCAGCGAGGGCACGATCCCGCCGGGCGAGGCGGAGGAGTTCACGCTGTCGCTGCAGATGGCCGGCTGCGAGACGCTCTCATCGCGAGCCGGCTCGTTCGTCACCCGGGTCGCCGTACGCACCGAGACCGCGGGGATGTTCGACGACATCGTCGAGCTCGAACTCCCCGAGGAGGTCCACACCGGCTCGCCGCGAGAGGCGTTCTGCCCCAACTCGACCGCGACGTCGCGGCCGCCCGGCTAGGGACTCTGGACTCTCGGCTCACCGGGTCTCGACACGCCGGTCGCGACATCACTCGCGCGACACGCTCGACCAACACCAGCGGACCCGGACCTCGTTCCTCGGTCGGGTCAGCTAAGCACCTGCGATCCGGGGCGCGGTGGGGTCTGTGTCGCCGCCGCTGTGCTCGCGGGCGACGTACTCCTCGATGTCCTCGATGTCGTCGGCGTTGCGCGTGACCACCGCGAGCAGGTCGCTCATCGTGGCGACCTCCTCTACCTGCTCCTTGATGAACCACTGCATGAACTGCTCGGAGGCGAAGTCGTTCTCCTCGCGGGCGATCGTCAACAGGGTGTTGACCTGATCGGTGACCCGCTTCTCCTGCTCGAGCGCCAGCCGGATCGGGGCGACCACGTCCTCGAACTTCGAGACCGTGCCGTCGACCGCGGGAATGACCACGTCGGCGTCGGTGTCCAGGAGGTACTGGATCATCATCATCGCGTGGTCGCGCTCCTCCAGCGCCTGGGTGTAGAAGAACGCCGCCATCCGCGGCATCGTCTCGGCGTCGTAGTGCACGGCGACCGCGAGGTACTGGTTGTGCGCGGCCAGCTCGTTGCCGATCTGGAGGTTGAGCTGCTCGGTGAATCGCGGGGCAGGCATGCCACCGATCCTAGGGTCAGCGGCGAGGGCCCGATCAGGCGGCCTTCGCCAGCTTCTTCTTGGTGACCTTCTTGCCGTCCGCCCGGATCAGCTTCCGCTTCTTCACCGCGTAGCCATCGGGCAGCGTGCCCTCCTTGAGCATCCGGATCGGGCACCGCGAGCAGCGCGACTTCGACACGCAGCACTTGATCTTCGGTACCCGGTTCTTCTTGCCCACGGGTCGGACGGTATCAAGATAAGGCTCGCCTTACCTAAACTGTGGCCCGTGTCACTGGGTCCGACTCACGGCCAGGCAAGCTCCGTGAGCCGCGCCATCCCCGGCCAGGCGTGCTTGGCGACCCTTTCCTGGGCGGCCAGCACCTCCGGCCGCTCCCGGTGCTCGGGCGCGACCCGGGCGGGGTTCAGCAGGCAGTCCTGCGCCCACGCGTGGATGTCCGGCTCCGAGCCGAACGACGTGGTGGCCCTGGCGCCGAGCACCATCATCCGCACCCATTCCTGAGGAGAGTTCCCGTACGGCGTCGACGGGCACAGGCGGTTCTTCTCCTCGTCGTCATCGCGCGTGGCCTCGACGTACCCGGCCAGGGCCGCGCCGAAGGAGGGGAAGCCGCTCCGGATCGGCTGGATGACGATGCCGCCCTCGCCCCAGATCGGCACCGCCGGTTCGTCGCGCAGCCCGGCACCGGCGCAGTGCACGACCAGTGCATCCCGGGCCATCTCCATCGTCCCGCCGTCGAGCTCGATCTCCCCCGTGCGCACTGCCCGCACGTGGCCGAGCCGCACGACGTTCTCGATGCTGCGCAGCAGGTCCAGCTCCCACTCGGCCAGCGTCGGCGCACGCGCCATCGTCGGCACCAGTCCCCGGTCGATCCGCAGCATCACGCCTGCTGCCTCGAGACGCAGGAACAGGTCATCCACCGACCTGGCGTCCCGGCCGGCCTCGACGAAGTCGGCGACCAGGCCGGTGAAGACAGCCGGGTCCGGCTGGACCACGGCCCGGTTGAACATCCACGGCTCTCGCGGACGGATCCAGCAGATCGCGTCGGGATCGACGCCATTCCCGAGCAACCAGACGCAGGCGTCTGTGGCGGTCTTGCCCGAACCCACGATGACGAACTGTCCGGGCGTGGCACCGAGGGAGACCATCTGATGGACCGGGATCACCATGCCGGGCTCCGCGGCGAACGGTGCCGGCGTGGTCGCCGGGATGAGCGGCTCGAGGTAGTGCGCGTTGACCACCCGCCGGCGTACCCGGATCTGGTGCTCACGCCCGGAGACGCGGGACCGGACCCGACCATCGTCCAAGTAGTCGCAGCCCGGGAGGAAGGTGACCTTCCCGGAGCGCACCAGGCGCTCCATCACCCGGACGTAGTAGGCACAGATCTCCGGCGCGGTCGCCCGTTCCTGCAGACCGGCCTCGGGACCGTCCGGCTGGATGCTGCCGTCCCCCAGCTGGGTCGACGCGACGCCGTAGAAGATGGAGGACTGGTGCAGGCGGACGAACGGATAGGCGTCCAGCCAGTGCCCGCCCGGGCCGTGGCGGCGGTCGACGACCACCACGTGTACATCGGCGTGGTCGATCAGGGCGTCGGTGAACGCCAGGCCCGAGGCACCGGCGCCGACCACCAGGTAATCGGTGTCCAGCGTGTGCCGCATGGCCGCACGTTACTCGGCCTCAGCTGAGCCCGTTGGCCTTCCGGATCACGTCGACGATGCCGTCCATGATCTCGGTCAGGCCGAAGTCCTTGGGCGTGTAGACCGCCGCCACCCCCTGCTCGACCAGCCGGCGCCCGTCGGAGTCGGGGATGATTCCGCCGACGATCACGGGTACGTCGACCAGCCCGGCCCCGCGCAGTCCCTCGAGCACGGTAGGCACCAGTTCCATGTGCGAGCCGGAGAGGATCGACAGCCCGACGCAGTGGACGTCCTCGGCGACGGCAGCGGAGACGATCTGCTCGGGGGTGAGCCGGATGCCCTGGTAGACCACCTCGAACCCAGCGTCTCGAGCGCGTACGGCGACCTGCTCAGCGCCGTTCGAGTGACCGTCGAGGCCGGGCTTCCCGACCAGGAGCCGCAGCCGGCCGCCGAGCTCGTTGCCGGTCTCCTTGACCCTGGTCCGGACGGCGGTCAGCTCGGCACCTGCCTCGGCGGCGACCGCACCGCTCACGCCCGTCGGGCCGCGGTACTCCCCGAAGACCTCGCGCAGGGTGGCAGCCCACTCTCCTGTCGTGGCCCCGGCACGCGCGGCGGCCAGCGTCGGACCCATCAGGTTGGTGTCGGTCTTGGCGGCAGCCGTGACCGCGCCGAGCGCCTCGGCGACCTCGGCCTCGTCGCGCTCGGCCTTCCACGCCGTGACGCTCGCTAGTGCTGTGTTCTCGGCCTCGGGGTCGGCGGCCATGATCGCGGCGTCGAGGTCAGCGGTCAGTGGCGAGGGCTCGGTGTTCTCGAACCGGTTGACGCCCACGATGATGTCTTCGCCGCTCTCGATCCGAGCCCGCCGGGTGGCGTGGGAGGAGACCAGCTCGGACTTCATGTACTCGACCGAGGCGATCGCCCCACCCATGGCCTGTACGCGGTCGATCTCGGCGCGGGCTCCCTCGACCAGCTCGGCGACCTTGGCCGCGATGACGTGCGAGCCATCGAAGATGTCGTCGTACTCGAGGAGGTCCGACTCAAACGCCAGCACCTGCTGAAGCCGCAACGACCACTGCTGGTCCCAGGGGCGCGGGAGCCCGAGCGCTTCGTTCCAGGCGGGCAGCTGCACCGCCCGTGCGCGGGCGCTCTTGGAGAGCGTGACGCCGAGCATCTCGAGCACGATCCGCTGCACGTTGTTCTCGGGCTGCGCCTCGGTCAGGCCGAGCGAGTTGACCTGCACGCCGTAGCGGAAGCGGCGCATCTTGGGGTCCTGCACGCCGTAGCGCTCGCCGGTGATCTCGTCCCAGAGCTGAACGAAGGCCCGCATCTTGCAGGTCTCCTCGATGAACCGCACGCCTGCGTTGACGAAGAACGAGATCCGTCCGACGACCTTCTCGAAGTCGTCCTCGGAGACCTCGCCGGCGTTCTTGACCGTGTCGAGGACCGCGATCGCGGTGCACAGTGCGTAGGCGAGCTCCTGCGTCGGCGTCGCGCCGGCCTCCTGCAGGTGATAGCTGCAGATGTTGATCGGGTTCCACTTCGGGATCTGGTGGACCGTGTAGGCGATCATGTCGGCGATCAGCCGCATCGAGGCCTCGGGCGGGAACGCATAGGTCCCGCGCGAGAGGTACTCCTTGATGATGTCGTTCTGGGTGGTGCCGGCCAGCTGCGCGGCCACCTCCTCGGGCGACAGGTCGGGGTTCTGCTCCTCCGCCACGACCTGGTACATCGCCAGCAGCCACATCGCCGTCGCATTGATGGTCATCGAGGTGTTCATCTCGGTGAGCGGGATCTCGTCGAAGAGCTTCCGCATCTCACCGAGGTGCGGCACCGGGACGCCGACCTTGCCCACCTCGCCCCGCGAGAGCGGCGAGTCGGGGTCGTAGCCGGTCTGGGTGGGCAGGTCGAAGGCCACCGAGAGGCCGGTCTGGCCCTTGGCGAGGTTGGTCCGGTAGAGAGCGTTGGACGCAGCGGCCGTCGAGTGCCCGGCGTAGGTGCGCATCACCCAGGGCCGGTCCTTCTGTGCCCGATCCTTGGGCGGCCTGTCCTGCTCGGTCATGCTGACGAGCGTAGGACGTCGGCTACCGCTTGGTAACAGGCTGGACATGTGGGGTTTCCGACACGTCCGGGGCGGTGAAACAGGCCCCCATGAGGCTTGGTCGAGGCTCGCGACCGCCCGCGGGGCGGTGGGTGCCTATCAGGCGGTCGCGGCCTCGCGCTCGAGCTCCACGACCCGGATCAGGTGGGAGAGGTGGAGAAGGCGACGCATCGCGGGGCTGCTTCCGCGGAGGGTCAGGTGCTGACCGGCCCGGCTCGCCTCGCGGGTCGCCACCGCCAGGACCTTCAGAGCCGTCAGGTCGACCAGCCGGACATCAGAGAGGTCGATGTGCACGTTGCCCTCGCCCTGGGTGGCGAGGTGGTCGTAGATGGCGCTCCTGACCATCCAGGTGCTGCGTACGTCGAAGTCACCGCTGAGCACGAGGGTCGCGCCGTCGGTGGTGATCTTCACGTGCGCAGCCCTCCTCGAAGGTGATGAACCTTTGTACCCACTATGACGCCGTAGAACCGCGAAGGGTTGCGTTGGAATTCCTGCGAGTTTGATGAGTATTTCAACCACCGGGCACCATGGAGGCATGACCGACACCGGCGTCACGATCGGACGGGCCGTGGAGTTGACCGGCCTGACGGCCGACACCCTGCGCTACTACGAGCGGGACGGGTTGATGCTGAGTCCGGTCGGACGCTCCAGCACCGGGCAACGGCGCTACACCGAGAGCGACCTCGAGTGGGTCCGCATGGTCACCAGGCTCCGAGCCACCGGCATGCCGATCCGCGAGGTGCGCCACTACGCGTCGCTGGTGCGCACCGGCTCGGGCAACGAGGCGGACCGCCTGGACCTGCTGCTCTCCCACCGCCGCGCGGTGCTCGAGCAGCTGGCCGAGGTGCAGGCGCATCTCGCGGCGATCGACCACAAGATCGCGATCTACGAGGGCGTCGTCGGCGCCCTGCACACCAGGTCCGCTTGACCTGGAGTGCACTCCAGGGAGTTGGCTGGGTGGCATGAGCATCGAACACCGCACGCTCGGCACCGTCTCCCCCCTCACCGTCTCCGCCCTCGGCCTCGGCTGCATGGGCATGTCGGAGTTCTACGGCCGGCGTGACGAGGAGTCCGCGCTGGCCACCATCCGACGTGCCCTCGACCTGGGCGTCACCTTCCTCGACACCGCCGACATGTACGGGCCGTTCACGAACGAGCAGCTCGTCGGCAAGGCGATCGCAGGACGCCGAGACGAGGTGCAGCTCGCCACCAAGTTCGGCAACGAGCGCAACCCCGACGGAAGTTGGGTCGGGATCAACGGGTCGCCCCAGTACGTGCGCTCGGCCTGCGATGCCTCGCTGCAACGGCTGGGCGTCGACCACATCGACATCTACTACCAGCACCGGGTCGACAAGACCGTACCGATCGAGGAGACCGTCGGCGCGATGGCGGCGCTGGTCGACGCTGGCAAGGTGCGGCACCTCGGCCTCTCCGAGGCGAGTGCCGACACGATCCGCCGCGCGGCGGCCACGGCGACGATCACGGCACTGCAGAGCGAGTACTCGCTGTTCACCCGCGACATCGAGGACGACGTACTGCCGATGCTCCGGGAGCTGGGCATCGGGCTGGTGCCGTACTCCCCGCTCGGCCGCGGCATGCTCACCGGCCGGATCACCGCCGAGGCGTCCCTCGACGAGGGGGACTCGCGGCGCGCCGGTCGATTCCCTCGGTTCAATGGCGAGGCTCTCGACGCCAACCTGTCCCTCGTCGCGGAAGTGGAGAAGATCGCGGCGGCAAAGGGATGCACGCCCGGCCAGCTCGCGCTTGCCTGGGTGCTGAGCCGCGGCGACGACGTGGCGCCGATCCCCGGGACCAAGCGGGTGGCCTACCTCGAGGAGAACGTCGGAGCGACCGACGTCGCCCTCGACGCCCGCGACCTGGCCGCCCTCGAGACGGCGGTGCCGCGCGACGCGGTGGTCGGCGACCGGTACGCCGACATGAGCAGCGTCAATGCCTGACCGGAGCCACCTGCAGTCGCCTGACTAGTCTTGCCGCATGGTCAACCTGACGCGGATCTACACGCGGACCGGCGACGGCGGCGAGACCCGGCTCGGTGACATGAGCGTCACCACCAAGAACGACCTGCGGCTGCAGGCCTACGCCGACGTGGACGAGGCGAACGCCCATCTCGGGCTCGCGGTCGCGACGGGTGGCCTCGACGACGACGTCGTGAGCGTGCTGACCCAGGTGCAGAACGACCTCTTCGACGTGGGTGCCGACCTGTGCACCCCGGTGGTAGACAACCCGGAGCACCCCCCGCTGCGGATCGAGCAGGACTACGTCGACCGCCTCGAGGCCTGGTGCGACCACTACAACGAGGCGCTTCCCAACCTGCGCTCGTTCATCCTGAACGGCGGCGCTCCCGCGGGCGCCCACCTCCACGTCGCTCGCACCGTCGTCCGCCGCGCGGAGCGCTCGGCGTGGGCCGCTCACGAGCAGTTCGCCGACACCATGAACGTCCTGTCGATCACCTATCTCAACCGGCTCTCCGACCTGATGTTCATCCTGGCGAGGTACGCCAACCGCACGGACGGCGACGTGCTCTGGGTACCGGGCGGCGAACGCTAGTCGGCGTCGGACCCGGGCGACGGGAAGATCGACTCCGTGCTCCCGGCGCGCTCGTCGAGCAGGCGGTCGGCGTGCCGGAGCAGGAGCACGAGCGAGAGCAGTCCCACGGCGCCACCGACGCTCGCGGACACCCAGAGCGCGGCATCCGCGGCCGCGGTCAGCGCGATCGCGATCGCACTCGCACCGACCACGCTGTTGATCACCGCGACCACGGTCGCGAAGGTGAGGAACTGTCGCCGCCCCTCGGCCGGCACGGCGGCGTTGGCGAACACGCCGCGCCCGTCGTCGTGCCCCGAGAGCAGGAACAACCTCGCCTGGTCCCCCGCGATCTGCTTGTAGTAGTTGCGGATCCGATTGATTGCGACGCCGTAGCGGTAGTCCTCCGCGCCGCACTCGACCACCCTCACGAAGGTGAAGACGCCCAGCACGTAGAGCGTCGGCAGGACGGTGAGGGCGAAGACGTCGAAGGTCCGGGTGCTCTCCGATGCCTGCGTGATGAAGCCCAACGCGACCAGGCTGCTCGACACCGAGAGGATGTAGAGGGAGGCGCGAGACGCGCTCTCGCTGGCCGTCTGCGCCCGGGCACCTTGGAGGGTGAAGTGCTCCGTCGTGAGAGCGGTGAGGAGCTCTTGGCGGTCGGGTGCGTCCGGCACGCCGTCAAACTACACCCGTTGCGAGAACCTCCCCGGAGCTAGAAACCGTGCTCCTCACGGAGCCCCTCGATCCAGTTGCGGGCCAGGTTCAGCCGCCACCGGTCGGTGAGCTCGAGCGCCGCCTCCACGTGCTCGGTCGCGGCGGCACGCTCGCCCATCGCGGCGGTAGCCAGGGCGAGGAAGGTGTCGACCGGGCCGGCGTTCAGCGCCGAACCGGCCTGGGCCGTGCGTCCGGCGTACGGCGCGATCCGGTCGTGGCACCGGCGGGCCATGTCCTCGTCGCCGAGCCGGAGGGCCAGCTCGGCGGCGTGACAGTCGAGGTACAGCGAGAGTGGGGTCTCCCCCAGGCCCTGCCGGAGTCGTTCCCGGGCACCCCCGCCAAGGTGCTGGACCGCCCGCTCCGGCTCCCCGGCGCGCCAGAGCAGGGCCGCCACGAGGGCCGTCAGCTGGTAGGGCTCCTGGTCCAGGCCGTGCAGCAGCTCGGCCGCCCGGGCCGCCTCGCCCTGCCACATCCAGATCGTCGCCTGCGCCGCCACGACCGACTCCCCCGCGAACGACTCGTTCACCCGTCCGGCCAGGACCTGCATCCGGTCCAGCAGCTCGGCGCACTCCTCGAACCGCCCGCCGAGGGCGAGCCAAGGCATGGTCACGGCGCCGAGCACCAGCTCGCCGTACGGGATCCGCAGCCGCTCCGCCTCCGCCCGGGTGACCGCAGCCGCGGCGGCCATCTCCTCGGCGCGGCCGAGCTCGCTGAGGACCACCGTGCGCAGCGTCGACGACACCACGAAGGCCTGGTCCTCCTCGGTGGTCCGGGCGAGTGTGACCGCCTCGGTGCTCCAGGCCAGCCGCTCCTCGGCGACGGACGGGGACCAGATCGTCGCGCACGCCACCTGCCGGGCGTGCAGCTCCAGGTGCGGGTCACCGATCCGGGCCGCCATCGCCAGGGCTTCGTCGATGAGGACCCGCCCCTCGGCCATCGGCACGACCGTGCTCTCCTCGTTCGCCAGCGCCAGCAGCACCCGGCAGCGCAGATCCCCGTCACCGGCCGGCAGCGACTCGAGGGCCGACCGCAGGGTTCCGACGACGCGCTCGTTGATCTCTCCGTCGGGCGCGGACTGCCACAGCCCACCCTGGGTCGCGGAGAGCGCCGCCCGGGCCGCGAGCTCGGGGTCGCCCATCTCCTCCGCGGCGTCGATGGCCTCCTGCACGGCTCCGACCAGCTCGGGAAGCCGGGCCGACCAGCGGTAGGCCTCGATCAGCTGGAGCAGCAGGTCGTAGCGGTCGGCGGGGGTGCTCTCGGGGTCGGCCGCACCGGCCTCCAGCGCCGCCACCAGCAGGTCGGCCGCCTCCTCGTGCGCGTGCATGCCACGTGCCTGCTCCGCCGCCCGGGCCGCGGCCCGCCACGCGCGCCCGGCGTGCGCGGGGCCGGCGGCCAGCCAGTGCAGAGCCACCTCGCTCTCGCGCCCGGCGGATGCCTCGAGCACCTCGGCGACCCGGGCGTGGGTGCGGGCCCGGCGCGAAGCCGAGGCGTCGGTCAGCAGGGTGTCGCGCACCAGAGCGTGGGTGAACACGTGCCAGTCGATCGCGTCCTCCACCACGAGCCCGGCGGCCTGCGCCGGCTCGACCAGGTCGAGGAGCAGGTCAGGGCCCGTCCCCGTCACCGCCGCCAGCGTGTCGGTGTCGAACCGGCGGCCGACCACGGCGGCGATCCGCAGCACGTCGACGGTCTTGTCGTCGAGCTTCCCGAGCCGCCGGCGTACGACGTCGGACACCGCGACCGGAGGCTCACGCTCGGCCAGCAGCCGACCGACGTCGGACCGCTCCCCCGCGAGCCGTGCGTACTCCACCAGGAAGAACGGGTTGCCGCCGGTCCGGTCCCGGAGCGCCCCGGCCTGGTCGGGCGTGATCTCGTTGTGGCTCACCTCGGTGAAGACGTCACTGGCCGCCGCCTCGGAGAGCCCGGTCAGATCGATGCGTACGGCGTGCCTCCGGGCCAGTGCCTCGGCGACGTCGGCCAGCGCGGGGCCGACCTCGCGATCCCGCCAGGTGACGACCACGAGCAGCCGGGCCGAGGTCACCACCTCGGTCAGCAGCCCGAGCACCCGCAGCGTCGAGGCGTCGGCCCAGTGCAGGTCGTCGAGGAGCACCACCGTGAGCCGGTCCGCGGCCGCGCGTTCGAGGTCGCCGACGATCCGCTCCCACGTGCGGAACGAGGCCCCCACGTCGTCGGTCGGGCCGGGTGCCGGAAGCTCGGTGCCCAGCCCGGCCAGGACCCCGCGCCACGGCCACAGCGGCGGCGCGCCGTCGTCCTGCGAGCAGCGGCCGAGCAGCACCCGAGCGCCGCTGGCCTCGGCCCGCGCCGCGATCTCGGCGCCGAGCCGGGACTTGCCGATGCCCGGCTCGCCGGTCAGGACCGCGAAGGCCGGCGATCCGCCGTCGGCCTGCTGGAGGGCGCCCACCAGGGCACCGACCTCCTGCTCCCGGCCGGCCAGGGGCCAGCCCGCGGGCGGCACGACGACGGCCGTGGTCGTGGCCGGCTCGGGCGCGGCGACCGTGGCCTCCGGCGTACCCGCCGCCGGGGGCGACCACGCCAGGTCCGGGTCCTGGCGCAGCAGTGCGGTCTCCAGGTCCCGGACCTCGGGCGACGGGTCCAGCGCGAGCTCGCTGTCGAGCACCTCGCGGAGCTCACGCAGGGTGGCCAGCGCGTCGGCCTGGCGTCCGCTGCGCTGGAGGGCGACCGCCCGCAGCGCCCAGAACCGCTCGCGCAGGGGGTGCTGCGAGGTCAGCTTCTCCAACGTCACGGCCGCCGCGGTGTGCCTGCCGAGGGCGAGCTCCGCGGTGACCCGGTCCTCGACCGCCACCAGCCTGAGCTCCTCGAGCCGGGTGCGCTCGGGAACAGCGGCCGGAGAGTCTCCGAGCTCGGCGTACGGCATCCCCCGCCAACCGTCCAATGCCACCTCCAGGTCCGCGACGACGCGCTCCAGCTCCGCCCCGGAGAGAGGCGGCGAGCCCCAGCCCCGGAACTCGCGCATCCGCGACCGGCACCTGGCCACCGTCGCCTCGAAGGCCCGCGCATCGACCCGGTCGTCGGGGACGGCGAGTGAGTAGCCCGGAGCCACGGTGACCAGCACCGTCGACGTGCCACGGCGGGTCCGGCCCGGCTCGAGCACCCGGCGCAGGTGGGAGACGTAGCCCTGGAGCGTGCTGCTCACGCTGGCCGGCGGGGTCTCGCCCCACAGCAGGTCGACGATCGTGTCGACGGAGACCGGGCGGCCCGGTGAGAGCGCGAGCGCGGCGACCAGCGCGCGCTGCTTGGGGGTGCCGAGGTCCACGGGGGATCCGTCGATCCGCACCTCGACCGGACCGAGGACCGACACCTCCACGAGCGCAGCGTAGTGACGCCGGGGCGCCGCGTCTCCAAGTCAGGTCCAAGTCCCGCCCAAGAGCTGCAAACGACGGTGGTCACACCACGAACTCGAAGGAGACACCCCCCATGACCATCGACCTCGACCTGCGGCCCCTGGCCCCCGAGACCACCCTCCACCTCCCTGGCGAGCCCGGGTACGACGCGGCCCGCGTCGCCTGGAACCTCGCCGTCGACCAGCGCCCCGCAGCGGTCGCCCTCCCCCGCACCGCCGCCGAGGTGGCCCAGGTGGTCCGCGCGGCCGCCCAGGCCGGCCTCCGGGTGGCCCCGCAGAGCACCGGTCACAACGCCGCGCCGCTCGCCGCCCGCGGCCTCGACGACGTCGTCCTGGTCCGCGCGTCCGGCATGGACCTGGTCGTGGCCGACCCGGTCCGCGGCATCGTGCGCGCCGAGGGTGGCGCGCTCTGGGAGCCCGCCGTCGTGGCGGCCGCCGCGCATGGCAGCGCGGTGCTGCACGGCTCCTCCCCCGACGTCGGCATCACCGGCTACTCGCTCGGCGGCGGCATCGGCTGGTTCGCCCGCAAGCTCGGGCTGGCCACCAACAGCATCACCGCCGTGGAGCTGGTGACCGCGGACGGCTCGCTGGTGCGCGCCGACGCGGCCACCAACGCCGAGCTGTTCTGGGCCCTGCGCGGCGGTGGCGGCAGCTTCGGCGTGGTCACCGCGCTCGAGTTCCGGATGTACCCGATCGAGTCGGCGTACGCCGGCTTCCTGATGTGGGACATCGCGGAGGCCGAGCCGGTGCTGCGTGAGTGGGCCGCATGGGCGCCCGAGGCGCCCGACGAGGTCACCACGTCGTTCCGGGTGATGCGGATGCCAGAGATGCCCGAGCTGCCCGACTTCCTGCGCGGCAGGCGAGATCGCGATCATCGACGGCGCCGTGCTCGGCTCCGACGACCGCGGGGAGGAGCTGCTGGCCGGGCTGCGCGCGCTGCGGCCCGAGATGGACACCTTCGGGCGCGCACCGGCAGCGTCGCTCGTGCGGCTGCACATGGACCCCGAGGGTGGGGCGCCGGTGGCGTCGGACAGCGCGATGCTGGGCGGCTTCCCGGACGCGGCGGTCGACGCCTTCCTGGCCGAGGTCGGGCCCGGTGCGACCACCCCGCTGCTGATGGCGGAGCTGCGCCAGCTCGGTGGTGCCCTGGGCCGTCCGCACGCGGGCGGCGGGGTGCTGACCCACCTCGACGCGGAGTTCGTGATGTTCGCCGGCGCGCTGGCCATGGACGCCGAGTCCGGCGCCGCCGGGCACGCGGCGGCAGTCCGGCTCAGCGAGGCACTGGCGCCGTTCGCGAACGGTCGTCAGTACCTGAACTTCGCCGAGAACCCGGTCGACGTCGCCTCCGCCTACCCCGAGCGGGCCTGGCGGCAGCTGTCCGGGATCCGCAGCGCGGTCGACCCCGACGGTCTCTTCGTCGCCAACCACCCGGTCCCGCGGTTGTACGAGCAGGGCCGGTCGACGAGCTGAGTCGCCGGCGACCCTCCCTCAGGCCGCCGCCCGCAACGGGCGGGCGGCGGCCGCTGAGAGCGCCGCGGGGACCATCAGGAACACGACGACGAGCAACGCGTCCAGCGTCCCGACCCGGTCGCCGAGGTGGCCGACCAGCGGGGGCCCACTGAGGAAGCCGCCGTACCCGATCGTGGACACGACGCTCACCCGGGCCGCGGCCCGGGCCGGCTCGTCGGCGGCGGCGCTCATGCCGACCGGGAAGCCGAGGGACGCACCCAACCCCCAGACCACGACGCCCACCGCGATCACGAGGGGATGGCCTCCGAAGACGGTGATCAGGGCCCCGGCCGCGACCGCCGCGGATGCCGCCCACAGCACCGGGACCCGGCCATGGCGGTCGAGGACGACCGGGCCGACCAGCCGCCCGGTGGTCATGGCGGCGACGAAGAGGGTGAAGGCCGCGACACCGACCCACCGGGGCGTGTCGTGGCCGTCGATCATGGCGAGCGAGATCCAGTCGTTGGCGGTGCCCTCGGCCAGCGCGAAGGTCAGGACCATCACGCCGATGAGCAGGGTGCGCCGCTCCGTCCAGGCGCTGCGTGCCGTCCGCCGGTCCGGCTCCCGGTGCGGCGCGACCGGAAGGAACCTGGCGGCCGCCCACCACGTGAGGGCGAGACCCAGCAGAGCCACCCCACCCAGATGCACGGCGATCGGTACGCCGATGGCGGTCGCGGCCACCCCGCCTGCCGCACCCGCCACACTGCCGAGGCTCCAGCCGGCGTGGAACCGTGGCATCACGGTCCGGCGCAGCCGCCGCTCGACCTCGGCACCCTCCACGTTCATCGCGACGTCCCAGACGCCCGTCCCGACGCCGTACGTGAACAGCCCGACGGCGGTACCGACCACCGATCCCACCGTCTCCTCCGCACACACCCCCGCGCCGACCAGTCCGACGGCGCTGAGCACGGCACCCCCGCGGACGACGGCGGCGGCGCCCCACCGCTCGACGAAGCGGCCGGCCGACGGCAGCGCGAGCACCGACCCCGCGGCGATCGCCAGCAACAGCAGACCCAGGGGGCCGTTGTCGAGGTCGAGTCCCTCCCGGAGGTCCGGGACCCGCGCGAGAAGGGTGGCGAAGAGGAATCCGTTGAGGGCGAAGACCACGCCGACGGCGTTGCGGGCGGTGGTCAGCTGCACGGGCTCAGTGAACCGGCTCAGGCGGCGGATCCGCACCCGCCTTTCACCCGACGCACCTGAGTGCCCCGGATCCGGAGCGGCAGCACCGACATGTTGTCGGTCTCGTCGCCCTCGACCAGCTGGTCTCGCGGGTCGGCGGTGACGACCAGGCACACGGTCGTCCGCGGGGTGGTAGGCGGCAGGGTGAGGTACTGACCGTCCAGGTCGGACCCGTAGATGTCGATCCAGCCCGGCGAGATGCCCTGGTCGGAACGCCGGTCGCACTCGCCGAAGTAGGCCCGCCGCACGCCGCCTTCGACGCCCCGGACCCGGGTGTTGTCGCGCAGGCAGAAGCTCACCTTGCGCCTTTCGGCGAGCACGTCACCCTCCGAGTCGCGCAGCGAGTAGCGCGCCATCGCGTCGAAGTGCCAGTGGTCGTGGGTGGGGTGGTCGAGCATGCAGCCGGCGTCCCGCCGCAGCCGAACCGGGTCGCGGCGACGCTGGAACGCGCCGTCCCCCGACGTGTCCCGGTAGACCAGCTGCCGCACCGAGATCTGCCGCGGCGGGCACACCCCCCGGTCGCCGGGACGGACCACCATCGGCCCCGGGCCGAGGTTGGCCAGCGAGCCGGCAAACCGCAGCCGGCGCTCACCGTCCTCCTCGACGACGCGCAGGTCCGAGGCCGCGAAGCTGCGCATGTTGGGCCGCAGCAGGTCGTCGGTGGGCGGGTCGGCCGACGCGGTGCTCGGCTGCGTCGGCTCCGCGTCTCTGGGCGCACCGACGCCTGGTTTCTCCGACTCCGACGACCGGTCGTCTCCGGCGCACGCGGTGAGCATCACCACGCACGCGAAGAGTGGGCCGCACCACCGGTGCATGTGCCGACGATACGGAACCGGTTGACCTTTCAGCAGTGCAGGCTCCTAGATGCGGTTCCAGTCCGTGCCCGGTGGGCGGGCCTCCAGCCAGGACTGGAAGCCGGTCAGCGACGCCTCGCTCATCGCCAGCTCCACCACGCCCCGTGCGGTCTGGCACCGGATCACGAGGTGGTCGGGGTAGAGCGAGGTCTGCTCCGCGCCCAGCGGCTCCCGGCGACCGTCATAGGTCAGGTCGTCGCGCTGCCAGCGTGCCTTCGGGCGCGGTGACAGGGAGAAGATGCGGAACCACTCGAGCGCCTCACCCGAGTAGCGACCGAACCCGAGCAGCCACCCGCGGCTGACCCGGTGGCTGAGCTCGAAGGTCCCGCCGTGCCGGGCCAGCACCCGGCGTCGTACGACGAGAGCGAGGCCGTAGACGACGATGAGCAGGAGCAGCACGCCGGCCCCGTCGAGCAGCCACTGCCACCACTGCATCCCGCGCGTCCTCCCCTCGGAGGGGCCACCCTATCGGCCGGCCAACCGCGGAGAGAGGTCCGGCTACGACGCCCTCTCGGCCGCCCGGATCCGCGCCGAGGCAAGCCGGATCCGCCGGTCGCGCTCGTTGTCGGTGGTCGGCAACCCCTCGGCCGAGTCGAGCTCTGCGCGGGCCTCGTCGACCTTGATCTCCTCGGCCAGCAGCGCGCCCTCGGACAGGATGGAGACCCGATCCGCGGCCACCGAGATGAACCCGCCCTCCACGGCGGCGTGCACGACCCCGTCGGGAGTCGCGATCTCGATGGCCGCCTCCGTCAGCAGCGAGAGGATCGGCGTGTGTCCGCGCAGAACGCCGACGTCGCCCTCCACCGTGCGCGCGATCACCATCGAGGCCTCGCCCGACCACACGGTGCGGTCCGCTGCGACCAGCTCGACGTGCAGGCCGGTGCCCTTGTCGTCGGCCATCAGAGGCTCTTCTGGATCTCTGCCCACTTCTGCTCGACGTCGTCGAGACCGCCGCACATGAAGAAGGCCTGCTCGGCCACGTGGTCGTACTCGCCGTCGGCGATCTTGTTGAACGCCTCGATGGTCTCCGAGACCGGGACCGTCGAGCCCTCGAGGCCGGTGAACTGCTTGGCGACGTAGGTGTTCTGGGACAGGAACCGCTGGATCCGGCGGGCCCGGGACACGATGATCTTGTCCTCTTCGGAGAGCTCGTCGACACCGAGGATCGCGATGATGTCCTGGAGCTCCTTGTTGCGCTGCAGGATCTGCTTGATCCGGACCGCGCAGTCGTAGTGCGCCTGTCCGATGTACTGCGCGTCCAGGATCCGCGAGGTCGACGTCAGCGGGTCCACCGCGGGGTAGATGCCCAGCGAGGCGATCTCACGCGACAGCTCCGTCGTGGCGTCGAGGTGGGCGAACGTGGTGGCCGGCGCCGGGTCGGTGTAGTCGTCGGCGGGCACGTAGATCGCCTGCATCGAGGTGATCGAGTGACCACGGGTGGAGGTGATCCGCTCCTGCAGCGTGCCCATCTCGTCGGCCAGGTTCGGCTGGTAGCCCACCGCGGAGGGCATCCGGCCGAGGAGCGTGGACACCTCGGAACCCGCCTGGGTGAACCGGAAGATGTTGTCGATGAACAGCAGCACGTCCTGCTTCTGCACGTCGCGGAAGTACTCCGCCATCGTCAGCGCGGACAGCGCGACCCGCAGTCGGGTGCCCGGCGGCTCGTCCATCTGGCCGAACACCAGGGCGGTCTGCCCGATGACGCCGGCCTCCTCCATCTCCACGATCAGGTCGTTGCCCTCACGGGTGCGCTCGCCGACACCGGCGAACACCGACACACCGCCGTGGTCCTTGGCGACGCGCGCGATCATCTCCTGGATCAGCACGGTCTTGCCCACGCCCGCGCCGCCGAACAGGCCGATCTTGCCGCCCTGCACGTACGGCGTGAGCAGGTCGATGACCTTGATGCCGGTCTCGAACATCTGGGTCTTGGACTCCAGCTGGTCGAACGCGGGTGCCTTGCGGTGGATGCCCCACCGCTCCTTGACCTCGAGCTCCTCACCCTCCTCGAGGTTGAGGCAGTCGCCGAGGGTGTTGAACACCTTGCCGAGGGTCACGTCGCCCACCGGCACCGAGATCGACTCGCCCGTGTCGGTGACCTGCGCCCCGCGGACCAGGCCGTCGGTCGGCTGCAGCGAGATGGCGCGCACCATGCCGTCACCGATGTGCTGGGCCACCTCGAGCGAGAGCAGGTGCTTCTCCCCGCTGAGCTCGAACTCGGTCTCCAGCTTGTTGTACATCTCGGGCATCGCGTCGACGGGGAACTCCACGTCGACGACCGGGCCGATCACGCGAGCGATGCGGCCGACGCCGGTGGCGCCCGTCTCCTTGGTCTCTTCAACCGTTGCAGTCATGTTGTTCACTCACCTGATCATTCGTTGGCGGCTTGGGCGTCGGCGAGGGCGTTGACGCCACCGACGATCTCGCTGATTTCCTGGGTAATGCCGGCCTGGCGGGCCTGGTTGGCGATGCGGGTGTACTTCTTGATGAGCTCGTCCGCGTTGTCGGTGGCCGACTTCATCGCCTTCTGCCGGGCCGCGAGCTCGGAGGCCGCGGACTGGAGCAGGGCGAAGAAGATCCGGCTCTGGACGTACTGCGGGAGCAGCCCGTCGAGCACCGCCTCCGCCGAGGGCTCGAACTCGTAGAGCGGGAGCACCTCTTCCTTCTCGGGAGCGGCTTCGCCCTCGACGACCTCCAGCGGCAGCAGCCGGATCGCGGTCGGCTCCTGCAGCAGCATCGACCGGAAGCGCGTGTAGACGACGTGCACCTCGTCGACGTCGCCCTCCTCGCCCGCGTCGAGCATGAACGAGTCGATCAGCGTCTTGCCGACGTCGCGGGCGGCGTCGTACGACGGCTGGTCGGAGAACCCGGTCCATGACTGGACGATCGGGCGGTCCCGGAACCGGAAGTACGCCTCGCCCTTGCGGCCGCAGATGTACCAGTCGATCTCCTTGCCCTCCTCGCGGAGGGTGGTGGCCAGCCGCTCGGCCTCCTTGAGCACGCTCGAGGAGAACGCGCCGGCCAGGCCGCGGTCGCTGGTGACGACGAGGACGGCGGCCCGCTTCGGGTCCTCCTCCTCCTTCGTCAGCGGGTGGTCGACGTTGGAGTACGTCGCCACCGCGGACACGGCGCGGGTCAGCTCACGGGCGTACGGCGCCGCGGCCTGGGCCCGCTGCTGCGCCTTGATGATCCGGGACGCGGCGATGAGCTCCATGGCGCGGGTGATCTTCTTCATCGACTCCGTCGACTTGATCCGCGCGCGGTACTCGCGCACCGAGAGAGCCATCAGTGATCACCCCCAGTGGGAGCGCGATGGCAGCCGTGGTTCAGGTGCGTGCCTCGCAAGGCGGACGAGGGAAGCAGGCTGGGCGCCTTTCGACCGAGGACAACGCAGCGAGGTGCGTGCCTGGGCCGCGGCGGTCGCGTGCTAGCGCTGGGGGTGGTCACTTGGGTCAGCCCCGCTTCTGCTTGACGATCTGCTCCTGGTCCTCGTCCTCCAGGGCCTCCGCCTCGGGCTCGTGGCCGACCTTGATCGACCCACCCTCGGAGGTCTCGAACTGGTCGAGGAAGGAGTCGTAGGCGTCCTCGAGAGCCTTCTCGGTGTCGTCGTCGAACCCGAGCGTCTCGCGGATACCCTCGAGGATGCCCTCGTGCGAGCGGCGCAGGAAGTCGATGAACTCGTGCTCGAAGCGCAGCACGTCGTCCAGCGGCACGCCGTCCAGGCGGCCCGTGGTGCCGACCCACAGGGAGACGACCATCTCGTCGAGGGGGTACGGCGAGTAGGCCGGCTGCTTGAGCAGCGCCATCAGGCGCGAGCCACGGTCGAGCTGCTGGCGCGACGCGGCGTCGAGGTCGGAGGCGAACATCGCGAACGCCTCCATCGCGCGGTACTGCGCCAGGTCGACCTTGAGCGAACCGGTCACCGCCTTCATCGCCTTGGTCATGGCCGAGCCACCCACGCGGGACACGGAGATACCGACGTCGATCGCGGGCCGCTGGTTGGCGGCGAACAGGTCCGACTGCAAGAAGATCTGGCCGTCGGTGATCGAGATGACGTTGGTCGGGATGTACGCCGACACGTCGTTGGCCTTGGTCTCGATGATCGGGAGGCCGGTCATCGAGCCCGCGCCCATGTCGTCGGACAGCTTCGCGCAACGCTCCAGCAGCCGGCTGTGCAGGTAGAACACGTCGCCGGGGTAGGCCTCACGGCCCGGCGGGCGGCGCAGCAGCAGCGACACCGCGCGGTAGGCCTCGGCCTGCTTGGTGAGGTCGTCGAAGATGATCAGCACGTGCTTGCCGTCGTACATCCAGTGCTGGCCGATGGCCGAGCCGGTGTAGGGGGCGAGGTACTTGAAGCCCGCGCTGTCGGAGGCCGGAGCGGCCACGATCGTGGTGTACTCCAGCGCGCCGGCCTCGTCGAGGGCACCGCGCACCGAGGCGATCGTCGAGCCCTTCTGGCCGATCGCGACGTAGATGCAGCGCACCTGCTTGGCGGGGTCGCCGGACTCCCAGTTCTGCTTCTGGTTGATGATCGTGTCGATCGCGATCGTGGTCTTGCCGGTGGCCCGGTCACCGATGATCAGCTGGCGCTGGCCGCGGCCGATCGGGGTCATCGCGTCGATCGCCTTGATGCCGGTGGCCAGCGGCTCGTGCACCGACTTGCGGTGCATCACGCTGGGGGCCTGCAGCTCCAGCGCGCGGCGCTCGGAGGACTCGATCTCACCGAGACCATCGATCGGGGTGCCGAGCGGGTCGATCACGCGGCCCATGAAGGCGTCGCCCACGGGGACGGAGAGGATCTCGCCGGTACGGCGCACCTCCTGCCCCTCCTCGATCTTGTCGAAGTCACCGAGGACGACGACGCCGATCTCGCGGGTGTCGAGGTTCAGGGCGATGCCGAGCGTGCCGTCTTCGAACTCGAGGAGCTCGTTGGCCATCGCCGAGGGCAGGCCGGAGACCCGCGCGATGCCGTCCCCCGCCGTGGCGACGGTGCCGACCTCTTCCTTGCTGGCGGCCGACGGCTTGTAGTCGTCGACGTACTTCTGGAGCGCGTCGCGGATCTCTTCCGGACGAATCGAAAGCTCCGTCATTTCCCTGCCTCTTCCCTGATTCTCTGGCTCTGTGGGTCTGTGGGTCTGGTGGGTGGTGCGTGCCGAGCGGTCAGCCGGCCAGTCTGCGGCGCGCGTCGTCCAGCCTGCCGGACACGCTGCCGTCGATCACGTCGTCGCCGATCTCGACCCGCAGCCCGCCCACCAGATCGGGCTCCAGCACCAGCCGTAGCCGCACGTCGCGGTTGTACTGGCGTCCCAGAGCCTCGCTGAGCCGGGTCTGGTCGTCGTCGGAGAGCTCGTGAGCGGAGCGGACCGTGGCGAGCAGCTCGCCCTGGACGTCGGCAGCCACCTGCTGGAAGTCGGAGATCGCCCGCTCCACCGAGCCGGTGGCCGAGCTGACGGCGTACTCCACGAGCGTCAGCGTCGCGGGCAGCACCTTGCCGTCGAGCAGCCTGCGCAGCAGGCCGACCTTGTCGTCGGTCGACCGGGAGGAGTCCGCCAGCGCCCCCCGCAGCTCGGGGTTGGCCTCGATCAGCCGGCCGAGCGCGAACAGCTCGTCGGTGATCTTGTCGCTGCGGGCGCCGGCGGACCTGACCAGCGCGACCACGCCGAGCTGCTCGATCACGGCCGGCAGCTCCGAGGACACGGTCCAGCGGCGGCCTACCGCCTCGGTGACCACGGCGAGCGCGACGTCGCCGAGGGCGTTGCCGAACACGCGGTTCGCCAGGTCCGCCTTCGCGGACGCCTCCACCGAGGTGTCGGTGACGACCCGGCGCAGCGCCGGCTCGTTGCGAAGGGTCTGGGCGACGCCGAACAGCTCCTCGCCCGCGGCCCTGGCGTCGTCGAGCGTGGCGGCCCGGTTGAGCAGCCCGCCGAGGTCCGCCAGCGTCTCCGACGCGGTGGTCGACACCATCAGCCGGCCCCGTTCGGGCTGGCCGCCGACTGGGAGGTCTCCAGCGTCTCGAGGTCGGCGAGGAAGCGGTCGACGACCCGGCCGCTGCGGTCGTCGTCATCGAGGCTCTCGCCCACGATCCGACCGGCGAGCGTGGTCGCCAGGGTGCCCACCTCGACGCGCAGGGAGGTCAGCGCCTGCTGGCGCTCCGCCTGGATCTGCGCGTGCGCGTGCTCCACGATCCGGTTCGCCTCGGTCTGGGCCTGCTCGCGCAGCTCGGCGATGATCGCCGCTCCCTGCTCGCGTGCCTCCTCGCGGATCCGCGCCGCCTCGTGACGGGCGTCGGCGATCTGCGAGGTGAATTCCTCCTTGGCCTCGTTGGCCTCGGCCTTGGCCTCCTCGAGGTCGGCGAACTCCTTGCGGATCGCCTCCTGGCGGCCGGTCATCGCCCGGTTGATCGGCGGGATGACGAACTTGGCCAGGATCCAGACGATGATCGCGAAGGCCAGGAGCTCGACCAGGAACGTGCCGTTCGGGACGAGGAAGTTGCTCTCCATCGGGACGAGCAGGCTCGTGACGCTAGACATCATTCGGTCCTTTGCTTGGTTGCCGTCTCAGGTCAGCTGAGGACGAACACGAACATCGCCATGAAGGCGAGGTTGATGAAGAACATCGCCTCGACCAGACCGACCGTCAGGAAGAAGATCGTCTGCAGGCGGCCCTGGGCCTCCGGCTGGCGGGCGACACCCTGGATGTAGGACGCACCGGCCAGGCCGTCACCGACGCCGGCGCCGATCGCGCCACCGGCCAGGGCGATGCCACCGCCGACGAACGCACCGGCGAGCTGGACTGCCTCGTCGCTTACTGCCATTTTGTGTCTCTCTCCTTGGTTGTGCACCGGGGTCCCGGTGCTCGCTTGTGGTGCCGCAGCGCTGGTCAGTGCGCGGCGACGGGGGTCTTCTCTTCTGCTTCCTGCGGCTCGTCTTCGCGCTCGTCCTCGTGCTCGTCCTCGTCATGGTGACCGGCACCGGCCATCCCGAAGTAGAGGACGGTCAGCAGCGCGAAGATGAAGGCCTGGATGCCGCCGATGAACATGTCGAACAGCTTCCAGAGGATCTGCGGCATCCACGAGCCCCAGATCGGGATCAGCCCGATCAGGGCCAGCATGATGCCGCCGGCGAAGATGTTGCCGAAGAGCCGCAGCGCCAGCGTGATCGGCTTGACCAGCTCCTCGAGGATGTTGAGCGGGAGCAGGATCGGGAACGGCTCCAGGAAGTGCTTGAAGTAGCCCTTCCAGCCCTTCTGCCGGATCCCGAACGACCACACCCCGACGATCACCAGTGCGGCGAGCGCGTAGGTCAAGTTCGTGTCCGCCGTCGGGGCCGGGAGCAGGTGCCCGCTGTCTTCGTTGTACTCGCTCGGGATGATCTCGAACCAGTTCGCGATCAGGATGAAGAAGAACAGCGCCACCGCGAGCGAGATGACCGTGCGGTTGGCCTTGCCGAGGTTGTCCTCGACCTGCTTGGTGACCTCGCCGATGATGGCTTCCCAGATCAGCTGGATCTTGGTCGGGACGTGGTCAACGGTCTCCTTGGTGAGCTTGGCCCGCGCCCAGAACCCGAGGAGTACGACGATCGTGCCGGCGATCAACGTGGTCCAGATCGTGTCCATGTTGAACGTCATGCCGAGGAACTCGCGCTCGACGTGGTGGCCGATCTGGATCTCGCTCTCGCTCTCCTCCTCGGCGGCCGCGATCAGCAGCTGGCGCATCACTGGCTCTTCAACTCCTTCAGCAGGGGAAGCCCGGTCATCACCAGGGCGATCAGGCGGAAGATGGCGAGGCCGAGCAGCAGGCCGATCCCGTCGGGCCAGACGAGGACGGCGACGCCCACGGCGACCACCGTCAGCACGGTCAGGCGGCTGATCGTGGCAGCGATCATCTGGTTGCGGGTCGGCTGGGCGCCGGACTCGATGATCTTGAGCAGCCAGTACTCGGTGTAGAGGTGGTTGAGCAGGCCGAGGAACACGCCGCCGGCGACGCAGCAGGCGAGCTGCCAGCGGTCGAGCTGGCCGAACACCCAGAAGGAGGCGACCATCATCACGCCCGCCACCAGCAGGCTTTTGCGCTGGTCTCGGACCACCCGCCAGGGGGAGGGCCGGCGGCCGGAGGGTGCGGTGTCTTCAGTGCTCATCAGCGTCGTCAGGCTATCGGTCATCAACGGTCACCCCCGCAGTGCGGTACGGACCCGGAGCCAGAAGCCGACACCTCCCAGCACGATGCCGAGCGCGATGCCTGCCAACGTGAACGCCGGCGAGGTGCCCGCCGCCCGGTCGGCGACGACGCCGAGGACGAGACCGCCCACGACAGCACCGACGAGCAGGCCCCCGAGCCCGATGAGGTCGCGACCCCGCAGGGTCGGTTCGGAGTGCTGCTCATCAACCATTCACCCGGGTGGCTTTCAACAGAGAACGTGGGGATGTCGACGTTGCGTGCGCTCCGAGGCGCACGCCGGATCGGCCCCGACGACGGCGCGAAACTACCACAGCGAGAGCGGCTCACGAACCGCGGGGCACCGCCGCTCATACCGGTCCCTCGGGGGTGTCGGCTGAGGTAGGTCGTCATCATCTGGCGGCCATTTCGTCGAGGGATTGCTGGTGCTTGTGAAAGTTAGCACAAAGTCCTGGAGGGGTGGAAACCGGGTCTGGAACTCAGTCGTCCGTGGCCAGCGCGCGGGGGCGATGCAACACGGGGAGCACGAAGGTCAGCGTCAGCGTCACGGCGGTCATCAGGCCGATCGCGATCCACACCGAGGGGCCGGTGTAGAGGCTCGCGAGCACCGTGCCGAACGCGATCAGCCCGGCCCACAGCCACATGATCAGCACCGCCCGCCGGTGGGAGTGCCCGATCTCCAGAAGCCGATGGTGCAGATGCTGCTTGTCGGGGGCGAACGGCGAGCGGCCCGCACGGGTGCGTCGTACGACCGCCAGCAGGAGGTCGACCAGCGGCACGATCAGGATCAGGATCGGCAGCGAGAGCGGCAGGAAGATCGGCAGCAGGCTGGCGCGGCCGCCCTCGGCGCCCTGAGTCAGGTCCTCCTGGGCGAACTGGGTGGTGACCGTGATCGCGGTGGCGGACAGCACCAGCCCGATCAGCATCGAGCCGCTGTCGCCCATGAAGATCCGTGCCGGGTGAAAGTTGTGGACCAGGAAGCCCGCACAGGCTCCGGCCAGCGCGGCCGAGAGCAGGGCCCCGGTGGTGGCCCGGCCCGCGTCGTTGAGGACGGTCAGCCCGTAGCAGAACACGAAGAAGGCAACCGCGCTGATGCCGACGACACCGGCCGCGAGGCCGTCCAGGCCGTCGACGAAGTTCACCGCGTTGACGGTTGCGACCACGATCAGGGCGGTGAGCAGCGCACCCTGGCTCGTGTCGAGCGAGAACTGCCAGCCGTCGGTGCTGGTGAAGAAGTAGCGGAACTGGATGCCCGAGTAGATCAGCAGGCCGACCGCGAGCACCTGCCCCCCGAACTTCGTCAGCGCATCCAGGTCGAAGATGTCGTCGAGCACGCCGACGCCGCAGACCAGGGCGCCGGCCACGATGACCGAACGTGCGTCCTCGAAGACGAACGGGCCGCTCGTGGCGGAGAGGAACGGCAGCTCCCGGGCGACAAGGTACGCCGCCACCAGGCCGCCGAGCATCGCGATACCGCCGAGGTAGGGCACCGGCTCCGCGTGCACGTCGCGGTCGCGGACCGCGGCCACGGCGCCGGTGCGCAGCGCGATCTCGCGCGCCACGACGGTCAGCAGGTAGGTCACTGCGGCGGCGACCAGGAAGACGATGAAGTACTCCCGCACCCGGGATCAGCCCTCGTCCACGAGGGTGGCGCCGGTCGGCTCGAGCACCGCGTTCAGCTCTTCAAGCGACAGGGCGCCGCGCCGGAGCACCCGGCCGCGCTCGCCGGTGACGTCGATGATGGTGGACGCCTGGCCACCGGGCGAGGCGCCGGCGTCGACCAGCACGGCGACGTGCTCGCCGAGCATCCGCTCCGCCTCGTCGGCATCGGTGGCCGCCGGGCTGCCCGTGGTGTTGGCCGAGCTGACGGCGAGCGGCCCGGTGCGCTCGAGGACCTCGCGGGCGAGCTCGTGGTCGGGCATCCGGATGGCGACCGTGCCGCGGGTGTCGCCGAGGTCCCACTGGAGCGAGGTCTGCTGGTGGCAGACGATGGTCAGCGGGCCCGGCCAGAACTTCTCGACCAGGGCTCGGGCGTAGTCGGGCACCCGCACCGCGAGCGCATCGATCGTGGTGGCCGCGCTGACCAGAACCGGCGGCGGCATCTCGCGACCCCGGCCCTTGGCCCGGAGCAGCGCCGTGACCGCCGCCGGGTCGAAGGCGTCGGCCGCCACGCCGTACACGGTGTCGGTGGGCAGCACGATCAGCTCGCCGCGCTGGACCGCCAGACTGGCCGCGTCGATCGCCGACTCCCGCTGCTCGGCGGTGTCCGTCGGGTAGCGCTCTGCCGTCACGCCGTCATCCTCGCACTCGCGCATCGCCCACTGAGCGAGCGGTCAGGTAGCGCGGCCGGCCCGCCAGGTCGCGGTGGTCGCGCACGTCGGTCCAGCGCCCGGCGGCCGCGAAGACGGCCGGCGCCGACTCCCCCTGGACGTCGGCGTGCTCGGCCCCCACCACTCCCCCGGGCCGCAGCAGCGTGGCCGCGCGTTGCTCCAGCGCCCGGATCGCGTCCAGGCCGTCGGCGCCGGAGAACAGCGCCAGATGCGGGTCGTGGTCGCGCGCCTCGGTGGCGACCGACTCCCAGGCCTCCAACGGGATGTACGGCGGATTGCAGACCACCACGTCGACGCGTCCGTCGAGCTCGGGGTACGCCGTGGCGAGGTCGCCCCGCCGCAGCTCGACACCGGTGCCGGCGAGGTTGCGCTGGGCCCAGGCGTACGCCGCAGGGTCGACCTCGGCGGCGTGCACGGTCGCGTGCGGAGCCTCGTCGGCGATCGCTCGCGCGATGGCGCCGGAGCCGGTGCCGAGATCGACCACCACGGGTGCGTCGAGCCCCCGGGCCCGGTCGATGGCCCAGCCTGCGAGCAGCTCCGTCTCGGGGCGGGGCACGAAGACTCCCGGGCCGACCGCGAGCTCGACGTGCCGGAAGTAGGCCGTCCCGGTGAGGTGCTGCAGCGGCTCGCGGGCCGCCCGGCGGGTGACCAGGGCGTCGTACCGTTCGGCCGCGTCAGCGGGCACCTCGTCGATCATCGGCAGTCGCGACCGCTCCGTGCCGAGCACGTGGGCCAACAGCTCGGCGGCGTCGTGCTCGGGGCTGGCGACGCCGGACCGCCGCAGCCGGTCAGCGGCCACGGCCACGGCCACCAGCACCCTGCGGTCGGGCACGCTCAGGCCTCGATGGCGCCGAGCCGGGCCGCCATGTCGGCCTCGAGGCACGAGTCCAGCACCGGCTGGAGGGCGCCGTCGAGCACCTGGTCGAGATTGTGCGACTTGTAGCCGGTCCGGTGGTCGGAGATCCGGTTCTCGGGGAAGTTGTAGGTGCGGATCCGCTCGGAGCGGTCGACCGTGCGCACCTGGGAGCGGCGCGCCTCGCTCGCCTCGGCATCGGCCTCCTCCTGGGCGGCGGCCAACAGCCGGGCCCGGAGGATGCGGAGCGCCTGCTCCTTGTTCTGCAGCTGGCTCTTCTCGTTCTGGCAGCTCACCACGATCCCGGTCGGGACGTGGGTGATCCGGACCGCCGAGTCGGTGGTGTTGACGCTCTGACCACCGGGGCCGCTGCTGCGGAAGACGTCGATGCGCAGGTCGTTCTCGTCGAGCGTCACGTCGACCTGCTCCGCCTCGGGCAGCACCAGCACGCCGGCCGCGCTGGTGTGCACGCGGCCCTGCGACTCGGTCACCGGCACCCGCTGGACGCGGTGCACCCCGCCCTCGAACTTCAGCAGCCCGTACGGCGCCTGGCCCGGCTGCGGGGTCCCCTTGGCCTTGACCGCGACGGTCACGCCCTTGTACCCGCCGAGGTCGGACTCGGTGGCGTCGAGGATCTCGACGGACCAGCCGCGGGCCTCGGCGTACCGGGTGTACATCCGGAGCAGGTCACCGGCGAAGAGCGCCGACTCCTCGCCGCCCTCTCCCGACTTCACCTCGAGGATCGCGTCCTTGTCGTCGGTGGGGTCGCGCGGAACCAGCTGTCGACGCAGCCGCTCCTCGGCCTCGGAACGCTGCGCGGCCAACGCGTCGACCTCGTCGGCGAACAACGGGTCCTCGGCGACCAGCTCGCGTGCAGCCTCCAGGTCCTCGCCGTACTGCTCCCACTCGCGCCAGGTCCCGATGATCGCGCTCAGCTCGGCGTAGCGCTGGTTGAGCCGCTTGGCCAGCCGCGCGTCGGCGTGGGTCTCGGGCGCACCCAGCCGGCCCTCGAGCTCGGCGTGCTCGGCGAGCAGGCCTTCGACCCCCTCGAACATGGCATCCCTCGGTTCCCGTAGTCATGGCAAAGACACGGCGCCGGCCCCGCACAGGGTGCGTGGGCCGGCGCCGGGAACGAGCTACTGGGAGGGAGCCGACTCCTGGGCAGCCTCCGCGGCCTCCTTGTCGGCGGCCTTCTTCTTGGCATAGCGGGCCTCGAACCGGGCGACGCGGCCGCCGGTGTCCAGGATCTTCTGCTTGCCGGTGTAGAACGGGTGGCACTGCGAGCACACGTCGGCGTGGATGTTGCCCGACGTCGCGGTGCTCCGAGTCGTGAACGTGTTGCCGCAGGTACACGTGACCTGGGTCTCGACGTACTCGGGGTGGATGTCCTTCTTCATGGTGTCCTCTCATAGGGCCGCCGGGTCGCCGCGCGGATGCGGGGCGTGAACCGGAGCCAGCGAACGATTCTAGTAACGCTCAGGACGGTCTACCAATTCCTTACCGCCCGGTGGTTGAGGTGCGAGGAGCGCCAGCGACGAGCCTCGAAACCACCGCACGGCTCAGTCCTCGCTGCTGCTCCCTGAGGGGGTCGGGGTGGTCTTCTGCACCTGCATCAGGAACTCGATGTTGGTGCTCGACTTCTTCAGCCGCTCCAGCAGCACCTCCAGGGCCTGCTGCCCGTCGAGCCCGGACAGCACCCGGCGCAGCTTCCACACGATCGCGAGCTCGTCCTTGCTCATCAGGAGCTCCTCGCGGCGGGTGCCGGAGGCGACGGCGTCGATGGCCGGGAACAGTCGCTTGTCGGCGAAGTCGCGGCGCAGCCGGATCTCCATGTTGCCGGTGCCCTTGAACTCCTCGAAGATCACCTCGTCCATCTTGGAGCCGGACTCGATGAGCGCGGTGGCCAGAATGGTCAGCGAGCCGCCGTTCTCGATGTTGCGGGCGGCGCCGAAGAACTTCTTCGGCGGGTAGAGCGCCGCGGAGTCGACGCCACCGGAGAGGATCCGGCCCGAGGCGGGGGCGGCCAGGTTGTAGGCGCGGCCCAGGCGGGTGATGCCGTCGAGCAGCACCACCACGTCGTGGCCGAGCTCGACCAGGCGCTTGGCCCGCTCGATGGCGAGCTCGGCGACGATCGTGTGGTCGGCGGCAGGCCGGTCGAACGTCGAGGAGATGACCTCGCCCTTGACCGAGCGCTCGAAGTCGGTGACCTCCTCCGGGCGCTCGTCGACCAGGACCACCATCAGATGGCATTCGGGGTTGTTGGTGGTGATGGAGTTGGCGATCGACTGCATGATCATCGTCTTGCCGGCCTTGGACGGGGAGACGATCAGCCCGCGCTGGCCCTTGCCGATCGGGGCGGCGATGTCGATCACCCGGCCGATCAGGTTGGTGGGCTCGGTCTCGAGCCGCAGCCGCTCGCTGGGGTAGAGCGGGGTCAGCTTGGAGAACTCGACGCGAGTCTTGGTCTGCTCGGGATCCGCACCGTTGACGCTGTCGATGCGCACCATCGGGTTGAACTTCTCCTTGCGCTCGCCCTCACGGGGCTGGCGCACCTGTCCAACGATCGCGTCACCGCGGCGCAGCCCGAACTTCCGGACCATGGACAGGGAGAGGTAGACGTCCTCCGGACCGGGCAGGTAGCCGCTGGTCCGGACGAAGGCGTAGTTGTCGAGCACGTCGAGGATGCCGGCGGCCGGAACCAGGACGTCGTCCTCGAGCACGGTGGTGTCGGGCTCGTTGCGCTGCCCGCCACCGCCCGGGCGGTTGCGGTCGCGCCCGCGGCGGCGCCGGTTGCGGTTGCGGCCCTCGCCCTGGGCGCCCTGGCCGTCACGGCCGCCGTCACGGTTGCCGTCGCGGTCGTCGCGATCCTGCTTGGAGGCGTCGCTGCGCCGGTCGGCGTCGCGCGACTCGGACCCGGGGGCATCCTCGCCCTTCGGGGAGTCGGTGGCGGCTTCGGCGTCCTTGCGGAGCTCGGGCTGGGCCTCGTCCTTCTTGCCCTCGTCCTTCTTGCCCTGGCCCTTCTTGCCGGGGTCCTTCTGGCCGGGGTCCTTCTGGCCGCGGTCCTTCTTGACATCCTTGTAGCCCGCGTCGCTCTTGCCCCCCGCCTGGGCGGCCTTGATCGCCTCGACGAGCTGAGCCTTCTTCATACGGCCGGCGCCGGCGATACCCATCCCGCCTGCCATCTGCTTCAGGTCGGCGAGGAGCATGGAGTTGAGCCCGCCACCGCGCTTCTTGGCGGTGGTGGGTTCGATGGTTTCCGTCACGTGAGGTCCTTCCCACGTTCAGTGCCTACGGGTCGATCCGAGCCGTGGGCTGCTGGACACTGCATCCCTCTGCGCCGGGCTCCGTGGGGAGCATGGGCCGGGGGTGCGGATGAGATCCGCACAAGTTGAGGGGGTGTTGCGCCCATCTCTCAGGCGCGGGGCCAATGTACCACCGGCTACTCGACGCGGACGCCGTACGGGTCGATGCCGAGGTGGAGCGGTGTCCAACCGTCGGGGCACCGAGCCAGCAGGTCGGCCGTCCCCGGAGCACTCGGACCGTTGGCAAACGCCAGCACCGTCGGGCCGGCGCCGGAGATCACCGCGGGTACGCCGTCGGCCCGCAGCGCCTCCACGAGGGCCAGGGAGTCCGGCATCGCCGTCCGCCGCTGCTGCTGGTGGAGGTAGTCGCGGGTGGCCCGCCACAGCTGCTCGGGCTGGCCGGCGAGCGCCGCCACCAGGAGTGCGGTGCGTCCTGCGTTAGCCGCAGCGTCCGCGTGGGGCACCTCGGCGGGCAGCAAGCCCCGGGCCAGCTCGGTGGACACCGGTGAGGGCGGGACCAGCACGACGGCGCTGATCCGTGGGTCGACGCCGCTGCGGACGGCGTAGCAGGAGCCATCGCTGTCGTAGCCGGAGATCACGAACCCGCCGTAGAAGGCGGGCGCCACGTTGTCGGGGTGGCCCTCGATCTCGGCCGCCAGACCGAACAGCGTTGCGTCGTCCATCAGCAGGGTGCCGCCGGCCACCAGTGCCCGGGCCAGGCTGACCCCGCCGACGATCGCGGCGGACGAGGAACCCAGGCCGCGCGCATGCGGGATCGCGTTGGTACAGCTGAGTCGCAGCCCGGTCGGACGGGCGTCCATCGCGTCGAACGCGGCGCGCATGGAGCGGACCACCAGGTGGGACTCGCCGAGTGACACCGCGCCGGCGCCGGCGCCCTCCACCTCGACAACGAGGCCCTCCTCGACCACCTCGGCCTCGAGCCGGTCGCGCAGGTCGAGCGCGAGCCCGAGCGAGTCGAACCCGGGACCGAGGTTGGCCGAGGTGGCCGGCACGGAGAGCCGGACCGGGCCATTGACGAACGTCGTCATGCGGGGCTCATGCCAGGCCCGCGGCGACCGCAGCGGCCGTGACGTCGGGGTCGATCACGGTGTCGACCAGCCGGCCGAAGCCCTCCAGGGCGGTGGCGGTGTCCTTGAGGCCGTGCCCGGTGACCGTGATCGCCACGGTCTTGCCGGCGTACGACTCCCCCGCCGCGACCTCCTGCAGCAGCCCGGCGATGCCGGCCGCGGAAGCGGGCTCGACGAACACACCGTCACGGGCCGCGAGCTCGCGCTGGGCGGCCAGGATCCGGTCGTCGCTCACGGCGGCGAACCGGCCGCCGGACTCGTGGGCGGCCACCTCGGCGAGCTTCCACGACGCGGGGTTCCCGATCCGGATCGCGGTCGCCTTGGTCTCCGGGTCCGGGAACGGCTCCCCGGTAACGAGCGGTGCGGCGCCCTCGGCCTGGAAGCCATGCAGCACCGGCGTCTTCGTGGCCAGGCCGAGCCGGGCGTACTGGCACCAGCCGATCCAGTACGCCGCGATGTTGCCGGCGTTGCCGACCGGCAGCAGGTGGTAGTCGGGTGCGTCGCCCAGGAAGTCGACGATCTCGAAGGCGGCGGTCTTCTGCCCCTGGAGCCGCACCGGGTTGACCGAGTTGACCAGGGCCACGGGGTACTCCCAGGCGAGCTGACGGGCCAGCGCGAGGCAGTTGTCGAAGTTGCCGCGCACCATGATCACCCGCGAGGCGTGCACGATGGCCTGGGCCATCTTCCCGGCGGCGATCTTGCCCTCGGGGACCAGCACCACCGGGGTGAGCCCGGCCTTCGCGGCGTACGCCGCCATCGAGGCCGAGGTGTTGCCGGTGGAGGCGCAGACCACCGCCTGCGCGCCGTCGGCCTTCGCCACGGAGATGGCGGTGGTCATGCCGCGGTCCTTGAAGGACCCCGTCGGGTTGTTGCCCTCGACCTTCAGCCACACCTCGCCGCCCGTGACCGAGCAGAGCCACTCGGACCGCACCAGTGGAGTGCCGCCCTCGCCCAGCGTCACCGCGGGCGTGCTCTCGGGGATCTCGAGCAGGTCGCGATACTCCTCGATGACGCCCCGCCACTGGTGCCGATGTGTCACTCGTCGGCTCCCTCGACCCGCATCACCGAGGTGACCTCGCGGACGATGTCCATGCCGCGCAGGCCCTCGACGGTCGCGCTGAGCTGGGCGTCGGTCGCCCCGTGGGACACCACGACGAGCTGCGCGTCGTCGTCGCGACCCTCCTGGCGAACGGTCTGGATCGAGACGTCGTGCTCCGCGAAGGCCGTCGCCACCGCCGCCAGCACGCCCGCGCGGTCGTCGACGTCGATGGCCACGTGGTAGCGGGTCCGGGTCTCCCCCATCGGCAGCACCGGCCGATCGGCGTACGCCGACTCGCCCACGCCACGGGTGCCCTCACGCACGTTGCGGGCCACCGTCACCAGGTCACCCAGGACCGCGCTCGCGGTGGGCGCGCCACCGGCGCCCGGGCCGTAGAACATCAGCTGGCCGGCGGCGTCACTCTCGACGAAGACCGCGTTGAAGGCCTCGCGGACGCTGGCCAGCGGGTGCGACCTCGGGATCATTGCGGGGTGCACGCGCACCGAGACCGCCTCGCCGCCGGGGCCGTCACGCAGCTCGGCGATGGCGAGCAGCTTCACGACGCAGCCCATGTCGCGGGCGGACTGGACGTCCGCCGCCGTGACGTCGGCGATGCCCTCGCGATGGACGTCGGCGGCGGTCACCCGCGAGTGGAATGCCAGGCTGGCCAGGATCGCCGCCTTCGCGGCGGCGTCGAAGCCCTCGACGTCGGCGGTCGGGTCGGCCTCGGCGTAACCCAGCTCCTGGGCCTCCTCCAGCGCCTCGGCGAAGCCGGCACCGGAGGTGTCCATCCGGTCGAGGATGAAGTTGGTGGTGCCGTTGACGATGCCGAGCACCCGGGTGACGCGGTCGCCTGCCAGCGACTCACGCAGCGGCCGGAGGATCGGGATCGCGCCGGCGACGGCGGCCTCGTAGTAGAGGTCGCGGCCGGCCTTCTCGGCGGCCTCGAACAGGGTCGGCCCGTCCTCGGCGAGCAGCGCCTTGTTGGCGGTGACGACGCTGGCGCCGTTCTCGAGGGCGGCGAGGATCAGCGAACGGGCCGGCTCGATGCCACCGATCACCTCGACCACGAGGTCGACGTCATCGCGGGCCACCAGGCCGGCCGCATCGGTGGTCAGCAGCCCGGCTGGTACGTCGACCTCGCGCGGGGCGTCGATCCGGCGTACCGCCACGCCGGCGAGCTCTACCGGGGCTCCCACCCGGGCGGCGAGGTCGGCGGCCTGCTCGTGGAGCAGCCGCACCACCTGCGACCCGACCGAGCCGCAGCCGAGCACGGCCACCCGCAACGGGTCAGTCATCGGTGTCTCCCACGTCCGTAGCCAACAGGTCGTCCTCAGTCTCGCGGCGCACGATCACCCGGGCCTGGCCGTCCCGCACCGCGATCACCGGGGGCCGCAGCGAGTGGTTGTAGTTGGACGACATCGAGCGGCAGTAGGCGCCGGTGCCGGGGACGGCGAGCAGGTCGCCGGGCGCCACGTCGCCGGGGAGGAACTCGTCCTTGACGACGATGTCGCCGGCCTCGCAGTGCTTGCCGACCACGCGGGCGAGCACCGGCTCGTCATCGGAGTGCCGGTTGGCGAGGGTGCAGGAGTAGTCGGCGTCGTAGAGCGCGGTGCGGATGTTGTCGCTCATGCCGCCGTCGACGGACACGTAGGTGCGCACGGCGCCGCCGTCGAGGGTCACCGGCTTGACCGTGCCGACCGTGTAGACCGTGCAGACCGAGGGACCGACGATCGCCCGGCCGGGCTCGATCGACAAGCGGGGCTGGTCGATCCCGAGCGCCTTGCACTCGTGCTCCACGATCTTGCTCATCTCGGTGGCCAGCTGCGCGGGGTCCGAGGGGTCGTCCTGGGTGGTGTAGGCGATGCCGAAGCCGCCGCCGAGGTCGAGCTCGGGCATGGTGACGCTCAGCTCCTCGGAGATCTGCGCGTGCAGGGCCAGCACCCGGCGGGCGGCCACCTCGAAGCCGGAGGAGTCGAAGATCTGGCTGCCGATGTGGGAGTGCAGGCCGAGGAGCTCCAGCCGCTTGGCCGCGCGGACCTGCCGGACCGCCTCGAACGCGTCACCGCTGGTGATGGAGAACCCGAACTTCTGGTCCTCGTGGGCGGTGGCGATGTACTCGTGGGTGTGCGCCTCGACACCCGCGGTCACCCGCACCATCACCCTGGCGGTGCGGCCGAGGTCGGAGGTGATCTGGGTGAGCCGCTCGAGCTCGGTGAAGCTGTCGACGATGATCCGGCCCACGCCGGAGTCGACGGCGCGGCGCAGCTCGGCGTACGACTTGTTGTTGCCGTGGTAGCCGATCCGTCCCGGGTCGAAGCCGGCTCGCAGGGCGACGGTGAGCTCGCCGCTGGAGCACACGTCGAGGCAGAGGCCCTCCTCGGCGATCCACTTCGCCACCGTGGTGCACAGGAACGCCTTGCCGGCGTAGAAGACGTCGAACGTCGCGAACGCGTCACGGAACGACCGCGCCCTGGCCCGCAGGTCCGCCTCGTCGAGCACGTACGCCGGGGTGTTGAACTCGGCGACCAGGTCGGCGACCGCCACCCCGCCGATGGTCAGGTCACCGTCGACCTTGTGTGCCGTGGAGGACCACAGGGTCGGGACCAGGGCGTTGGGGTCGTTCGGCTGGCGCAGCCAGGAGGGGCTCTTGAGGGCGCCGTCGGCGTGAGCCCAGCCGGCTTCGTGGGAGGGCATCGGGGTGACTACATCCGTTCCGGAGCCGAGACGCCGAGCAGGCCGAGACCGTTGGCGAGCACGGTGCGGGTGGCCGCCACCAGCAGCAGGCGGGCGCGGTGCAGATCGGTCGGCTCCTCGTCGCCCATCGGCAGCACCCGGCAGTTGTCGTAGAAGCGGTGGTAGGAGGCGGCGGTCTCCTCGAGGTAGCGGGCCACCCGGTGCGGCTCACGCAGCTGGGCGGCACTCGCCACCACTCCCGGTAGCGCCGCGAGGGCGCGCAGCAGCTCGCCCTCCTTCTCGTGGGTCAGCAGGTCCGGGTGGGACTCGGGGGCGAGTCCCAGGTCGGCCGCGTTGCGCAGCAGGGAGCTGACCCGGGCGTGGGCGTACTGGACGTAGAAGACCGGGTTGTCGCTGCTCTGCCGGGTCATCTCGGCGACATCGAGGGTCAGCGGCGAGTCGGCCGGGTAGCGGGCCAGGGTGTAGCGGAGCGCGTCGACGCCGATCAGCTCGATCAGCTCCTCGAGCGTGACCAGGGTGCCGGCGCGCTTGGAGAGCTTGAGCTCCTCGCCGTCCTTCATGATCTTGACCATCTGGCCGATCAGCACCTCGATGTTGTAGTCCGGGTCGTCGCCGGCGCACGCGGCCATCGCCCGCAGCCTGTTGACGTAGCCGTGGTGGTCGGCGCCGAGCAGGTAGATGCACCGGTCGAAGCCGCGCTGCCGCTTGTTGACGTAGTACGCCGTGTCGCTGGCGAAGTACGTGAGCTGGCCGTTGGACCGGATCAGCACCCGGTCCTTGTCGTCGTCGAACTCGGAGGTGCGCATCCACAGCGCGCCGTCGGCCTCGAACACGTGGCCCTGGGCGCTGAGCTTCTCCAGCTGGGCGGCCACGTCCTCGGAGTCGTGCAGCGACCGCTCGGAGAACCACACGTCGAAGTGGGTGTTGAACGCGTCGAGCTGGTCCTGCTGGTCCTTCAGCTGCAGCGCGTAGCCGGCCTCCCGGAAGGCGATGGTGCGCTCGTCGCCCTCGAGCTCGAGGATGCCGGGGTTCTCTGCGACCACCCGCGCGGCGAGTTCGGCGATGTAGCCGCCGTGGTAGCCGTCGTCGGGGACCGGCTGCCCGAGAGCGGTCGCCTCGATCGAGGCGCCGAAGAGGTCCATCTGGTTGCCGCGGTCGTTGATGTAGAACTCCCGGGTCACCTCGGCGCCCGCGGCCTCCAGGACCCGCGCCAGCGCGTCGCCCACCACCGCCCAGCGGGTGTGCCCGAGGTGCAGCGGCCCGGTCGGGTTGGCCGAGATGAACTCGACGTCGATCCGCTCCCCGCTCAGGGTGTCGTTGTGGCCGTAGCCGTCGCCGGCGGCGACGATGTCGGCCGCGACCTTGCCCTGTGCCCCCGCGGCCACGGTGATGTTGAGGAAGCCCGGCCCGGCGATCTCGACGTCGGCCACGCCCGTCGTGCGCGGTCAGGCGCGCACTCACCAGCTCGGCGAGCGCTCGCGGGTTGGTGCCCGCCTTCTTGGCCAGCTGCATCGCCACGTTGGTGGCGTAGTCGCCGTGACCCTTCTGCCGCGGGCGCTCCACCGTCACCGTCGCCGGGACCCCGTCCGGAAGGGTCAGCGCGCCCTCGTCGGACAGCGTCGTCAGGACATCGACGATCGCAGTGGAGAGCTCTTCGGGGGTCACCGGCAAAGGGTATCGGCGGGGCTCCGCGAACCCCGAACCGGTTTCACTCCCCGAGGCGGAGGCAGGTAAGGTTCCGTCCACCCGAGCCCCCGTAGCTCAGGGGATAGAGCACCGCCCTCCGGAGGCGGGAGCGTAGGTTCGAATCCTACCGGGGGTGCCGTGCGGCCGGAGGTCGCGAGGGCACGAGCGAACTCCGAACTGCCGCCAGGTCGAGTAGCCGCGCGACCGAGGAACGAGGTCGCGACCGGCGTATCGAGACCCGGTGACCGACGAACCGACGATGCGCTGCATCTCCGGGGTCTCGACGACGCTCGCTGGCGCTCGCTGCTCGACCACCGGGTGCCGCTGGCGCTCGCTGCTCGACCACCGGGTGCCACTGGCGCTCGCTGCTCGACCACCGGAACACTGACGCCATGAGCGGGCAGACCGTCGTCGCCAGCGCGAACGTCCTCTACACGCTCCCCCGACGCGACGCCGCGACGACGCTCACCCAGGTGCTCGACGCCGAGCCGGACCTGGTCGGGCTGCAGGAGTGGTACGTCTCGCGGCTCCGGCTGCTGCGGCCGTTCGGCGACGTCCGGGTCGTGCCCGGATGGCGGATCGGAGTCCGCGGCCCGGCGTACCACTGGGTGTCCGCGGTCGCCGGAGGCAACGTGGTAGGCGCCCGTGCCGATCGCTTCGAGCCGGTGTCATCGCGAGCTCCGTTCCTCAGCGGCATTGGCCGGTCGGACCGGCCGGACCGGTTCCTCGGTCTGGAGCCGCCTCGGGAGGTGACGATCGGCGTGTTCCGCGACCGCGAGAAGGACCGCACGGTCGCGATGATGAGCTACCACCTGGCGCCCGGCGTGGAATCCGGTGCGGAGTACCGCGCCGACCGCCCGCGACTGCGTAGTCGCCACGAGTCCGAGGTGCGCCGCCTCGAGCGGCTGATCGCCGAGCACCACCGGGCCGGGCACGTCGTGTACGCCGTCGGCGACTCCAACTTCGACGGCCTCCGCCTGGCCGGCCTCACGTCTGCCTGGGAGGGCCGCGAGGACCACCCGGGCACGATCGGCAAGGCCACCCGCAAGGTCGACGACGTGCACGGGCCAGGCCCGGCCAACGCGGTCACGCTGCTGACCACGCCGTCGGACCACCGGGCGGTGCTGGCCACCCGCCCGAACTGAGTGGGGTGGTTTCGAGGCTCAGCCCTTGGCCGCCTTCGCACCTCGACCACCGTGTCTCGGCGGCGGATGAGGTGTGGGCGCCAGCGAGCCTCGAAACCACCGGCCCAGGGGCGCCCTACTGCACGCCGTAGAGGCTCACCGTGAACTGCTCGGTCTTGGTGCCGTGGGAATCCTCGGCCGTGATCCACAGCGAGGCCTTCCCGCCGGCGGCCGACGAGTTGTCCACGAGCGCCACCCAACGATCGCCACGTCGCTCGACCGGGACCTCGGTCCAGGCGTAGTCCTCGAGGGGCTTCTCGCCCACGGGATCGATCTCGTCGAAGCTCACCTTCGCCGAGAACGACCGGAGCCGTCCGGGGTCGTAGCCGTCCTGGCCGTGGAAGGTGACGCTGACCGGGAACCCCGGCCCGGCCGGGGCCAGGTTGCGTTCGTCGACAGGGGCGTCGTAGCGCGGCAGCGCGATGGGCAGCGCAGCGGTGGTCTCCCCCTTCGGCCGACTGGTCCGGAAGGTGAAGCGGCTGATCGTGCCGCGGCCGATCTCCCAGAAGTCGTGCCGCGACGTCCGTTCCTGGGTGACCTCCACCGTGAGCTCGTAGGTGCCCTCCCCGATCGTGGCCTGGCCGGACGGGAACGGGTTGTGGCCGACCAACTCGCCGTCCTGCCAGAGCGTGAGGCCACCGATGTCGCGGAAGCCGCCGGCGGCGTACCGCCCCTCCACCGTGTCCTGCCAGGTCGGGAACGCGAAGCCGACCAGCGAACCCTGGCGCTCGGCGATCCGGGCCGGGCTGCCGTCGCGGTTGACAGCCATCGCGGTCAGCGTCGGGAGCTTGAACCACTCGGTCTCCCGCCGGTCGCCGGCACGGTAGGTGCGCACCCGGTCGAACCAGGTCTCCGGGCGGGTCCGGAAACCGCCGCTGGAGGCGTGCTGCTGCCAGGCCACGCCGGGCGAGTAGTACGCCGTCCGGGAGCCGGGTGCGGCGACCCGGTCCCCGGACGACGAGTAGAAGGGACCCGTGCCGTCGTCGACGACGACGCGGGTCCACTCCTCCGGCTCCCACGGCTGGCGCTGCGCGTACCAGCTCTCGTCGACCCTCGCCAGCCGCTTGTCGGACACGCGGTAGCTCAGGTCGGAGGGCACCCTGTCCTCTTCGGTGAAAGCCAGGTTGTAGACGTACCCACTCTCTTCGGTGGGGACCGTCGGGTCGAACGTGCGCAGGTAGGTCCCGTACGTCATGTCGCCGATGTCGGCGCGGTCCGTCGGCGTCGCGTAGAACTCGGGGTCCCGCTCCGCGAACAGGGAGTCACCGACGATCCACCGGTCCCAGGTCCTCTGCACGCCGAACGACCCGGAACGGATCTTCATCGGGCGGTCGCCGCTGACGCTCACCCGCCGGGCGTCCCTGGCATCGAGGACCAGCGTGGTGTCGTGGGTGAAGCGCCGGTCCGGGTCGACCAGGTGCGCGTAGGCGAAGGACCCGTCGTCCTTGGTGGTGCGGATGAACGAGCTGAGGAAGTGGCTGCCGGCCCGGAGCCGGAGCGTGATGTCCTCGCCGGTGAAGAGGTAGAGGGCCCGGGTGGGCTGGTGCAGGTCGGTGATGTCCAGGTTGCCGGAGGTCGCCGGATCGCCGTTGCGGTCGATGGCCCGGACCGTGACGTCGACCATCTCCGGCTCGAGGTACATCCCGACGGCCGTGGTCACCCGCACCCGGTCGTGGCCGTGCCCGCCGCTGGCGACGATCCGGCCGCCGATCTCGCCGTACGCCGTGTCGCGCAGGTCGCCGACGTCACCGCGGGCATCGACCTCGACGGTCGCGGTCCCGTGTGCCGGCACCGTGACGGAGTGGTCGTCCAGCTCGAGGATGCGGCCGGGCACCCGGCCTCCGTCGGCGCCGGTGACGTCGTCGAGGTCGAGGTTCAGGCGCAGGTCGCGTCCGGAGTCGTTGGTGTAGGTGACCGTCTCGCTGGCCCGCTCGTCGCGGCCGTGCGGCCAGTCGAAGCTCGCGACCTCGACGCTCACGTCGCTGGTCACCGTGGCGTCGACGGCGTCCGGGGTCCACAGCTCGCCGGCGCCCTGGTCGTAGACGGTGCCCTCGGGCGAGCCCTTGACCGATGCGGTCAGCGCCGCCTTGACCTGCTGCGCGGTCCAGTCGGGATGGGCCTGCCGGACCAGCGCGGCGGCGCCGACGACGTGCGGCGTGGCCATGGACGTCCCGGACATCGCGATGTAGTGGATGCCGCCGGGGCTGTCGGCCTGCGCACCGACGATGGCCACGCCCGGCGCGGCGATGTCGGGCTTGAGGTCGTGCGACCCGAGCACCGCACCGCGGCTGGAGAATCCCGCCGTCTCTCCCCTGTCATCCACCGCACCCACCGTGAGCACGCCCTCGACACATCCCGGGGACGAGACGGTCTCGCGGGCCCCGCTGTTGCCGGCAGCGACCACGAAGAGGGTCTTCGTCTGCTCGGTCAGGGCGGCCGCCGCCTGGGCCATCGGGTCGGTGCAGTCGGTCGGCTGGTCCGAACCCAGGCTCATGTTGACGATGTCCGCATCCTGGGCCACCGCCCACTCCATGCCGGCGACGATCCACGAGAGCTGCCCGCCGCTGAAGCCGAGGACCTTCCCGATCAGCAGGTCGGCGCCCGGCGCCATGCCGGTCCGGGAGGCGTCGGCGGTGCCGTCGCCCGCGATGGTCGAGGCCACATGCGTGCCGTGGCCCGCGGTATCGGCAATGCCCTGGCCGGTGAAGTCCTGCGCCTCGACCACCTGGTCGGCGAGGTCGGGGTGCTCGGCGTCGTACCCGGTGTCCAGGACGGCGACCCGGGTGCCCGTGCCGTCGTACCCGCGGTCCCAGACCCGCGGGGCGCCGGTCTGCTCGACACCGGTCGCCGGATCCAGGTCGACGTCGGATCCCTCGACCTTCGCGTCCAGCCACACCTTCTGGGCGCTGCCGCCGGCTCGGCTGCGGGCTCCCACGAGCCGTCCGAAGGTCGCGTCGAGATCCTGCTTGTCGACGGTGACCGCGGTCGCGTCGATCGACTCGAGCTCCGCCTCGACCTGCATCGTCTCCGCACCGCGGGCGCGCGGCAGGTCGCCCTCGACGATGAGCGGCAGCGACTCGCTGTGCTCGTCGTCGTACCCCTGCTCCACGAGCCCGGTCACGTTGAACAGCTCGAGGTCGAGCACGTCCGCAGCCAGCGCGGCCTCCGCCTCGAGCGGGATGACATAGAGGTCGTCGCCGAGCCGGCGTACGTAGTGGTCGCCCTCCGAGCTGAGGACCCCGGACGGTTTCCCGTCGGCGCCCGTGGCGAGGAGCAAGTGCTCCCCGGTGACCAGGGTGACCGGCACGGGGTCCGGTCCGGCAGCGGGACCGCCGGACAGCGGCGCGAGGCCGTCGTCGTCGGCAGCACCCGCGGGACCCGGTACGGCGGACAGGGTGGCGACGCCGGTCAGAACGGCGACGAGGGCGGCCAGGGCACGGCGCCGCGGCAGGGCGAGAGACATGAAGGAGCTCCGAGAGAGTCAGGGTGGTGGCAGCACCCTCCTCGCTCGCGGTGCCTCCGGGCCAGACGTGCGCACGGCGAGATCCAGCCATGTCCGCAATCCGTCATCCGCCCGCGGGCTCAGACGCCGAACCAGCCCCTGCGTGCTGCTTCGTGCCCGAGCGCGAACCGGGTCGCCACCTGCGCTCGCGCCATCAGCGCGGAGACGCGCCGTTGCACCGTCCGCGCCGAGATCCCCAGCTGACCGGCGATCGCCTGGTCGGTCAGGCCGGCCAGCAGCAGGGTCAGCAGCCGCGCGTCCATCTCGTCGATCCCGTCGGTGGGCCGGTCCGCCAGGCCGGTCGCCGGCAGCAGCTCCCGCGCGGACCCCCACACCATGTCGAACAGGTGCACCAGCGCGTCAAGCAGCCCGGACGGATGGATGACCAAGGCGCCGGCACCGGAGTCGTCGGACGTCGGCGCCAGCGGCAGGAGGGCGACGGACCGATCGGCGATCAGCAGCCGCAGCGGCAGGTCGTCGATGACCCGGACCCGCTCGCCGGCCTGCACCGACTCCGCCACCAGATCGAGGAAGCCGGGCTTCTCCATCGCCGCCCGTTCGACCACCACGCGGTAGGTGACGCCGCGCGACACCGCCACCTTCTCGTCGACGTTGTCCTCGGCGGACACCAGGGCGACCGTGGACTTCACCAGGGCGAGCACCTCGTGAGCCGCTCCGCGTTGGAGCTGGGCGAAGCGCTGGGCGACCGCCTGCTCGCCGTGAACCACGTCGACGACCTCGGTGCTCGCCCGGTCGGTGGCGGCACCTCGGTACTCGCCGACGAGGCGTTCCAGCTCGAGCTCGGCGCGCCGGATCTCGTCGCGCCGCTCCACGATCATCGACCCGACCGCGATGGCCGGGGGCGACGCCACGTAGTCGCCCGGCGTCGCCGTCGAGCGGGCCACCAGACCCTTCTCCTCGAGCGAGGACAGGGCCGAGCGGATCTCCGAGAGCGGCGCTTCCTCGGCGGCGGCAAGCGCCTCGGCCGAGGCCGAGGGGACACCGACCAGGTGTCGGTACGCCGCCTCCTCGACGGCGTCCAGCCCGAGAGCGCCCAGCATCCCTGGCTTCCTCAGCACCTCTCGATGGTGGCGTCGTTGCGGGCCTGGTTGCCGTAGCTGCGGGCCTGGTCGACGTACGGCGTGACCACGCTGGCGCCGCCCACGTTGGCGAAGCCGCCGTGCACCACGCAGCCGGTGATCCGCTTCGGGTCGACCTGGGCCACCGCCTGGGCGATCTTGAACAGCTCGGCCGGGGGGACGGCGGTGTGCATGTGCTTGAGCACGGTCAGCACGCCGGACTCCATGAAGCCTCGCTCGTGCGCCCGGCGGGCGATGGTGCCCTGGATGCCCTCGAGCACGATCTGCTGGTTGGCTGACCGGTCGAAGTCACCTCCGGGCAGCGACTTGCGGATCCGGGCGAACGCCATCGCGTTGTAGCCGTTGAGGTGGTTCTTGCCGGCCGGGAATCCGTTGGGCTTGAGGTAGGGGTCGGAGAACGGTCGCGGGTTGCGCACGTCGACGCCACCGATGTCGTCGACCATGTCCTCGAAGAACGGGAACCGGGTGACGAAGACGTAGTCGGGCTCGATCCCGATCAGGTTGCCGACCGCCTCGCCGAGCAGCTGCGGGCCGCCGTAGTAGAGGGCGGCGTTGATCCGGTCGGAGCCGTGGCCCGGGATCGACACGTAGGAGTCGCGCGGGATCCCGATGCTCGTGGCCGCGCCGGTCTTGGTGTTCATACCGACCAGCTGGAGCGCGTCTCCACGCACCCGGAGCATGTTCTCCCCGGGCCGGGCGTCGGAGCCGACGGCCAGGATCCAGACCAGGTCGGGGTTCAGGTCGACCCCCTGGGAGTGACGGAACTCCACCAGCACGGCGTCGGTGGAGGCCACGGTGGAGTTCGGCACGACCAGGCCGGTGATCGCGAGCACCACGCCGAGCACCACACCTCGGACCAGGTTGCGCGTACGCCGCCTCGATGGGGTGCTCATGCCACCCTCCCGCGCTTCACGTCGTAGCCGAAGACCTGCCAGTCGCTGCCGGAGTGGCTGAGGAACAGCCGCCCGGCGATCCGGTCGGTACGCCGGACCTCGCCGTCGAGGTCGAGCACCAGCACGAACCAGGCGGTGACCCCCGCGGCCCTGCCGCGGTCGGCCAGGACGTCGATCCGCAGCCGCCGCGCCTTTGCGGTCACCGTGTCGACCCGGTCGCCCACCTCGCCGTTGCTCATCAGCCCCTTGTCACGCTTCGCGAGCGCGGCGGCGTCCTTGCTGAACGCCTGGAAGGCGTCGGAGAAGTCGTTGCGCGGATAGTCGCCCGCGACGTACGCCGCGTCGATCCACGTATCGACCGTCTTGGTCACCTGCTTGCGCAGCTGCGCGCGCCGGTCGCGCCGCAGCTTGCCCTTGACGAACCCGATGGTGGCCTGGGTGGGAATGCCCGTCGCCTGCTCGGCTGCCGGGGATGACTCGTTCGACTCGTCCGGGTCGGCACCGTCGTCCGAGCACGCACCGAGCCCGGCTACCAGGACCAGCGACGCGGCGGTCGCCAGGGCAGCACGGACGGCGCGTGCGGGGGTGGGGAACATCGGGTGGGACTCCCATCGTGTGGCTCCGGTTACAGGGTGCACGAAAGCCCAAGGTCAGCCGCGCATTTGCTGGCCCGTGGGTCTAGCCTTGACGTCGCACCATACGTTCCCCTAGCGCGCTCATCCGGAAGAGGCGAAGCAAGTCGTGCCGCAGTCGTCAGGACAGCAGTCCCCCCAACCATCTACCTCGGACTTCGGAGCCAACGAATGGCTCGTCGAGGAGATGCGAGAGCGATACAAGTCCGACCCGTCGAGCGTCGACGCCAGCTGGGCCGACTACTTCACCAACGGGTCCGGCGGCACCAGCGCCGCGAAGGCCAGCAACAACACCGTGACGACCGAGCCGAAGCAGGCCGCCCCGGCCGCGAAGACCGAGCCGAAGGCCGAGAAGAAGGCCGAGACGAAACAGCAGCAAGCGCCGCAGCAGGAGAAGGCGCCGGCGAAGTCGGCATCGAAGACAGAGTCAGACGCCAAGCCCGAGCCGAAGGCCGTGCCCCGCCAGCCGAGCAAGGCCGCCGAGCCGGCCAAGGGCACCACCAACCCGATGCCCAAGGAGTCGCGCCCGACCGCGCCGGCCGCGGCCAGCGACGAGCCGACCTACACCGTGCTGCGTGGTGCCCCGGCCCGCACCGCGATCAACATGGACGCCTCGCTGAGCGTGCCCACGGCGACCTCGGTCCGCTCCGTGCCGGTGAAGCTGCTCTGGGACAACCGGACGGTCATCAACAACCACCTCGCCCGGGCGCGCGGCGGCAAGGTCTCGTTCACCCACCTGATCGGCTACGCCCTGGTCCGGGCGCTGCGCTCGATGCCGGAGATGAACGTCGGCTTCGAGACGATCGACGGCAAGCCCAACCTGATCACCCCGGCACACATCAACCTCGGCCTGGCGATCGACGTCAAGAAGGACGACGGGACGCGCCAGCTGCTGGTGCCCAGCATCAAGGCTGCGGAGCGGATGGACTTCGCGGGCTTCTGGACGGCCTACGAGGAGATCGTCCGCAAGACCCGCAACAACAAGCTCACCATCGAGGACTTCCAAGGCACCACGATCTCGCTCACCAACCCCGGCGGCATCGGCACCGTCCACTCGGTGCCGCGGCTGATGAAGGGGCAGGGCGCGATCATCGGGGTCGGCGCGATGGAGTACCCGCCTGAATGGCAGGGCGCCTCGGAGGACGCCATCGCGCGCAACGCGATCAGCAAGGTGATGACCCTCACCTCGACCTACGACCACCGGGTCATCCAGGGCGCGCAGTCCGGCGAGTTCCTCAAGCGGATGCACCAGCTGCTGCTCGGTGAGGACGGGTTCTACGACGAGATCTTCCGCTCGCTCCGGATCCCCTACGAGCCGATCCGGTGGAGCAACGACATCGCGACGTCGCACGACGACGAGATCAGCAAGCAGGCCCGGATCCTCGAGCTGATCCACGCCTACCGGGTGCGCGGCCACATGATGGCCGACACCGACCCGCTGGAGTATCGCCAGCGCAGCCACCCCGACCTCGAGGTGGAGAACCACGGGCTCACCCTGTGGGACCTCGACCGGGAGTTCGCCACCGGCTCGTTCGGCGGCGAAGGCCGGCGGTTCATGAAGCTGCGGCACATCCTCGGCATCCTCCGCGACTCCTACTGCCGCACCACCGGCATCGAGTACATGCACATCATGGATCCCGAGCAGCGCCGGTGGATCCAGGAGCGGGTCGAGCAGCCGCACGTGAAGCCGCCCCGCGAGGAGCAGCTGCGGATCCTGCTCAAGCTCAACCAGGCCGAGGCGTTCGAGACGTTCCTGCAGACCAAGTTCGTCGGCCAGAAGCGGTTCAGCCTCGAGGGCGGCGAGACCACCATCCCGGTGATCGACGAGATCTGCGAGGCGGCCGCCGAGGCCGAGCTCGACGAGGTCACGATGGGCATGGCCCACCGCGGCCGGCTCAACGTGCTGGCCAACATCGTCGGCAAGAAGTACTCCCAGATCTTCCGCGAGTTCGAGGGCAACATCGACCCGCGGACGGTCCAGGGCTCCGGTGACGTGAAGTACCACCTCGGCGCCGAGGGCGCGTTCACCTCCGAGCGGGGCGCGAACATCAAGGTCTCGGTCGCCGCGAACCCGTCGCACCTCGAAGCCGTCAACCCGGTGCTCGAGGGCATCGCCCGGGCCAAGCAGGACGTGCTCGACCGCGGCGCCAAGTACCCCGTGCTCCCGCTGCTGGTGCACGGCGACGCGGCGTTCGCCGGCCAGGGCGTGGTGGCGGAGACGCTCAACCTCTCCCAGCTGCGCGGCTACCGCACCGGCGGCACCATCCACGTCGTCGTCAACAACCAGATCGGCTTCACGACCTCGCCGGGCTCCTCGCGGTCCTCGCTCTACTGCACCGACGTCGCCCGGATGGTGCAGGCGCCGATCTTCCACGTGAACGGCGACGACCCCGAGGCCTGCATCCGGGTGGCCCGGCTGGCGTTCGAGTACCGGCAGGCGTTCAACAAGGACGTCGTCATCGACCTGGTGTGCTACCGCCGGCGCGGTCACAACGAGGGCGACGACCCGTCGTACACGCAGCCGCTGATGTACGACCTGATCGAGCAGAAGCGCTCGGTGCGCAAGCTCTACACCGAGTCCCTGATCGGTCGCGGCGACATCACCATCGAGGAGGCCGAGCAGGTCCTCAAGGACTACCAGCAGCAGCTGGAGCGGGTCTTCACCGAGGTCCGGGAGGCGAGCAGCCAGCCCTCGGAGTGGACGACCGTCCCCGACTACCCCGACAAGCCGGCGGGCGAGACGAAGACCGCGATCCCGATGGAGTTCCTCAAGCGGATCGCCGACGCCTACGTCACCCCGCCCGAGGGCTTCACGGTGCACCCGAAGGTGATGCCGCAGCTGCAGCGGCGGGCGACCGCGATCACCGAGGGCCCGATCGACTGGGGCACCGGCGAGATCCTCGCCTTCGGGGCGCTGCTGATGGACGGCCGGCCGGTGCGCCTGGCCGGCCAGGACTCGCGGCGCGGCACGTTCGTGTCGCGGTTCGCCACGATCATCGACCGGGTCAACGCCGACGAGTGGACGCCGCTGTCCAACCTCACCGAGGACCAGGCGAAGTTCCACGTCTACGACTCGCTGCTCTCGGAGTACGCCGCGCTCGGCTTCGAGTACGGCTACTCGGTGGCCCGCCCGGATGCGCTGGTGCTCTGGGAGGCGCAGTTCGGCGACTTCGTCAACGGCGCCCAGACCGTCATCGACGAGTTCATCTCCGCCGGCAAGACCAAGTGGCGCCAGGAGTCCGGCGTCGTGCTGCTGCTGCCGCACGGCTACGAGGGCCAGGGCCCCGACCACTCCTCGGCCCGGATCGAGCGGTTCCTCACCATGTCCGCCGACGACGCGTTCGTGGTGGCCCAGCCGTCCACGCCGGCGTCGTACTTCCACCTGCTGCGGGAGCACTCGCTCGGCGAGAAGCACCGGCCGCTCGTCGTGTTCACCCCGAAGTCGATGCTGAAGCGCAAGGAGGCCGCCTCTCAGCCCAAGGACTTCAGCGAGGGGACGTTCCGGCCGTTCATCGGGGACGCCGACGCCGACCCGGCGAAGGTCGACACCCTGCTGATGTGCTCGGGCCGGGTCACCTGGGACCTCATGGTCGAGCGGGCCAAGAAGGACGACGCCGAGCGGTTCGCGATCGCCCGGATCGAGCAGCTCTACCCTCGCCCGGTCGACGAGATCAAGGCCGAGATGGCCCGCTACTCCGGGCTGAAGACGGTGCGCTGGGTGCAGGACGAGCCCCGCAACATGGGCGCGTGGCCGCACTACGCGCTGAACGTCTGGCCCGAGCTCGACATCGCGGTGGAGGCGATCTCCCGCGAGGCCTCGTCCTCGCCGTCGGTCGGCACCCTCAAGCGGCACACGGCCGAGCAGAAAGACCTGCTCGACCGCGCGTTGAGCTGATCCGAGACGCGCCAGCGGATCGGATGATGGTGGTCGAGCAAGCCGCGCACCTGAGGAACGAAGTCGCGACC
>CAVSMX010000029.1:0-41125 GCA_963729095.1 uncultured Actinomycetota bacterium | reverse complement strand
GGGTTCGGCTGAGCAGCCTCGAGACGTGCATCTGCGAGACGCCGATCTCCTCGGCGATCTGCGACTGGGTCATGTTGCGGAAGAACCGGAGCAGCAGGATCTTCTTCTCCCGCGGGTCGAGACGGTCGAGCAGCGGCTTGATCGACTCCCGGATCTCGACATGCTCGAGTGCTTCGTCGTCGATCCCGATCGCGTCGAGCATGCTCGGCGAGCCGTCGTCGTCGTCGGTGGCGTCGAGCGACAGCGTGGAGTAGGCGTTGCTGGACTCGATTCCCTCGACGATCTCCTCCACCGAGCAACCGATGCTCTCGGCCAGCTCGCGCGGGGTGGGGGAGCGCCCCAGCGACTGGGTGAGCTCGGCGGTGGCGGCGCCGATCTGCATCCGCAGCTCCTGCAGCCGACGCGGCACCCGGATCGCCCAGCCCTTGTCGCGGAAGTAGCGCTTGATCTCCCCGATGATCGTGGGGGTCGCGTACGTCGAGAACTCCACGCCGCGGTCGGAGTCGAACCGGTCGATGGACTTGATCAGCCCGATCGTGCCGACCTGCACCAGGTCCTCGAACGGCTCGCCGCGGTTCCGGAACCGCCGGGCGCAGTGCTCGACCAGTGGGAGGTGCAGGTGGACCAGGTCGTCGCGTGCCTGGTCGCGGCTGGACGCCGGCGCGTCGTCGTCGCGGAACCGGACGAACAGCTCCGCGCTGCGGCGCCTGGTCAGCTCGATCCCGGTGGGCGGATCCGGGTCTGGCGCTGCCCCTTCTTCCCGAGAGATGGCGTTCATCTCAGGCTTCGGCTTCCGGCGTCGCCGGTCCCGTCAGTGCGGTGGCGGTGGACGTCATCGTCATGGTGACCGTGAACCGTCCACCGGCCGCCTCGACCTTCGCGGTGGTGGACAGCGTCGTCAGCACCTGCCAGGCGAAGCTGTCGTAGTCGGGCTCACCGGGCGACTGCGCGCCCACGCTGACCGCGACGGTCATCTGGCCGGGCCGCAGACTGAAGCTGCTGACCAGGTCGGTCTCGTCGTCGGCCACCTCCAGCACCATCGCGGTGGCCTCGGCCACTGCCATCCGCAGGTCCTCGATGTCGTCGATGGTGAAGTCGATCCGCGCGGCGAGCGCGGCGGTGGTCGTCCGCAGGACCGACGCATACGCACCGTCGGCGGGGAGTCGCAGCTCGACATCGGCGCTTTCAGTCATGTGTTCGGCCTCCCTGGTCGTGCCCCCGGATGGACGACCCTACTGAAACCCCATACCCACCTTCGCGCCCCCCAATGCCGTTGACCCGTCGCAAACTTCGCGACGGGTCAACATGCATCCGGAGAAGTTTGCGACGGGTCGGTCCCCAGAATTGGCGATACTCGTTCGCATTTCCGCATCGGCAGGCCGTCCGTTCGTTCACTGTCCGTGACACCTCATGCCACGACTGGGAGGGACGCGCATGGACACGAGCCGCTGCAGTCATCGCACACCACATGACGAGCACCTCCATCGCGTCGGCCGGGGCGGAGGCGGGCCGGTGGTCGCACACACTCCCGACAGCCGCCTCGCACCGGGGGGCCGACCAGCTGACGAGAGCGACCCACCGTGCGCGTGCGGACGTCCTGCGCTGTTCATCTTCACGACCGAGGGCTTCGGCGACGTGACGTGGTGCGGCGCCTGAGCGGTGTCCGCCTGGGCGAGCGAGCCAGTCCGGGGTGGCAGCCCTCCTTGCACCGGCATCGTCGATCTCCCTGACCAGCTCCCTGCCGCGCGGCCCGTACCGCCATACCCTTCACTGATGAGGCCTATGCATGGTGCTCGGTGCACCTTTGTCCGGTGCCTGAGGTTGGTTCTGGACGGGCTCAGGTAGAGGTGGCCATCTCAGGCAGGTCATTGGTGCGTCGATGGGGAGGTCGCGTCGTCGGGCTGGCCGTCACGGCCATCGGTCTGTACGTCGTCGCGCCCAGCTTGTTGACCATGTTCGATGCCTGGCCGCAACTCGCCGACGTGGCCGTGAAGTGGTTTGTGGTGCTCTCGATGCTCGAGCTGTGCAGTCTCGCGGCGCTGTGGTGGCTTGCCAGGATCGCTCTTGCGCCGGGCACCCCATCGCCTGGTCCGGAGGACGCGGTGCGGGGGCACGGGCCGACGGCTCCCCGGCTGAGCTGGGGAACAGCTGCCGCGGCCCAGCTGGCAGGCAACGCGGCCAGCAAGGTGGTTCCGGGCGGTGCCGCCACTGGCGGCGTAGTGCAAGCGAAGGTGCTCATCGGAGCCGGGCAACCGGCGGCCGCCGTGGCCTCAGGGCTGACTGCGGCCAACCTGCTCACCGCTGCGGTGCTCCTGCTGCTTCCGGTCCTGACGGTTCCTGCGCTCATCATCGGCCCACCACCGGCCCGACAACTTCAACTTGGTCTGTTGGTCTCTCTGATCCTCGCGTCAGTCATCGTTGCGGTCGGAGTCACTGCGTTGACGTGGCCCCGTGTTGTCGCCGCGACCGGGCGCGTCATCGGCGGCGTCTTGCACGTGGTGCGCCCCTCGGTGACCGCCGAAGGTGTCGCGAGCGGCCTGTTGTCGCAGCGCGACCGGGTGGCGACGGCCTTCGCGGGCCACTGGTGGCGAGCCGTGGTCGCGGCCGCGGCGAACCGGATGTTCGACTATGGCGCCCTCGTTGCTGCCCTCGTCGCCTTCGGGGCGCATGTGCGTCCGGCCGAGGTGCTGCTCGCGTACGTCGTCGCACAGGCCTTCGCAATCATCCCGTTGACGCCTGGAGGAGTCGGGTTCGTCGACGCCGGGCTGACGACGCTGCTGGTCCTGGTTGGTGTCTCGGCCGACACCGCTCTCATCGCCACCTTGATGTACCGGCTGTTCTCCTTCTGGATTCCGATCCCACTCGGCTTGCTTGCATGGACCGGCTGGCGGGTCTACCGCCCACGCAGCGGGAGCGCTCCCGCCACCAGTGGCGATGACGCAGTCGAGGACGACGAGCCGCGCTAGGGGGTCGCTCGCTACCCCTTCCACCCCCTGCCCTGACCACCACCGACATCGACCCGACGGGAGTGTCAGCGGCGGCCTCGCACGCCGCTTGCGTGGCTGTCAGGCTCGCCGGCGGCGGGAGGTGTAGATCAAGAGCGCACCGAGAAGGATGAGACCGACAGCGAGAGGGATCCACCATCCAACGATGCTCGAACCGGTGCCGGGCAGGTCGGAGGTGGCGCACAAACCGTCCACCTCGAGGACCAACGTGACCTTGGCGGTGCCGCCCCTTCCGTCGGACACGGTCCAGGTGACGGTTTTGTCGCCGGAAGTGGTCGGCGTGAGCCGGAGGTCGCCGCCAGGGATCTCCTCCACCTCGACGCCGTCCGGGGCTTTGATGGAGCCGGGGACGAGGGACAACTGGTCGCCGTTGAGGTCGACCACGCCGTCGGTTGGGTCGATCACAGTGGCTACCCCGCAGTCGGTGCCCCCGGCTGCTGGGGCCGCGTCGGGGGCGGTCTTGCGGAACACGCCGAAGTCGGCGTCGTCGACTGACTCGGTGTCGAGGCGGAGGGTGGTCACGGCGGGGTCTCCGCCGTCCCTGTCGGTCAGGGGCGAGGTCTCGTTCGGCAGCGTGGCGGTGTCGAGCTCGACGACGTACGCCCCGGGCACCAGGCCGGGCACCAGGTAGAACGGCTCCCCGGGCAGGGGTTCACCGCCGGTGAACCGGGCGCGGACTGCGCGGCCCTGGCGTGCCGTGAGCGGTCCGCCGGTTGGCGTGGTCCGAGTGGTCACGACCACGTCGTCCCCTCCGCCGTCAGCGCCGTCGAGCCCCAGGTAGGTGACCGTGATCCCGACCCCGCCCAGTGCGGGCTCGGACCGCTGACGTCCCTCATCCCGGTTCACGTCGCCCCACACCAGGTCGCCCAGCGTCAGGTCGCCGGCGTACCCGAAGTCCAGGTCCAGGTTGCTCTCGGCGGCTGCCAGCGTGAACGGCGAGGACGAGTCGAGGTCGGGGTCGGGGTCGAAGGTTTGGGTGACCCCGTCCGGGAGGGTTCCCGTGCCGACGGTGACGCGGAAGTCGCCGGCGGGGAGGCCGGTGAACAGGTAGCCGCCATCGGCGTCGGTGCGCTGGACCAGCTGGCCGTCGTCAGCGGTTCCGAAGGCTTCGTCGAATCCGGCCCAGTCCAGGGTCACCCGGACGCCGGGGATGCCGGGCTCGTCGGCGTCCTGGACGCCGTCGGCGTTCAGGTCCCACCACACGTAGTCGCCGGCCTCGGCCTCGCCGCGGTATCCGAAGTCGACGTCGCGGGCGTCCTCGCCGTCCTCGAGGGTGCGGTCGGCGGTCTCGTCGAACCCGCCGTCGTAGTCGTACGTCGGAACCAGGCCGGGCGGGACTGTGGCCGGGTCGATCGTGACCCGAACGTCGCCGGGCGGCAGGTTGCTCACGAGGTACAGCCCGTCGAGCCCGGTGGTGACGGTGCCGTAGTCGACGTCGTCGGGGGTGCCGAGCTCGCCGTCGTCTCCGGCCCAGGTGACGGCCACGTCGACGCCGGGGATGGGTGGCTCGCCGGGGTCGACCACGCCGTCGGCGTTGAAGTCGAACCAGACCAGGTCGCCGACCGAACCGGTGCCGGCCAGGCCGAAGTCGATGTCGAGGTCGTCGGCGGTGATGCTCCGCACGGCGATGCCGTCCAGGGCACCTTCGGGGTCCGCGGTGACGGTCAGGGTCGCCGCGGGGCCGCCGTCGAGCATGACCCGGATGTCGCCGTCCGGGACGTTGCTGACGAGCCAGCGGCCATCTGCGCCGGTGGTGGCGCCCGGCAGCTCGACGTCATCGTCGGTGTCGAGGTCGCCGTCCGCACCAGCCCAGAGCACGGTGACCGGCTGCCCGGGGACGCCCGGCTCTGCGGGCTCGCCGGTGTCGGGGCCGAGTCCATTGGCGTTGACGTCGAGCCAGACCAGGTCGCCGATCTCGTGGATGCCGGCATAGCCGAAGTCGGCGTCGAGGTCTTCCTGGCCGGTGGTCAGGGTGCGGACCGTCTCGTCGTCGACGTCTGGGTCGGGGTCGAAGGTCTGGGTGAGGCCGCCCGGCAGGGTGCCGACGACGACGGAGACCCGGACCTGACCGGCGGGCAGGTTCTCGACCAGGTACAGCCCGTCGGCGTCGGTGGTCCGCGAGACGGTGACGTCGTCGGCGGTCCCGAGAGTCTCGTCGAAGCCGGCCCAGGTGACGTCCAGGTCGACGCCGGGGATGCCGGGCTCGTCGGTGCCCTGATCGCCGTCGGCGTTGAAGTCGAGCCAGACGGTGTCGCCGACGGTGGCGGTGCCGGCGTACCCGAAGTCGACGTCGAGGGCGTTCTCGCCGGGGTCGAGGGTTCGTACGGTCTCGTTGTCGAGGTCTTCGTCGAGGTCGAAGGTCTGCTCGACGCCGGTGGGGAGGGTGGTGGTGTCGACGGTGACCCGGGTCGGGCCCTCGGGAAGTCCGGTGACCAGGTACTCGCCTGTGGGGTCGGTGATGAAGGTGCCGAAGTCGACGTCGTCGGCTGTGCCGAAGTCGCTGTCGGGACCGGCCCAGACAACGGCGAGGTCGACGCCGGGGATGCCGGGCTCGCCGGCGTCCTGGATGCCGTCGGCGTTCAGGTCGAGCCACACTGTGTCGCCGAGGGACTGGTCGCCGGTGTAGCCGAAGTCCTGGTCGAGGTTGACCTCGTTCTCGGCCAGCGCGGTCTGTGCGGTGGAGTCGAGACCGCCGTCGGGGTCGGCGGAGTTGACCAGCCCGGGCGGCAGCGTGGTCGTGTCGACGGTGACCGTGTAGTTGCCGGCGACCAGCCAGTCGGGCGGGACGCTCCCGTCGTCGGTCAGCCACCGCCCGTTCGCGTTCGTGACCCTGGTCAGGGTTCCGCTGGGTCCGGTGATGGTGACGGTGACCCCAGCAATGCCGGGCTCGTTCGTGTCGCCGGTGTCGGGGCCCTGACCGTCGCCGTCGAGGTCCAGCCAGACCAGGTCACCGAGTGCGCCGCCGGCGAGGTTGACGTGGCCCTCGTCGGTGATCGGCTCGTCCGGGTAGATCCGTGCTTCGTCGTGCCCGACGCGGTCGCCGGGGGCGAGGCCGAAGTACTCGGGAACCGCGGCGGTGTTGACGAACTCGGGTCCGGTGATCAGGTCCTCGCGCGGGAAGTCGTCGGGGATGGCCAGCTCGTAGGAGATGATGGCGGTGTCACCGGGCAGGAGCGCCGGGATCTCGAATCCGAGGCAGGCGTCGCCGGTACCGAGGTCGGTGTCGGTGGCGTCCCACAGCGGAGCGGTGGGGCGCTCGTCGGGAACCAGCCCCACGAACGTCAGCCGGGAGTCGCCGGCGCAGTCGCCGCCCGAGGAGAGGCTGTCGGGTTCGTCGGTGACCTCGACGTTGTAAGCGGTCCAGTTGCCGTCGTTGGTGACGGCGAGCTGGTAGGTGATGGTGCCGCCGGGCTCGCCCGGGACCGGGTTGCCCAGAGTCGTCTGCCGTGGTGTTGGTTCGAGCGTGCTTCCGACGCGCTTGACCAGGGACACCTGGGGTTCGGCGATCTCGATGACGGCGTCGTCGGTGAGGGTGTCGTTGGTGTAGTCCAAGGTGGCGATGTTGGGCAGGGTGGCGCCGGCGGACAGGGCGAGGTTGTTCTCGATCCGGACCCGGTAGCTCAGGAACACCCGGCGCGGCACGTTGCTGGCGCCGAAGACGGCCAGGTCCCACCGCGGGTTGTCGGTGGTGCCGGTGCCGTTCTCCTCGGGCGGTTCGTACTGGGCGCGTTCGGCGTCGCTACATCCGGTACAGACGGCGTTGACGGTGTCGAGGAACCTGGTGGCGCCGCCGGCGAGGTTGTCCGAGATGGTGACGACGTCGGGGCCGAAGTCCAGGTGGGCCGGGAAGAACGCCTTGACGTCGTATGTCACGATCTCGCCGAAGGTGTGCAACCGGGAGGTCACCGTCTTGGTGATGGACGGACCACCGACAGTCAGCTCGGCGGTGGCGTCGTCGATGTAGCCGGGACAGGCACCGGGTGAGCAGTCGGACCCGTCGGTGCGCTCGAAGAGCGGCGGGTCGGGCTCGCCCAGCAGGGAGGAGGTGACGACCTCGGCTGTGTTGGAGAGGGTGGCGCCGGCCTGCAGGTTGTTCTGAAGCTGGACTGTGTAGGTGAGTACGAGGCTCGCGCCCGGCGCGAGCCCGGGTGTGCCGTCGCCGTCTGCGTCGGCGGGGAGGGTCCAGGTGATGGTGTTGCCGGCGACGGTCCCGCCACCTGGGTCGGCGACCTGGGCGACCGCGGAGCCGCTGAAGTCGTCGGTCACGGTCAGGTCGTGGGCCGTCGAGACCTGCGCCTGGTTCACGTTGGTGACCACGAGCTGGTAGGTCACCTCGGTGCCGGGCAGGACCGTGCCGGTGGTTCCGGCCCGCTTCTCGATGGCGATGTTGGGCTCGACGACCTGGGTGTCGACCTGGGCCGAGATCGTGCGCGAGACAGGCCCGCCACCGACGTCGATGTCGAAGGTCAGCTCGGCGGCGTTCCACACGACGTCGGGCCGCACCGGGAGCGCAGTGCCGGGAGGTGGGACCGGATCGGGGGTACCCGGGTCCAGTTCGTCCTGGACGATCGCGTCGAACCGCGGCACGGCGCAGCCGTCCTGGTTGCCGAGGTTGAGGCCCTGCGCGGTCAGGTGGATCTCCTCGCCGACGACCGTCAGACCCGGGTCGCCGGGCACGATGACGTCCGACCCGGTGTAGTCGCACGGCGCCCCCGGCGCCACCAGCGCCGCCTGCGCCTCGACGGATCCGGGGACGAGCTGCAGGCCGCGGCCGGCGAGGTCGTCGGCCAGGTCGTAGTTGCTGGCCGTGGTGTTCGCGGACTGGCGGCTCTCCACGGTGAACGAGATGACTTCGCCGATGGTGGCCTGGTTGGGCTCGGCGTTGCCCGGCTCGTCGATCGCAGTGGTGCGGGTCTTGGTCATCGAGATGCCGGGGGAGAACACGTGGGCGGCGTCGATGGCCGGGTCGGTGTTCGCGTCCGGTTCCCTGCTCGGATCGATGTTGTCGCGCGGGACGTACTCGAAGTCCGTGCCGGTGTTGGTGGTCGAGTGGTACTCCACGACGCCGGCGATGTTCGTCCAGCTGACCGCGACCGGCACCGGGTCCGGCATCATCCACGTGTAGTGGAGATCCACGCTCCCGCCGGCGGGGATCGTCAGCCCGGTCCACACGACGTCGTTGCCGATGCAGTCACCGACTGGCTCGCCCGGCTCGACGTCGAAGGTGATCGCGTCGCAGGTGGCGTCCACCCCCCCGACGCCCTGGTCGAGGACCGGCAGCAGGTCGCGGACCACGGTGTCGATCGCGTCGCTGGTGCCATCGTTCGTCACTCGGAGCGTGTAGGTCACAGCGGTCCCGCCGACGACGTCCGTGACGGTCTTGGTCGGGAAGGGGTACTGCGTGGGGTCGGCAGCGGGCGGGTCGGTCTCGGAGATCCCCTTCACCAGGTCGAGATGCGCCTCGGTCAACTCGACGACCGCGTTGTCGGGCACCACGAAGATCTCGCCACTGGTGTTCTCGTACGTGACCCTGGCGGAGTTGACGAACTGTTCCCCGGACTCGACGAGGTCCGGTGTCACACCACCATCGAGGATCGCCGCGAACACCACCTGGGCGATCTCCGCTGGGTCGACCGAGGTGGACGGCAGCAGGTTCCAGTCGATGCGCTGCCCGGTGGCCGGCTGCCCGGCCACGAGTGGGCCCTCGACGATCTCGGGGGGCACCTCATTGTCCGGACCCGCCGTGGCGCTCCCGTCCTCGTAGCGCAGGCCGGGCGGCAGGAAGTCGGTCATGCTGGCTTCGATGGTGTCCAGCGATGCCGGCGGGTCGGCGGTGAGGCGGAAGCAGACCCGGTCGCCGGGGCCGGTGCCGGCGACGCTGTCGGGGTTCCAGTCGATGTCGGTGCCATCGCCGCACCCCTGGCCATCGGCTGGGCGCCCGACGTCCTTGCGGAACGAGACGGCGGTCCCGGACTGGTCGGCGCTCGAGTCGTCGAGCACCGCGTTGAGGTCGTACCCGGCCTCGTCGTCCGGCCCGCCTGGCCCGAACGTGGTCACGTCGGCGGTCAGGTCGACGGTGTTGGTCCAGGAGTCGTTCGCCGACACCGGGGCACCGTTCGCGTAGGAGTCGAGCGCTTCGGTGGCGAAGCTGACAATGAACGTCTCGTTCGGTCCGAGAGTCTCGGCACCGAGGTCCCACTCGAGGGTGGTCTGGCCCGGGCCGGGTTGGTTGTAGGTGGTGTCGGTGTACGGCGGGACCGGGTCAGGTTGCGTGGCCGTGCATCGGGGGTTGGCGCTGCCGATCGGGCAGGTGCCGTCCGGCGTGATGTCCTCCAGAGCAAGGTTCGCGACGCCGCCGTCGACGACGTACTCGGAGGTCTCGAGATACAGCTGCCAGGTCGAGACCGCACCCTGCTGGATCTCTGGGCTGTCGACGAACTTGTGCACCGACAGGTCGACCGCCTGCACCGTCTCGGTGTCCTCGACGACTGTGTCGGTGCCCTGGAAGGTGGTGTCGACCTGGACCTGGTTCGTGTAGGTCGCGCCTTGTCCGTCCTGGGTCGTGAACGGGCCGGTGTTGTTGCCCAGGTTGGACCCCTGGTTGCCCGTCGCCGGGAGGGGCTCGCCGTTCGGCCAGTCGAGCGTGTTCTCCCGTTGCGGGATGCCGGCGACGTAGGAGATGGAGGTGGTGGTCTCCGCGGGGACGTTGGAGCCGATGTCCCACACGACATGGGTGTAGACGCCCGACAGGCCGGGAGGCAGGCCGCTGTCGACCGTCTCCACGAGCTCGGGGTCGAGGCACGGGTCGGTCAGGGCGGGGGCGTGCCCCGGATTGAGGGGTCCGGCACCGGGATATTCCTCGGTCGGCGAGTTGTCCTCGGTTCCGCAGCCGAGGAACTCCAGCCCGGCGGGGATCCAGTCCTCGACGAGCCCGATGTCGACGCCGCTCGGGTCGGACCCCGTCTCGACAGTGATCGTGTAGACGGTCTGATGATCGTGGACGCCGCGCAGCAGCTCGGCCTCCGCCGACGGCTCCGACTTGGTCAGCAACAGCGGCACCAGCGTGGTCGAACCAGGATCGGACCCGGTCTGGGTGAACTGGGTCGCCTCTGCCGTGATCGGATCGCCGCCGGTGCTGGGGCCGACCTGTGGGACGACGGCCTCCTGGTCGCTGACGAACGCCTCCACCTGGGTGTTGATGGTCTCGCCGACCGCCCACAGCTCTGGCCCGTTGCCGACCTCGTGTGCCAGGGAGTAGCGGAAGCGGAACCTGCCGCCGGGCACGATGTCGACGATGTTCTCCCAAGCCACCACGGTGGCGACCGGATCGCCCTCGTCGTTGGTCTCTGTGATCACGCTCGAGGGGGACTGGTCGGCCGACGACACGGACACTCCGAGCGGCAGACGGACCCAGAAGGCCAGGTTGAAGGCACGGTCCTCACCGCCGTTGGTGAAGGTGAGCTCGACCGGTGTCTCGCGGCCGATCAGGGTCTGGGCCGGGATGTTCTGGCTCACCGAGATCGCTGGCGCGGATGCGGCCGGGATGTTCCAGCCGGCGACGTACTGCAGGCAGGCGCCCACGAGGCACGCTGCCAGCAGCGTGGCCGAGATGCGCAGCCCTCTCCCCATGCCGAGCACCGCAGTCCGCGCCCGCACAGACCAGATGCTACGCGCGGCGGACGCCGGTCGGGGGACGTTGCGGCCCCACAGCGTTGCGCGCCTCGGACGGCTGAAGGCGCCGGGATCTGGCACGACGGCCGATCTCGTTGGCGCTGGCATCCAACCCTCCCCGTGGTCGGCTCCTGCAGGATCACTGAAGGGCTCTCCGGCATGCCTCACCCGCGTCGGGTGATGGGTTGGGGCGCTACCTCACTCGGCGGCCGAACGGCAATTCTGGGTGCGTGAACTCGCCGCAAGAGGATTGGCGATCACGTTGCGGACTCTCTGCGGACCGCACCTCCCGTTGCGGTTGACCCTCTCGACGTCGGGGAGGCCGTTGTCGAGCTCGGCAGCAATTGACGCGGCCTGAGGCTCACCGGGACGCCAGACGGGCCCGGGCGCATCGCGTCCGGGCCCGTCCGCCTTGTGTCGTTGGGTGTTACGGCCTCGGTAGGACGAACGGAACCTGTTCACCGGCAGCGATGGTGATGGTGTCGCCATGGTGGCGGGTCACCTCACCGTTGGCGTAGGTCTCGCCGGTGAAGTTCTCCAGCACCCGGGCCGACTGACCAGCCCGGAGCGTCGCTAGCGGTGCGTCCGTCTCATCGAGCCACGCGATCAGCGACCGGCCGAGCCGGTGCACGCGCCCCGGCTTCTGTGCTGCCAGGTCGGTGGTCTCCCCGATATCACTGACCAGGTCGTAGAGCTCGAAGGAGTTGTCCGTGTACTCGTAGTACAGCTTCCACCGACCGTCGCGGACGCTCGATGCCGGGCCCTGCACGCCCTGCACGCCGACGTACCCGGGCAGGTGGTGGAAGTGGTCGCGACCAATCTTTGTGCCCCTGCTAAACGCCCGCTTCAGGTCGATGCCGTCCAGCGGGACCCCGGCCGGCAGCTGCGCCTGCGCGTACGACGCGAGCGTCGGGTACAGATCCGTGCTGTTCACGATCGTGTCGTTTGCACGGCCGCCACCGCGGACGAGGTCGGCGTTCTTGCTCCACACGATCCACGGGACGCGCACGCCACCCTCGTACATCTGGCCCTTGTCGCCACGAAGCGGCCCATTGAACGCGCCCGAGTTGACCGGGTCTTCCTCGCCACCGTTGTCCGACGTAAAGATCACCAGCGTGTTGTCGGCAAGCGGCTTGCCGCCGTTGCGGGGGTCCGGGGTCGCCTCGAGGTAGTCGATGATCCGGGCCACCGACTGGTCCACACCTTCCGTCAAGGCGCCGTACGACGGCTTTGCGGGGTCCTCGCCAGGCGTCTTGGCGCGGTACTTCCCCAGCAGGTCCGGGCGCGCCTGGGCGTCGTTGACCGGGAAGTGCGGCGCGAACTCGCTCACCCAAGCGAAGAACGGCTCTTCCTTGCTGCGGTCGATGAAGTCGAGCGTCGCGTCGGTCTGCGCATCGGTCACGTGCTTATCGGTGCCAACGAGGGCGTCGAGCTGCGCGTCGCTAACGCCGTTGCTGTAAGGCGCGATGTTCTGGTCGACGTACTCCTGGGTGTAGTCGCCGGCGAACATGTCCAGGGCCGGTGCGACCGAGTCGTTGAACTGGTCGTTCGTTGCGAAGTAGTAGGTGGCGTGCGAGTCCGGGCCACCGCCCCAGCTCTCGTCGTACCCATGGCTGGTGACGATCTCGTCGATCGAGCCCGTGACGTGGAACTTGCCCGTGTAGCCGGTCGTGTAGCCGGCGTTCTGGAGGGTCTCGCCAAGCGTCGTGGAGCTCACCGGTACCGCGGTCTTGCCGTCCTCGGCCAATCGTCCCTGCGTCACACCGAGCAACGGGCTGCTCGCCGGGCCCGTGACGGGACCCACGGCATAGACGTTGTTGGTCGGTCGCGTGGCGTACTGGCCGGTGTGGAGTGCCGTTCGCGTCGGGCTGCACTGGACCGAGGCATAGGCCTCGGTGAAGACCTGGCCCTCTTCGGCGAGCTGGTCGATCCGGGGTGTCTCGTTGAAGTCGTTGCCGTAGCCACCGTTGGTCCGCCCGGTGCTCAGGTCTGCCCAGCCGAGGTCGTCGGCCATGATGAAGACGAGGTTGGGACGGGGCACCTTGGCCGGCGCCGGCGAAGCACTCGCGGTGCCTGCCTGCGGAGCGCCGAGGACGGGAGCGACGCTGAGCAACGTGAGTACGGCGGGCGCGGCGATCGCTGTGGACAATTTCCGAGATGGCATCGGGTTCCTGCTTTCGAGGTGGACTGCTCGCAAATGTACAGTTGATACATCGACTTACTCTAGGACGATACACAGATACGCCTCGATCTAACTCGATCTAGTTACTGTAGTTTTCGGGTATGACGACGCACTCTGACGTCGGACGGCCACTTCTGCCGCTCCTCGAGCCGAGCCGCGCCCGGTCTCACAGCGGTGAGAACCTCGGATCGTGCTGCGCCCCGGCTGCTCCTTCGACCGCGACCTCACGCACCATCGCGGAGGACGTGCCGCCGATTCCACGGGGCGAGCGGAGCACCCGCGGCCAGGTGCGAATCCCCGAGGGCACGTTCTGGATGGGAGACAGCCACGGCGACGGGTACGCCGCAGACGGCGAGTTGCCCCTGCACCGGGTCCGGCTCTCGCCGTACCTCATCGACACGAAGGCCGTGACGAACGCCCAGTTCGCCACATTTGTGAAGGCGACGAGCTTTGCCACCGATGCCGAGCGCGACGGCGTGTCGGCGGTGTTTCACCTCGCGGTCGACGCCGCCCCGGCCGACGTCCTCCAGGGCGCGGCGGGCGTGCCGTGGTGGCTCGCGGTGCGCGGCGCGGACTGGCGCCATCCGGCGGGTCCGCGCTCGAGCATCGGCGACCTGCAGAACCACCCTGTCGTCCACGTGTCGTGGCGCGACGCCCAGGCCTACTGCCGCTGGGCCGGCAAGCGTCTGCCGACTGAAGCCGAGTGGGAGTACGCCGCCCGCGGCGGCCTCGACCGCGCGCGGTACCCCTGGGGCGACGAGCTCACCAACGGTGTCCGGTGGCGCTGCAACATCTGGCAGGGCGAGTTTCCGCAGCTCAACACCCTCGACGACGGCTACCTCACCACCGCGCCGGCGACCTCGTTCCAGCCCAACGGTTACGGCTTGCACAACACGGTCGGCAACGTGTGGGAGTGGTGCCACGACGCTTTCCGCGCGACCGAGTACGCCGACCGGGCGGGCAGGGATCCCGTCGTCGACCCGGTCGCGGCGGAGCGATCCGAGGCGAACGGCTCCCAGGTACGGCGGGTGATGCGGGGCGGGTCGTACCTCTGCCACGACAGTTACTGCAACCGCTACCGCGTCGCTGCCCGCTCGTCCAACACGGCCGAGTCCTCCTCGGGCAACATCGGATTCCGGTGCGCCAACGACGCGGCGTGATGACGCCCGTAGTCCTAGTCGTGGGCCTGCATCAGCGGCAGTGACGCTGCGCACCTACGCGCAGCTGTGGCCGGGCGACGGGGATCGGGTACGAGAGGTCGCAGACGCCGCGCTCGGCCCTCTTGCGGACTTCTCGCGGACCGAGGCGGCGTCCGACTAGCATTTGTGCAGGTCAGAGACCTTTCCGGCCTCAGCCCTTCTTGGTTTCCCAGAAGATCTCGGCGATCTCGTCGATCTTGGCGAGCAGCTCGTCGGCCTTGCCGGCGTCCATCTCACCCTTGGTGCCCGTGGCGCCGGCCAGCTTGGTGGCCTCGTTGACGAGGGTGTGCAGCTGCGGGTACTTCTCGAAGTGCGGGGGCTTGAAGTAGTCGGTCCACAGCACCCACAGGTGGTGCTTGACGAGCTCGGAGCGCTGCTCCTTGATGAGCACGGCGCGGGTCCGGAAGTCGGGGTCGTCGTTGTCCGCGACCTTGGCGATGATGGCCTTGACCGACTCGGCCTCGATCCGGGCCTGGGCCGGGTCGTAGACGCCGCACGGCAGGTCGCAGTGGGCGGAGACCTCAACGGTGGGGGCAAGCAGTCGCGCGAACATGCGGGTCCTTTCGATGGGAAGTTCCTACGTGTCGGGACACTACTCCGGTGAGGTACCCACGATCCGGCCCGCCCATCGGCTTCGCAGTCGTCCGCGGGGACTCGATGCGGCCGGGGTTGCGCGGGGGTGATCGGTTGCTCGTGAGCTACCGGCGTACGCCGTCCGAGGGTGCCGTCGTGGTCGCCCGGTTCGCCGACGGCACCCTCGCCGTGAAGCGTGCGGTCGAGCGGCGCGGTCACGGCTGGTGGCTGCTGAGCGACAACCCGGAGGCCGGCGTCGACTCGCGGCATCGCGGGCCGGTCGCGGACGAGAACGTCCTGGCCGTCGTGCTGGCGCGAGTCTGGCCGCGTCCACGACGCCGCCTGTGACCCGCCTGAGCCCAGCAGGACCGGCCCGGTGCCTCGCGGTGTGGAAAGATTGATCCTCGTGGCTGCAGCACACCCCGACCCGTCCGCGTCCGCGCACCCGCGCGCCGGGGAACCGGTCTTCGACCTGCACGTCGGCGGCAAGATGCAGACGGTCTCCACCGTCTCCCTGGCCGGGCGCGACGATCTCTCCCTCGCCTACACCCCGGGCGTCGCTGAAGTGTGCGAGGCGATCGCCGAGGACCCCTCCCTGACCCAGCACTACACGTGGGTCCCGAACACCGTGGCGATCGTGACCGACGGCACCGCGGTGCTCGGGCTCGGCGACATCGGCCCGGCCGCGGCGATGCCGGTGATGGAGGGCAAGGCGGTGCTCTTCAAGCAGTTCGGGGGCGTCGACGGCGTACCCATCTGCCTGGACACCACCGACGTCGAGGAGATCATCGAGACCGTCGCCCGGCTCGCGCCGAGCTTCGGCGGGATCAACCTCGAGGACATCTCCGCGCCGCGTTGCTTCGAGATCGAGTCCCGGCTCAAGGAGCGCCTCGACATCCCGGTCTTCCACGACGACCAGCACGGTACGGCCGTGGTGGCGCTCGCCGCGCTCAGCAACGCGCTGCGGCTCACCGGCCGCACCCCGGAGTCGACCCGTGTGGTGATCTCCGGTGCCGGTGCGGCGGGGGTTGCCGTGGCCAGGATCCTGCTCGAGGCCGGCATCAAGGACCTCGCCGTCACCGACCGCAAGGGCGTGCTGAACTCGACGCGCGGCGACCTGACTCCGGTGAAGCGGGCGCTCGCCGTCGACACCGCCGACCACTTCGGACGCGCCGGCTCGTTGGCCGATGCCCTGAACAGCGCCGACGTCTACATCGGCGTCTCCGGCGGCACCGTCCCGGAGGAGGTGGTGGCCACGATGGCCGACGACGCCGTCATCTTCGGGCTGGCCAACCCCACGCCGGAGGTGCACCCCGAGGTCGCGCACCGGCACGCCCGGGTGGTGGCCACAGGTCGGTCCGACTTCCCCAACCAGATCAACAACGTGCTCGCGTTCCCCGGCATCTTCCGGGGCGCGTTCGACGTGCACGCCACCGCCATCACCGAGCGGATGAAGGTCGCCGCCGCCGACGCCCTCGCCGGCCTGGTCGGCGACGACCTGCGCGAGGACATGATCGTCCCCTCGCCGTTCGACCCCCGGGTCGGCCCGGCCGTGGCGAGCGCGGTCGCCGACGCCGCTCGCCGCGACGGTGTCGCCCGCAGCTGAGTGATGACCCATCCGGCGTTGACCGTCCTCGATGGCGTGCGCTGGCGGGGTGCCGAGGTCGTCGGCGCCCGGTCGCAGCGTCTGCTCGCCGTCCTGGCGACCGTCGCCCCGCACGCCGTCTCGGCGGGCCGGCTGGTCGAGCACGTCTGGTCCGACGACGTGCCCGAGCACCCCGAGAAGGCGCTGCAGGTGCTGGTCTCACGGACCCGCTCGCGCACCGCACCGGAGGTGGTCGAGCGCGCCGGTGGCGGCTACCGCCTCGGCCTCGAGGACTCCGACGTCGATGCGATGGAGCTGTCCCGGCTGGTCGGCGAGGCGAGGGCCGCCGCGGCGGCCGGCGACCTGGACCTGGCTCGGGTCTGCGCCGAGGCCGCGCTGGCGATCACGGTAGGTGCGGCGGGCGACGAGGTGACTCGTGACCTGGTGGCGGAGGCGATGGAGGACCGGGCGGTCGCGCAGGAGCTTCTCGGTGCCGCCTCCCTGGCCCGCGGCGACCACGTGCGGGCACTGGAGCTGCTCGAGCCGCTGCTGGAACGCCGCCCCGACGACGAGGAGCTGTTGGCCCAGGTACTCCGGGCCGAGGCGGTCGCGCGCGGCGTCCCCGCCGCGCTGGCCCGCTACGCGGTGTACGACGAGAGGACCCGCGACCAGCTCGGTGCCGAGCCGGGTGACCGGCTGCGGCGTCTCCACCTCGACCTGCTGGCGCGCGAGGCGCCGGTACGCGAGGGCCTGACCTACGACGCGGTCCCGATGGTCGGACGCGACCACGACGTCGCCGCGATCCGGGAGCTGCTCGACCGGGCTCGGGTGGTGTCGATCGTCGGCCCCGGCGGTCTCGGCAAGACCCGGATGGCCCACCTCGTCGGTCACCTCGCCGAACAGCCCGTGGTCAGGCTGGTCGAGCTGGCCGGCGTGAGCGGTCCCGACGGGCTGTTGCCCGAGGTGGCCGCGGTCCTCGGCGTCCGCGACGCCGTCTCCAAGCCCCTCCAGGCGGGCGCCGCGCCCGACCTGCGGGGTCGCATCGCCCAGCAGCTCCTGGGTGCGCCGACCCTGCTGGTGGTGGACAACTGCGAGCACCTCGTCGAGGCGGTGGCCGACCTGGTCGCGTTCCTCGTCGGCACGGTGCCTGATCTGCGGGTGCTCACCACTTCTCGCGCCCCGCTGGGCATCGGCGCCGAGCGGGTGTTCCTGCTGCCGCAGCTGGAGCCGGACGCCGCTGTCGAGGTCTTCCGACAGCGCGCGCTGGCCGCGCGACCCGGCGTACGCCTCGACGACGATGAGGTACGCCGCCTGGTCGAGCGCCTGGACGGGCTGCCCCTCGCCATCGAGCTCGCTGCCGCGAAGGTGCGAGTGATGTCGGTGGCCGAGGTGGCGCGCCGGCTCGGCGACCGCTTCGCGCTGCTCCGCGGTGGTGACCGGGCCGCGCCGGACCGGCACCAGACCCTGGAAGCGGTCATCGAATGGAGCTGGCAGCTGCTGCCGGAGTCACCGCGCCAGGCGTTGCGGGCTCTCTCCGTGTTTTCCGACGGGTTCACGCTGCTCGGGGCCGAGGCGGTGCTCGGCCGGGAGACGCTCACCGACATCGGGCACCTGGCCGAGCAGTCCCTGCTCGTGGTGCGCGAGGAGGAGGAGCTGCGCTACCGGTTCCTCGAGACGGTGCGCGAGTTCGCGGGCCAGCGCCTCGACGAGGCCGGGGAGCGGAAGGCCGTCGAGGAGCGACTGGCCGAGTGGGCGGTGGCCTACGCCCGGTCGATGGCGGCCGGGCTGACCGGCCCGACGCAGATCGCCACGGTCACCGCGCTCCGGGAGGAGGTCGGCAACCTCACCGGTGTGCTGCGCGGAGCGATCGACAGGGGCGACGCGGAGACCGTGGTGCCGCTGCTGGCCACGCTGGCGCCGTTCTGGACCATCCGTGGCGACCACGGCTCGGTGTTCGCGCTGGCTGCGCGTGTGCAGGAGCTGCTCGCTGACGTCCAGCCGGGTGCGATACCGGCCGACGAGCTCCGGGAGGTGCTCGCCGACCTCGCCATCGGCACCATCATCCTCGGCGGCGAGGCGCGGGAGCCTCTCCTGGGCCGACTGCGCGAGCTGGGTCCGGGATCGGCCGGCTCCCGCGCGTACGGCACCACCAAGGTGCTGCTCGCGATGTTCGGCGAGGACGACACCGCGGCTCTCGAAGAGCTGGCGAACGACGACAACTCGCGCGTCGCCCTCACGGCGCTGGTGTGGCTGTGCCAGATCCAGGAGAACTCCGGCGAGCTGGAGGCGGCCCGGGCCACGTCGCGACGTGCCCTTGCGGTGGTCGACGACGACGCGGGGCCGTGGGTGCGGGCGATGGCTGAGTCGCAGATGGCCGGCCTCGCCTTCCAGCACGGTGACACCGAGCTCGCGCTCGCGTCGATGCGCAGGGCACTGCCCACGATGGAGGCGCTCGGCTCCATCGACGACGTCGTCCAGCTGCGCAGCTTCGAGGCGCTCGCCGAGCTGGCCAGGGGTGACGTGGCGGCGGCCGAACGCGCCCTCGACACCATGGCCTCCGACGAACGGGCCCGGCGCAGCCTCGCCTGGATCTTCGGGGCCAACGGGATGGCCGAGCTGGCGCTGGCCAAGGGGGAGGTCGAGCGCGGTGTCGAGCTCTACCGCGAGAGCCTTGCCGCGGCCCGCACGCGCACCCTGCCGGGGCTCGAGCTGGACCTGGAGCTCACGCCCTGGGTTCTGTTCAGCACGTCGTGCGCGCTGGTCGCCCACATCCAGCACGACCTCGCTCCCCAGGCTGCAGACCTGGCCGCCGAGCTCGAACGCCTGGTCCCCGAGCTGTTCGAGATCGACGGGCGCCGCCGCGACATCCCGGTCGTGGGGGGCGTCCTGCTCGCGGTCGGCCAGTGGCGCCTCGTGGCCGGCACGGGCGACCCGACGGACGCCGTACGACTGCTGGTGATCGGGGAGCGGTTCGGCTACTACCGCGGCATCCCGAGCATGTCGTGGGACCGGGCGACGGCACTGGCCGAACGCACCGCGCCCGGCGTCCTCGCCCGAGTGGAGGACGAGTACGCCGGGCGCCGGGCGGCCGACCTGCTGGAGGAGGCCGCGGCCGTGGCTCAGAGGGCCTTGCGGTAGCTGCGCACCGACAGCGGCGCGAAGATGGCGATCACGGCAACGCAGGCGACGACCGCCCAGCCCACCTGGGCGGTGACCTGGCCGTCGTTGGCGAGGTCACGCACCGCGGTCACCACGTGGGAGATCGGGTTGATCTCGACGAAGGCCTGCAGCCAGCCCGGCAGCGTGTCGGCGGGGACGAACGAGTTCGACATGAACGTCAGCGGGAACATGATCATCATCGAAATCGCCTGCACCGACTGGGCGCTGCGGCCCTTGATGCCGACCCAGGTGAAGATCCAGGCCATCGACCAGCCGCAGGCGATCGTGAGCAGGGTCGCGGCGAGCACTCCGGGCACGCCGCCGCCGGGCCGGTAGCCCATGGCGATGCCGGTGGCGAAGGTGAGAACGGTGGCCACGGTGTAGCGGATGACGTCGGCGAGCATCGGTCCGGCCAGCGGCGCGATCCGCGCGATCGGCAGCGACCGGAACCGATCGAAGACGCCCTTGTCCATGTCCTCGCGCAGCTGGATGCCGGTCGCGATGCACGCAGTCAGCGTGGTCTGGGCCAGGATCCCCGGGATCAGGAGAGGGAGGTAGCTCTCGACATCGCCGCTGACCGCGCCGCCGAAGATGTAGGCGAACATCGCGGTGAACAGCAGCGGCTGGATGAGTACGTCGAAGAACTGCTCCGGGTTGCGGCGCATCTTCTTGGTCGCCCGCCAGGCCATGGACAGGGTCTGGTTCAGGGTCTCGACCGGGCTCACCCGGTCGGTGACGTCGTAGTCCACGGGCAGCGTGGGGTCGACGCGGGGCGCTTCGGTGGTGATGGTGCTCATCGTGCGGGCTCCAGTTCGTCGTCGGTGGCGTCGGCCACGTTGGTGTCGTGTCCGGTGAGGGCGAGGAAGACCTCGTCGAGGCTGGGCTTCGCGACCGAGACGGAGGCGATGCTCACGTGGCCCTGTCGAAGCGCGATCAGCGCGTCGGCCGCCTGGTCCGCAGCCTCGAGGGCCACGTTGAGGCCGCCGGCCTCGGGCGTCGACACCGGCTCCTGGCGCAACACCCGCTCAAGGATCTGGGCGGCTGGGCTGAGCTGGTCGGGGTTCTCCAGCCGCAGCTGCAGGGTCGAGGCGCCGACGGACGTCTTGAGATCGTCGGGGGTCCCCTCGGCGACCTTGACGCCGCGGTCGATGACTGCCACCCGGTCGGCGAGCTGGTCAGCCTCGTCGAGGTACTGCGTGGTGAGCAGCACGGTGCTGCCGTCGGCCACCAGCGAGCGGATCGTGTCCCACATCTGGCCGCGGGTCCGCGGGTCGAGGCCCGTGGTCGGCTCGTCGAGGAAGATCAGCGGCGGGCGCCGGATCAGGCTGGCCGCGAGGTCGAGGCGCCGACGCATGCCGCCGGAGAAGGTGGCGATCTGCCGGTCGGCGGCCTCCTCGAGACCGAACTGCTCGATCAGGGTGTTCGCCCGCTCCTTGGCGTCCGCGCGGGAAAGGCCGAGCAGCCGGCCGAACAGCCAGAGGTTCTCGGAGGCGGTCAGGTTCTCGTCGACCGAGGCGTACTGCCCGGTGACGCCGATCAGCTGCCGCACCTGGTGCGGCTGCCGCAGCACGTCGACCCCGAAGATCTCCGCCTCTCCGGCGTCGATCCGGAGAAGGGTCGCCAGCATGCTCAGCATCGTGGTCTTGCCGGCCCCGTTCGGGCCGAGCACGCCGAAGATCTCTCCCCGGCGTACCTCCAGGTCGATGCCGTCCACCGCGCGGGTGTCGCCGAACTGCTTGACGAGTCCCGAGGCGGTGACGGCCAGGTCGTGGTGTGTGTTCATGCCGAGGAGCGTGGCTCCAGCTGGTTTCAGGGCAGTTTCACGGTGAGACCGCCCGGTTTCACGGCGCCGGTGGTCGTCGCAGTCCGGTGGTCGAGCAGCGAGCGCCAGCCTTGCGTTGAGGAAGGCGCGCTAGCGCCTGTCTCGAAACGAGCGTCGTCGAGACCCCGTAGCGGTTGCGGGGGTCTCGACAACGGTCGCGCTGGGGCGCCTCCCTGCTCGACCACCGATGAGCGCTCGCTAGCGTGGCCACCATGTTCGCTGTGTACGCCGAGTCCTTCAGCACCGACGACCCGCTGTCCGGGCTGGTGGTGGGGGAGCGACCCGATCCCGAGGTGCCCGACGGCTGGACGACGGTGACCGTGAAGGCCACAGCGCTCAACCACCATGACCTCTGGTCGCTGCGCGGCGTGGGCCTGAAGGAAGAGGCGCTGCCGATGATCCTCGGCTGTGACGCGGCGGGCATCGACGAGGACGGCAACGAGGTGGTCGTGCACGCCGTGGTCTCGGACCCCTCGTGGCGGGGCGACGAGACGTTCGACCCCAAGCGGTCGCTGCTCTCCGAGCGCTATCAGGGCACGTTCGCCGACACCGTGGCGGTGCCGCGGGTCAACGTGGTGCCCAAGCCGGCCTCGCTCTCCTTCGAGGAGGCGGCCTGCCTGCCCACGGCCTGGCTGACGGCGTACCGGATGCTCTTCGGGCAGGGCGACCTCAGGGCCGGTGACACGGTGCTGGTGCAGGGCGCGGGCGGGGGAGTGGCGACCGCTCTGATCTCGCTGGCGCGGGCCGGCGGGCTGCGGGTGTTCGCCACCAGCCGCGACGAGACCAAGCGGGCGAAGGCGCTCGAGCTCGGCGCACACGACGTGTTCGAGTCCGGCACCCGGCTGCCGGTGAAGGTCGACGCGGTGATGGAGACCGTGGGCCGGGCGACCTGGTCGCACTCGATCCGCTCACTGCGTCCCGGTGGCCGGATCGTGATCTCGGGAACCACGTCCGGGCCGAAGCTCGACGACGCCGAGCTCACCCGCATCTTCTTCCTGCAGCTGAGCGTCGTCGGCTCGACGATGGGCACGCGCGACGAGCTCGCCTCGCTGGTCACCCTGCTGGATGCCTCGGGCACCCGCCCGCTCATCGACCGGACGCTGCCGATGGAGAAGGCCCGCGACGGCTTCGCGGCGATGGCCGAGGGTGACGTGTTCGGGAAGATCGTCTTCACCCGATGACGCGCACCCATCTGATCACCGGCGCCGGCTCCGGCATCGGCGCCGCCGTGGCCGACCGACTCGCGGCGCGCGGCGACGACCTGGTGCTGCTGGCCCGCAGCGAGGCGCGCGCCGCCGAGCTGTCGGAGCGGTTCCCCGGCGCTCAGACCTTCACCACCGACCTCGCCGACCCGGCCTCGATCCGGGTGCCCGACATCGACCGCCTCGACTCGGTGCTGCACGTCGCCGGCGTGGTCGACCTCGGCCCGGTGGCCGACCAGCCCGTCGAGCGCCTGCGCGAGCAGGTCGACGTCAACCTGGTGGCGCCGGCCGTGCTCACCCGGCTCACCCTTGCCGCCGTACGACGCACCGGCGGCACGATCGTGTTCGTGAACTCCTCGGCGGGCCTTTCGGCGAGCCCGATGTGGTCGGCGTACGCCGCCTCGAAGTTCGGGCTGCGCGGGTTCGCCGACTCCCTCCGCGCCGAAGAGATCGAGCACGGCGTGCGGGTCACCACGGTGTTCCCCAGCCGGACCGCGACCCCGATGCAGGAGAAGGTGCACGAGCAGGAGGGCCGCACCTACGACCCGTCGAAGTGGATCGACCCGGGCGTCGTGGCCGACACGATCCTGCACGTGCTCGACCTTCCTGACGGCGTCACCATCCCCGAGGTGACGGTGCGGCCCCTGGTCCCACGACCCGGAACCTGACCAGTCGCCCAGCAATCCGGCGACACCGCAATATTCGTTTGGTCCGGAATACCCGGAACGTAAAGAATGGTTGTCAGAACTCGATGAGTTCTCCTCCCTCCGCCGGTCTCTCCCGGCATCATCCCCACCTGCGACTCCGAAGGACCCCCCATGACTGCGCCTGCTCCCGCACCAGCTGAGACCGGACGGACCCCGGTCGTCATCCGATGGCTGGTCGCGGCGACGTTCACCGTGATCCTCAACGAGACGATCATGATCAACGCGATCCCGAGTCTGGCCGAGCACTTCGATGTGTCGCTGAACGCCGCCCAGTGGCTCTCGACGGCGTTCCTGTTGACGATGGCCTCCGTGATCCCGGTCACCGGCTGGTTCCTGCAACGGGTCAGCACCCGCACCGCGTTCGCCACCGCGATGATCACGTTCTCGATCGGCACCACGCTGGCGCTCGTCGCGCCCACGTTCTGGGTGCTGTTGATCGCCCGGATCATCCAGGCGAGCGGCACCGCCGTGATGATGCCGCTGCTGATGACCACCCTGATGACCGTGGTGCCGATGCAGGACCGCGGCCGGGTGATGGGCAACGTGACGCTCGCCATGTCGGTCGCTCCGGCGCTCGGCCCGGCGGTCTCCGGCGTGCTGCTGCAGCTGGGCTCGTGGCGGCTGATCTTCGCCGCCGTGCTGCCGATCGCCCTGGCCGTGACCGTGGTGTCGATGCGCAAGCTCGAGAACGTCGGTGAGCCGAAGCCCGGTGACATCGACTGGCCCAGTGTGGCGATCGCCGCCGTCGGCTTCGGCGGCCTGGTCTACGGGCTCAGCGAGTTCGCGAACGGCGACCGGCTCCGGCCCGGCCTGATCGTGGCTGCCGGCCTGGTCGCGATCGCGCTGTTCGTCACGCGGCAGCTGCGGCTGATGCGCACCGGCTCCCCGCTGCTCGACCTTCGCGTCCTGCGGCACCGCACCTACCGGTTGTCGCTGATCATGATGTCGATCGCGTTCATGGCGATGCTCGGCGCGATGATCCTGCTGCCGCTCTACCTGCAGGAGGTCCGCGACCTCTCTCCGCTGCAGACCGGTCTGCTGGTGATGCCGGGCGGTCTGGCCATGGGCGTGCTCGGCCCTCGCGTCGGCGCGGCGTTCGACAGGTTCGGCTCGAAGCCGCTGGTGATCCCGGGCAGCATCGTGATGGTGCTGAGCCTTCTCGCGTTCACCCAGATCGGTGCGGAGACGCCGTACGCGCTGATCCTGGGCAACCACATCCTGATGATGGTGAGCCTGGCCATGCTGTTCACGCCGGTGTTCACGCTCGGCCTCGGCGACGTGCCGATGCACCTCTACTCCCACGGGAGCTCGATGCTGGGCACCATCCAGCAGGTCGCCGGCGCGTTCGGCACCGCGCTGGTGATCACCCTGATGACCAGCCACGCCAAGAGCAGGCTCACCGACGGGGTGGCGCCGCTCGAGGCGACGATCGACGGCATGCAGCTGGCGTTCCTGGTGAGCGGCCTGATCGCTGTGGCCGTGGTCGTGCTGGCCTTCATGCTGCCCAGCCGTCCGGCCGTCGACCCGCACGCGGGACCGGCGCCGGACGAGAAGGTCGGCGACCTGGACGCCGAGCTGGAGGAGCTGGAGGAAGACCTCGGGGAGCTCAGCCCCGGGACCGCCAGTTGACGGCACCGACCAGCACCATCCGGAGCTGCTTGCGCGCGTTCGAGGTGACCTGAGCCTCGGCCTTCGGGCCGGCGCTCAGGATCGCCTCGGCCGTGCCGACCATGGCGGTGACGATCAGGTTCGAGAGGATCCGCAGGTCCTCCGCCGACCAGGCCTCGGTTCCCGGTAGCCGGGCCAGGTCGGTGGCCAGCTCGTGCTCGAAGAGCTCGATGCCGTGCCGGATCGCGGCGCGTACGGCGGGTGGCCCCGCGTTGCGCTCGCGGGCGATGAACAGGAAGTGCGCGCGCTGCTGGTGCACGTGGTCCACCAGGATCGCGACCGAGCCGTCGACGATGTCGCCGAAGGCGGGGTCGCCGCGGCGTACGTCGCGCAGCATCGCCCGAAGGGATCCGAAGGCCTCCTCCACCAGCGCCAGGCCGAGGGCCTCGATCGAGTCGAAGTGGCGGTAGAAGCCGGTCGGCACGATGCCGACCTCCTTGGCCACCTGGCGCAGCGACAGCGCGGACAGGCTGGTGTCGTCGCCGAGCGCCAGCGCGGCGTCGAGGATCGCCCGCCGGGTCCGCTCCTTGCGCTCGCCCCGGGTCTCGGTCACTCGGACAGTCTAGAAGTGAACATGTGTGCACGAACACGTCCCGGTTCCCTTGACCGTGGCCACGGTGACCCAGGAGAGTTTGGGAGTACAGTCGTACACTGATCTCGACAGGCTCGATCACCGGGAGCAATTGTCATGGGCATCACCGCCACGGTCGGAGGCACCATCCTCCGGTCCCGCGCCCTCGCGGCGCTCACCTCACCGCACGGTGTCGACCGCTATCTCGAGCAGGTCAACCCGATGTGGGCGGCGCACGAGGTGCGGGCCCGCGTCGTCGGCGTCGACCGCGAGGTCGACGTGTCCGGGCACCCTCCGGTCGCCACGATCACCCTGCAGCCCACGTCGACCTGGCGCGGTCACCGCGCCGGACAGCACGTGCAGCTGGGCGTGGAGATCAACGGCAGCCGGCGTACGACCCGGGTGTTCACCGTCTCCAGCCCCGACTCGCGGCACGGCGACCGGTTCACGATCACGCTGCGGGCCAATCCCGAAGGCATCGTCTCGCGCTACCTCGTGGAGGAAGCCGGCCCGGGCACGATGGTGCACCTCTCGCAGGCCGAGGGTGACTTCGTGCTGCCGGACCAGGTGCCGGACCACGTCCTCTTCATCTCCGGCGGCTCGGGCATCACCCCGGTGATGTCGATGCTGCGCTCGCTGCAGCGTCGCACCCATCGGGGCCGGGTCACCTTCCTGCACTACGCGCAGAGCCCGGGGCACCAGATCTTCGCGGCCGAGCTGGACGAGGTACGCCGCTCCGGGCACGGCATCGACGTGCACCTGCTCCACCCCGAGCTCGGTGACCCGGCGCTCTCGCCGGCGTACCTCGAGCGGCTGGTTCCCGGCTACCGCGACGTCCCCACCTGGGCGTGTGGCCCGGCGCCGCTGATCGAGGCCGTGCAGGCGGCGTACGACGGCTCGGACGCGCTGCGGGTCGAGTACTTCAAGCCGCCCCGCGTCGCCACCGGCTCCGGAGAGGGCGCGGTCGAGTTCACCCGGTCCGGCAAGGCGGGCGCGAACTCCGGCGCGGCGCTGCTCGAGCAGGCGGAGGCACTGGGTCTCACGCCCGAGTACGGCTGCCGGATGGGCATCTGCTTCTCCTGCGTCTCCCGCAAGACCGAGGGCACCGTCCGCAACATCCTCACCGGCGAGACGTCGTCGCTGCCCGATGAGGACATCCGAATCTGCGTCAGCGCCCCCGAGGGCGACTGCGCCGTAGAACTCTGAGAGGGAACCAATGACCACCAAGCTGACCCCTGACCAGCTCGAGACGTTCGGTGAGGAGCTGGACGCCATCCGCCAGCGGATCATCGCCGACCTCGGCGAGGACGACGCGGCGTACATCCGCAAGGTCGTCAAGGCGCAGCGTGGCCTCGAGGTGGCCGGCCGGGCGCTGTTCTACCTGCCGCCGGCGTGGCCGCTCGCCGTCGCGACACTGAGCGTCGCCAAGATCCTGGACAACATGGAGATCGGCCACAACGTGATGCACGGCCAGTACGACTGGATGGGCGACCCGGGGCTGAACTCCCGGATGTACGAGTGGGACAACGTCTGCCCGAGCGAGCAGTGGAAGTACTCCCACAACTACATCCACCACACCTACACGAACATCCTCGGCAAGGACCGCGACATCGGCTACGGGATCCTGCGGATGGACGAGGACCAGCCGTGGCATCCCTACTACCTCGGGAACCCGGTCTACGCGTTCCTGCTGATGGTGTTCTTCGAGTGGGGCGTCGCGATGCACGACCTCGAGGTCGAGAACATCGTCAAGGGCAAGCGCACGATGGAGGAGAACAAGGCCCTGCACGCGGGGATCATGCGCAAGGTCAAGCGTCAGGCTCTCAAGGACTACCTGATGTTCCCCGCGCTGACGGGACCGTTGTTCCCGATGACGCTGGCCGGCAACGCCGTGGCCAACCTGGTCCGCAACATCTGGGCGTTCAACATCATCTTCTGCGGGCACTTCCCGGCCGGCGTCGCGACGTTCTCCCAGGAGGAGTGCGAGGACGAGACCCGCGGCCACTGGTACTACCGCCAGCTGCTCGGCTCGGCGAACATCACCGGCGGCAGGCTCTTCCACGTGATGACCGGCAACCTGAGCCACCAGATCGAGCACCACCTGTTCCCGGACCTGCCGGCCCGCCGCTACCCGGAGATCGCCGGGGAGGTACGCGAGATCTGCGAGCGCTACGGCCTGGCCTACAACACGGGCTCGCTCAGCGGGCAGCTGTGGAGCGTGGCCAGGAAGATCTGCCGGATGGCACTGCCGGACCGGAAGCCCGGTACCGACGGTCCCGACGCCGCCGATGTGAGCGAGCCCGCGTTGGCGGCCTGACCCTCACGGGGTCACACTGAGGGCATGAGCGACCACCTGAGGCCAGATCATTTCAGTAAGGCAGAGATCGGCAAGGACGCCGTCCAGTCGACGGTCGAGGCCGCCGCGCGCACGGTCGGCCAGGTCGCCTCGATCATCACCAAGGCCGTGCAGGACGTGGCCGGCGCGATCGGCGGGTTCGCCAGCGAGGTCTACGAGATCAAGGACGCCTCGCGCAAGGCCGCGGAGGAGCACGGGGCGACGCCGTCTGACGACATAGACACGCCCTAGGCGCTCAGGACGCCGCTTCGAGCCGACCGGGCATCCGCCATCCTGCGGCCAGCCGCGAGGGGATCAAGGCGTCGCCGGAGCCGAAGAAGTCGCAGAACTTCATGATCAGCGGGTCCCACGCCAGCGGGTCGACGTGGTTCGTGCCGAGCAGCCGGACCGAATCGTCGATGTGCGCGCGCAGCACCGTGACGTGGATCGCCCGGGCCGACGTGGACTCCGTGTCGAGCGACAGGTGATCGGTCACGCGGCACTCGAGCTGGATCGGGCACTCCTGCACGCGATCGGGCGCAACCTGGTCGGACGGCTGCGGCGTCAACCCGGCGGCCTCGAACTTGCGGGGCTCGTAGCGGTATCCGGTGGCCCGCTTGTGCTCGGAGAGCTCCGGGGTCCCGGTGAGCAGTGCGAGCCGGTCGACGTGGTCGACCAGTGACGACGGCGCGAGGTTGAGCACGCACTCGCGGGTGCGCAGCAGGTTCTGCGTGGTCCGCGATGACGCGCCCAGGCCGAGCATCGCCTCCTGCCCGAGCCACCAGGCGGAGGACATCGGCGCGAGGTTGGTGGTCCCGTCGGGGTTGGTCGAGGAGACCAGGACGACGGGGGTGCCGTAGTAGTGGACCTTGAGCGGAACGACTGAGTGCATGCCTCGATCCTGTCGGATCGCAGAGGATGCTTCTGGCGGAAATCGGACGCCGCCTGGAGAGCCCTGCATCCCTGATCCGTCCTCGCAGGCTCGGTCGGATCAGCCGAACGACATCCGGAACGCCGCCTGCCGGAACGACGCGAGCTGTCGTGCGCCGCGCAGCCAGCCGAGCGGGCCGTCCGGGTCGAACTCCCACGAACCCCGGCACGGCGCGGCCTTCGACGACCCCTGCAGGGTCGCGGTCTTCTCGCCGCCGCCCTCGGCGAGCTCGGGCTGCCAGGTGCCGCCCTTGAACGGCAGGCGCGGGGCGAGCCGCGAGACGTCTCTGAAGCGGGCGCTCGCGACCGGCCGGCGGTCGATGCCGGCCGACCACTCGGTGGTGGTGACGGGGCCGCGGTAGGACGACTCGAGCGTGAAGTCGCACAGGCCCTTCGGGATCGCCCATAGCTCGCGACCGCCGGCCACCGATGCGGGGGAGTCGACCCAGATGTCGGTGATGGTCACCCGGCGCCGGTGCTGGCCGGACCTCACCGGCCGGGCGACGAGCAGCTCGGAGTAGGTGAGCGGGCTGCCCTCTTCGTAGGACACGAACGCCGCGCCGTACACGCCGGCCGGGCGGAGCTCGTCGACGTCCTGCTTGAGGCGGAACAGCGAGAGCCACAGCGAGCCCACCATCCGCCAGGGTGCGGCGGGGTAGGCGACCTTCTCGTACGGCAGCGGAGCGGTCATGACCCCAGCCTAGAACGTGTTACTGCCCCTCGGCGGCGGGCGTCTCAACGGGAAGACCGTCCTCGACGAACAGCTTCTCCGACTCGAGGATCTCCGCCTCGAGCGCGCCGGTGAGGTCGGATCTGAGCTCGTCGGTCTGGCCGTACTTCGGCGCGAGGCTTCCCACCGCCTTGTCGATCGCGCCGGAGACGTTGATGGTGCGCGCCTTGACGACGTACGGCTTCTCGATCTCACGGGTGACGTACTTAGACACGAACCGCTTCAGCTCGCCCTCGACGTTGGCGGCGTACTGGGTGATCGACGCGCGGAGCCCCTGCGCCTTCAGCTCGCAGCCGACCTCGCCGGCGCGGGGAGGGGTGACGTCGATCAGGATCGCCAGGTCCTCGCGGGCGCGGGCGGTGAGAGTGAGCGGGATGGTCAGGTCGGCGGTGAACCGATGCGTGTCGACACCCAGGTTGATCGCGAACTCCAGCGACGCCGGCAGCGAGACCAGGAACGTCACCGGGTCGTCGGAGACCCGGTCGCCGACGGCCCTGCCGATCTCGCCGCGCGCCGTCACCTTGACGACCCGGCCCGGGCCGACGCCCATCGGGCCGACGTCGATCTGCTGTCCGGCAAGCACGTTGATGCCGGCCAGCACCCGCTCGGCGGAGACGGCGGTGCGGAAGAACCGCTCGCCCCACTCGGCGTAGTCGATGTGGTCGCTCAAGTGGTCAGTCCTCGGGATCGTCGAGCCGGGCCAGCCAGGTGGCCAACCGCTCCACGGCGGTCTCGAACTCGGGATGGGTGTCGGTGAACTCCTGGAGCCGGCCGGCGACCCATGCCAGGGTCACCTCTTCGTCGCCGCGGCGGCGCTCGAGCTCCTCGATCCCGCGGTCAGTGAAGTACATCGTTACGGTCCCTGTCCTTCTCACGGGGTCTCGACATGCTCGGTCGCGACTTCGTTCCTCAGTTGCGCGGCTTGCTCGACCACCATCATCCGATCCGCTGGCGCGTCTCGGATCAGCTCAACGCGCGGTCGAGCAGGTCTTTCTGCTCGGCCGTGTGCCGCTTCATGGTGCCGACCGACGGGGAGGATGAGCCCTCGCGGGAGATCGGCTCCACGGTGATGTCCAGCTCCGGCCAGACGTTCAGCGCGTAGTGCGGCCACGGGCCCATGTTGCGGGGCTCGTCCTGCACCCAGCGCACCGTCTTCAGCCCGGGGTAGCGGGCCATCTCGGCCTTGATCTCGTCGACCGGGCGAGGGTAGAGCTGCTCGATCCGGGCGATCGCGAACCGCTCGGCGTCGTCCTTCTTGGCCCGCTCGACCATGAGGTCCCAGGTCACCCGGCCCGAGCACATCAGCAGGGTGTCGACCTTCGCCGGGTCGGCGTCGGCGTCCCCGATGAACGGCCGGAACGTCCCCTCGCTGAAGTCCTTGGGCTGAGAGGCGGCCTCCTTGCGCTTCAGCATCGACTTCGGGGTGAACACGACGAGCGGCCGGTGCTTCTCGCCGAGCGAGTGCTCCCGCAGCAGGTGGAAGTACGACGCCGGCGTGGACGGCTGGGCCACCACGAACGCGTCGTCTGCGGACATGGTGAGGAACCGCTCGATCCGGGCGGAGGAGTGGTCGGGGCCCTGGCCCTCGTAGCCGTGCGGCAGCAGCAGCACGACGCCGGACTCCTGGCGCCACTTGGTCTTCCCCGCGGAGATGAACTCGTCGATCACGGTCTGGGCGCCGTTGACGAAGTCGCCGAACTGGGCCTCCCAGAGCACCAGCGCATCCGGACGGGCCACCGAGTAGCCGTACTCGAAGCCGAGCGCGGCGTACTCCGAGAGCAGCGAGTCGTAGGCGTGGAACTTGGCCTGGTCCTCGGTGAGGTTGGACAGCGGCGTCCACTCGTCGGCGTTGACACGGTCGATGATCGTGGCGAACCGCTGCACGAACGTGCCGCGCCGGGAGTCCTGACCGGCCAGCCGCACCGGCCGGCCGTCCATCAGCAGCGCGCCGAAGGCGATGATCTCGCCGGTACCCCAGTCGATCGGGCCCTCGGTGATCGCGGTCGCCCGCCGCTGCAGCTGCGGCATCACCTTCGGGTGCACAGTGAAGCCCTCGGGCGGGGTGACGTAGGCGTCGGCGATCCGCTTGAGGAACTCCATCGGGATCGCGGTCTTCGTCTCGCCCGCCGGCTTGTCGGGGTAGTCGGGGACGGTCGTCCACTCCGAGGGCTGGCTGCTCGCCTCCCGGACCTCGGTGAAGACCCGCTCCAACTGCTGCTGGTAGTCCTTCAGGACCTGCTCGGCCTCCTCGATGGTGATGTCGCCGCGACCGATCAGGGACTCGGTGTAGAGCTTGCGCACCGAGCGCTTCTGCTCGATCAGGTCGTACATCAGCGGCTGCGTGTACGACGGGTCGTCGCCCTCGTTGTGACCGCGCCGGCGGTAGCACACCAGGTCGATGACGACGTCCTTGTTGAACGCCTGCCGGTACTCGAACGCCAGCCGGGCCACCCGGATGCAGGCCTCGGGGTCGTCGCCGTTCACGTGGAAGATCGGCGCCTGCACCATCCGGGCGACGTCGGTGCAGTAGAGCGAGGACCGCGAGGAGCCCGGCGAGGTGGTGAACCCGACCTGGTTGTTGACGACGACGTGGATGGTGCCGCCGGTGCGGTAGCCGCGCAGCTGGGAGAGGTTGAGCGTCTCCGCCACCACGCCCTGGCCGGCGAACGCCGCGTCGCCGTGCACCAGCAGCGGGAGCACGGGGTACTTGGCGCCGCGGTCGAGCACGTCCTGCTTGGCTCTGGCGATGCCCTCGAGCACCGGGTCGACGGCTTCGAGGTGCGACGGGTTCGCGGCGACCGAGACCTTGATGTTCGCGCCCCGCTCGGAGGTGAACGCTCCCTCGGCACCGAGGTGGTACTTCACGTCACCGGAGCCCTGGACCGTCCGCGGGTCGATGTTGCCCTCGAACTCGCGGAAGATCTGGGAGTACTTCTTGCCGACGATGTTGGCCAGCACGTTGAGTCGGCCGCGGTGGGCCATCCCCATCGTGACCTCGTCGAGCTCGGCCTCGGCGGCCGCCTCGCAGATCTCGTCGATCACCGGGATGGTGGTCTCGCCGCCCTCGAGGCTGAACCGCTTCTGGCCGACGAACTTGGTCTGCAGGAACGTCTCGAACGCCTCGGCCTGGTTGAGCTTGAGCAGGATCCGCAGCTGCTCCTCACGCGGCGGCTTCACGTGTGGCTGCTCCACCCGCTGCTGGATCCACCGGCGCTGCTCGGGATCCATGATGTGCATGTACTCGATGCCGGTGGTGCGGCAGTAGGAGTCGCGGAGGATGCCGAGGATGTGCCGCAGCTTCATGAACCGCCGGCCTTCGCCGCCGAACGAGCCGGTGGCGAACTCCCGGTCGAGGTCCCACAGGGTGAGCCCGTGGTTCTCCACCTCGAGGTCGGGGTGGCTGCGCTGGCGATACTCCAGCGGGTCGGTGTCGGCCATCATGTGGCCGCGCACCCGATAGGCGTGGATCAGCTCGAGGATCCGGGCCTGCTTGCTGATCTCGTCGTCGTGCGACGTCGCGATGTCGTTGCTCCACCGGATCGGCTCGTAGGGGATCCGGAGCGAACGGAAGATCTCGTCGTAGAACCCGTCCTCACCGAGCAGCAGCTGGTGCATCCGCTTGAGGAACTCGCCGGACTGCGCGCCCTGGATGACCCGGTGGTCGTAGGTCGAGGTGAGGGTCATCACCTTGCTGATCGCGTTGCGCGCGATGGCGTCCTCCGAGGCGCCCTGCCATTCAGGCGGGTACTCCATCGCGCCGACCCCGATGATCGCGCCCTGCCCCTTCATCAGCCGCGGCACCGAGTGGACGGTGCCGATGCCGCCGGGGTTGGTGAGCGAGATCGTGGTGCCTTGGAAGTCCTCGATGGTGAGCTTGTTGTTGCGGGTCTTGCGGACGATCTCCTCGTAGGCCGTCCAGAAGCCCGCGAAGTCCATCCGCTCCGCAGCCTTGATGCTGGGCACCAGCAGCTGGCGCGTCCCGTCGTCCTTCTTGACGTCGATCGCCAGGCCGAGGTTGATGTGTGCCGGGGTGATCAGGTTGGGCTTGCCGTCGACCGTCTCGAAGCCGACGTTCATCTCCGGCATCGAGCGCAGGGCCCGGACCAGGGCGTAGCCGATCAGGTGGGTGAACGAGACCTTGCCGCCGCGCGCCCGGGCGAGGTGGTTGTTGATAACCGTCCGGTTGTCCCAGAGCAGCTTCACCGGCACGGAGCGGACCGAGGTAGCCGTGGGCACGCTCAGCGAGGCGTCCATGTTGATCGCGGTGCGGGCCGGGGCACCACGCAGCACGGTGTAGGTCGGCTCGTCGCTGGCCGCGGCCGGCGCGGTCGGGCGCGACTCCTTGGGCATCGGGTTGGTGGTGCCCTTGGCCGGCTCGGCGGCCTTGCTCGGCTGGCGGGGCACGGCCTTCGGCTCGGGCTTGGCGTCTGACTCTGTCTTCGATGCCGACTTCGCCGGCGCCTTCTCCTGCTGCGGCGCTTGCTGCTGTTTCATCTCGGCCTTCGTCTCGGCCTTCGACTCGGTCTTCGCGGCCGGGGCGGCCTGCTTCGGCTCGGTCGTCACGGTGTTGTTGCCGGCCTTCGCGGCGCTGGTGCCGCCGGACCCGTTGGTGAAGTAGTCGGCCCAGCTGGCGTCGACGCTCGACGGGTCGGACTTGTATCGCTCACGCATCTCCTCGACGAGCCATTCGTTGGCTCCGAAGTCCGAGGTAGATGGTTGGGGGGACTGCTGTCCTGACGACTGCGGCACGACTTGCTTCGCCTCTTCCGGATGAGCGCGCTAGGGGAACGTATGGTGCGACGTCAAGGCTAGACCCACGGGCCAGCAAATGCGCGGCTGACCTTGGGCTTTCGTGCACCCTGTAACCGGAGCCACACGATGGGAGTCCCACCCGATGTTCCCCACCCCCGCACGCGCCGTCCGTGCTGCCCTGGCGACCGCCGCGTCGCTGGTCCTGGTAGCCGGGCTCGGTGCGTGCTCGGACGACGGTGCCGACCCGGACGAGTCGAAGGAGTCATCCCCGGCAGCCGAGCAGGCGCCGGGCATTCCCACCCAGGCCACCATCGGGTTCGTCAAGGGCAAGTTGAAGCGCGACCGGCGCGCGCAGCTGCGCAAGCAGGTGACCAAGACGGTCGATACGTGGATCGACGCGGCGTACGTCGCGGGCGAGTATCCGCGCAACGACTTCTCCGACGCCTTCCAGGCGTTCAGCAAGGACGCCGCCGCGCTCGCCAAGCGTGACAAGGCGCTGATGAGCAACGGCGAGGTGGGCGACCGGGTCGACACCGTGACCGCCATGGCGCGGCGGCTCCGGATCGACGTCCTGGCCGACCGCGGCAGGGCCGCGGGGGTCACCGCCTGGTTCGTCCTGGTGCTCGACCTCGACGGCGAGTTCCGGCGTACCGACCGGATCGCCGGGCGGCTGTTCCTCAGCCACTCCGGCAGCGACTGGCAGGTCTTCGGCTACGACGTGAAGCGCGGGAGGGTGGCATGAGCACCCCATCGAGGAGGCGTACGCGCAACCTGGTCCGAGGTGTGGTTCTCGGCGTGGTGCTCGCGATCACCGGCCTGGTCGTGCCGAACTCCACCGTGGCCTCCACCGACGCCGTGCTGGTGGAGTTCCGTCACTCACAGGGGGTCGACCTGAACCCCGACCTGGTCTGGATCCTGGCCGTCGGCTCCGACGCCCGGCCCGGGGAGAACATGCTCCGGGTGCGCGGAGACGCTCTCCAGCTGGTCGGTATGAACACCAAGACCGGCGCGGCCACGAGCATCGGGATCCCGCGCGACTCCTACGTGTCGATCCCGGGCCACGGCTCCGACCGGATCAACGCCGCCCTCTACTACGGCGGCCCGCAGCTGCTCGGCGAGGCGGTCGGCAACCTGATCGGGATCGAGCCCGACTACGTCTTCGTCACCCGGTTCCCGTTCTTCGAGGACATGGTCGACGACATCGGTGGCGTCGACGTGCGCAACCCGCGACCGTTCTCCGACCCCTACCTCAAGCCCAACGGGTTCCGGGCCGGCAAGAACCACCTCAACGGCTACAACGCGATGGCGTTCGCCCGGATCCGCAAGTCGCTGCCCGGAGGTGACTTCGACCGGTCCGCCAACCAGCAGATCGTGCTCGCGGGCATCCAGGGCACCATCGCCCGGCGAGCGCACGAGCGCGGCTTCATGGAGTCCGGCGTGCTGACCGTGCTCAAGCACATGCACACCGCCGTCCCCCCGGCCGAGCTGTTCAAGATCGCCCAGGCGGTGGCCCAGGTCGACCCGAAGCGGATCACCGGCTGCGTGGTGCACGGCGGCTTCGCCAACGTGGGCGGCGCCAGCGTGGTCACGCCGTACGTCGACCAGGCCCGCAGCTACGGCAACCAGGCCCGCAACGACGCCACCATCGAGAGGTGCTGAGGAAGCCAGGGATGCTGGGCGCTCTCGGGCTGGACGCCGTCGAGGAGGCGGCGTACCGACACCTGGTCGGTGTCCCCTCGGCCTCGGCCGAGGCGCTTGCCGCCGCAGGGGGAGCACCGCTCTCGGAGATCCGCTCGGCCCTGTCCTCGCTCGAGGAGAAGGGTCTGGTGGCCCGCTCGACGGCGACGCCGGGCGACTACGTGGCGTCGCCCCCGGCCATCGCGGTCGGGTCGATGATCGTGGAGCGGCGCGACGAGATCCGGCGCGCCGAGCTCGAGCTGGAACGCCTCGTCGGCGAGTACCGAGGTGCCGCCACCGACCGGGCGAGCACCGAGGTCGTCGACGTGGTTCACGGCGAGCAGGCGGTCGCCCAGCGCTTCGCCCAGCTCCAACGCGGAGCGGCTCACGAGGTGCTCGCCCTGGTGAAGTCCACGGTCGCCCTGGTGTCCGCCGAGGACAACGTCGACGAGAAGGTGGCGGTGTCGCGCGGCGTCACCTACCGCGTGGTGGTCGAACGGGCGGCGATGGAGAAGCCCGGCTTCCTCGATCTGGTGGCCGAGTCCGTGCAGGCCGGCGAGCGGGTCCGGGTCATCGACGACCTGCCGCTGCGGCTGCTGATCGCCGATCGGTCCGTCGCCCTCCTGCCGCTGGCGCCGACGTCCGACGACTCCGGTGCCGGCGCCTTGGTCATCCATCCGTCCGGGCTGCTTGACGCGCTGGTGCACCTGTTCGACATGGTGTGGGGGTCCGCGCGGGAGCTGCTGCCGGCGACCGGCCTGGCGGACCGGCCCACCGACGGGATCGACGAGATGGACGCGCGGCTGCTGACCCTGCTGCTGGCCGGCCTGACCGACCAGGCGATCGCCGGTCAGCTGGGGATCTCGGCGCGGACGGTGCAACGGCGCGTCTCCGCGCTGATGGCGCGAGCGCAGGTGGCGACCCGGTTCGCGCTTGGGCACGAAGCAGCACGCAGGGGCTGGTTCGGCGTCTGAGCCCGCGGGCGGATGACGGATTGCGGACATGGCTGGATCTCGCCGTGCGCACGTCTGGCCCGGAGGCATCGCGAGCGAGGAGGGTGCTGCCACCACCCTGACTCTCTCGGAGCTCCTTTCATGTCTCTCGCCCTGCCGCGGCGCCGTGCCCTGGCCGCCCTCGTCGCCGTTCTGACCGGCGTCGCCACCCTTTCCGCCGTACCGGGTCCCGCGGGTGCTGCCGACGACGGCCTCGCGCCGCTGTCCGGCGGTCCCGCTGCCGGACCGGACCCCGTGCCGGTCACCCTGGTCACCGGGGAGCACTTGCTCCTCGCCACGGGCGCCGACGGGAAACCGTCCGGGGTCCTCAGCTCGGAGGGCGACCACTACGTACGCCGGCTCGGCAACGACCTCTATGTCATCCCGCTCGAGGCGGAGGCCGCGCTGGCTGCGGACGTGCTCGACCTCGAGCTGTTCAACGTGACCGGACTCGTGGAGCAGGGGTACGACGACGAGCACAGCGAGTCGCTGCCGCTCATCGTCGAGGGCGACCTGCCGCGCGCCCGCGGTGCGGAGACGATGCAGGTCGAGGCGGAGCTCGAGTCGATCGACGCGACCGCGGTCACCGTCGACAAGCAGGACCTCGACGCGACCTTCGGACGGCTCGTGGGAGCGCGCAGCCGAGCCGGCGGCAGCGCCCAGAAGGTGTGGCTGGACGCGAAGGTCGAGGGATCCGACGTCGACCTGGATCCGGCGACCGGTGTCGAGCAGACCGGCGCCCTCGCGGGTCTGGGACCGCGGGTACGACGGCACGGGCACCCGGGTCGCCCTCCTGGACACCGGGTACGACGCCGAGCACCCCGACCTCGCCGACCAGGTGGTCGAGGCGCAGGACTTCACCGGCCAGGGCATTGCCGATACCGCGGGCCACGGCACGCATGTGGCGTCGACCATCGCGGGCGACGGCACCGCCGACGCCTCCCGGACCGGCATGGCGCCGGGCGCCGACCTGCTGATCGGGAAGGTCCTCGGCTTCAGCGGCGGCCAGCTCTCGTGGATCGTCGCCGGCATGGAGTGGGCGGTGGCCCAGGATGCGGACATCGTCAACATGAGCCTGGGTTCGGACCAGCCGACCGACTGCACCGACCCGATGGCCCAGGCGGCGGCCGCCCTGACCGAGCAGACGAACACCCTCTTCGTGGTCGCTGCCGGCAACAGCGGGGCCCGCGAGACCGTCTCGTCCCCGGGATGTGTCGAGGGCGTGCTCACGGTGGGTGCGGTGGATGACAGGGGAGAGACGGCGGGATTCTCCAGCCGCGGTGCGGTGCTCGGGTCGCACGACCTCAAGCCCGACATCGCCGCGCCGGGGGTGGCCATCGTCGGTGCGCAGGCCGACAGCCCCGGCGGCATCCACTACATCGCGATGTCCGGGACGTCCATGGCCACGCCGCACGTCGTCGGCGCCGCCGCGCTGGTCCGGCAGGCCCATCCCGACTGGACGGCGCAGCAGGTCAAGGCGGCGCTGACCGCATCGGTCAAGGGCTCGCCCGAAGGCACCGTCTACGACCAGGGCGCCGGCGAGCTGTGGACCCCGGACGCCGTCGACGCCACGGTGACCAGCGACGTGAGCGTCGAGGTCGCGAGCTTCGACTGGCCGCACGGCCGCGACGAGCGGGCCAGCGAGACGGTCACCTACACCAACGACTCCGGACGCGACCTGCGCCTGAACCTCGACCTCGACGACGTCACCGGCGCCGACGGAGGCCGGGTGCCCGGCCGCATCCTCGAGCTGGACGACCACTCCGTCACGGTGCCGGCACACGGGACCGCGACCGTCGAGGTCGATGCCCGCGGTGACGTCGGCGACCTGCGCGACACGGCGTACGGCGAGATCGGCGGCCGGATCGTCGCCAGCGGCGGGCACGGCCACGACCGGGTGCGGGTGACCACGGCCGTCGGGATGTACCTCGAGCCGGAGATGGTCGACGTCACGGTCCGGGCCATCGACCGCAACGGCGATCCGGCGACCTCCGGCAACCTGGACATCACCGACCTGCACCAGCCCACCCGGGCCCTCTACCTCTTCACCGGCGAGGACATCACGCTCCGGCTCCGGGCCGGCAGCCACTTCCTCAGCTCGTTCATCCGCACCACCAAGGACGACGGGTCCTTCGCCTACGCGCACCTGGTCGACCCGGACCGGCGCTTCACCCACGACACCACGCTGGTCCTCGATGCCAGGGACGCCCGGCGGGTGAGCGTCAGCGGCGCCGCCCGATGAAGATCCGTTCCGGGTCGTTCGGCGTGCAGAGGACCTGGGACCGGTGGATCGTCGGCGACTCCCTGTTCGCGGAGCGGGACCCCGAGTTCTACGCGACGCCGACGGACCGCGCCGACATCGGCGATATGACGTACGGGACCCACCTGCGCAGTTCGACCCGACGGTCCCCACCGAGAGAGTGAGTACGTCTACAACCTGGCTTTCACCGAAGAGGACAGGTGCCCTCCGACCTGAGCTACCGCGTGTCCGACAAGCGGCTGGCGAGGGTCGACGAGAGCTGGTACGCGCAGCGCCAGCCGTGGGAGCCGGAGGAGTGGACCCGCGTCGTCGTCGACGACGGCACCGGTCCCTTCTACTCGTCGTCCGGGTACCGGGTCGCCGCACCCGGCTCCCGGACGGCGTACTACTCGCCCGGCGTGGCCTGGCAGCAGCACGCCTCCAGCGGCGGTTTCCGGACCCGCCCGGAGACCTGGTTCGACCGGGTGCGCACCTACCGTGCCGGCGACCGGCGGGAGACCGAGTGGTTCAAGCTCCCGACGCTGACCGCGATGGCTGTCAACCGCGACGGCAGCCCGGCCCGGATCGCCGAGCGCCAGGGTTCGCTGGTCGGCTTCGCGTTCCCGACCTGGCAGGACCGGTGGAGGGGCGGTACGCCGCCGGCGGCTTCCGCGACATCGGTGGCCTCACGCTCTGGCAGGACGGCGAGTTGGTTGGCCACAACCCGTTCCCGTCCGGCCAGGCCACGATCGGGGAGGGCACCTACGAGCTCACGGTGGAGGTCACCCAGGAACGGACGTCGCGGCACGACTTCTGGGAGATCGGCCGCGGCACGATCAGCCGCTTCACCTTCCGGACCAGTCGGCCGAAGGGGGAGACCACCGCTGCGTGCCCATCGCGCTGCCCCGCGACGACGCCCCTGTCGACGAACGCAACCTGGCCCCGGCCGGGCCGGGGTTCCCGGTCAGCGTCACCTTCCACGGCCAGGACGGCGACCACCCGGACGGCTCCGGTCGTTCTCGGCGAAGGTGAGCTTCGACGAGATCGATCCCGTGGGCGAGAAGCCCCTCGAGGCCTACGCCTGGACCGAGGTCCCGGTCGAGCGACGCGGCGATTGTTGGGTGGCGCTCGTGGACAACTCGTCGGCCGCCGGCGGGAAGGCTTCGCTGTGGATCACGGCCGAGGATTCCCACGGCACCAAGACCGAGCAGTTCACGGTGAGCCTCTACGGCGTGCAGTAGGGCGCCCCGGTCGGTGGTTTCGAGGCTCGCTGGCGCCCACACCTCATCCGCCGCCGAGACACGGTGGTCGAGGTGCGAAGGCGGCCAAGGGCTGAGCCTCGAAACCACCCCAACTCAGTTCGGGCGGGTGGCCAGCACCGCCCGGTGGTCCGACGGCGTGGTCAGCAGCGTGACCGCGTTGGCCGGGCCTGGCCCGTGCACGTCGTCGACCTTGCGGGTGGCCTTGCCGATCGTGCCCGGGTGGTCCTCGCGGCCCTCCCAGGCAGACGTGAGGCCGGCCAGGCGGAGGCCGTCGAAGTTGGAGTCGCCGACGGCGAGCACGATGTGCCCGGCCCGGTGGTGCTCGGCGATCAGCCTGGCCCGAGGCGGCGCACCTCGGACTCGTGGCGACTACGCAGTCGCGGGCGGTCGGCGCGGTACTCCGCACCGGATTCCACGCCGGGCGCCAGGTGGTAGCTCATCATCGCGACCGTGCGGTCCTTCTCGCGGTCGCGGAACACGCCGATCGTCACCTCCCAGGCGGCTCCAGACCGAGGAACCGGTCCGGCCGGTCCGACCGGCCCAATGCCGCTGAGGAACGGGAGCTCGCGATGACACCGGCTCGAAGCGATCGGCACGGGCGCCTACCACGTTGCCTCCGGCGACCGCGGACACCCAGTGGTACGCCGGGCCGCGGACTCCGATCCGCCATCCGGGCACGACCCGGACGTTGCCGAACGGCCGCAGCAGCCGGAGCCGGGAGACGTACCACTCCTGCAGCCCGACCAGGTCCGGTTCGGCGTCGAGCACCTGGGTGAGCGTCGTCGCGGCGTCGCGTCGGGGGAGCGTGTAGAGGACGTTCGCGCTGGCGACGACGGTCTGCCCGCTCATGGCGTCAGTGTTCCG
>CAVSMX010000028.1:0-113392 GCA_963729095.1 uncultured Actinomycetota bacterium | reverse complement strand
TCGGCTGAGTTTCGGCCTCCCAGGGCGAGGGCCCGGTCACCCAGTGGTGACCGGGCCCTCGCTCGTTCTCAGTCCTCGAATTCGTCGAGGTTCTCCCCCAGTTCGATCACCTCGGCCGAGGTGGTCAGGCTGATCCGCTGGTCCTGCACCACCGCCGTCATGTCCTCCACCGGGATGCTGAGGTTCAGCTCCCGCGGATCGCCCTCGATGTTGTCGCCGGCGTAGTAGACGATGACGTCCTCGTCAGGACGGCGCATGGACACCACCACGATCCCCGGGTCCTCCTCGGGCTCGACGTCCTGCCACGTGATGACCAGCCTGCCGCCGTCCACCTTCTCCGTCTCGCAACCGTCCATCCCGCGGCACGGGTCGACGTCACCCCGGCTCGGCGAGACGGACACGGCCAGCAGGTCGCCGTCGTACTCACCGTCGGCGCCGTAACGGAACTCCGCACCCACGACGCCGTAGTCCTCGTGAGCGGCGACGCGGCTGCTCGTGTCGGTCGACACGTGCTCGAGCGCCACGGCGGCGACGGCGCGGGCGGTGATCGGCTCGTCGCCCTCGACGGGCTCGTCATGGCTCTCGGTCACCGGGTCGGGTGTCGTCTCGTCACCGCATCCGGTCAGCAGCAGCCCGGCGGCCGCGGCGGCCGCGATCAATGGTCGTGCCCTCATGGATCTCCTACTCTGTCAGCTCGGTGGCGGCCCGGTGAGAGATCTGCAGCGCTCGCCGGACCCACTCGTGGGATGCACCGGCGAACCCGCAGGTTCCCGAGATCCCCGATGAGATCCGCCCTCTCGCACGGTCTGTTCCTGGTGAGCGAGAGTCGAAAGGCGGATGAGCAATGCTGTTGGAGAACCGCACCGCAATCGTCCACGGGGGCAGTGGCGCCATCGGCTCCGCTGTCGCCCGGGCGTACGCGCGCGAAGGCGCCGAGGTGCACCTCACCGGACGCACGCGAGCGAGGCTCGAGGACTGTCGCCGCTCGCATCAGCGACGAGGGTGGCGTCGCACGTGTCGCTGTTCTCGATGCCCTAGACCGGGATGCGGTCGAACGGCATGCCGCGGCGGTGGCCGACCAGAGGGGCGGCATCGACGTCTGCTTCAACGCCACCTTCAACGACGACGTCCAAGGCACGCCGCTGGTCGACATGCCGGTCGGCGACCTCATGCAGCCAGTCGCCAAGGCGGTCACGTCGACGTTCACCGTGGCCACGGCTGCCGCGCGGCACATGGTGGGACGAGGCACCGGCGTCATCCTCGTGATGGCGGGCGGGCGGGAGGCGATCCCGAACCTCGGCGGCTCTCACGTCGCGTGGGCCGCGCTCGCCGGCCTGTGCCGACAGCTGGCCGCCGAGCTCGGGCCACGGGGCGTCCGCGTCGCCTGGCTGTTGTCACCCGGCTCCCCGAAACCGGGCGAGCCCGACCCGGAGGCCGACGGGCTGCTGCTGCCGCGACGCCCGAGCTACGACGACGTCGCCAACGCGGCCGTGTTCGCCGCGTCCGACTGGGCCGCGACCATGACCGCGACCGAGATCAACCTCACCGGGGGCGCCGTCGTCGACTGACCATTGGCCCTTGACAAGATTTCTTGTCAAGGGCACGATGACGCCATGCAGGACGTCGAGGTCATCGAGAGCACGGACGCAGCCGCCGCCGCGCTGGATCCGGTTCGGGCCCGGCTGCTCGGCGAGCTGGCCGTCCCGGCCTCCGCCGCCGGGCTCGCCGCCCGGGTCGGCATCGCCCGCCAGAAGGTCAACTACCACCTCAAGGCGCTCGAGGCGCACGGCCTGGTGGGGCTGTCCGAGGAGCGCCGGCACGGGGGCATCACCGAGCGGGTGCTGCAGGCGTCGGCGGCGTCGTACGTCGTGTCGCCGGCGGCTGTCAGTGCGTCGGCTGCCGACCCGGACGCCAACGACGACCACCTGTCGGCGGGCTACCTCGTCGCGCTGGCCGGGCGCCTGGTGCGCGAGGTCGGCGCCCTGGCGCGCCGGGCCGGCGCGTCCGGCAAGCGCCTGCCGACCTTGACCATCGACACCCAGATCGGCTTCCGGTCGGCCGACGACCGGGCTGCCTTCGCGGACGACCTGACCGCCGCGGTGCTCGACCTGGCCGCTCGCTACCACCACGACGACGGGCGCCCGCACCGGCTCGTCGTCGCCGCCCACCCACTTCCTGAGGAGAGCGCATGAGTACGACCCCGAACGTCCCGTACCGCCTGGAGTTCAGCGTCGAGGTTCCGGGCACGCCGGAGCAGGTCTGGCAGGCCATCGCCACCGCCAAGGGCATGAGCGCCTGGTTCCTCCCGACCGAGATGGAGGAGCGCGAGGGCGGCTCCCTGCACTTCAGCATGGGCCCGGAGATGGGCTCGGACGGCCACGTAACCGGCTGGGACCCGCCGCGCCGCATCGTCTACGAGGAGGACTGGGCCGCCCTCATGGGCAAGGACCCGGATGCGCTGAGCCCGCTGACAACGGAGTTCCTCGTCGAGGCGCAGTCCGGCGGAACCTGCGTCGTGCGCGTCACCAGCAGCGGCTTCGGGACCGGCGCCGACTGGGAGTCGGAGTGGTGGGACGACATGGGCGCCAGCTGGATGCCGTCCTTCGACATCCTGCGGCTCTACCTGTCGCACTTCCCCGGCCAGGAGGCCACGCAGCTCGAGGTGACTGCCTCCTACCCCGGCGACGCGGAGGCACTCTGGTCGACCCTGCACGACGCGCTCGGGCTGGGCGAGGAGGGCGCGACGGTCGAGGTGCGCGGCGCCACCGGCACGGTCGAGCGCGTCGGCGAGCGGCAGACGCTGGTCCGGCTCACCGCGCCGGTGCAAGGGATGCTCAGCGTCTTCACGCACGGCATGGGCGACGGCACGGCGACAGCGGGCGTGCGGGCGTACCTCTTCTCCGCCGATGCGGCGGACTACGTACGGCGCGAGGAGGCGGCCTGGCAGGCCTGGCTGCAGGGGCTCTCCGTCCGTGCCTGATGGAGGAACGACGTGAACAACATGAATGGCGCCGGGGTCGTCGCAGGCTCGCCATCGGGCCTGACCAGCCACACCCACCGACTCCGCGGGCTCGCCGGCACCGGCTTCATTGCCACGCTTGCAGCGATGATCGCCACCACTCTGGCCGCTACGCTCGCCCAGGCCGTTGGGGTCGACTTCGAGGTCCCCGATGGTGGCGAGACGATCCCGTTGTCCGGGTTCGCCGTGGTGACCGGCGTCTTCTCGGTCGTGGGCATCGGCATTGCCGCCGCTCTTCTTCGTTGGAGCGCTCGCCCCGCCGAGCGATTCGTGCGGACGGCAGTGTCGCTGACCGCGATCTCGTTGGTCCCGCCCCTCCTCTCCGAGGCAAGCACCGCCACCACCGCCGCCCTCATCGGGCTACACCTCGTCGCTGCGACGGTGATGATCCCCACCCTGGCGCGGAGCCTCCGCACCCGGGCCGCTTGACGAAGCGGTCTCCTAGTCGGTCAGCTCGGTGGCCGCCCGGTGACAGATCTGCAGCGCTCGGCGGGCCCAATCGTGCGATGCACCGGCGAGCCCGCAGGTTCCTGAGATCCCCAAGCGATCGCCGACCGCGGCCGGCTCCAGCCCCACCAGGTCGAGCCAGCGCAGCACCCGCTCGACGACTTCCGCCTCGCCGATCTCGGCGCCGGTCGTGGGAACGATCCCGAGGACCACGGGCTCCCCCGCCTCCAAGGCTGCGGCCAGCACGTCGTGGTCGGCCGGTCCCTGCTGGCCGAGGTCGACCGACAGCCCGTGCGCACCGGCGCCGCGGACGAGGTCGAGGGGTGTTCCGGACGAGCAGCTGTGCACCCACGGTTCGGCGCCCTCGTCGGCGATCGCGCCGAGCACCCAGCCGAGAGCGTCCGACGCCTCGGGGCGATCGACGGTGCGGTGCCGGCCGAAACCCGAGGCGGTCGGTACCGCCCCGGTCAGCACCGAGGCCAGCGCGGGCTCGTCGACCTGTACGACGAGCCGCTCGACGCCGGGCAACCGGCGGCGCAGGTCGCGGACGTGGTCGCGCACGCCCTCGGCGAGCGCCTGGCCGAGGTCGCGGCGCGCACCGTGGTCGGCGAGGATCTTGTCCCCGCGGGGACGCTCGACGGTTGCGGCGAGGGTCCACGGCCCGGCCACCTGCACCTTGAACGCCCCGGCGTACCCCTCCGCCGCCTCCTCGAGAGTGTCGAGGTCCTGCGCGAGCAGGCTCCGGGCCCGGCGCTGATCGATCCCCGAGGCGTCGGTCAGCCGCCAGCCCGCCGGCTGGAGGTCGGCGCCCAGCTCGGCGACCACGGCCAGCGCCCGTCCGGTCATCGATGCGGTGGCACCCCGCCCCGGCACCTCCGGCAGGTGCGGGAGCTCCGGCAGCTCGCCGAGGACGACCCGGACTGCCTCGTCGTAGGCTGGCTGGTCGTCGCCGGGCATCGAGCCGACGCCGGTCGCGAACGGCATCAGTGCGTGCGCGCGATCGTCGCCGAGCCGACCACCCGGGTGCCGTCGTACAGCACCGCCGCCTGCCCGGGCGCGATGCCGTACGCCGGATCGAGCAGCTCGATGTCGACGGCGTCGTCCGTCGTGGTCACCACGGCCCGGTGCTCGTCGCCGTGGGCGCGCAGCTGGACCGTGCCCTCGAGACGACGCGGCACGGTGCCGCACCACCGGGGCTTGATGCCCGCCAGCCGGTCGACCGCGAGTCGCTCGCGCGGGCCCACGGTCACGGTGCCGGTCACCGGCTCGATGTCGAGGACGAAGCGTGGCTTGCCGTCGGGCGCGGGCCGCCCGATCCGCAGGCCCTTGCGCTGGCCGATCGTGTAGCCGTAGGTGCCGCCGTGGGTGCCGAGCACCTCACCGGTCGCGTCGTCGACGATGTCGCCGCCGTGGTTCGGTGCCCGGTCACCGAGCTTCTCCCGCAGCCAGCCGGCGTTGTCGCCGTCGGCGACGAAGCAGATGTCGTGGCTGTCGGGCTTGTCGGCGACCAGCAGCCCGCGCTCGGCGGCCTCGGCCCGGACCGACTCCTTGGTGGTGTCGCCGAGCGGGAACAGGGAGTGGGCGAGCTGGTGCTGGTCGAGCACGCCGAGCACGTAGGACTGGTCCTTGCCGTGGTCGACCGCACGGTGCATCTCGATCAGCCCGTCCGACCCGGTCCGCAGCCGCGCGTAGTGACCGGTCGCCACCGCGTCGAACCCCAGGGCGAGCGCCCTCTCCAGCACCGCAGCGAACTTGATCTTCTCGTTGCAGCGCAGGCAGGGGTTGGGGGTGCGGCCGGCGGCGTACTCGTCCATGAAGTCCTCGACCACATCGGCGTGGAACCGCTCGCTGAGGTCCCACACGTAGAACGGGATGCCGATCACGTCGGCCGCCCGCCGCGCGTCGTTGCTGTCCTCGATCGTGCAGCAGCCGCGCGCCCCGGAACGATAGGACTTGGGGTTGCGGGAGAGGGCGAGGTGGATGCCGGTGACGTCGTGGCCGGCCTCGGCGGCGCGGGCCGCGGCCACCGCCGAGTCGACGCCCCCGGACATGGCGGCGAGGACCTTCATGACGCCTTCGTGCCCCGCGCCCGCTCGACGACCGGAACGATCTCGCGCACGAGCGCGTCGACGTCCGCGGTGGTGCTGGTGTGCCCGAGCGTGAAGCGCAACGAGTGCCGGGCCGCCTCGTCGGTGCAGCCCATGGCGAGCAGCACGTGCGAAGGCTGGGGCACGCCGGCCGAGCACGCCGACCCCGTTGAGCACTCGATGCCGCGAGCGTCGAGCAGCATCAGCAGCGAGTCGCCCTCGCAGTCTGGGAACCCGAGATGGGCGTTCCCCGGCAGTCTCTGATCCGACGCGTCGAGCTGGGGCCCGTGCAGGTGCGCGTCCGGCACCTGCTCGATGACCCGGCGGACCAGGTCGTCGCGCAGCGCGGCCATCCGGGCCGCATGGACGGGCTGCTCCTTGACGGACAGCTCGACGGCCGCGGCGAACGCCGCGATGCCGGGGGTGTCGAGAGTGCCCGATCGGATGTCGCGCTCCTGGCCGCCCCCGTGGGAGAGCGGCGTCACCTCGACCTCGCGGCGAACCAGCAGCGCGCCCACGCCGTAGGGGCCGCCGAGCTTGTGTCCGGTCAGCGTCAACGCGTCGACACCGGAGGCGGCGAAGTCGACCGGAACCGCGCCGACGGCCTGGACGGCGTCGGTGTGCACCGGGATGCCGTGCGGCGCCGCGATCGCGACCACCTCGTCGATCGGCTGCAGGGTGCCGACCTCGTTGTTGGCCCACATCACCGAGATCAGGGCCACCGACTCGGGATCGCGCTCGACGGCCGTGCGCAGCGCGTCGACGTCGAGCCGGGCCCGCACGTCGACCTGGATCAGCTCGACGTCGGCACCCTCGCTGTCGGCCAGCCACCCGAGCGGGTCGAGCACCGCGTGGTGCTCGATCGTGGTGGCCAGGATCCGGGTGCGCCGCGGGTCGGCCGCTCGTCGCGCCCAGTAGATGCCCTTGAGGGCAAGGTTGTCGGCGTCGGTGCCGCCGGAGGTGAAGACCACCTCGACCGGCCGGCAGTTGAGCGCCTGGGCGATCTTCTCCCGGGACTCCTCGACCACCCGGCGGGCGTGCCGCCCCGACGCGTGCAGGGAGCTGGGGTTGCCGACATCGGCCAGGTGCGCCGTCATCGCCTCCATCGCCGCCGGCAGCATCGGCGTCGTCGCGGCGTGATCGAGGTAGACGGTGTTCATCGCATCCCCAGAGTACGGCTCACAGCAGCACCAGGTCGTCACGGTGCACGACTTCGCGTTCGTAGGCCGCGCCGAGCTCGCGCTTCAGCTCGTGGGTGCTCCTGCCGATCAGGTCCGGGATCTCGGTCGCGTCGAAGTTCACCAGGCCCCGGGCGACGGCGATCCCGTCGGGACCGGCGAGGTCCACCGGGTCACCCGCCACGAAGCTGCCGGTGACCCCGGTGATGCCGGCGGCGAGCAACGAGGCGCGGCGTTCCACGACGGCACGCACCGCACCGGCGTCGAGCAGCACCGAGCCCTTCGGCTCGGTCGCGTGCGCCAGCCAGAGCAGCCGCGTCGGCCGGCGACGGCCGGTCGCGTGGAACAGCGTGCCCACCGCATCACCGGCGAGCGCCGCACCGGCGTGCTCGGTGGAGGTGAGCACCACCGGGATGCCGGCGCCGGTCGCGATCCGGGCCGCCTCGACCTTGGTCTGCATGCCGCCCGTCCCCACCCCGGCGCCACCGGTCCGGCCGATCCGTACGCCGTCGAGGTCGCTCGGCGAGGCCACGTCGGACAGCAACGTGCTGCCCGGCGCGTCCGGCCGGCCGTCGTACAGGCCGTCGACGTCGGAGAGCAGGAGCAGCAGGTCGGCGTGGACCAGGTGGGCGACCAGCGCCGCGAGCCGGTCGTTGTCACCGAACCGGATCTCGGTGGTGGCCACTGTGTCGTTCTCGTTGACGATGGGCAGCACGCCGAGCTCGAGCAGCTTCGCGAACGTCTGGTAGGCGTTGCGGTAGTGCGAGCGCCGGGTGACGTCGTCGAGGGTCAGCAGCACCTGTCCGGCGACCAGTCCGTGTCGGGCGAGGTCGTCGGTGTAGCGGTGCACGAGCAGGCCCTGGCCCACCGATGCGGCCGCCTGCTGGGCCGCGAGACCCCGGGGCCGTCGCTTCAGCCCGAGCGGGGTCAGCCCCGCCGCGATCGCACCCGAGGACACCAGCACCACCTCGGTGCCACGCGCGCGGGCCGCCGCGAGCGTGTCGACCAGGGCGCTGACCCGGGTCGGGTCGATGCCGCCGGCGGCGGTCGTCAGCGACGAGGAGCCCACCTTGACGACGATCCGGCGGGCGCTGGTGACCTCAGCCCTCATCGTTGCGGTCCACGCGTCGAGCCACGTCGGCGCGGGTCTCCCCCTCGGCCACGTCCTCCAGCGCCTCCTGGATCGCCCGACGACGCCGGGCCGCCGGCCGCTGCTCGTCGAAGCGCTGGTCCTCGCCGCGCCGGGCGAGGTTCTCCGCGCCGGCGTCGATGCCTGGCTTGAAGTCGAAGACCACGGCGTCGTCGGGGTCGCCGATCAGCACCGTGTCGCCCTCCGCGGCGCCCAGCTCGAGCAGCCGGGCCTCAACGCCGAGCCGGTTGAGCCGGTCGGCGAGGAAGCCCACCGCCTCGTCGTTGCTGAAGTCGGTCTGGCGCACCCACCGCTCCGGCTTGGTGCCGCGCACCCGCCAGCCCTCGCCGCCATCCCTCATCTGCACAGGCTTGATGGTGAACTCCGCGCCGCCGTCGGCGCTGGGCGGCCGGAGCACGATCCGCTGGGTGACCTCGACCGCGCGCTCGACGCGGGCCGCCTGCACGATCTCGGCCATCGCGAACCGCAGCTCGCGCAGCCCCTCACCGGAAGCGGCGGACACCGGGAACACCCGCAGCCCGCGGGCGGTGAGGTCGTCGACCACCATCTCGGAGATCTCGCGCCCGTCGGGTACGTCGACCTTGTTGAGTGCGACCAGGCGCGGGCGGTCGTCGAGCCCGCCGTACCGTGACAGCTCCCCCTCGATCACGTCGAGGTCGTCGACAGGGTTGCGGCCCGGCTCGAGGGTGGCGGTGTCGAGGACGTGCACCAGCGCCGCGCACCGCTCGATGTGGCGCAGGAACTCGTGGCCCAGCCCCCGACCCTCGCTGGCGCCCTCGATGAGTCCGGGCACGTCGGCGACGGTGTACGTCGTGTCCCCGGCCGAGACCACGCCCAGGTTGGGCACCAAGGTGGTGAACGGATAGTCGGCGATCTTGGGCCTGGCCCGCGAGATCGCCGCGATCAGGCTGGACTTGCCGGCGCTCGGGAAGCCGACCAGGCCGATGTCGGCGACCACCTTGAGCTCGAGCACGATGTCGCGCTCCTCGCCGGGCTCGCCGAGCAGCGCGAAGCCGGGCGCCTTGCGCTTGGCCGAGGCGAGCGCCGCGTTGCCGAGGCCACCCCGACCGCCCTCGGCCACGACCAGCTCGGTGCCGGGGCCGACCAGATCGGCGATCACGTCTCCCGTGGCCTCGCTGACCAGCGTGCCTTCGGGCACCGGCAGCACCAGGTCGGCACCGTGACCGCCGTTGCGGTGCCCGCCCGCCCCCTGGCTGCCGTGCTCGGCGCGCCGCCGCGGGCTGTGGTGGTAGTCGACCAGCGTGGTGACGTCGGGGTCGACCCGGAGGATCACAGACCCGCCCGGACCACCGTTGCCGCCGTCGGGACCCCCGAGCGGTTTGAACTTCTCGCGGTGCACCGAGGCCACGCCGTTGCCGCCCCGCCCAGCGGCAACGTGCAGCGTCACCTGGTCGACGAACGTGGGGACTGCCATGGCTCTCTCTCGCGGAAATCTTTCAAAATGGGACGAAGGGCGTCCCGAGTCTAGGGACGCCCTTCGTGCTGGTCTGTGCGGTGAGCGTCAGTCACTCACCCGGCACGACGTTGATGACCTTGCGACCCCGCTTGCGGCCGAACTCGACCGAGCCCGCGACCAGCGCGAAGAGGGTGTCGTCCTTGCCGCGGCCTACGCCGCTGCCGGGGTGGAAGTGGGTGCCCCGCTGGCGCACGATGATCTCGCCGGCATTGACCACCTGGCCGCCGAACCGCTTGACGCCGAGGCGCTGGGAGTTGGAGTCGCGACCGTTCTTGGTGGACGCGGCGCCCTTCTTGTGTGCCATTGCGTAGTCCTTCGTGTGCTGAGCGGGCTCAGAGCTTGATGTCGGTGACCTTGACCTGGGTGTACCGCTGGCGGTGGCCCTGGCGCTTCTTGTAGCCGGTCTTGTTCTTGAACTTCTGGATGACGATCTTGGGGCCCTTGATCGCGCCGAGCACCTCGACGGTGACCGCGGCCTTGTCGAGCCCGGTGGAGGTGACGTTCTCGCCGTCGACGGCCAGCACGACCGGCAGGGTCAGCGTGTCGCCCACAGCATTGGAGACCTGGTCGATCTCGATGACGTCGCCGACGGCGACCTTCTGCTGCTTCGCGCCTGCGCGCACGATCGCGTACACCGCGGTCTCCTTCAGAGGGGGTTCAAATCAGAGGGGTACGCCGAGCGCGCACCGAGGATCAATAGTACGGATCCGCCGGGGCCACGGCAAAACGTCGCCTAACGCTTGCGCGAGCCCTTCTTCTTGATCGGAACGTGCTCGACGACCGGCGCCGGCTCGGGCTCCGGCTCCGGCGTGCCGGGTTCCGCCGAGCCGACACCGGGCTCGACCAGTCCGGTCTCGGCGGGGGTGCCGACCGCGCCCGTAGTCGCCGGTGCGGCCGTGGCCGGGGGCCCGGCCGGGCGGCTGGCGCTGCGGCGACGGGTCCGGGTGACCACCTTCGGCGGCTCCGGCGGGACCGGAGGGGTCGGCTCGGGCTCGGGCTCGGGCTCGGGCTCCGGCTCGGGCTCGGGCTCCGGCTCGGGCTCGGGCTCCGGCTCGGGCTCGGGCTCGGCACTCTGCTCGGGTTCGGGCACTTCCTCCGGAGTCGGCTCGGCTGCCTCGGCGGCCTCGACTGCATCCTCGGGCGCCGGTTCGTCCTCGTCGGCGGGCGGCTCGGCCTTGGCCATCGCGGCCACGTCCTTGGGCGACGGCGCCTTCGCAGCCGCGCTGTCCTCACCCTGGCCGCGTCCGCGACCACCCCGGCGGCGACCGCCGCGACGGTCGGAGTCGTCGCCGCCGCGCTTGGGCTCGACCGGCATGTCGTGGATCTTCAGGCCGCGACCCTGGCAGTGCTCGCAGTTCTCGCTGAACGCCTCGAGCAGTCCGGTGCCGATCCGCTTGCGGGTCATCTGGACCAGACCGAGCGAGGTGACCTCGGCGACCTGGTGGCGGGTGCGGTCGCGGCCGAGGCACTCGACCAGACGCCGCAGCACCAGGTCGCGGTTGGACTCCAGGACCATGTCGATGAAGTCCACGACGATGATCCCGCCGATGTCGCGCAGCCGCAGCTGGCGGACGACCTCTTCGGCCGCCTCGAGGTTGTTCTTGGTGACCGTCTCCTCGAGATTGCCGCCGGAGCCGGTGAACTTGCCGGTGTTGACGTCGACGACCGTCATCGCCTCGGTGCGGTCGATGACCAGCGACCCGCCCGAGGGCAGCCACACCTTGCGGTCCAGCGCCTTGGCGATCTGCTCGTCGATCCGGTACGCCGCGAAGACGTCCTGCTTGTCTCTGTCACCTGGGCTGTACTCCTCCAGGCGCTTCTCCAGGTCGGGGGCCACGTGCGTGACGTAGTCGCGCACGGTGTTCCAGGCGTCGTCGCCCTGGATGACCATCTTGGCGAAGTCCTCCGTGAACAGGTCACGGACCACCTTGAGGGTCAGGTCCGGCTCGCCGTAGAGCAGCTGCGGAGCACTGCCCTTGGACTTCTTCTCGATGTCCTCCCAGCGGGCCTTGAGCCGCTCGACGTCGCGGGTCAGCTCATCCTCGGAGGCACCCTCGGCCGCGGTGCGCACGATCACCCCGGCGGTGTCGGGGACGATCTCCTTGAGCAGCGTCTTGAGCCGGTTGCGCTCGGTGTCCGGCAGCTTGCGCGAGATGCCGCTGGTGGTGCCGTCCGGCACGTAGACCAGGAACCGGCCGGCCAGGCTGATCTGGCTGGTGAGCCGGGCTCCCTTGTGTCCGATCGGGTCCTTGGTGACCTGCACCAGCACGGTCTGGCCGGACGTCAGCACCGACTCGATCTTGCGCGGGGCGCCGTCCTTGTGACCGAGCGCGGACCAGTTGACCTCGCCGGCGTAGAGCACCGCGTTGCGGCCCTTGCCGATGTCGATGAACGCTGCCTCCATCGAGGGCAGCACGTTCTGCACCCGGCCGAGGTAGACGTTGCCGATCAGCGAGGTCTGCGACTCGCGGGCGACGTAGTGCTCGACGAGCACCTTGTCCTCGAGCACGCCGATCTGGGTGAGGTCGTCGCGCTGGCGGATCACCATCACCCGGTCGACCGACTCCCTGCGGGCCAGGAACTCGGCCTCGCTGACGATCGGCGCCCGGCGCCGCCCGGCCTCGCGGCCCTCCCGGCGGCGTTGCTTCTTGGCCTCGAGGCGGGTCGAGCCCGACACCGCTGTGATCTCGTCCTCGGCCGAGCGGACCCGGCGCACCTTGGTGACGGTGTTCTGCGGGTCGTCGCCGCCCTTGTCTCCGTCGTCACCCTCCCGGCGCCGCCGACGGCGCCGGCGCGTGGACGTGGACTCTCCCTGGGCCTCCGCCTCGCTGTCGCCGTCCTCGCCGGACCCCTGGGAGCCGGCCGCCTGGTCGTCGCCGCCCTCGCCGTCACCGGAGCGCCGGCGACGGCGTCCGCCGCGGCGGCGGCGCCGGCGGGGCCCGCCCTCGCCGTCACCCTCGTCGGAGTCGCCCCGATCGGAGCCCTTGGTGGTCGGGGCCTCCTCAGCGGGTGCCTCAGGCGTCTCCGCCTCCTTCTTGGCGGCGGCCTTCTTGTTCGTCTTCTTGGCTGCGGCCTTCTTCTTCGGGGGCGCGGCGGTCGGCTCGGGCGCCTGGAAGAGCACGGCGGTGCCGGCGTCGGGATCGGCGGCCTTCTTCGCCGCCTTCTTGGCCGCCGCCTTCTTCGCGGCCTTCTTCGGCTCGGCCTTCAGCGCGGGCTGGTCCTCCGCCGGTGCGGCCGGGGCGTCCTCGGCGGCCTTCTTCGCCGCCTTCTTGGCCGGCGACTTCTTCGCCGCCTTTTTCGCGGGGGCCTTCTTCGCGGCCTTCTTGGCCGTGGCCTTCTTCGCTGCGGCCTTCTTGGCCGGTGCTGCCTCGGTGGGTTCTCCGGCCGGTGAGTCCGTGCCGGTGTGGTCGTCAGCCATGTACTGCTCCTCCGCCCGGCTCACCTGCGGTGGCTGGGCGTGTCCGACGCTGTCGGCCCGTGTGTTCAGGGCCGGTAGCGCAAAAGCCTTCGGGTGTTCGGCGGCGACACCCTCGTCGATGTGGTGCCGGAGGCCCGGTCGCCTGCCGCGGTCGGCGGGTCACACTCCCGCGTCGCGGTCTGGCGACGAACGTGCCTCCTACCTGCGAGAACGTCGTCGAGTCGAGTCGTGCGGCTGTGACCGCAGGTCGTCGACCGTGGCGAGTATCGCACACGGTTCGCGTCAAGGGGTTATCGCGAGAAACCCAGCGGGTCGCCGACCGAGCCATCGTCATGGAGCGGTCCCTGGGCCAGTCGGGTCAGCAGCGGAGCAGGCCCGGGGTCCAGATCGGCGCTGCTCCGCAGCCCGGTGAGTACGTCGTCGGGCCGGACCGCCGGGACCGTGTGACGGAGCACCAGGTCGAGCCGACAACCCGGGCCGCGCTCCGACGCGGCGAGGGAGACGACCGCGGCCCGGCAGTCGAAGGAGCGCATTCCCTTCTTCGTCATCCGCTCCACGACCACCGCCTCGGTGGCCAGGAACTCGTCCACGGCCCGCCGGCCCTCACCGGGCGGGGTGGCCGGGAGGTCCAGCGCCCAGTGGCTGGCCTCGAGCAGGTCGGCCAGGCCGCCGCCGGGCGACTCGATGACCTCTAGCACGTCCAGCCCGTCGGGCATCGCCTCGTCGAGGGCCCCATGGATCGCCCCCGGGTCGACGATCTCGGCGAGGGCGATCTCGAGGTACTCCGCCTCGCTGGCCGAGCCGGTGGGCGCCGCGCCTGCGTACGAGATGCGCGGGTGGGGGTTGTAGCCCGACGAGTAGGCCATCGGGACCCGGGCCCGGAACACGGCCCGCTCGAAGGCGCGGCTGAAGTCGCGGTGGCTGGTGAACCGGAGCCGGCCACGCTTGGCGTAACGAACCCGGAGCCGCTGCACCGGCGGTGCCTGCTGCTCGGGCTGCTCGCGCGGGCTCATCGGAGGGCGTCCTTCATCGCGGCCGAAGGGTAGACGGTGCTCACCCGGTCGCCGCCCAGCCATTCGGTCAGCCGCTTCGCCTCGGCGTCCAGCGCTGCTCGGGCGGAGTCTGGGACAGGCTCGAGCAGGTTCACCAGCACCGTGCCGGCGTCGTCCTGCACCCAGCAGCCGACGATCCGGCCGTCGACCCACGCGGTGGTGCCGGCGTTGCCGTTGCCGTCGAAGAGCGACGGCGCGTGCCCGCCCAGGTAGAAGTCGCGACTCTTCCAGCCCATCACGGTGGCATCGAGCACCGGGAGGAGCGCGACCCACGGCCCCGGATCGGCCACCTCGTCGAGGTCGTCCGGAAGCAGCCATCCCGCGGCCCCGCCGTCGAGCGACACCTCCACCGCGCCCACGTCGGCGAGAGCCGCCACGGTGGCCGTCTTCGTGGCGCCCAGCCACCACTGCAGGTCCTCGGCCGTGCCGGGGCCGAAGCTGTGAAGCCAGCACCGCACCAGCTCGGCGTAGCCCTCGCGGGATTTCTGGGGACTCGGGGTCTCGCCCAGCCAGGTCGACATCGGGGTCCACAGGGGTCGTGCGGTCCTCCAGTGGCCGGCGTTGCGCCCGCGCACGATGGCCGCCTCGACGGCGAGCTGGGCCAGGACGCGCGGCGCGACCGGGAATCGGCCGCCGTACTTCTTGCCGGGCGCCAGCTCCAGGTGACCTGCTAGCTCCGGGACCTCCTCCCGCAGCTGGGCCGCGGACAGCTCTTCCCCACCCTCGAGGCGGGCCAGGGTCGCCCGCATCGCCCGGTCCAGCCAGGCCTCGCCGTCATCGGCAAGGCCGTGGGTGACGGCCTCCTTCGCCAGTCGCGCGCGGAGCATCGTGGCCACCCGGGCCGAGGCGCTCCCCCACGCGGCCGGGAGCAGCGCGCGGGGAAAGACGAAGAGCGTGCGCCGCATCGCCAGCTGCTTGACCAGCGTGCGGTTCTCGTACAGCGCCCTGTCGACGTCGGCGATCGTCAGGCTGGGCACCCGCGCCCACAAGGACAGGTAGGCCGTGGCCGGCTCGGTCGCGTGCAGCACCGTCAGGCTCTCCACTGCGGACTCCGCGCTGCGCGCCGCGGCGGACGGGGCCAGCGCCTGCCGCACAGCCAGCCGAGCCCGCCGCTGGGAGTCGGGGACATGACGCACCCGTCCATCCTCGCCGATGTCCCACGTGCTGCGACCCTCAGGCCTTAGAGTCTGGTCGTCTCAAGCCCAGGCAAGGAGCATCGCGTGACTACTCCCCCGAACCCGCCGGAAGGCAACGACAACCCCTACGGCGGACCGCCGCCGCCCGGGCAGCCCCCCTACGGCGCCACGCCGTACCCCGGCGGTGGTGAGTACGGCGGTGCCCCCGAGGCCAAGACCGACGGTGTGTCCATCGCGGCGTTCGTGACCGGGCTCCTCTGCTGCGCGCCCGTCGGCATCATCCTCGGCATCATCGGCATCCGGCGCACCAAGGACGGGCAGCGCAAGGGTCGCTGGGCGGCCGTCATCGGCATCGTGCTGGGCGCGCTGGGCATCCTGGCGTGGATCGGTGTGGTCGCAGGCGGGGTGTGGATCTTCAACAACGCCGTGACGCCGGACAACGCCGAGGTCGGCCAGTGCGTCGACATCGACACCGACGGCGGCGAGGTGACGATGCTGAAGAAGGACTGCTCCGAAGACCACGACGGCGAGATCGTCGGCGTCGAGGAGGTCAACTCCGAGAACCACGACGCCATCGAGTCCGGCATGGCCGACTACTGCGCCGAGATCATCGACGCCGACGACCTGGCCACGCTCCTGGACCGCGACGACATCGACCTCAACGCAGTGATCGAGGACCCGAACGACGTCAGCAACGGCGACCACCTGGTCTGCTACGCCGAGGCGAAGAGCGGCAAGCTGGACGAGAAGATCCTCTAGGGCGGGCAGCGCTGCTGCGGCTCACCCGACGGCGACATGACAGGGTCGCCTCGTGGATGACGTCGTGTTGATGGGCGACCCTCGAGTCGCTCAGGTTCCCGTTCTAGAGTCCGGTGACGAGCTGATCGACTCGCGCGCGCTGACCGATCTAGCCGTCGCCGAGCACGACTCGCCGGGGAGTCCGGCCTATCCGTACCTGCGACGCGGCGTAGCCGAACGTCTGCAGCAAGCGCAGCGGGCACTCCCCGACGGGGTCCGATTGCTCGTCATCGAGGGCTACCGTCCCTACGACCTCCAGGACTTCTACTTCAACAACCACCAGCGTCGGTTGATGGACGCCGATCCCGAGCTGACCGAACAAGCGGCGTTCATGGCCGCCAGCCAGTTCGTCTCACCGCCCGACGTAGCACCGCATGTGTCTGGGGCCGCGGTCGATCTGACCCTGCTCGGAACCGACGGCCAGCCACTCGACATGGGGACTCCGGTGGATGCCAGCCCGGAAGAGAGCGACGGAGCCTGTTACTTCGCGGCTGACAACATCTCCGGAACCGCCCGCGAGAACAGGACGCTGCTGGCGAACGCACTAGAAGGTGCCGGGCTGGTCAACTATCCGACCGAGTGGTGGCACTGGTCGTACGGCGACCGCTACTGGGCGCTCACCCTGGGCAGGCCACACGCCATCTTCGGACCCACCCACTCACCGAGCGACGTGCAGCCTCAGACGACGCTGAGCGGCAGCAGCTGCTTGCCGGTCGGGCCGATCTGGATGTCGGTGCCCATCTCGGGGCAGACGCCGCAGTCGTAGCAGGGCGTCCAGCGGCAGTCCTCGACCTCGATGTCTGCCCCGTTGGCCACGGCGAGCGCGTCCTCCCAGTCGGCCCAGAGCCAGTCCTTGTCGAGCCCGGAGTCGAGGTGGTCCCAGGGCAGCACCTCGTCGTACTCCCGCTCACGGGTGGTGTACCAGTCGAGGTCGACGCCGGTGCCGCTCAGCGCGGCCTCGGTCGACGCCACCCAGCGGTCGTAGGAGAAGTGCTCGCTCCAGCCGTCGAACCGGCCGCCGTCGCGCCACACCTGCTCGATGACCGCACCGACCCGGCGGTCGCCGCGGCTCAGCAGCCCTTCGATGACGCCGGGCTTGCCGTCGTGGTAGCGGAAGCCGATCGCCCGGCCGTAGCGCTTGTCCGCGCGCACCGTGTCGCGCAGCTTGCGCAGCCGCTCGTCGGTGGTCTCGTGGTCGAGCTGGCCGGCCCACTGGAACGGCGTGTGCGGCTTGGGCACGAACCCGCCGATCGACACCGTGCACCTGATGTCGTTGCGGCCCGAGACCTCCCGGCCCTTGGCGATCACCTTCTTGGCGAGGTCGGCGATCGCGAGCACGTCGTCGTCGGTCTCCGTCGGGAGCCCGCACATGAAGTAGAGCTTCACCTGCCGCCAGCCGTGGGAGTACGCCGTGGAGACGGTCCGGATCAGGTCCTCCTCGGTGACCATCTTGTTGATCACCGCGCGCATCCGCTCGCTGCCGCCCTCGGGCGCGAACGTCAGCCCGGAACGGCGGCCGTTGCGGGAGAACTCGTCGGCGAGGGTGATGTTGAAGGCGTCCACCCTGGTGCTCGGCAGGCTCAGGCTCACGTTGGTGCCGTCGTAGCGGTCGGCGAGCTGCTTGGCCACCTCGCCGATCTCGGTGTGGTCGGCGCTGCTCAGCGAGAGCAGGCCGACCTCCTCGAAGCCGGACTGCCGGATGCCGTTCTCCACCATGGCGCCGATCGTCTCGATGGAGCGCTCGCGCACCGGCCGGGTGATCATCCCGGCCTGGCAGAACCGGCAGCCGCGGGTGCAGCCGCGGAAGATCTCGACGGAGAACCGCTCGTGCACGGTCTCCGCGAGCGGCACCAGCGGCTTGGCCGGGTAGGGCCAGGCGTCCAGGTCCATCAGGGTGTGCTTGCGGATCCGGTGCGGGATGCCCGGACGGTTGGGTACGACGGCGGCGATCGCGCCATCGGCGGCGTAGGTCACGTCGTAGAAGCGCGGCACGTAGACGTTGCCGGTGACCGCGAGCCGCCGGAGCAGCTCGTCCCTATCAACGGCAGAGCCGCCGGGGCCCTCTTTGTCCTTCTTCCACTCGCGGACGACCTCGGAGATCGCCAGCACGATCTCCTCTCCGTCGCCGAGCACGGCGGCGTCGAGGAAGTCGGCGATCGGCTCCGGGTTGAACGCCGCGTGCCCCCCGGCGAGCACGATCGGGTGGGCGTCGGTGCGGTCGGCGGCGTGCAGCGGGATGCCGGCCAGGTCGAGCGCGTTGAGCATGTTGGTGTAGCCGAGCTCGGTGGAGAAGCTCAGCCCGAACACGTCGAACGCGGCGACCGATCGGTGGCCGTCGACGGTGAACTGCGGGATCTCGTCCTCGCGCATCACCTGCTCCATGTCGGGCCACACCGAGTAGGTGCGCTCGGCGAGGATCCAGTCGCGCTCGTTGAGCACTTCGTAGAGGATCTGGACGCCTTGGTTGGGCAGGCCGACCTCGTAGGCGTCGGGGTACATCAGCGCCCACCGGACCTCGACGGAGTCCCAGTCCTTGACGACGGAGTTCAGCTCGCCGCCGACGTACTGGATCGGCTTGGAGACCGACGGAAGGCGCGGCTCCAGGCGGGCGAACAGGGACTCGGGCACGACAAAACTCTCCGGGTTTTGGGGGGACAGGGAACCAGGGTACGCACCACACTGACCGCATGCACGCCGTGCGCGCACCGGTCGCCTTCGACGGCGTCCGGTTCCTCGAGGGCGGCGCCACGGTGGTGGTGGACGGCGATCGGATCGCCGGCGTCGAGGCGTTCGGCTGCGACCTCCCCGAGGACTGCACGCTGGCGTCGTACGACGGGACGCTGCTGCCGGGGCTGATCAACGCGCACACTCATCTCGCCGCGGAGGGCACGCTCGGGTCGTTGGAGCGGTTGGGGGCGGCCAACGAGGACGAGATCGACGCGTGGATCGGGCAGTCCCTGCTCAGCCAGGTGCGGGCCGGGGTGACGACGGTCCGTGATCTCGGCGACCGGCACTACCGCACGGTCGTGGCCCGCGACCGGGCGACCCCGGGGCTGCCGCGGATCGTCGCTGCCGGCCCGCCGATCACGACTCCCGGTGGCCACTGTCACTACCTGGGCGGAGAGGCGTCGGGGCTCGACGGGATCAGGGCGGCGCTGGACGAGCGGCGCGAGCGCGGCGTCGACGTCGTGAAGGTGATGGCCGCAGGGGGGATGCTGACCCAGGGCACCGACATGTTCGGGGTGCAGTTCTCGCCGGACGAGCTGCGGGCGCTGGTGCAGGCCGCGCACGAGGCCGACCTGGCCGTCCTGGCCCACGCGCACTCGCTGGCGGGCATCGAGCATGCGCTGGCCGCGGGAGTCGACGGCATCGAGCACTTCACGGGCCTTGCCGAGGGCGGCATCCGGGTCCCGGACGAGGTGCTCGAGCGAACCGCCGCGGCCGGCGTGACGGTGGATCCCACGCTGGGGTTCGACCAGGCCGCGTTCGACGCGTTGCCTGCGCCGCCGCCGGGCGTCCTGGAGGCGATGCGGCGGGTCGGGATGGATCCCTCGTCCTTCAACGCTGCCCGCAGGGAGGTCGTCGGGCGGATGCGCGAGCACGGCGTCCGGGTGGTCACCGGCGTGGACGACGGCGCGATCGCGACGAAGCCGCATGGCAGCATCGCGCTCTCGGTCGGCGACCTGGTGCCCGCGGGCTTCCCGATGGCCGAGGCGCTCGCCACGGCGACCTCGCTTGCGGCGGAGGCGTGCGGGCTCGCCGAGGTCACCGGCATGCTGTCGGCCGGCCTTGCGGCCGACGTACTCGTGGTCGCCGGCGACCTGAGCACCGGCCCCGACGCGCTGCGTGCGCCGGTCCTCGTGATCGCCCGCGGCGTTTCCGCCGTTCCGTAGGGTTCGGGCATGAGCGCCGCCACCCAGGGACGTCTCCGCTGGACCTGGTGGGCGCCGGCCGTGGGTGTGCTGGTGCTCGCGCTCTCGTGGGGTCGGCATCCGGGGTCGGTCGCGGCCGCGGTGATCGCCGTGTTCCTCGTCGGGGCGGTGCTGGCCGCCGTCCATCACGCCGAGGTCGTCGCGCTCCGGGTGGGCGAGCCGTTCGGCTCGCTCGTGCTCGCGGTCGCGGTGACCGTCATCGAGGTGGCCCTGATCGTGACCCTGATGGTCTCCGGGGACAAGGACACCTCGACGTTGGCCCGGGACACCGTCTTCGCCGCACTGATGATCACCATCAACGGGATCGTCGGCTTGTCGCTGCTGATCGGCGCGCTCAAGCACCATCTCGCCGAGTTCAACGCCGAGGGCACCGGCTCTGCCCTGGCCACCGTGATCACGCTCGCCGGCCTCACGCTGGTGCTGCCCCGGTTCACGACCTCCGAGCCGGGGCCGGAGTTCTCCGCGTCGCAGCTGACGTTCGCAGCGGTCGCGTCCGCGGCCCTGTACGCGATGTTCGTGTTCACCCAGACCGTGCGGCACCGTGACTTCTTCCTGCCGGTCGACACCGGCCGCGGCCCGGCGGACCTCGACCACGACGGGCACGCCGACCCGCCGTCCGCACGGGATGCCTGGTTGTCGCTGGCCTTGCTGACAGTTGCGCTGGTCGCGGTCGTCGGTCTGGCCAAGGTCGAGTCGCCCACGATCGAGGACGGCGTGGCGGCCGCTGGGTTCCCGCACGCGTTCGTCGGCGTCGTGATCGCGCTCCTCGTACTGCTTCCAGAGTCGATCGCTGCGGCCCGGGCCGCGGCCCTCGACAACGTGCAGGTCAGCCTCAACCTCGGGTACGGGTCGGCGATGGCGTCCATCGGCCTGACGATCCCGACCATCGCGGTCGCCTCGATCTGGCTCGACGGCCCGCTCACGCTCGGGCTGGAGCCGGTGCAGATGGTCCTCCTGCTGATGTCCGTCGTCGTCTCCGTGCTCACCGTGGTGCCGGGCCGCGCGAAGCCGCTCCAGGGCGGCCTGCACATCGTGCTGCTGGCGGCGTTCGTCTTCCTGACGATCAAGCCCTGATGGCCGGTTGGCACACTGGAGCCGTGCTCCGACCCGTCGCCGTCGCCCTCGTCGCCGCGCTGACTCTCGCGGGCTGCAGCGACGAGGAGCCGAAGCAGGACGACGCCATCGTGCTCTCACCGCAGTCGCCCGGTGCCGCCGGCCATACCCACGGGCCGGGCGGCGAGACCGTGGTCGGTGACGGCACCCGCGCCAGCGCCGGCGGGTACTCGCTGGCCGACGTACGACTGCCGCGCTACTCGGGGCAGCCGGGCGACCTGTCGTTCCGGATCCTCGACCAGGAGGGCCGGCCGGTGCTCGACTACGTCGAGGAGCAGACGAAGCTGCTGCACATGTACGTCGTCCGCAACGACCTGCAGGACTTCCGACACCTCCACCCGGTGCTCGGCAAGGACGGCACCTGGACCGCCCGCGCGGCGCTCGCCGGGCCGGGGTCCTACCGGGTGCTGGCCGAGTTCACCCCGGGCACCGACCCGCAGGCCGCCCACGTGGTGCTCGGCCGCAACGAGATCGTGCCCGGGTCGTGGGAGGCCGTCGAACCGGCCACCGAGCCGGTCGCCGACGACGGGGTGGTCCGGGTCAGCGTCGACGACCCGATCGAGACCGGCCCCGACGGGCGGATGCAGATCACCGTCGACGACGGCGACGGCAACGAGGTGACCCTCGGAAGCTTCCTGGGCAGCTATGCCCACGTGACCGGCTTCGAGCGTCGAGACCGGTTCGTTCGTCCACGTCCACCCGTACGGCGAGCCCGCGGCCACCGAAGACGGCACCCAGCTCACGTTCCAGACCGCGTTCGACAAGCCGGGCAGCTACCGGTTCTTCGTGCAGGTCCGGGTCGACGGGTTCCTGCACACCGTGCCGGTGACGGCCACGGTCGAGTAGCTCGGCTATATCGTGCGGGCGTGTCTCTCGCCCTGGTCACCGGAGCAGCCCGCACCAACGGCATCGCCGCGGGCGTCGTACCACGTCTCGTCGCGGATGGCTGGGAGGTGGTGACCAGCGACCTCACCGACGTCGACTACCCGTGCGATCTCTCGACGTCGACCGGCCCGCAAGAGCTGATCGACGCCGTCACCCGGGACTGCGGCGCGATCACGGCGCTCGTGCTCAGCCACGCCCACGACGAGGAGACGGGGATCCTCGACACGACCGCCGAGAGCTTCGACCGGCACGTAGCGGTCAATGCACGAGCGAGCCTCCTGCTCATCGCCGCCTTCGCTCGCCAGGTCCCCTCCGGCGGCGGGGTCATCGTCGCGATGACCAGCGACCACACCACCGGGAACCTTCCCTACGGAGCCTCGAAGGGGGCTCTCGACCGCATCGTGATCTCGGCCGCGCGCGAGCTCGGGCCGCGCGGCATCTCGGCGAACGTTCTCAACCCGGGCCCCGTCGACACCGGCTGGATGGACGACGAGACGCGGGACGGGCTCACGGCGTACCAGCCTCTCGGCCGCCTCGGTACGCCTGCCGACATCGCCGGAATCGTCTCCTTCCTCGTGTCCGAGGAAGGGCGCTGGGTCTCGGGGCAGCTCCTCCAGACGGATGGAGGGTTCTCGGCTCGGTACTGAGTCCCGCTGCGGGCTCAGGAGCTCACGGCCCGCTTGACCAGGGACTTGATCTTCTTCGCGTCGGCGTCCGTCACATCGGTCAGGGCGTAGGAGGTCGGCCACATGGTGCCCTGATCGAGGTTGGCGGGGTCGTTGAAGCCGAGCGTGGAGTAGCGGTACTCGAACTTCGACGCGGGCTGGAAGAAGCAGACGATCTTGCCGTCCTTCGCGTACGCCGGCATGCCGTACCACGTCTTGGGGTCGAGCTCCGGGGCGACCGAGGTGACGATCGCGTGGATGCGCTCGGCCATCCTGCGGTCGGAGTCCGGCATCTCGGCGATCTTCGCGAGGCAGGCCTCGGCCTCGTCGGCCTTCTTCTTGCCGCCGCGCCCGGCGGCCTTCAGCTCCTCGGCGCGCTCCTTCATGGCGGCCCGCTCCGCCGCCGTGAAACCGGACTTCGAGGCGGTCTTCTTCGCGGTCTTCTTGGTGGCGGCCATGGTGGTTGCTCCTTGGGATCGTCGGGGACCGTGTCGTGTCCTCACGCTAGGACGCCGGCCCGCACCCTGCTTCTCGATTCGTGATCGATGCGCTCAGCCGACCTCGAACGAGAGCGTGACCACGGGGTTGTCGAACTCGGTGGCGCGCAGGCTGACCTGCACCCGCCACGTCCCGGGGGCGGGGACGGTCACCTCGGCGGAGTACGTGCCCGCGCCGACGGGCACCGCGGGCACGATCCCCAGGTCGACCTCGTCGGACGCGACGGAGATCTCCGGCGCGGCGAACGTGTCGACCGGGTCACCGGCCTGGTCCTGGATCTGCACGGTCACCGTGTTGGGACCACGCTCGCGGGGGGCCATCGTGGCCAGTACCCGCAGGTCCTCGACAGCGGCGCTCTCCACGCGTCCGGGTGCGGGGGCGGCGGCCTCCGGCTGCTCCCGCGGCGGCTGGTTGACCAGGAAGCCGGTCACGCCGATCACAGCGAACAGCAGGCACGCCTCGGCGACCACGGTGCGCCGAATCAGCCCGGTGGCCGCCACCCCATCGTCGTGCCCGACGGCTCCCGACAACCGCGGCAGCAGTCGCCACCGGTTCCACGCGGCGATCGCCACCACGACGAGGGCGATGCCGACCTTCACCATCAGCAGCCGTCCGTACGTCGTACCGAACAGCCCGTCCCACGACCCGATGATCCGCCAGCCCATCACCGTGCCACTGGCCGCGAGCAGCGCGAGGACCCCGGCCGCCACCGTGGAGAACCGGGCGACCACCGCGACCGCGTCCCTGCGCCGGCCGCGAATCGCGGGCAGCGTGAGCGCCAGCCCGACCAGGCCGCCGAGCCAGATGGCGCCGGCGCTGAGGTGCAGGGCGTCGGTGATGACCAGCAGCGGCACCGGCTCGAACGCCTTCGTGTGCCCCACCAGGGCCGGCGACCACACGGCGACGGCCACCGCGGCGGTGGCCCACACCCGCCGCTCCCGGAGCAGGAGAGCCGCCACCAGGCCGACCGCCTGCAGCGCGAGCACCAGCACGTCGTCGCCCACCAGCGACAGGTCGTACGCCGCGGGATCGGTGAGTCCTTCCATGCCGAGGCCCTGCTGGTAGGAGCCGGCAAGCGGTACGGCGAGCGCCGCCGCGCCGACAGCCACCCCGGACGCCCACCACTGCGTCCGGCGCAGCCGGGCGACGGTCTCGGGACCGAGCCGGACGTCGCCGACCATCCAGGCGCAGAAGACGACCAGCCCCGCGGCCACGAGGAGCCCGGCGTAGCCGAGGCCCTGGGAGATGCCGAGGTCGGCCTTGGTCCCGGCCGTGGACTCCGAGTCGACCTGCGGCGGCACCACGGTCTCGCTGGCCGCGCCGATCGAGAACGTCAGCGACCCGCTGATCGGGTGCCCGTCCGCGGACACCACCCGCCAGGCGACGACGTACGTGCCGGCCGAGAGCTCGTCGGGCAGGTCGGCGGTGACGACCTCGTCCTCGCTGGTCGCCGAGGAGTCGACCGGCTCGCCCGCGGCGTCGAACACCTGGATGGAGCCGTCGGTCAGCGAGACCGGCTCGTCGTAGGTGAACGTGACGACGTCAGGGGTCTCCGCCACCACCTCCCCCTCGGCCGGGTCGGTGGAGACCAGCGTGGCGTGCGCGGCCGCGGGCGGAGCGGCCAGGAAAAGCGCGAGCACGGCCAGCCACCCGGCGGCGAGCGCCCGTGGCGCCCACCTCCGAGCGACCGACCGTTTCACCGTGCTCAGCCCTGCTTGCGCGTGCGCACCAGGGCAGTTCCGCCGACGATCACGCCGACCGCACCGACCACGAGGCCGGTGATCGCGAGCCCGTTGCCGTCGTCGGAGTCGGAGTCATCGACGGCATCCGCTTCGGACTCCTCGGTCGAGACGGTCTCCGCGGCACCGTGCTCGTCGCCGGTCGCCTCGGTGATCGTGACGCTCGGTGCGGGCCGCTCGAGCTCTTCGGGATCCTGACCCTCGGCCGGCGTCTCGACCCAGTCCGTCTGGCCCTTCTCGCAGGTCTGGATGACCGGGAAGTTCAGCGTCTCCCCGGCGGCGTCGGGCAGCTGCAGGGAGAGCTCGAACGCGTCGCGCTCGCCGTCGGGCAGCGGGGTGCGGGTGGTGTAGGACACCTCGCCGACCCGTTCGGTGATGCTGTTGCCGTGGGCGTCCTCGACCGGCTCGTCGAGCTGGACCACGGTCTTCTCGACCTCGTACAGCGGGTTGCGGGTCGGGGTGACCGAGAGGATCTCCTCCGGGATCTGGATCGTGATCCCGGTGGTCGGTGACCCCTCACATCCGTGCGGCACGCTGAACGTCAGCACCACGAAGGCGCCGGCGGCGGTGTCGCTCGGAGTGACGGTGACATGGGCGGACGCCGGTGCGGCGAGGCCCAGGGTGAGCAGGCCGGCGGCGCCGGCCGCGGCGCCGAGGCGCGCGAGAGTACGTCGTACGTGCATGCGTTTCCTTCGTGAAGAGAGTGGTTGAACAGTCGGTCAGACGGCGAGACCGACCGGTGGTCCACGAAGGGGTACGACGACGAGCGGGCGGCGCAGCGGCAGCACCGGCGCATGCCTGGCCACCGTGCGGCGCAGGGTGGGCACGGGGAGCAGACCGATCTCGGACCAGGTCAGCACGACCTCGACCGCGCGGCGGCGCAGCTCCCAGACGAGCGCGGCGGCGAGGCCGCCGGCCACGTGCGCCAGGACCATCTGCCAGGTGAGCTCGAGGTGCGGTCCGTGCACGTGGCCCGACGTCGGGCCAAGCACCGCCATCCAGCTGTGCAGCAGGAGCTGGAGCGCGACCAGCGCGGGGACCATCGCCCGGAGCGGCAACCGGCCCCGGAGAACCATCGTCCCCGCGGCGAAGACGAGCGCTGCCGTCGCCACCATCCAGCCGGTCGCGGGCAGCCGCCCGCCGCCCCAGGTGTGCGCGGCGACCATCAGCGTCATGATCTCGATCGTCGCCAGTGCCGCACGCAGGATGACCCACCGACGGGGCAGTACCTGGACCGAGAGCACGAGCCACATCTTGCCAAGTGCCTCTGTCAGGCGCGCACCAGGACCCTTCGCGAGGGTGTCAGCCGGGCCGCAGGGGACGACTTCGCCCGTAGATGGATGTTCTGCAGCAGGCCCAGGGCGAGCATCCCGGCGAACATCGAGCTGCCGCCGTACGACACGAACGGGAGCGGCACGCCGGTGACCGGCATGATGCCCAGGCACATCCCGATGTTCTGGAACGCCTGGAACCCGAACCAGCAGGCGATGCCGGCAGCGGCCACCCGGCCGAACACGTCGTCGGTTCGGGCGGCGATCAGCAGCGCCCGCCAGATCACGATCGCCAGCAGCGCGATCAGCACACCGGCGCCGACCAGACCGAGCTCCTCGCCGGCGACCGTGAAGACGAAGTCGGTGTGCTGCTCCGGCACGAACCCCGAGCGGGTCTGCGAGCCGTCGAAGAGTCCTTGGCCGAACAGGCCGCCGTTGCCCACCGCGATCCGGGCCTGCTCGACGTTGTAGCCGGCGCCGCGTGGGTCCAGCTCGGGGTTGGTGAACGCGAGGAACCGGTCGAGCTGGTAGTCCTTCAGCCAGCCCGCGGACACCCCGGCGAACGCGGCGGTGACGCCGCCGATGCCGAGGACGGCCAGCCAACGACGGGGTGCACCGGCGGCGGCGAGCACCCCGAAGACGGTGGCCGAGAGCACCAGCATGGTGCCGAGGTCGGGCTGCAGCAGGATCAGCGCGGCCGGCAGCGCGGCCACGGCAAGCATCGCGAACACGTCTATGAAACCGACCCGGCCCCGCCAGCGGCCCTCGCTCCGCTCGGCGACGACCAGCGCCATGCCGATCACCATGGCCAGCTTCGCGAACTCCGAGGGCTGGATGGAGAGACCGCCGAGCATCAGCCACGACCGCGAGCCGTTGACGGTGCTGCCCATCGTGAGCACCAGGACCAGCCCGGCGACGGACGCCGCGTAGACGAGCGGGGCCAGGATCCGCACCCACCGGTGGTCGGTGGCCATCACCAGGAGCATCAGCACCAGGCCGATGGCCACGTTGACCACCTGCTTCCCCAGGTAGGCCTTCGGGTCGCCCCCGGTCAGGTCGTCGCGGGTGCTGGTGGCCGACCAGACCAGCAGGCTGCCGAGCACGCAGAGCAGCAGCACCGCGCCGAGGAGCAGCCAGTCCACGCCGTTCATCCGCCGGTGCACGTCAGTCCTCCTTCGGCGGCAGGATCGAGCCGTCGTCGCGGAACGTGGGAAGGCCCGACGGCGGCGTGGTGCCCGGGATCGCTGCGTCGTCGGGGACGACCCGGTCGCCGCGGACGCCGTACAGGGACTCCCAGATCTTGCGGACCCCCGGTCCGGAGGTGCCGGAGCCGGTGCCGCCCTGGCTGACCATCATCACCACGACGTAGTCATCGGAGTACGACGCGACCCAGGACGTCGACTGCTTCCCGTAGACCTCTGCCGAGCCGGTCTTCGAGCGGATCGGCACCTCGTCGAGCGGGAAGCCGCCCATCCGCCACGCCATCGTGCCCTGGCGGGTGACCCCCTTGAGTGCGGTGTCGATGTAGCCCATCACGTTGTCGGGTACGTCGACGTTGCCGACCGCCTTGGGTGCGATCCGCCGCACCACGGTGCCGTCGGGCGAGACGATGGCCTTGCCGATCCGCGGGGCGTAGAGCGTGCCGCCGTTGGCGATCGCGGCATAACCCCTGGCGAGCTGGAGCGGGGTGACGATGGTGTCGCCCTGGCCGATGGCGAAGTTCACCGCGTCACCGGCGCGGTAGGCGTAGCCCTCCACGCAGAACTCCTGGGCGAACCGGTAGACGAAGTCGCTGGTCCCCTTGTTCGATGGAGCGTCCTGGGGCTTGTCGGCGATCCCGCAGTAGTAGTCCTTCTGGGACTCGAAGTAGGCACGCTTCCACTTGCGGTCGGCGATCCGGCCGGAGGCCTCGCCCGGCATGTCGATTCCGGTCTCGCTGCCGAAGCCGAAGGTCTGGGCCTCCTGCACGAGCGGGTCGCGGGCGTGGACGTCGGCGACGTCGGTGCCGAACCGCTGCCAGAAGCCGTAACCGACGCGGTAGAAGAACGTGTTGCACGAGACCTCGAGCGCCTTGTCGAAGCCGATGTAGCCGTAGGCGTCGGACTCGTAGTTCTTGAACTCCCGGTTGCCGACCTGGAACGCCGAGGAGCAGTCCAGCCGGGTGTCGAACCCGTAGCCGTTGGTGAGGGCACCGGCGGTCATGAACGGCTTCCAGGTCGAGCCGGGCGCGAACTGGCCCTGAGTGGCCCGGCCGAGCAGCGGGGTGCCCGCCTTGGTGGAGTAGAGGTGCGAGAGCTGCTTCTGCGAGATCCCGCCGACCCAGACGGACGGGTCGTACGTCGGCTGGCTGGCCATCGCCACGATCCGGCCGGTGTCGGCCTCCATCACCACCGCCGCACCGGAGTCGGCGACGTAGTTGCGGCCGGTCACCGGGTCGCGGGTCGACCGGGCGATCCGGATCATCTCCGCGAGCTGCTTCTCGACCACGCCCTGCACCCGTGCGTCGATGGAGGTGACCAGGGTGTCGCCGGGCTGGCTCTTCAGCGTCCCGTCGTCGTCGTCAGGACCCGGCCCATCGAGTCGACCTCGACGCTGCGGTAGCCGGGGATGCCGCGCAGCCACGCGTCGTACTCCTTCTCGACGCCGGCGCGCCCCACCGACGACGCGCCGTTGACCGATCGGTCGCCGTCGTCCTTGGCCTGGTCGTACTCCTCCTCGGTGATCGGGCTCAGGTAGCCGAGGACGTGGGCGGCGTTGATACCGAACGGGTGCGGGTAGGCCCGGACGGTCTGCTCGTCCGCCAGCACGCCGGGATAGTCCTCCGGCTGCTCGAGGATCCTCAGCGCGTCGGCCTGGTCGACGTCCTCGGCCACGGGAACCGGCTGGAACGGCGAGCCGTTCCAGTCGGCCAGCCGGCGAGTGATGGTCCGCGGGCGCACGTCCAGGGTGTGGGCGACCCGCTCGACCAGCCGACGCTGTTGACGCTCGGTGAGGTCGCCGAGCAGGGTGCGGTCGATCGAGACCACCCACGACATCCGGTTGGCCACCAGGGGCCGGCCCATCGCGTCGACGATCAGGCCGCGCTGGGGCTGGACCACGATGTCGCGCACCGACTGGGCCGCCGCCTTGCCTTGGTACTTCTCCCCCGAGACCACCTGGAGGTAGTAGAGCCGCACGAACAGGGTGGCGAACAGTGAGAACACGAGGGCCTGGATCACGAGCAGGCGCAGCCGGCTCTTCTGCTGCGTGGGGAGCCTGAGCGGACTCATCGGGCCACGGCCCGCTCGACCTCGAGCCGCCGGAACAACCCCATGACCAGCGGGAGCACCAGCGGCGTCATGAGGACGTCCCAGACGACGGCGCCGGCGATCACCTCCAGTACGTCGGGGATCCCGACGGCCGGGTCGCGCAGCACCAGGCCGCTGAGCGCGAAGACCGAGGTGCCCAGGATCGAGCAGGCGGCGACCGTCGCCACCACCGCCGGAGCCGTGGGCCGGACGTCCGGAGCGACCCGGCCGGCGACGTACCCGACCACGAGCAGAGCGAGTGCCCAGCGCCCGGCAACGTGGTCGGCCGGCGGGGCCAGGTCGAGCAGCACGCCGGCCACGAAGCCGAGCACCATCGCGAACTGGGCGCCGCGGACCAGCCCGGCGCCGACGACCACCAGCAGGACCAGGTTGGGCACGACACCGTGCCAGGCGAAGTGCGGGAACACCGAGACCTGCAGCACGAGAGCCACGGTGAGCGCCACCGTCGCGCCGAGCACGCGCATCGTGCTCATCGGCCGATGCTCCCGTCCGCCTCGATCACCGCGCGGTCGCTCTCGGAGCCGGACGGCACCACGACGCCGACCAGGTCGAGCGCCGCGAAGTCGACGAAGGGCTCGATCACGGCCCGCTGGGAGGAGTCGCGGAGACTGGAGTAGACCTCGGCCACCCGGCCGATCGGCACGCCGGCGACGTACGGCGCGTCGCCGTCGCTGCCCCAGGTCACGACCGTGTCGTCGCGAGCCGGCACCACCGACTGGTCGACGAGTCGCAGGTCGAGGCCGGCGTCATCGCCCGCTTCGCCCTGGCCGGTGAGGAAGCCCAGGTCCATGGTCTGGCCGACCCGGCCACCCACCGTGGAGTCGGAGTCGACGATCAGCAGCACGGTCGCGGTGGTGCGGGTGACCCGCAGGATCCGGCCGACCAGGCCGTCGTTGTTGAGCACCGTCATGTCGGGGTGCAGGCCGGACTTCGTCCCCGCGTCGATGGTGACGGTGGCCGAGAACGACTGGGAGGGTCCGAGCCCGATCACCCGCGCGGGGACGAGTGCGTAGCCGAGGTCCTCCGCCGCGGCGGTCATCCCGTCGTACTCCGCCAGCCGGTTGCGGTCGAACCCGGACGTGCGGACCTTCGCCCGCAGCTCGGCGTTCTCCGCCTCGAGGTCGTCGATCTCGTCGCGCATCGAGTCCTGGCCACGGAACCAGTCGGGGATTCCGGCGATCGGGCGGACCACGGCCGTGGTGCCGGCCTCGACCGGGCCGAACACCTCACCCACCGCCTGGCGGACCGGATCGACGGCCGAGCCGTCGTCGCTGCTCGCGTCGAGCGTCATCAGGCTGGCGCAGGCCAGGACGAGCGCGACGACGAGACCGCGGGAGGGAGTCTTCTGCGGAGCCATGTCAGAACCGCCGCTGCTCCGAGACCAGCACCTGCTGCAGCGCCTCGAACTCCTCGACGCACCGGCCCGCACCCCTCGCCACCGACACCAGGGGGTCCTCGGCGACGTGCACCGGCATCCCGGTCTCGTGCCGCAGCCGCTCGTCGAGTCCGCGCAGCAGCGCGCAACCGCCGGTGAGCACGATCCCCCGGTCCATGATGTCGCCGGCCAGCTCGGGCGGGGTCTGGTCGAGGGTGGCCCGGACCGCGTCGACGATCGCGTGCAGCGGCTCCTCCATGGCCAGCCGGACGTCGGCGCTCGAGACCACGACGGTGCGGGGCAGGCCGGTGATCATGTCGCGGCCGCGGATCTCGGCCTCGGGCTCGCTCGAAGAGGGGAACGCCGAGCCGACGGTCATCTTGACCTCCTCGGCGGTGCGCTCGCCGAGCAGCAGGGAGTGCTCCTTCTTCATCCAGGCGGTGATCGCCTGGTCGAGGTCGTCGCCGGCGGTCCGGATCGACAGGGAGGTGACCACGCCGCCGAGGGAGATGACGGCCACCTCGGTGGTGCCACCGCCGACGTCGACGACCATGTTGCCGGTGGCCTCGTGCACGGGGAGTCCGGCGCCGATCGCGGCGGCCATCGGTTCCTCCACGATGTAGACCCGGCGGGCTCCCGCCTGGTAGCCCGCCTCCTTGACCGCTCGCTGCTCCACCGGCGTGATGCCGCTGGGCACGCAGATCACCATCCGCGGCTTGGCGAAGTAGCGGCGTCGGTGCACCTGCTGGATGAAGAAGCGCAGCATCTGCTCGGTCGCGTCGAAGTCGGCGATCACGCCGTCCTTGAGGGGCCGGATGGCGGTGATGTTGTCGGGGGTGCGGCCGATCATCCGCTTCGCCTCGTGACCGACGGCGAGCACCTCACCGGTCGTGTCGTTGAGCGCGACCACGCTGGGCTCGTCGAGCAGCACGCCCTTGCGCCGGACATACACGAGCGTGTTGGCGGTGCCAAGGTCCACGGCCATGTCCCGGCCGATGAAGCTGTTCGCCATACGCAGGCCTCACGGTGGCTCCGGCGCGCGCTTTCGGGGAAGACCCGCGCCCAAGGACCTTCCCTGACCAACGCGGGGCGGGACGACGTGCGCACGCACCCGCCGGACCCGATCCGAGCGTAGGTTTCGCGAGGCCCGGATCAGCGGAGGCACGCCGGGCGTGGCGGGTGAGGTCGTCAGCCGTCGAAGGTGTTCGGCGCTGTCGGCCTGCGGTCGGCCTCGGGGTCCTCGGGCCCACCGAGCCAGGGGTCGTGCACGTGGTCGGCGGGCCGGACCGCGTCGTAGTCGCCGTTGACGATCCGGGTGATGTTGGCGAGCGACTCGGTGTCGTGGTCGAAGTACTTCGAGTGGTCGAGGAACGGGTTGGGACCGCCTCGGCTGGTCGACTCGGCCTGGAACCGGTTCGCCCCGAAGTCGTCCTCCACCGGGTCGTCGCCCAGGCCGAGCCCGCCGAACACCTCGAGGTGGAAGGCGCCGCGGTTGCCCAGGTCGGCCACCGGGTCGTTGCTGTTGGCGCCGGCCCACACGTGACCGGGGTCGATGCCCAGCTCGTCGGCGTGGTCGGTGTCGCCTCCCAGCCCGGGGCTGCCGACGACGACGATGTCGTCTACGGCCAGGCCCTCGTCGTGGGCGCCGTGCCCCACCGTGGTCGAGCCGTAGCTGTGCCCGATCGCGGTGAGATGCGCGGGGTCGCCGTCGCGGCTCGCGCGCAGTCCGTCGATGGTGTCGGCCAGCCGGGCGCCGCCGGCCTCGGCGAGGTCCTCGCGCACCACCCCGGCCGCGTCCCAGCCGTCCTCCCAGGGCACGTTGTCGGGGGCGTCGTAGCCGATCCAGAACAGCGTCGCGTTGGTCTGGTGGTGGTCGAGGGTGCGTGCGGCTTCGTACAGCGTCGCGGCGCGGTCGGCGTGGTAGGGCGCACTGGTCGCATCGGTGCCCAGCCCCGGGACGACCACCGCGACGTTGTCGGCGGTGCCGAGGTCCCCGGCGGAGATCGCGATCCGCCCGTCGCCGTCGAAGGCCCCCGGATCGTAGAGGTAGACCTGGGCGGTGATCGGCTCGCCGGTGACGGGGTCTGTGCGGCTGGCGATCTCGCGACGGGCCTCGTCGGCCGCGCGCGCGTTGTCCAGCCATGGGCACGTGGGGTCGGCGAGGTCGCGGTCGAGGGCGACGGTGTTGGCGGCGTGGCGGTCGCGGGCCGGGATCCCCGGGAGGTTGCCGATCGCCCCGGGCGCAGCCACGATCACCGCGAGCTGCTGCTCCCGGGTGAGGTCGTCCCACCAGTCGTTGACTTCCTCCGGCGTGGCGCCGGCCGGCGGCTTGGTCGCCAGCGCCCCGTCGGCGGAGTCGGTGACGCCGCCGTAAGTGCGCTCGACCTGCTCCAGGGTGAGCACCCGGCCGAACGCCTCGACCATGGCGGACTCCTCGGCACGGACCGCGGCGACCCAGGCCGTCAGGTCCTGCTCGAAGGCGGTCACCCGCCGGAGAAGGCCGTCGGACTCCAGCTGCAGGCGCGCGGCGTCCGCCTCGGTGGCGACGTCGATCTCCGCCCGCAGCGCGGCTTATCGCTCTGACGAGGTCGGCGCGGGCGTCGACCAGGTCGTCGCGGCCGGTCCCGAGCCGGGTCATCTCGTCGGCGTGTGCGTCGACGCGTCGCGCCACGGCGCGCAGCGCGAGCGACATCGCGTCCGCCCGGCGACCGGTCGGCCCGATGACGTCGTGGTAGGACGTCGCGCCGAGCCCGGTCCAGTCACCGATCCGGGCGCCGCCGGCGACGAAAGTGCCGAGATCGTCGATCTGGGCGGACGCGGCCCGGAGGTCCGCCCCGCAGTCGCGGATGCCCGCCGGGTCGACGACCAGTGCCGGCACCGACCTCGGCTCGGCCGGCACGGTCACCGTGGTCATCGCACCTCGGCGAGGTAGGAGCCGAGCGCCAACAGCTCGTGGAAGCTCAGGTCGTCGCTCGCGACGTACTCCGCGATCGCGGCGCGCAGGCCGTCGGCCCGGGCCTCGCAGTCCGTGCCGAGGTCGCCCGCGAACCGCGTCCACGCGCCGGAGAACCGGGAGGCGGTGCCGGAGACGGCCGCGGTGAACCCGTCGGTGCCGGCCCGCTCGACCTGACGTGCCGCGGCCGCGAGGTCGAGGTGCTGCTCGTCCCAGCCGCGAGAGGCCACCCCGACCGAGACGGGCACGACCTCCATCAGCGGGCCCGTCCCGAGGCAGTGAGCTCGCGGGCCCGGGCGTTGCCGACCGTCACCGACGGGCCGCTCATCGTGAAGACGAGGACACCCAGCGCCTCGGCGTACGACGCGGACACGTCGAGCGCGTCCAGGACCCCGGTCAGCCGCTCGACGGTGCCGTCCGGGCGGCGTACGTCCCACCCGTCGCTCTCCAGCTCATGACGCAGCCGGACCAACACCTCGTAGCCGTCGTCGCGCCGGGTCGTGAGCGTCGAGACCGGGCGGACGCTGGCCGCGTCCCCACCGAACCGGAAACGCACCTCGGGCCCGTCAGTGGCCTCCGGGGCGATCGCGCTCCACAGCTGCCGGGCCTGTGTCCCGACCCGGATCAGCTCGTCCGCGGCGGCCTGCTCGGCATCCGCGTCAGCGGTGGCCGGTGGCGGCTCCGGCGGCAGCTGCACGATGTCGATGTCGGGGTGACGACGCCGCAGCTCGCGGAAGAAGGGGTCGCGGATCGGCTCGTCGGGCCGCTCTTGGTCCATGTCCGGAGGCTGCCCTGCCCCGGCCTCGCGAAACCGGCGCCGCGGTTTCTGTGGATAGGCTCCCGGGCCATGGCTTTCTGGAACCGGAAGAAGACGGCGGCAGAGCTGTCGCTCGAGCAGCTGCAGGCTGGCGCCGGGTCAATCACTCCAGTACCGAGCTGGTCCGTTCTCGATGACGATCGAGGACGTCTTCGCGATCAGCGGGCGGGGCACCGTCGTCACCGGCCGCGTCGCCACCGGCACGGTGCGTGTAGGCATGCCCGTCACCGTCACGAGGGCCTCCGCCCCGATCTCGTCCACCGTCACCGCGATCGAGCAGTTCCGGAGGACCGCCGAGCAGGCCAGCGCCGGCGACAACGTCGGCCTGCTGCTCGACGGGGTGGCGCGTCACGACGTCACCAGGGGTGACGTGATCACTGCGAGTCAGGCCTAGGGCCGGCCCCGGCTCAGTTCTCCGGGAGCTTCGAGAAGTGCTGGTAGTCGACGGGGTTGTTCCACTCGCCGCCCCAGTACCAGCCGGCCACCGCGAACGCGCGCAGCACCGCGTCCCCCTCGACGACCATGCCCGGTCGCACGCGATCCCGATCGAGGTACGGCACCGATGCCGGGTGGCTGGTGCCGCCGTCGAGGACGTAGGGGTTCTCCAGCGGGTTGAGGTCGATGGCGAGGCCGTACGCGTGGTGTGACCACTCGGAGGAGCCGGTGGCCGCTCGGCAGTTGAACGCCGAGGTGTTGTCGGCCTCGATCGAGGTGAAGTCGTCGCCGTCGTACTCGTCGACGGGCCGGATCCGGCGGATCGGGAACCGCTCCCGGAACAGCCGCCCGAAGATCGTCACCACCTCCTCGGCGACGTCGTCCCGGACGATCAGCACGCCCGAGCGCACCTTCCCCGCGAAGTCCCAGTGGCTCAGCCTCACGCGGCGCAGTCGCTCGAGCGGGACCGGGCAGCCGGGCCGCCAGGACACGCCGGTCATCGCGGCCTTGTCAGCGGAGGTGAGGCGCCGGACGGCCGAACGGTACGTCGTGCGCGGGGGCTTCGACGTCGTCGGCGGGGGTGGCTCCGAGGATGGCGGCGCGGTCGGCGTCGGTGACGGCGAGGTGGCCGTGGGCTCGCCCGACGGTGTCTCGTCGTCGCTCGCGCATCCACCCAAGGCCACGAGCAGGGCTGCCGCGGACAGCAGGCGCGCCGCGCTCGTCAGCACGGCGTGGTCACACGGAACTTGTCGATGCCGGAGAGGAAGATCGCGGCGACGTAGCCGCCGTCGGTGGTCCGGGCCCAGACCCGGGAGGACTGATCGAGCACCGACGAGGACGCCTTCTGCCCCAGCACCTCGCACTCCACCCGCACAGTGGTGCCCTCGTCGTGGTTGCGGATCAGCCGATCCGCCACACCCGGCCCGGCCCGCTCGCTGAGGAAACAGTCACCCGTGCCGGTCGCGCCGCACGTGTACTCGACCGTGGTGACCACCGGCGCCGGCTCCGGCGGCGGCTCGGTCGTGGGCTCGGTTGTTGGCTGGGTCGTGGGCTCGGTGGTCGGTGCCGTGGTCGGAGGAGAGGTGGTCGGCGAGGTCGGCGCCGAAGACGTCGGATCTGAGGGCGCGCTGCTGCCCGGCGGATCGTCGTCGCCCCTGAGCAGCGAGGCGCCGACCACGCCCGCCGCAGCCGCCAGGAGCACGGCGACGGCCACCAACACCGGTACCAGCCGCTGCCCGCGCGGACGTTCCGGCTCGGCTGCGGGCACCGGCGGCGGCGCGGAGTACGGCGGGGGCGCCGGCGCGGTGGGCATCGATGGCGCCGGCTCGGGTGGGGCCTGTGCCGTGCGGTAGTAACGCACCGCGGCCTCGTCGACCGCACCGACGGCGTACGCCAGGCAGGCGCAGGCCCAGCTCGCGCTGGTCCGGTCGTCGCCGCCGCGGTCGCGCGCCAGCATCGCTCCCGCCTGGGCGACGGCGGACGCCGGCTCGCCGCCCTGGCGCAGGATGGTGACCATCGATGCATAGGCGCCCAGGCGGACCGCGTCCACGACCAGGTTCTGCTCGCCGAGGCTGGCCGCCTCGTCGAGCACGTCGTCGAGGGCACCCCGGAAGTTGTCCGGATCGTCGAAGACCTCCGGACCCAGCTGCGCGGCCAGACCGCGCAGCACCTCGTGCATCTCCACGCGGGTCAGCGTAGGCCGCCGCCGCTCAGAGGCTCGGGAACCAGATCCCGATCTCGCGCTCGGCCGACTCGGCGGAGTCCGAGCCGTGCACGAGGTTCTCGCGGTTGGAGAGCGACAGGTCGCCGCGGATCGTCCCGGGCGCCGCCTTGCGACCGTCGGTCGCCCCGTTGAGCAAGCGCACGATCTCGATCGCCTCATCGCCCTCGAGCACCATCGCCACGAGCGGCCCGCTGGTGACGAACTCGCGCAGCGGCGGGTAGAAGTCCCGCTCGACGTGCTCGGCGTAGTGCCGGTCGGCGAGCTCGCCGTCGATCCGGCGGTGCTCCATCGCCACGATCGTCAGGCCCTTGGCCTCGAACCGGGACAGCACCTCCCCGACCAGCCCCCGACGTACGGCGTCGGGCTTGAGGAGGACCAGAGTGCGCTGGGTCATGGCGCGCACCCTAGCCGAGAGCCGCCGCGCGCCGGACCACGTCGTCGGGCGCCCGGCTGCCCTCCGACTCGGCAGAGGTCACCGGAGCAGACGACACCCGGCGGAGCGGGATGTAGCCGCCCCAGATGCCGGCCTCCACGTCCTCGGGCTCGTCGACCGGGTCGCCGTCGCGCGCCTTCATCGACGCGTCGTGCAGCGGGATGGCGAGGACCGCGGTGGCCGCCAGCTCCTTGCGGGTGTGCGGGCGGAGCGTGGCCGAGCGGCCCGGGATCATGTGGTCGACGATCATCGCGAGCGCCCGCGCCCGCTCGTCGGGGTCGGTCACCAGCCTGGCCTCGCCGATGACCACGGCCGACCGGTAGTTCATCGAGTGGTGGAACGCCGAGCGGCCCGCGACCAGGCCGTCCAGCTCGGTGATCGTGACGCACACGGTGGCCCCACCCGATCGGCGTACCCAACCCGCCGCCACCGACCCGTGGGCGTACAGCGTGCCGTCGCGGTCCGGCCCGTCGTGGTCGACCGCGAACGCCGTGGGCAGCACCACCGGGTGCTCGCCCACGTTGACGCCGATGTGCGCGACCAGGGCGTCGTCGAGGAACGCGTGCAGCGCGGCACGCTCGTCGACCGCGCGGTCGCGGCCGCGGGTGATCCTGGTGCGCGGGGACGGAGAGAGCGGGGTCTCCTGAGAAGTGGTCACTCTCCTATCCTGGAGGCCCAGTGGCCTGTAGACACGGGCCAATTCCCTGCGAGATCGCCAGGACACTTTCATGACCACCCTGCCCGTCACCCTGGATCGCTCCTCGCCGACCCCCCTGGGCCTGCAGCTCGCGGCCGGCGTCCGCGACCAGGTGTTGGTCGGCACCCTGCGCCGCGGCGACCGGCTGCCCAGCAGTCGGGCCCTCGCCGCCGACCTCGGCGTCTCGCGCTCGGTGGCCGAGCAGGCCTACGACCAGCTCCTGGCCGAGGGCTGGCTGGAGGCGCGCCGCGGCTCCGGGACGTTCGTCGCCTCGGGAGGCCTGGCGCCCGTCCCGACGACGGCGCCACGCACCGGTCCCGAACCCCGGAGCCTGGTGCGCCTCGACACCGGCACGCCCTGGATCGATCCTCGGCATGCCGCCGGGTGGCGGCGGGCGTGGCGCGACGTGTCGGCGGCGACCCCGCCGCGCGGGTACGACGACCCGCGCGGCCTGCCCGAGCTCCGCGAGGCCCTCGCCGAGCACCTGGCTCGCACCCGCGGCCTGCGCTGCTCGCCCGAGGAGATCGTGGTGACCAACGGCACCACCGATGGGCTGCGGCACCTGCTGGGCGCCGTACCTCCTGGCGCGGTGGCGATCGAGGATCCCGGCTACCGGGCCGCGGTCGAGACGGTCATCGCCGCGGGCCGCCCCGTCCACGACCATCCCGCGCTGACGCCGATCACGGACCTCGGCGGACGGGTGGCCGCCTACGTCACGCCCGCCCACCAGCACCCCCTCGGCCGGGTGATGCCGGCCGAGGACCGGCTCGGCCTGCTCGAGGCCTCCCGGGCCGCCGACGCCGTCGTGGTCGAGGACGACTACGACTCGGAGTTCCGCTACGACGTGGCGCCGGTGCCGGCGCTGGCCACCCTCGACCGCAGCCGGGTGGCCTACCTCGGCACGGCCTCCAAGAGCGTCGCGCCGAGCCTCCGACTCGGCTGGATGGTGCCACCGACCGGGCTGCTGGACCCGATCAACCAGCGGCGCGAGGCGACCCACGAGGTCGCGCCGTGGCCGGTCCAGCGCGCCTTCCTGTCGCTGCTGCGGGACGGGTACGTCGACAAGGTGGTGCGCACCGCCCGGCGCGTCTACGCCGACCGGGCGCCCCGGGTGGCCGCCGCCCTGTCGCCGTACGCCGAGCTGGCCGGACCGCTCGCGGGGATGTACTCGGCGTGGCTGATGCCCGGGCCGGCCGCCGTACGCGCACACCGCGCGGCGCGGGCCGCGGGCTTCGACATCCCGCTGCTGGCCGACTACTGCCGGTCGGCCCGCCTCACGGGCCTGATCATCGGATTCGGCGGGGTCAGCGACGAGCAGCTCGACGCGGCCCTCGACGTCGTCCAGAAATCTTTTGCATAACTCTTGTGCATAAATTCTATGCACAGCTATTGTGCACGCATGCCCACGAACATTCGGCTCGACTCGGCGGCCGTCCGGGTCCTCGCTCACCCCCTGCGCTCCCGCCTCCTCTCGGCGCTGCGCCTGCATGGCCCCGCGACCGCCACCGAGCTCGCCGACCGCCTCGCCACCAACACCGGCGCCACCAGCTACCACCTCCGCAAGCTCGAGTCCGTGGGCCTGGTCGAGGACACCGACGAGGGCGAGGGCAAGCGCCGGGTCTGGCGCGCGGCCAGCGAGTACCACTCCTGGCACCCCAGCGACTTCGAGGGCGACGACGACGCCAAGACCTCGCTCGGCTGGCTGACCCGCGACTACGTCCGGATCGCCGCAGAGCAGATGCAGCGCTGGATGGACATCGAGCAGTCCTGGCCCGTCGAGTGGCGGGACGCGCTCGGCATCGGCGACGACGTGGTCGAGGTGACCGCCGCTCAGGCCAAGGCGATGCAGGAGGACCTGATCGAGCTCGTCGCCCGCTACCGGGAGGCCGGCAAGGGCGACCCCGACGCGAAGCGGGTGTCCGTCTGGCACATGATGCACCCGCTCGAGGTGGTCCAGGCATGACCGAGGTCCTCTCCCCGACCGCCGCCCGACGGGTCTTCCTGACGCTGACGTTCACCCGCTGGTTCCCGGTTGGTCTCGTCGTCGGCATCTCCACGCTGCTCCCGATCGAGCGCGGGCTGTCCGTCGCGGAGGCGCTGCTGGCCCTGTCGGTGATGGGCTTCGTGGTCTTCGCGTTCGAGCTCCCGACGAGCGGGTTCGCCGACGCCTTCGGGCGCCGGCCGGTGTTCGTCACCGCTGCCGTCGTCAACGTCATCGCCTCGTGCGTCTACCTGGTCGCACACTCCGTCTGGGCCTTTGCCGTGGGCGCGGCGTTGATGGGCGTCTTCCGGGCCCTCGACTCCGGTCCGCTGGAGGCCTGGTTCGTCGACACCGTCCACGCCACCACCCCCGGCGCCGACGTCGACCGGTCGCTGGCGGCAGAGGGCACCGTGCTCGGCGGCTCCATCGCGGTCGGCGCCCTGATCTCCGGCGGACTGGTCTACTGGAACCCCTTCGGGTTCGAGTCGGCGCTGCTGCTCCCCTACCTGTGCTTCGCCGCGCTGAACGTCGTCCACCTGCTGGCCGCCCTCTTCCTGCTCAAGGAGCCGCGCACCCACGTCGACACGACCGGTGCCCGGCGGGCACTGGCCTCCGCCAAGGAGACGCCGACGGTCATTCGCGACGGCGTCGGCATGCTGCGCACCAACCGGGTGCTTCGCGGCATCGTCCTGGTCGAGGTGTTCTGGGGCACCGCCATGATCGTCTTCGAGTCCTTCCAGCCGATCAGGCTCGCCGAGATGCTCGGCAGCGAGGACCAGGCGGGTGCGCTGATGGGCCCGGTCGCGTCGGTCGGCTGGGGTGTCTTCGCCCTCGGCTCGGCACTCGCCGGCCTGGGCTCGGCCCGGATCGGCGTGGCGCGGACGGCGATCCTGGCCCGGATCCTCAACGGTCTCGGTGCCGTGGTGATGGGGCTGGTCGCCGGCCCGGCCGCGCTGATCGCCGCCTACCTGGTGACCTACACCCTGCACGGATCCGCTGGGCCGATGCACTCCTCGCTGCTGCACCGCGAGGCGTTGGCGCGCAACCGCGCGACCGTGCTGTCGATCAACTCGATGATCGGCTTCGGCTCGCTCAGCATCATCAGTCCGCTGCTGGGACTGCTCGCGGTCCAGACGTCCAACCAGGTCGCCATGGTCTCCGCGGGTCTGTTCAGCCTGATCGGCGCCTACTACTACCTGCCGGCACTGCGCGCCGAGCGGGAGCGCAAGGCCGCCGGCGAGCTACCGGTTCAGGCCTGAGCGTCGCGGGCGGCGTACGCCTCCGCCCGCTCGCGCTCGATCTTGCGGCCCAGGAAGTACGCCGTGCCCCACAGCAGCGCGAAGATCGGCCCGAGCACGAACATCACCGGCACCAGGAAGCCCAGGCCGATCGCGGCGAGCTGGACCACCCAGCCCAGCAGGTAGGCCCATTCTGCGCGGAGCAGCCCGGCTACCACGAAGCAGGCGGCCATCAGCCCGAGCCCGACCCACAGCGCGGTCGCGGTATCGACGCCCGAGATCGAGATCATCACCGGGGTCGTCAGCCCGATCGTGATCGCCTCGAGCGAGAGCACGGCGGCGCACATGCCGCGGCGCGGCGAGCGCGAAGTCTCGGTCATCGGGGTCCTCCCAGCAGGTGTCGTGCCTCGCCGACGGTGACCACCGATCCGGTCACCAGCACGGCTCCCGAGCCCAGCGGGTCGCCGAAGGCCTCACCCGCCTCGGCCAGGGCAGCGGCCTGGTCGATCGCGTCGGACAGCGACGGGACGACGGTGACCCGGTCCTGGCCGTATACCTCGACGGCGGCCTCGGCGAGCCGCGCGGCCGGCAGCGCGCGCTCGGTGGAGTTCTGGGTACAGATCACGTGGGCAAGGTGCGGCTCGAACGCCGCCAGCACTCCCTCGTGATCCTTGTCGGACATCACCCCGATCACGCCGATCAGCGGCGCGAACTGGAACGACTCGTCGATGGCGGCAGCCGTGGCCTCCGCTCCGTGCGGGTTGTGGGCCGCGTCCAGCACGATCGTGGGGCTGCGCCTGATCACCTCGAGCCTGCCCGGTGAGGTCACCTCGGCGAAGGCACCACGCACCAGGGCGTCGTCGAGCGGGTCGTCGCCGACGAAGGCCTCGACGGTGGCCAGCGCGACGGCGGCGTTCTCGGCCTGGTGCGCGCCGTAGAGGGGCAGGAACACCTCGTCGTACCGCGCCCGCAGGCCCTGGAGCGTCACCGACTGCCCGCCCACGGCCGGGACCCGCGAGACGACCCCGAACTCCAGGCCCTCCCGCGCCACGGTGGCACCGACCTCGGCCGCGTGCCGGAGCAGCACCTCGGCGGCCTCGGGCGGCTGCTGCGCGATCACCGCGATCGAGCCGGGTTTGATGATGCCGGCCTTCTCGACGGCGATCACGTCGGGAGTGCCGCCCAGGAAGGCGGCGTGGTCGACAGCGATCGGCAGCACCACCGCCACCGCGGCGTCGATGACGTTCGTGGCGTCCCAGACGCCACCCATGCCCACCTCGACGATGGCCACGTCGACCGGCGCGTCGGCGAACGCGGCGTAGGCCATCCCGACGATGGTCTCGAAGAACGACAGCGGGTGGGCCTCGGTCGCGTCGACCAGGTGGGTGTACGGCGCGATGTCGTTGAACGCGCGCACGAACGCCTCGTCGCTCAGCGGCTCACCGTCGACGCAGATCCGCTCGCTCATGCGCTCAACATGCGGCGAGGTGAACCGGCCGGTGCGCAGCTCCAGGGCGCGCAGCAGGGTGTCGACCATCCGGGCGGTGGAGGTCTTGCCGTTGGTGCCGGTCAGGTGGATCGAGGGGTAGGTCCGCTGCGGGTCGCCGAGCAGCTCGGTGAACGCCCGGATCCGGTCGAGGGACGGCTCCAGACGGGTCTCCGGCCACCGTGAGAGCAGGGCGTCCTCGACCTCGGCGAAGGTCTCGGCGAGCCGGGGCGCGGCGGGTTCGGTCATGGCGGGTCGAGTCTAGGTGGCACACCAGACTGAAACACGTTCTAGGCTCCTCCCATGAGGACAACGGTCGCGATCGTCGAGAAGAAGGGCCAGGACTTCACCCTGACCGAGGTGGAGCTCGACGCGCCCCGCGCCGACGAGGTCCTGGTCCGGATCGTCGCGACCGGCCTGTGCCACACCGACATCCACCTCAGTGGCTTCCTGCCGGAGGAGATGTTCCCCAACGTCTTCGGGCACGAAGGCTCCGGGGTGGTTGAGTCGGTCGGCGCCGAGGTGACCGGGATCGACGTCGGCGACCACGTGGTGCTCAGCTTCCGGTCCTGCGGCGCGTGCGCGAACTGCACCGCCGGCCTGGTCGGTTATTGCGAGTCCTCGCTGATGCTCAACTACATGGGGATGCGGATGGACGGATCCACGACCTACTCCCGCGACGGCGCCACGGTCTTCGGTTCCTTCTTCGGCCAGTCCAGTCTCTCGGCCCACGCCATCGCCTACGCCGACAACTGTGTGGTCGTCGACAAGTCCGTCGACCTGACGAAGGTGGCGCCGTACGGGTGCAGCTTCCAGACCGGCGCCGGGACCGTCCTCAACGTCCTGGAGCCCGGCCCCGACGACAGCCTGGTCGTCTTCGGCGTCGGCGCCGTCGGTCTGGCGGCGGTCGCCGCCGCGCAGCACCTGGGTGCGGGCACCACCATCGCCGTCGACCCCCTGCCCGGCCGCCTCGAGGCCGCCGCGAGGTACGGCGCGGTCGGCGTCGACCCCACCGGCGAGGGCTCCGTGGTCGACAGGGTCAGGGAGCTCACCGGAGGCGGCGCGACGTACGCGATCGACACGACCGCGATCTCCGACGTCGTCACCCAGGCGCAGCAGTCGCTCCGGGTGCGCGGCACCCTGATCGCACTGGGCCTCGGCGCCGAGGAGTACACCATCGACGCGATCGACCTGCTCCAGAACGGCAAGGTGATCAAGGCATCCATCGAGGGCGACTCCGACCCGCAGGAGATGGTGCCCCGGCTGATCGCGATGAATGCGGCCGGCGACTTCGACGTCGACCACCTGATCACGACCTATCCGTTCGCCGAGATCAACACCGCCGTGGCCGACGTCCTGGCCGGCAAGGTGGTCAAGCCTGTCCTGGTTTGGTAGCGCCTGGTGTGGTGACCACCAGGTTGGCCATGTCGACGACCGGCAGGTAGCCGATCGCCTCGTAGACCCGGTTCGAGGTCGGGTTGGCCTGGTCGGTGAACAGGCACACACGCAGCCCCCGGTCCAGCAGCAGCTGGGACACCTCGGCCACGGCGGCGCTGGCGTACCCACGGCCCCGCCGATCGCGGGGGGTGTAGACCGGGCCGATCCGAGCCACGCCGAAGGCCGGCCCGTTGATGGCGGTCAGGTGGACCGGCTCGCCGTACTCGTCCTCCCACAGCCACACCCGACCCTGCTCGATCCGCGAGAGCAGGATGGCCTCCTCCGGAGGCTCCAGCATCTGGTGCTCGCCCTCGCGGCCGGCCTGCTCGGCGGCGTCGGCATCGAACGCGAGGTACCAGCGCAGCGCCAGCTCGAGATCGACGGATGTGGCGGTCCGGAGCCGGCCCGGTGCCGCACGCGCCGGCACCACGGTCGTCACGGTGTGCAGGCGCATCCGCTCGGCCACGGCCACCTCGCCGCCCACCAGCCGCGCGGTCTCGGCGCCGACCAGCTCGGCCGCCGGCAGCGCCCCGTTGATGCCGAGCAGGGGCTCGTCCCGCTCGTGCAGCGCCCGCGCCAGGGCGAGCGCGGCCGCGTCGGGCATCGGCATCACGTAGATCGGGTACGGCGGCACCGGCGCGGTGCGCATCGCCACACCGACCACCCGCCCACCGTCGTGCACGGTGAGCCACCAGCGCGGCCCGCTGCCGCGGGCCAGGTCTCCGTCCACCGCACGTCGGGTGACCGTGGCGACCACGGTGCCGAGGACGGGATCCTCCGACAGGTGCTCCCCCGCCACGTCGAGGAACGCGGCAGGGTCCTCGTGGAAGTCCAGATCCATCGCGAAACCGTACTGACCTGCGCCGATGGGCCGGTACCGGTTTTCGCGGTCACCCCGCGCCGCCCATAAACTCCGCCTCATGACCCAGACCTCGCAGGCCACGGATCCGACGAGCACCGACACCGGTGCCGTCGTGGTACCCGACAAGCCCGCGCTCGAGGGGCTGGAGGACAAGTGGGTGTCCCGCTGGCGGGACGAGGAGACCTACCGCTTCGACCGCAGCCAGCCGCGCGAGAACGTCTTCTCCATCGACACTCCCCCGCCCACGGTCAGCGGCAAGCTGCACGTCGGGCACGTGTTCTCCTACACCCACACCGACCTGGTCGCGCGCTACCAGCGGATGAGCGGCAAGGCCGTCTTCTACCCGATGGGTTGGGACGACAACGGCCTCCCCACCGAGCGCCGGGTGCAGACCTACTACGGCGTGCGTTGCGACCCGAGCCTGCCCTACGACGCCGACTTCACGCCGCCGGAGAACCCCGACCCCAAGAAGCAGATCCCGATCAGCCGGCCCAACTTCGTCGAGCTGTGCGAGCGCCTGGTCGAGCTCGACGAGCAGGTCTTCGAGCAGCTGTGGCGCACCCTCGGTCTCTCAGTGGACTGGAACGAGCACTACACGACCATCGGCCGCAAGTCGCAGCTGGTCAGCCAGACCGCGTTCCTGCGCAACTTCGCCCGCGGCGAGGCCTACCTCCAGGAGGCCCCCACCCTGTGGGACGTCACGTTCCAGACCGCCGTGGCGCAGGCCGAGCTAGAGGCCCGCGAGTACGCCGGTCACTACCACCGGGTGGCGTTCCACGGCGCTGACGGCGAGAACGTGTTCATCGAGACCACCCGTCCGGAGCTGATCGCGTCCGTGGTCGCGCTGATCGCGCACCCCGACGACGAGCGCTACCAGCCGCTGTTCGGGAGTACGGTCGCGTCCCCCGTCTTCGGCGTGGAGATCCCGGTCCTGGCGCACCCTGGCGCGGAGATGGACAAGGGCGCCGGCATCGCCATGTGCTGCACGTTCGGCGACCTCACCGACGTCACCTGGTGGCGCGAGCTCAACCTGCCGGTCCGCACCGTGATCGGCCGCGACGGCCGGTTCGCCCGCGAGACGCCCGACTGGCTGGCTCACGACGGTGCCGCCGCGGCGTACGCCGACCTGGCCGGCAAGACGGTCTTCTCCGCCCGTGAGGCGATGGTGGCCAAGCTCCGCGAGACCGGCGACCTCGACGGCGACCCCACCCCCACCCAGCGGATGGCCAACTTCTACGAGCGCGGCGAGAAGCCGCTCGAGATCGTGGCCACCCGCCAGTGGTACATCAAGAACGGCGGCCGCGACGCCGCGCTGCGCGAGGAGATGCTCGAGCACGGCGCCGAGATCGACTGGCTCCCGACGCACATGAAGCACCGCTACGACAACTGGGTCGGCGGCCTCAACGGCGACTGGCTGATCTCCCGGCAGCGGTTCTTCGGGATCCCGTTCCCGGCGTGGTACCCCCTCGACGGCGACGGGGAGCCCGACTACGACCACCCGCTGCTGCCGAGCGAGGCGGACCTGCCGATCGACCCGTCCACGGACGCACCGCACGGCTACACCGAGGAGCAGCGCGGCACGCCGGGCGGGTTCATCGGTGACCCCGACGTGATGGACACCTGGGCCACTTCCTCGCTGACGCCCCACATCGCCGGCGGCTGGGTGACCGACGAGGACCTGTGGCAGCGGATCTTCCCGATGGATCTGTGCACCCAGGGCCACGACATCATCCGCACCTGGCTGTTCTCCCGGGTGGTCCGCGCCCACTTCGAGAACCACGCGACGCCGTGGCGGCACGCGATGCTCTCCGGCTGGATCCTCGACCCGGACCGCAAGAAGATGAGCAAGTCCAAGGGCAACGTTGTCGTGCCGACCGACATCCTCGAGAAGTACGGCTCCGACGCGGTCCGCTGGCGGGCCGCGATGGCCCGGCCGGGGCTCGACTCGCCGTTCGACGAGACCCAGATGAAAGTCGGCCGCCGGCTGGCGATGAAGGTGCTCAACGCCTCGAGGTTCGTGCTCGACGGCGTGGGCGCGACGACCCTGAACCCGGTCGGCGTGACCGAGCCGATCGACTGCGCTCTGCTCGGGCGGCTGGCCGGGGTGATCACCCGCGCGACCGACGCCTTCGAGGCCTTCGACTACACCACCGCGCTCGAGGTCACCGAGAAGTTCTTCTGGGAGTTCTGCGACGACTACGTCGAGCTGGTGAAGGAGCGCGCGTACCGCGAGGACGGTGGCGCCGCGACCGAGTCCGCCCGGGCCACACTGGCGCTGGCGCTCGAGGTGCAGCTGCGGCTGCTGGCGCCGTTCCTGCCCTACGTGACCGAAGAGGTCTGGTCGTGGTGGCGCCCGGGTTCCATCCACCGCGCCACCTGGCCGACGGTGGCCGAGCTGGGCTCCGCCGCCGCCACCGACCCGGCCGCGGTCGACGCCGTGGGCGCCGCCCTGATCGGCATCCGCGGCGCGAAGTCCCAGGCCAAGGCGTCGATGCGGGCCGAGCTGGCCCGGGTCGAGATCGCCGGGCCCGAGGCGCTGGTCCGCGCCGCGGAGCTGGCGGCCGACGACCTTCGCGCTGCCGGCAAGATCGTGGGGGACCTGGTGTTCACGGCCGACGAATCCACAGAGATCTCCGTGCAGGCAGAGCTCGTCGGGACCGCCTAGTTCTGGCCCTGTTCCTGGGCCGGGGCCTCGTCCTGGCCCTGGCCCTGGTCCTGCGTCCCGTCGGGGTTCTCCTGAGTGCCTACGCCGCCGTCACCCTCGTCGCCCTCGTCGGGGTCCTCGGTCTCGTCCGGCGGCCCGACGGGCTCCTCCTCGTCGGGATCCGGGTCGTCCTCGGGTGTCGCCGTCTCGCTCTCGCCCTGGGACTCGTCCGCGTCCTCGTCTCCGTGCGGGCGCGTCTCGATGGGCCCCTCGTCGCCGTCCACGGCGGGGTCGTCGGTACCGGGCGTGCCCGGGGGCCCCGGGAGCGGTGGGTCCGAGATGTCGCCCGCGTCGGGATCGGAAGGGTCGTCGGTTTCGGCCGGGTTCGACGGCGATGACGGTGCGCCGGAATCGCCAGGTGCCGAGGCGCCGGGCCCAGCCACCGAACCACCGTCGGTGGCGCGCGCCAGGGTCTCCTCGAGCGCGATTGTCTTCTGAGTGGCGACGCGCAGTTCCATCGGCATGTCGGCGTACTCGATCGCGGCGGTCACAATCGGGGGTTCGGCCTTGCTGGTGCGGATGCTGGTGACCAGCACCAGGGCGCAGATCGCGGCCACGACGGCGAACACGTAGAACGGGCGCTTGCTCTTAGCGCTCATGTGCTTGGCGCTCACCGAGATGCACCCTCCTTGTGGACCCGAGATTCACGCCCCGCAACGAGGCGAGGCAACAGTCTCGCGGATCAGCAGGAGTCTGTGTCCCGCCCCGACCTCAAATAGTCATAAATGACTAGACCGGTGGTCTTTGCTCAGGCCGATTTCTTCTTCTTGGCCTCGGACGCGCGGGGCACCATCGTGGGCGCGACGTCGTCGTCGACGACCTCGCGGGTGACGATCACCTTGGCGATGTCGCCGCGGGAGGGCACGTCGTACATGACGTGCAGGAGGACCTCCTCGATGATCGCCCGCAGCCCTCTGGCGCCGGTGCCGCGCTCCATGGCCTTGTCGGCGATCGCCTGCACGGCGTCGTCGGTGAACTCCAGCTCGACGCCGTCGAGCTCGAACAGCTTGTGGTACTGCTTGATCAGCGCGTTGCGCGGCTCGGTGAGGATCTGCACCAAAGCCTCCTGGTCGAGCTTGTTGACGCTCGCGATCAGCGGGAGGCGGCCGATGAACTCGGGGATCAGGCCGAACTTGGTGAGGTCCTCGGGACGCACCTCGGCGAGCAGGTCCTCGGCGGCGCGGTCGGCCTTGCCCCGCACCTCCGCAGTGAAGCCGAGCGTCTTCTTGCCGACCCGCTGCTCGATGATGTGCTCCAGGCCGGAGAAGGCACCACCCACGACGAACAGGATGTTCGTGGTGTCGATCTGGATGAACTCCTGGTGCGGGTGCTTGCGCCCGCCCTGGGGCGGCACCGAGGCCGTGGTGCCCTCGATGATCTTGAGCAGAGCCTGCTGCACGCCCTCGCCGGAGACGTCGCGCGTGATCGACGGGTTCTCCGCCTTGCGGGCCACCTTGTCGATCTCGTCGATGTAGATGATCCCGGTCTCGGCCTTCTTGACGTCGTAGTCGGCCGCCTGGATCAGCTTGAGGAGGATGTTCTCGACGTCCTCACCGACGTAGCCGGCCTCGGTGAGGGCGGTGGCGTCGGCGATCGCGAACGGCACGTTGAGCATCCGGGCCAGGGTCTGGGCGAGATAGGTCTTGCCACAGCCGGTGGGGCCGATCACCAAGATGTTGGACTTCGCGACCTCGACGGTCTCGTCCTTGCTGTGCTTGCCCGAGATCGGCTGCAGGCCGGCCTGCACCCGCTTGTAGTGGTTGTAGACCGCCACTGCGAGGGACTTCTTGGCCCGCTCCTGGCCGACGACGTACGAGTTGAGGAAGTCGAAGATCTCCTTCGGCTTGGGAAGCTCGTCGAGGCCGACCTCGGTCCCCTCGCTGAGCTCTTCCTCGATGATCTCGTTGCAGAGATCGATGCACTCGTCGCAGATGTAGACACCGGGCCCGGCGATGAGCTTCTTGACCTGCTTCTGACTCTTCCCGCAGAAAGAGCACTTCAGCAGGTCGCCTCCGTCACCGATGCGCGCCACGGGGGGCCCTCCTCATATGTGGTGCTACACGTTCGTGAACCATCCGACGGTACCCCGAGCCGACCCCGTTAGGGGGACGACACGAAGTTTGGCCAGCGGACACGACGTCTGGTCTCAGGTCGACAGCGCCGGCGCGGACTTGCGGGACTCGATCACCGCGTCGATCAGGCCGTAGTCGACGGCCTGCTCCGCGGTCAGGATCTTGTCGCGCTCGATGTCACGACTCACCTGCTCTATGTCGCGCCCGCTGTGATCGCTGATCATCTTCTCCAGCAGCTCCCGCATCCGCAGGATCTCGTTGGCCTGGATCTCGATGTCGGAGGTCTGGCCGAACGTGCCTTCGGTGTAGGGCTGGTGGATCAGGATCCGGCTGGTCGGGAGCGCCAGTCGCTTGCCCGGGCTGCCCGCGGCCAGGATGATCGCGGCGGCGGAGGCCGCCTGGCCGAGGCACACGGTCTGGATGTCGGGCTTGATGAACCGCATCGTGTCGTAGATCGCGGTGAGCGCCGTGAAGGAGCCACCGGGCGAGTTGATGTAGATCTGGATGTCCTGGTCGGGGTTCATCGACTCCAGGCACAGCAACTGGGCCATCACGGCGTTCGCGACGTCGTCGGAGATCGGCGTGCCGAGGAAGATGATCCGGTCCTCGAACAGCTTGCCGTAGGGGTCGATCCGGCGGAACCCGTAGGACGTCCGCTCTTCCCACTGAGGGATGTAGTAGTTCATGGCGTCAGTCCTTCTTGTGAGCGGGGCGGCCGTCGTCGGCGGCTTCGCGGGCACTCTTGATGACCTGGTCGACCAGGCCGTACTCGAGGGCCTGGTCGGCGGTGAACCAGCGGTCGCGGTCGGCGTCGGCGATCACCTGGTCGAGGTCCTGGCCGGTGTGGTCTGCGATCAGCTGGAGGAGCACCCTCTTGATGTGCAGCGACTGCTGGGCCTGGATCTTGATGTCGGAGGCCGAGCCACCCATGCCCGATGAGGGCTGGTGCATCATGATCCGCGCGTGCGGCAGCGCGTAGCGCTTGCCCTTGGTGCCGGCGCACAGCAGGAACTGACCCATCGAGGCCGCCAGACCCATGCCGACGGTGGCCACGTCGTTGGGGATGTAGTTCATGGTGTCGTAGATCGCCATTCCGGCGTCGACCGAGCCGCCCGGGCTGTTGATGTGCAGGAAGATGTCGGCCTCGGGGTCCTCCGCCGAGAGCAGCAACAGCTGCGCGCAGATCGCGTTCGCATTCGCGTCACGCACCTCGGAACCGAGGAACACGATCCGCTCCCGCAACAGCCGCGAGTAGATGTGGTCGTCGAGGACGTTGAGTCCACCTGGAGTCTGGGTCACGCCGCCGACCCTAGCCCGTGCGGATGCCCGGGCCACGGGATAACCCGCCCTGTTCGCCGACAGCGGAAGGGCCTCAGGCCTCGACGGCCGCCTTGAGCCGGGACACGGTCTGCTCCATCCCCGCCTCGAGCTCGTCGGCATGTTCGTCGGCGCCGCCAAGGAACCCGGCGGCGAAGACCTTGGCGATCGGCGTGAGCGCGCGGGGCACCGGCCGCCGGTGGACGACTCGGGTGCGGTCGCCCTCGGGGATGAGCTCCCAGATCCACCGGGCTCCGCTGGACCTGGTGTCCCAGGCCAGCGACCGACCGGGCTCCACGACGGCGACCACGGAGCGGGAAGGCCAGACCACGGCCTTGCGGCGGTTGATGCCGAGGTACCACTGGCCCACCCGCAGCCCGCCGCGCTTCAGAGGCACCATGCGCACCAGCTCCGGACTCCAGTCGGGCATCCGGGAGAAGTCGGTGAGCGACTCCCACACCCGGTCGGCCGGCGCGTCGACGACGGCCTCGGTCCTGAGCTCGCGCGACGCGGCGGCCGTGGCGTTCATGCGAGCCATCGTTCCATGGCGCGAAGCACCTCCGGGTGGTTGAGCAGCCCGAAGTGGTCGGTACGCCCCACGTGCAGCACCTCCGCGCCGGGGAACAGCTCGCGGCCGCGCCGGTCCCTCCCGTACGCCGATCGGGGCCGTACCAGCAGGTCGCCCACGACGTGCCCGACCGGGTGCCGCTGGGACGCGGTCAGGGTCGCGGCGACCAGGCGGTACCGCGCACGTGGGAGCGGCGGGACGTCCTCGGCGAGCCCGGCGACCAGGTCGTGCACGCCGACCGAGCGCCAGTCGAGGATCCGACCGAACGCCGCGGTCTCCGGCAGCCGGCCGAGACCGCGGCTGCCGTGCCCGATGCCCCAGGCGATCGGAGCTCCGAGGTGCGGGGCGCCGAGGGTGACCACGTCGGTGACCAGATCGTTCCAGTCGCGGCCGGACGCGGGCGGCCGCGCCGCCACCGCGCCGGCCGCCCGGATGATCAGTGCTCCCATCGAGTGACCGACCAGGGCCACCCGGGTGACCGGGACCGGCCACTCGTCGACCACCCGCTGCATCAGCGCGGCCAGCGCCACGCCGTTCTCGCGCAGCCCCAGCCCGGTGTTGGCGCGGAGGAAGACCGGCGTCCATCCGCGTTCTGCGAGCGTTTCGCCGTACGTCGTGGCGGTGCGGTCGCGATGCCGGTTCCAGTAGGACTCGTTCTCGCAGAGCCCGTGCAGGAACACCACGAGCCGACCGGTCGGTTCCGGGAACGCCTGCGCCAGGCCAGTGCGGTCGAGCACCACGTCACGGCCGTCGGCGCGCACGGCCATCGGGATGGCCAGCTGCGGCCGCTCGCGCAGCAGGCGGTCTCCGATCAGCCCGTTGACGGCGGAGCTCACGAACCGGCCGCGCCGGTCGGCCTCGAGCCGCGGCCCGGCCCCGGTGGCAGCGAGCCGGTCCAGGCCCCTCGCGGCCCCCCGGAACCCGGCGCCGAGGCCGCCGTACACCGCCGACGCGATGCCGCGGTGCAGGGCACCGCCGCGGGTGCGGTCGACGACCGCCAGATGCGTGTCGCGCACGCTCCTGACGACCAGCTCGTCGGCGACCTCCGAGAGCAGGGACAGCGCGTCGAGCACACCCGGACCTTGGGTCATGCCCGCAGGCTAGCCCAGTGAGTGCACGTCTGTGCACTCAGTCTTCGGGCGTGTCCTCCGCCTCGGCGGTCTCCTCCGCCTCGACCTCGGTGGTCTCCGCCGCCTCGGCCTCGGGGTCGCCGATGGTGCCGTCGGGACGCAGGTTCTTCAGCTCGACGACGTTGCCGGAGCCGTCCTTGACGGTGGCGGTCTCGACGATCGCGGCGAGGGCCTTACCGCGCAGGATCTCCTGGACCATCTCGGGGACGTGGTTGTGCTCGAACATGTGGTTCGCGAACTCCTGCGGGTCCTGGCCGGACTGCTGGGCGCGGCGGACGAGGTGCTGGGAGAGCTCGTCCTGCTCGACGCCGAGCTCCTCGCGCTTGGCCACCTCGTCCAGGAGGAACTGCGCGGCGATGGCGTCCCTGACCCGGCGGTCCAGGTCGGCCTCGAACTCCTCGAGCGTCTGGCCCTCGTCCTCGAGGTACTTGTCCATCGTCAGACCGGCGTAGGAGAGCTGCTGCTCGACGCTCTGCCGCCGGGCGTTGAGCTCGTCGGTCACGACCGTCTCGGGCAGCGGGATCTCGACCTGGTCCAGCAGCACCTCGAGCACCGCGTCACGGGCGGCCGCGGCCTGCTCGAGCCGCTTGCCGTTGGCGAGGCGGTCGCGGACGTCGGCGGACAGCTCGTCGATCGTGTCGAACTCCGAGGCCATCTGCGCGAACTCGTCGTCGAGCTCGGGGAGCTCCTGCTCCTGGACCTGGGAGACGGCCACCGCCACCTCGACGTCCTCGCCGACGAGGTCGCCGCTGACCAGCTGGGTGGTGAAGGTCTTCTCGTTGCTCGCGGACATGCCGGAGAGCGCGTCGTCGAGGCCGTCGATCATGCCCCCGCGGCCGACCTGGTAGGACATGCCAGACACCTCGGCCCCCTCGACCGGCTCGCCGTCGCGGGTGGCCTTGAGGTCGATGACCACGAAGTCACCGTCGGCGGCCGGCCGCTCGACGTCGCTGAGCGTGGCGAACCGCTCGCGGAGCGCCTGGACCTGCTCCTCGACGTCGGCGTCGCTCACCGCGAAGTCGTCGACCGAGGCCTCCAGGCCCTCGTAGTCAGGGAGAGTGATCTCCGGGCGAACGTCGACCTCGGCGGTGAACTCCAGGGTCTCGTTGTCCTCGAGCTTGGTGACCTCGATCTCGGGCTGGGCCAGCGGGGTGAGGGAGTTCTCCTCGAGCGCGGCGAAGTACTTCTGTGGCAGCACCTCGTTGACGGCCTCGTCGAGCACCGCGCCGCGACCGACCTGGCGGTCGATCACCATCGGCGGCACCTTGCCCTTGCGGAAGCCCGGGATGTTGATCTGCTGGGCGATCTTCTTGTACGCCGCGTCGAGGCTCGGCTTGAGCTCCTCGAAGGGCACCTCGACGGTCAGCTTGGCCCGGGTCGGGCTCAAGGTCTCGACGGCGCTCTTCACCACTGTTCTCCTCTAATGGATGTCTGCACCCCTGACGGGGCTTGGTACGTCGGGGCGACAGGACTCGAACCTGCGATCTCCTGCTCCCAAAGCAGGCGCGCTAGCCACTACGCTACGCCCCGCCAAGAGGCCCTCCGGAACTGCTCCGGGAGGCTCCTTGGAGCGGATGACGGGAATCGAACCCGCGTAGCCAGTTTGGAAGACTGGGGCTCTACCATTGAGCTACATCCGCTGGTGATTTGTGCGGGCCTCATGGTGCCACAGTCGGTGGCTGACGCCCCAAACGCCAGGCGCCGGTGAACCATCACCAGCGGCGGTGGACCACCACGATCGCGCGGTCGTCGTCGCGCGAGCCGAGCGACGCGGCGAGCCGGTTCGCGGCGTCGTCCCAGGTGCCGCGGAGCAAGGACTCCATCTCGCCGAGCATCCGGTCGATGCCGAGGTCGATGTCACGGCGGGGCTCCTCGACCATGCCGTCGGTGTAGAGCAGCACCGCGTCGCCGGGCGCGAGCCGGCCGCTCACCGAGGTGAACTCCGTGTCCTTGATCAGGCCGAGAATCGGCCCCTCGGTGCGGAGCACGTGCCACCGTCCCGAACCGGCCTGCCGGTGCACCGCGGGCGGATGGCCGGCGGTACGGATCTCGAAGGCGCCGGTGACCAGGTCCAGTGACAGGTGGACGGCCGTCGCGAAACCTTCTTCCCAGTCCTGGAGGAACAGGTAGTCGTTGGCCGATGGCAGGAACTCGTCGGGACGCAGGGCGCCGATCAGACCGCCGAACGCGCCGGAGAGCATCAGCGCCCGGGTGCCGGCGTCCTCTCCCTTGCCGGAGACGTCGACGACGGCGACCTCGAGCCGGGTGCTGGACAGCGGACGGGTGGCCACCACGAAGTCGCCGGCGAACGGCGTACCACCGGCGGAGTAGAGCGCCGACTGCACCGACCAGTTGCCCGGCAGGTCCGGGATCCTGGCCTGGGTGAGGAGCCGGTCGCGCAGGTCGACCAGCATCGACTCCCCCAGCGACCCGCCCACCCCGAGGCTGGCGCGCTGGTGGCTGGTCATCAGCACCACCAGGCCCATCACGAACATGACCACGGTCGCCACCACTGCTCGCCCGGAGATCTCCTCCTGCTGCGAGATCGAGATGGTCAGCATCACCATCAGGAAGATCACGAACCAGGGCAGCGTGCGCGGCCCCAGGAACACGCTCGCGAGCAGCAGGGGAAGCATCAGGCTGCTGAACGGCACCGCCATCGGCCACAACGTCACGCCGATCGTGATCAGCGCGCCGAGGGCGCCGAGCGCGAGCGCCACCCTCGTCTCGAGGGTCAGGCCCCGCCGCATCATCATGGTCAGCCTGCGCCGCCGCGTGCCGACCCGCGCGCGCCGGAAACCGGGGACTGCGAGGGTCATGGGGGAGGCCTTCTGCGGAGGTCCGAGACTCGCGTCAGCCTACGGCGCGGGAACGGAATGTGGGTTGACATTGCGAGCACCAGAACAGGTTTCTCGTGTCCAGCACGGCGGTCCGGACCGGCCGGCCGCACACGAGACAGGGTAGTCCAGCACGCCGATAGACATACACCTCTCCACCGTGGTCGTCCACCCGTGCGGCGCGCCCCATCGCCTCCGGAGTGTGCTCGGGCCGGACCGTGTCGATGCGCCCGGTGCGGACTCCTTCCTCCATGAGCTCCACCAGGTCGTCCCACATCGCCCTCCACTGGCCGGACCGGAGCGTTCGGCCGGGCCGCAGCGGGTGCATCCGGTGCCGGAACAACAGCTCGGCGCGGTAGACGTTGCCGACACCTGCCAGGACCGACTGGTCCATCAACAGCCGACCGATCGGCAGCCTGCTGCGCCGGATCCGCTCCCAGGCCCGGTCGGGGTCGCCGTCGGGGCGCAGCGGGTCCGGTCCCAGCTTCGCCACCGCGGCGTCGCGCTGCTCGCGGGTGACCAGCTCGCACGCGGTGGCGCCGCGAAGGTCGGCGTACGCACTCGGCGTGGTGATCCGCAGCCGCACCTCGCCGACGGGCGCCGGCACCTCTTCAACGTCCGGATGGACGACGAAGCCGCCGATCAGACCGAGGTGCACGTAGACGAAGCGGTCGCCGGAGAACTCGACGAACAGCTTCTTGCCCCAGGCCTCGGCCGCCACCAAGGTGTGCCCGTCGATCAGGGCGGCCGAGTCGGCGAACCGGCCCTGCGGGCTACCGACCCGGACCCGCTGCCCGCCGAACGCGGCGTTCAGCTCGTCGGCCAGCCGGTGGAGGGTGTGGCCCTCAGGCATCGGTGCCGGGCAGCTCGCCGGTCGTCTCGTACGTCGTCAGCTGGCCGATCCGCCGGACGTGTCGCGCCTCGCCGCTGAACGGGGTGGCCAGGAAGACCTCGACGAAGCGGGTGGTCTCCTCGACGCTGTGCATCCGGCCCCCCACCGAGATCACGGTGGCGTCGTTGTGCTCGCGTGCCAGCCGCGCGGTCTCCTCCGACCAGACCAGAGCGGCCCGCACGCCGCGCACCTTGTTGGCGGCCATCTGCTCGCCGTTGCCGGAGCCGCCGATCACGATGCCCAGGCTGTCCAGCCCGGCGTCGCGGTCGGTCGTGACGCCCTCCGCGGCGCGCAGGCAGAACACCGGGTAGTCGTCCTGGGCGTCGTAGGCGAACGGCCCGTGGTCGACCGGCTCATGACCGTGCTCGGTCAGCCAGGAGACGAGGTGGTCCTTCAGCTCGAGGCCGGCGTGGTCGCAGCCCAGGTGCACGCGCATGGCGCCGGATTCTGTCAGAGCAGGGGCCGGAGGAGGCGCGCGAGGCCCGCGCCGTCCGGTGCCCGCACCTCGGGCACCGCCGGCTGCGCCGCGTCCGACTCGTCCGTCCGAGAGGTCGGGGTGCCGTGCGCGAGCAGCTGCTGGCCGAGGGACAGCTCGCGGATCGCGATCGCGCGGACCCGGTCGTGGTGCTGACGCGCGAAGTCGGCGTAGATCGTCGGATCGTGCTGACCGTCGTCGCCGACCAGCACCCATCGGATCCGCGGGAAGTCGTCGACCAGCGCGCGGAGGCAGCCGCGTTTGTGCTCCTGCCCGGAGCGGAACCACCCGGTGTTCGTCGGACCCCAGTCGGTCAGCAGCATCGGCCCCTCGGGGAACCCGTGCCGGTCCAGGAACCTCCGCAGGGTGCCGGCCGTGTTCCAGGCACCGGTCGAGACGTAGATCGTGGGGGCGCCGGGATGGGCGGCCAGCAGCTCGGCGTACAGGTCGGACATCCCGGGGACCGGCAGCCGAGCCTGCTCCTGCACCACCAGCGTGTGGTACGCCGCCAGCAGCGGGCGGGGCAGGAGCGTGCGCAGCACGGTGTCGTCGATGTCGCTGACGATGCCGAAGTCGACCTCGTCGTCGACGACGAGCACCCGCGCCGTCGACGGCGGGGAGGTGGCCGTCTCGATCCTCACTTCGTGCCAGCCGGGCGCTAGGCCGAGGTGCGGGAGCCGAGCGTCGAGGTTGCCCGACCGGTCGGTGACGGCGCGATGCCGCTCGCCGGCGACGGTCACGGTCACCGGGACGTTGATCGCCTCGACGGTGAAGAAGTTGCGCCAGCCGCGGCGCATCAAGGCCGCGTCGCTGTTCGGCGGGCGGGTGCCGGCGGGTGCGTAGAGGACCCGCGCGAACACCCGGACGAAACCGGGTCCGCCGTACCCCACGTGCGGAAGGACGACGTGTCGCCAACCCCGCCGGCCCAGTGCCTTCGCGAGCACGGCGTTCCAGCGGTCCTCCACCACGCCCGCGAGGTGCGGTCGCTCGCTCCCGGACTGGCTCATCGGGTCACCGGTGCTGCGCCAGGAAGCCGGCGACCTGCCGCATCAGCGCCTCGGACGCGACGAACACCCGGTGCCGCCAGAAGCCATGGACCTGACCGAGGTAACGGGTGGCCACCACCTCGACCCCGAGGTCGGCCAGGTGGGAGGCGAGGTGCTCGCCCTCGTCGCGCAGCGGATCGTGCTCGGCGGTGACCACCAGGGTCGGCGGCAACGTGGCGAGCCGGTCGGAGCGCAGCGGGGCGAGGTCGGGGTGCTCGAGGTCGGCAGGTGTGGCGGCGTACTGCTGCCAGTACCACGCGGCCTCGCGTGCGTCGAAGCCGTCGGCGGCGGTCCGGTAGGAGTCGAAGCCGGCGCCGGGCTCGAGGAACGGGTAGATCAGCACGACCGCGCGGAACCGACCGGGGTGTCGCAGCGCCGCCACCAGCGCGAGGTTACCGCCGGCACTGTCACCGTGGATATACGTCGGACCCGGGAGGTCGTCCTGCCGATCGAGCCAGGCGAGCGTCGCGTCGACGTCGTCGCGAGCCGCGGGGAACGGATGCTCGGGTGCAAGTCGGTAGTCGACGCTGAGCACCGGAAGCCCGGCCCGGTTGGCGAACCTCCGGCAGGCCGCGTCGTGCACGTCTATGTCGTTGAAGACGAATCCGCCGCCGTGCACGTGGACGATCAGCCCCCGGGCGTCGGCGTCCTGAAGTGGCCGATACAGGCGGCAGCGCACGCCGTCGGCATCGATGTCGCGGGCCTCGGTGACCTCCTCGCGCGGTTCCTCGGCCGCCAGGCGCAATGTCTCGGCGCGGGCCGCGGGCACGTCGTACCCCTCGGCCCACATCGGTTCGGCCGCATCCGCCACCTCGACGGCACGACGGGCATCCGGGAACAGCACCATGGCCGGCCCGCCTACCGCTGCATCAGCGCGTCGAGACCGACCGCGATCGCTGCCGCGACCCGGAAATCGACCCGCGGGTCGGGGGCGTGCACCGTGTAGCGGTCGCGGACCGAGCCCTGCCGCTCGACACCGAGCAGCGGCTGCCCCTCCGGCGTGACGAAGTCGAAGTGGATCGGCAGGAACGGGATGTCGGCGAACCGGCGGAGCAGGGCGACCCCCTGGCTGCGCTCCTGGCCGGTGCCGGTGTAGCCCGCGCCCTCCACGTGGAACGTCGAGCGGAGCAGGCTCTTGCCGAAGTCCTTGCGGAAGAACCCGATCTGCTGGTGCGCCTCGTCGAAGATGTCGTAGCCGGCGTTGAGGTCGATCGCCTTGCGGGCCTTGAAGCTGAACACGCGGCGGGCCTTGGACTCGTCGGCGTAGAACGTGACCTCCTCCTTGAAGGCCATCCGCTTCTGCTGGGCGACGCCCAGCGACTGGCCGAAGCTCCCGTCGGGGGTGGCCGCGAGGAGCTCGTAGCGGTTCGTCGTCATCGCGAACTTCTGCTTGAGATAGAACATCGGCAGATGCATGGCGGCGACCCTATCGAGCCTCGCCAGGCACACTGTGGCCATGCGAACCGCCTGGGCCTTCCTGGTGCTCACGCTCGTCTTCGTCAGCGAGGTGCTGGCCCTGGTCGCGTTCGGCGTCTGGGGCTGGGACCACTCACCGCGGTGGCTGCTGGTGTGGCTGCTGCCGCTGGTCGGGGCGGTGGTCTGGGGGGTGTTCGCCTCGCCCAAGGCGTCGCGCGGGGGGCCGCGGGCGCGGCCGATCGTGAAGGTGCTGGTGTTCGCCGCGGCGTTCCTGGCGATCCGCGACGTGAGCGGCTATTCGTGGGCGCTGGCGTTCCTCGTGTTCGTCGCGGTCGTCAACGGGCTGGCGGCGACCCCGACGGTGCGGGACTCCGGGTTCATGCCGGTCAGAGAGAAGTCATGACGCCCACCGGCTCCGGCTGGAAGCCGGGGAACACGGTGGCGCTCGAGGCGCCGAACCTGGTGGTGACCACCTCTGCGAGCACGCTGCGGTAGTCGGTCGTGACCGGTACGTCGGAGTCCACGTCGCCGGTGAGCGGTGGCAGCGTCCCGTAGTAGCGGCCGCCCTTGACCCCTGCCCCGGCCACGAACATCACGTTGCCGTAACCGTGGTCGAGCCCGTAGTTCGCGTTCTGTGCCACCCGGCGGCCGAACTCGCTCAGGGCCACCAGCGTCACCTTGTCGGCCTGGTCACCGAGGTCGGTGAAGAACGCCGAGACCGCGGCGGCGAGCTCCGCGGCGTTGCTCCGCATCCCTCCCCACTCCAGCGTGCCGAGGTCGGAGTGCATGTCCCAGTCGCCGTGGTCGACGGTCACGACCGTCACCCCGACGTTGCCGCGCACGACCCGGGCGGCCGATGCCATCGCCGCACCCAGGTCGCCCTGCGGATACCTGCTCCGGTGGTCGGCGGTCTCCTTCACCGGCGCGAATCCGTCGACGGCGTTGAACATCGAGCGCATCGCCCGACCCAGCGGACCGCTCGTGGGATCCCAGAGGGTGTGCAGCGACTTGCGGCGCAGGTCCTTGGGGTCCCACTCGTCGTCGCCGGCGATCCCGACCGAGGACACGTCGGTGGCCGAGAGCACCGGGTCGTCGCCGTACAGCGAGGTGGGCAGCACCCCGCCGCCGAGGTTGAAGCCCTGGAGCGGCGACTCCTGGCCGTCGGCGCCGATCAGTCGGTTCAGCCAGCCCCGCCGGGTCGCCGAGCCGGGATCGGCGTCCTCCAGCTCCTCCATCGCTGCGAAGTGGGACCGGTTCGGCGCGGGCAGCCCGGTGCCGTGCACCGCCGCCAGCCGGCCGGCGTCCCAGAGCGGAAGCAACGGGGCGAGCTGCGGGTGCAGGCCGAACTTGCCGTCCCGGGCGAGCAGCCGCTCGGCGGGTACGGCGATCTGCGGCCGGGCCTGGTAGTAGACGGGGTCCGCGTGCGGGACGACGAGGGACAGGCCGTCGGCCGCGCCGCGCAGCGACAGCACGACCAGGACCGCGTCGGCCTCGGTCGGCGCCGCAGCGGCCGCGGTGACGACAGCCGACCCGAACACCGTCGTGGCGCCGGTGAGCGCGGCGCCACGGAACAGGCCACGACGGGACAGCGCGGCGTACTCACCACAGCAGGCGCGGGTCGGGTCGGTCATCGGGGTCACCTGGTCAGATGGGCGGGCGAGTCGAGGACCGTGGACAGCAGCCGGTGGAAGTTCCAGCGGACCAGGTCGTGCTGGGCGGTGATCACCGTCCGGGGGCGCAGCCCGGTAACCTCGCAGCAGGCCTGGAGGAGTCGCGCCGTCGAGCGGGTGCCGAGGAGCTGCTGGGACAGGTAGTCGACGAGCACGTCGAGCCGGACCTCGCGTCGGGGCAGCCAGTCCCGGTGCCTGCGATAGGTGATCCCTACCTTCGGCCACCAGCTGCCGGACATCACCCAGTGCACGTCCATCGACGCGAGCATCCGAGCCGGGGTGGCCCACGACTCGTTGTCGAGCGGGGGTCCGTCGGGACGCGGCCAGCCGTGTGGGTCCGCACCGACGCCGTGGCACTGCCACAGCACCGCACGGGTCGCGTGGTTGTCGTCGTTCGCGGGCGGGCGGTGCAGGCGGACGCCCAGCGCGCGGTAGGTGGCGACCACGTCCTCGATCGGGTCGCGGACCTTGGCGCCGCGGGCCTCCCGGAACGCGGTCGACGCGACCAGGGCACGCAGCACCGGCCGGATCTGGGTGTCGTTGTCGAGGTAGACCTTGGCCAGGTTGTCGACCAGTGCCCGGGGCGGTTGGTCACTGACGAACTTGGTCGCCAGCCGGCGCGCGATCCGCCGTGCCGTCGCCGGGTGCCGGGCCAGGTAGGTGAGGTAGTCGCGGGTCACCTCGCGGCCGTCGGGAACCGCGTTCGGATGTGAGAAGCCCATGACCTTGACCCGACCCACCCAGTGATCCTGGGTGGAGTACGTCGCGGCCCAGGTGCGCCACAGGTCGACGCGCCAGCCGGTGAGGATCCGGGCGGAGTTCTTGACGTCCTCCTCGGTGTACTCGCCGCGGCCCACGGTGTGCAGCTCCAGCAGCTCGCGCCCCAGGTTCTCGTTGGGGTGACTCTTCGTGGACACGGCGTTGTCGAGGTAGATGCCCATCGCGGGGTGCGTCACCGCGGCGTACAGGATGTCGCGGAAGCTGCCGAGGGCCCGGGCCCGGATCTGCCGGTCGTAGTCGAACCGGTGGGTGAAGGTGGCGTCACCGTTGGCCGGCACGTTGAGGTGGTTGAGCCAGAACTCGGTCATCGTCTCCTGCACCTGCCGCTTGGTGCGGATCCGGCGGAGCAGCAGCCAGCGCTGGTAGGACTCCATCACCTGCCAGCCGAACTCGATCTCCTGCGCCTGGCGGCGCCACAGCTCGGCTGGGCGGAGGCGAAGGCTCGGCCACCAGTCGCCCAGCTGGTCCGCCTGGCCGTCCTTGATCCGACCCGGGGTCAGCTGGCGCTCGAACCATGCTCGCCCGCCGCCGGCCGCGCGCACCTCGGCGGTCAGGGCCGGCGTCACTCCGGCGGAGAACCGCCCGGCGAGGTGCCGGTCGCCGGCCGACAACAGCCGCGCCCCACGCCAGCGGGCCGGGCGGTACCCGCCCGCCTCGGCGGTGCTGGGCAGCGCGACGGCGGTCCCGACTCCGCCGGCCACCGCGGCGCCGCGCAGGAGGGTGCGCCTGGATGAGCCCGGTACGACGTTGGCCACCCATGGACCGTAGGAACTACAGGCCGCCGCGCGCGTCAGCCGCGCCGACCGAGTCGCATGGCCCGGAATGACTACCCCGGGTCGCCCGCCCTACCGAGACTCGACGGCCAGGCGAGCGCTGAGCGCCACGAACGTCGCCGCGAACGTCTTGCGGATCCGGTTCACGAGCTTCGGGCGGGACAGCACCTTGTCGCGCACGGCGGCCGCCGTCACGCCGTACGCGGCGAACACGACGAACGTCATCGCCATGAACACCCCGCTCAGCGCCAGCATCTGCGCCAACGCCCCCGGCTCCCCAGCCGGCACGAACTGCGGCAGGAACGCGAAGAAGAAGATCGTCAGCTTGGGGTTCAGCAGGTTGAGCGTGATCCCGGCCGCGATGACGCTCCGCCACGAGCTCGGCTTCGCGCCGTCCTCATCGACCGTCAGCGCTCCCTTGTCCCGCCAGGTCGCCCAGGCCATGTAGAGCAGGTAGGCCACGCCGGCGTACTTGATCAGGTTGAACGCCACCCCGCTCGCATGCAGCACAGCCGCGAGGCCGGTGATCGCCGCGACCAGGTGCGGCACCGTTCCTAGCGTGCACGCGAACGCGGCCAGGATGCTGGCTCGGGTGCCGCGCGTCAGGCCGGCCGCGAGCGTGTAGAGCGCGCCGGTCCCCGGCGTCGCGACGATGACCAACGAGGTGATCAGGAATGCCCAGCTCATGCACAGCCAGACTAGTGCTGGGTTCCGGAGTCATCGGTGAACCGGGATTCGGATCCGTCCCGGCCAAAGGCGAACCACGCTCCAGGCCCTTTCCGTTGCATGCGCTCAGCCTCTCTCGTGGCAGCCGATCCGCGAACCGGTGGCAGCTCCGCGCGTGTGGATCCGGTGAGCCGGTGGCCATCGAGGACGACGAACAGCTCATCATCATCATTGAGGGTCGCCAGGGTCTCGTCGAGATCGTCGAGGGCGACGCTCGGACCATCACCCGCGCTGTCGGCATCCACGCCGTAGTCGTTGCGACAGCCGATCTCGCACGTCACGACGTAGGCCTGCCAGGTCTCCGCCGTCAGCCTGACGGTCAGTGTGGTGCCGAAACGGTCGGTGCCGGCGAAGCCGCCCGGGATTTCCCGGACCTCAGTGAACCCGGCCCGGAGTCGTCGCCACAGCTCGTCGCGGTCGGGCAACTCTCCCGCCACCTCCGCCCGGTCGAGCGGTGGCGGAGGTCGATACCTGCGCACGTGCTCCGTAGCCCACCCGTTCAGCTCCTTTCCTACCTCGGCGGCGCGGCTTGCCGCGGTGCCGCCCTCGGGTACCGGCGGGCGCGCCACTCCATCAGGGAAAGGCGAAACGGAGTAGCGAACGACCAGCTCGTCGCCCGAAGGCGCCAGCGACACGGACGTCACCTGGACGGGGATGCCGTCGGCACGGGGCACCGCGGCCGGATCCCGCAAGATCCGGACCAGCTCGTCGATGGCGGCCGCGTCCATCCCGTCAGTTTCCACGCCCTCCGGCTTGAGGGGTGCCCAACTCGTCGATCAGGGGCAAACTCGTCACCATGCGGAAGTCTCGGACCGTTGCCATCGTCGCCCTGGTCTTCATCGCGGAGGTCCTCGCTCTCGGGTCTTACGTGCTCTGGGTACGCGAGCAGAGCAGCAGCGAATGGCTGACGGTCGCCGCGATGTTCGCCGCCATCGTCGTCTGGGGCCAGCTCGCTCGCCCCATCGGCCGGTTCAGCGGCCTGGTCTTCACGCCCGTGGTGAGGGCGGTGCTGTTCACGTTGGCCGTCATCGCCGTGTGGGACGCCGGCCACCACACCCTGGGAATGGTTCAGGCATGCGTCTTCATCGCGGCAGCCGAGCTGTCGCGGGTGCCCGAAGTGCAGGAGACGATCGGGCGGGCTCACGCAGCCCGGGTGATGCGATCGAGGTCGACAGTGCCGGTGCCGTCGCGGTAGTAGGTGTGGCCGGTGGGTGATCGCCATAGGTAGTGGCCGGGTCTGAGGAACCGGTAGGTCCAGTTGTCGTGGGTCTTGGCGCGGTGGTGTCGGCGGCACAGGGGTGCGATGTTGTCGCTTGCGGTGGGGCCGCCGCGCTCGTAGGGGATGCAGTGGTCGTTGTCGCAGCTGGTGGCGGGTCGGGTGCACCAGGGGTGCACGCAGGTGCTGTCGCGTTGTTCGGCCTGGTCGGCGAGCCGGTCGGGGACCTCGTAGGCATCGACGCGGATGTGGTCGTTCAGGTCCTTGATCGGGCGGATGATGATCTGGGTGTCGGGGTGGGTGCACCACCCGCGGACCTGGTGCACCGAGATCGGCGCCTTTGTGGTGTCGCAGCGGCCGGTGGCTTGGTCGCGGAGGTGCACGTGGATGGTCACCTGGCGGGGTTTGACCAGCGGCCCGGGCTGGTGGCCGGTGTTGAGGGCGTCGCCGAGGTAGTGCCGGGCGATCACGCCCAGGGCCATCGAGCGGCGCACGTCGAGTGGCTCGGTCGACCCGTTGGCTGCGAGCTCGGCGGCGGCGTGGGCGAGTGCGGTCTCCAGGTCCAGGGCGTCGGCCAGGTCGGTGGTCGCGGTGACCTCGGCGGTGCCGGTGCGGTCCGTGTCGCGGGTGTGCACATCGACCCGGCGGGCCTCGGCGGCGGCTTGACGGCGGGCCTCTGCTTCGTCGGGGTCGAACTGGTCGAGGGCTTCCTGGCAGAGCTTCTCGGTCTGCACCACCCCGACCTGGTGCGCCACCGCCGCCAGCCGCCGGTCCACGTGCACCGCCCCGGCCTCGGGCAGGTGCAGTGTGTGTTGGGCGATCCGGGCGGCCCGCCACCACTGCAGGTCACCGCCCACCACGCGGCGCCAGATCAGCGGCAGCCGGTAGTGCACCTCCAGCACCTGGCCGACGTACCGCCGGCACGCGTCCACGGTCATCCCGAGCGCGGTGGCGAGCTCGATGACCGCGAACTCCGACACGCACAGCGCACCCGCACCCGCCAGGGCCAGGCCGGTGTCCCGGCCCCGCTCCACCACCGTCGCCGCCTCGCTCTCGTCGACCTCGTGGGCAGCGCACCAGTCGAGGACCAGCTCCAGGCGGCGGATCTCGGCCCGCTGGGCCAGCCGGGTCTGCTCGCGCACGGCGTCCAGCAGGGTCGCGTCCCTGCCGGATCGGGGCTCGTGCGCGGTGGCTGTCATGACCCCTATTCAACCCAGCACCAGCGACACCGCCGAACCCGTCGACACTGGCCTGTGGACATCGCTGTCACAAGGATGACGGTGGACGGTTCGTGGCATTCGCACGTGGTTGAGCCGGATTCACCCCCGGCGTGGTCTCGACGACGCTCGCTGGCGCTCGCTGCTCGACCAGCAGAACGGGTCTCGATGACGCTCGCTGGCGCTCGCTGCTCGACCAGCGAGTCAGTCCTCGAGGCGGGCGAGTTCCTCGTCGACCACCGATGGGTCGAGCTTGGTGAAGATCGGGGTGGGTTTGGCGACGGGGGCGCCGACCTCCACCGGACGCGACTCCCACTTCGGCGTTGCGGAGTAGTCGCCGGTGATCACGGGGTACGTCGTCAGCCCGGCGCCCGAGCCCGGGTCGAGCTCGGACACCTGCTCGATGTGGGGCATCGGCATGAACTCGCCCTTGCCGCCGTACGCCGCCCACACCCGATTGGCGGAGTGCGGGAGGAACGGGGCGAGCAGGGTGTTGCAGTCGAGCACGCACTGGGCGGCGACGTGGAGCACCGTGGCGAGCCGCGGTCGCTGGGACTCGTCCTTCATCTTGTAGGGCTCGGTGACCGTGAGGTACTTGTTCACCTCGCCGACCACGCGCATCGCCTCGGCGATCGCCTGGCGCTGGCGGTGCCGGCCGATGTGTTCGCCGACCGTCTCGAAGCCCTCCCGAACGGCGGCCAGGACCGCCTCGTCCACCGGCTCCAGCACGTCAGCGGCGGGGACCTCGCCGAAGTTCTTCGCAATCATCGTCGCGGTTCGGTTGACCAGGTTGCCCCAGCCGGCGACCAGCTCGGAGTTGGTGCGCTGCACGAACTCCGCCCAGGTGAAGTCGGAGTCCGAGGTCTCGGGGCCGGCCGCGCAGATGAAGTAGCGCAGCGCGTCGGCCTGGTAGCGCTCCAGCACGTCGCGCACGAGGATGACGTGGCCACGTGAGGAGGAGAACTGCTTGGACTCCATCGTGAGGAACTCGCTGCTGACCACCTCGGTGGGCAGGTTCAGCTCGGCGTACTCCCCCGGCGAGCCGCCGGCATCCCCGCGGCCGGCGTAGGCCAGCAGCTCCGCCGGCCAGATCTGGCTGTGGAACGTGATGTTGTCCTTGCCCATGAAGTAGTAGGCGACGGCCGACGGGTCGTTCCACCAGTCCCGCCAGCGATCGGGTTCGCCGAATCGCCGCGCCCACTCGATCGAGGCGGAGAGGTAGCCGATCACCGCGTCGAACCAGACGTAGAGCCGTTTGGACGGGTTGTCGCGCCACCCGTCGAGCGGCACCGGGATGCCCCAGTCGATGTCGCGGGTGATCGCCCGCGGCCGGATCTCCTTGAGGATGTTCTGGCTGAACCGGATCACGTTCGGCCGCCACAGCCCGGTCGCCTCCCGCTCGTCCAGCCACTCCCCCAGCGCCGTCGCCAGCGCCGGCAGGTCGAGGAAGAAGTGCTGGCTGTCGACGAAGTCCGGCACCTCGCCGTTGATCTTCGACCGCGGGTTCTTCAGGTCGGTGGGGTCGAGCTGGTTGCCACAGTTGTCGCACTGGTCGCCGCGCGCCTCGGCGTACCCGCAGATCGGGCAGGTGCCCTCGATGTAGCGGTCCGGCAGCGTGCGTCCGGTGGACGGGCTGATCGCCGACTTCGTGGTCTGCTCGATCAGGTACCCGTTGCGATAGACGGTCTGGAACATCTCCTGGGCGACCAGGTAGTGGTTGCCCGTCGTGGTCCGGGTGAACAGGTCGTAGGAGAGCCCCAGGTCGACCAGGTCCTGGACGATCAGCGCGTTGTTGGTGTCGGCGAGCTCACGCGCCGTCACGCCCTCCTTGTCGGCGGCGACCAGGATCGGGGTGCCGTGCTCGTCGGTGCCCGACACCATGAGTACGTCGTGCCCGGCCATCCGCATGTAGCGGCTGAAGACGTCGGAGGGCACGCCGAAGCCGGCCACGTGGCCGATGTGGCGCGGGCCGTTGGCGTACGGCCAGGCGACGGCGGACAGGACGTGTGTCATGCGGGAATCCTAGAGTCGGCCGCATGAGCACCTCTCCGAGCACCCACCTGATAGCCGAGGATCTGCTGCTGCTCCTGCTCGACGACAGGAAGGGCACCATCTCCGGTGCCTACACGAGGACGGCGCTGGGCGGGGCGGTGCTCGTCGAGCTCGCCCTCGCCGAGGCCGTGACCGTCGAGGAGAAGACCAAGGTGTGGAGGTCGGCGAAGGTGCGCGCCGAAGCCGCACCCGGATCGCTGGACCCGGTGCTCGAGCGGGCGCACGCCACGATCGGCGAGAAGGAGCGCTCCGCCCAGGACCTGGTCGACCGGCTCGGCAAGGGTCTCGACGACGAGCTCGCCGAGCGGTTGGTTCGGAAGGGCATCCTCGAGCGTCGCGAGGGACGCATCCTCGGCCTGTTCCCCGTCACCCGCTGGCCCGCCGTCGACTCCGCGCACGAGGAGGCGGTACGTCGCGAGCTGACCGCCGCGTTGGTCGAGGGCGCCCAGCCGGACGCTCGCACCGCGGCACTGGTCGCGCTGCTGCACGCGATCGGGCGAGCCCACAAGACGGTGCCGCATGACGGCCTGCCGTCGAGCGAGGTCCGCAAGCGAGCCAAGCGGATCGCCAACGGCGACTGGGCAGCAAAGGCGGTCAAGGACGCGATCGAGGCGTCCACGGCTGCGATCGCCGCGGTCGCGGCCGGCGCCGCCGTCGCGAGCGGCAGCTGAGCCCGCTACCTGAACCGCGCGATCCGCTCCGCGGCCCGCCGGCGTACGTTCGGCAGCCGCTGGTAGAGGTGGGTGCCGGGGCAGGCGGTCTGGTTGGTGTCGCGGTGGCCGTCGATCACCGGGAGCCGGACGGTCCGGTCGGCCGGGAACCGGTCGCTGCCGTGGGAGTAGACCTTCACCGTCCCCCTCGGGTGGCGGCCGTACTTGTTCAGCTTCCAGGCGGCCAGCCGCACCAGCGCGGTCTCGACGACCTTCGCCTGCCTCACCAACTCGAAGTTGCCGATCACGGCCACCCCGGTCGATGTCGAGTTGAACCCCAGGGTGTGGGCGCCCCGGACCGCCCTGGCCGGACCGCCGGCGCGACCCACCCAGGCCCGGCCGAACCGGTCGACGAGGAAGTTGTAGCCGATGTCGGACCAGCCGAGGTTCTTCGTGTGGTAGCGGTACATCCCGCGGATCAGCCCGGCCACGTCGGCACGCCTGTAGTTGTTGCTGTTGACGGTGTGGTGCACGTGCACCTGCTGGATGGTCCGGTTGTAGGTCGGATGTCCGCTGCGCAGGTTCTCGTTCGCGCCCCACGCCTTGCGGCTGCGCAGGTCCGGCCGCGGAGCCCGGCCCGGCTTGGGCTGCTGCTGGGCCGTCCGCGGCACGGCCAGAGCCGGCTCGCCGCCCGGCTCGATCAACGTCATCTGGAGGCCACGGACCGGCGTCAGCGCCGACTCGACCTGTACGGCGTCACTGCCGCCCACCCACACCAGCTCGGTGCCCGAGCGTGCGTGCCTCCCATCCGCAGACGCAGGGTCGGGGATGTCGGGCATCGGCTCGGCGCGCTGCCAGGAGCCCCACTCGCCGTCGGTGTGCACGCGCATCCGGAGCCGGGCGTTGCCGGTCGGCCAGGTGAAGCCGACCATCGAGAACCGTGCGGCGCTCAACCGCGGAGTGCGGTAGCGACCGCGCTCGGCCGGATCGAACTCGCTCCGCAGGGGTACGTCGACTGCCGCCACACCCGCGTCGCGTTCGGCCGCCAGCCGCAGGGTCCGGGGCGGGTCGACCCGCTCCACTGCGGACGCCCCCGTAGGGACGGTCAGGACACAGGCGGCCACTGCCGTCGTCATCACCACGTGGGCGACAACGCGGGACACGGTGGCCGTTCCCGAAGTACCCATGTTTCAACATCATGCGTCACATCGGTCCCAATAGCCACCTGGGCCCTCCTCGGGCGTGGCTTGGCTCAGCTGAAGTCGAGGTCCCTGTCGCGCGCCCGCTTGAGCTCGGAGAAGTAGGGGAACTTCGCCAGCGTCAGGCACCCGTCCCACAGCTCACCGGCGTCCTCGCCGCGCGGGATCTTCGAGAGCACCGGGCCGAAGAAGGCCGTGCCGTTCACCGAGATAGTCGGCGTGCCCACGTCGTCGCCCACCTGGTCGATGCCCTCACGGTGCGACTTCGCAACCGCGTGGTCGAACGACGAGTCCTCCATCGCCTCGACCAGATCGGCGTCCAGGCCGGCCTCTGCGAGCGCCTCGGCGATCAGGTCGCGGTCGGCGGTCCGCTTCTCGTGGTGGATGCGGGTGCCGAGCGCCGTGTAGAGCGGCAGGAGCGCCTGGTTGCCGTGTCGCTCCTCCGCGGCGATGAGCACTCGCACCGGCTGCCACGCATCCTTGAGGTGGTCGCGGTAGCTGTCCGGGACGTCCTTGTCCTGGTTGAGGTAGGCGAGGCTCATCACCCGCCAGGTGACCTCGACGTCTCGCACGTCCTCCACCTCGAGCATCCACCGCGACGTGATCCACGCGAACGGGCAGAGCGGATCGAACCAGAATTCTGCAGATGAAGTTTCCCGAGATGTCATACCTAGTGCAACAACTCCACGCGCTGCAGGAATTCCCGGGGCTACCTGACCCGGACGTACGCCGACCCGCGCGCCGCCTGGACCACGCCGGTGCCGGCGTACTTGACGTACACCGTGTGCTTCTTGGCGCGGAGCCCCTCGATCTTGACCCACGCCCGGCCGGCCTCGGGGTGGACCGTCACCTTCTTGTTGCCGATCCGGACCATCACCGGCCCGCCGGGGTTGCTCACCCCGGGCGCGGAGATCCTGACGGAGACGACCGCTGAACCCCGGCGACCCTTCGTGACCACCCGCAGCGTGGGCTTCGTGGTCACGCGGTCACCGATCGGGAACTTCAGCACCCGGGTGGTGTAGTTCGGTTTGCGCAGGGCGACCATGCCGGTGATCCGGGCACCGGCGTCGGCCGGCACCACGTCGTACGTGGGCGCGATCGCGCCGGGAATGGGTACGCCGTCACGGAGCCACGCGTAGGACACCGTGGCGTCCTTCGGGGTGAAGGAGCCGGGCGTGATCGACATCCTCGAGCCCACCTTGGCCTCGCCCGCGGCCCGGAACTGCTCCCCGACCACGATCTCGCCGACCACGACCGGCCCGACCGCCGTCGACTTCGACACCGCCTTCGTGTAGCCGTCGCGCCACGCGACGCTCACCGCGGTGATCCGCTTGCCCAGGAGCGCCTTGGTGACGGTCAGGGTCGGCCCGGTCGCGCCCTCGATGGTCTGGTTGTCGGCCCGCCAGCGGATCTCGGTCTCGGCCGGTGCCGGCGACCAGGCGGCCGGCGTCGCGGTCAGGGTCCGGTCGACGAACGGGTTCCCACTGACCACGGGCGCCTCGGCGCTGGTGAGCACGCCCGCCGCGACCGGAGCCGAGGTCGGCACGGTGACGCTGCTCGGCGTGAAGCCCTTCTTGCTCGCAGTGACCCGTACCGCGATCGTGCGGCCGCGCTGGGCGGCGGTCGGGACGTACGTCGCCTTGGTCGCCCCGGCGATCGGCGCACCGTTGGCGAGCCACTGGTACGTCGCGGTCGCCACGGGCTTCCACCCGCCCGGCGCCGCGGTGAGCGGGACACCGACCTGGGGCGTGCCGGCCACCGTCGGCTTCCTGGTGTTCTCGATCGCCTTGTCGACGAAGTGGATGAAGCCGCTTGGCCATCCGGTGCCCTTGACCAGCTTGCGCCAGTGGAAGGTGCCGCCCCAGCTGTCCTCGGAGATGACGATCTCGGTCGGGGAGATCACCCGTTCGACGTACGCGACATGGCCGGCGGACCCGGCGCCGGGGACGTTGGCACGCCACCACGCGACCGCTCCTACCCGGGGCTGCTGGTCGGTCTTGTTGCGCATCTCAACGCCCCAGTTGGTGGCGTTGCCGCTGCCCGACCAGGGACGAACATTGGGCATGCCGGCCTTCACCATCCGGTAGGCCACGTAGTTGGTGCAGTTGTGGCCGGAGTACATCCGCCAGTACATCCGGTTGTTGTTCGCGGCGTAGCCGGCGCTGGGGTAGCCGGCGCTCTTGCACGCCGAGTAGCCGGTGCAGAGATAACCCGACGTGATCGCCTGCGCCGGCCCGACCAGCGCCAGCAGGGAGAGCAGCATGCCGCCGAGCGCGAGAGCGCAGGCAAGGCGGAGCATACGACTCACACGGGGCACGGGAGACACCTTCCGACACGCGACGGTCGTTCCGCAACAAAATGCACACAAAACTCACCAGTCACAGGCGTGTCGCGCTTGACTTTTGCTAATTACACCCTTGTGACTTTGCCCGATACTTGCTCGCTCTCCCGGCGGTGGCAGGATCACCGCCATGCCTGGAACCAACCTGACCCGGGAGGAGGCCGCTACCCGCGCGGCCCTGCTCTCCGTGACGTCGTACACCGTCGACCTGGACCTCTCCGGCGCCCCCGACCCGGAGCGCACGACGTTCGCGTCCACGACCACCATCGAGTTCGGCTGCAGTGAGCCCGGCGCCGACACGTTCGCCGACCTGGTCGGCGCGGAGATCCACGAGATCACGCTGAACGACGAGCCGGTCGACCCCTCGGCGTACGCCGACAGTCGGATCGCGCTGACCGGGCTGCGCGAGCAGAACGTGCTCACCGTGCGCGCCGACTGCGCCTACTCGCGGACGGGTGAGGGACTGCACCGCTTCGTCGACCCCTCAGACGACCGGGTCTACCTCTACTCGCAGTTCGAGGTGCCCGACGCCCGACGGGTCTACACGACGTTCGAGCAGCCGGACCTGAAGGCGACGTTCACGTTCACCGTCACCGCGCCTGCCCACTGGAAGGTCGTCTCCAACGCCCCGACGCCCGAGCCGGTGCCCATCGACGGACAGAGCGGCGTTGCGGTGTGGAAGTTCCCGACCACCAAGCCGATGTCGACCTACGTCACCGCGGTGATCGCGGGTGAGTACTACGAGGTGCTCGACACCTACGAGGGCAAGAACGGCACTATCCCGCTCGGCCACTACTGCCGCCAGGCGCTGGTCGAGCACCTCGACCGCGACGAGATCGTGCTGCTGACGAAGCAGGGCTTCGAGTTCTTCGAGGAGGCCTTCGGCTACCCCTACCCGTTCGAGAAGTACGACCAGCTCTACGTGCCGGAGTACAACGCAGGAGCGATGGAGAACGCCGGGGCGATCACGCTGCGCGACGAGTACCTCCCCCGCAGCCGCCAGGACAAGGCGTTCTACGAGTTCCGCTGCTCGGTGATCCTGCACGAGATGGCGCACATGTGGTTCGGCGACCTGGTGACCATGAAGTGGTGGGACGACCTGTGGCTGAACGAGTCGTTCGCCGAGTGGGCCTGCTACCACGCCGCGGTGGAGAACACCGCGTTCACGGAGTCGTGGACCGGCTTCACCAACGCCCGCAAGAACTGGGCGCTCCGCCAGGACCAGCTGCCCAGCACCCACCCGGTCGCGGCGGACAACTACGACCTGGAGGCCGTCGAGGCGAACTTCGACGGCATCACCTACGCCAAGGGCGCCAGCGTGCTGAAGCAGCTGGTTTTCTGGGTCGGCGTCGACAACTTCCTCGCCGGTCTGAAGCAGTACTTCCACGACCATGAGTACGCCAACGCCCAGTTCGGCGACCTGCTCGGGGCCCTCGAGGGCTCGTCCGGCCGCGAGCTCCAGGAGTGGGCCGCCGAGTGGCTGCAGACGTGCGGCGTCAACACCCTCTCCGCCCAGTTCGAGCTGGACGCCGACGGCAGCTACTCGTCGTTCGCCGTCCGCCAGACCGCAACGGAGGACTACCCGACGCTGCGCCGGCACCGGATCGGCATCGGCCTCTACGACAACGAGGCCGGCCGGCTGGTCAAGCGGAGCAGCGTCGAGGTCGACATCGCCGGTGCGTCGACCGAGATCGCCGAGCTGGTCGGCGAGCGGCAGCCCGACCTGCTGCTGCTCAACGACGGCGACCTCACCTACGCCAAGATCCGGCTCGACGAGCGGTCGCTGGCCACCGTCGTGGGCGGCCTCTCACGGCTCGACGACTCCCTGGCCCGCGCTCTCTGCTGGGGCGCGGCCTGGGACATGACCCGCGACGCCGAGATGACCGCCACCGACTACGTGCGCCTCGTCCTCGCCAACGTGGGCTCGGAGACCGACGCGTTCGGCATCAAGGCGGTCCCCGGGTACGCCGCGATGACCGTGCACACCTACGCCGCGCCCGAGCACCGCGCCGAGCTCTGGCTCGAGTGGGAGCAGGGCCTGCGCAAGCTCCTCGAGAACGCCGAGCCCGGCAGTGACCACCAGCTCACGTTCGCCCGCGCGTACGCCTCCGCCGCTCACACCGACCAGGCCATCGCCGACCTCGAGGCGCTGCTCGACGGGTCGCTGGCCTTCGAGGGCCTTGCGGTCGACGCCGACCTGCGCTGGCTGCTGGTCAACGGACTGGCTCGGACCGGTCACGCCGAGGAGGAGCGGATCGCCGCCGAGCTCGCGACCGACAACACCATCTCCGGCCAGGAGCATGCCGCGGCATGCCGGGCCGCGCGCCCTACCGCCGAGGCGAAGGCGGCCGCCTGGGAGCAGGGAATGGTCGACCCCGACGTACCCAACGAGACGCACCGCAACGTCGTGATGTCCTTCAACAAGCCGGGCCAGGCCGAGGTGCTGCTGCCCTACGTCGAGAAGTACCTCGCCAGCGTCGACAGCACCTGGGAACGACTCGGTCCGGCCAAGGGTGCGGTCGCCCTAGAGCAGATGTTCCCGCGGGTGCTGGCCTCCGCCGAGCTACTGGCCACGCTCGACGAGTGGCTCGAGGCGGCGTCCGCCAACCCCGGCGCGCTGCGCAAGGTGACCGAGGGACGTGCCGACGTGGCGCGGGCCCTGGCGGCGCAGGCGAAGGACGCCGCGGGGTAGGCGCTCAGTCCTGGGCGTGCAGCGTCTGGGGTGACCGGGCGTGGTCGGCGAGCAGGGCGATGCCGCGGCGCAGGCCGCCGACCAGGTCACCCTCGGCGAACGCCGTCTGCATCGCGATGACCGCGAGCTCCACCTCGCTGTCGGACAGGGTGCGCCGGACGAACGCGCCGGTCACCACCTCGATCGCCCGCGCACCCGGGTCGACCATGATCAGGACGCTGCGTGCCGGCGCGACCAGCGAGTTGTGCAACCGGGTCGCGAAGGCGCGGGCTTCTCCTTCGGCCTTGCCGACGAAGACGGAGAACTCCGCCCTGCTGAGCTGCTCCGCCTTGCGGATCGCGGCGTCGAGCGCCGCCCGCTCGCCGGCGCTGAACGGGTCACCAGCGGCCACTGGCACCACCGGCCTGAGAGTGTTCGGTGTCCGGCGCCGCGAGCTCACCGGCGCCCTTGCGCGGACCGCCGAGCCATTGGTTCTCGGTCACCGGCTGACCGGGGGCGATCCGCTCGCCTCGGATGATCGACGGGACATAGACCAGGAAGCTGATCCCCACGAACAACAGCAGCGGCACCCCGACGAGCAACAGGATGGCGTTGAGCGTGTCGATCTCCTCGGTCGGCCAGTCCGCGGGGACGTCCGCCGAGGCCGGGGTCGCCATTACCATCGACGCGGCGCCCAGCCACAGCCCGGTGACGGCGAGCAGAAGCAGTCGGCGGAGGACGGTCATCGTGGTCACGGGTGGAACGATATCGGTCTTCGGCCCTCCGAATCGATCGAGGGCCGCTCATTTGCTATGCATGGCGCATGCCCCCGTTGACGACCGCTAACCCCTGCGCCGACGGCGAGCACATCTGCAACTGGGTCTGGGACGTCACCGGGAACGAGACGGCCGCGGATTGGTCCGACATCTTCATCGGCCTTCCGCTCGCACTTCTCGGGCTGTTCCTCCTGGGGCTGATCGTCCGCTGGGTGCTGCACAAGGTCGTCGACCGACTGATGCGCCGGGCCGAGGCCGGCGTGCTCCCGGACCGGGTGAGTGCCGCCGTGTCCGCGCGTCGCGCGCAGCGGGCGATGACCATCGGCAGCGTGCTGAAGAGCGTGATCACGATCGTCCTGATCGCGGTCTTCGGCACCATGATGCTCAGCGAGATCGGCGTCAACATCGCGCCGATCATCGCCAGTGCCGGGATCATCGGTATCGCTCTGGGCTTCGGCGCGCAGTCGCTGGTCCGCGACTTCCTGTCCGGCATCTTCATGATCTTCGAGGACCAGTACGGCGTGGGCGACGTCGTCGACGTCGGCGAGGCCACCGGCACGATCGAGGCGGTCACGCTGCGGGTGACCCGGCTCCGCGACCTGAGCGGCACCGTCTGGTACGTCCCGAACGGCGAGATCCTGCGGGTCGGCAACATGAGCCAGAACTGGGCGCGCGCGGTCGTCGACGTCAGCGTCGGGTACTCCGAGGACCTGGCCCGGGTGAAGCGGGTGCTCGCCGAGGTGGCTCACGACCTGTGGGAGGACGAGGACTTCAGCGAGGCGATCATCGAGGAGCCTGAGGTCACCGGTGTCGAGACGTTCACCGCCGACGCGGTGAGCATCCGGGTGCTGATCAAGACCCGGCCACTCGAGCAGTGGGCGGTCGCCCGGGAGATGCGACAGCGGATCAAGTCCCGCTTCGACCACGAGGGCATCGAGATCCCGTTCCCGCAGCGCGTGGTGTGGCACCGCGAGCAGGCGGCCACCCAGGAGGAGGACGCCGGTGACGGCCCGGGAGAATGACACCGTGAGCACCACCTTCTACGAGGAGATCGGCGGCGAGGAGACCTTCCGCCGCATCGTCGCGCGGTTCTACGAGGGCGTCGCAGGCGACGAGGTGCTCCGCCCCCTCTACCCGGAGGAGGACCTCGGCCCGGCGGAGGAACGGTTCCGACTGTTCCTGATGCAGTACTGGGGCGGCCCCACGACGTACTCCGACAGCCGTGGCCACCCGAGACTCCGGATGCGGCACGCTCCCTTCGCGGTGACGCCCCAGGCCAAGGACCACTGGCTGATGCACTTCCGCGCGGCGCTCGACTCCGTCGAGCTCACCCCTGAGCAGGACGCGCAGTTCTGGGACTACGTCACGCATGCCGCGCAGTTCATGGTCAATTCTTTTGAGACGCCGGGACCGAGCTAGCGAGGTCCCGAACGGAAATCAGTAGGGATGTAACGCCCGGCGCCGGTCGCGACAGGTAGGGAATGACAACCGCCCGCCGCACCGAGGAGCACGATCCATGCGCCGCACAACTGCACTGAAGTTCGCCGCCGCCGGCGCCGCACTCGCCGCACTCTCCATCGGAGGCGCCACCGCGTTCGCCGACGCCGAGGACCCCGAGCCGACGGCCGTCGTGAACAAGAACGGCCACGAGGTCAACGAGCACGCGGCCGACGGCCAGGCCCGCGCCGCCGAGGCGCGCGCCCAGCGGCTCGAGAAGGCCGCCGAGCGCGAGGCCGGGGACGACACGACCACCGAGACCGAGGCGCCGGAGGCCGACGCGCCTGAGGCGCCGCCCGCGGAGCACACCGACAACGGCAACCACGGAGGTCCCGACGAGCACGCCGGCGACCACCCCAACCCGAAGGCGTTCGAAAACCCTCAGGACCACGAGCCGCAGGGTCCTAAGGAAGGTCACGAGCCGCAAGGCCCCAAGGACGGGAACGGCCCGAACGAGCACGCGGGTGACCACCCGAACGAGAACGCCACCGACGGGCCGGGGAACAACGGCCACGGCCAGCAGAAGTAGCCTCGACTCCGTCCCGGAGGCACTGGAGAGATGATGACGGCACGACGGAGGGCGGAGGCGGTCCGGCTCGAAGTTCCCCGACTGGAGCCTGATGACGTCTTCGTTGAGCGGCTGGCCGACGCGGCGCGTGCGTCGCGACCATCGGCCGCTGCTCGCCGTCAACTCCAGGGCCTCCGGGTCGGGCTAGTCACCGCCGGGGTGGTCGGACTCACCGTCGGCGGTGCGTGGGCGGCCGGGAACCTGGTCGAACGGGAGGACCAGGCTCCCGGCCGAACACCGGCCACCGCGTCGAACCCACCGCTCTCGCCGGACACGCCCACCGCGCCGGACACGCCGGTAGCGCCCTCCCCGCCGGGCGGCGAACGCCGGCCCGACGAGCCGCGCGACGACAAGGGCCGACCCGATCGGCCGGGCGAGCGAGGTCACGACCGCGGCAACCACGTCGGCCGGCCAGACGAGTTCCCGGGCCAGGGCGGTCCCAAGCCCGACCGGGGTCGACCTCCGGGCCTTCCGGCACCCGGCGAGGCCGGTCAGGGCGCCGACCGACGCAACGAGAGGGCCGATCCGGGCGGGCCCAAGGGGTCTGGTGGCGGACGACGAGCTGATAGCCCGCGCTAAGCAGGGCGACCCCGACGCCTGGCGAGTGTTGTACCGAACACACGCCGGGCGTCTCGTCGTGTGGCTGGGCACCCGCCCCAGCGGCGACTCGGCGACCGCACCCGAGGACATCGCCGCCGAGGCCTGGCTGGTCGCCGCGCAGAAGGTGGCCGACTTCAACGGCTCCACGTCTGCGTTCGCGGGCTGGCTGTTCGGGATCGCCCGCAACCTGTCCAACACCACTGCGCGACGCTCGGCCCGACGTCGTACCGACCCGACCGAGGTGGACGCGACCCTGGAGCTCCCCGTAGACGACGACACCACGGTGGTGGTCGCCCACGACTGGGCGCGCCAGGCCCTCGCCGCGCTTCCGCCACGCGAGCGGGACGTGGTCGGCTGCATCGACGGGCTCGGCCTCGACACCGCCGCCACCGCACGGGCCCTGGACATCAGCGAGGTCGCGGTCCGGGTGGCCCGGCATCGCGGGCTGCGCAAGCTGCGCGGCATGCTGCCCCCGGAGGCGGGAGCTCAGCCGACGAGCTCGGCCAACCGATCGCGCAGCACCGCCGGAGGCTCCACCGAGCGCTGAGCGTCGAGGTCGAAGAACACCGTGGTCACCCGGGCGTGGGCGAGCACGGTGTCACCGTCGCAGATCTCCGACTCCACGGTCATCGAGCGGCGCCCGAAGCTGCCCAGCTGGGTCCAGCAGTCGTAGGGCTCCGCCCGGAACAGGATCGGCAGCCGGTAGTCGACGTCGGTCTGTGCCACCACGAAGTGCATCCGCGGGAGCTCGAGGTCGCGGGAGAGCGCCGCGAACCAGCGGATCCGGGACTCCTGGAGGTACTCGAAGTACTTCACGTTGTTGACGTGGCCGTAGACGTCGACGTCGGAGAACCGCACGTGGACCGGGTAGTGACCCACCTCGTTGCGGGCCACGGTGAAGCGGTCGGGCCTGGGCTTCCGCTCCGGCTCCTCGTAGAAGTCGGCGAGCGTTCGGCGCTCCTCCGGGGTGATCCGTCGCGGGTGCTCGCCCTGGAAGACGTACGGCGACAGCACCGTCGAGGCGCGCAGGTAGACCACCCGGCCGGCCTCGCCGTCGTCGTGGAACACCTCGTAGGCCATCGTGAACGTGGCGGCGCGGATCTCGGTGACCCAGCACTCGATCTTCACCGGCCGGAACCGGAAGTTGAGCGGGGACAGGTACGTCACCTCGTGCCGCACCACCACGACTCCCTCGGTGAGCTCACCGGAGGCGCGCTGCGCGTGGGTGCGAAACATGTCGACCCGGGCCTCCTGGAGGTAGTCGACGTAGACGACGTTGTTGACGTGGCCGAGCATGTCGAGGTCGGCCCAGCGCATCGGGCACTCGTAGACGTGGCGCACCCGTCGATCCTCGCACCGATGCGGTCAGGGCACCGCTGCGGTCTCGGTGGCCGCGCCCACGCCGTTGACCTCCGGGGAGATCCGCCGCTCGAGCACCAGCGCGATCCCGGCGATCGCCACGCACCCGACGATGATGAGTCCGACGTATCCGGCCTCGAGATCGTGTTGCAACAACAGCCCGGCGACCGCGGGTCCGGCGATGGTCCCGGCCTGGAAGGCGCTGGCGCTGATCGCGTTGTAGCGACCTCGCAGGTGGTTCGGCGCGAGGTCGTTGGTCATCGCCGGGATGGTCGGCTGCAGCAGGGTCTCGCCGAACGCGAACACCGCCATGAACATCAGGACGCCGATGACCGCGGCGGCACCGCCGGGCACGAGTCCGGTCGATCCGAGGATCGCCCAGGCCAGGACCCACACGCCGCTCATCACCACGATCACCCGGGTCCGCCGACGACCGGTGATCTTGTTGAGCATCCAGAACTGCAGTGCCACGATCACCGCCGTGTTGACCGCGAAGGCGAACCCGATGGTGCGCGTGGACACCTCCGCGACCTGGCGCGAGAACGCCGGAAAGCCCGCCTCGAGCTGGCCGTAGCCGACGAACATCGCCAGGAACGTCAGCAGGGTCAGCCACAGCACCGAGGGCTGGCGCAGGATCGCGAGGTAGGTCGCCGGCCCGTGGTCGACGCCTTCCTCCGGCTGCTCGGCCCGGCCGTGCACGTGACGCAGCGGCCCGAGCAGAAGCCCGATCGGGACCAGCATGCACGCGGCGTCGGCCAGGAAGATCACGGTGAACGTCTCCGGCCGGCTGACGTCGACGAAGAACCCGCCGATCACCCCGCCGAGGCCGATACCGAGGTTGACCAGCGCGAAGTTGACCCCGAAGTAGCGCTGCCGCAGCTCGCCGCTGACCACCGACGCGATCAAGGCGTTGAACGCCGGCCAGACGATGCCGAACTGGATGCCGATCAGGGCGAACGCCAAGGCGGCCACCGCGGGATGCGTGGCGTAAGCGAGCACGACGTTGCCGACCATCATCGACGTCGTGCCGATCAGGATCATCACCCGCGCGCCGTAGCGGTCGGTGAGGGTGCCGCCGGGCATCGTCACCAGCAGCGCGACCACCGCGATCAGGGCCAACAGGGAGCCGGAGACGCCGAGCTCGAAGCCACGCACCTCGTGGAGGTAGATGATCGTGAACGGCAGGGTGAGCCCCCGCCCGAGCGTCTGGATGGCGATGGTGGACAGCAGCCACCGTCCGGCGGTGGGGAGCTCCGCCCAGAACGACCGGAGCCCCGGTGCACGGGTCGACATGAGACAGATCGTCCCCCAAGCCACCGACACCGGGCGAACCAATAAGGTGGGGCCATGCCTGAAGCAGTCATCGTCTCGGCCGCCCGTTCCGCCATCGGGCGGGCCAACAAGGGCTCGTTGAAGGACTTCCGTCCCGACGACCTCACCGCCACCATCGTCAAGGCCGCCCTCGACAAGGTCCCGGCGCTCGACCCCAACACGGTGGACGACCTCTACCTCGGCTGCGGCCTCCCTGGCGGCGAGTCCGGCAACAACATGGGCCGGATCGTGAACATCCTCAACGGCATGGACGACGTGCCGGGCGCGACGCTCACGCGCTACTGCGCCTCCTCGGTGCAGACCACCCGGATGGCGTTCCACGCGATCAAGGCGGGCGAGGGCGACGTGTTCGTCTCCGCAGGCGTGGAGACGGTGTCCCGGTACGCCAAGGGCACCTCCGACCACTGGCCCGACACCAACAACCCGCTCTTCGACGGAGCCAAGGCCCGCACCGAGGCGGCCGCCCAGGGCGGGGCCGGTGAGTGGCACGACCCGCGCCAGGACGACACGCTCCCGGACATCTACATCGCGATGGGCCAGACGGCCGAGAACCTCGCGTTGCTGCGCAACCTCGACCGCAAGGAGCTCGACGAGTTCGGCGTCCGGTCCCAGAACCTCGCCGAGAAGGCGATCGCCGACGGGTTCTGGGAGCGGGAGATCACGCCGGTCACCGCCCCCGACGGCACCCTCGTCACCAAGGACGACGGCCCGCGGGCCGGCGTGACCTACGAGGCCGTCTCCCAGCTCGACCCGGTCTTCCGTCCCGACGGCGTGGTCACCGCCGGCAACTGCTGCCCGCTCAACGACGGCGCCGCGGCGGTCGTGATCATGTCGGACGCCAAGGCGGCCGAGCTCGGGCTGACCCCGCTCGCCCGGATCGTCGCCACCGGCGTCAGCGGCCTCTCACCCGAGATCATGGGCCTGGGCCCGGTCGAGGCCTCCACGCGTGCGCTCGCACACGCCGGGATGAGCATCGGCGACATCGACCTGGTGGAGATCAACGAGGCGTTCGCCGCGCAGGTGGTGCCGTCGTACCAAGACCTCGGCATCGACATCGACAAGCTCAACGTCAACGGCGGCGCGATCGCGGTCGGCCACCCCTTCGGCATGACCGGCGCCAGGCTGCAGAACACGATGCTCAACTCCCTGGACTGGCACGACAAGACCACTGGCCTGATCACCATGTGCGTGGGCGGCGGTCAGGGCATGGCGCTGATCCTGGAGCGGCTCGGCTGAGCGGTTGAGTTGAGCCTCGTCGTTCGCCCCGCGACCGACTTCGAAGGTGTCCGCACACTCGTCGGACCGAAGCGGCCGGACGCGAACGTCTGCTGGTGCCTGAGCTACCGGATCCCGTCCCGGCTCAACAACGAGCTGCGGGGTCCGGCGCGAGGCGACTACGTCGCCGACCTGGTGCGGGCCGACCCGCCACCGGGCGTGCTCGCCTACGACGGCGACGAGCCGGTCGGGTGGGCCGCCGTCGCGCCCCGCGCCGCCACGTCGTTCGCCAACAACCGCAAGATCCCGCACGTCGACGACCTCCCGGTCTGGTCGCTGTGGTGCATCCGGGTCCGTCCGGGCCACCGCGGCCAGGGCATCTCGCACGCGCTGATCGCGGGCGCCGTGGAGTTCGCGCGCGACCGCGGAGCCCCGGCGATCGAGGCTTACCCGATCGACAACAGCGGCGCCAAGGTCGACCTGACGATGGCGTACGCCGGGATCCGGAAGAACTTCGAGGCGGCCGGCTTCTCGCTGGCCGCCGAGACGACGTCCGTGCTCAACGGATTTCCACGCGTCCTGATGCGGCTGGACCTGGGCTGACGCCGCGCCGCGTCCGACACCGGGGTAAGGACTCCGCCTAGACTCGTTACGTGCCGGAGACCAGAACGGAGCCCAGGTGGCTCGACCACGACCAGCAGCGGTCGTGGCGGGCGCTGGTGCTGGGCTACACACTCCTGATCGACCGCCTCGACGACGACCTGCGGCGGATCGCGAACCTCTCGCTGACGGAGTACGAAATCCTGGTCCGGCTCTCCGAGCGGGAAGGGCAGCTGCGGATGGCCCAGCTCGCTGACGCGCTGGCCCACAGCCGCAGCCGGGTCACCCACACCATCAAGCGGATGGAGGAGGCGCAGCTGGTCGAGCGCTCCACCTCACCCGACGACGGCCGCGGTGTGATCGCGTCCCTCACCGACAAGGGCTGGCAGCTGTTGAGGGACATCGCGCCGGTCCATGTCGACGGCGTCCGCGACCACCTCGTCGACCTGGTCAGCGACGAGGACTTCGCCGCGCTCGGCCGGGTGATGAATGCCGTCGCCGACCACCTGATCGCCCGTCACCCGGAGATGGAGATCCGCGAGTAGCCGCCGGCCGTCAGTCGCGGGTCAACCGACGGTGCGTGACCCGGTGCGGTCGGGCGGCCTCCTCGCCGAGGCGCTCGATCTTGTTCTCCTCGTAGGACGCGTAGTTGCCCTCGAACCAGAACCACCTGGCCGGATCGTCGTCGTCGCCCTCCCAGGCGAGGATGTGGGTCACCACCCGGTCCAGGAACCACCGGTCGTGTGACGTGACCACGGCGCAGCCCGGGAAGTCGAGCAGGGCGTCCTCCAGTGACTGCAAGGTCTCGACGTCGAGGTCGTTGGTGGGCTCGTCGAGGAGCAGCAGGTTGCCGCCCATCTTCAGCGTGAGCGCGAGGTTCAGTCGGTTCCGCTCGCCACCGGAGAGAACCCCGGCCTTCTTCTGCTGGTCGGGACCCTTGAAGCCGAACGACGCGACGTAGGCACGCGAGTTCATCTCGAAGTTCGCGACCTTGATGAAGTCCAGCCCGTCGGACACGACCTCCCAGACGTTCTTGTTGGGGTCGATGCCGCCACGGCTCTGGTCGACGTAGGAGATCTTCACGGTCTGGCCGACATCCAGCTCGCCCTCGTCGGGCTTCTCCTGCCCGGTGATCATCCGGAACAGCGTGGTCTTGCCGACGCCGTTGGGTCCGATGACGCCGACGATGCCGGCGCGCGGGAGAGAGAACGACAGGTCGTGCATCAGCGGCCGGTCGTCGAATCCCTTGGCGAGCTTCTTCGCCTCGAGCACCACGTCACCGAGCCGCGGACCGGCTGGGATGTTGATCTCACTGGTGTCGATCTTGCGCATCCGGTCGGCCTCGGCCGCCATCTCCTCGTAGCGCGCCAGGCGCGACCTGCTCTTGGTCTGGCGGGCCTTCGCGTTCGACCGGACCCACTCGAGCTCGCGCTCCAGCATCTTGGCGCGCTTGGCGTCCTTCTGCCCCTCGATCTTGAGGCGTTCCTTCTTGGTCTCGAGGTACGTCGAGTAGTTGCCCTCGTAGGGGTGGGTCTTCCCGCGGTCGAGCTCGAGGATCCACTGGGCGACGTTGTCGAGGAAGTAGCGGTCGTGGGTGACGGCCAGGACCGCGCCCGGGTAGGCGGCCAGGTGCTTCTCGAGCCAGTCGACCGACTCGGCGTCGAGGTGGTTGGTGGGCTCGTCGAGCAGCAGCAGCGACGGCTGCTGGAGCAGCAGCTTGCAGAGCGCCACCCGGCGCCGCTCGCCACCGGACAGGTTGTCGACCAACCAGTCGGACGGCGGGCAGCGCAGCGCGTCCATCGCCTGCTCGAGCCGGCTGTCGATGTCCCAGGCGTTGGCGTGGTCGAGCGTCGGTCTGGAGGTCCCCGGTCTCCTTCATCAGGGCGTCCTGGTCCGCGTCGGGGTCGCCCATCTCCATGTAGGCGTCCTCGAGGCGCTTCATCTTGGACTTGATGTCGTGGACGGCCTCCTCGACGTTCTCCTGGACGGTCTTCCCCTCGGTCAGCGGCGGCTCCTGCTGCAGCATCCCGACGGTCGCCTCGGGGTCGAGGATCGCGTCACCGTTGTTGGGGTGGTCGAGCCCGGCCATGATCTTCAGCAGCGATGACTTGCCGGTGCCGTTGGGGCCGACGACGCCGATCTTGGCCCCGTGCAGGAACGACAGGGTCACGTTGTCGAGGACGACCTTGTCGCCGTGGGCCTTGCGCACATTGCGCAGGGTGAACACATATTCCGCCATGGTCCCCGAGCCTACGAGGCCAAGTGGCCTGAGACCTGATCGGGGGGTCGCAGCGTCTGGAAGGGTGACGCCAACCAGAGGAGGTCACGCCGGTGCGACGACGCGCTGACATCGATGCCGAGTTCTCGGAGTTCCTGACCGCGCGCTCGAGCCAGCTCTACCGGAGTGCCTACCTGCTCACGACGTCGGCGCACGCCGCCGAGGACCTCCTCCAGACGGCCCTGGCCAAGACGTACGCCGCCTGGAGCCGGGTGAGCCGCGCGGACGACCCGGTCGCGTACGTGCACGGCGTGCTGATCAAGGCCTTCCTCTCCGAGCGCCGGAAGCGCAGCAGCACCGAGCTTCCGGTCGCCGAGCCCGGCATCCTCGGGAGACTCGATCGGACGCAGACGGCGTCCGATCCCACCGACCGCGTGGCACTCATGACCGTCCTGGCCCAGCTGGCGCCGCTGGACCGGGCGGTCGTGGTGCTGCGCTTCTGGGAGGACCGCAGTGTCGCCCAGACCGCGGCCGACCTCGATCTGTCCGAGGCCGCGGTGAAGAACCGGAGCCTGCGAGCGCTGCGCACCCTGCGCGAGCTCCTGGCCGAACCCACTCACAACGGGAGCACATCATGACCGATCTCGACAACGGCGCCGACCTGCGCGAGCGCTTCGACCACGCGATGCACGACCTCTCCGCCCCCGACAACCTCACCTCAGCCGTGCTGACCGACGGTCACCGGCTGCGCCGGCGTCGTCGCGTCCTCACGGTCTCCACCGGAGTGGCCGCGGCGGCCGTCATCACCGCGCTGGTGGCGGCGAACCTCGGCGGCTCCGCCCCGAGCACCGGGCCCGAGGTGGCCACTCAGCCGCCCCCCTCGACCGAGGGGCCGGCCCCTGACGTCCCCGCCCCGAGCGACGGCCCCGACGCGGATCCGTTCCCCGACTTTCCTGAGGGATGGTGGGACCAGCCGGCCGACCAGCTGCTCGAGAACCTCGAGGAAGCGCTGCCCGACGGCGTCGAGGTCGTCGACGGCGATGCCTTCTTGCAGGATCCGGGGAGCGGCATCACCCTCTCCGGGCCGGCCGGACCGGGCGGTTTCCAGGTGATGCTGTACATGCCGGACCTCGAGGAGATCCCGGACCCGGTAACCACCACCGACGCCGCCGGCAACGAGGGCACGGCGATCATGGCCGAGGGTCGCTCGAACCTCACCAGGGTGAAGTGCGGCCATCAGGCTCGGTACACCGACACCTGCGAGGAGATCCTCAACAGCGACGGCGTGACCATCGGCAGGGTGGACACCATCCTCCAGGACGGCACCATCACGTTCTACGAGGCGACCCTGCTCGGGCCCGAGGACGGGCTGGTCTACCTGAGCGCGTGGAACGCGGTCGACGAGAAGCCCGGCCCGGACACCCCGACCAGCGCGGCCGTGCCGCCGCTCACCCTCGAGCAGCTGCGCGCGATGGTGCAGGACCCGGCCTGGACGTCGTACCAGCCCTGATCCGGCTCCGGGTCACGCAGCCGCCTCGCGAGCCTGCTCGCGAGGCGGCTGCTGGGTTGGCCGTCGGGTGAAGACACTCACCCCCTTGCTGAGGTCGTGGCCGACCAGCAGTGCCTCGACCTCGAGCGCGGTCACCTCGACGTTGTTCTTGTTGATGTAGCTGCGCTGGCTGAGCCGGCCCTGCACCACCACCGGATCGCCCCGGCGCAGCGACCGGCTGCAGTGCTCACCGAGGGCGCGCCACGCGCTGACGGTGAACCACTGGGTCTCACCGTCCACCCACTCCTCGGACTTGCGCTGGAACCGGCGCGGGGTGCAGGCGATCCGGAAGTTCGCGACCACCTGCTCCCCCGCCTGGCGCAGCAGCACGTCGCCGCCGACGTTGCCCTGCAGCGTCACCATCGTCTCGTTGGACATCTCGTCTCTCCTCTGCCGAATGATCGGTTGACGAGGTCGAGCACACGGACCGGCGCCGACATCCGCAGCCGGTCGTCGGGCCGCCTGTGGAGAAGGTCGGCGGAGCGACCGCCTGTGGACGGGAAGTGGACCGGCGCGCTACTTGAGCGCGCGCGCCAAGCCCTCGCGGACGGCCGCGTGAGCTCTCAGCTCCGACCGGATCGGGTCGACGACGAGCTCGATGGCGACGTCATGCACGGCGGCGCGCAACCGCTTGTCGGCCGAGGCGGCGCGCCGGCGGGCGGTCATCCCGACCAGGATCCGGCAGAACAGGGCGAGCAGTATGCCGAGGGCCACGCCCCCGATCAGCATCAGCGTCGGCACGGGGATGCCGCCCACCTTCGGCGTCGTCGGCTCGGGCAGCTCCAGGAATCCCATCACCGCGAGCGTGGCCAGCCAGCCCCCGCCGCCGAGGGCGGTCAGGATCAGCAGCCACTGCAGCAGGCGTACGGCGCCCGCCCACGCCGGGATCTTGGCGACGCCGAGATCGGTGCCGGCCATCGCCACGTCCAGCCGGTCACCGAGGTCGTCGAGCCGGGACGTCGAGGCACGGCGTACCGACTCCACCCAGGGCTGGCCGAGATCCTTCGAGGCCTGGTCGGCGAGCTCGCGCACCTCGGTGTCGACCCGGGCGCGTTGCACCGGCGTGGTGGCAGGCAGCGACGTGCGGGCGGTGCGGGTGAGCTGCTTGCCGGCAGCGCCGAGGTCGAGGTGGAGCCTCTTGAGGGGGTCGGGCCGTAGCCGAGACAGCCACGACACCACCGGCCACCCGGTGGCGCGGCCGGCGCGGACCCGGGTCGACCGCTCGACCGCGGAGACGACGGTGGGCACACCTGCGGCGTCGGCGAACGCGTCCTCGAGGGCGGTGACCCGGCGGTCCGAGAGCTCCCGCGGCTTGCCCGAGCCGTTGGCCTCGGAGACCCGCTCCGCCGCCCCCTTGAGGTCCGCGTCGAGGCGGGTGCGAGCCGCCTTCTTGGCCGAGACCCGGTCGACGATCTCGGCGCGCAGCCGGTCGACCCCGAGCCCGTGACGGGCACTGATCGGGAAGATCGCCACCCGCGACAGGCCGTCGGCGTCGAGCAGCCGGCGTACGTCGTCGACCATGGCCTGGCGCCGGTCCTCCGGCACCGTGTCGATGTGGTTGAGCACCACCACGGTCACCTCGGCATGGTTGTGCAGGGGCGCGAGGTAGCGGTCGTGGATGGCGGCGTCGGCGTACTTCTGAGGGTCGAGCACCCACACCAGCAGGTCGGCGAGCTGCACCAGCCGATCGACCTCCAGGTGGTGAGAGACCTCGGTGGAGTCGTGGTCGGGCAGGTCGAGCAGGACCACCCCGTCGAGCGATTTGTCCTCGCGCTGGGTGTCGAGCATCGAGTCGCGCATCGACTGGTGCCGCGGCGGGATGCCGAGCCAATCCAGCAGTTCGTCGGCGCCCTGGCTCCCCCAGACACAGGCGGTGGCCCACGAGGTGGTCGGTCGGCGTACGCCGACCGAGGCGAGCTCGAGGCCGATCAGCGCGTTGAAGGTGGAGGACTTGCCGGACCCGGTCGCCCCGGCGATGGCGACGACGGTGTGGTCGGCGGACAGCCGGAGCCGGTCGGCTGCGCGTTGCGCCACGGCCTCGGCCTCGTCGACCACGGCATCGTCCAAGCGGCCGCGGGCAGCCGCGGCCGCGGCCTCCAGCCCTTCGATCCGGGCACCAACGTCAGTGCCCCGGGTCACCAGCCTCCTGGCCCCTTCGAGCAACGATGTCACAGAGTTCCTTCCAGGCCTTTCAGCTTCGAGGCCTCGAAGCGCAGGTCGTCGATACGACGCGCCGCCTCGCGCACCTGGTCGGCTGCGCCCGGCTGGAGCAACTGCCCGTCGAGGAGTGAACGGTAGCGAGCGCGCTCCTCGTCGAGCAAAGCGCCGACGCGCTCCTCGAGGGACCGCTTCGCGCGCTCGGCCATGGAACGGACCGCCTGGTCTCCGAAAACCGCCTCGAGCAGCTTCTGGCCGATCACCGCCGAGCCGCCGGCGATCCCCGCCTCTGCGCCGGTCACGCCGGCGGTGTGGGCGAACACCACGATCATCAGCGCCACCGACAGGCCGTTGACGCCGAAGGCCAGGAAGCGGGCGGTGTTGCGCTTGTCCGCCCCTTCGTTGCGCACCATCTCCAGGACGTCGGCCTGCCAGTCGCGAACCGCGCGCTCGGCCCGTCGGCGCAGGTCGCGGGACGCCCGGCCGAGCTCGTCGCCGGAGGTGGCCAGCAGGGACCGGCCGGCGTCGCTCTGCCGCCAAGCCGCCTCGGCCCGCTCGGCTGCGTCCTCGGCGTGCTCGAGGATCAGCGTCTCCAGCCCGGACTCGACCGCGACGGTCACCTGCTCGGCCTGCTGGGGCTTGCCCTTGACTGCCTTGACCACGCGGTCGCGGATCCGGCTGACGCTGGCCTCCAGCGAGCGGAGCAGCTCTCCGGTGCCGACGAACTCCTGCCAGCGGGCCAGCACCTCCCCTCGCAGCAGGGTGCCGTCGGCGGAGGCCTCGGCCACCGCCGCGATCGCGCGGTCGTACGCCGCGTCGGCGTCGGCTCCCAGCTGCTCGGCGGCGCGTACCTGCTCGGCCACGGCGTCCGCGACGATGTACGACCGCCGGCCGATGGTGCGGATGGCGCCGTCGAGCGTCTGCTTGACCACCGAGCCGCGAGCCTCGGCGTCGGAGGCGAGCGAGGTGAGCCAGCTCCGGATCTCGACCACATGGTCGGCGGGAAGCAGGCCCTCGTCGTCGACCTTGCCCTCGGCGACGACGAACAGCGGCGAGTCCTTCAGGCCCCGGCTGGCCAACATCCGCGCCAGGTGGGTGGCCACGGTCTGGGTGGCCTCCTCGGGCGTGCGGTCGAGCACGATCGCCACCGAGGTGGAGCGGTCGGCCGCCTGCTTGAGGAAGCCCCAGGGCACCTGGTCGGCGTACCTCGCCGCCGAGGTGACGAACAGCCAGAGGTCGGCGGCGGCCAGCAGCTGGGCGGCGAGCTGGCGGTTGCGCTCCTCCACCGAGTCGACGTCGGGCGCATCGAGGATCGCCAGGCCCGGCGGAAGCGCATCGCTCGGCACCAGCTGCAGAGCCTCGGGGTCGTCGGTCGAGTGGTGCACCCGCTCGAGGTCGGGCAGCAACCTGTCGTGACCGAACCAGTTGGCGTCGTCGGGGTGGTGCACGAGCACCGGCGACCTCGTAGTGGGCCGGAGCAGGCCCGGGGCCGTGACACGCTTGCCGATGAGGGAGTTGACGAGCGTCGACTTCCCGGCACCGGTGGACCCGCCGACCACGGTGAGCAGTGGTGCCTCGAGCGTCATCAGGCGCGGGAGCACGTAGTCCTCGAGCTGGTCGACCATCTCCTGACGGGCCGCCCGCTGCTCGGCCGCGTCGGCGAGGTCGAGAGGCAGCCCGGCCGTCTGCAGCGCGCCGCGGAGCTGCACCAGCGCGGTCAGCATCCTCGTGTTGTCGTCGGAGGTCGTCATCGCACGGGCACGACCTGCCCGGGGAAGGCGATGTGCGGTCGTACGGCGCCGATCCGGGCCACGAACTCCTGGCCGCGGGCCTGCCAGTCCTTGGGGGCGGTACCGCGCAGCAGCCGGTTGTGCAGGAACCCGAGCTCGACGGCGGCCTGTTGGTAGTCGCGCATCGCGCGGGCGGCGGCAGGGCCGCCGTACTGAGCGGCGTACTGGCGGGCGGCCCGGCGGGCCCGGAGGTCGACCACCCAGCCGATGTCGGTGGCCGGCACCAGGCCGCGCTGCGCGGCGTCGGTGAGGGCCGCGGTCAGCATCCGCGCCTCGGAGCGCTGCGCCCAGATCGCGAGGACGAAGAGACCGACCAGCGCCGGCGCCATCAGGACGACGTAGACGAGAGCGAAGCTGCTGAAGCCGAAGATCGTCGACCCGTTCCAGAGGCCGTGGGCGGTCACCGCGAGCAGGTAGCCACCCGCGATGGCGAGCATCCCGATCCCGCGGCTACGCGACATCACCGCGATTCCGACGCCGATGCCGAAGAAGGCGGTGAACATCGGGTGCGCGAACGGGCTGAACACGCACCGGACCAGGAACGTGCCCGTCACTCCGGCGAGGCCGCCGGGTCCAGTCATGTCGGTGCCGTCGTAGGCCGCTGTGAGGTAGAGGATGTTCTCGGTGAACGCGAAGCCGATGCCGACCATGCCGGCATAGACGATCCCGTCGAGGATCCCGTCGAGCTCGGCCCGCCGCCACCAGAGCAGCAGCAGGAGGAAGAAGCCCTTGCTCGCCTCCTCGGTGGCCGGGGCGACGACGGCCAGGGAGACGTTCTCGCTGAAGCCCGCGACATAACCGCCCACACCGCCGATCACGATCGCAGCGACGGTGGCGACGAACGCGCCCCACAACAGCCCATAGGCAAGCAATCGCTTGGGCTCCGGCTCGTAGCGGTCGAGCCAGAGGTACGTCGCGATCAGCGGTCCCACCGGCAGCGCGGCCAGACCGGTGGCCAAGAGGACGATGGCGGGGGCGCCCGAGAGCGCCAGGATTGCCAGCATCAGTAGTGCCCCGAGCACCACCAACACGGTCACCACGACCGTGAAGGCAAGGCTCTCACGACGGTTGCGGGGCATGGCGGAAGCCTATCCGCCGAGGTCGTTCGCGCCCTGCAGGACCGGCGTAGGCTGGCAGCGTGACTGAGGAGACGACCCCGGAGACCGCGACCCCCCGCACCGAGTCGCACGACCCCGCCGTGCCCGCGGCCTATGCCGCGTTCATGCGCACCGGCTGGGGCGAGCGCGAGCTCGACCTCCCACCGCACCCGATCACTGAGCCGGCGGCCGAGCGCCGCACCAAGCTCGCCGGGATGTTCCCCGGCGAGCGGTTGGTGCTGCCGGCGGGCGGCTACAAGCCGCGTGCCAACGACACCGACTACCGCTTCCGCGCCGACACCGCGCACGCCTACTTCTGCGGCAACCAGACCAGCGACGCCGTGCTAGTGATCGACGACGGTGAGCCCGTTCTCTTCGCGCGTCCGCGGTCGAACCGCGACACCGACGAGTTCTTCCGCGACCGGCGGTACGGCGAGCTGTGGGCCGGGCGGCGTCCGTCTCTGCGCGAGCTGTCCGCATCGCTCGGCCTCGAGGTGCGGCACGTCAACGAGCTCGAGGGCGTCCTCTCCTCGTCCGGGAAGACCCGGGTGCATCGCGGCGTGTCGGCCGCCGTCGACGGGCTGGTGGCCGCGGACGAGTCGCTCGACGTCGACTTCGCGCGGGTGGTCTCTGAGATGCGTCTGGTCAAGGACGACTGGGAGGTCGGCGAGCTGCAGGCCGCCTGCGATGCCACCACCCTCGGGTTCGAGGACTCCGTGAAGGAGTGGGACCACGTCATCGAGCACGGCGAGCGCTGGCTGGAGGGCACCTTCTTCCGCCGGGCGCGGACGATGGGCAACGACATCGGCTACGACTCCATCGTCGCGGGCGGCCGACACGCGACCACGCTGCACTGGATCGAGAACTCCGGCCGGATCACCCCCGGCGAGCTGGCGCTCCTCGACATGGGCGCGGAGAGCCACAACCTCTACACGGCCGACGTCACCCGCACGCTCCCGGTCTCGGGCACGTACTCCTCCCTCCAGCGCGACCTCTACGAGCTGGTCCTGAAGGCGCAACAGGCGGGCATCGCCGCCATCCGCCCGGGCGTACCGTTCCTCGCCGCGCACGACGCCGCGATGGAGGTGCTCGCGCACGCCCTCGGCGACATGGGGCTGCTCCCGGTCCCTGTCGAGGAGGCGCTCGACCCGGACTCGAAGGTCTACGCACGCTGGACCCTGCACGGCACCAGCCACATGCTCGGCATGGACGTGCACGACTGCGGTCGCGCAGCACCGGAGTCCTATCGCGAGGGCACCCTCGCCGAGGGCATGGTGCTCACCGTCGAGCCGGGGCTCTACTTCCAGGAGGCCGACCTCCTGGTGCCGGAGGAGCTGCGCGGGATCGGGATCCGGATCGAGGACGACCTCCTGGTGACCGCCGACGGGGCGCGGAACCTCTCCGACGGCCTGCCGCGCGAGGCGGCAGAAGTCGAGGAGTGGATGGCCCGGTTGATGCCCGGCAGGTGAAGTTCGACGTCCGGAGGCTGCGTCGTCCCGCGACCGCCTTCCTCGCCTACGGGTTCGTGGCTGCGCTCATCAGCGCGCCGGTCGCGGCCCAGCAGGCCATGGAGGGAGCCCGGTTCGAGGACCGCCTGGGCACGCTGCCGGTGGAGGTCTCCCTCTCCCACAACGGCGTCTCCACGCTCGACACCGGGATCCTCGGGCGCGTCTATTGGGACCGCACCGGCGCAGCGGGCTTCGGTGCGCACATCCGGGCGACCGGACCTCCCGAGGCGGGGGGTTCGCTGGCGTCGTACGTGAGCCCGAGGTTCATCCAGGCGAACGCCGCGTTCGTGAGCGACCCCGGTGCCGTCGCGAAGGCGTACGGCGACGAGCTGCGCAACCAGGTGCTGCAGAGGTTCTGGCTGATCGAGCTGGCCGCCTGGATCATCGGCGGCGTTGTCCTCACCGCCCTCTTCCGAGCGCGCGCGCCGTTCGAGTCGATCCCGTCGACCCGCCGCCGGGTGACGATCTCGGCCTTGGTCGTCCTCGCTGGCCTCGGCGTGTCGGCACTGGTCACCGTGCTGCTGTTCCGGATGTGGGAGGACGAGGACGACATCCCTCGGTCCTACGCGATGGAGGGGATCGACGGGCTCAGCTTCGACAACCCCGAAGCGCTCGAGATCGCCGAGCAGGTGCAGCCGTTCATCGTGAAGAACACCGACCGGATCCGCGAGCACGCCGACGAGTACGAGACCGCGGCGGACGCGTCGCTCCGCGCCGTGCTGCCGGTGCATGCCGATGCGCTGAAGCCGCGGGACGGCGAGCGGATCGTGATCGCCGAGGCCGACCCCCAGGGCAGCCAGGTCGGCACCCGGGTCCGCAAGGCGATGTACCCGCTGCTCGAGGAGTACCTCGGGGACGACGCGTTCGCGATACGCACCATCTCCGGCGACATCAGCTCCAACGGCACCGTCGCCGAGAAGGGCTTCGTCCGCGACGAGTCGGAGGCCAGCCCCAACATCACCCTGGTCGCGGTCAAGGGTGACCACGACACTGACACCACCGTCGACCAGCTCAAGGACAACGACGTCGTGATGCCCGACTTCGACATCACCGAGGAGTCCGGGCTGCAGGTGGTGTCCGCCGACGACCCCGCGTTCAAGACGCTGTTCGGCGGCATGGTCGTCAACGAGACCGGGATCACCGAGACCGAGCTCGGCCAGATGCTCCGCGAGGAGGTCGACGACGACGAGCCCGAGGACCCGCTGATCGTGCTCTTCCATCAGCCGCGATCGGCGGCCGGCTACCTCGGAATCGACGCGCTCTCGGAGCTTGCCGCCGGAGAGGGCCGGGAGACGACACCGTGGGACGACGGGATCCCGGACCTGCCCGCGGGGTCGGTCAACGTCGGTCATCTGCACGACGTCGAAGGTCCGTGGGTGGTGTGGAACACCGACGGCGACATGGTGACCTGGACGGTCGTCAGCCAGCTCGGTACGTCCGGTGGCGTCGAGGAGAACCCGACGTTCAACCGCTTCTCGACGCCGTTCTCCACTCCGCTGAAGGCGGTGAGCGTGCGGCTCCAGTACTTCAACGAGGAGTCCGGCCTACAGACCGGGTACGCCGAGATCGACATCAGCACCGAGGGGACGGCGACGATCACCGACCGGGTCGACGTCGGTCTCCCCGGCGGGAAACCGGTTCCCCAAGACGAGGTACCTGGTCTCCAGGACGCGAACTGAGGTCCCGCGCTCGTCGTACGATCACCCGGTGGCCGACCGCGTGACCCACCTGCAGGACATCAGGTTCTGCCGCTCGGCCGACGGGGTCGGGATCGCGTACGCCGTCCACGGGTCGGGCCCGCCACTCTTGATCGACGCGTGCTGGCTGAGCCACCTGCAGTTCGACTGGCAGAGCCCGGTCTGGCGGCACTTCCTGGTCGAGCTCGGGAAGATCGCGACCGTGATCCGCTTCGACGAGCGCGGCCACGGCCTCTCCGACCGCGACGTCACCGACCACAGCCTGGAGATGCGGGTCGCGGACCTGGAGGCGGTGGCCGACCACGCGGGGCTCGACCGCTTCGCCATGTTCGCGATGGCGCAGGGCGGACCGATCTCGGTCGAGTACGCCGCCCGGCACCCCCACCGGCTTAGCCGGCTGGTCATCTACGGGAGCTATGCGGGCGCGATGCAGAACGCGACGCCGGAGGAGATCGCGCTGGACCAGGCCTTCCAGGCCCTGATCAAGGTGGGGTGGGAGCGCCCGACGCCGGAGTTCCGCCGGGTGTTCACGTCGCTGATGATCCCCGACGCGACCGAGGAGCAGATGCGCTGGCTCGACGAGCTGCAGCGGATGGCGACCACGGCGGACACGGCGATGCTGGCCCGGGAGCAGCGCAAGCTCGCCGACGTACGCCACCTGCTGCCGCAGCTCGACCTCCCGACCCTGGTGATCCACAGCCGGGGCGATCGGATGAACAACTTCGAGGAGGCGCGCTACCTCGCCGCGCACATCAGGGGTGCCCGGCTCGTCGCGCTGGAGAGCGAGAACCACATCGTGCTCGAGGACGAGCCTGCCTGGCCGGTGCTGCTTGCCGAGGTGACCGCGTTCCTGGCCGAGGACCGGCCCGCCGAAGCACCCCGGTCATCGGCTCCGGACCCGGCGGCCCTGCTGTCCGCGCGCGAGCTCGACGTACTCACGCTGGCGGCCGAGGGCTGCGACAACGACGCGATCGCCGCGAGGCTGTCGCTGAGCGTGCGGACCGTCGAACGACACCTGCAGAACGTCTACGCCAAGCTCGGTCTCCAAGGGCGCTCGGCGCGCACCGCGGCAGTGGCGGCGCTCCTGTCCCGCGCCTGACCTACGCGTCACCCGCCAGGCCCGACCGTCGAGCCTGGAGGAAATGGGTGCTCGCGCGGAAGCCGGAACCCCTGGCGCGCTCCTAGGTTCGGCGCACGCCAATCAAAAGGAGCACACCATGAGCACCACCACCGACGACCTGAAGACCCGCCACCGGGCGATGTGGGCCCTCGGCGACTACCCCGCCGTGGCGACGGAGGTGATCGCCCCGTTGGGCGACGTCCTCGTCGACGCCTGCGGCATCGGGCCCGGCCAGCGCGTCGTCGACATCGCTGCCGGGTCGGGCAACGCCGCGATCCCCGCCGCCCGTCGCGGAGCCGACGTGGTCGCCACCGACCTCACGCCCGAGCTGTTGGACATCGGCCGCCGAGCCGCCGACGCCGAGGGCGTCTCCCTGCGCTGGCGGATCGCGGACGCCGAGGACATGCCCTGCGAGGACGAGGAGCAGGACGTCGCGATCTCGGTCGTCGGCATCATGTTCGCCCCGCACCACCAGGCCGCCGCCGACGAGCTGGTCCGGATCGTCCGCCCGGGCGGGACCATCGGCCTGATCAGCTGGACCCCCGAGGGCTTCATCGGGCAGATGTTCGCCACCATGCGGCCGTTCGTCCCGGCTCCCCCGCCGGGCGTGCAGCCGCCCCCGCTGTGGGGTCACCTCGACCACGTGCGCGACCTGCTCGGCGACCGGGTCACCGACATCGACGCGAGGCAGCAGACGCTGCGGGTCAATAACTTCGCGTCGGGAGTCGAGTTCCGGGACTTCTTCAAGGCGACGTACGGACCCACGATCGTGGCGTACCGCGGCATCGCCGGCGACCCGGCCCGGGTCGCCGAGCTGGACCGCGAGCTGGAGGCCCTGGGCGACCGCTACCTGGTCGACGGCGTCATGGAGTGGGAGTACCTGCTCGTCACCGCCGTGCGCGCCTGACCGTCACGCGTACGGCGGTGACGATCCCCAGCGCCGCGAGCACGCAGAGGGCGCCGACGACCACGTCGAGCAGGAAGTGGTTGGCCGTGGCCACCACCACCAGGACCTGCAGGGTGGGGTAGGCCACGGCCGCCACGCGCCACCGGAGCCCCGTGAAGCTCCACATCTGGATGGCGCACCACAGGGACCACCCGAAGTGCAGGGAGGGCATCGCGGCGTACTGGTTGGTCGCGTCCCCGATGCCGCGCGGCGCCGAGGCCGCCTCACCCCACCAGCCGTAGTCGGCGAACTCGCGCATGATGTCGACGGCCCCCAGATCGGGGACCAGTCGCGGAGGAGCGACGGGGTAACGCGCGTAGATCACCAGCGCGATCGCAGAGGCGATCACGATGCTCCAGTAGCCGCGTCGGTAGACCCAGCCGCCCACCCTCCAGGAGCGGTAGAGGATCAGCGGCGTGGCGACGTAGTGGAAGACGGCGTAGAAGTAGCACGCCGGAACGGCCACTATCGCTGCCGACGCCAGCCACTGGTTGAGCGGGATCTCCAGGTGGGCGAGCAGCCACTGCTCGGCATCGGCGATGTGCCTGGCGTGGGCGAAGGCCGCGGTTACGTCGGTGCCCTGCGCGGCCCGGATGCCGGTGTACGCCGCCGCGAGCGCCAGCAGCGCGACCAGCTCGATGAGCGTGGTCCGGTGATCTCGCTCCGGTGGCGCCGGCGCACGGGACCCGCCGCTCGGCTCCTCGAGCTCGTCGTACGCAGTGACCTGGATCCGCATGGCCCCACGCCTCCTTCGCCGCCATGTCCGTCCACTGGAAGGTGCCTATGGCAACGCACGAGCGGTGGCCGGCGATTCCCGCGTGCCGTCCCTTTGTCTGGGCGCGCGAGATCCCGCGACTCGCGGGAGGCGTCAGCGGCGAGGGAGCAGCGGGGTCCCGGTCTGCGCCTCGCGCCACCCGACCCGCTTGGGCCGCGTGGTCAGCGTCCAGGGCGCGATGCTGTTCAGCGTGGTGTTGAAGTAGGACATCGCGACGCCGCCGGCACGCTCGAGTCGGCCGTGGGTCTGCCGGATCCAGTGCGGGTGCCGTACGGCCGCCTTGTGGGTGATCCCGGTCTCGGCCAGCCCCCAGGCGACATTGTGGCGTCTGGCCCAGGGAGCGATCTTGCTGAAGTAGGACCTCTGCAGGTTGGTGCCCTCGGTGTTCTCCTCGCCGTCCTTGACGACGCCGAGCTGGTTGTAGATGTCGAACCCCGCGACGTCAATCTTGACCCCGCGCGGCCAGATGTTGCGCATCCGGTACTTCGCCTCGCCGTAGAACTCGTGGTACCCCATGACGATGACGGTCATCGCGAGGTTGTCGCGAGCCCGCACGATCGGAGCCAGGCGCTCCTGCATCCGCCGCCAGTCCCCCATCGGCCCCTCGCCCTCGGGCTCGTGATGGAAGGCCAACCACGCCGGCCCGGGCAGCCGTCCGAACCGGGCGGCCACGCGGCGGGCCCAGCGGTCTCCAGCACCGCGGGCCATCGCGTCCCACGAGTGGGGCAGCTTGAAGCTCACCCACGGCAGCCGTCCGTGCCTCAGGTCACCGCGCGCCGTGATCACGGCCGCGTTGACCTGGTCGGCGCGGAAGTACGTGCGATGCACCCCCAGCCGACGACCGAAGCGCTTCTCGAGCGGCGCCGGGTTGGCGTTCGCGCCGTACGCCTGGCCGAGGTACGCACCGCAGCGTGGGATACCCCGAGCGCTGAAGCAGCCCTTGCGCGGCGCCGGTTCGGTGGCGCTTGCGGACGCGCCTGGTACGGCAACGCCCGGGAGTGCGAGTGCGAGGGCAGCGACGAGCGATGCCACCGCAATGGGGATACGGCGCGCGTTCCATCCTTGGGTGGATCTGCCCAAGATGTGTCGGTCCCTTTCGCCGCTGGAATACTCCAGCGGATACCCCCCAGATCATCAGATTACCGCACGCTGAACTGCCAGGCGAGGGTCCGGCGGAGCCGTGTCTTCCGCAGCGGAGAGCCCCCTTCCCTTTACAGGTGCGGGTTCAGGTCCATCGGGCAGCTCACGCTGGAACAGTCGCGGTACTGACGGTTCAGCGAGCGGAGCCTGATGAGCATCTCTCGCTGTCCCTTCCGGCCGGCCAGGTCGGTCAGCTCGCCCCGGTCGGTGCGCCGGTTGTACATCTCCTCGGCGCCTGCCCTGCTCCGCACGTAGGTCCACGAGCCGTACCGGATGCCGGTGTACATCACACGGTTCCCGTGCTTCACAGAGTAGGCCTCGATCGGGATGACCCTGGTGGCGTGAGGGTGCTCGCGGATCTGGCTGAGGATGTCGATCCCGTCGACCCTGCGGCCAGGTCGGACGCGCGCGGCGGCGGCGATGGACACGGCGATGTCGGGCGTGGCCATTGGGGTGGACACCCGCTTGCCGGCCGGGATGCCGGGACCACGCGCGATCAGCGGGATGCGCATCGAGGCGTCCCACGGCATGAGCTTGCCAAACCGGTTGTGGTGTCCGGTGAGGAAGCCGTTGTCAGAGTTGAACAGGATCAGCGTGTTGGCCAGGTCGCGGTTGCGTCGCAGCGTGTGCACGGTTGCGGCGACCGCCTGGTCGACCGCCAGCAGCGACTCCAGCCGCTGCTGGTACGCCTCGCGGACCGCTGCGCGGTAGCGCGGCGTCGATGGTGGCCCGGACCACTTGGACCGGGTGTGCTGCCACATCTCCGCGACCCGCGGCAGGTTCGTGTGCCGCAACCGGTTGCGGTGCCGGGCGGCCGGTGTGGTGGTCTCCACGTGCAGGCGGCCGGGAGGGTCGTCACTCTCGTGGCTTCCGCCGGAGTGCGGGGCGACGTAGTTGGCCCAGAGGAAGAACGGCTTCTTGCGCGCCACCCGGTGCTGCCGGTCCAACATGTCCCGGGTGTATCTGGCAATGATGTCGGTGGAGTACCCGCGAGGTCGGATGATCTTGTCGCCGTTGAGAGTGAACTTGGTTCGGGTGAAGGAGAACGTGCCGCCGACGGTGGTGCGCCAGGCGTTCCAGCCGTCAGGAACGTAGCGCGCGGACCTGGCGGTGTCGCCGTACCCGTTGAGGTAGCGCCCGACGTACAAGGTGCTGTAGCCGCTGCGTCGCAGCCAGACGGGCAGCGTGTTCGCGTCCCGCCTGCCGGAGAACGCGTTGAAACCTCCACTGGGGCCGCTGATGGCCCTGGCGCGGTGGTTGTGTGCGTACTGGCCGGTCAGCATGGAGACCCGGGACGGGACGCAGAGCGGGGTGGGGGCGATCCCCTGGGTGAAGGTGGTGCCGCGACGGGCCAGCAGGCGGCGGGTGTGCGGCATGACGGCGAGGTCGGAGGCCATCATGTCGTCGGCGGTGATCAGCACCACGTTGGGTGGCCTGCGTGCCGCGGGCTCGGCGGCCTGTCCTCGGGCGGCCAGCTGGTCGGTGGTGTGCGCGGTGGCGCTGGGTCCGGGCGCCGCGACCGCTGCCGTCGTGAGCGACCCGCAGACCGCGGCGGCGGCCAGGCTGGTCCAGAGGGTGGCGACGTTCATGGGGCTTCCTGGCGTTGGAGGGCGGGCCTGCCGCCTGGACACCCGGAGGGCGACAGGGTGGTGTTCGCCAACGCGCCCGCTTCTCAGTCGCGGCTGGCGCTTCCCCATGGGTATGTCGACACGTTAGGCGTACGAAAGTGCGGCGTCCGGTCTTTGAGGGTTTCGGTGCTAGCCGCGGTCAGTATGTCTCGCAGATGACGATCCGTTCCAAGGACTCGATCCAGTCGATCCGTCCGTCCTCGTGACCGCCGTGACCCTCGTCGGTACCGGTGCCGCCGTCGATGCGGTCATTTCCGAGGTCGCCGGTCAGGTGGTCGTTGCCCGGGCCGCCGAACACCTCGTTGGGCAGATCGTCGATGGTGCCGGCGCCGCCGGAGTTGCCGCCGTCGCAGCGGTAGCTGGCGTGCAGGACGTCGTTCCCCTCGCCGCCTTCGAGGTAATCGGCGCCGGCGCCGGTCTCGACGAAGTCGTTGCCGGAGTCGCCGTACACGCGGTCCGGGCCGCCGCCGGACACGGCGTTGTCGTTGCCGGCCCCGAGGTGGAACACGTCTGCGGCACCGGGGTAGCTGCTGTCGCCGACAGCGTCATTCCCGTCGAGCGACCAGACCTCGTCGCTTCCCCCCGCAGGGTCGATCCTGTCGTCGTAGCGGGTGCCGGTGATCTCGTCGTCGAACCGGCTGCCATACACGCAATGGACGTTGATCAACCGGTCGTGCCCCTGACCGCGGGCGAAACCTCGGAGCAGGTCGACGTGAACCGGCCGGACCGCGGCGAGGTAGTTCGGGCACGGTGAGTTGAACGCGCTGCCGTACGGGAAGTCCGGCGGGCCGCCCGGCACGGCCCGGACCGTGTCGTTGCCGGGCCCGGCGTCGATGGAGAACGAGTCGACCGGGAGCGTGAACCGGTCGTCGCCCCTCCCGCCCTTGATGTCGCTCACGCCGTTGACGTCCCTGACCCGGTCATCACCAGCGGCGAGGTCGATCCACCAGGCGCGGTTGCTGTCGGTCACCGTGTCGTCGCCCGACCCGGTGCAGACCTTGTCCTTGTACCGAAGGCCGCTCACGTGGTCGTCCCCGCCGAAGGTGACGATGACATCTTCTTCGCGGGTTCCGACGATCCGGTCATCGCCGGGGGTTCCCAGGATCGTTGCCGGTTTCCGTCCGTGGCACCCCGGCAGGCTGTCGTACCCGGGCTGGCCCTTCGCGGGAGCGGGCGTGCCGGTGGCGGCCGGGGTCTCCTCGACCGCCTCGGCCGCGGACGGCTGGCTCTCGCTGGAGGAGGTCGGCTCCCGGCCCTCGTTGTCGCCGTTCGTACACGCGACGGCCAGCAGTACGACGCTCACCCCGCCCAGCAGGCGGGCCACCGGAGCATTCATGCCCAAGCCCTCCCGTCCCCAGGGTGGCACGCTTCGGCGGCACGCGCGGCGGGTCGGCCGTGACGGACAACGAGACGACTCCAGTCGGCGGGCTCAGGCATACTGACCCGCGGGTGAGAGCCCCGGCGGAACGACATCGGCGTGATCCCGATGCTTGTCCGGCCGGTAGTTCCGACCCCCCGCCCCCGTAGCTCAGCTGGACAGAGCAGCGGCCTTCTAATCCGCGGGTCCCAGGTTCGAATCCTGGCGGGGGCGCAATGCGTTTGCGCAGGTCAGAGCCACTATTGGCCACGGAGCCGCCTCGCTCCCGGGCCCTCTGGTGGCACGTTGGTGGCACGAACGGGATTCAGGGTCCGCGGGGCAGATGCTGTAGCCGGCAGAGTGAACTACTGGCCCACCAGAACCGCCCCGATCCGCTGCTCGAGCGTGGCGGCGACGACGTCCTCCGCGGTCTCGATGGTCACCTCGTGCATCCGGCCGGTGAACCGGAAGCCTTCGCGGATGCCGTAGTCGGGCGTGACCGGGGTGCCGCGGTCGATGCCCACGTTGAGGGTCTGGTCCATGGAGTAGAAGAACGGGATGGTCCGCTCCAGCCGACCCTGCGCGACCACCTCTCCGTCCAGCACCAGCCGGACGTCGCCACCCTTACCGACGCCGCCGCCGTCGTAGGCGAAGTCCACTTCGGCAACGTGCTCGCCGTCGGTGAGCGGCTGCGCCGCCCGGACGTGGGTGATCTCGACGGCGCCGTAGTTGTAGGCCCAGGTGAGTACCCCGTCCCTGAGATAGAGCGACCAGCCCGCGAACCCGCCACCCTGGGCCACCAGCACCCCGGAGTCCCGGGCACCGGCGCGGAACGAGGCCAGCACGACGTACGAGGTGTTCTTGAGGTTGGGTACCGCGTCCTCGCGCAGTCGGCCGGCGTCCGGGCCGAGCACGATCGATGTCGGGATCGGAGGCCGGCCGGCGAACTCGGTGTTGAACCGCCGGATCAGCTTGTCGTCGAGCGGGAGCACGTGGTTGCGTCGCGCCTCCCCGAGGAAGAGCTCTTGCAGCTCGGCCAACTTTTCCGGGTGCTCGGTGGCGAGGTCGCGCGCCTGGGTCCAGTCCGATCGGGTGTCGTAGAGCTCCCACCGGTCCTCGTCGAACGGTGGCGTGTCTGCTGACGCCGGGTGCCAGGGCGCCTTGTGCTTGGCGACCGCGGTCCAGCCTTCGTGGTAGATGCCGCGGTTGCCGAACATCTCGAAGTACTGCGGTCGTGTGCTGCTCCCCCGCATCGGGGTCCCCGAAGGAGTAGGCAAACGAGACACCGTCCAGCGGCGCCTGTTCCACCCCGTCGACGGTCTGGGGCACCGGTAGCCCGGCCACGTCGAGGATCGTGGGCAGCACGTCGTTGACGTGATGCCACTGGTGGCGCACCTCGCCGCGCGCCCCGATCCCGGCCGGCCAGTGCACGACCAGCCCGTTGCGGGTGCCGCCGTAGTGGGAGGCGACCTGCTTCGTCCACTGGTACGGCGTGTCCATCGCGACCGCCCAACCCGCGGGGTAGTGGGCGTAGGTGTCCGGGCCGCCGAGGTCCCCGGGGCGGTCGGCGATGAACCGGGCTATCCGCTCGGTGCTGTCGCCGATCCCGTTGAGGCGCAGTGTCTCGTTGAGGGTGCCCTCGAAACCGCCCTCGGCCGAGGCGCCGTTGTCGCCGAGGATGTAGAGCACGATGGTGTTGTCCAGGTCGCCGCGCTCGCGCAGCGCCTCGACCAGCCGGCCGACCTGGGCGTCGGTGTGCTCGGCGAACGCGGCGTACAGCTCCATGAGCCGCTGCGCGTTGTCCCTCGCGAGATCGTCGATGTCGTCCCAGTGCGGCACGCCCGGCGTCCACGGCGCCGTCTCGGCGTCGTGCGGAACGAGGCCCAGCTCCTTCTGCCTTTCGAGGGTGAGGTCGCGCTGTTCGTCCCATCCATGGGCGAACTCGCCGCGGTAGCGGTCCCGCCACCCTTCGGGCACCTGGAACGGCGCGTGCGTGGCGCCGAACGCGAGGTAGCAGAACCACGGCTTGCCGCCGCCGTGCGTGCTCACCTCCCCGGTCCACGCGATCGCCCGGTCGGCCAGGTCCTCGGACAGGTGGTAGCCCTCGGCGGCCGAGGTCGGCGGGTCGACGAACGTGGTGCCGTCGACGAGGGTGGGCTCGAACTGGCTGGCCTCGCCGCCCAGGAAGCCGTAGAACCGGTCAAAGCCCTCGTGGGTCGGCCACCGGTCGAACGGACCCGCGGCGGTCTGTTCCCACGGCGGGGTCTGGTGCCATTTGCCGAACGCGGCGGTCGCGTAGCCGTTGCCCTGCAGGATCTGCGCGAGCGTTCCGGCGGTGCGCGGCCGCATGCCGTCGTACCCGGGTGCGCCGGTCGAGATCTCCACGACAGTGCCGACCCCGACCGCGTGGTGGTTGCGGCCGGTCATCAATGCCGCCCGGGTCGGTGAGCAGAGCGCCGTGGTGTGGAAGCGGGAGTAGCGAAGCCCGTCGTCGGCGAGCCGGTCGGCGGTGGGCATCCGGCACGGGCCGCCGAACGTCGACGGGGCGCCGAACCCCATGTCGTCGTGTAAATTTTATTTCTTTACCCTGTTCTTTTATTATAAGATGGATAGCTGCGCTTCCAACAAGATGCCCGGTATTGCTGAACATCACCGATAATTCTTTATCAGGCTCAAACCATTCATCATAAACAGGTTGAAATAATTCCATCGCTTTTTCCACATCCTCAGTTGTATATAATGGCTGGTAAGGTTCAAGGTTATGTGCAAGCCTTTTCCTGTTAATAAATTCAGTTTCATAAGTCTGGATTTCCGCACTGTCATGCAGAAGTATCTCTGTCAATTCCCTGGTTGCTTCTGTTGCATATATTTTTCCGTTGAAACCATCTTTAACCAGCTTTGGAATCAGGCCGGAGTGATCTATATGAGCATGAGATAACAAAAGGAATGAAACTGATGAAGGGTCAAATCCCCAATTTTCGTTCAAACTGTCCGTTTCGTTTCCCAATCCCTGGAACATCCCACAGTCAGAGTATAATCTTTTTTCCATCATTTAATGTTAGCAGGTGTTTTGATCCGGTTACCGTTCTTGCTGCTCCATGTATAGCAAACTTCATTCTGTGGTTTTTTGTGACTGGATTTTTAGCAATTAGGATGCCGTAATTTTTCAAACATCTAAACAATAGAAGAACCCGGCCTACTGATCCTTTGATACAATTGGCCGGGCTCTTTAGAAAACACACACAAAAATGAAAGCTAAAAATCTATACAGAACCTTTTTTAAATTATTGCTTTACAAAAGTTCTTAATCCAGTTCCATATCCTGGGTTCTCCACTTTCCATGATGCACCGGTCGTAGTAAACGTAATGGTGTTCACACCAAATAACCCGGCAGTTGTTTCCTGCAAAGGAGCAACGAATGTATTTAAGTCTGTCTGCACAAAGTATACAACCACATCGAGTCCGGTTGCAGCTCCACCCGGGTTTGTAACCTTGTATACCCATTGGCTATTTTTTGTACAAATGCCGACACACCTGTTGCAGCCCTACGGTAGTTTCCACTAAAATCTCTTGGATCTGCTACTGAGGTAACTGCTACATACCTGATAGCTTCTGCTTAGTAAATTTCACTCTTACTTTTTTTACAAATTGTAAGTGGTTCCGCATACAATCCCGGAACCGTAGTCTTCAAAGGATTACAAGACAGGTGTAATTGTTTCTGTAGTTCCATCTTCATCATGAAATTTTGCACCAGCATCTGTATATGCACCTCCTACCGGAAGTGAGACCACAGGATCGCCCAGCAATTCGATGGTTGGTACTTTATATACTGATGAGACATTGCCGGTTGTATCTTTTTTACAACCTGAAAAAATGGCTGCAGTAAGAATACCGATTATAAAAATTATTCTCTTTGACATAGTGTGATTTTTTGTGTTGATTAATTTTGACCGGTTGTATTCACATCCCACCAAACTTTATCAGTTACTGTTTTCTGTGCAGGTGTATTTGGATTGCGGGTAACCTCTGAATCAGGCAAAAGTATCCTTTGTGGAAACCGGTTCCCGATCTCGGAGGTAGCTGAAACATTGAAAATATCAGGATATCCTGTTCTCCTCCATTCTATCCATGCTTCCAGTCCCTGAGAACCATTCATTGCAACCCATTTCTGGAAGATGATAGCCCTGATCTTTTGTTCCGCAGTTCCTGTAACCGGGAAAGCAACTGATGATTGCTGCAGGAAAATGTTTGCCTGATCAACAGATAAACCAGAATGAGCAAAAGAAGCTTTCACACCCAGATCATAAAGCGTTTTTGCATCTCCGTTAGCCCAACCCCGAACCACAGCTTCAGCCTGCAAAAAGTAATTCTCTGCAGCACTAATAAATACAACGGGTGCATCTTCTCCTCCAACCGGGCCACCAACCAGCGCACCTGGTTTTGAATAACTATCATCATTCTGAAGCCCTGGCAATAAAGCTCCCCTTCCCTGGTCGATCCCTACAAAATTACCATTGTTGGGCGCCGGGGTTGCAGGAATGTAGAATACAGAAAGCCTTGGATCATTAGTACTGTTTAGATAATTAATAGATGTATTACTTGCTATCAGGTTTGCCTCAGTTAATGCCTGGTATGTTGCAAACAGCGGGTTCTGATTGAAGGTAGCTGTAGTAAATTCTATCTCTGCATCTTCGCCGATACCAAGAAAAGTTGGGCTTGATGCATAGATTGCTTTCACGCCGGTTTCTGCTAAAGCAGGTTTAACATAAGCCTGGCGCAAGTAAATTCTCAGCTTAAGTGCATTACCAAATTTCTTCCATAAACTCATATCTCCATGAAACATGAGGTCATCAGTACCGGGATGATCGGTGCTGTTGATGTCAATTAATGCGAGGCCTTCAGTAACCAGTTTTTCTAATCCGGTATAAACAATTTCCTGCGGATCAAAATGCGGAGTTGCATTTGCCGGATCCAGGGCTTCAGTAAATGGTATGTCTCCATGAATGTCTGTCAGGTACTGGAAAACATAAGCCATCATGATCTTACCGATCGCCGCATAGTTTTTCCTTCCTGCTTTGTTGCTTCATCAGCTACGTATTTAAAATCATTCAATGGGCCTGAGTACAATGACTGCCATTGCCTGTCGTAACTATTGCTTGTGATCGAGTACTGATCCAGTGGTTTGTACTGACTTGCTGTAGGACCTTGCGTCCAGTACTGCCCCCATAAGCCTCCAAGTATCTGGTATGCATTGCCCATGTTATACGCGGTGTACCCCTGCGCAGCAGGCAGTACAAGGTCAATAGATGCCTGGGTAGGATTTTTCGGATCTGTATTTGATATCGAGTGCCTTTTTACAGGAACCTATACCTAGCAGTGTTCCGATTATCAGTGTGGTTATATAGATTCTCTTTATCATAAAACCTTATTTTTTTTATTAATTAAAATGATATCCTGATGTTGGCACCATAGCTTCTCATTGATGGTATACCTCCAAATTCAAAACCCTGGACGTTGCCTGTACCGAATGAACTTGTCTCAGGATCTACATAGGTGTTTTCTTTTGGAGTTGCTAACAAAAGATTGCGGCCGGTGATACCAATATTCACTCCACTGAATGGTGTGCGTTTTAATAATGATGCCGGTAACCTGTAGCTGAGAGAAACTTCCCTGAGTTTTATAAAACTTGCATCCAGAAGATTCTCAATAGCATTATTAGAAACGAAATTTGTCCAGTAATCCTGAGCATTGTTAACTTTTTTGTCATTTATTACCACCTTACCTGAAGCATCAATGTATACGCTGTTTGGAATTACAAATGGTTCGCGATCGTTTTCAAGTGTACGTGGATCTGTACCTACAAATGTTTGCAAGCCACGTGTGCGTGAATAAAATACACCGCCTTTACGTCCATCAACAAGCGCAGTTAATGTGAAACCTTTGAATGTAAATGAGTTTAAAACGCTGGCAATATAATCCGGCTGAACGGTACCATGTGTTTTAGCAATTGGATCAGTGATAGGATAACCTGTTGAATGATCTACTACCACGCGGCCTAATGAATCACGCAGGAATCCTGCTCCAAAAAATGATCCGTATGCCTCGCCTTTCCTGGCCACAAGTGTAGCAGCACCTAAACCCCCGATAGGCACCTGGTCTGTACCTTCAGCGATCTCATCCACACGGTTTTTGTTTCTTGTATATGTGCCTGTGATCTCCCAGCTGAAATTCTTTGTTCTCACAGGTGTACCTCTTAGAAGAAGTTCAATACCCTTGTTTGTCACTTTTCCAATGTTGGTTACTCTTGCGGTATATCCACTGGAAGTCGCAATTGGAAGTGTCAGGATCTGGTCTTTTGTTTCATTCCTGTAATAAGTAACGTCAAGGCCTAAACGTCCCCCAAAAAATGCAGCTTCTGTTCCTGCTTCGTAAGAAGTAGTAAACTCCGGAGTTAACTGTGGATTTCCGATCTGGTTTCCGACTGTATAACCGGCTACTCCATTGAATGGAAAGTTGAGTTGTGAATTATTGAAACCATCATTTATAGTACCTACTGCAAATATCGACTGGAGTGAATAGGGATCAGCATCGTTACCAACTTTAGCTGCACTTACCCTGAGTTTTTCATATGTTAACCATGATGGTTTGTTGAATGCATCACTGAAAACAAAGGAGAGGTTTGCACCGGGTAAGAAACTGTTTTTATCTTTTGGCAATGTTGATGACCAGTCGTTACGACCGGTTATACCCAGGAACAGGAAGTTTTTATAGGCAAGGTTCACATCAGCATACATTCCAAAAAGCCTGCGCTTAACAGAAGCATTTGTTGCTACTGGTGAGCCGCTGGTATTGCCAAGGTTATAAAGCCCTGCAATTACAAGATCATTGATCGTGCTGTTCTGCGCTTCTGTTGTTCTTTGCCTGTAGTTGTGGCCCACAAGTGCCCTGATAGAAAAATCAGAATTCACTTTATGATTTGTTGTTACAATAAAGTCGCTGGTGAGTTCGCGGATATTAATATTACCTTCTGCATAACTTCCGGCAAAGCGGTTTCCATAATTCTGATTATGAATGTCAGTAATGATCCTCTTTGATGTGATCTGCTTACGCTTATCTCCTGATACATCGGTTCCAACACGGTAAAGCACATCAATCCATGGGGCTATTTTATAGGATAATTCAACGTTTCCAAGTATCCTGTCAACCACGGAAGTATATGAATCTTCTCCAAGGAAATAATAAGGATTTACTGTGTATGCTCCATAATATCCTGAGAGCGTACTGAACTTATTATTCTTATAATCTTTTGATTCAAGTAAAGGAATATCCCTCGGGGTTTGAATGATCTGGTCATAAGCCGAAGCACCTTGCCCCTGTGTAGAAAGATCTCCAAATGCACGGATATAATTTATTGAAGTGCTTGCTGTAAATTTCGGAGAAATGTTTGCGCTTCCATTCAATCTTAATGAGGTCCTGGTATACTTTGTTCCAGGCATCACACCTTTCTGATTAACATTATTAAAAGACAGGAAGAAACTGTTGCGGTCATTATTCTGTGATAATGACACGCCATTATTGAGCACCTGGCCCATATCAAAAAACTCTTTCACATTATCAGGCAAACCAACATAAGGTTTCACCCTTTGCTCACCATCAACAACCTGTCCCCATGGCTTCAATGTTCCATCAAAACGTGGCCCCCAGCTAAAATTTTCCCGAAGGTCAACATCTTTCTGACCGCCCTGACCATATTCATTCTGGAATTCAGGAAGCCTCAATATTGATTCCATTGTGTAAGAGCTCGTAACTACTACTTCAGATTGCTTACCCTTCAGGCTGCGGCCTGTTTTAGTTGTTATTATTAATGCTCCATTTGCCGCCCTGCTGCCATACAATGCAGCAGCAGCCGGACCTTTGAGCAATGTTACAGATTCAACATCTTCAGGGTTCAGGTCGTTGCCACGATTTTCCGGATCAACCTGGTTATTGAGATTATCACCGGCATCGGTCTGAGAGTTATCAATTGGAATACCATCTACAACTATCAGTGCCTGGTTATTTCTTAGCAATGAAGATGATCCGCGAAACTGGATCCGTGTTGAGCTTCCAACACCACCTGAACTGCTGGTGATATTGACGCCTGCAACTTTTCCCTGCAGTGAATTCAATACGCTGCGGTCTTTGCCTCTTGTAAGCTCATCATTCTTAATTGTTGATGCAGCGTAGCCAATTGTTTTTGATTCACGCTTGATACCAACAGCTGTTACAACAATAGCAGTAAGCTCAGAAGATTGCTCAGTGAGGGAAACTGTAATGTTATCATTATCCCCAACCTTCACTTCCTTATCGGCAAACCCTACATAAGAAATTACAATTGTATTGCCGGGTTGGGTGATTATGGAAAAGCTTCCCTCGCTGTTCGTTTGGGTAGCTGTATTACTGCCTTTTACAGCTACTGTGGCACCGGAAACCACATTTCCTTTACCATCAGTTACTTTTCCCCTGATGGTTTTTTGTGCCATCACAGACAACACAAACAGGAGACTGATACATACCAATAATAGTTTTCTCATACTTCGAAATTTAAAAGTGATTCATCCAGCCATTGACAATCTATTGATGTTAATAGCTGATTATGACACACTGCTATTTTACCGAAGCATTAAAATTTGAGACTGAAATACCATTATCAATCACTGTAACAAAAACAAGGGTTCTGTTAATTTCGATGAATGGATTTTATGGCTAACTGATAAGAGTAAACGAAACACGACTTTTAATAAAGCAGTTATAAAGAAAGTCATGAGAATGTCATCCGCGGAGATAAATCAGAAAAAAAAATTGGAGCAATCGGGAAATCGAATGTTCAGACAGATCAGATCTGCTGAATCCATTTTCTAAAATGTGTAGCAGTAACCTGGCTTATAATTATTGGAGTCGGGAAGTCCGGTACATTCATTACAACCTGCAATTTCACTTTCTCAAAAGCTTTAAAGCTCTTGATATAATCTATGCTAATGATGTATTGGCGGTTAGCCCGGTAAAAGATCTTGCTATCAAGGCATTCTTCAAGCCTGGACAAAGTAGTTTCCAACAGGTACTTTTTCCCGTTTCTATCGATCACGTAGACCATCTTATCAAGTGGTTCGAATAATGCTATTTCATCAACTTTCATTGCAATGTATTCATTGCCTTTCTTTACGATTATTCTCGATTTAAAATTGCTTTCAGGTACATTGCTCACTTGATACTCATTAACCTGGTGATTGACAAAGCTTGTATTTAACCTGTTTAATAACATATCTGCCGGTTACATTTAATGAACTTATCACATTGATGCTATTTATGTTCTTTTTACATGAATGATTGAAAAGAAATTTCAAATCATTGCAAGGCCATTAATAAACCAGACAATTTTTTAGATAAATATTTAATCGATTAATGATAAGGAATCGATTCAGTTATATGAGTGGCAATCATCAACAAAGAAAGGTGTAGATCAGAAAATTTTTTACATGAGCAAAGGATCACTGATCATTCTGAATGTTTTCCTTCAACAATTTTTTGATACTGCCGGATGTCAATTGCATTTTCAGATTTTGCGATAACAACCGTGGCAACAGTGTTGCCTATAAAATTTATGATTGCTCTGCCTTCACTCATAAACCTGTCTACACCTATTAGTAAAGCCAGGCCTTCCAGTGGTATCACTTTTATAATTGACAAAGTTGAGGCGAGTACAATGAATCCACTACCGGTAACCCCGGCGGCACCTTTACTTGTAATTAATAAAATACCGATAATAGTGAGCTGTTGAGTAAGTGAGAGGTCTATGTTGAAAGCCTGTGCAAGGAAGATGATACTCATGCTCAGGTATATTGTTGTGCCATCGAGGTTAAAGCTGTAACCGGTGGGAACCACCAGGCCTACGACTTCCTTTTCACATCCGGCTTGTTCAAGTTTTTGCATAACAGAAGGCAGCACTGCCTCGCTGCTGCTGCTGCCCAGCACAATCAGTATTTCAGTTTTGATGTAGCCAAGCAACTTCCATAAACTGAATTTATAATACCTGGCAATAAGATTAAGCACTAGAAATATGAAAAGAAATCCGGTTATATAAAAGGTAAGTAATAACGATCCTAAAAGCCTCAGGCTTTCAAAACCAAATTTTCCTATGGTGTAAGCCATACCACCAAATGCGCCAATCGGGCTAAGCTTCATTATGATCCGCAGTATATTGAACAAAACCTTGTTGATCTTTTCAAAACTTAGCACCAGGCTTTTCCCTGAATTGCCCAGCTGTTGTAATCCAATAGCGAAGAGAATGCTAAAAAATAATACTTGAAGAATATCGCCTTTTGCAAAAGCATCAACAACATTAGATGGCACAATATGAGTAAAGAATTCCGACCAGTTAAGTTCTTTTGCCTGGCTGGATATTGCATTTACTTCGTTAGTAGCACTCACATTAACATGTACACCTGATCCAGGCTTTACAAGGTTGGCAACCACCAGGCCGATCACAAGTGCAAGTGTAGTAACGATCTCAAAATAGATAAAAGCTTTACCTCCTACTCTTCCAAGTTTCTTTAGATTACCGGCTCCTACAATTCCTGAGACAATTGTAAGGAAGATCACGGGTGCTATGACATCCTTATCATATTGATGAAGATTTCACTGATCGTTTTTGCTGCAGGGTAAAATGAAGGGTAGAAATATCCTACCAGGATGCCTAACGCGATCCCAATTAATACCTGAACATAAAGCACCCTTAAATAACGCACGAAAGGAATTTAATTTCAGCAGAATCGCTTTTCAATTTTACATTATTCCGGCGAAAGTCCCGGATTAAGATCGAGGCAATTGAATTGCGCAGAGATTAAAACTATTGGTTTGCAATCAACAGGGCTGCATATCTTCAAAAAAAAAGTCCACTGTAGAAACAGCGGACGTAACAATTGATCGCTATATGAAAGAAAAACTTAATTAAATTTTATACTGTACCGCTGAGATTTTATACATTTAAGCAACGGTTGCGTAACATTGTTTGTTTATTGATCAGCGTATCTTACCTCAAAAGTAAGGTACGTTTTAGTTTAAGGAAGTCAAGTTTTTGGAGTTTCTACCATCCCAAACCGGCAACCCAGGCGCCCAAGCCCAATTCCAGTGGCTTTCAGCCGATTTTTTATCTTATATCCAACCTGTATTAAATGATTGATAACAATTCCTGCAAGGTCGAATATGGAGTTGGAATGAATTAATTTAGCGCTACGCTAAATTCCCAATCATCACGATCCAATAATGCCAAACAGGTCCACAGATATATTATTGCAATTGATCCAGTCGCTGGAAAAATATGAGAAACGGCACTTCAAGCTTTATATCAAGCGAAGTTCTTCAAATGAGAATCTCAAGATCGTGCAGTTATTTGATGCAATGGATAAGCTGAAAGATTATGACGAAAAACTTCTCCTGAAAAGATTAAATGGAATTGAAAAAGCTCAGCTTTCTAATCTTAAAGCTCATCTCTACAAACAATTGCTAGCCAGCCTGAGGTTATTAAAAAGCGCAGAGAGTATAGATCTGCAGTTCAATGAACAATTTGATTACGCACATATCTTATATAAAAAAGGTCTGTTCATTCAAAGCTTAAGGATACTCGAAAGAGCAAAGGAACTTGCTAAAGTGAATCAGAAGTTCAACTTTTTGTTACAGGCAATCGGGCTTGAAAAAATAATCGAAACACTCCACATAACAAGAAGTATCAGGACAAAGCAGAAGTATTATCAGCCGAAGCGATAGCCGTGAGCACACGTATTGATATGGTGGCTCGGCTCTCTAATCTTGCATTGCAATTGTATAGCTGGTATATTAAAAACGGGCATGCAAGAAATGAGGAAGATGAGGCCGGTGTTAAAGAATTTATGAAGGCTAACCTTCCGGCGAATGCTCATCAGCAAACGGAATTCTATGAAAAATTATACCTCTATCAATGTTATACCTGGTATGCATTCATAAGGCAGGATTTCATTCAATACTATCGGTACACTCAGAAATGGGTAGACTTATTTACCGACCAACCTTTGATGAAACGCGTTGAA
>CAVSMX010000027.1:0-74747 GCA_963729095.1 uncultured Actinomycetota bacterium | reverse complement strand
AGATCTCGTCGTTGAGCTGCCCTGGCTGCGACGAGTGCTCCAGCTGCTGACCGTCGAGTGCGCGGTGGGCCATGGGTGGGGCTGGCCGGTGCCGGTGCTCCGCGCCGTCCTCGCCGAGCTCGTCGAGGAGGACGACCTGCTGCTGGCGCGCACCTGCCGTGACCTGCTCCGCCGCGCTGGCGCCCCCACCCGCCGAGGCCGCGGGACCTCCGACGTACCCGGGCGTCTGGCGGCTCTCGGCGTCACCAGCCGGGAGATGGACGTGCTGAGACTCGTGGCGGACGGCGCCACCAACGCGCAGGTCGCCGAGCGGCTGTTCCTGTCGGTCCGGACCGTCGAGACGCACGTGGCCAACCTGCTCAGGCGGACCGGCTCCGCCAACCGGGAAGAGCTGAGTGCGTGGGGCTCCGACGCGTAGGTCCCGTAACTCCGTAGTCACCACGGATCCGCCGGGGCCCACGCCGCCCCGACGCTGGAAGTCATACCGGCGCTAGCGCCTCGACCCACAGTGAGGATCCACCCCCCATGTCTGCATCCACCGTCACCCCCGTTGCCTACGACGTCCTGGTCGTCGGCGCCGGACCCTCCGGCCTGACCACGGCCATCTCGGCAGCCCGCCACGGCGCCTCGGTCCTGGTCGTCGACCGGCACCGCGGCACGTCCGTTTTTCCCAAGGCCACGGGCGTCCGCCCGCGCAGCATGGAGATCCTGCGGACCTGGGGTCTCGAGGACCGGTTCCGCGCGAGTCACCAGGACCTGCGGGTCGCGATGGGGATCTCGATGAGCCTCGTCGACCCGCATCAGCAGGAGGTGTCGTTGGGCGCCCCTGAGCCCGAAGTGCTCGCGCAGGTCGGCCCGAGCTCCTTCGCGATCTCGGCCCAGGACGAGCTGGAGCCGGTGCTGCTCGATCACCTGCTGTCGATCGGCGCGACGGTCCGGTTCGAGACCGAGCTCGTCGACATGTTGCCGGACAACGACGGCCAGGTGGCCCGGCTACAGGGCGTCGGCGCAGGTCCCGCCTCGTCGTACGACGTCCACGCGCGGTACGTCGTGGGCGCGGACGGCGGGGAGAGCAGCGTGCGCCGGCTGGCCGGTATCGACGTACGGCACCTCGGCACCGAGGGCAACCACCTCGCGATGCTCTTCCGGGCCGACCTGGCGGAGCGGATCATCGGTCGTCGCTACGCCCTGCACATGGTGACGACCCCGACGGGTCCCGCCATCTTCGTGCCGTCCGGGTCCGGTCGCTGGGTCCACGACCGCCAGTGGCACCCGGAGCTGGGCGAGACCCTCGAGTCCTGGACCGATGCCCGCGCCATCGAGACGATCCGCGAGGACGCCGGGATGCCGGACCTGGACGTCGAGCTGCTCGGCGTCTTCCCCTGGTCGTTCGGCGCCGCGGTGGCCACCGCCATGCGTGCCGATCGCGTCTTCCTCGTGGGCGACGCCGCCCACCGGACCACGCCCAGAGGCGCGACCGGCATGAACACCGGGATCGCCGACGGCCACAACCTCGGCTGGAAGCTGGCCTGGGCGGCCCGTGGCTGGGCCGGCGAGGGACTGCTGGACAGCTACGCGGAGGAGCGCTACCCGGTGGGGCAGGCCAACGCCCTGGCCTCCCTGGAAGCCTCGGGGCCCGACACCACCGGAGACCTCAGCCAGGACTTCGGTGTCGTGTACACGTCGTCCGCGGTTCTTCGGGACGGCGCAGCGACAGCGCCACCTGCTCGCTTCTCGAGCGTCGATTGCCTCCCCGGCGCCGTTCCGGGGGCGCGCGCGCCACACGCCTGGGTTCAGCAGGGCGGACACGGTGTCTCCACCCTGGACCTGTTCGACGGACGCCTCACCCTCCTCACCGGCCGAGCAGTCGATCGGAGCTCGGCGATTCGTGACCTGGCTGCGGTCGACGCTCCCGCGGCCGTCGTGACGGTCGGCCGCGACATCAGCGACACCTGGTGCGAGCTCGAGCGCGCCTACCGGCTCGGCGAGACCGACGCCGTGCTGGTGCGCCCCGACGGCCACATCGCGTGGCGGTCCTCCGCCTCCACCGCCGACCTGCGCACCGCGCTCCGCACCGCTCTGGGCCGGGCACCGGTCACCACGCCGTCCCTCGTCTGATCAACCGACAACCAAGGAAGAAGCCATGACGACCACCATCCAACCTGCGGTCAGCCGCTCCCTCGAGCTGCTCGTGGACGACCTCGACCGCGCCGCACGGGGCACCGATCCGGTTCCCGCCAGGGTCGAGGCCGTGGCCGAGGCGCTGCGGCCCGCGCTCGGCGACCCGCACCTGCTGCGCCCCGATCAGACGATCGGAGATCCCTCGGCGTACCGACAGCACCTGCTGCACGTCGCACCCGACGGGCTCTTCTCCCTGGTCGCGCTCGTGTGGCTGCCCGGACAGGCGACGCCGATCCACGACCACCTGGCGTGGTGCGTGGTCGGGATCCATCAGGGTGCCGAGCACGAGGAGCGGTACCGCCTGCGGGCCGACGGAGCGCTGGTCCCGACCGGGCACGCCGTTGCCCACGTCGGCGACGTGGACGGCCTGCTGCCACCCGGTGACATCCACCGCGTCCACAACACCGGTGACGATCTGGCGATCTCGCTGCACGTCTACGGTGCCGACCTCAGCGACGTCGGCACCAGCATCCGGCGCCGCTACGACGAGCGACGGATCGTCGGGCGCGACTAGCCCGGGTTCGGGTCCGCGCCGCCGTACCGCCGGTCCCGGCTGGCATAGGTCTCGATCGCCTGCCACAGCGCCCGACGGTCGACGTCGGGCCAGAGGATGTCGGTGAAGACGAGCTCGCTGTAGGCCGCCTGCCAGAGCATGAAGTTCGACAGCCGCTGCTCCCCCGATGTGCGCCACACCAGGTCGGCATCGGCGACCTCGGGGACGTAGAGGTGGCGGGCGAACGTGCGCTCGTCGATCTTGTCCGGGTTGAGCCGGCCGGCGGCGACCTCGCGAGCGATCGCGCGGGCGGTGTCGGCGAGCTCCGCCCGGCCGCCGTAGTTGACGCACATCGTGAGCGTGAGTACGTCGTTGCGCCGGGTCATCTCCTCCGCGACCTGGAGCTCGCGGATCACCGACTTCCACAGCCGCGGCGTTCGGCCGGCCCAGCGCACCCGGACCCCGAGCTCGTGCATCTCGTCGCGGCGCCGTCGGATCACGTCGCGGTTGAATCCCATCAGGAAGCGCACCTCGTCGGGCGAGCGCGACCAGTTCTCGGTGCTGAAGGCGTACGCCGAGATCGCCTTCACCCCGATCTCGATGGCGCCCTCGACCACGTCGAAGAGCGAGTGCTCGCCGCGCTCGTGGCCCTTGGTGCGCGGGAGGCCGCGCTGCTTCGCCCACCGCCCGTTGCCATCCATCACGATCGCGACGTGCCGCGGCACGAACTCGCGCGGGATGGCCGGCGGGCGGGCGCCCGACGGGTGCGGCGTGGGCGGACGTACGGCGCGCTTCACCGCTCGACGTACTCCATCGACCGCAGCGAGCGCTCCAGGTGCCAGGCCACGAACGCCGCGACCAGGCCGGCGGCCTCCTTGTGGTGCCGCGGAGCCGCGGCCTCGATGGTCGCCCAGTCCCCGGTGAGCAGCGCGCTGAGCACAGCGATCGTCTCGGCGCCCGGACTGGCCGAGCCCGGCAGCCGGCAGGTGGTGCACAGGACGCCGCCCATGGACGGGTTGACCCAGCGGTGCGGCCCCTTGCGGCCGCAGTGGGCGCAGTCGTCGAACGACGGCGCGTAGCCCGCGACGGCCAGCGCGCGGAGCAGGTAGGAGTCGAGCACCAGCCCGGGTCGCCGTTCGCCGCCCGCCATCGCCCGGAGCGCGGCGACCAGCAGCACGAACTGCTGGAGCGAGGGCTCCTTCTCCTCGGCCACCAGCCGCTCGGCCGTCTCGAGCATCACGGTGCCGGAGGTGTAGCGCTCGTAGTCGAGTCCGAGCTCGGCGGAGAACGCGGTGCGGGTCTCGGCCTGGGTGATGACGTCGAGGTTGCGCCCCTCGGCCAGCTGCAGGTCGACGTGGGTGAACGGCTCGAGCCGGGCGCCGAACTTGGAGGTGGTACGGCGTACCCCCTTCGCGACCGCGCGTACCCGCCCGTGGTGGCGGGTCAGCAGGGTGACGATCCGGTCGGCCTCGCCCAGCTTGTGGGTGCGCAGCACGACCGCCTCGTCTCGGTAGAGAGGCACGGCCCTATTCTCCCCCGCGCGCCCTCAGGAACCGGAACGGCGGCTCCGGCGCGCCTTCGCCTGCCAGCAGTCGAGGGCGAACTCGGTCGCCGCCTGGTTCAGTCGGTCGGGTCGGACCCGCCACTCGAAGACGCTCCGGGCCTGCACGAACGTCGCATCGGGCATCTCGTCGGCGAGCATCGCGGCATCGGCGGCAGGGTGGATCGGGTCGGCCGGATGGCCGACGATCAGCGCCGGCGCGGCGATCGCCCGGCGCTGCTTCGACGACGGCGCGAGCCGGCCGAAGAACAGCCCGTGGACGATCGCGGCCACCGAATCGGCGCGCTGGTCGAGGGTGTCCAGGGCGATGCCCGCCCAGAAGGGCACGATGCCGCGCGGGATGGGCCGGGTCACCAGGCGCACCCCGTTGACGGTGAACGGCAGGAACCGGGCGGCGAACAGCAGCGGCGCGAACGCCAGGATGCCCGCCTCCACCGCGTTGTCGAGCACGGGCATCTCGACGATCAGCCCGCGGACCCGCTCGGGTGCGATAGCGGCCACCTCGAGCGACACGTTGGCGCCGAGTGACGTGCCGCCGACCACCGCCTGCTCGGCGCCGAGGTGGTCGAGCAGGGCCACGACCTGCTCGGCGAACGCGGTCATCGAGTAGACCAGCGGGTCGGCGGGCCGGTCGGAGCGGCCGTGCCCGAGCAGGTCGAGGGTCACCACGTGGAGCCCCTCCGAGGCGAGCGCCCGGGCCAGCGGCTGGTGCATCCGGCGCGGCAACAGCTGGCCGTGCAGCAGCACCACCCAGGAGTCGCCCGCGCCGTACTCGGTGTACTCGAGGCGGTCGCGACCGGCCTCGCTCGCGAGGAAGAACTGCCCGATCCGCTCGGACACCAACATGCCTGCCATCGCACCAGGGTGTCAGACCCGGGACCGGTTCACCGCGCTGATCACCGCCCTGAGCGACGCGGTGACGATGTTGGCGTCGAGCCCGACGCCCCAGAGGACCTCGGTGTCGCCACCGGAGTTCACCACCGAGCACTCGACGTACGCCGCGGCGATCGCGTCGCCGCCCGACGACAACGCATGCTCGTGGTAGTCGAGCACCCGCACGTCGAAGCCCTGCGGGAGCTCGTTGATGGCCGAGACGAACGCCGCGATCGGACCGTTGCCGATCCCCTGGAGCGACTCGCGCTCACCGTCGACGTACACGTTGACCGAGAGCTGGTCCTTCTCGCCGGCGGCGGAGCTCGTGTGCACAGAGTTGAGCTTGAGCGGCGTCTCCCGGTCGAGGTACTCGCTGCGGAAGACCGACCAGATCTCGTCGGGCGTCATCTCGCCGCCGGCCTCGTCGGTGCGCTGCTGGATCACCCGGCTGAACTCGATCTGCGCGCGGCGCGGCAGGTCGAGCTTGTGCTCGGCCTTGAGGATGTAGGCGACCCCACCCTTGCCGGACTGGCTGTTGACCCTGATCACCGCTTCGTAGGTGCGGCCGACGTCCTTCGGGTCGATCGGCAGGTACGGCGCCTCCCAATCCAGCTGTCGCACCGGGACGCCCCGGTCCGCGGCCTGCTGGTCGAGGTCCTCCAGGCCCTTCTTGATGGCGTCCTGGTGCGAGCCGGAGAACGCGGTGTAGACGAGGTCACCCGCGTAGGGGTGGCGCGGGTGCACGGGCAGCTGGGTGCAGTACTCGACGGTGCGGCGGATCTCGTCGATGTCGGTGAAGTCGATCATCGGGTCGACGCCCTGGCTGAACAGGTTCATGCCGAGGGTGACCAGGCAGACGTTGCCGGTGCGCTCACCGTGCCCGAACAGGCACCCCTCGACCCGGTCGGCACCGGCCATCATCGCCAGCTCGGTGGCGGCCACGGCCGTGCCCCGATCGTTGTGGGGGTGCAGGCTGATCACGGTGCTCTGCCGCCGCGTGAGCTGGCGGGAGAACCACTCGATCTGGTCGGCGTAGACGTTCGGTGTCGCCATCTCGACCGTGGCGGGCAGGTTGAGGATGATCTCCCGTCCGTCGTCGGGCTGCCAGACGTCGGAGACGGCCTCGCACACCTCCACCGAGAACGGCAGCTCGGTGCCGGTGAAGATCTCCGGGCTGTACTCGTACCCGATCACGGTGGTGTCCAGGTAGTTCTCGGCGTGCTTCATCACCAGCTCGGTGCCGCGGACCGCGATGTCCTTGATCTCGTCCTTGCCCGCGTGGAAGACGACCCGGCGGAACAACGGAGCCAGCGCGTTGTAGAGGTGGATGTTGGCGCGGGGTACGCCGACCAGCGACTGCACGCTGCGCTCGATCAGGTCCTCGCGGGCCTGGGTCAGCACCGAGATCGTGACGTCGTCGGGGATGTGCTCGCTCTCGATCAGCTGGCGGACGAAGCCGAAGTCGGTCTCGCTCGCGGCCGGGAAGCCGACCTCGATCTCCTTGTAGCCCATCCGGACCAGGAGCTCGAACATCTTCAGCTTGCGGGCCGGCGACATCGGGTCGATCAGCGCCTGGTTGCCGTCGCGCAGGTCGGTCGAGAGCCACCGCGGCGCCTCGGTGACGGTGGCGTGCGGCCAGGTGCGGTCGGGCAGGTCGATCGGAGGGAAGGCGCGGTAGCGCTGGAACGGCATCCCGCTGGGCTGCTGGGAAGGAATCGTCATGGGGTCCTCGCTGGGTGTGCTCTGAAGGTCACCGGGGCAGTGCGACTCCGCAGCAAGGGGTCCGGCTGGGGCTAGACCTCGCTGCGGCAGCGAAGGAGCAGTCGCGTCATGACGGTGTCAGCCTAGCGGGTTCGGCGACAGCGCGTCAGCCACGTCCTACGGCGCTGGCGAGCTGGGCCTTGTTCATGGAGGAACGACCGTGGATGTTCTTCTTCTTCGCCTCTGCGTAGAGCTGCTCCTTGGTCCGGCCCTTCGACCCCGAGTGCGACCTCTTGCCACCACGCCGCGACGACGAGATGTCCTGCGTGGACGTCCGGCTGGCCTGCTCGGCCTCACCGGACCGAGCGCGCTCCTTGTTGACCGTCCGGGCGGCGATCTCCTCCGCCGTGCCCTCGTCACGGCCCCGGTCTTCCAGGCCCTCCTTGATGTGCTCGTACTGCCGTTCCCGCTTCTTGTTCCACGCCTGCTGCGGCATCTCGCACCTCCGTCGGTCGGTCTGAATCGCGGGGCGTCCGGTACCCGGGTGGACGGGCCGCATGCGGCATGTGAGCCCGGGTGCCAACGGCCATGAACACGCCCGGGGCCTGGTCGACCGCCGGACCTCCGAGGACACCTGAGCCGAGCCCGGACAAGGGACCGGATGTACCCATGCCCGCGCGGCGTCATGCACACCTCCACGGGGTACCGCGCGGCATGGAATCCGGACCCTCGACGGCCATCGACTTCGGGCCGCTCCGCATCTCCTACGACGACCGTGTGCTCCGCCCAAGACCTTGGACCATCGAGCAGTCGCGGTGGGCCGCCGAACTGGCAAGGGACGCCCCGGCGGGGCCGCTGCTCGAGCTGTGCTGTGGGGCCGGGCAGATCGGGCTGGCCACTATCTCCGTCGCCCGCCGCCGGCTGGTCTGCATAGATGTCGACCCGGTCGCGTGCGAATACACGCGCCTCAACGCGGATCTGGCGGGGGTCGGCGGACTCCTGGAGGTCCGGACCGGGCCGTTCGAGGACAGGTTGCTGCCCGACGAGGTGTTCGCAGGCGTCATCGCCGACCCGCCGTGGGTGCCTCGCGCCGAGGTCGGCCTGTTCCCGGAGGATCCGGTCACGGCGATCGACGGCGGCCCCGATGGCCTCGACCTGGCCCGAGCCTGTCTCCGCACCGCTGCCGACCACCTGATGTGCGGAGGCTTCGCCGTTCTCCAGGTCGGCACCCGGCGACAGGTGGATCGGCTCGCAGCCGAGCTGGACGAGCACGACCTCTGCCTGCGAGTCGAAGAGGTGCGCGAGTTCGAGCGCGGTGTCTTAGTGCGACTCGACCGGACCTGAGCTCAGGGACGCTGGCCCTCCGGCAGCAGCTTGTGGGTGCCGTCGCACCATGGCCTGACCGCCGACTTCCCGCACCGGCACAGCGCGCTGAGTGGTCCGGACGTCTGGTGCATGTCGCCCTCGGCGTCCCGCACCACGTGCTCGCCGCGCAGCAGAAGCGGCCCACCCGGGCACAGCTCGACGTCGGCGTGGTCGAACTCTGGCGCGCTCATGCGGCCTCCTTCCAGCGATCGAGGAGAAGGCCCGCGACCCGGGCCTCCTGGTCCAGGCAGGTGAAGGCGCCGAAGAAGACGTCGTCCCAGAGAGCCGGCTCCCGATCCAGGAGAGCCCCACAGATCGCTCGCACGGCGACCTGCTCATGGGCAGCGTCGGCGGTGACGTGCTCGGTGTAGTACCCGATCATCGTGGCGTCGAGGCCGAGCCGCTCCAGCCCGGCGGCCATCCGGCGGGAGGGCATCGAGCTGGTCGCTTCGAAGGCCGCGAGGTGGCCCATCGCAGCTCCGCGCAGCCGGCGGTGCAGCCCGAACAGGGCCATCGCGTTGCTCTGCTCCAGGATCTCGGTTGGGACGTCGTCGACGTAGGCGCCGTACTCCGACCGCAGCCCGACGGACTCCAGCCCGCGGGCGAACAGGTGGTGGTGCAGTCGGTTGGGGTTGCCCGCGCCGTACTCGTCGTAGAGCAGCTCGACGAGGGCCGCCTTTGGCGCGGTCTCCAGACGAGGCACCACCCAGGCACTCGGGTCGGCCTCCTTGAGGTGGTACAGCGACCGCATCCGGAGCAGGTCGAGCACCTGTTCCTCAGTGGCGTCGGTCTGAACAAACCGCGCCAGGGACGGGCCGTCGTGGTCTCCGACGAACGCGAAGAAGGCGTCCGCGAAGTCGCCCTCGGGGTGATGCCCGGCCCAAGGCTCCCGTAGCCGGGCCTCCAGCCCTGCCTCGAGCTCGCCGCGTAGCTGGACGACCGACGGATCCCACTCGCGCCGTTCGTCGACGTCCTCGAAGCCTCGGTAGTGCAGCTCGTAGAAGGCCCACAGGGCGACGGCCGAGTCGTCCAGGCTCTCGGGCTCGGGAAGGTCCGATTCGACCAGGCGAGAGGGGTCGGAACGGAGGGCCTCGAACACGTCCGCGCTGAACGCGCCACGGGGTTTGGGAAGCATCATGTGCCACCAGTACCCCGTTCGTCCCCGTGGCCCCAGAACGCGGGTGCGTTCGTTGGGCCGCCCGCGACTTGCATGCCCGACAAACGTCGGACCGAGGCGGGCTGGAGGCGGCATGTCGATGAGGCAAGAGTCTCTGGTATCGGGCGCAGCGCGCTGCAGTGCCAGCGCCAATATCCACCGCCTGGACATTCACGAGCGCCCCGTCGCCGCTGCGGGTGGGCGGTTTCGTCACGCCCACTTGGGGTACTGCCACGTACCTCTTCAGCGATACCAAGCCGATAGGAGCCAAGCATCATGCTCCGCCACGTCATCGTCGTCGACGCGTCCTTCGAGGCCGTGCACCGGGCGCTGCGCGCTATCGACTTCGTGGCGGCTGACGTCACCGGTGAGGACCGTTCGCTACTTCAGCTGAAAGATGCCGCGGGATTCGCTCGCGCCGTGCACGGCCGCACACGGATACAGGTGTTAGAAGAGGACGAGGGAGTCCACGTCGCCCGGCTGATCGACTGCCTACGCGAGCACGGGTACCAAATGCAGCACGAACAGCAACCCTAGCGACGGAACCGCGGCCCGTCAGCGTGTGAGTGCCGCTCGGGCGTGCAGCGGCGAAACGGTCACGCCTTCCCCTTGGAGCACGGTCGCGCGCACGGCTCAGTCGCCCCGACCAGCCCGCCGATCGCCGCGCTCGGCAGGAACTCGACCTGAAGGATCGACGATGAGACAACGATCGGCGCTCACTGCCGAGGCTGGTATCCGTTCTTGCGCCGCCCGCTGCCACGCTCAGATATCTCAACGCCGAGAGTCCCGGTGGGATCCAAGCCGTCGAAAGACTCACGAGATTGACGTCTGCCAAAGCGTCATCGAAGCACTCGAACGTCGCACCGGCTCGAAGTCCTGAGCCGAGGCGGTCTCCGTGCCGCGGTTGCGCGGCGCGCCGCGGCGACCCTCGGAGGGCCCCTCCCGCGGAGATCGACGACTACCCCAAGCGACGACATCGGCGCCGTGGTAGTCCCAGTCCGGCGGGCGGTCGAAGTCACGTCGACCGCGCGCCACGGACGGTGTCCAGGAAGTCGAAGTGAGAACGATGTGGTCAGTCGCCGGGCCACTCGCCGGTCCAGCGTTCGAAAACGCGGGCGCCGCCGCGGTTGATGAGCGCGCGGACGACGGTGAAGATGGCACCTTGCACAGCCGCGGCGATGAGGATCTTTCGTAGCCGGTACTCCGACTCGAGCGGCTTGGGCGGGTCCTCGGGGCTCTCAGGGTCCAGTCGTTTCCACACCTGCTGGAAGATTTCACCGGCGATCAGTCCCCCGAGCAGGCTGGCGGCCAGCCCCCACGGCCGGTAGAGGATGGCGGCTGTCTTGCTGGTTCGCTTCTCGGAGCTCATCGTGACGTCCTTTCACGGTCGGTAGCGGTGCTGCTGGAGTCCCGGTCGTCACCGGCATCGCCGGCTTGGCCGCGAGAGAGTCGTAGCTGTCGACCGCGATCGATGTCGGCTTGTTCCTTCCTGGTCGCCTTGTCGCTCTTGCGGGTGTCGCGGGCGGGGAGCTGGATGACCTCCTCGGCGGGCATGCCGGCCTGGAGCTCGCGGCCGCGTTCGAGCTCGGCGTCGAGCTCGGCCCCGAAGAGCAGGGCCAGGTTTGTTATCCACAACCAGAGGAGGAACACGATGACTCCCGCCAGAGACCCGTAGGTCTTGTTGTAGCTGGCGAAGTTGGCGACGTAGAACCCGAACGCTGCCGAGGCGACGATCCAGGTGAGGATGGCGACGATGGCGCCGATGCTGATCCAGCGGAACTTGGGCTGCTTGACGTTCGGGGTGGCGTAGTAGAGCAGGGCCACGATGAGGACCACGACGGCGAGCAGGACCGGCCACTTCGCGATGTTCCAGACCGTGACGACAGTTGAGCCGAGGCCGAGGGCGTTCCCGACCGCCTCGGCGGCCGGCCCGGTCAGGACGAGTCCCAGCGCCACAATCGCGGTCAGCACCACCGTCACGAGGGTCACCAGGAGCATCGCGGGCCGGAGCTTCCAGATGGGACGGCCCTCGTCGATCTCGTAGATGCGGTTCATGCCGCGTCCGAACGCGCCGACGTACCCCGATGCCGACCAGAGGGCGGCCGCGAGACCGACGATGAGCCCGACGCCGGCGCCCTGGCTCTGGCTGAGCTGGGTCAGGGTCGCCTCGAGGGTGTCTGCGGCGCTGGAGGCTCCGACGTCACGCAGGATGTCGAGCAGCGTGTCAACGGTCTCCTTGCCCTGGCCGACCAGGCCGACCAGGGACAGCAGGGCGATCGCGGCGGGGAGCAGGGCAAGGACCGAGTAGTAGGTGAGTGCGGCGGCGAGATCGGTGCACTGGTCGTCGGAGAACTCCCGGACCGTCTTGCGGACGACGTAGAACCACGACGGCTTGGTGAGGTCGGCAGGCGAGTCCGGCTTGTCGGTCGCTTCGTACTCAGCCTCATCGGCTCGCTCGGAAACCGCCTCGTCGGTTCGGCGGTGGTCGTCGCGCGCGGCGTCTGCGGCGTGTGACTGCCGTGAGTGTTTGCCGAACATCAGCGTCGCCGCCTGCGGCCACCCCGCGACGAGCGCCGCCACATGAGCACGAGCACCACCGCAGCTAGCCCGGCGATCACACCGCCACCGATGCCCACGGCGACGGGGGTGGGTTTGCCGTCATCATCCGTGGCTCGGTCGGCGGCCTGCTCGCGCAGAGACTGCACCTGCGCAACCGCACGGTCCTTCGTTTCGACGGCGCGGTCGCGGACCCGGGTCTTCACGTCCAGTTTCGCGGTCAGCTGGTCGACCGTCTGGGCGAGTTCTTCGCGTGTCCGTTCGATGTCGGCCTGTAGGGCAGCGACCTCCGGTGCGTCGGCGTCCCCCTCGTTCTTGTCCGGGTCGGTGCTGGCGGTGTGTCGGCCGTTGACGTCGGTCATCGCAACCTCCTGTGGTGCGGGTCTGCAAGGTGTCCGCACGGTGTCTGTGTGCCGGCACTGGTGGGGGTGGTCAGTGGTGGTCGCTGGGGTGGCGAATGGCGTCGACGTCTTCCTTGACGTTGTCCACCGCGAGCGTGGGCACGGGAGGTGAGGCTTCCGTGACTCGCCTCTTCCCCAACAGGGCAGCGATGCCGGCGACCGCGAGGAGCACCATGCCCACGATGAGGGCGGCGAGCCATGCGTCGAGGGCGAGCGCGAGGGCGAGGATGGCGGTCGCGATCAGAGCGCCGACGCCGTACAGCGCGAGAAGCCCGGCCGCGCCGAACATCCCCACGCCGACGCCCGCCTTCTTCGCCTTCCCGGAGACCTCCACCTGCGCGAGCCGGAGTTCGTCGCGCACGAGCTGAGACACCTCGTGGGACAACTGCGAGACGAGCTCCCCGGTTGATGGGTTCGCAGGGCCGTCGGGGCGCCCGGGAGCGGGGTTTTGGGTGTGACTCACGACGATGTCCCACCACTGCTGCCCGAGCGGGTGCGCGTGGTGCGCCGTGATGCCGTGGTCGACGCACCATTCGTGCCAGCTCGCGTCGATGGGTCCTCGGAGCCGGCCTTCTCGCTGACCTTGGCGCTGACCTTCGACCCCGCCTCGCTGGCCTTCTCCGCGGCCACGGAACTGGCCTCGCGGGCCTTGTCCTTCACCAGTTGCTGCGCCTGTCCCGCCTTCTCCTGCACCCGCGGATCGCGCCAGACCTCTTGAGCCTTGCTCGCGATCTGCTCGTACCGCTCGCGACCCGAACGTGCACCGAGCACGTACCCGGCACCAAAGCCGACGAGCAACGAAATCTTTCCAACCATCTCTACCTCCCAAGGTGGGGCCGACGCCGTTTCACGCATCCCTCGGGAATGACTTACGGCGTAAGCGCGTGTGCAGAGGTGCCCGCGGCCGCAGGTTTCATGCCTGCCGTCCTCGAAATCTCCCGGTGCTCCTACGATCGACGGCGAGGAGGCCCCGATGCCTGCCAAGCCGAGCAGCGATGACCGCCAGTCCGAACCCACTCCCGATCAGGACGCGGGTCCGGTTCTTCCGCCGGACGCAGATGCGGCGGCGGTGCGTGGCCAGGAACCGCCATCGGCGCGCACCCCCCTGAGCCGGGAACGCATCGTCGAGGCAGCGGTGGGGTTCATCGACGACCAGGGCCTGCCTGGACTGTCGATGCGTCGATTGGGCACGGTTCTGGGTGTCGAAGCGATGTCGCTGTACCGGTACGTGCCGGGTCGCGAGCAGTTGCTCGACGCCGTGGTCGAGCGGATCGTCGATGACATGTCGGAGGATCCTGAGGTTCTCGGCAGCCCTCAGGACGGGTGGCAGGACTTCCTGCAACGCCTCGCGCACGGGATTCGACGCGTGGCTCTGGCTCACCCGAAGGCATTCCCGCTGGTCGCGTCCCGCCCGGCTGAGGCGCCGTGGTTGCGGCCCCCACTGCGGAGTCTGCGGTGGGTCGAGACGTTCCTCGACGGTCTACGTACGGAGGGGTTCTCCGACACCGCCGCCGTCGAGGCGTACCGGGCGTTCACCAGCTTCCTCTTGGGTCACCTGCTGCTCGAGGTCGCCTCCCATGGCGCGGACCTGGGGCCGCTGGACGTGGTGGAAGAGGACATCGACAAGAGCCTGGCCCCCTACCCGAACGTGCGGCGCTTGCGTGTTCCGTTGCGCGAAGACCACTCGGCAGTCGAGTTCGAGGACTCCCTGGAGAACCTGCTGCAACGACTGGCACTTATCCGTACTGAGAGCTGACGCCTGGTTCGTGCTGTCGTGCCGGCGACGAGGATTCCAAGTGCCGACTGAGACTCACACTGTGCGCTGGCGCTTCACCCTCCGGCGAAGCTGGAGGATTCGTAGTACTCCAGCACTCGCGACCACGAGCGCGCCGCCAGCAGCCGCGATGAGCAGGGTCGCGGCGAGCGGAGCCCGACCGTTCCACCCGAAGAATGCAACTTCCACCCTCTGTGTGTTCTGCAGGATGAAGACCGCCAACAGCAGCAACAACAGCGACAGCACTATGACAGCAATCCAGGTGCCGCTCGTTCGGGATCCCCGGAGGGGGTCGTGCCCATTTGTGGGGTCTTCGACACCCCCTGTGGCTGAGTCGCTCTGCGATGTCGCATCTCTGGCTTCGGGGTCCGAGGGCGGGTCGGTGCTCACAGTGACTCCTTGGTCGAGGGGCGGCTCGAACGAGAAGTACCCAATTGGTCCGCCCGCTCGCATCTATGTCTGACCCGAATGAGCCGATCTGACTTCTCCGCCACCCAGCGCTCCTCCTGTGCTGGCCACGAGGTCGGTCGGACATCCCCATGCTTGCCGCGGGCCCGGGGTGTGGTCACACGACCCCGGGGTACCGCTGCGTCCTCACGATCGGGGAGGAAGCGCGATGGATCCGAAGAAGCCGGTTCGAGCCGCGAAGGAGGCCGTCGAGACGGTCGCCGAGAAGGCCGCCGAGATGTTGGAGAAGCCGATTCCGGGAGTGCCGGCGAGCGCGCCCCCGACGGTCGAGGAGCCGACGACCCCGACGGAACCACTGCCACCGAAGCGCGACCAGGCGGCGCCGGACACGCGCACAGCGACCGGTGACGACACCTCGGCGGCACCTGGGGTCCGCCACCAGCAGGGCGCGTTCCTGACGACCTCCCAGGGCGCCCGGCTTCAGGAGACCGACCACTCTCTGAAGGCCGGCGAGCGCGGCCCGACTCTTCTCCAGGACCACCACCTGCGCGAGAAGATCACGCACTTCGACCACGAGCGGATCCCGGAGCGGGTCGTCCACGCGCGCGGCGCGGGTGCCCACGGGATGTTCGTGGGCTACGGCTCCGCGAGCTCGGTGAGCAAGGCTGGGTTCCTCGCCGAGGATGTCGAGACGCCGGTGTTCGTCCGATTCTCGACCGTGCTCGGATCGCGGGGCTCCGCTGACACGGTGCGGGACACCCGTGGTTTCGCGACCAAGTTCTACACCGACGAGGGCACGTTCGACCTGGTCGGCAACAACATCCCGGTCTTCTTCATCCAGGACGGCATCAAGTTCCCCGACATCATCCATGCGAGCAAACCGCACCCGGACCGAGAGATCCCGCAGGCACAGAGTGCGCACGACACGTTCTGGGACTTCGTGTCCCTGCACACCGAGGCCCAGCACCACACGATGTGGAACATGTCCGACCGTGGGATACCGCGCTCCTACCGGACCATGGAGGGATTCGGCGTTCACACCTTCCGGTGTGAGAACGCCGACGGCGGAACCTCCCTGGTCAAGTTCCACTGGAAGCCGCGATTGGGCGTGCACTCGCTGACCTGGGAGGAGGCGCAGCTGCTGGGCGGCATCGATCCCGACTTCCATCGGCGCGACCTCGCCGACGCCATTGAGTCCGGGGCCTACCCGGCCTGGGAGCTCGGGATCCAGGTGATGCCGGACAGCCCCGACCAGTTGTTCGACGGCATCGACCTGCTCGATCCGACCAAGATCGTGCCCGAGGAGATCGCACCGGTGCAGCCCGTCGGGATGCTGACCTTGACCAACAATCCCACCAACTTCTTCGCGGAGACCGAGCAGGTCGCCTTCCACATCGGCAACCTGGTGCCGGGTATCGACGCGACCGACGACCCGCTGCTGCAAACGAGGTTGTTCTCTTACGTCGACACCCAGCTCACCAGGCTCGGCGGTCCCAACTTCTCCCAGATCCCGATCAACCGGCCGCACACGCCGGTCAACGACATGCTTCGCGACGGGTTCCATCAGCACGGCGTGCACGCGGGCGTGGCGCCGTACAAACCGAACTCGCTGGACGGCGGCTGCCCCTTCCACGCCGGCACCGAGGACCGTCCCTTCACCGACCTCCCGGTCGTGGTGGCCGAGGGCCGCAAGGTGCGCGAGGCTCCGGCGTCGTACGACGACCACTTCAGCCAGGTACAGCTGTTCTGGAAAAGCATGACGCCGGTCGAGCAGGAACACATCGTGCTCGCCTATACCTTCGAGCTCGGCAAGTGCTATGAGCAGGCGATCAAGGAGCGTCAGCTACTCGCCCTCGCGAACATCCACGAGGACCTCTGCGCCCGCGTGGCCGAGGGCCTGGGCCTGCCGGCCCCGGCACCGACGGTCGAGTACGACGACCCCGAACCGAGCCCGGCGCTGTCCCAGGTCGGCGAGACCTGGCCGCCCGACGGACGGATGATCGGCATCATCGCCGACCCGGACGGCGACCTCGACTCGGTCAAGGAAGCGCGCCGCACCATCCACGGCGCCGGCATGGTCCCGCTCGTGATCGCCCCGCACGGGGGGATGCTCGACGACGGACTACCCGCACAGCGCACCTTCGGCACCGGCCGCTCCGTCGAGTTCGACGCCGTGCTGGTGGCCGGCGCAGCACCGCCGGCCCCGGATGCCCTGGTCAACCGGGACAGCAAGGCGGGCGCCGCCGGCACGGCCACTGTCGACCCCCGCGTGTTGCTTCTCGTCGAGGAGTGCTTCCGGCACGCGAAGGCGATCGGGGCCTGGGGTGAGGGGCGCGCGGTGCTCGAAGCGGCCGGGATCACCGGAGCGGGGGTGGTGACCGCAGAGGACGCGGCGCCAGTGCTCGGGCAGCTCCAAGAGCTGATCGGCGCCCACCGCATCTGGGAGCGGTTCACCACTTCGACATGAACACGAACGAGATCTGGCCGGGCCAGGCATTTCCGCCCGGCGCGACGTACGACGGGAGCGGCACGAACTTCATGCCCTTCAGCGAGGTTGCCGAGCGCGTCGAGCTGTGCCTGATCTACGAGGACGGCAAGGAGACCCGGGTGGACGTGTACGAGGTGGATGCGTCCGTCTGGCACTGCTACCTGCCCCGACGTGCGGGCCGGGGAAGCGCTGGCTCGCGGGTCGAGGGGCAGTTTGTTCAGGTTGTAGCGGAGCCCAGCGAGGGATTCCATCGGCCGTGCACGATAGCCGTCGGGTCGACCTCCTGTGGTGGTACAGCGACCACATCCTGAGCAGGGCGGTCCATGGCTCCCGTAGCCGGGCCTCGAGCTCGCCGCGTAGCTGGACGACCGACGGATCCCACTCGCGCCGTTCGTCGACGTCCTCGAAGCCTCGGTAGTGCAGCTCGTAGAACGCGCACAGGGCGACGGCCGAGTCGTCCTGGCTCTCGGGCTCGGGAACGTCCGATTCGACCAGGCGAGGGGGGTCGGAACGGAGGGCCTCGAACACGTCCGCGCTGAACGCGCCACGGGGTTTGGGAAGCATCATGCGCCACCAGCACCCCGTTCGCCTCGCGGCCCCCGGATGGGGGAGTCGGTCCTTGCCACCCTCGAATCCCCTGTGCTAGACCAGTGCGCAAGGCGAAGCTTCTCGGATCTCGCCGCTTGCTGGAGAAGACGGCGAGGCTGCACCACTTTCGGGCGGAGGCAAGTCGATGTCGATCACCTCGCAAAGCATGCCGCTGGACGGCGACCGCGGACTCAGCCGCACACAACGGTCCGAACGGACCGCGGAGCTTATCGCCGAGGCACACTCCTGCGACGACGAGAACCGAAAACGTGAGCTCCTCGACGAGGTCATCGTGATCAACCGAGGAGTCGCCGAAGCCGTCGCCTCCCGCTACCGCGGGCGCGGTGTGTCCCAGGACGACCTGGTGCAAGTCGCCTACGAGGGCCTCACCAAGGCGGTCCGGCGGTTCGACCCCAGCACTCGCAACGACCTGCTCACGTACGCCGTACCAACGATCCGGGGCGAGGTGATGCGTCACTTCCGCGACCACGGCTGGTCGGTACGCCCCCCGCGCCGGGTCCAGGAGCTCCAGTGGCGGGTCAACCAGTGCATCGAGCGGCTCGAGCACGAGCTGGGCCGTGAGCCTCGAGATGCCGAGGTGATCGAAGAGCTCGGCATCGACGAGACGGACTACCGGGAAGCCATCGAGGCGTTCGGCTGCTTCCAGCCCACGTCGCTCGACCAGCCGGTACGCGCCGACGCCACCAGCTCCCTCGGCGACCTGATCCCCGACGCCTCCGAGCCGCAGAGCAGGGCCGATGCGCGGGTGACCCTGGCGCCCGTCGTACGTCGGCTGAGCGAGCGCGACCGGCGGATCCTGCACCTCCGGTTCTTCGAGGACCTCACCCAGGCCGAGATCGGTGAGGATCTCGGCGTCACGCAGATGCAGGTCTCGCGGCTGCTGTCCCGGATCCTCGGTACGCTGCGAGAGGATCTGACCGAACAGGATCGCGAGGCCTCCGATGAGCGAGAGCCAGGACCGGGCGGCATTCTTCGCGGAGCTCAGTGAGGAACTGCACGGAGACGTCAGCGAACCACTCACCTTCGAGAAGGTGATCAAGCGCGCCGTGGACACGATCCCCGGCTGCGACCACGCCTCGATCACGCTGCGTGGACGCCGAGGCCGCGCGGAGACGGTGGCCTCCACCGACGAGCTCGCGACGCGCGCCGACGAGTTCCAGTACGTCCTGGAGGAGGGTCCCTGCCTGGACGCGGCGTTCGAGAGCACCGACTTCGTCATCGACGACCTGCGCAGCGAACAGCGCTGGCCGCAATGGGCTGCCGCGACCGCCGAGCTCGGCCTGCGCGCGGCGTTGGCGATCCGCCTGCACTCCGACTCGGAGACACTGGGTGCGCTCAACCTCTTCAGCGACACCCCGCATGCCTACGACGGCGAGGCGCGGACCATCGCGATGATCTTCGCGTCGCACGCGGCGGACGCGATGAGCAACGCCCGTCTGGTGACCGGGCTGCGCGCGGCCATGGAGTCGCGGCACACGATCGGCATCGCCCAAGGGGTGCTCGCGGTGCGCTACGACATCACCTACGAGCGCGCGTTCCAGGTGTTGCACCGGCTCTCCAACGACCGGAACATCAAGCTCCGCGACCTGGCCCAGCAGATCCTCGACGAGCGCGGGCTGCCCTCCGACCAGGCGACCTGAGCACGGTTCGTCGCGGACATGCGACACGAGTGGGACGGGTACCCAGGCGGTCCTACGACGCCAGGAGGAGCCATGCCGAGCAAGTCCGCGAACGTGAAGAACGAGAAGCAGTACGAAGCCCTCAAGGACAAGGGGATGTCCAAGCAGCGAGCCGCCAAGATCGCCAACGACCCCGACTCCTCGAAGAAGGGTGGGAAGGCCTCCGGCAGCGGCAAGAAGAGGTCCGACAGCAGCCAGGGAGGCACGACCGCCCAGAAGAAGAAGGCGGGACGCAAGGGCGGCAAGGCCGCGGCCAAGAAGTCCTGACCGGATGAGCGAGAACTCCCGCATCGTCGCGGCCACGCCCGATCAGGTGTGGCGGGTCCTCGCCGACGGTTGGCTCTACCCGCTCTGGGTGGTGGGGGCCACCCGGATGCGGGAGGTGGACGATCATTGGCCGGAGGTCGGCGCCCGGCTGCACCACTCGGTGGGAGTGTGGCCGGCGGTGCTCGACGACACCACCGAGGTGCTCGAGTCCCATGCGCCGGCGCTCCTGCGCCTACGGGCACGAGCCTGGCCGACCGGCGAGGCCGAGGTCGAGCTGCGCACGGAACCTGCCGACGGCGGGACCCGGATCACGATCGTCGAGGACACCGTCAAGGGACCAGCCCGCCTGGTCCCGGGCCTGCTGCGGAACGCACAGCTCGCCTGGCGAAATACGGAGACATTGAGTCGTCTGGCGTACCTGGTCGAGCGCCGCGAGGCCGCCGCGACCAGGGGCCGGGCATGATCGCATCGTGAGCCCCCGTCCGGACGCCATCGTGATCGGCGCCGGACCCAACGGCCTGGTCGCGGCGAACCTGCTCGCCGACGCCGGATGGTCGGTACTCGTGCTCGAGCAGCAGGACGAGCCCGGCGGCGCCGTGCGGAGCGACCGCGAGCTGCATCCTGAGTTCGTCCACGACACGTTCAGCGCGTTCTACCCCTTGGCCGCCGCGTCACCGGTGGTGACCGGGCTGGGCCTGGAACAGCACGGACTCGAGTGGGTCCAGGCCCCCGCGGTCCTGGGCAATCCCACCCCGGACGGGCGGTGGGCGCTGCTGCATCGGAACCGAGAGCTCACCGCGGCCGGCTTCGACGAGCAGCACCGCGGCGACGGCGAGGCGTGGTTGGAGCTCTGCCGGCTGTGGGACCGGATCGGCGACCCGCTGCTGCGGGCAGTCGTGACGCCGTTCCAACCGGTGCGAGCCGGGCTGCGGCTGGCCACGCGGGTTCCGGGCGCGGGCGGCCTCGACCTGGTGCGGATGCTGCTGACGCCGGCGCCCGAGCTCGCTCGCACCCGGTTCGGCGGCGCGGCTCCCGCGCTGCTGCTGTCCGGCAACGGCGGGCACGCCGACATCCCGCTCGACTCCCCCGGGTCCGGGTTGTTCGGGTTGCTGCTAACGATGCTGGGCCAGACAGTCGGCTTCCCCGTACCACGCGGGGGTGCCGGCGAACTCACCGCAGCCTTGGTACGCCGCCTCGAGTCCCGCGGTGGATCCGTGCAGTGCGGCCGCGAGGTCAGGCGCGTCGTCGTCGAGGACGGTCGGGCGGTGGCGGTGGTGACCGGTGACGGCGAGCGATGCGACGCCGGGCGGGCCGTGGTGGCCGACGTCGGCGCCATACCGCTCTTCGGGTGGCTGCTCGATCCCGGGGACGTTCCGCCGCGGATAGCCCGCGGCATGCGCGCCTTCCACCTCGACCCCGGGACGGTCAAGGTGGACTGGGCTCTCGACGGTCCGGTGCCATGGGCGAGCCCTCCAGCAGCCGCGCCGGGCACCGTGCACATCGCCGACTCGGTTGAGGAGATGACCGAGGCTCTGGGCCAGGTGGCCGCACGCGTGATTCCCGCAACGCCGTTCCTCCTGGCGGGCCAGATGACCACCACCGACCCGACCCGCTCACCGGCGGGAACCGAGTCGATGTGGGCCTACACGCACGTCCCGCAGCCGTCCGCGGCGGTGCGCGACGCCGGCGACGGCGGGATCCGTGGGGCGTGGGACCACGACGACTGTGATCGGTTCGCCGACCGGATGCAGCAGCGCATCGAGGTCCTGGCGCCTGGCTTCGGGTTGCGGGTGCTAGCGCGCCGGATCCTCGGTCCTCACGAGCTCGAGCAACGCAACGCCAACCTGGTGGGCGGAGCGATCAACGGCGGGACTTCCCAACTGCACCAGGAGCTGTTCTTCCGTCCGGTGCCGGGGATGCACGGCCGGCCCGAGACCGGGATCCGCGGCCTGTACCTCGGTTCCGCCTCGGCGCACCCGGGCGGCGGGGTGCATGGCAGCGCCGGCGCCAACGCCGCGCGAGCGGCTCTGCTGCACGACCGGATGCGACGCATCATCGGCCGCGGCGCCGGGGACCGGCGCATATGACCCTGGTCTCGCTCTGGCAGGACCGGCACCCACGGCCGGAACTCCCCGCGCCCTCGACCGTGGAGGGCACCACCGAGGTCGCGATCGTCGGCGGTGGCATCACCGGCCTGACCCTCGCCCTCCTGCTCGGGCGTGCGGGAAAGGCGGTCACTCTGCTCGAGGCGCGCCGGATCGGGGACGGCACCACCGGCGGGAGCACGGCGAAGGTGAGCCTGCTCCAGGGCACCCAGCTCTCCCGGATCGCGCGCCGGCATCCCGCCGAGACGGTCCGCTCGTACGTCGTGGCGAACGCCGAGGGCCAGGCCTGGCTGGCCCGGTTCTGCGAAGACCACGGCGTCGAGACCCAGTACCGGCCGGCGTACACCTTCGCAACGACCGGGTTCGGACGCCGGGCCGCGCAGCGAGAGACGGACGTCGCTCGCGCCGCGGGGCTCGAGGTGGAGTGGTTGGACGAGCTGCCGCTCCCGTTCGGGACCCGGGGCGGGGTCCGGTTGAACGGCCAGCTGCAGGTCGACCCCGTCGAGGTGCTCGAGGCCCTGGAGGAACAGGCACGCGCGCACGGCGTCCGTGTGGTCGAGGGCGCTCGGGTGACCCAGGTCGATCAGGCGCCGGTGCGCGTGGTCACCGATCGCGGCACGCTCTCGGCGGACACCGTCGTCCTCGCGACGAACATGCCGATCCTGGACCGTGGTGGCTTCTTCGCGCGGATGAAACCGGCTCGGTCGTACGGTCTGGCATTCGCGACTCCGGCGGTGGCGGTCGACGGGATGTACCTGTCCGCCGACCGGCCTACCCGCTCGTTGCGCGACGCGCCCGACGGAGACCGGAGCCTGCTGCTCGTCGGCGGGCAGGGGCACACCACCGGCCGCGGCGGCCCGACGTCGTACCGACTCGACGCCCTGCGGGAGTGGACGCTCGAGCGCTTCCCGTGGGCACACGAGACGCACGCCTGGTCGGCCCAGGACTACGCGCCGGCGCATGCGTTGCCGTACGCCGGGCCGCTTGTTCGCGGCAGAGACGAGATCCTGTTCGCCGGCGGCTACTCCAAGTGGGGAATGACCAACGGCGTGGCCGCCGCGCTGGCTCTCAGCGGTCAGCTCCTCGACGGCCACATGGAGTGGGCCGAGGTGTTCCATCCCTGGCGCTCACGGGAGCTGCGCGGCCTTCCCAACGGCGCATGGGTGAACGCGGAGGTCGGCGTCGAGATGGCCCGCGGCTGGCTGCGCCCACTGCTGGGGTCCCGCGACGTTCGGTACGACCATCTGGGCGCGCCCTCCGCACAGATCGATGGCGGCCGCCGCATGTCGGCTGTGTGCCCCCACCTCGGCGGGATCGTGCGGCGGAACGACGCCGAGCAGAGCTGGGACTGCCCGCTGCACGGCTCGAGGTTCGACGCGAACGGCGAGGTGCTCGAAGGCCCAGCGACCTGCGGCCTGCGGACCCGCTGAGGCGCCTGGCAGAGTGGCAATGTGCCCAGGCTCCTGGTCGTCCATCACTCCCCCACGCCGACGGTCCAATCGCTGACGGACGCTGTGCTCGCTGGTGCCCACGACGACGAGATCGAGGGTGTCGAGGTCGTCGAGCGGACGGCCTTGGAGGCGTCGGCCGACGACGTCCTGGGTGCAGACGGCTACCTGCTCGGCACCACCGCGAACTTCGGCTACATGAGTGGCGCCCTCAAGCACTTCTTCGACACGATCTTCCTCGAGGCAGGTGGCGCTCTCAGCGACGACGGGTCGGCGAGCGCGTCCACCGGCGGCAAGAAACCGTACGGGCTCTGGGTGCACGGCCGCTACGACACCGCCGGCGCGGTGCGGTCGGTGCAGTCGATCGTCCAGGCGCTCCCGTGGGTGCAGTCGGCGGAGTTGCTCGAGGTGCTCGGCGACGTGGATGCGGAGCAGACCGCGGCGGCGTACGAGCTCGGCGGCACGATCGCGGCACTGCTGAGCGAGTAGCGTCACGCTCGGTCGTTGAAGTGCGAAGGCCGCCAGGCCTGGGCGCGCAGGTAGCATCTGGACGATGTCGCTGCTGCCACGGGTCCTGGGTCTGGCCCTGCCCGCGCTGCTCGCGCTGACGGCGTGCGGAGGCGAGGAGCAGGGCAGCAACACCGACCCCGACCAGGTCGACGCGGTGGAGGCCCCCGATCTCGGGGCGTGCCGGAAGCTAACCCCGGAGGACGTCGCGCAACGCAGCAATGCCACCAAGACCGTCGAGTGTGCGGAGCCGCACACCGCGCAGACGTTCGCCGTGGGCGAGCTCGCCGACGACTTCGACGACGCGGAGTACGACGACGAGGAGGTGGGCAGCTTCGCCTACCGCACCTGCGCGGAGAAGTTCGAGAAGTTCCTCGGCGCCGACGAGAGCCTGGTGCTGCGCACGATCGTCAGCTGGGCGTGGTTCCGGCCCTCGGAGAAGGCCTGGGACGAGGGCGCCCGCTGGTACCGCTGCGACATCGTCGGCGGCAGCGATCAGAGCGAGGAGTTCGTCGAGCTGCCCCGGACCGCCGAAGGGCTGCTCCAGGGGCGGATCGACGACCAGTGGCTGGTGTGCGCCGACGGGCCGAGCGTGGCCGAGGGCGTCAAGGTGCCGTGCACCGAAGAGCACCAGTGGCGGGCGGTCACCACGATCAAGCTCGGCGAGCCCGACGACTCCTACCCGGGTGACCGGATCGTGGAGGTCACCTCCCGCGACTACTGCTCCGACTCCGTCGGCGCCTGGCTGAACTACCCGGTCGACTACCAGTTCGGCTACACCTGGTTCCACGAGGCAGAGTGGCAGGCCGGCAACCGACGCTCGGTGTGCTGGGCGAAGACCAGCGACTGATGCGTACCCGTCTCGCACGCGGCGCCGTCACCATCGCCGCCCTGCTTCTGCTGGCCGCCTGCTCCGGAGACCCGGAGCCGCAGGCAGACCCCGACGCGTCGGTGCCCAGCCCCCGGCCGAGCGCCACCGAGGCGCCGAGGCCCGAGGAGGGCGCCTGCTACCGGCTCTCCTTCGACGCCGCGCTCGCCTACACCAGTGCTGCCGCGCCCAGAGACTGCCGGCGCGAGCACACCTCGGTCACCTACGCCGTGGGCGACCTCGACACGGTCGTCGGCGGTCACCTGGTGGCGGTCGACTCCAAGCGCGTGAAGGAGCAGGTCGCCGAGACCTGTCCGGGCCAGCTGGGCGAGTACGTCGGCGGCTCGATCACGCAACAACGGCTGAGCATGCTGCGGGCGGTGTGGTTCACCCCCACGGTCGAGGAGTCCGATGCCGGCGCGGACTGGTACCGCTGCGACGTGATCGCGATGGCCGGTGCCAACAAGCTGGCGGCGCTCGACAGCGATGCGCAGGGCGTCCTGGACACCCCCGACGGGCGGGCCAAGTGGGGCATGTGCGGCACCGCGGCCCCGGGATCGGCGGACTTCGAGCGAGTGCTGTGCAGCGGGCCGCACTCCTGGCGCGCCGTCGGCGTGGTCACGTTCGACTCCGAGGACTATCCGGGCGTCGGGGCCGCCCAGGCCCGCGGCCAGGAGCAGTGCGAGAACGCCGGCAACGCCGCCGCCGACGACCCCCTCGACTTCCAGTGGGGCTACGAGTGGCCCACCGCCGCCCAGTGGAGCGCGGGCACGACGTACGGCCTGTGCTGGGTTCCTGAATAGGAGTCCGCGAGGAACGAGCGGGCTCCGTGATGAAGGAGGTCGGGGTACTTCGCGGCCGAGGGACGAGGTCGCGACCAGCGTATCGAGACCCGGTGCGCCAACGAGTGGCGGCGACTAGAAGCCCAGCTTGCGCAGCTGTCGCGGATCGCGCTGCCAGTCCTTGGCGATCTTGACGTGCAGATCGAGGTAGACCGGCGTCCCGAGCAACGCCTCTATCTGCTGGCGCGCAGCCGAGCCGACCGCCTTGAGCCGCGACCCGCGATGGCCGATCACGATCCCCTTCTGCGACGACCGCTCGACGTACAGGTTGGCGTGGATGTCGAGTAGCGGTCTGTCCTCCGACCGCCCCTCGCGTAGCCCCATCTCCTCGACCACGACCGCGATCGAGTGCGGCAGCTCGTCGCGTACGCCGTCGAGCGCGGCCTCCCGGATCAGCTCGGCCACCAGGATCTCCTCGGGCGCGTCGGTGAGGTCGCCGTCGGGGTAGAGCTGGGGGCCCTCCGGGAGCAGCCCGACCAGCAGGTCCTCGAGGAGTGAGACCTGGTCGCCGGCGACGGCCGACACCGGCACGATCTCGGCCCAGTCGGTGCCGGTCTCCTGTCCGAGCGCCTGGATGTCGAGCAGGTGCTGCCCGATCCGCTCGGGCGTCGCCAGGTCGGTCTTGGTGGCGATCGCGAGCTTGGTGGTGCGGCGCACCTTGGCCATCTCGGTGACGATGAACCGGTCCCCGGGCCCGATCTTCTCGTCGGAGGGGAAGCACACGGCGACCGCGTCCACCTCGGCCCAGGTGGTACGCACCAGGTCGTTGAGCCGCTCGCCGAGCAGGGTCCGCGGGCGGTGCAGCCCGGGAGTGTCGACCAGGATCAGCTGGGCGTCGGGGCGGTGCACGATCCCGCGCACCACGGTGCGGGTTGTCTGGGGCTTGTCGCTGGTGATCACGATCTTCTGGCCGACCAGCGCGTTGGTGAGCGTGGACTTGCCCGCGTTGGGCCGGCCCACGAAGGACACGAACCCGCTCTTGTGCTCAGCCATCACGTGCCTTGTCGTAGTCGGCCCAGATCTCCTCGTCGGACTTCCCCGCCGCCTTGCCCGCCCGCCAGATCGGTCCGGGGTCGACGGCGCGCGGCTGGCGGACGCCACCGGCGCGCCAGTAGCCCATCACGTCGTACGCCGTGCTCGGGAGCCGCACCTCCCGCATCAGGTGCTTGCGGATCGCGCGCATCTGCGCCGACTCGCCCGCCATCCAGAAGTAGCCCTCGCCCTGCGGCCAGTCGATCCCCTCGACCACCGACGCCAGCCGGCTGCCCCCGTCGTCCGGCGTCTCTAGCCAGTGCACCTTCGTGCCCTCCGGCAGGTATTCGCCCAGGTCGTCGGGCACCTCGGCCCACACCCGGGTCGGTACGTCGACGGTGTCGGTGATCCGCGCCATTGCCGGCATCGCGGTGAGGTCGCCGACCAGGATCAGCCAGCCCGCGTCGGCGGGCATCGCGAACGATCCCTTGGGCTCGGTGAGCACCACCGTGTCGCCCAGGCAGTCGCGGGTGGCCCACTCGGTGACCAGGCCGACGTCATGGATGACCACGTCGACCGTCAGCTCACCGTCCTGCCACGAGCGCACTGTGTAGTAGCGGCTCTGGAACTGCCCCGGGACGACCAGCCCGACCCACTCGTCGGGTACGCCGGTCGACTTGAACCCCGCGAGACCCGGGCCGCCCAGCACCAGCCGCACCAGGTGGTCCGAGACCGGGGTGCGACGCAGCACCTGCGCGTCGTACTGCCGGGCCCGGGTGCTCACCCCCAAACCCTAGGTCCAGGGGTTAGAACGTGTGCCGCAGCGGGTAGCCGCTCACCCCATCCGCGTCGGTCTTGGTGGCGAGCACGTGGTGGAGCTGGATCTCGTTGCGCGCAAAACCCAGCCGCGACCCCGCCATGTAGAGCCCCCAGACCCGCGCCGTCTCCTCGCCGACCTCGGCCACCGCCGCGTCCCAGTTGGTCTCGAGGTTGTGGCACCAGCCAGCAAGGGTCTTGGCGTAGTGGACCCGGAAGTTCTCCTCGTGCTGCACCTCCAGACCCACATTCTGAGCCTCGGAGATGATCCGACCTGAGCCGATCAGCTCCCCGTCGGGGAAGATGTAGCGGTCGATGAACCGCCCGGTGTGGCGCATCTTGTTGTCGTGGCGGGTGATGCAGTGGTTGAGCAGCCGGCCCTGCGGACGCAGCTTGTCGCGGAGGAACCCGAAGTACGCCGGGTAGTTGCGCACCCCGATGTGCTCGGTGAGCCCGATCGACGAGACCGCGTCGAAGCCGCCCTCCTCGACCAGGCGGTAGTCGAGGTGGCGGACCTCGGCGAGGTGGTCGAGGCCCTGCTCCTTGATCGCCTCCTGGGCCCAGGTGGCCTGCTCGCGGGACAGGGTGACGCCGAGCGTCTTGACGCCGTACTCCTTGGCGGCGTGCCGGACCATGCCGCCCCAGCCGCAGCCCACGTCGAGCAGGCGCTGCCCGGGCTGCAGGTCGAGCTTGCGGGCGACCAGGTCGTACTTGTTGAACTGCGCCTCCTCCAGCGTCGCGTCGTCGGTCGGGTAAACCGCGCAGGTGTAGGTCATCGACGGGCCGAGGACCATCTCGTAGAACGCGTTGGAGACGTCGTAGTGGTGGTGGATCGCCTCCGCGTCGCGGCCCATCGAGTGCCGGAACCCCTCGAAGATCCGCCTCATCCGCGACGGCGCCTCCTGCGCCGGCGGGGGCGGCGGCTTCAGGTGGGAAAGGCCCATCGAGCGGAGCAGGATGACGAGCTCGGCCGGCGAGGGCATCCGGAACTTCAGCCCCTTGTGGAGCATCTCCAGCATCTCGTAGGGGTCGCCCGGGTGCACGCCCTCGAGCGTGAGGTCGCCGGTGACGTAGGGGCGAACGAGCGCGAGGTCGGAGTCGAGCGCGGTGAGCAGGTAGGCCAGCCCGCGCTCGTTGTGCAGGTGGAATTTGAACGGTGCGTCCTCGGGACCGCTGGCGCTGCCGTCGTACGCCGTGAACCGGAGCGGCAATGGCTCCTTCAGCAGCTGTTCGAATGCCTCGGCTATCGAGAGCTTCTTCATCGTTGTCGCACCGCCTTGTCGTAGAGGGTGGTCAGCCTGTTGTCGGGGTCGTAGCGCTCCTTGACGGCGGCGAGGTGTGCGCCGTCGTAGAGCCGGTCGAAGTTGTCGCGGTCGTAGAAGGCCTCGGAGTACAGCGACTTGTGGCCGTCGAGCTCATGCACCTTCGTCTCTATCGCGCGGTTGCGGGGCGCCCGAGGGGCTTCGGGTCCGACGTGGACGGTGCCCCAGAACCCGACGTTGACGTAGGTGCGGTCCGGCTCCAGAGGGTAGGTGGGCCAGTCGCGAGAGGCGATCAGCGGGCACAGCCACACCGGCCGCATCCCGATCTCCTCGTCGAACCAGTCGAGGAACTCGGGAAGCCGCTCGACCGGCACCTCGACGTCCTGGATCACCTTCTCGCGCTGCAGGCGGCCGGCGCGGCGGTCGAGCCGGTCGGCGATCCCGAGCCTGCGGTCCAGGCCGAGCATCCGCATGTAGACGTCGGAGCGACGCCAGCGTCGCGGCCACAGCCGGCGCAGCACCGGGTGCTGGGCGCCGAAGGCCCCGGAGCACCAGAACCAGTCGGTGTCCCAGCGCCACAGGTAGTCGTACGTCGTCAGCAGGTCCACGCCGACCCCATTCTTGGCCAGCTCCTGGATCGAGCGGTAGTAGATCTGCTGCCTCGTGTAGTCGGAGGTTGCCCCGGGGTCGTCGGTCCACCTGGCCAGGGTCAGGTAGTACTCCCCCGGTGCGAACGCGACCCCGTCCAGCCCGTCGACCCGCTCGCCGTCGTACTCGCGGGTCTCGACGATCTCGGCGACAGCCTTGGCCAGCAGCCCGGCGTCGTCGTACCGGACATGGCGCAGCGCGACGTGGGACGGCACGCGCTCGAGCCGGATCCGCAGGCGGGTGGCGTAGCCGAGCGAGCCGTAGGAGTTCGGGAAGGTGTCGAAGAGATCCTCGCCGGGCCGGGTGGTGACGACCTTGCCGGCCCCGGTGAAGACGTCCATCTCGAGCACCGATTCGTGCGGCAGTCCGCTGCGGAAGCTCGTCGACTCGATGCCGAGCCCGGTGACCGCACCGCCCAGGGTGATGGTGCGCAGCTGCGGCACGACCAGCGGGATCAGTCCGTGCGGAAGCGTGGCGTCGACCAGGTCCTCGTAGGTGCACATCCCCTGCACCTCGGCGGTCTCGGCCACCGGGTCCACCTCGATCACGCCGGTGAGCCCCGAGACGTCGAGGCCGGGCGCCTCGGTGGCCGCACGCGGCCGGAACAGGTTGGTGGTGCGCTTCGCGAGCCGGACCGGCTCTCCAGGGGGGATGGCGACGTACGACGCGCGAAGTTTCTCGATCGCGCGCCGGTGTTCCTCCCAGGCACTCCCGAGTATCACGTCCGGCAGGTTACTACTCACTCCTACGGATCACGCCAGTGCTTATCCAAGCGTCGAGAGACTGGCCACCTCGTCCTCCGTGAGCCGGATGCTCGCCGCGGCCACGTTGGCCTCCAGGTGGGCGGGATCGCCGGTGCCCGGGATGGCCAGCACGTGCGGACCCAGGGCGAGGGTCCAGGCGATCCGGATCTGGGCGGGCGTGGCCCCGTGTGTCTCCGCTATCGCGAGCACCTCCGGATGCTCGGTCGTCGAGCCCGTCTCGCGCGCTCGCCGGCGATCGCGAAGAAGGGTACGAACGCGAGACGGAGCTCCCGGCAGCGCTCGATGACGGCGACCGCGTCGGGAAGAGTGGAGCCCACTCCGTGACGGTTCTGGACGCAGACGATCTCGGTCACCGATCGCGCTTCGTCGAGCCGTTCGGAAGTCACGTTGGAGACGCCGATGTGCCGCAGCAGGCCCTCCTCCCGGAGCTCGGCCAGGGCCGCGACTGCGTCGGCGATCGAGTCCCGCCCGTTCGACCGGTAGTTGACGACGTCGAGGTGGTCGCGGCCAAGCTGGCGGAGGTTCTCCTCCACCTGGCCGCGCAGGTCCTCCGGCCGCGCCCAGGTGGACCACTCGCCGGCGGGGTCGCGGCCGGGTCCCACCTTGGTGGTGATGACCAGGTCGTCGGGGTACGGCGACAGCGCGGTGTTGAGGAGCTCGTTGGCCGACCGGAGCGAGGAGAAGTAGAAGGCTGCGGTGTCGATGTGGTTGACGCCGAGCTCGACTGCGCGCCGGACGACCGCGATCGACGTCGCCCGGTCCCTCGGGACGCCGTGGTGAAACGGCTTGGTCCCGGTGAGCCGCATCGCGCCGAAGCCCAGCCGGCGCACCTCCAGGTTTCCGAGGCGCCAGGTCCCGGCCGCCTCCGTGTGCAGTGCGCTCATGGAGTGATCGAGGTGGCGACGGTGCCTCGCGGGTCGCCGAGGTGGACAACGACGCCCTGGCCGCCGAACTCACGCAGCACCGCCTCGTCCGGCGCGGCCAGCTCGGTGGCATCGCCGAGCACCACCGCCGCGTCCAGGCCGCGCGAGCCGGACGCGACGGCCATCGCCACGCAGACCTGCACCGCGCTCAGCTCGAGCGACGGGAGCGAGACGGTGGCCGCGGCGTACGTCCTGCCGTCGGAGTCGCGCACCGCTGCGCCCTCGGCCGCACCGGTGCGGGCGCGGGTGGCCCGAGCGAGGGTGACCAGCTTGCGGTCCTCGGCGTTCAGCTCCATGAGCCTCACCCTAGGAGGGGCGAGTCGGCGCAACCTCACGCCCCCACGGGCTCGAGTCGGCGCGTACTCACCGCACCGGAAATGAGGATGCGCCGGGTCGAAGGCCCTAGAGGCGCCAGGGGCGGCAACTCGGGCTCAGTTGACTGGTGTGTGGGCGATAGGAGGCGGGCTCGAACACCAGGAGCCAGGCCGTGCGGTGAAGAGGCGGCAAACGACCGTCCGCACGGGTCCGGAAGTGTCGTCTGCCGCCATTTGCTACGCGGGCCGCATCGAGAGCGGCCCAACAGTGCGATCGGTCAGCCGCTTGCGGCGACTCGACGGCTACTTCGCGTGAGCCTGCGCCGACTCGACGACTACTTCGCGTGAGCCTGCGCCGACTCGACGGCTACTTCGCGTGAGCCTGCGCCGACTCGACGACTACTTCGCGTGAGCCTGCGCCGACTCGACGACTACTTCGCGTGAGCCTGCGCCGACTCGGCGTCCGGCTTCGTCGGCCGGGGCAGTCGGCGAATCAGCACCGTGCCGATCTTGTTGCGGCGACCGGCTGTCTCCTCGGCCTCGAAGCGCAGGCCGTGGGCCTCGACGGACGAGCCGGGGATCGGGACCAGGCCCAGGTGCTTGGCCATCAGCCCACCGACCGAGTCGACATCCTCCTCCTCGACGTCGAATCCGAACAGCTCGTCGAGGTCGTCGACGGGGTAGCGCGAGGGCACGCGCACGGCTCCGTCGTCGAGGACTTCGACCTCGACCTCGTCCGGGTCGTACTCGTCGGTGATCTCGCCGACGATCTCCTCGAGCACGTCCTCGATCGTGATCAGCCCGGCGGTGCCGCCGTACTCGTCGACGACGACGGCGATGTGCTGGCGGCGGGCCTGCATCTCGGAGAGCAGCGCGTCGACGGGCTTGGACTCCGGCACGAAGTGGGCCGGCCGCATGATCTCCTCGACGTGCTGGGTGAACTCGACGTCGGGCGCCTCGAAGTCGCGGCGCACGATGTCCTTGAGATAGGCGAAGCCGCGCACCTCGTCGAGGTTCTCGCCGATCACCGGGATGCGGGAGAACCCGCTGCGGAGGAACAGCGACATGGTCTGCCGGAGGTTCTTGTAGTGCTCGATGTAGACGACGTCGTTGCGCGGCACCATCACCTCGCGCGCACTGGTGTCGCCGAGCTCGAAGACCGAGTGGATCATCTTCCGCTCGCCCGACTCGATCACCGCGGACGCCTCGGCCATGTCGACCAGCTCGCGCAGCTCGGTCTCCGTCGAGAACGGCCCCTCCCGGAAGCCGCGGCCCGGGGTGATCGCGTTACCGATCAGAATCAGCAGCTTGGGGAACGGTCCGAGCACCGAGGTGAACGCGCGCAACGGGCCGGCGCTCAGCAGCGCCACCGTCTCGGCGTGCTGCCGACCCAGGGTTCGCGGGGCCACCCCGACCACCACGAACGAGACGACCAGCATCGCCGCGATGGTGACGAGCACGCTGGGCCACCAGCTCGCGTCCACGCTCTCGGAGACCACCTTGGCGACCAGCACGATCGCGGAGATCTCACAGAGCAGGCGCAGGAAGAGCGCGGTGTTGAGGTAGCGGGGCGCGTCGTCGAGCAGCGCGACCAGGTGCGTGGCGCCGGCGCGCTCGTCACTCGCCAGCTCTGCGGCGCGGGCCCTGGAGAATGACGCCAGCGCGGCGTCGGCGGCGGTGAACAGCCCGGCGAGAAGGACCAGGACGGCCGCTGTGACCAGCAGCCAGAAGTCGCTCACAGCGAGGCCCGCCACTCCTCCAGGAGCTTGTCCTGGAGCCCGAACATCTCGCGGTGCTCCTCGGGCTCGGCGTGGTCGTAGCCGAGCAGGTGCAGGATGCCGTGCACGGTCAGCAGCTCGATCTCGGCGGAGGTGCCGTGGCCGGCGGTCTCGCCCTGGCGCTCGGCGACGGTCGGGCACAGCACGAGGTCACCGAGCACGCCCTCTTCCGGCTCCTCGGTGACCAGCCCGGGCCGCAGCTCGTCCATGGGGAAGGCGAGCACGTCGGTCGGCCCGTCCTTCTCCATCCACTGCTCGTTGAGCTTGGCCATGGTGTCCTCGTCGACCGCCTTGATGCACAGCTCGGCGAGCGGATGGACTCGCATCTCGTCCATCACGAATCTGCTCAGCGTCGCGAGCCCCTTCACGTCGAGCTCGTGGCCCGACTCGTTCAGGATCTCGATGGTCAAGAACGGTCCTTGCGTTGGGCTCCCTGGATCCCGCGCGCGTCGTGGTCGTCGTACGCCGCCACGATCCGGCCGACCAGGCGGTGGCGTACCACGTCGTGGCTGGTCAGCCGGTTGAACGCGATGTCCTCCACGTCGTCGAGGATGTCCTCCACCACCCGGAGCCCGGACTTGGTGCCGCTGGGCAGGTCGACCTGGGTGACGTCGCCGGTGACGACGATCTTGGAGCCGAACCCCAGCCGGGTGAGGAACATCTTCATCTGCTCGGGCGTGGTGTTCTGTGCCTCGTCGAGGATGATGAAGGAGTCGTTGAGCGACCGTCCGCGCAGGAACGCCAGCGGCGCCACTTCGATGGTCCCGGCCGCGAGCAGCTTGGGGATCGACTCGGGGTCGACCATGTCGTGCAGGGCGTCGTAGAGCGGCCGCAGGTAGGGGTCGATCTTCTCGGAGAGGGTGCCTGGCAGGAAGCCCAGTCGCTCGCCCGCCTCGACCGCCGGCCGGCTCAGGATGATCCGGTTGACGTTTTTCGACTGCAGGGCCTGCACCGCCTTGGCCATCGCCAGGTAGGTCTTGCCGGTGCCCGCCGGGCCGATGCCGAACGTGATCGTGTGCTTGTCGATCGAGTCGACGTATCGCTTCTGGTTGAGCGTCTTCGGTCGGATCGACCGGCCGCGGTTGCTCAGGATGTTGAGCGAGAGCACGTCGGCGGGACGCTCGGTCGTCTCGGCGCGCAGCATCTGCAGGACCCGCTCGACCGTCTCGGTGGTCACGCCCTGGCCGGTGCGGATGATCGCGACCAGCTCGTCGAGCAGCCGCTCGGCGAGGGCGACCTCGCCCGGCTCGCCGCGCATGGTGATCCGGTTGCCGCGGACATGGATCTCCGCGTCGAAGCTGCGCTCGATGAGCCCGAGGTGCTCGTCCCCCGGACCCAGCAGGCTGACCATGTTGATGCTGTTGGGGACCACGACGGTGTGCCGCGTGTGGTGAGCGTCCCCTGAATGGTTGCTGTCTGTCATGGGTGCCCGGACGGGCGGCCTTTCGGTTCTCGGCGGATCGGACTCTCCCAGGATACGTGAGCCGTCTGCCGTCGCCCAGCCGTTTGCGACGCGTACCGTGGGGCCCATGCATCCGGCCGACGAGTACGACGAGGACTTCGCCGGCGACGACGCCGGGCCGGAGCCAGCGCCGCCGTACTGGTTCGGCGGTCAGCATCTGCCGCCCGACGCCGCCCGGATGGGACTGACCCATCACGTTCCGGACGGCGCACTGCTCGACTTCGCGGGCTCCCTCGACGGCGCCAAGACCCGGCACCGCATCGCGGCCTGGATGCTGCTCGTGGTGTTCGGGCTGCCCGTGTTGTTCGCCGTGCTCCGCCTCGTCGACGCCGTCCTGCTGTAGGGCAACTCTGGCGATTTCCGCCCGGGTCCGCGGTGCCGGTCCTACCATCGTCGGGTCGGACATGGGGGTCCCCTTCGTCCGCGCTTACGGCGCCCCAGAGAGCGAGCCTCCCGATGAATCCTCACGATGAGGAGAGTCGTCTGCGCAAGGTGATCGACGCGACCCCGTTCGCGATGCTGATGGTGGACGTCGAGGGCCGGGTCGTCCTGGTCAACGCCCAGGCCGAGCAACTGTTCGACTACCCGCGCGAACAGCTGATGAGGATGTCGGTCGAGGATCTGCTCCCCGAACGGTTCCGCGACCACCACCGCGACCAACGGCGGCTCTTCCGCGGCCATCCCGGCACCCGAGCGCTGGGTGCGGGCCGGCACCTCCACGGGCTGCGTGCCGACGGATCCGAGGTACCCGTCGAAATCGGGCTGAGCTCCGTGCAGATCGACGATGAGACGTTCGTCCTGGCCTCGATCATCGACATCTCCGAGCGGCAACGCTCCGAGGAGCGGATCCGGCAGGCGGAGTCGGCTCTGGTGAAGGCCGAGGTCTGGCACCTCGCCCACCACGACGTGCTCACCGACCTCCCCAACCGCACCATGCTGCTCGCTCACTTGCTCGACGTGATCCAGCGGGCCGAACGGGACCGCCACGAGCTCGTCGTGCTGCTCCTCGACCTCGACCACTTCAAGCGGATCAACGACTCCCTGGGCCACCACACCGGCGACCAGCTGCTCCTCGCCACGGCCGCTCGGCTGCGGCAGTGGGTGCACGAGGACGACCTGGTCGCCCATCTCGGCGGCGACGAGTTCGTGATCGTGTTCGGAGGGCTGGCAGACGGCAAGAGCCTGGGTTCGCGCATCGAGGAGCTGATGCAGGTCCTGGTGGCGCCGGTCAGCGTGAACGGCCACGAGCTCGTCGTCACGGTGAGCATGGGCGGCGTTCGCTACCCGCACGACGGCATCGACCCCACGACCCTGCTCAAGAACGCCGACACCGCGATGCACCACGCGAAGGGCGCCGGGCGGAACGACTTCCAGTGGTTCTTCGACGCGATGCTCGACGAGACCAACGACAAGATCGCCATCGCTGCCTCGCTGCGACAGACGATCGAGCGCGAGGAGCTGTCCGTCGTCTACCAGCCGCTGGTGGACCTCGAATCGGGTGCGGTGGTCGGGATGGAGGCGCTGGCGCGCTGGGACAGCCCGGAGCTCGGACCGATCGGGCCCGATCGCTTCATCCCGGTCGCCGAGGAGGGCGGGATGATCCGGAAGCTCGGCAGGTCGGTGCTCCGGCAGGCGTGCCTGGACGCGTGCGCGATCCAGGCCGAGCTCGGTCGCCCGCTCCGACTGGCCGTGAACGTCTCGCCGCGGCAGCTCCTCGCCGCGGACTGGTCGTCGGTCGTCGACGAGGTCCTGGCCGAGACCTGCTTCGACCCGGGCCTGCTCGAGCTCGAGATCACCGAGGGCATCCTGATGGACGGACAGCCGCACGTGGTCGAGCGGCTCCAGGAGTTCCGGAACAGAGGGATCCAGATCGTGGTCGACGACTTCGGGACCGGCTTCTCGAGCCTGTCCTACCTGACCCGCTTCCCGATCGACAAGATCAAGATCGACCGCTCGTTCGTCCAGGAGCTCAACATCGACGACGCCGATGCCGCCATCGTCGACACGATCATCGCGATGGCGCACACGCTGGGCATGACCGTCGTTGCCGAGGGTGTCGAGACGCGCGACCAGGAGCGGTACCTCCAGCGCCGGGCCTGCGACGAGGCACAGGGGTTCCGCTACGGCTCGGGCGTACCCGCCGAGGACTTCGCATCCGTCGCGCGGTCGCTCGTGGCGATCTGAGGACCGGTCACTCGAACGCGACCGACAGCAGCCCGAGGCACATCTCGTCGGTCGTGCCCTCGCCCCACACGACGTACTTCTCCTCCTGACCCTCGAACGCCGGCAGCTTGTCGCGCAGCCACTGCACATGCCGGCAGGTCACCCGGACGGTGTCGCCCGCGTCGAGGTGGACGGGCCGGATAGGCCGGGCGCCCTGGTCGTCGAAGTCCCACACCTTGATGTTCAGCAGCGTGCGGGCCTCGGGGGTGTCGGGATTGACCTCGAGCTTGATCTGGCGGCCGAGCAGGTGCATGTGACCCGCCGCCGCGAGCACGGTCATCGGCCGGGAGAGGGTGCGGGTGCAGGAGCTGACCGGGTTCGGACTCGGCTCCGTGCCGCAGAGGTAGTGCAGCCCCTCGGCCAGCGCACCGCCCACCATCCCGAACCGCTCCCGCGCATCGGCGAGGGCTGCGTCGCGATCGCACAGCGGCGAGGAGTCGTGACCGGCGCGACACGGCAGCTCCACGGGTGCGGGCATCAGGAACGTGTGCAGATCGGTGATGTCCCGGCTGTGCGGCATCAGCCGGATCTGCGTGGAGCTCATGTCCGGACCGACGTCGGCGAGCAGGTTGTAGTGGACCTGCATGATGATCCGCGAGCCCCGAGGCAGATCGACGCCGTACCCGTCCGGGGTCTTCGTCTCCGAACCACCTGGCGCCCAGGCCCCGAGCCACGGCGCGTCGTTGAGCTGGTCCACCTCACCCGCGACTCCCGAGCCACCGAAGCAGGTCCAGCCCTCGTCCTGGTCGGCGTTGTCGAGGCGTTGCGCCTCGTCGACCTGGTCGGGCGGCACCCGGAACAGGATCACGTGGTGGACGACGTCGGGGTTGCCGGGCAGCACGTTGGTGCCGGTGAGGTAGCTGTCGCGGGCCAGCTTGGGGTCGAGCATGAAGCACCGGTAGTCGTCGGTGCCCTTGCCGGTCGGCGCCGAGGGCGTGTACGCCGCCGGCATGGTCAGGGTGAGCCGGTCCTCGCCCTTGCGCAGCGGCAGCAGCTTGCCCGGCTTCGCCTGCGGGTGGCCCGCGTGGTCGGGGGTCTCGGGGGTCGTCTCGGCGGCCGGCTGGTCGGCGGCGTCGTCGCGCGGCGACTCCTCCGGCGTCTCCGAGCAGGCCGCGAGGAGCAGGAGTACGCCGGCCGCGGCGGCCGTGCGAATTGACTTCATCCGGGAGGCCAGGTGAACGCGCGCCCGGCGAGCAGGTGCAGGTGGGTGTGGAAGACGGTCTGCCCGGCTTGGGCGCCGGTGTTGAACACCAGCCGGTACTCGTCGTACCCCTCGGCGGTGGCGACCGCCGCGGCCGTCTGCACGAGCTCGGCAAGGGCAGTCGGGTCGGCCGCGGCGAGCGCTGCGGCGTTGGGGTGGTGGTCGCGAGGCACCACGAGCACGTGCACGGGCGCCTGTGGGTTGACGTCCCGGAACGCCACCGTCCGCTCGGTCGTGTGCACGACCTCCCCGGGCACGTCGCCGGCGACGATCTTGCAGAAGAGGCAGTCGTCCATGGGTAAACCGTAGGCGTGCGCCGGGCGTCCTACTAGCGTGACCGCCCATGCGACCGCACCGGACGGCCTGATGGCCGACGGCCCCTGGACCGCCGACGAGGCGCTGGAGCAGCTGTACGCCGCCCACTGGCGGCAGCTGGTGCGGCTCTCCGTGCTCCTGGTGCGCGACGTCGGCACCGCGGAAGAGGTCGTGCAGGACGCGTTCATCGCCGTGCACCGGCGCTGGGGTCGGCTGCGCGACCCGGACAAGGGGCTGGCGTACCTGCGCCAGGCCGTGGTCAACCAGTCCCGGTCGGCCATCCGGCACCGGATGGTGGTGGCGCGGTACACCGCGCGCGGACCCGAGCCGGTGCCGGACCCGGACGAACCGGCCGAGGTCATCGACCGCCGGGCCGCCGTGCTCGAGGCGATGCGGGCGCTGCCGCAGCGCCAGCGCGAGGTGCTGGCGCTGCGCTATTACCTGGACCTCACCGAGGCCGAGATCGCCAGCACCCTGGGCATCAGCCGGGGTGCGGTCAAGAGCCATGCCTCGCGCGGCGCCGCTGCGCTGCGCGAGCTGCTGAAGGGAGACGCGTCGTGACCGACGACGACCTGCGCGACCTGCTCACCGACTCGGTGGCCGACGTGGAGCCGGCGTACCGCCTGGACACGATCAAGGCGCGCACCCACCGGCCGGCGCGGCGCGGGTGGTACGCCGTCGGCGGCGCTGTCCTGGCGGCAGCGGCGGTAGTGGCGGCGGTCAACCTCGGGCAGGACGACGGGCGGCGCCGCGACAACGCTCCCCCGGCGAATGACACCGAGCACACGGCGGCCCTGTACTTCGTCGGGGACACCCCCGCCGGCCCACGTCTGTACCGAGAGTTCCAACAGCTCCCAGCCAACGATCCGCTAGCGGCGCTCAACGCGATCACCATGGCCCACGGTCCGCAGGACCCCGACTATCGGACCGGGTGGCCCGAGGGCTCGTTCGAGGCAGTCGAGGTGACCGACGGGCGATTCGACGTCGAGCTCGGGCCCGGGGCACTGACCCTGAACAGGGGGTGGAGCCCGCTCGACGTTCAGCAGGTGGTGTACACGCTCCAGGCCGCCACCGGTGAGCCGTTGCCGGTTCAGCTCACTGAAGCTGGACAGCCCATCCGCGGGACGATCAACGAGCGGGACCCCCAGAACGACGTCCTCGCCCTGGTCAACATCAGCGATCCCTCCGAGGGCTTCCATGTCCAGGGCTCGTTCGTTGCGAGGGGCCGGGCCAACTCGTTCGAGGGGACCGTGCCCTGGGAGATCCGCGATGCGTCCGATGAGGTCGTGCTCGACGGCTTCACGACCGCGGAGGGAGCGATCGACCGGCTGTACAAGTGGGAGACCGAGCCGATCGATGTCTCCGACCTCGCCCCCGGCACCTACACCTTCGTCGCCATGACCGACGACCCGTCCGGCGGCGAGGGAACCGGGCCGTTCACCGACACGCGCACGATCATCGTGGAATAGCTGCTGAAGGCGAGAAGGATGGACGCCATGACCGCCCGGATGCGTTTCACCACGCTGCTGGCGACCGGCGCGCTCGCGCTGGTGCTCGCCGGCTGCGGCGATGACCCGGAGCCGGTGGCCGACGACACCGGGTCCGACGAGACGTCGGAGGGCACTCCCAGCGACGAGCCCACCGACCCGTCCAGCCCGCCCGAGTCGAGCGCGCCGCCGGCCGAGATGGCGACGGTGCCGGTCTACTTCGTCGGCGACACCCCGCAGGGCGCCCGGCTGTTCCGGGAGTTCCGCAGCGTCGAGGCCGACAACCCGCTGGCGGAGGCCGCCGCGTTGATGACGGCCGGCGACGCCGCGGACGGGGACTACCGCACGGCGTACCCGGGTGGGAGCTTCGACAGCGTCGAGTACGTCGACGGGTCGTTCGTGGTGAGCGTTCCCGACGACTCCTGGACCAAGAGGGCGCCGGGCATGTCGGCGGCCGACGCCAAGCTCGCGCTCCAGCAGCTGGTCTACACCCTGCAGGGCGTCCAGCAGGAGCGCGCGCCGGTGGTCGTCCAGCTCCGTGGGCAGCCGACCACGCTGTTCGGCGTCGACACCGCCGACGGCGCCGACGCCGCCAAGGAGCTCGACGTCCTCGGCCTGGTCAACGTCACGACTCCCGAGGAGGGCCAGGCGGTCACCGGGAAGTTCACCGCCGAGGGCGTGGCCAGCTCGTTCGAGGCCACCGTCCCGTGGCAGATCCGCCAGGGCGACAAGGTGGTCAAGGAGGGCTTCTCCACCGCCCTCGGCTGGGTCGACAAGCTGTACCCCTGGCAGACCGAGGTCGACGTCACCGGCCTGACTCCCGGCGAGTACACCTTCGTCGCGATGACCGACGACCCGTCCGGCGGCGAGGGCGGTGGACCCACCGAGGACACCAAGACGATCATCGTGCAGTGAGGCTCGGCAAAGACGTCCTGAACCGGACCCTGCTGCACCGCCAGCACCTGCTCGAGCGCGTCGACTCCACGCCCGTCGCGATGGCGGAGCACCTGATCGGGTTGCAGGCCCAGGACAACCTGCCGCCGTACCTCTCGCTGGCGGCCCGGCTCACCGACTTCGACCCGTACGACGTCACCCGCGGGCTCGAGGACAAGACCCTGGTCCGGCTGCTGGTGATGCGCGGCACGATCCACCTGCTCACCCGCGACGACGCGCTCACCCTGCGCCAGTGGACCGTGCCGGTGCACGACCGCGAGATCAAGGTGAGCCAGTCGATCGGCGCCGCCCGGGAGGTCGACCGCGAGGCGTTCGACGCCGCGCTGACCGAGCTGCTCGACGACGGGCCGCTGCCCCAGAAGGCGCTGGCGCTGGCCCTGGCGGAGCGGTTCCCGGCATACCCCGCCACCCAGCTCGGGCCAGCTCGCCCGCTCCACCCAGCCGCTGGCCCAGCTGCCACCCCGCGGCACCTGGAAGGGCTCGGGCGGCGTCACCTACCAGCGGGTCGATCGATGGCTGGAGGCCGACCTCGTCGAGCCCGACGTCCCTGACATCGTGCGCCGCTACCTGCGTGCCTTCGGCCCCGCCTCCGCAGCCGATGCGACGGCCTGGTCCGCGGTCACCGGCCTGGCCGCACTGATGAAGGGCATGGACGATCTCGAACGATACGAGGACGAGAACGGCAAGGTGCTCTACGACGTACCCGGCAGCCCCCATCGCCGACGCTGACACCCCCGCCCCGGTGCGACTGTTCGGCTACTACGACAACGTCTGGCTCTCTCACGCCGGCCGCGACCGGGTCACCGATCCCGAGAAGCGCAAGGCCCAGCAGGGCGCCAACGGCGCCGCGGCCGCACCGATCCTGGTCGACGGCTGGCTCGAGGGCCTGTGGCGGGTCGCTGACGGCCGGGTCGAGATCGTGAGCATGATGCGCAAGCTCACCAAGGCGGAACGGTCGGAGCTGGACGACGAGATCGCTCGCGTCGAGGCCTTGCTAGCCAGCTAGCCAACCGGTGGTTGAGGTGCGAGCTTGCGAGCCTCGAAACCACCGCCGTGGGACCCGGTGGTTTCGAGGCTCGTCGCTGGCGCTCCTCGCACCTCAACCACCGATGGCATCCCAGCGGGGGGTGCGCGCCAGTAGGGCTGCTGTCGCCGCGACGCCGGCAGTGGAGGTGCGGAGCACCTCGACGCCCAGTCGTACGGCGTGAGCACCGGCGCCCACGAAGGCCGCTACCTCGTCGTCGGTCAGTCCGCCCTCGGGACCGACCACGATCACGATCGTCCCGGCTTCGGGGACCGCGAGCGACGCCAGCGACTCCGTCGCCTCCTCGTGCAATGCGACTGCCAGGTCGGCCGCCGCTACGGCCTCGAGCACGTCGGCGGTGGATGCCAGCTCCGCGACGTTCGGGTGCCAGGCCCGCCGCGACTGCTTGGCCGCCTCGCGGGCGGTCGTCCGCCAGCGTCCCAGCGATTTCACCGCCCGATCGCCCTTCCACACCGCCACGCTGCGCGCCGCGGCCCAGGGCACGATCTCGGCTACCCCGATCTCGGTGAGCACCTCGACCGCCCGCTCGCCCCGGTCGCCCTTGGCGAGCGCCTGCACCACGGTGACGGACGGCGCCGGCTCCGCCACCACGTCGTACGACGTCAGCCGCACGTCGAGGGTCCGCTTGCCGGTGGCTTCGACCTCGCCCTCCGCGAGCGCCCCGCGACCGTCGGTGAGCACCAGTGTCTCGCCCACCCGCATCCGCCGGACCGCGACCGCGTGGTGCGCCTCGTCGCCCTCGACGCGCACCACCGACCCGAGCGAGACCCCGTCGAGAGAGGGGACCAGGTGGACGGGCAGCGACATCGGTCAGTGTGGGTTGAACGCGTCGCGCAGCCGGCCGAACATCGACTTCTGGCTGGGTTGCACCTGACCGGTCGGCGACTCCTCGCCCCGGATCGCGGCCAGCTCACGCAGCAGCTCCTCCTGCCGCGGGTCGAGCCGGGTCGGCGTGTCCACGTGGATCGTCACCACCAGGTCGCCGCGGCCGCCGCGCAGGCCCGGCACGCCGCGGCCCCGGTAGACCTGCTCGGCGCCGGCCTGGGTGCCCGGGCGGAGCTCCAGCTCGAAGCTGGTCTCCACGCCCGAGTCGGCGCCCGACTCCACGTCGGCCTCCAACGTCGGCAGCGTGAGCGTGGTGCCTAATGCGGCCGCGGTCATCGGCACGGTGACCGTGCAGTGCAGGTCGTTGCCGTGCCGGGTGAACGTGTCGTGCTTGGCCACGTGGATCTCGACGTACAGGTCACCCGCGGGGCCGCCGCCGGGGCCGACCTCGCCCTGCTCGCTGAGCTGCACCCGCGTTCCGTCGTCGACCCCGGCCGGGATCTTCACGGTCAGCGTCCGCCGGGAGCGGACCCGGCCTTCACCGGAGCACTCGCGGCACGGGTCCGGGATCACCGAGCCGAAGCCGCGGCAGGCCGGGCACGGCCGCAGGGTGCGGATCTCGCCGAGGAACGAGCGCTGCACATGGGCCACCTCGCCCTGCCCGTGGCAGGTCTCGCACGCCACTGGGTGCGAGCCCGGGGCGGCGCCCTCGCCGTGGCAGGTCGTGCAGACCACAGCGGTGTCGACCTTGATCTCGCGGGCGACCCCGAACGCCGCCTCCGCCAGGTCGACCTCGAGCCGGATCAGCGCGTCCTGGCCGCGGCGTACCCGCGACCGCGGTCCGCGGCCCTGCGCGCCGCCCATGCCCTGGCCGCCGAAGAACGCGTCCATGATGTCGGTGAACGAGAAGCCCGCGCCCTGGCCGAAGCCGGCGGCCCCCCCGAACGGGTCGCCGCCGCGGTCGTACGCCGCCCTCTTCTGCGGGTCCGAGAGCACCTCGTAGGCGCGCGAGACCTCCTTGAAGTGCTCCTGCGACTCCGGATCGGGGTTGACGTCGGGGTGGTACTGCCGCGCGAGCCGCCGGTAGGCCTTCTTGATGGCGTCGGCGTCCGCGTCGCGGGCCACACCGAGGAGGTCGTACAGGTCCTGGCTCAACGCGCTTCCTTCTGTATAGGTCTGGCTGTAAGGGTCTGGTTCGTTCGCTGGTTGGTGGGTGGACTCAGGCCTCGTCGAGGATCCGGGAGACGTAGCGGGCCACGGCCCGCACCGCTGCCATCGTGCCGGGGTAGTCCATCCTGGTCGGGCCGACGATGCCGAGGGTGGCGACCGCCTCGTCGTGCGGCCCGTAACCGGTGGCGACCACGCTGGTCGCCGAGAGCTCCTCGACCGGCCCCTCCGCCCCGATCCGGACCGTGACCATGCCGCCCTGAGTGGCCTCGCCCAGCAGCTTGAGGAGCACGACGTGCTCCTCGAGCGCCTCGAGCAGTGGCCGCACCGAGGACTCGAAGCTGTCGCCGAAGCGGGCGAGGTTGGCCGCGCCGCCGACGGCGATCCGCTCGTCGGAGCGGTGGTCGCTCATCGCCTCGATCAGCACTTCGACCACGGCGTGGGCATGCCCCGGCTCGGCCTCGGCGATGCCCCGGAGCCCGGCAACGGCGTCGGCGATCAGCTCGCCCATGGCGACCCGGCTGATCCGGGTGCGCAGCGCCGCGAGGTCGTCGTCGCCGAGGTCGACGTCGAGCTCGACAAGCCGCTGCTCGACGCGGCCGGTGCTGAGGATGACCACGGCCAGGAGACGATGCGGGGCCAGCTGCACCAGCTCGACGTGCCGCACCGTGGAGCGCGACAGCGTGGGGTACTGCACGACCGCCACCTGGCGGGTCAGCTGCGAGAGGACGCGCACGGATCGGTTCACGACGTCGTCGAGGTCGACCGCGCCGTCGAGGAACGTCGAGATCGCCCGCTTCTCCGCGACGCTCATCGGCTTGACCGTGGTGAGCCGGTCGACGAACAGCCGGTAGCCCTTGTCGGTCGGCACCCGCCCGGCGCTGGTGTGGGGCTGGGTGATGTAGCCCTCGTCCTCCAGGGCCGCCATGTCGTTGCGGACGGTGGCCGGCGAGACGTTCAGGCCGTGCCGCTCGACCAGGGCCTTCGAGCCCACCGGCTCCTCGGTGGCGACGAAGTCCTCGACGATGGCGCGGAGCACGGCGAGCCTGCGCTCCTCCTGCATGTCCGCCTCCTCGTCCCGACCGACGCCTGGCACTCGTTCCCCGCGAGTGCCAATGGTACTAGGGACGCGCGCCCGTTCTCGGGCACCCGAACCGGTGGAGCTCCAATAGGTTAGGCTTGCCTAACTCAAGGAGGTTTCCGGGATGCCCGCTGTCCAGCACCACACGGAGTTCGACCCGCGGCAGCTGGCCGCCGCCGCCCGGAGCATCCTGTCGTGCCCCGCCGACGTCACCCTCGTGGTCGACGGCGTCGACGACCTGCTCGCCGACAGGGACGAGCTGGGGATGAGCGACGAGGACGGCCGCCCGATGCTGGCCTGCCCCATCGACTCACCTCTCGCCGAGGCCGCGGCCGCGTGCCGTAGCGCCCTGCTCACGGTTGCCAGCGGGGTGGGACCGGTGGGCTCGAGCTCCCGGAACGCCACGCTCACCCTGGCCGGCAGGCTCTCGGTCGACGGCCGCAACGACTGTGAGTGCTGCGGCGAGCCGCGCACCCGGGTGTCGATGGTGCTGAACTTCGTGCTCTTGTCCCGGCGTCTCGACGACGGGCGTGAGCGTCAGTACCGCGTGCCGCTCGAGCAGTTCGCCTCCCCCGACCACCGACTCAACCGCGGCTTCCTGCAGCGGTCGGTCGAGCACGCCAACCAGTGCCACCAGGAGGAGCTACGTCGGGCCATCGCGATGACCACCGGCACCCGGATGGTCGACGTGGCGGGCGTCCGGCTGGGGAGCCTGCTCCCCCACCAGGTCGAGATCACCTGGATCGACCCCGAGGGCGCACAGTCCAGGACGGTGCACTTCGGCCGGACCGCGCGCTCGACCGCGGAGCTGGGCGAGCTGCTGCGCGCCCGGCTGCACGCCGGCCTCTGCTGACAAACCTATCTACCTGACCTACCGCCCTGCGTCGTCGCCCCCGCCTCGCCATCGCCGCATCAGCCTTCCTTGTCCTGCCCCCGCTGCTGTCCGGCGAGTACACCTTGGACCCACTGCCGCAGCTCGTTGCGGCCACCGCGCTGATGGCCGGCCTGATGTGGGTAGGCACCCGGCTCCCCGGCCGTCCGTCCCTGTGGGAGTCCCACCAGCCGCTGCGGCCCGCTCGGCGAGGGGTGGCGTTCGTGGCCTTCGTGGGAGCCGCCGCGAACCTCCTCCTGATGGGCCTTTCCGACAGCGACGTGCGTTGGCCGATCACGCTTCTGGCCGTGCTGAGCCCGGTGCTGCTGGCGTTCCTGGTCATCCGGGCCGGTCTCCGGTCCGGTCTTCGCGCGACGGTTCCGGTGTCAGCGGCATCCTGGCTTCTACTGCCTCTCGCGATGGCGTCGGTTGACCGGCCGTACGACCTACCTTGGAGTGCGCCGTGTCGTCCTGCTCTGCGGCTCCGAGGTCGGTGCCGCACGCATAGTCTCGGGGGATGGCGTTCGTCGAGGTGGCAGACCGGGTCTGGGTGGCCCGCTACGAGTGGTTCGACGTGAATGTCACGGCCGTGGGCTCCGAGCGCGGCCTGCTCATCGTGGACACTCACGGGTCGCAGCCGGCCGGGCACCGGGTGATCGACGAGCTGCGCCGGCTGTCGCGCGGCGACGTGGTCGCCGTGGTCAACACCCATGTCCACTTCGACCACACCTTCGGCAACGCCGCCTTCCGGGAGGAGTTCGGATCGGTGCCGATCCACGCCCACGAGACGGTGCCGGAGGACCTGCCCGAGAACGAGACCCGGATCAGGACGGCGTACGCCGCCGAGCCGGAGGACCCGATGGCGGCCGAGATCGAGGCGACCCAGCTGGTCGTCCCGGACCGGCTGTTCTCCTCGGTGCAGGTGATCGACCTCGGCGACCGGGTGGTGGAGCTGGTCCACCCGGGGCGGGGTCACACCCGGGGCGATGTCGTGGTCCGGGTGCCGGACGCCGACACGGTGCTGGCCGGCGACCTCGTCGAGGAGTCCGCCCCTCCGCTTCCTACAACAGCGACTCCTGGCCCATGGACTGGCCGCTCAGCCTCGACACCGTGCTCAGCCTGGTCACCCCCACGACGGTCGTGGTGCCGGGGCACGGCGCACCCGTGGACCGGGACTTCGTGGAGGAGCAGCGCAACCAGATCGGCATCGTCGCCGAGACGATCCGCGACCTCGCCACCCGCGGGGTACCGCTCGAGCAGGCCCTGGCCGAGGGCGACTGGCCGTGGGAACCGGAGCGCCTGGAGCGCGCGGTCGCCCGGGGCTACGAACAGCTCCCCGCAGCCAGAAGAGATTGCCGCTGATCTGTCTAGAACCCCGGCCCGACGATGCCCGCGTCGCGCGCCACCACCACGGCCTGCGCGCGATCGCGCAGGCCGAGCTTGGCGAAGACGTGCCGCACGTGGGTCTTGACCGTGGCCATGCTGATGACCAGGTCCGCGGCGATCTCCGCGTTGGATCGACCCGCGCCGATCATTGCCAGCACCTCGCGCTCCCGCTCGCTGAGGTCGGCCCATCCGGGCGGCTCCTGCGGCGGCAGGGGTGGCCGGGTGGAGAAGTGGTTCATCAGCCGGGCCAGGACGGCGGGCGCAACGACCGGCTCGCCCGAAGCCGCGCGCTGCACCGCCTCGATCAGGCCCTCCGAGGTGACGTCCTTCAACAGGAAACCGACCGCGCCGGCACGCAGCGAGTCGACGACGTGCCGGTCGACGTCGAACGTCGTCAGGGCCAGCACCCGGGACTCACTCTCCGCGACGATGCGGCGGGTCGCCTCGACACCGTCCATACCCGGCATCCGCAGGTCCATCAGCACGACATCCGGCGCGTGCTCCGAGACCGCAGCGACCGCCTCCGCTCCATCATGTGCCTCGGCCACTACCTCGATCCCGGCCAGCTCGAGGATCAGCCGAAGGCCCCGTCGGACCATGTCCTGGTCGTCCACGACGACCACCCGGATCATCGGACCACCGCCGCGCCACCGGCCGGCAGCGAGACCCGGACGTCGAACTGCCCGTCGTCGAGCGCCATCTGGAACGTGCCACCCAGCAGCTCGGCGCGATGGCGGATGCCGGTCAGCCCACGCCCGGCCGTAGGGCGCTGTCGGGTTGCGACAGGGTTGGACGCACGCACCTGCACTTCCTGGGGACTCCAGTTGACGGAGAGTGAGACCGGTCTGTCCGGGTGCATGACGGCCCGCGTTGGTCAGACACTCGCGCATGATCCTGTTCACGGCCAGCCCCACCGGGGCGCCGGTCCGGCCAGGACGCCCGGTCACGACGAGTGAGTTGGCGATCCCGGCCGCTTCGGTCCCGCTCCGACAGCTCGGTCAGTCGCTCGGAGGTCGCCCCACCCGCGTCGCCACCCGGCGACAGGAGGTCGAGGACCGACCGGATCTCGGTCAGGGTTCGGTGAGCGGTGGTCCGGATCGCCTCCACCGGCTCTGCCGCCTTCTCCGGGCTCATGCGCAGCGCCGCGGCCGCGGCCTCGGCCTGGATCGCGATCAGGGTGACCTCGTGACCCACCACGTCGTGCAGCTCCTGGGCGATCCGGCCCGCTCCCCGTCGACGGCTGCTTCCTCCACGCGGCGCTGCTCTTCGTGCAGCTCGGTGGCGAGGTTGGTGAGAGCTGCGTTCTGGTCGCTGAGGTGACGGACCAGGCGACCGGCCAGCGCCGGAGCGATCACGACCAGCACCGCACCGATGGCGGCCACCGGGGCCTCGGCCCGAGCAGCGTGCCGATCTACCGTCGGTGGCGGAGGCGAACGCCATGGTGAGCGCGATCGCGAGCCTCGGGCTTCCGTGACTGCCCAGTCCGAAGAACTGGAGGATCACCACCACGAAGCCGAGGTAGGGAAAGCCCTCCAGCGGGATCAGCCAGAAGCTGGCCGACACCAGCGCGTCCTCCACCGGCCGGGTACGCCGCCAGGCCAACGGCAGCGTCGTCCCGACGACGTACAGCTCCCCCACGCCGAGCGGATACCTGTCGGCATGAGTAACTCCGAGGAAGAGTCCACCGGCATCTCCGACGAGCAGCTCCCCGACGACCTGGTGCCCAGCGAGGACAACCCGTTGGCCGAGGGGCTGGACGACGGGGAGAGCGCCGGCGACCTGCTCGAGGAGGGCAAGGACGCCGAGGAAGCCGAAGGTGACGAAGGCGACGAAGGCGACGAAGGCGACGCACAGGACGAAGAGGACACCGACGACTCCGAGGACTGACGGCGTGCCCTGACCGCCGGCGTCGGTGCGGACCCCTAGCGTCGGGGCCGTGGCTGACAGATACGGCAGCGATGTCCTGGCCGGTGACTGGCGCAAGCCCCGGCGCGGCCGGGCGGTGGAGGTGCCCGCCGAGAAGGGCGCGGTCGTCGAGGAGGTCACGACGGACTGGTGCGGCGAGGTGGTCGCCGTCGACCGCGACCTGCACACCCTGACGCTGGAGGACCGGCGCGGCCGCCGGCGTACCTTCCCGCTCGGGCCGGGCTTCCTGCTCGAGGGCAGGCCCGTCATCCTCACCGCTCCGGTCCGCCGCCAGGCTCCCGCCGGGCCGACCCGCACGGCCTCGGGGTCGCTCGCCGTCGAGGGCGCCCGCGCCCGGGTCGCCCGCACAGCCGGATCTTCGTCGAGGGACGCCACGACGCCGAGCTCGTGGAGAAGGTCTGGGGCGCCGACCTGCGTCTCGAAGGGGTCGTCGTCGAGCTCCTCGACGGCGTCGACCGGCTGCCCGAGGCGCTGGCGGAGTTCGGGCCCGGCCCGTCCCGGCGCGCCGGGGTGCTCGTCGACCACCTGGTGCCGGGCTCCAAGGAGAGCCGGATCGCCGACCAGGTCGCCAGCTCACCGCTCGGAGCGCACGTCCTGGTCGTCGGCCACCCCTTTGTGGACATCTGGGCGGCGGTCAAGCCGGACCGGATCGGGTTGCGGCAGTGGCCGGATGTCCCGCGCGACGTGGAGTGGAAGGCCGGTGTCTGCGACCACCTCGGCTGGCCGCACGACAACCAGGCCGACATCGCCCGTGCCTGGCAGCAGATCCTGTCCCGGGTGGGCTCCTACGCCGACTGCGAGCCCGAGCTGCTAGGTAGGGTCGAGGAGCTGATCGACTTCGTGACGTCCGAGGAGAGCCCGACCGTTGAGTGAGACCCCGCCGCCGTACGCCGGCCCTCCGCAGCCCTACGGCCGCCCCCCGATGGGCCCGGGCGACGAGCGCACCTGGGCTACCGCCGCACACTGGTCCGCCCTGGTCGCCGCATTCCTTGCGCTGGCGTTCCTGGGCCCGCTCCTGGTGCTGCTCGTCAAGGGCAACGACTCGCCGTGGGTCCGCCGCAACGCCGTCGAGTCGCTCAACTTCCAGCTGTCGATGCTGATCTACGGCTTCGTCGGCAGCCTGGTGGCGGTGGTTTTCGTGATCGTGACGCTCGGCCTCGGCCTACTGATCATCATTCCCTTGGCCCTGGCCTTCGGCGTCGCCTGGCTGGTGATGACGATCATCGGTGCGGTGAAGGCCGGCAACGGCGAGGACTACCGCTACCCGCTGACCATCCGGATGGTCAGCTGAGCAACTCCCTGACCACCCCGTCCGCCAGCAGCCGACCCTCCCGCGTCAGCACCAGCCGGTCCGCCTCGACCCGCGCGAGGCCGCGCTCGACCACGCCCGGCACGGCCTCGCGTCCGGAGGCGTCGAGCACCCCGCGGGCCAGGCCGTCGCGGAGCCGGAGCTCGAGCAGGACCTGTTCGACCCGGCGGGTCTCGTCATCGAGCACCTCACGGGCGTGCGCCGGACTCGCGCCCGCAGACAACCTGTCGGCGTACGCGGCGGGGTGCTTGACGTTCCACCAGCGGACCCCACCCACGTGGGAGTGCGCCCCTGGCCCGGCCCCCCACCAGTCCGCGCCGCGCCAGTAGCCCAGGTTGTGTCGGCACCGGGCCGCGTCGTCGCGGGCCCAGTTGGACACCTCGTACCACTCGTGGCCGGCGGCCGCGAGGCGATCGTCGGTCAGCAGGTACTTGTCCGCGAGGTCGTCCTCGTCGGGCATCGGCAGCTCGCCGCGCCGGACCCGCCGGGCCAACGCGGTGCCCTCCTCCACGATCAGGGAGTACGCCGAGAGATGGTCGGGCTCGCACGCCAGGGCCGCGTCGAGCGAGGCCTCCCAGTCGGCGATGCTCTCGCCAGGGGTGCCGTAGATCAGGTCCAGGCTCACCTGCCCGAAGCCGGCGGCACGGGCGTCCGCGACGACCTGCGGCACCCGCGCGGGGTCATGGGTGCGATCCAGGGTCCGGAGCACGTGGTCGACCGCCGACTGCATGCCGAACGAGATCCGGTTCAGTCCAGCGGCCACCAGCTTCTCGAGGTCACCGGGCCGCACCGAGTCGGGGTTGGACTCCGTGGTGACCTCCGCATCCACGGCCAGCCCGAACTCCCCGTCCACCGCGTCCAGCACCGCGCCGAGGTCTGCCGGGCCGAGCAGGGTGGGTGTACCGCCGCCGAAGAAGACCGTCGAGACCGAGACATCCCGCTCCCCCAGCACCCGACGGGCGAGCCTGACCTCCTCGATCGCTGTCGCCGCGAAGCTGGCCCGGGACACCCCAGGGCCGAGCTCCTCGGCGGTGTAGGTGTTGAAGTCGCAGTAGCCGCAGCGGACCGTGCAGAACGGCACGTGCACATAGAACCCGAACGATCTCCCGCCGACGCCTTCGAGCGCGCCGTCGGGCAGCGAGCCGTCGGGCGGTGCCGGCTCGCCGGGAGGCAGGGTGGACGGCACCGCTCCATCCAAGCAGCCGCGGCGCGTTGACCGTGATCGACGACGCCAGGAGCGCATTCAGGACTGGTGGCGGAACACCCACCCGATGCGTCGCGTCTCCTTGCTGCCCCGCTTGTCGCCGTTGCGCTGCTCGGACCCGACCTCGGCCAGGTCGCCGGGAGCGCGCCGTTCGGGTGCCTGGGAGGGTCCGCCCGACAGCTCGCCGGAGCCGGCCCGCAGCTGGTTCAGCCGCTCCTGAGTCGAGCGCACCGCCGACTCCGCCTCGGTCAGTGCGGACCTGACGGTGCCGAAGCGCTCCTCGAGGTCCGCGAGCAGCTGAGCCGTCTCCTGGCGCAGTCCGTCGAACTCGGCGCGGGCCTGGTCCGAAGCCCGCACGCGCGCCTGCTCGCGAAACTGCTGCAGCTCGCCATCGGCGGCGGCTCGGGCAGCGGCACGCTCGGCCTCCACCTTGCCCAGGATCTCGTCGGCCTCGGCCTTCGCCTTGGCCACGATCTCCGCTGAGCGCTCTCGGGCGGCCTCTATCTCACGCTCGGCGTCCTGCCGGACGCCCTCGGTGAGCTCGTCGGCTACTCGCTGCGCCTGGGCGAGTACGTCGTCGGCCTCGGCGGCCGCCGTACGGCGTGCCTCACTGGCCTCCGCAAGGAGCGTCTCCACCTCCTGGCGTGCCCCCAGCTGGGCGCGTAGGTCCGCAGCCATGCCACCCGCGGACGAGTCGCCTTCCGGCGCCCCGTCGCTTTCGGACGGTGTCTCCGGATCGCGATCGATCATCGAACGTTCATCGGTCATGAGGTCCCCCGACCACAAGATTGGTCCACAACGGCCGGGCGTTCCAACCCGGCCGCGCGGCCTTTCTAACCCGAATCGGCGCGAAAAGGCACGATTTCCTGCCATTGGCGACGGCCGTGAGGCGGATGCGCCGGTTGGGACAGATGAGTAAGCTACCCGAGGGGCCCTGGCATGGACCACCTGGAGGCTGCGCGGTCAGACCGGCACGGTCAGCGAGACGGTGTAACCCTCCTCCACCGACCCGGTCACCTTGGCCATCTGCAGCGAGTAGCCGTCGGAGAACACCATGTCGCTGTCCAGGCTGACCTGCGACAGGGTCTCGATGCTGGTCTCGTAGCCGTCGGCGGTCTCGTAGACCTCGCTCGCGACGTCCTCGGGGACGGCGAGCTGTGAGGTGCGGAGCTTCGCCGATGCCGCGGTCGCGGCGTCGAGGCTCTCGTAGACCTCGAAGTGCATGTGCGGCCAGCGGCCGGAGTAGGTCGCCGGGAAGATCGTCGTGAACTCCAGTCGGCCCTCGTCGTCGGCCTCCTGGACGCCGCGCAGGTAGTTCTCCTCGGTGACCCCGTCGGAGTACATCGAGTAGCGGCCCTCACGGTCGCAGTGCCAGAGGTAGACCGCGGCACCGACCAGCGGGGTCGCGTCGTCACCGTCGAGGTCCAGGATCCGGAGCCGCACGGTGGTGGGGACGCCCTCGGCGACGCCGGACGCCGAGCCGAAGCTGGAGGTGATGTCGCTGCGCACGACACCGGACTCGGTCAGCGCGTTGGGCCCGTTGGAGCCGTCACCCGGGTAGGGGCCTGCGGTCTCCTCGGGGATCTCCCCCTCGGCAACCGCCACCGTCGATCCTGCTCCCCCGGGCCCACCGCCCTCCGGCGGGCTCGGCCGGCTCGAACCGGAGTCGGGGCCCGAGGTGGTCGTGGAGTCGTCGCCGCAGCCGGCCAGAGCGACGAGACCGACCCCGGCCCCGATACCGAACAGGCCGCGACGCCCGATCCGGTTGCGCTCGACGATGCGGGGCAGGTCGTGGCCGAGGCCGAGGTCGTGTTCGTCGGTCATGCCCGCAGCCAAGCAGCCGAGCCTGTGCGCGGGCTGTGCGTCGGCTTGGGGCTAGCGGTAGAGATCGCTGAGGCTCAGGAGTAGAACGCGGCGATCCGGTCCTTGTTGTTGTCCTCGACCACGTTGCGCTTGACCTTCATCGACGGCGTGAGCTCCCCGGTCTCGATCGAGAGGTCGTGGTCGAGGATCTCCCACTTCTTGATGGTCTCCCAACGGTTCAGCCTGGAGTTGAGCTCGTCGACGTACCCGTCGATCATCTCGTGGACCTTGTCGGACCCGACGATGTCGGAGTACGACGAGCCGGTCATGCCGTTCTCCTCGGCCCAGCTCGTCATCGCATCCGGATCGAGGGTGATCAGCGCGACCACGAAGTTGCGGTCGTTGCCGAACACCACGAACTGGCTGGCGTACGGGCAGACCGCCTTGAACTTCGACTCGATCGCCGAAGGGGCGATGTACTTGCCGCCGGAGGTCTTGAACAGGTCCTTGATCCGGCCGGTGATGGTGAGGAAGCCGTCGTCGTCGAGGGCGCCCTTGTCGCCGGTGCGCAGCCAGCCGTCGTCGGTCAGCGTCTGAGAGGTCTCGTCGGGGAGATTGTGGTAGCCGGCCATGATGTGCGGCCCGCGCAGCAGCACCTCGTCGCCCTCGCCGATCTTGACCTCGCTGCCCGGTAGGGCGGGACCGACGGTGCCCATCTTGTAGTCGTCGGGGTGGTTGACCGTCGCGCCGGCGGCGTTCTCGGTCATGCCGTAGCCCTCGAGGATCAGGATCCCCGCCGCGTGGAACCACTTCCCGATGTCGGGGTTGAGGGCGGCGGATCCGGAGATGAAGAACCGGACCCGGCCACCGAAACGCTCACGCACCTTGCTGAACACCAGCCGGTCGAAGAGCGCGTGCTGGACCTTGAGCGGCAGCGGCACGGACTTGCCCCGGAGCTTGAGCTCGTCGACCTTCAACCCGACCGCGAAGGCCCTCTTGAAGATCTTCTCCTTGGCGCCGCCCTCCGCCTCCTGCATCATCACGATCCGCGCGTGGGCCTTCTCGAAGATGCGCGGCGCGGCTCCCATGAACGTCGGCTTCACCACGCCGAGGTTGTCCACGATCTTCTCCACGCGACCGTCGATGGCGGTGGCGAAGCCGCAGGCGAGCTGCGCCGACTCCAGGACCTTGCCGAAGGAGTGGGCCAGCGGTAGCCAGAGGAACTGCAGGTCCTTCTCGTCGAGGATGTCCTGGGCCTTGATGGCGGCACCCTCGTAGACCCACGCCCGGTGCAGCAGCCGCACGCCCTTGGGGCGGCCCGTGGTGCCGGAGGTGTAGATCAGGGTCGCGAGCTGGTCGGGAGCAATCGCTTTCGCGGTGGTCTCGATGACCTCCGGGTGCTCGGCCAGGAACTTGTCGCCGAGGTCGGCGAGCGCGTCCATGGTGATCACCCAGTCGCCGTCGGCACTGCCGTCGAACGTGACGACCTTCTCCAGCTTGGGCAGCTCGGACCGGTGCTCCTTGAGCTTTGCGAGCTGCTCGTCGTCCTCGGCGAACACGACCCGGCACTCGGAGTCACCCAGGATGTACGCCGTGTCCGAGGCGTTGGTCGTGGGATAGACGGTGGTGGTGGCGCCGCCTGCACACATGATCGCGAGGTCGGCCAGGATCCAGTCGTAGCGGGTGCTGGCGGCGATGCCGACCCGCTGCTCCGACTCCAGACCGAGAGAGAGCAGGCCCGCCGCAAGGCTGCGGACCCGGTCGCCGGTCTGCTTCCAGGTCACCGACTCCCACGCCTCGCCACGCGGATAGCGGAATGCCTCGAGGTCCTGGGACTCGGCGACCCGGTCCCAGAAAAGCACTGCCACGTTCTGCGGCAGACGGTCGACGAAGCTGGTGTCGTGATTGACGGGCATAACTCTCCTGCTGAGCGGCCGAGATGGATTTTCCTCCCGAGTAACTTAGATCACGCCGCCAGCGCGGGGGTAGGCGTCCCAGCGTCCTGCGGCCGGTGTGTTCATGTGCTGGGCGTGTTCAGGGTGTGTGCATCGCAAGGCGGCGGAGCGCTGGCATGCTGGGCGCACGTCGAGCGACGCCAACGCAGCGAGGTGCGTGCCATGGGCGCGCGAAGCGCGCGAAGACTGCGGTCGTAGGACACTCGATGCGAGAGGCGTCAGCGCTGCGCGGTCGCGAGGTACGCCTCGGCACGGGCGCGCGACTTCGCCGCGAGGCCCTCGACCTCCAGCAGCCGCGGCAGCAGCTCCTTCTCGGTCGTCCACGCCCGGAACATCAGGGAGACCGTGACACCGTGGCCGGGGCGGTGCACGACCGAGATCTCATCGCCTGCGGTGATCACGCCGGGGCGGGTGACCCGGAGGTACGGCCCGGGCCGGCCGTCGGCCGTGAACCGCTTCACCCAGACCGCGTTGTCGTAGCCGGAGAGGCCCATCCACTCCTTGAAGTCGTTGCAGGGGATGCGGACGGCGCAGACCTCGAGCTCGGCGGTGCCGATCGCCCACCGCTCCCCCACCTCCGCCTCGTTGACGTCGATGCCGAGGGTGGTGAGGTTCTCGCCGAACTGGCCGTCGCGGATCTCGGTGCCGAGCTCCTCGACCCACCGGTCCATGTCCTCGCGGGCGAACGCGTAGACCGCCTGGTCGAGGCCCCCGTGGTGCTCGACGTCGGAGACCTGATCGCCCTCGAGCCCCAGCGCGTGGACCGCGACCGGCCCCGCGACCGGCGTCTTGTCGATGGAGGTTCGGCCGAGCTCGGCCCACGGTGCATCCTTCGGACGACCGACGTTGACGCTGCGGAGCACGGGCACGTCCCCATTCTCCCAGCCCGCCCCTGCCCGCCACGAACCATTTCCCCCCGGCGCGCATCACACCCGATGTGAGCCTCCGCCCGATCCTCGTGACGCTGCTGATGGTCCTGGCCGCCTGCGGCAACGCTCATCCACCGAGGGGCGAGCCCGACACCACGGCGCCGCCGGATGGGCAGCGGGCGTTCCCCGCGGCCGAGGCGCGCGTGCCGGAGGGCTATCGGGAGGAGCTGTGCCCCGACCTTCGCGCCACGTCCTCCGGCCTGGCGATCCGGCTCGTCGTGCCCGACGACTACCGGGTGGAGACCTACAAGTACCGCGCCGGCTGCAGCTTCGATGCCGCCCTCGACCGGGACTTCTCGGTGTCGATGGACTCGCACGAGTCGCTGCGCCACTACAAGGAGAAGTGGGTCGACCCCGACGTGGGCTACGAGGGCGACACCGGTACCGGTGACATCGCCTACGACGCCGAGGCCGAGGTGTACGGCGGGCGCCGGGGCGAGCTGCTGACCTGGGGCTCGAACAACGACGGCCTGCCCCTCGACAACCGACTGATGCAGGCCGACGGCGTGCGGCTCGGCTGGCACACGCCCAGGGGCAGGTCCGGGCGCTGGGCCGAGGAGCTCGCCGTGGTCGCGGCGTCGATCGGCGTGGTCGAGACGCGGCGGGACACCTGCACCGCCGACGGTGCCACGGCGACGTACACCGTCCCCCGGCCGCAGACCGACGACATCGACAACTACGGGGACTACTGCTACCTGTACCTCCGGCCGCGCGAGTCGCTGCTCCGGTACGCCCAGATCGACCCGGTCCCTCGTCGATCGGTGGAGGAGCTCGCCGCCCGGCTACGGGAGCAACGCAACGTCGCCTCGGTGACGCTCGAGCCGGGTGCGACAACGCTCGACGGGAAGCCGGCCGACCGGCTGACGTGGGTCGTGGTGCGGCCGCACCGGACCTGGGACGGACCGGCGGGCACCTGGCGCCTGGTCACGATCGCCCGCCACGACCTCCACGTGACGTGGGGCGCGACGCCGGCCGATTGGCTCCGGGAAGGCGACGACTTCAGCGCCTTCGTCGAGTCCGTCCGGCTCGGGCCGGCACGTCCCTGACGCGGCGGCGCGGCAGGCAGAGCTGGGCGGCCAGCAGCCCGGCCGCGGCGACCGTGCCCCACAGGGCCCATGGGGCGATCGCGTACACCGCGCCGCCGATGAGCGGACCGGCGCCCGTGCCGAGCGTGTAGGCGACGCCGTACAGCCCCTGGTAGCGCCCGACCAGGTGCGGCGGAGACAGGCTGCCCAGGTAGGCCTGGGCGACGGAGGTCGACATCATCTCGCCGAGTGTCCAGATCAGCACCGTCGCTGCCAGCAGGCCCATGTCGGTCATGAACCCGGTCAGCGCCAGACCCACGCCGATGAGCAGGTTGCCGATGGCCAGTACGTACTCCAGCCGGTACCGCGACACCAGGCCGGTGATGGGCAGCTCCAGCACCAGGACCAGCAGACCGTTGAGCCCGATGAGGAGGCCGAAGTCGCGCGCGCTCAGACCCACGTCACTGATGTGCAGGGGAAGGCCGACCGTGTGCTGGATGTACAGGAACTCGGCGACCACGATCATCACCAGGAAGCGCACCAGGGTGCGGTCGGCGAGCGCCTGCCGGTAGCCCACCGCTTGTTCGGCTTGCGGCTCCGCGTCGTCCTGGTCGGACCGCGGCTGGGGCGCATCCCGCAGGAGCACCCCCATGACCACGCCGAACAGCAGGCACGCGGCGGCATTGGCCAGGAAGAGCTCTACGTACGAGGTGCTGGCCAGGACACCGCCGATGACACCGCCCAGGGCAGCGCCGATGTTCATGGCGAACCGGAACACCCCGAAGGCGGCGAGCCGTTGCTGGTTGGTCGTCACGGAGTCGAGCAGCACCGCGGCCGCGGCCGGCCGGTAGATCTGAGACGTCACGCCGATGAGACCGACCACCGTGAGGATGACCGGGAACGGCCCGAGGAACGGCACGATCGCCGTCAGCCCGGCCGTGGGAACGGCCGACGACACGATGGTCCATCGCCGGCCGATCTTGTCGGTGAGGTAGCCACCGACCGCGTTGCCGAGCATGTTGCCCACCCCGGCCAGGCCGAGCACCAGCCCTGCGGCACCGGCGGAGTAGCCGCGCTCGGTCAGGTAGAGCACGATGAACACCGGCAGGAAGGCCCCGACCCGGTTGACCAGGATGCCGAGGCTCACGATCCACACCCGGCCGGGCAGGCCGCGAAGCGCGTCGCGGAACCGCTGCTCGTCGACGCCGGGCCCAAGCTGCGGTGCGGCGCTCACCCGACGGCCTCGGTGCGCACGTTGATCGCTTCCGCAAGCCGCCTGCCGTGGGCGATCGCCTCGGCGGCGGTTGCGCCGCGGGCGATGACGTGTCCGACCTTGTCCTCGTTCCAGGTCAGCGGTGGTACGTCGTCCCCCGGGCTCACGCGCAGCTGGAGGTCGACGAACGCCGGGTCCGCGCGCACGGCGTCGAGGCCGGTCACCTCCACGACCCTTCCGGGCTCCGGCGTGAGGACCCGGACTGCCGCTCCGCCTCGCGGCTCGGGCGACGTGGTCAGCGGGTCCACCGCACCGACCCTGGAACCCAGGGCGTAGCGCTCCATGTCGACGCCGTAGGCGACCTCGGCCAGCTCGTTGATGCGGCCACCGCCGACGCGGTTGTGCGACTCGACGATCCGCGGGCCGCGCGAGGTCAGCTTGACCTCGGTGTGCCCCGGACCGTTGCGCAGCCCCACTGCGTCCAGGAAGTCCGTCACCAACCGGGTGACCTCACGCAGCGTCTCGGCCGAGCAGCCGCTGGGCTGCGAGTGTCCGATCTCGACGAAACCGGGGTCGGCGAGCTCCTTGTCGGTCACCGCGACGACCACGTGCCGGCGCTCGAAGGTCAGGGTCTCCACGCTGATCTCCGGGCCGTCCAGGAACTCCTCCATGAGGAACTCGTCGAAGGACTCGGTGGACGACAGGTCGCCAACGGCCCACTGCTCGTCGTCGAGGGAGCGGAATCGTTCGGCGACGCCGTCCACGTCGGCCCGGTCGCGGAGACAGAACACCCCTAGGCTGCCCGACTCGCGGATCGGCTTGACGATGACCGGGAGCCCGTGAGCCTGAACGAACTCCCGCAGGTCCTGCGCGGTGCGGCCGACCGCGGAGGCAACCGGGCTGATGCCCCTCGTGGCCAGGTGCCGGCGCATCCGCCACTTGTCCAGGAGCAGCTCCACGGTGGCGACGGACTCGCCGCCGAGGCCGAGCGCCTCGTTGATCCGCGCCGCCGGCAGCAGCCCGAGCTCGAAGAGCGACACGACCGCCTGGAACGGGTACTTCTCGTGCATTGCAGTGACCAGCGGCAGCAGCCGGTCGATGTCGCCGTAGTCGAGCAGTAGCGCCTGATCGACGTAGGGCCAGTGGCCGCGGTCGTACTCGTCCGGGAACTGTGCGTAGACCACGTCGAGACCGAGCTCCCGGGCCTTGCGCACCTGCTGGAGCCTGCCGCCGATGACCAGGACGCGAGGTCCTGCGGTGGCGACCGCCACGGGGTCCATGCCGGGCTCCTTCGCTGAATGCAACACCAGCAAACACGTTATGCTGGTTGCGAACGGCGGTCAACCGGCATTCGGGCTACGGTGGTGTCGAAGGAGGAGAGAGCTATGACGGCGACGGATCTACCGGCACCGGCCGACCTCCTCTGCACGTTCGCCAACACGCTCGACGTCGATGTCGACGCCGACCCGCCGGAGGCCCTTCCCGACGCCGCTGCGCTGACCGGCTGGCTCCGCGAACGCGACCTGATCGACGTCGACGACCGGGCGGGCAGGGATGACCTCGACCTCGCGCTGACTCTCCGGTCCGGGCTGCGGGAGGCGATGGCGCGCCACAGCGAGGGCGACGGTACGTCGCGGGCGCCCGATCTCGACGCCGTGGCCACCGACCTGCCGCTCCGGATCGTCTTCGACGGCACCCGCCCGCGGCTCGCTCCGGCGGTCGGCGGCGTCCGGGGCGGCCTGGCCCGGCTCCTCGTGGCGATCGCCGACGCGCAGGCCGACGACACCTGGGCCCGGATGAAGCTCTGCATCGCAGGCGACTGCGCGCTGGCGTTCTACGACACGTCGAAGAACCGCTCGCGACACTGGTGCTCGATGGGCGAGTGCGGCAACCGGCAGAAGACACGCAGCTACCGCGCCCGTCAGCGGGCCAAGCTCAGCCCTGAACGGCCTTAGCGATCGTGACGCACATCGTCAGGTAAACGTCGTCCGGCGAGTCCGGATGGTCCTCGATCTCCCACATGGCGTTGTGGACCATTCGTACGACGACCCAGTCACGCGCCCGGTCCTCGTCGAGCCCGGCGGCGTCGACGGTGGTGTGGAACCGACGACGCACGCTCTCGCGGACGTCGCCGCGCAGCTCGTCCCACCGGTTCCACAGCAGCGGCGCGACCTCGTAGTGCGAGTCGCCGCTCGTGGGCTTCGGGTCGATGACCAGCCATGGTTCCCGGTCACCGGCCAACACGTTCTCGTAGTGCAGGTCTCCGTGGATAAGGGTGCCGACGCTGGCCGCGTCGGTGACGAGGTCACGCCCGAGGGAGACCGCCTGCTCCACCAGGCGGTGCGGGATCGGCGCGCTCCTCGGCAGCCGGGCGAGGTCGTCGGTCCAGCGCTGGATGTACAAGGTCTGCGGGCGCAGCTGCGGAAGTGCCGGGACGTGCAGCCGTGGGTAGAGCCCGGCCACGATCTCGCACGCCTCGAGAACCGGGACCTCGGTCAGGTCGCGCCGGTGCAGTCGCTCGAGCAGCAGCGCCCGGCGCCCCGGGTCGGCGCGCAGCATCCGCACCGCGCCGGCGCCACCCCAGCGCTGCAGCGCGAGGTGTTCGTGCTCCTCCTCCTCGCCGGGGCAGACGAGCTTGAGCACCGCCCGCTCCCCCGCGTCGTTCACGACGGGGACGACGAGCGCGGTCCAGCCGCTCATCGGTTCGCCGTCGACGGCGAGCTCCCACTCGTCGAGGATCGCAGCGGTCAGCCGCGGGAGCCGGCGTACCCACTCGGCCCAGGCCGGTCCGCGGTCGGCGAACTCCAGGACCTCAGGCGGAAGGGCGATCGTCACTTCTTGGGCTTGTCGCCGCTCGGGCCGGAGGTCGACAGCGCGGCGATGAAGGCCTCCTGGGGCACCTCGACCCGGCCGACCATCTTCATCCGCTTCTTGCCTTCCTTCTGCTTCTCCAGCAGCTTGCGCTTGCGGGTGATATCGCCGCCGTAGCACTTCGCGAGCACGTCCTTGCGCATCGCGCGGATGTTCTCGCGCGCGATCACCCGCGCCCCGATCGCGGCCTGGATCGGCACCTCGAACTGCTGCCGGGGGATCAGCTCCTTGAGCTTGCCGGCCAGCATCACGCCGTAGGAGTACGCCGCGTCGCGGTGCACGATCGCCGAGAACGCGTCGACCGGCTCGCCCTGCAGCAGGATGTCGACCTTGACCAGGTCGGCGGCCTGGTCGCCGGAGCGTTCGTAGTCGAGGGAGGCATAGCCCTTGGTGCGCGACTTCAGCTGGTCGAAGAAGTCGAAGACGATCTCGCCCATCGGCAGCGTGTAGCGCAGCTCGACCCGATCCTCGGACAGGTAGTCCATGCCCTGCAGGCTGCCCCGCTTCGCCTGGCAGAGCTCCATGATCGTGCCGATGAAGTCCGCCGGCGAGAGGATCGTGGCCCGGACGACGGGTTCGCGCACCTCGGCGATCTTGCCCTCGGGGTACTCACTCGGGTTGGTCACCTCATGGACGGTGCCGTCCTCCATCGTCACCTCGTAGACCACGTTGGGCGCGGTCGAGATCAGGTCGAGGTTGAACTCGCGCTCCAGCCGCTCTCGGACGATCTCCATGTGAAGTAGTCCGAGGAAGCCGCAGCGGAACCCGAAGCCCAGGGCGCCGGAGGTCTCCGGCTCATAGGCCAGTGCGGCGTCGTTGAGCTGCAGGCGCTCAAGGGCGTCACGCAGGTTCGGGTACTCGTCGCCGTCGATCGGGTAGAGACCGCTGTAGACCATCGGGTTGGGGTGCTTGTAGCCACCCAGCGCCTCCGTGGCCCCATGGTGCTGGCTGGTCACGGTGTCGCCCACCCGTGACTGGCGCACGTCCTTCACCCCGGTGATCAGGTAGCCCACCTCGCCCACGCTGATCTCGCCGGCCTTGACCGGCTCGGGGCTGATCACGCCGACCTCGAGCATCTCGTGGACGGTGCCGTTGGACATCATCTTGATCCGGTCGCGGTGGGACAGCTTGCCGTCGACGACCCGGACATAGGTCACGACGCCCCGATAGGTGTCGTAGACGGAGTCGAAGATCAGCGCGCGCGCCGGCTGGTCCGCGCGGCCGACCGGGGCCGGGGTCTGCCTGACGATCTCGTTGAGCAGCCTCTCGACGCCCAGCCCGGTCTTCGCCGAGGTCTGCAGCACGTCGGACACGTCGCAGCCGATGATGCCGGCGAGCTCCGCGGCGTACTTCTCGGGCTGCGCGGACGGGAGATCGATCTTGTTGAGCACCGGGATGATGTGGAGGTCGGCGCCCAGCGCGAGGTAGAGGTTCGCCAGCGTCTGCGCCTCGATGCCCTGCGCGGCGTCGACCAGCAGCACGGCGGCTTCGCACGCCTCGAGGGACCGGGACACTTCGTAGGTGAAGTCGACGTGACCGGGGGTGTCGATCATGTTCAGGACGTAGGTGCCGGCCTCAGCGCCCTCGGCGTTGTCGGCGGGCACCGTCCAGGGCATCCGGACGGCCTGGCTCTTGATGGTGATCCCGCGCTCGCGCTCGATGTCCATCCGGTCGAGGTACTGCGCCCTTGCGGCCCGCTCGTCGACGACGCCGGTGAGCTGGAGCATCCGGTCGGCGAGCGTCGACTTGCCGTGGTCGATGTGCGCGATGATGCAGAAGTTGCGGATGATCGCGGGATCGGTGTGGCCGGGTCGCGGCGCAGGGGTGACAGCCATGGTTGCTCCCATTGTTCCAGTCGCCCGGCCATCGACGAATTCACCACGACCAACCCGAAGTCGTCGGCCCCGGTTCGGCTGCCGGTCGAGCTCCCGACACCCTGTGTTCGCCATTCCTCCCGAGCGTGTCGCCATGACTCGGGAACCCCTCGCCCTCGGGCGGCGCACGCTGCTGCGCGGCACCGCCCTCACCTCTGCCGCCGGCCTCGCCATCGGAGCCGGCGTGGCAGGCACGGCTGCGGCCACCGCTCGCTCCGCGCCGGCGCTCCTCCGCTCCGGCCGACCCACACTGACGCACGGCGTACAGGCGGGTGACGTGCGTCGGGACGGCGCGCTGCTCTGGAGCCGAGCCGACCGGCCGTCCCGGCTGATCGCCGAGATCTCGCGAGACCCTGACTTCCGGCGAGCCGTGACCGTCCAGGGACCCGTGGTGACGCCGCACTCCGACCTCACCGGTGAGATCCCCCTCCGCCGGCTGCCGTCCGGCGCCGACCTGTACTACCGGATCCGGGCGGTCGACCTCGACGACCACCGGCGCTCGAGCGCCGCCGTGACGGGCCGCTTCCGTACCTCGCCCGGACGCGGCGACGACGTCCGCTTCCTGTGGTCAGGCGACATCGCCGGCCAGGGCTGGGGAGTCAACCCCGACCTCGGAGGCTTCCGGATCGCCGACGCGATGCGCTCGCGCCAGGCCGACTTCTTCCTCTGCAGCGGCGACAACGTGTACGCCGACGGGCCGGTCGTCGAGTCCGTCCCGTTGCCCGACGGCTCGACCTGGCGCAACCTCACGACCCCGGCCAAGTCCAAGGTCGCCGAGACGCTCGAGGAGTTCCGCGGGCAGTACCAGTACAACCTGCTGGCGGACAACTGGCGGGCGTTCCTCGCCGAGACCGCGCAGGTCTCTCAGTGGGACGACCACGAGGTGACCAACAACTGGTACCCGGGCGAGATCCTCGAGGACGCGAGGTACACCGAGAAGCGGGTCGACGTGCTCGCCGCCCGCGCCCACCGGGCCTTCCACGAGTACGTCCCCGTCGCCCGGATCTCTCCCGACCCTGACGGGCGCGTCTATCGCGTCATCCAGTACGGGCCCCTGCTCGACCTGTTCGTCCTCGACATGCGCACCCACAAGGACCCCAACACCGGCAACCGCGAGACCGAGGACGACGGTGGCGTGCTCGGGGACCGCCAGACCCGGTGGCTGCTCGACGCGCTGTCCCGCTCCCGGGCCACCTGGAAGGTGATCGCCGCGGATCTCCCGATCGGGCTGATCGTGCCGGACGGCACCGCCCAGGAGGGCATCGCCCAGGGAGACCCAGGGACCCCGCTCGGGCGCGAGCTGGCGATCGCCCGGGTCCTTACCGGCATCCGGCGGCTCGGGATCCGCAACCACGTCTGGCTGACCGCCGACGTCCACTACACCGCCGCGCACCACTACTCCCCGGATCGCGCGGCGTACCAGGACTTCGATCCGTTCTGGGAGTTCGTGTCGGGTCCGCTCAACGCCGGCGCGTTCGGTCCCAACACGCTCGAGGGGACGTTCGGTCCCGTCGCCGACTTCGTCGCAGCGCCCCCGGCCGCGAACACGTCCCCCGCCCAGGGCTTCCAGTTCTTCGGGGAGGTCGAGATCGACGCTCGGACCAAGGCCCTCAGCGTCACGCTCCGGGACGTCGACGGCGCCGGGATCTACAACCGGACCCTGGAGGCCGCGAGTCGATAGTGCGGACTACCCGCCTGCGCGGATCCGGCGAACCCACCGCAACAGGAGGTCGGGGAGCAGCAGGAGGAGGAGCGGGAAGTAGCTGGTGCTCGGGAAGGCGAGCGTGACGGCGAGCGCCAGCATCATGGCGCCGACAGTCGCCCAGGCTGCCGCGGGGTCCGGAAAGCCCTCTCCGTCCGAGAGCTCCGGCATCCGCACGACGGTCACCTGCACGAGGGCGAGCCAGACCGTCCCGATCGCCATCGTCCCGATGTAGAGGATCTTCGTCAGCGCGTCGTCGGGCGCCTCCGCGACCAGGGCCGTCGGAAACGGAAGAAAGACGATGCTGAGCATCCACAGGACGAGCAGGTGCGCGATCCGGTCGTGGAAGCCGGACACGTGCCGCATGGTGCGGTGCTGGATCAGCCAGAGCCGCGAGATGACCGCGAAGCTCAGCAGGAACGCCCAGATCTCCGCGGAGTGCTCCCGCAGGAGCTCCTCCACCGAGACGCCGTCACCGACGTCACCGGTGATCTCGACCAGCGGCAGGACCAGGAGGGTGATCGCGATGGCGACGACCGCGTCCACGAACGTGAGCAGGCGGTCCAGCGCGCGTGCCTGCTCCTCGTCGCTGGCGCTCACGCAGGCAGGCTAGCGCCGCGGCCGACTCGCGGTGGCGGGTCCGGTGCCCCAGGATGTGCGCGTGACCCCGTCCGCGATCCCCGTCGGCAAGACTGCACGTCGCCTGCAGTGGGCGCACCTCCCGCCCGTGGTGCGCGCGCTGGTCGAGGAGCACTGTGGGTCGCCGGTCGTCGGGGCGGAGTCGCAGGACGCGGGCTTCACGCCGGGCTTCGCGTCCGTGCTCACCTGCACCGACGGCTCGCGGCACTTCGTGAAGGCCGCGTCGGTGAAGGCGCAGAAGATGTTCGCGCACTCCTATCGCGAGGAGGCCCGCAAGCTCGCCGCCCTCCCGCCGGAGACGCCGGCGGCGCGGCTGCTCTGGGTGCACGACGACGAAGAGTGGGTCGTTCTGGGGATCGAGTACGTCGAGGGTCGGGCGCCGCACCGGCCCTGGCAGCGGCCCGATCTCGACGTCGCCCTGGCAGCGCTGGCCCGGGCCGCCGACGTACTCACTCCTCCGCCGGCGGACCTGGAGGTGGACAGCTTCGCCGAGGAGTTCGCGCCGCTGCCGGGCTTCTGGGAGCAGGTACGCGCGACCCATCCCGGCCTCGAGCACGCCGACGAGGCGGCCGCGCTGGCGGCCAGGTTCGCGGAGGTGGCCGGTGGCGACACCGTCGTGCACACCGACGTACGCGACGACAACATCCTGCTCACGCCGTGCGGCGAGGCGGTGCTCTGCGACTGGAACTGGCCGGTCGTCGGCGCGGCCTGGCTGGACACCGTGCTGCTGATGATCGGGCCGCGCGGCGACGGGATCGACGTCGACGAGGTGCTCGCCGAGACCGAGCTCACCCGCGACGTCCCCGACGAGCACATCGACATCGTGATCGCCCTGGTCACGGCGTACTTCCTCAAGCAGGCCGAGGAGCCGGTGCCGCCCACGTCCCCGCACATGCGCGAGGCGCAGCGGTGGCAGGGCGAGGTCTGCTGGGAGTGGCTGTGCGAGCGCCGCGGCTGGCCCTTCGCCCGTTTTGGCCGCTGAACGGGCCGCTGCTAGATTTGTCTGTCGCGTGTCCGGCCGTGTCGGCAGACCGCACCACGACCTCATCAGCACCACCACACCTACGACGAAGGCGCAGTAGTGGCGAACATCAAGAGCCAGATCAAGCGGATCAAGCAGAACGAGAAGCGACACGAGCGGAACAAGGCCGTCAAGTCCGGCCTGAAGACCGCCGTGCGCAAGTTCCGCGAGGCCGCCGAGGCCGGCGACAAGGAGAAGGCCGTCGAGCTCGGCCGCGCCGCGAACCGCCAGCTCGACAAGGCGGCATCCAAGGGCGTCATCCACAAGAACCAGGCCGCCAACCGCAAGTCGGCGATCTCCAAGAAGGCCTCCTCGCTCTGACCCCAGCTCTCCGTTGACCCGTCGCCAAATGGCGGCGGGTCACTTCATTTTTCGGTGGTCGAGGAAGGCGGTTTCGAGACAGGCGCTGCGCTCCTTCCTCAACCAACGTCTCCGCGCCTGTCTCGAAACCCGACGGGTCAACGCTTTTGCGGGAGGTAGCGCCGGGTCAGTCGCTTTTCGGGCTGCGCAAGCCGGCGACGGTGAGCACCAGTCGCTCCAGCGTGTAGGACGCGTCGCTGGCCGCACCCTTGATGTCGGCGTCGGCCTGGGCCACCGCCCGGATCGCCCGGGACAGCCCGGCGTCGGACCAGTCGCGGGCCTGGACCCGGATGGTGCGCAGCTTCCACGGCGGCACCCCGACCTCGCGGGCCAGGTCGGCGTCGCGCTGCCCCCTCGGGGCGCCGCGGAACCTGGCCAGCCCGCGCGCACTGCCGGCGAACGCCGAGGTGACCAGGACCGGCGCGGTGCCGGCGTCCAGCGCCCAGCGGAGCTCCTCGAGGGCGACTTCGCGCCGGCCGGAGAACGCTGCGTCGGCGACCGCGAACGACTTGGCCTCCGCCCGGCCGCCGAAGTAGCGCTTCACCAGCTCCAGGGTGAGGGCCTCTCGTGGGAAGTCGTTGGCCAGCTGGTGCGCTGCCGCGGCCAGCGACCGCAGGTCCTGACCGACCGACTGGACCAGCGCGGTCGCCGCCTCCGGGTCGATCGTGGCGCCGTGGCGGCGGACCTCGGCGGTCACGAACCCCGGGATCTCGGACGGCTTCAGCTCGGTCGACTTCGACTCCGAGACCGCGGCCAGCTTGCGCAGCTTGGTCAGCACCCCGCTGCCCTTGGGCCCGCCACCGTGCACCAGCACCAGGGCCACGTCGTCCGATGGATCGGCGGCGTAGGCGAGCAGGCCGTCGACCGACTCTTCGGGCAGGTTCTCCAGCCCGCGGAGCACGACGCACCGGACCGAGGAGAAGAGGGACGGCGCGCCCAGCTCGCCCAAACCATCGCCGCCAAGCCCCGAGGCGTCGGTCTCCGAGATCTCCGCCTCGGCATCGTGGCCGAGAACCGCCTGGCGGACGGCGGCGACGGTGCGCTCGTTGAGGAACTCCTCCTTGCCGGTCACCAGCGTGACCCGGCCCAGCACGTCGCCCGCCCGCATGACGGAACCTTCCCACAGCGCGCCGACGCCAGGGCGTGTCCCCCTGTCCGGGGCCGCCGTAGCGAGCGTGCGTGGACGGTACGCCGTTCCACGTCAACGTTCGGACGGGGATTCGGCACCGAGCTGCACGTCCGCGATGGACCGGACCTTCGGAATCGCGGACGCCGCGATCCAGATCGTCCCCAGCGGGATGCCGAGCGCTCCGACCAGCATCGCGGTGTGCGCGCTGAACTGGGTCGCGATGAGTCCGCCGAGGCTCGCACCGATCGGCACGGCACCCCAGGACACCATCCGGTAGGCCGCGTTGACCCGTCCGTGTAGCGCGCTCGGGATCACCGTCTGACGGAGGCTCGTCGCGTGCACGTTGGCGATTCCCGTTCCCAAGCCCATGAGGAAGAACACCGAGCCCAGGATCAGCATCGCGGTGCCCTTGTCGTTCAGCAGGACGAGGAGGACCGACGCGGAGTTGCCGACCAGGAACGTGACGAGCAGAACGCGCCCGTACCCGAAGCGGCCCGCGACGCGTGCCCCGAACCACGCGCCGAGGAATGTGCCGACCGCGCCGATCGTGAACGCGAGGCCGATCAGCGCCGGACTCAGTCCGATGTCGCGGACGGCGAAGATCATCAGGCCGACGAAGAAGAGCTCGAAGAACAGGTTGTAGTTGGTGGACTCCGAGAGGAGGGGTCGCAGGTACCTGTTGCGCGCGACGATGTGCAGACCCTCGGCGACCTCGCGCCAGGCGGAACGGTCGGCCTTGCGCTCGATGCGCTCGTCGACGTCGATCCGGCTGATCGCGAACGCGGAGACGAGGTAGCCGACCGCGTTGAACAGCACGGCGAACGGCGCGGTGAGCGCCTGGACAAGCAGGCCTCCGAGTCCCTTGCCGCCGATCTCGGCGGCGGAGGACGTCGCTGTCAGCTTGCCGTTGGCATCGAGCAGGCGCTCAGAGGTGACGACGCGCGGGAGGAACGCGAAGTCCGAGAGCTGGTACAGAACGGTGAGCGTCGCGGCGGCGAAGACGAAGGCGTAGACGAGCTCGATGTGCCCGGCGCCGACCCAGATCAGCACCGGGATGCCGCCGATCAGCACGAACCTGCCGAGGTCCGCGCCGATCATCAGCGGACGCTTCCGGCAGCGGTCGACCACGACGCCCAATGGCAACGTGGCGAGGAGGAACGGCAGGAACTGCATCGTTCGGAGCAGTCCCATCTCGCCGGGCGTCGCGGACAGTGTGATCAACGCGAGCAATGGGATCGCGAGCTCGCCGATCTCCGCGCCGAACCAGGACGCGCTCGAGCCGACCCAGAGCCGCCGGAAGTTCCGGTCGCTCCACGCCGTCGCCGTTGTCATGGTGCGCCAGGCTAGGCATAACCAGTATCCGGCACAAGACGGTTACTATCGTCGATGTGAATCCAACGGCACCCGCCCCGGGACGGCTTGAGGAGGTGCGCGCCTTCGTCAACACGTTGGACGTCGAGACGCGCGTGGACACACTCAGCTCTCCCTGGGAACGGAGTGTCCGCGAGGCGATCCGGTCGGCGTTGGCCGCCAATCACGACCGGACCGTCGCGCCGTCGGCGGCGGTGCGAGTGCTCGACGAGGCAGCGGAGCAAGTCGGGCTGACCGTGGGGTTCACGGCGGACGCGTCGTTCGAGGTCCGGCCGACGCGGCGCGGTCGGGTCGGGGACGTACTCGCGGCGATGACCGCCGCGATGAGCGACGGCACGTGGAGCCGGCTGAAGGTGTGCGCCGACGACGAGTGCCAGTGGGCCTTCTATGACAATTCGCGCGCCCGTACGGGCAAATGGTGCTCGATGGCCGTCTGCGGGAACCGGGCGAAGCAGAAGGCCTGGCGCGACCGCCGCGAGGGCTAGCTCGACAGACCTGGCATCCTGACCGGCTTCCCGCAGCGCGCCAAAGCCCTCATCGCGCCTCTCGGGTGTGCACCTCCGGGGCGTCCCCGTCCGGCACCACCAGCACGTCGCCGGACAGGTCGGTGCGGTAGACGTCCGCGCCGGACTCGGTCAGAGCGTCGATGACCGGCGCCGCTGGATGGCCGTAGTCGTTGTCGGCTCCCACCGACACCAGCGCCACCTCGGCCCTCAGCGACTCGAGCCAAGGGAGGTCCTGGTAGCGACTGCCGTGGTGCGGCACCTTCAGCACGTCCACGTCCAGCCCGGCCAGGGTCCGGGCGAGCGCGGCCTGCCCGGGCGGCTCCACGTCGCCGGTCAGCAGGATCCTCAAGCCCCCCACCTCGGCCAGGAGGACGACGCTGGCGTCGTTGGCCGCCGAGCCGTCACCGCTCCCCTCCTCCAACGGCCCCTGGCGCGGCCACAGCACCTGCAGGGTGACCGCGCCGTACGTCGCGGTGGCGGCGTACGACGCCGGGCCGGCCGCCAGCCCGTGGGACCGCGCCAGGTCGGCCACCTCCTCGGCCCCGCCGGGCGGGTCGAGCACCCGGGTGGTCAGCACCGCCCCGACCCGACGACCGTCGACGACGCCGGCCAGCCCGTCGACGTGGTCGGCGTGGAAGTGGGTGAGCACCAGCAGCGGCACCTCGTCGATGCCCAGCCGGCGCAGGCAGTCGTCCACCAGGGTGGCATCCGGCCCGGCGTCGACGACCACGCCGGAGCCGGGCCCGGCGTTCAGGACCAGTGCGTCGCCCTGGCCGACGTCGCACATCGCCAGCACCCAGCCGCTCGCCGGCCAGCCCGGGGTCGGCCAGCGCACCAGGACGAACCCGGCGAGCATCGCCATCACCGTGAGCGCCACGACCGGGCGACGCAGCACCGACGGCGCCGCGATGGCCACCAGCAGCGTCAGTGCGGTCAGTGCGACAAGGGCCAGCACCCCCGTCCCCCAACCCACCGCCGCCGCCGGCAGGTCGGCGCCCCGCTCGGCGACCGTCGCGATCCAGGCGACGCACCAGCCGGCGCCGGTGCCGAGCAGCCGACCGAGCGGTGGCACGACCAGGCCCACCAGTCCGCCCGCCAGACCGAGCACGGTGGCCGGCCCGACCACAGGGGCGACGGCGAGGTTGGCGGCGACCGCGACCAGGCTGACCTGACCCGAGATCGCCGCGACCACCGGCGTGCAGGCCAGCTGGGCGGCAGCCGGCACGGCGATCGCCTCGGCCAGCAAGCGCGGCAGCCACCGCATCAGGGCGTCGCGCCATCCCGGTCCGAGGATGACGATGCCGGCGGTGGCCAGCACCGACAGAGCGAAACCCGCCGAAACGGCGAGCCCGGGCTGGACCAGGAGCAGCAGCACCACGGCGACGCCGAGTCCCCGCAGCGCCCGGTGCCGCCCGTTCGCGCCCATCGCCAGCAGACCCACGGCTCCCATCACCGCGGCGCGCAGCACACTCGGCTCGGTGCGTGCGATCAGCACGAAGCCCGCGATCCCCGCCGCGCCCACCACGTAGAGCCAGCGGCGGCGCACACCACACCACCGGGCCAGCACCAACAGGAACCCCACCACCAGGGTGAGGTTGGTGCCGGAGACGGCGGTGAGGTGTGTGAGCCCGGTGGTCCGGAAGTCCTGCTCCAGATCCTCGGGCAGCTCGGCGTCGTCACCGTCGACGAGCGCGGGCACCAGCGCCCGCTGCGCGATCGGTCGGCCCGCCACGGACTCGCGGATCGACCGCCGCACCGCCCCTGCTGCCCGCCACCAGACGTCCGGCTCGGCGACCAGGTCCGGATCCCGAGCCGCGACCAACACCCCTGCGAGATCGTCGTCGTCGGCCGGAGCCAGCCGCCCGGACGTGGCCACGTCGGCGCCCAGCGGTACGTCGAGCCACGCCCCGCCGCCGATCACCAGCACCGGGGCGCGCAGGCTCCGCTGGCTGCCCCGGCCCGTGATGCCGCGCACGTCGAGCCGCACGACCACCTGGCTCTCGAAGCGTCCCTCGACCGTCCGTGGGTCGGACACGACGCGGCCGGTAACGCTGACCACGGCGCGCTCCTGAGCCAGGTCCGCGACCGGTGAGCGGTGCACCGTCTCGGCGCGCAACCAGGTGATTCCGGCGACGGCGCCGCCGACCAGCAGCACCGCCGCCACCGTGGCGAGCACCGCTCGTCCGCGGCGCCGGACCAGCACTCCGCCCGCTACCGCAACCGCGGCCGTGCCGCCGACCAGCCAACCGCCGGCATCGGCGTGCGCGGACAACGCGCCGGCCCACGCGGCCAGCCCGAGCAGCGGCATCCGCAGGTCCGGGTCCGCGATCTCCCCGATCCGCGGCATCGACGCTCAGATGGTCACGTACGGCGTGATCTGCGCCAGCGTGGCATCACCGATCCCATCGATCTCGAGCAGCTCGGCGACCGCGGTGAACCCGCCGTGCTGGTCGCGCCAGGCCAGGATCGCCTGGGCGGTGACCGGGCCCACCTCGGGCAGGGACTCGAGCTCGGCCTGTCCGGCCAGGTTGAGGTTGACCAGCGGTCCCGTGGGCGCCGACGACCCCGGCGCCGGCATCGCTCCGGGTGGAGCGGCGGCCGCGGGCACGCCCACGAGGATCTGCTCCCCGTCGACGAGCGGCCGGGCCAGGTTGACCGACGAGAGGTCCACTCCCTTCACGGCGCCGCCGGCAGCCCTGATCGCGTCGACCACCCGGGACCCTGGGTCGAGGACGGCGATGCCGGGGCGGCGCACCTTGCCCGCCACGTCGACGGTGACCCGGTCACCGCCCGCGACGGGTGATGCCGCGGCCGCCTCTTCGGGCGCCACCGACACCAGCCCGCTCGCGGGCGTCCCGGGCGTCGCGGAGGGGGCGGTCGGCTGCCCCGGCTCGGCGCGGACCACCCACCACGCCGTGACCGCCAGCCCGAGAGCGACCAGCACGGCGACCAGGGCGAGCTGCGCGGGTCCGATCACGACCCTGCCGCGCAGCGTGTCCGGGACGACGGACAGTCGCCCCGGCCGTCGCGCGGCGTGACGCCCCGGCGTCGGCACCATCGGTGGCTGTGGCTCGGGCTCGGTGACCACCTCCAAGGCCGGCCGCGGCTCCGCGACCCGGGTGTGGCCCGCCCACCACTCGCCGCCGGCGGCCGGTGCCACCAGGGGGTCGGCGCGGGCGGCGGCCACGTCCGCCGACAGCTGCGCCAGCCGGCGCGACACGGCCTCCTGGTGCTCGGCACTCGATCGTCGGGTTCCCATGGCGGCGACGCTAGGCAGCCGCACGGACCGACCCCGAGCGTCGCGACGCCGCCTGTGGACGACCGGTCCCGGGGAGGCGCCTGTGGACGGCTCCCGGCCCGCCTATCCTGCGGGGCGTGCGCCCTCGCTACCGTCCCTCCGAGCTCGGCCGGGGCGCGCTCGGCGCCCTGGTCGGCATCCTGGTCGCCGGCGGCGTGGCCCGGGTGCTGCCCGGCGGCTCCGATGCACTCCCCTACCTGATCGCCCCGATGGGCGCGACCGCGGTGCTGCTGTTCGCGGTTCCCGCCAGCCCGCTCGCCCAGCCGTGGCCGGTGGTCGGCGGCAACCTGGTCTCCACCGCGGTCGGGCTGGGCGCCGCCAGCCTCTTCGACGACGCCCTGGTGGCGGCCGGCGTGGGCGTCGGCGCCGCCATCGGCACGATGATGCTGCTCAACTGTCTGCACCCGCCCGGTGGCGCCTGCGCCCTGGTCGCCGCGACAGCCGGGCCCGCCGTACAGGACCAGGCCCTGCTCTTCATCGGGATTCCGGTGGCGGTCAACACCCTGGCCCTGCTCGCGGTCGGCCTCGCGGTCAACAACCTGACCGGCCGCCGCTACCCCCACCGCCCCGCCGAGCAAGTACGCCGCCCCGGCGCACCCGAGCCGCTCGGCATCCAGGCCGGCGACGTGGAGCAGGCCATCGCCCGGCTCGACCAGGGCCTGGACATCACGCCCGGCGACGTGGTGGCGCTGCTGCGTGACGCCGAGACCCACGCGCTGGACCGACGGCTCGGATCCCTGCCGGTGTCGCGGGTGATGGAGCGCGACGTCGTCACCGTGCTGCCGTTCGAGTCCATCTACCGCGCCCGCACCCTGATCACCCAGCGCGGCGTCAAGGCGCTGCCCGTCGTCGACGAGGAGCGCCGAGTGGTCGGCATCGTGTCGATCCTCGACCTGTTCACCCGCGACATCGTCGAGCTCGAGGAGGTCGCCAGCATGATGACGACCGACGTCGTGACCCTGCGCGCGGACGCCCCGGTGGCCGACCTGGTCTCGCTGATGACCGAGCTGGGCTACCGGCACGTGCCGGTCGTCGACGAGGAGGCCGGATGGTCGGCATCGTCACTCGCACCGAGCTGATCGAGGTGCTCAACCGAGCGCTGCTCGGCGACGACCTGAGGAGCTAGAGCCGCGGCGCCACGCAGACCGCGATCATGCCGGGCCCCACGTGCGCGCCGAGTACGGCGCCGAGCTCGCCGCACCACACCTCGCGCTCGCCGAGGGAGTCGGCGAGCCGCTCACCCAGGCGTTCCGCGAGCTGACCGGCCCGCTCCGGGTTGGCCAGGTGGGCGACGCACACGTCGACCTGCAGCTCGTCGGCCGCCTGGACCGCGAGCTCCTCCAGGCGGGCCAACGCCTTGCCGGAGGTGCGCACCTTCTCCAGCGAGGCCACCTTGCCGTCCTCGATCTGCAGCAGCGGCTTCACCGCCAGCGCGCCGCCGAACAGCGCCGCGGCGGGGCCGATCCGGCCCCCGCGGCGGAGGTACTCCAGCGTGTCCACGTAGAACAGCGAGGAGCAGGCCGCGGCCCGGCGCTCGGCCGCCGCGGCCGCATCCTCCACCGAGCGCCCCTCGCCGATCGCGTCCGCGGCCGCCAGCGCGGCGTACCCCGTCGCCACGCCGACCTGCCGGCTGTCCACGCACACCACCCGCACCGGGGCGTCCCGGGCCGCGAGCTGGGCCGACTCGAACGTGCCGCTCATCTCCCCGGAGATGTGCACCGACACGATCTGCTTGGCCCCCGCCAGCGCGGCCCGCTCGTAGGCGTCGAGCAGCACCGCCGGTGCCGGGCGCGACGTGCTCACCGGGAGGAACTCACGGAGCGCGGCCGCCACCCG
>CAVSMX010000026.1:0-51702 GCA_963729095.1 uncultured Actinomycetota bacterium | reverse complement strand
GCAGGTCGATCCTCGCTACCCCGGCGGCGACGACGACACCTAGGGCAGCCCAGGGCGGACGTCGGCGATCAGCCCGCTGCGCTGCAGGGGCCGCAGCCGGAAGACGGCCGCGCCGTCGCCGGTGGCCAGCACCGTCCCTTCGACGGCGGTGCCGTTGGTGCTGACCCGGATCAGGACCGCATCCTCCGGCAGCTCGAGTACGCCGCCGCGTTCGGCCGCGACCTCGAGCCGGTCCTCTGCCACGACCTCGCCGTCGGCGTCGCGGGAGACGACCGTGACGGTGCCGGCCCGGCCCGCGCCGGCGACCAACAGCTGCTTGTCGCCCGTCGGGACGATCAGCGAGGTCTCCTCGACCGGCTCGGGTGGGGCGGCGTGGGTCAGGTCGCCGTCGACGAAGTACCGCGCCGAGGCGGTCACCGGGGCAGCGGACTCGACGAGCAGGCCCACCGCGTCGGCCGCGTTCTTCCCGCGCAGCAGCGTGGCCACCGACACCCGGGCGACGCTCTGCGGTGGGATCACGATGTCGTCGGTGCCCACCGCGGTGAAGACGGCGTCCTCCGTGACGACCTTGATGCTGGCGCGGGTCTCGGTCTCGGCAGGGTTGCCCAGGAGCAGCGTCCGCCGGCCGGTGCCGTCGGGCAGCCCAAGCAGCAGGTTGCTCGTGACCGGGGCGGCCTGCGACGGCAGGTAGTCGGTGGCCGAGTCGCTGGAACCGAGCTCGTCGTAGGTGTCCAGGACCGAAGCGGAGACCCGACCCCTGGTGGTCGTGACGTGCAGCGCCAGGTCGTCTCGGCGCGGCACCTCCTGCGCGAGGTCGAGGTTGACGACGGACCGGCCCGGCACCGCCACCCCGCGCAACGCGGGCGCGTCGACCGGCCCGCGACGGCCGTAGGCGAGCACGTCGACCACGGCCGGTCCGGGGTCGGGGTTGACCAGCTCCAGCACCGAGGAGTGCTTGGCGCCCGCACCGACACCCGTGAACCACTCGTCGAAGGCCGGAGCCCGGCATTCGGGAGCGATCAGCGGCTCGCCGAAGCGGCCCGCCAGCAGGCCGGGCGCGAGATCGCCCTCGGTGGTGACCACCGCCGGTGCCTCGCCGGCCCTGACCTCGGTGGGCCGCCGCGGGGCCAGGTCCGCGGACTCCTCCTGACGCCCCTGGTGGACCAGCGCCTCCCCGGACGCGTCCGTGTCGCTGGCCACGACGATGCCTGGGTCGGCGGAGGGGCAGATCACGGTCGCGCGGGTGAGCGCGGTCTCCTCGGGTGAGACGTCGGCCTCCTGGGTGTCACCCGGGCGGACGAGCAGGACCGCCACCAGGGCGAGCAGGGGGAGGCCGACCGCGAGCAGCAGGGTGACGTCGAGCCGCGGCCCGCTCTGGCGGGCGGCGCTGCGGCGTCCGGGCGCGGGGGTGCTCATTCGGACCGCCTCGCTCGCAGCGTGGGCAGGCACAGCACCAGCACGGCGATAAACGCCAGTCCCTGCAGGACCAGGAGCCCGATCCGCAGCCAGGACCGGGGACCGTCGACGGCATCAGGGTCGAGGGGCCGGCTCACCTGCCAGGCGCGCGTAGCGCGGTCGTCGGCGCTCGCCTGGACCAGCCCGCCGGTCGCGTCGAGCGCCGCGGCCACCGAGCCGTCGGCGGGCGCCGGCAAGACGACGTACTCGATCCCGCGGTCGGCCAGGGTCTCGACCACGTCGGGGGTTGGCCGGGAGGTGAGTGTGCGGACGGTGGTGTCGAACTCGTCGTCCTCGCCCGCGAGTCCGATGATCTCGTCCTCGCCGATCGTGACGCCGTCACCCCGGCGGACGGTGTAGGTCAGGCCGTTCTCGACGTCGCCGCGGACGACCAGGATCCCGTGCTCCGCTCCGGTCTCCGCGCTCTGCACCATGTACGCCGGGATGCCGGACGCCGCGTCGTCCGCGAGCGCCTCGTCGGTGCCGGAGATCCACCAGCCGAGGCCGACCAGCGGGACCGCGGCGGCCACCACCACGACCGCGATCACCGGACCTCGGAGCCGAGTCCCGATGCGGCGGAGATCGAGTCGCTGCCCAGCGATCACCGTCGCGGTGATGAAGCAGGCCTGCAGGGCGACCACCAGGAACATGACTCCGGCCTGGGTGTCGGTCGCGGTCAGCGAGAGGGTGATGTTGCCGAGTACCCCGGCGAGCACCGCGGCCACCGCTGCTGCCATCCAGCAGACCAGGACGGGGATCCGGGTCGCGGTCGGCACCAGCGCGGCCAACGCGAGTACGGCGAGCACGATGCCCACCCACCACGGCGCCCCGAGCCCGCCGATCCGGCCGGCAAGCAGGTCGAGGGTGTCGACCGACGGGGTCGGCAGCCTGCCGATGTCGAGGATCAGCGCCTGGGCGGCGCCGTTGAGCACCGCGGGCAGCCACCAGGGGGCGAGCAGCACCGGCACCACGCCGACCGCGGTCGCGGGGGGTCCCCACACCGAGCGGTCACCTACGGCGCCCGGCAGGATCCTGGACGCGGCGGCGAGCACGATCAGACCGAGGGTCAGGCCGAAGAGCCACGCGACCGGGCTGAAGGCCGAGACCAGGGCGAGCAACAGTCCGGCCCGCCAGGCGGCGCGCCAGCGCCGGTCGGGGTCCGGGTCGGCGAAGCCGAGCGCGGCGTGGGCCAGCCAGGGCAGCAGTGCCCCGGACACGACCGGTCCGAGCCGTCCGTCACCCCAGGCGCCCGCGGCGACCGGCACCAGCGAGTACGTCGCCGCGCCCCAGAGCAGCAGCCATCGTGACGCACCCTGGGGGCTGACCAGCCGCCCGACCACCCGGAGGAACCGCCAGGCGCCCCACAGCGCGAACGGCACGGCGAGCACGAGCAGCGCCGACACCGCCCAGGTGGTGCCGAGCAGCGAGGCGATCAGCGCGAGCGGTGCGATGTACGGCGGCGCCGGGACGTCGGTGCCGAGCGCGAGCGGGTGCCAGGACTCGAGGTGCAACCGCCACCAGTCGCTGGCGGAGTCGGGGGCCGGCGAGAGGCCGCCACCCGTCACGTCGCCGAACCCGGCCCGCGCCCCGATCAGGGCGAGCACCACGAAGAGGGCGAGCACCACGGCGACCGGGTTGGTGAGGAACCTGGCCGCGAGGCCGGTGTCGACGTACTCCTCCTCGTCGTCGAGGGCAGTCTGCCGCCGGGCGGCCATCGACGAGGGGTCGCGCTCGGCGGCCGCGGCCCGGCGCCGCTCGGCCACGTCCGCCGCCTGGTTGGTGGCCGCGGCCGCCAGGTCGCTGATGAAGTCGAGGCCGTGCCGGTAGGGCACCCACCACGGCGACAGCAGACGGCGTACGGCGTCGGGCTCGGCGGTCTGCCGGCCGCGGCGCTCCCGCCGGGCGGCGATGATCTCGCCGGGGCTGGAGTACAGCGACACGAGCGCTGCGAGGTCGTCGAGCGCCTCGCCGACGGACCGGACCAGCAGGAACCCGATCATCCGCAGCACGGTGCCGAACGCCAGCCGGATCGCCTGCAGGGGCAGCGCCCAGGGGCGAGAGTTGACCAACAGCGTGTAGAGCGCGGCACGGCGCTCCTGGTAGTGGGTGTGCCGTCCGGTCAGCGGGGTACGACGGATCCCGCGGTGGGCCGCCTCCGCGTGGAACACGACCGCCGCGGGCACCACCATCGTGGTGTAGCCCGCCGCCGCCGCGCGCCAGCCGAAGTCGACGTCGTTGCCGAAGATCGGGAGCTGGTCGTCGAAGCCGCCCAGCTCCTCGAGCACCCGCCGACGGACCAGCATCCCGGCGGTGTTGACCGCGAGCACGGCGCGCACCTCGTCGTGCTGGCCCTGGTCGTACTCGCCACGCTCCAGACCGGTCTCCCGGCGCCCGGTACCGGAGATCGTGATGCCGAGCTCCAGCAGCCGGCGCAGCGAGGGCCACTCGCGCAGCTTGGGGCCGAGGATGTCGACCTCCGGGTGCTCGTCGGCGACCGCGAGCAGCGCGGCCAGCGCGTCCGGCTCGGGGTTGGAGTCGTCGTGCAGGAGCCAGACCCACTCGCAGTCGGGGGCCGTGGTCCGGATGCGTTCGAGGCCGATCTCGACGGCGCCCGGGTAACCGGTCGCCCCCGTGACCCGCTGGACGTCGCCGAACGTCTGCTCCAGCAGGTCGGCGCTCTCGTCCTTGCTGCCGGTGTCGACCGCCACCCCCTGGGTGAGCGGGGCGGTCTGCGCCCGGATGCCCTCGATCACCGCGGGTAGCCAGCGCGCGCCGTCGTGGCTGACCAACAGCACGGCGACGCGAGAGGTTTCGGGGAAGGCATCGGGCACGATCCGCCACCCTAGCCATCGGCCCGAAACGCCCCGACGGCCCCCGAGGAACGGCTCCCTACCGCGACGGCCTGCGTGCGGGGTGGTCCCGGCGCCGGGTGTCCACGTTGCCGGTCAACGTCGCGAGGATGCCGGGGAGCTCTGCCACCTTCTTCGCAGACAGCCCGGTCACGGTCTCCTCGGCCAGGCCGCACCACAGCTCCTTGACCTGCTCCGCGAGCGCCCGGCCGCTGTCGGTCAGCTCGACGGTCATGGCGCGCTTGTCGGAGGGGGCGGGTGTGCGCCGGATGTGGCCGGAGGCTTCGAGCTTGCGGGTCATGAGCGTGACGCTGGGCGGCTCGATGCCGAGCGCTTCGCTGAGCTTGGCCTGGATGCTCGGCCCGGTACGGGCGAGCTCGAGCAGCAGCGCTTCCTGGCCGGGGTGCAGGCCGAGTGGGGCCAGCAGCGCGGCGGCCCTGGCCCGGTGGCGCAGGCTCAGCAGGCGGATCGCCTGGTTCACCGCGTCGGCCTGCTCGAAGTCCACGGGCTCTCCTGGGAATAGATCGTTATGTGCATAACATTATCTGCGTAATGAATCCACCTCCAGACTGAAGGAGCCCGACATGGCAGTCAAGGTCGCCGTCATCTACTACAGCGCCACCGGCACCGTCCACAAGCTCGCCCAGGCCGTTGCCGAGGGCGCCACCTCGGTAGGTACGGAGGTCCGACTGCGGCGGGTCGCCGAGCTGGCGCCCGACAGCGCGATCGACCTGAACCCGCAGTGGCGGCGGCACGCCGATGGCACCGCTGCGATCCCAGAGGCCGCGCTGGAGGACCTGGCGTGGGCCGACGCGTTCGCGTTCGGAACCCCGACCCGGTTCGGCGCGCCGGCTGCACCGCTCAAGCAGTTCATCGACCAGGCAAGTGGGCTGTGGCAGGAAGGGCTGCTGGCGGACAAGCCGGTGACGGCGTTCACCTCGGCCTTCAACCGGCACGGCGGCAGCGAGGCGACGATCCTGTCGCTGGGCAACGTCTTCTACCACTGGGGCTCGCTGATCGTCCCGCCCGGATTCAGCGACCCCGTGGTGTACGCGGCTGGCGGCAACCCCTACGGCACGTCACTGGTGACCGGGCCGACCGGAGGCGGTCTCGACGCCGAGGCGATCGACGCAGCCAGGTACCAGGGACTGCGGCTGGCGGAGACGACAATCCGGCTCCACGAGGGCAGCCGCGTGAGTGCCGGGCTGGCGAGGTAGTCGTGACCAGCACGAGTACCGCAGCGCAGGAGACCACGCCCCACGCGGGGCGCAGCTGGGTGATCCTGGACCTGGCCTGCGCCGGTCAGTTCATGGTGATCCTGGACGCGTCCATCGTGAACGTGGCCCTGCCCTCCATCCAGCAGGACCTCGGTTTCACGGAGACCGGGTTGGCCTGGGTGGTGAACGGCTACCTGCTCACCTTCGGCGGCTTCATGCTGCTGGGTGGCCGCGCCGCTGACCTGTTCGGCCACCGTCGGGTGCTGGTCGCGGGTCTGTTCCTGTTCTCCGCGTCGAGTCTGCTCGGCGGCCTGGCGACCGTTCCGGAGATCCTGGGGGCAGCGCGGATCGCGCAGGGCATCGGAGCCGCCCTGCTTGCCCCGGCGACACTGGCCGTGATCACCACCTACTTCACCGAGCCGGAGGCGCGGGCCAGGGCATTCGGAGCCTGGTCCGTCGCCGGCGGTGTGGGCGGGATGGCCGGCGCGGTCCTCGGCGGAGCCATCACCACCGGCCTCTCGTGGCGCTGGGTCTTCCTCATCAACGTGCCGGTCGGCGGGGTGCTGATCGTGGTCGCTCTGACGACGCTGGCCGGAGCTCGAGCCGGCCGGCGGGAGTCGCTCGACCTCACCGGCGCGGTCACCGGCACAGCTGGTCTCGCCGCGCTGATCTACGGCGTCATGCACAGCGCCGACCACGGCTGGACCTCCGGGGAGGTCGTCGCGCCGGCCGTGGCCGGCCTGTTCCTGCTCGTCGTCTTCTCCGTGGTGGAGGCTCGGCTAGCCGCTGAGCCGATGCTGCCCCTGCGGCTGTTCCGGATGCGCGGGGTGGCCGTCGGCAACGTCATGCTGATGCTGTTCGGCGCCATCGCCATCGCGATGTGGTACTTCACCTCACTCTTCCTGCAGAACGTGATGGAGCTCAGTGCGCTGCGAGCCGGTCTCGGTCAGACGCCCGCAGCGGTGATGTTCATGGTGGTCGCGCGATGGGCCGCCGCCCTGCTGCCGCGCACGGGGGTGCGCGCGCTCGTGCTCGCGGGCTCCGTCTTCTTCCTGGCAGGTTTCGGCTGGCTGGCGCAGGCCGATGCCGGCAGCGACTACGTCACCGGCCTGCTCGGGCCGACGCTGCTGATCGCGGTCGGGATCGGGCTGACCTTCCCCACCCTGATGGCCGCCGCGACGGCCGACGTACCGGCAGGTGACGCGGGGATCGTCGGCGGACTGGCGAACACGGCGAGCCAGGTCGGTGGGTCGATCGGCCTGGCGGTACTCGCGACTGCTGCCAGCACGAGAGCCGCCGGGAGCTCCCCGACCGGCCTCGCCGAGGGCTACGACCGGGTCTTCCTCGTGGCGGCCGGGCTCGGCCTCGCCCTGGCAGCCGTCAGCCTGCTGCTCCGGGGGAGCCGCACATGAGGAGAGCCGAAAAAGCAAGGGGCCCCGGCCAACGGCCGGGGCACTCCTCGCCGAGTCCTGGAATTTCGCCAGGTCAGACGGCGCGCTTCTTCAGCTTGCGGCGCTCCCTCTCGGAGAGACCGCCCCAGATGCCGAAGCGCTCGTCATTCATCAGTGCCGACTCCAGGCACTCGTCACGCACCTCACACGTCAGGCAGACCTTCTTCGCCTCCCGCGTGGACCCACCCTTCTCAGGAAAAAACGCCTCTGGGTCGGTCTGTGCGCACAGCGCACGGTCCTGCCAACCCACGTCCTCGGCGTCCGGCTCGATCAAGAAGAGCTCTCTCATCGCCCACCGCCCCTTTCGACCCCATTGTTCTCGACCCTGCTTCGTTACCCAGCCGATAACGAATGACACTGTGGGAATTACACGCCTGTCGTAACCCGAAAGTCAAGCGAAAGTCTGGTATGGCCCAGACCAGCCCGCCGCCCGGGTCCACCACCCGACCGGGCAGAGTACGACGCATGGACAACCCCAGGGCCAGGCTCACCGTGCTCTCCGGAGGTATGGGCGGCGCCAAGTTCTTGCAGGGGCTGCGGCACGCGCTCGCCACCGACGCGTTGCCGGGGGTCTCCGCGGAGGCCGAGATCACCGTCATCGCCAACACCGCCGACGACCTGTGGATCCACGGGCTCAAGGTGTGCCCGGACCTCGACACCGTGATGTACACGCTCGGCGACGGGATCGACCTCGAGCGCGGCTGGGGGCGGCGCGAGGAGACCTGGGGCGTCAAGGAGGAGCTGGCGGCGTACGGCGTCGAGCCGACCTGGTTCGGGCTCGGGGACCGCGACATCGGCACCCACCTGGTGCGCACCCAGATGCTCGACGCCGGCTACCGCCTCTCCGAGGTGACCCAGGCGCTGTGCCGTCGCTGGGAGCCCGGCGTGCGGTTGCTGCCGATGACCGACGACCGGGTCGAGACGCACGTGGCGATCCCCGACCCCGAGTCCCCGAGCGGCCGCCGGGTCGTGCACTTCCAGGAGTACTGGGTGCGGCTGCGCGCCGAGGTGCCCGCCGAGGCTGTGGTGTTCGTCGGCCTCGACGAGTGCGAGCCCGCGCCGGGAGTCATCGACGCGATCACCGACGCCGACCTGGTGATCCTGCCGCCGTCGAACCCAGTCGTGTCCGTCGGCACCATCCTCGGCGTCCCACGGGTGCGCGAAGCGCTGACCGCCACCACGGCCCCGGTCGTGGGCCTGTCCCCCATCGTCGGCGGCACCCACGTGCGCGGGATGGCCGAGCAGATGCTGACCTCGATCGGCGTCGAGGTCAGCGCCGCCGCGGTCGGGCTTCACTACGGCGCCCGCTCTGCCGGCGGGGTCCTCGACGGCTGGCTGGTCGACGAACGCGACGCCGACGGCGTGGACCGGGTGCTGGCGGAGGGGATCGCGTGTGCGGCCGTACCGCTGATGATGACCGACCACGACGCGACCGCCGCGATGGCCGCCGCCGCGGTCCGGCTGGTGTCCTGACATGCCCGAGGTGTCGGCGTACGCACCCGACGGGGTGCCGGAGGTGACCGCCGGTGACGACCTCGTCGCTCTGCTGCTGCCCCTCGTCGACCTCGCCGACGGCGAGATCGTGGCGGTCACCAGCAAGGTGGTCGCCAAGGCCGAGGGCCGGGTCGTCGCCGGCGAACGCGACGCGCTGCTGCCCGGGGAAACCGTGCGGGTGGTGGCCCGGCGCGGCCCCACCACGATCGTGCGGACCCGGCACGGCCTGACCCTGGCCGCCGGCGGCATCGACAACTCCAACGTCGCTCGCGGCTCCGTGGTGCTGCTTCCCGAGGACCCCGACGCCTCGGCACGCCGGATCCGCGCCGACATCGCATCCCGCAGCGGCCGCAACGTCGGCGTGGTGGTCACCGACACCGCAGGGCGGGCCTGGCGCGAGGGGCAGACCGACATCGCTGTCGGCGCGGCCGGCATCCACGTCGCCGAGGTGTACGCCGGCCGCCTCGACGCTCACGGCAACGAGCTGGCCGTCACCGCACCCGCGGTCGCGGATGAGATCGCGGGCCTGGCCGAGCTGGCGCAGGGCAAGCTCGGAGGCCGCCCGTTCGCGGTCGTCCGCGGGCGGGCCGACCTCGTTCTGCCGGCCGGTGATGACGGACCGGGCGCGGCGGCGCTGATCCGGCCGGAGGGCGCCGACCTGTTCGGCTACGGCGCCCGCGAGGCGGTGGTGCGCGCGGCCAGGGGCGAGCCCGGCGACTTCGCGCCGTTCGGCGCTCCCGTGCCCCTCGACGAACTGCTGCGGGCACTCGCGGAAGCGGGGCTGCGACGGGACGATCCGGGGCATCTGGCCGCCGTACGGATCGTGGCCTTCGCCCACGGCTGGCGCGCCGACGACCCCTCGGCGGACGGCGATATCGGGTTGCGCCCCCTTACTCCGTAGACTCTGCGCGACCCGTCCCCAGATTGAGGTATGCCGAGCCGTGGCCAAAGCCGCCAAGTCCGACCGCCAGAAGGTCATCGACGACATCAAGAAGAAGCAGAAGGGCGCCGAGAAGCGCCGCGGCATGATGATCGTCGGCGTCTGCGTCGTGATCTCCCTGCTCATCGTCGGGGCCGCCGCCTACCGCCCGGTCAAGGACTGGTGGGAGCTGCGGCAGTTCAACGACGTCGACCTGGCCTCGATCGGCGCGCCGGCGTCCGTCTGCGGCGACATCGTGAAGAAGGATGCCAAGGGCGAGAGCGACCACCGGACCACTGGGGAGCAGATCACCTACGAGGACGCGCCGCCGGCGTTCGGCCCGCACTGGAACGAGGCGGGCGTGGCGCCCGCGCCGATCGACAAGCGGTTCTACACCGACGACGATCGTCCCGAGCTGGAGTCGCTCGTGCACAACCTCGAGCACGGCTACACGATCCTCTGGTACGACGAGACCATCGCCGACGACCCCGACAAGCTGGTCCAGGTCGAGGGCATCGCCAAGAAGCTCGACGTGAGCGACAGCAACTTCCGGTTCAAGTTCATCGCCGCGCCCTGGACGTCCGACGACGTCAAGGAGAGCAAGGCGTTCCCTGAGGGTCAGCACGTCGCCTTCTCGCACTGGGTGGGCGGCGACAAGACCCAGGGCATCTGGCAGTACTGCTCGGAGCCCAGCGGCGAGGCGCTGGCGGAGTTCATGAAGGACTACCCCTACACCGACTCGCCCGAACCGAACGCGATGTAGCAGGAGCGTGCGAGGAACGAGCACGCTCCGTGGGCTACATCGGGTCGAGTAGCCGCGCGACCGAGGAACGAGGTCGCGACCGGCGTATCGAGACACACGTGAGCGGAGTACCCCAACTATTGGCGACCGAGCCTGCGAGGTCGCGAAGGTCGGCGGTCCGTGGTTTCGAGGCTCGTCGCTGGCGCTCCTCGCACCTCAACCACCGACTAGGTTCGCACCTCAACCACCGACTAGGTCAGATCGGACCTTCCCCGCTCCTTGAGCGCGTCGACCACCTGCTTGACCTGCTGCGCCCGGGCCCGGGTGGTCACCAGCACGGCGTCCGGGGTGTCCACGACGACCACGTCGTCGAGGCCGACCACGGCGACCATCCGGCCGCCCGCCGGGACGACCAGGCCGGTCGCGTCGATCGCCTCGACGAGCTCGGCGTCGCCGAGGACGATCGTGCCCTCGCCACCCAGGAGCGTCGCGAGGGAGTCGAAGTCGCCGATGTCGTCCCAGCCGAAGTCCGCCGGGACGGTCACGACCCGGCCGGCGTCAGCGGCCGGCTCGGCTACCGCGTGGTCCAGCGCGATCCTGGGCAGGGTCGGCCAGACGTCGTCGAGCCTGGCCGGGTCGGCGGCGATCTCGCGCAGCGCCGCCGCGAACTCCGGGTCGCCCGCACCCAGCAGGTCGAGCAGCACGCCGGGACGCACCACGAACATGCCCGCGTTCCAGCGATAGCTCCCGGTCGCGAGGTAGCCCGCGGCGACCTCCGCCGACGGCTTCTCCACGAACGCGTGCACGGCGTACGCCGCGGAGTGGCCCGCCAGCGGTTCTCCGAGGCGGATGTATCCGAACGCCGCCGAGGGATGCGTCGGCTCGATCCCGATCGTCACCAGCCAGTCGTCCTGGGCAACCTCGACCGCGGTGTCCACGCTCCGCCGGAACGCCGCCACGTCAGCGATCAGGTGGTCGGCCGCGAAGGACCCCATCACCGCTTCAGGGTCGCGGCGCTCCAGCATCGCGGCGGCCAGGCCGATCGCGGCCATCGAGTCCCGCGCTGAGGGCTCGGCGATGATCGCCGCATCGTCGAGCCCGGGCAGCTGCGCGGCGACCGCCTCGCGATGTTCTCGTCCGGTCACCACTAGGAACCGATCCTCGACGACGGGGGCCAGCCGGTCGTAGGTGCCCTGCAGCAGCGACCGACCGGAGCCGGTCAGGTCGCGCAGGAACTTCGGCGCGGACGACCGCGACAGTGGCCAGAGCCGGGTGCCGGCACCGCCCGCCGGGACCACGGCCCAGAAGTTGTCGATGCCAGGCATGGGCGGAAGGCTAGTGGCTGTGACCACGTTCGACGCCGTTCTCACCCGTGTCCTGAAGGACGACCCCGGTCGACCGTTGGTGACGTTCTATGACGACGCCACCGGGGAGCGGATCGAGCTGTCCCGGATCACCTACGCGAACTGGGTGGCCAAGGCGGCGTCGCTGCTCGTCGACGAGCACGATCTCACCCGCGGCGACACGCTGCGGATCGACCTGCCCCCGCACTGGCTGGGCCCGGTCTTCCTCGGCGCCGCCTGGACCGCCGGCCTGGTGGTCTCCGACGCCGACGACCCGGACGCCGTGGTGTGCGGCCCCGACTCCGTGGTGGCGTGGGCGGAGCGGGCCGCCGAGCTGCCGGTTCTCGCCTGCGCGCTGCTGCCGCTCGGTGTCCGGTTCGCGGAACCGCTGCCCGAGGGTGTCCACGACGTCGGGGTCGAGGTGTGGTCGCAGCCGGACGCGTTCGTGCCCTACGACCCGCCGATCGACACCGACCCGGCGTACGACCTCGCGGGCGAGCACCGCACCCACGCCGAGCTCTGGATCGCGGCCGCCGCCGGTGATCTGGTCACCGACGGCGGCCGCCTCCTGTCGGTGGCGAACCCGACTTCCCCATCGGGTATCGCCACCTTCGCGGAGCCGCTCGCACGGGGCGGCTCCCTGGTCCTGGTCGCTCAGGCCGACCGGGAGCGGCTCGAGGCGACGTACGTCGCCGAGCGCGCCACCGCTCGCTTCCCTGCCTGAGCGACCAGGGGTCGGGTGACTCAGGTGGCCAGGTCGTAGATGCCCATCCCGGTGCCGAGCAGCACTGGCTTCGCGAAGCCGCTGGTGGACCCTTGCAGCAGGTAGACCTGGCCGGTTCCCTTCTTGCGCACGATGAGGTCCGGATGGCCCGAGAGCCCCACGTCGCTGACCCCGATGGCCCAGTCGTACTGCCGAAGGTCGATCCGCAACTGGCGGCCACCCATCAGGCCACCCGGGCCGTTGCCCCGGTAGAGGCTCAGCTTCGCGCCCTTGCGGAGCAGGCTGTCGGGGGCGCCGTCGGGGTTCCAGAGCCCGATCGGGATCTGCCGGAAGGCGTCGATCGGCCCGTGCGCGACGTAGCTGGGCTTGAACCCGCCAACGCCCTGGCCCGGGTAGATCCGCATCGCTCCGCCGCGCGGCTGGCCCATCAGGTCCGGCCAGCCGTCGCCGGTCATGTCGCCGACCGCGGCCAGCAGCCGGACCCCGGCGAAACCGGAGCCGACCCGCTTCGCCGGCGCGAACTGGCCGGTGCCGAGCCCGCGCTTCAGGTACAGCGCACCGTTGGTGCCGCTGCGGAACATCAGGTCGCTCCTCCCGTCGCGGTCCCAGTCGCCGGCGTTGAGGAAGAGCGCGATGTTCTTCATGTTGAACCCGGTCCGGATCGGCTTCCCGATCTTGTACGACGACCCGGAGGGCCGGATCGGGAGCACGAACGCCATCCCATCGCTCTTGCGCCGCACGATGAGGTCCGGGTGGTCGGAGCCCGCGAGGTCGGACTCGAGCTGCCGGCCGCTCCATCCCTTCTGCAGCTGCGAGGCGAGCGCGCGGATCTGCGGGATCTTGGCGTACAGGTACTTGCCGGGGCACGCCGTGGAGGCGGCGTCGCGGTGTCCGTTGATCGCCTTGAAGTTGCGCTTGGTCACCCACTGCCTGGTGGAGGCGGCGTTGATCCCGTGCAGCGACAGCTTCCAGGCGAACAGCGCGCCGTACGCCTGGAGCATCGCCTGGGACGGCTGGCGCAGCTCGAAGTTGCCGATCGCCGACATCGCGAACGCGTTGTCGTTGTAGCCGAGGGTGTGCGCGCCGACCACAGGGCGGTCGACGCCGCCGTACCGGCCCTCCCAGATCCGGCCGAACCGGTCGACCAGGAAGTTGTAGCCGATGTCGCTCCAGCCGCGGGACCTGGTGTGGTACGCGTAGATGCTCCGCAGGATGCCGGGCACCTGCGCGCGCGTGTAGTCGTTGGCGTTCACCGTGTGGTGCACGAACCCGGCGTGCACCTCGAAGTAGTGCAGCGACCCCTTGTCCCGCATCCGCTCGTCGGCGCCCCACTGCGCGCGAGAGTAGATCTTCGGCTTCGGGGTGTACGTCGCGGCGGACAGTGCCAGCCCGTCGCCGCCCCCGGTGGTCACGGCGGCCGGCTCGACGTCGTCCTCACCGGCCAGCTCGGCGGTGTCGATCGCGGGCAGCTCTCGGGCGCTGCGCGGCGCCTGACGCGGGTCGATCACGGCGAGCTTCATGTCGCTCGGAGCGGCGTCGTCGGTCGCCACGCGGACCTGGACCTCGTCGACGTCGCCGACCAGGAGCGGCTCGGTGCCGGGCCGTGAGTGCGCGGCCTCGGCGCTGCCCGGGTCGGGCCCGTGGTCGTCGTGATACTCCACGTCCGTCCACGCCGACCAGTCGGTGCCGTCGGAGGTGCGCGCCTGCACGGCGATGTCGTCATCGGCGATCGTGCGGCCGGGCTGCCAGGTCACACCGACCGCGCCGTACCCGGTCACCGGCAGTGGGCGGCTGGTCACCTCGCTGGCACCGCTCGGCCGGATCACCGAGCGGGCCTGCAACCGGCCCGGAGCGATCCGGGCGCCGGTCGGCGCGGTGAGCGTGTACTCCTGCACCTTGGCGTCCACCGCCTCGGTCGGCACCTGCGAGGGCACCGTCGCCGCCCGGGCGTACGCCGCCATCGGCACGGCAGCAGCGGTTGCGCTACCGGCCGACCGACCGGGGACGACGTCCAGCGAGATCACGCCGGCGGCGGGAGTCAGGATGGCAAGCACGACGCCGAGGGCCAGAAGCTGCTGGCACACGGTCACGAAACGGGCCTGGGAAGGCTGCATAGTTGGCTACTCCAGTGCGAGGGGAAGAGTCACACGGGTAGCAACTTTCACACGCGTAACAGGCTCGCGCTACCGGATCTGAGTAACTACAAACGTGTAGTTTCCACTCGACGCGCCGACGGATCCAAAGTTTGTCAAGCGCCCGGCGACAGGTCGAGCAAGCCCCGCGACCGAGCATGCGAGGTCGCGACGGGCGGGTCGAGACCCGGTGCGCGACCTAAATGTCCGCGCCGAGCTCCTCGTCGGCGTCGAGCTCTTCGTCCCGGTCAGGCTCGTTCTCGAGCTTGTCGTCGTCGTAGTGGAGGATCTTGATGCCCTCGTCGACGTCGCCGTCGAAGATCAGCCTGCCCTTCTCCAGGATCAGCACCCGGGTGCACATCTTGCGCACCGACCCGGCGGCGTGGCTGACGTAGAAGAGGGTGCGCCCGCTGTCGCGGACCTCCTCCATCTTCTGCAGGCACTTGCGCTTGAACGGGCGGTCGCCGACCGCGAGCACCTCGTCGGCGAGGAAGATCTCGGAGTCGACGTGGATCGCAACGGAGAACCCGAGCCGGGCGCTCATGCCCGAGGAGTAGTGGCCGACCTCGGTCTGCAGGAACTTCGTGTCGATCTCGCTGAAGGCGACGATCTCGTCGTACTTCCGGTTGATCTCCTTCTCGGTCATACCGAGGATCGCGGCGTTCAGCCGGATGTTCTCGTTGCCGCTGAGCTGCGGGTGGAAGCCGGCGCCGGTGGCGATCAACCCGGCGATCCTGCCGCGCGTGCGGACCGTGCCGACGTCGGGGCGCATCACGCCGTTGATCATCTTCAGCAGTGTGGACTTGCCCGAGCCGTTGAGGCCCATCAGCCCGATCGACTCCCCCGCGCTCACGTTGAACGAGACGTCGTCGACCGCGCTGAACGTGTCGCTGATCTTGCGACCCTTGAGCATCGCCACCGTCACCTGCTTGAAGGTGCGGTGGTAGCGGAGGGTGAACTCCTTGGTGACGTTCTCGACCCTGATCGACTCCGTCATGCGGGGTCCCTGCGGCGTTGTTCGGCGGAGGAGCGAAGCGGGGGAGACGAAGAACGTCGTGGGGTGCTCATCAGATCCGCTCCGGGATCTTGCTCTCGAGACGGCTGAACACCAGCTGCGCGAACACCAGGAAGACAAGGCAGGCAGGGATCATCACGAACCCGATGGCGAAGAGGTGTGGGGGCAGGTCGGTCCTGGCCAGCTCCTCCGGGTGGGCGGTGGTCCCCACCCAGAAGGCCCGCTGGAAGAGCAGCACCGCGATCGCGATCGGGTTGAGCAGGTAGTAGTCCGCGAAGGCCCCGAAGCGCTCCTCGACCATGCTGTAGGGGTAGATCATCGGAACACCGAACCGGACGAAGTTCGTCAGGATGTGGACGACGCTGCCCCAGTCGCGGAAGAACACGTTCGCGGCGCTGAAGAGCAGCGCGAGCGCGGTGCCGAGGATCATGATGATCAGCAGCGCCAGAATCACCGCCAGCATCCCGGCCGGATCGGGCATCCAGCCGTAGCAGAGGCAGGCGATCACGAGGATCACCAGCTGGGGCCCGACGTGGTAGAGCGAGACCAACATCGAGGCGACCGGGAACATCTCGTTCGGCATCGCCATCTTCCGGACGATCGCCTTGTTGCGCATGATCGAGCGGGTGCCGGCGTTGAACGTCTCGGTGAAGTAGTGGACCAGGATGATCCCGCAGAACATGTGGATCGCGAAGTTCGGCACGTCCTTGTGCAGGCCGATCAGGACGCCGATGACGAAGTAGTAGATCAAGAACTGCGAGAGCGGGTTGATGTAGGACCACATCAGCCCGAGGAACGAGCCGGAGTAGCGCGCGCTGATCTCTCGACGCACCAGCAGCCGGAGCAGGTAGCGGCGCCGGAACACCTCCAGCAGGCCGTTGCGCGGTGCCGGATCGACCCAGGGCAGCTCCTCGACGTGAGCGAGATAGGTGTCAGTCATCCCCGGATCCTGTCCAGGGCCGGAACGTCTCGTCCCAGGCCTCCGGTGAGGTCACCTCCGCGAGCTGGGCGCGGTAGTCCGCGGCCAGCCGCGGCCACTCACGGCGCAGCCGGGTGTGGATCTCGATGGTCTTCTTCAGCAGGTCGCGGTACTTCTCCGGGTCCCGCTGGTAGAGCGCGGCCGAGGTGCCGTCGTTCATCGAGACGATCGCCGAGTCGTAGCGCGCCAGGCGGTACCACTTGGCGTCCATGGCGGTGATCTCCGCCTCCGGGAACTCGCGCGACATCCGGCGCGGCCGGCTCAGGTGGCGCAGCGGTGCGAGCCCCGCGGTCACCAGCTGGGACAGCCGGCTGGGGATCTCGATGCCGTCCGCCTTGCCCCGCTTCGGCGGCTTCTCCCGGCGGATCGGCGGGAACGAGTCGGGGTCCTTCAGCAGACGTGCGTCGGTGAAGCCCTTGACGAACTCGCGCACCTCGCCCAGCCGCGTCGGCAGCGCGGGATGCAAGGTCTGCGGGCCGGCCAGGATGTCCTCGAGTGCCTGGTGCCGGAGCTCCACCGTGGAGTACTGCATCGCGACGAGGTGGGAGATCTGGTGGTTGAGGCTCTCCTGGACCATCCGGCCGCCGCGGGGGTACTGCGAGTGCAGCAGCGCGGCGACGAAACGGTTGCGCTGGTGGAAGTAGGCCTGCCAGTCGACCGCGTCGTTCTTGTCGGTCCACGGCACGTGCCAGACCGCGGCGCCCGGGAACGTCACGGTCGGGTAGCCGGCCTGCTTCGCGCGCAGGCCGTACTCCGCGTCGTCCCACTTGAGGAACAGCGGCAGGGACAGCCCGATCTCGGCCAGCACCGAGCGTGGGATGAGGCACATGAACCAGCCGTTGAAGTCGACGTCGGCGCGCTTGTGCAGCCAGCGCGCGGATCGCAGGTTGCGGGCGGCGAAGTCCCAGTCGCTGTAGCCGTCGAGCCGGGTCTGCCACCAGAACCGCCAGGGGTGCACGATCTCACCGAAGCTGTGCATCCGGGACCGCGAGAACAGGCTGAACATGTGGCCGCCGACGAGGCTGGGGCGGCGGGCGAGGTCGCCGAACGTGACGGCCCGGATCACGCCCTCCGGCTCGCACACGACGTCGTCGTCCATCATCATCGCGTACGTCGCGGTGCCCTTCCGGACCGACTCGAGCTGGCCGCGGGCATAGCCGCCGGAGCCGCCGAGGTTGCCCTGCTCGATGATCCGGAGCTTGGCGCCGAGCGAGCCCTGGGCCTTGGCGAACTCCGGGGAGTCGACGACCTTCTGGGTGCCCTGCTCCATCACCATCACCTCGTCGAGGTACGGCGCCAGGTCGGCGTCCTCGCCGAGCTGGGTGAGCAGCTTCGCGCAGAAGTCGGGCCGGTTCATCGTGGTGATCGCGATGTCAACCGTGCCGTGCTCGGCCCGCTGCTCGGGTACGTCGGCGGTCCACTCGGCCGACTCGACGACCACGTCGTCGTCGCCGGCGACCACGTCGTACCAGTACCAGCCGCCGTCGACGAAGGGCACCAGCGAGAGCTCGAAGGTGAACGACCCGCGGTCCTCACTTCCGGTCTGCGCGGACTCGACCCGCTGCGAGCGGCCGTTGGCCATCGACTTGTAGACGATGACGGTCGCGCCGGCGCCGCGCACCGCGACCGTCAGGGTGACCTCGCTGACCACGCTCCAGCGACGCCAGTAGCTGGCGGGAAAGGCGTTGAAGTAGGTGCCGAACGACAGCCGCTCGCCGGACTTCACCCGCAGCGCGGTCCGCGACTCGATCTGGTCGGGGTGGATCGTGCGCCCGGTCGACGTCGACTGCCGGATGGCGGCGTTGTTGAGGTCCTTGGCGGCCCGGTTGCCGCCGACGTCGTAGCGGTCGGCGTCGAGGCGGACCTCCTCCGGGTCGACGTACAGCGGGAGCACGTCGAAGTCGTGGTCCAGCGGGAAGATCTGCCGCTGGAGCAACCGGGTCCGGGTGCGACCCCCGGTCTCGATCGTCGAAGTGGTCATTCGTCGACTCCTCCAGAGGTCAGCGGCGCACCATCGGCGAAGTGCGGCTTCAGCTTGTTGTCGAACATGGACAGTGCCGAGCCGATCGCCATGTGCATGTCGAGGTATTTGTACGTGCCCAGCCGGCCGCCGAAAAGCACCATCGGCTCCTTCTTCGCCAGGTCGCGGTAGCGGAGCAGCTTCTCGCGGTCCTCGGCCGTGTTGATCGGGTAGTAGGGCTCGTCGTCGACGTCCGCCGCGCGAGAGTACTCCCGGACGATCACGGTCCTGCCCTTGGCCTCGGCGTACTCACGCTCGGGGTGGAAGTGCTTGAACTCGTGGATGCGGGTGAACGGCACGTCGATGTCGTTGTAGTTCATGACCGAGGTGCCCTGGAAGTCGTCGACCGCCATCACCTCGGGCTCGAGGTCGACGGTCCGCCAGGACAGCCGGCCCTCGGAGTTGCCGAAGTACTCGTCCACCGGTCCGGTGTAGACGATCGGCACCCTGCCCTTGAACTCGTCGGCGACGTCGAAGAAGTCGGTCTCGAGCCGGACCTCGATGTTGGGGTGGTCGGCCATCCGGGTCAGCCACGCGGTGTAGCCGTCGACCGGGAGGCCTTCGTACTTGTCGTTGAAGTAGCGGTTCTGGAACGTGTAGCGGACCGGGAGCCGGGTGATGATGTCGGCGCTCAGCTCCTTGGGATCGGTCTGCCACTGCTTGGCGGTGTAGCCCTTCACGAACGCTTCGTACAGCGGGCGGCCGATCAGGCTGATCGCCTTCTCCTCGAGGTTGTTCGCGTCGGCGGTGTGGATCTCCGAGGCCTGCTCGGAGATCAGCGCCCGCGCCTCGTCGGGGGTGTGGCTCCTGCCGAAGAACTGGTTGATCAGGCCCAGGTTCATCGGAAATGAGTAGACCTGGCCTTGGTACTTCGCGAAGACTCTGTGCTGGTAGTTGGTGAAGCTCGTGAACCGGTTGACGTACGTCCACACCTTTTCGTTGGACGTGTGGAACAGGTGGGCGCCGTAGACGTGCACCTCGATACCGGTCTCGGGCTCCGGCTCGCTGTAGGCGTTGCCGCCGAGATGGTGTCGGCGCTCCAGAACCAGCACATTCAGTCCGAGCTCGTCGGCACAGCGCTCGGCGATGGTGAGGCCGAAGAAACCGGAGCCGACGACGACGAGATCAGGAGTGGACACGATGGGTCAGTCTACGAGCCGGGAGCCCGACGGCCCCATTCCGCGTGCGGCGGGCATGGCGTGGATCACATCATCCGTCAAACGATCCACACCCCTTACTCTGGTGGGCGTGCGTGAATGGTGGTCCAGCTCTTCCTGGGTGCGGTACTTCGGCTGGGCATGGGTCGCCGGCATCCTGATGCTGGTGGCGACGTTCTGGATCGCCGGCACCGAGAACCTGCCGATCCGCGACCCCGACGCCTTCATCCCGGGCTACTTCCGGATGCCGCTCATCGTGCTCGCCGCGATCCTCACCGACATCGTCCCGCGAGCGGTACGACGTTCCGGCGGGCGGCTGCGCGAGCTGCCCGTCGCGTGGCGCGAGGTAGTGGCTGAGCGCTGGCAGCGCTCGCACTGGATGTTCGCTCTCTCCGGGATGGCCGCCTGGTACCTCACCTACGCAACGTTCCGGAACCTCAAGAGCTTCGTGCCGTGGGTCAACCCGAACAACTACGACGACAAGCTGGCGTCGATCGACCGGGCGATCTTCTTCGGACGCGACCCCGCCGACCTCCTGCACGACGTGCTCGGCACCGGGTTCACCGCCCAGGTGATGTCCGCGGTCTACCTGGTCTGGCTCTTCCTGGTGCCGGTGAGCATCGCGATCGCGCTGGTGTGGACCCGGCACACCCGCGCCGGGTCCTGGTACGTCACGGCTGTTGCCTTCGACTGGATGCTCGGGGCGGCGATCTACCTCATGCTGCCGACCGTGGGTCCGATCTACTCCGACCCCAACGAGTTCACCGACCTGCCGCGCACCTACGCGACCTGGCTCTCGGAGCAGCTGCTGGACGACCGGGTCGCCGTTCTCGCCGATCCCTGGGCGGCCGGCACCATGCAGACGATCGCCGCGTTCGCGTCGCTGCACGTGGGCATCATGGTGACGATCTGCCTGGTCGCGGAGCTGGTCCGGCTGCCGCGCTGGGTCCGGATCGCCTCGTGGTGCTTCCTGGCGATGACCTGCATCTCCACCGTCTACCTCGGCTGGCACTTCTTCGTCGACGTGCTCGGCGGGATGGCGCTCGGCACGTTCGGGGTCTGGCTGGGCGCGATGGCCACCGGCAACCGGGTCGGCCTGCGACCGCGGCTCAAGGTCGACCAGCCGGAGCTGGAGCCTGCCGCATCGCCCGCGAGTCTCTGAGGGCCCGCACCACGTTGCGCGCCTCGCTGCGCCCGCCCCGCAGCGGGCTCAGCAGCACCACTCCGAGGGTGATCAGCCAGGGCTTGGCTCGCACCGCAGCGTTCTCGCCGTACCTGCGATGCACGGCGAAGAGGTTGCGGTACATGTAGTAGCCCTTCCAACCGGCGAGGTCGTGCTGCTGGTCGAAGTCGAGCTGGCGGACCAGCCGGGCGTCGCGGACGGCGAGGATCCTGAACCCGGCGCGCCGGGCGCGGATCGCGTAGTCGCAGTCGTCGTAGAAGATGAAGAAGCTGTCGTCGGGCAGACCGATCGCGTCCACCACCCGGCGGCGGATCATGAAGCCCTCGAACGCGACGTTCTCGAGAGGCACCGTCTCCGGCATGCTCGCCCGGGTGGCGTACGTGCCGACGATGCTCGCGGTCTTCGGCTTGATGGCCCAGGGACTGCTCAGGTCGAACCGGGTGGCGGCGTACTCCGCGAGGTTCCCGCGGCTGTCCTCACGCACCGCCATCAGGCAGTCCTCGTCCATGGCCAGCAGCACGCCGAGGCAGTCCGGCGCTGGGATGACGTCGTCGTCCATCAGCCAGATCCGGTCATAACCCTGCGCGTGGGCGGCCTGCACCCCCAGGTGGAACCCGCCCGCCCCGCCGACGTTATTGTCGCTGCGGATCACCTGCACAGCGGCACCCTCCAGCACGGCAGGGGTGCGATCCGTGCTTGCGTTGTCGACGACGATGACCGCGTCCGGTGCGGGTTCCAGCGTCGTGAGCCCCTCGAGCATCCGCTCCAGCAGGTCGGCGCGGTTGTAGGTGACGACCACGATCGCCGCGGTCTCGGTGGTCACCGCAGGTACCTCTCATGTCCGGTGAAGTCGCCGCGCAGCCCGTCGTACATCGCCCGGGCGCTCATCGGGATCCGGCGCGGCTGCGGCTTGGTGAACAGGTAGAACCAGACCGTCTTCGCCACGAACATCAGCACGTGCGGCCAGCCGCGGTACTCGCGCAGGTTGAGCGGGTTGTTGCGGGCCATGCAGTAGTGCTTGAGGTCACTCGGCGTGTGGTTGTACGTCGTCAGGCCGAACATCATCGACGTGCCCAGGTCGTCGGTGGCCGGGTGCAGGAAGTGCGCGTCGACCACGGTGCCGATCCGAGCGCCTTCGCGCTGGGCGCGCCAGAGGTACTCCACGTCGTCGCCCCAGATGAAGAACTCGGCGCGCGGCAGCCCGATCCGCTGCACCAGCTCCTTGGTGACCAGCACGCCGTTGAACGGGATCACGACGTCGCGGATCAACCCGTCCTCGGCCGCGGCCTCGACGTCCGACATCCGGTGCACCACGCCGGTGCCGCCGGGCAGGCGGATCGGGAAGCACAGCCGGTCGGGGTGCTGCTCGGCCAGCACCGCCGGCCCCCAGAAGTCGAGGTCCTCACGGGTGAGCAGGTTGGCCAGGCAGTCCGGCTCCGGCACCCCGTCGTCGTCCATCAGCCAGGCCAGATCGGCGCCGCGCTCCATCGCCCAGGCCAGGCCGTCGTGGAAGCCGCCGGCGCCACCGCGGTTCTCCGGCAGGGTTCGATGCTCGACGCCTTCCGCGGTGAGCCACTCCCCCGTGCCGTCACTGCTCGCGTTGTCGACCACCAGGATCTCCGCGACGTCGGAGACCTCGCGGAGCCGGGCGACCAGGCGCTGCAGCAGGGGCAGGCGGTTGAAGGTCACCACCACTGCCACGACGCGCACGGCGGACACCCTACGGGGAGGGGATGGGTAGGTTTCCGGGTGTGGACACCGACGCCGTTCTGACCCTGCTCCAGGACGTGGCGGACCAGGTGATCAACCCGCGTTTCCGGTCACTCGACGCCGGCGAGGTCCACGAGAAGCGGCCGGGCGACCTCGTCACCGCGGCCGATCACGAGGCCGAGGTGCTGATCACAGACGCGCTCCTCGAGGCCTACCCCGCGGCCGTGGTCCTGGGCGAGGAGGCGTATGCCCACGACCCGGCACTCCTCGGCCGGTTCTCGAGCGCCGACCACGCCTTCACCGTCGACCCCGTCGACGGGACCAAGAACTTCGTCCACGGGTCCAAGGACCACGCCGTGATGGTCGCCGAGGTGCGCGCCGGCCAGGTCACCAGGTCCTGGATCTGGCACCCGCAGCACCAGACGTCGTACGTCGCCGAGAGCGGCGCCGGGGCCTTCAGGACCCGGGCGGGCGGCGCCCCCGAGCGCCTCTTGCGTCCGGCCGCGCCCCCGGTGCCGCTCGAGTGGCGGACGGTCACCTCGCGCCGCTCCTGGGTCGGCCGCGAGCTCACCGGGCTGCGGCCGCTGGAGCTGACCTGGGTCTGCTGCGGCGTCGACTACGCGCGGCTGGTCGAGGGCTTCGCCGACGTGGTGCTCTACGGCCACGCCAACGCCTGGGACCACGCCCCGGGCGCCCTCCTGCTGACCGAGTCCGGCGGCCGGCACGGCACGATCGACGGCCGGCCCTACGACCCACGCTCGACCGAGCGGCCCGGGCTGATCGCCGCCGCCGACGATCCGACGTACGACGCGATGGTGCCGCGCGCCGCCGAGCTGCCCGGACGACGCTAGCCCGCCGAGTCGGCGCATCTTCACGCAGGCGAACAGTCGAGTCGGCGCATCTTCACGCGGGCGGCGGTGAGGTAGCGCCGACTCGACGCTCTGTGGGCCTGAGGATGTGCCGACTCGGGGGTCAACAGGCAGAAGCGAGGTCGTCGGCCTGGTTGGCGACGTACCCCTCGGAGAGCGAGCCGAGCGAGCCTCCGGTGAGGCTGTCCGCCTTGCGCTTGCCCCCCTTTCCAGGGGCGCCGCCCTTGCCCTCGGCGCGGTCGATCGCCTCCTCGACCTTCTCCTGGATCAGGTCGATGTCGGGGTCAGCGGTGTTGATCAGCGGTGGCACCAGGGAGAGCGTCGCGACCTTCTGGTCGCGGGCCTTCATGGCCAGCGGGATGAAGCGGTCCATCTCGGAGGCGGGCATGTTGGTCGAGAGGGTCTCCGTCGAGGCCTTCGCGAGATCGCCGAAGTTCCGGATCGCGTTCTGCGGGCTCACCTGCTCCAGCAGCGCGTTCAGGACGCACTTCTGCCGGGCCATCCGTGAGTAGTCGTCGGAACCCTCGCGGGCCCGGGCGTACCAGAGCGCGTCGTGCCCGTTCAGCTTGCGCACGCCGGGCTGGATGTAGCCGGTCACGTCCGAGCCGAGGCCTCCCACGGGGATCGGCTGGCGGACGTTGAGCGTGACGCCGCCGACCGCGTCGACGATGTCCTTGAACCCCTCGAGGTTCACCATCGCCCAGTAGTTGATCTTCAGGTCGGTGATGCCCTCGATCGCCATGATCGTGGCGTCGATGCCTGGGTTCTTCGACTTCCCGAAGAGGCCGGTGTTGTCTCCGGCCCAGGTGCTCACGCCGTTGAGGTAGCAGCCGTCGCAGTCGAACCCGTCGGGGAACTGCTCGTCCATCACCGAGCCCTCGGCGAACGGGAAGTTCGCCATGTTGCGCGGCAGTCCGATCAGCACGGTGCGGCCGGAGTCGGCGTCGATCGAGGCGATCGTCATCGAGTCGGGGCGCAGCCCCCAGCGGCCGGCGCCGGAGTCGCCGCCGAGCAGCAGCACGTTGTAGCGACCGTCGTGCGGGTCGCTGACCTCACCGTCGCCGAACAGCGCGATCACCAGGTCGCGCTGGACCCCGACCAGATGCGCGCCGAAGAGCATGGTGCCGACCACCGCGAAGCAGAGCAGGCCGTTGACACCGACCGTGGCGCGGCGGTGGGCGAGACCATAGGAGAGCGGCTGGCCGAGCCGCCAGGCGTCGACGAAGAGCGCCGCCCAGGCGACCGCCCCCACCAGGAGCCCGATCCGAAGGAACAGCAGCAGCGTCGCGTCGAAGGCCACCTGGAAGATCAGGCCGCGGTCCAGCACAACGGCGACGAGGGCCACGAGCCCGACGGCGAGCAGCCCCACCCAGATCCGCAGCGCGATCAGCCCGACCCGGCGGTTGCCCGCCAGCAGCTGCGCGGAGCCGGGTGCGAACAGCGTCATCACCATCAACGACATGGCACGGCGGAACCGCACGTTCGCGGCGCGCTCGCTGACCGGCGACATCCAGGATCTCCTGCTTGGGGAAGGAAGCAGTGGTGACGCTTAGTATCACCAGTCACATGCGTCACAGAGCGGTACGACGCGCCGGGCCAGCCCGAGATTCGGCTCCGGGCCTCAGACCCGGGCGTACGACGGCGGATGCCCCACGAGGTCGGTCATGTCCCGCACGGTAGCGTCCTGCTCATGGCAGATGGGCCCGGGAAGCAGGGCGAGCCCGAATTCAACTGGCTCTACGGGAAGAAGCCGGGAGTCGACGACGAGGCGACACAGGCGATCCAGCAGCAGTCCCGCCCCGACCAGACGAGGCAGATCCCCGTGCAACAGCAGCAGCCTCCGCCGTACCCGCCACCCCAGCGCGACCCGATTCGGCCCACCCCCCCGCCGGTGGCGCCACCTCCGGGGGCGCCGCCCCAGCGCTCGCAGGGCGGCAGCATGTTCCGCCGACCGAAGTTCTGGATCCGTGCGGTGCTCGTGCTGCTGGTGCTGTGGATCGTCTACCTGATCGCGGTGCCGTTCTTCGCGTGGCAGAAGGTCGACAAGGTCGAGTTCGCTCCCGACGGCGACCGGCCCGCCGACCAGCCCGGCACGACGTACCTGATGGTGGGCAGCGACTCTCGCGGCGATCTCTCCGAGGAGGAGCGCAAGGAACTCGGCACCGGCAACGCCGCGGGGCAGCGCACCGACACGATCATGATCCTGCACACCGGTGACGGGCCGAACCTGCTGATGTCGATCCCGCGGGACTCGCGGGTCGCGATCCCCGGGCACGGCGACGACGAGAAGATCAACGCCGCGTTCGCCTACGGTGGTCCGAAGCTGCTGACCGAGACCATCGAGAACGAGACCGGCATCCGGATCGACCAGTACGTCGAGATCGGCTTCGGCGGGTTCGTCGACCTCGTCGACGCGGTCGGCGGGATCGAGATCTGCCCGAAGAAGGCGATCAAGGACCCGCAGGCCAACCTGAACATCAAGAAGGGCTGCCAGGAGGTCGACGGCGTCGAGGCGCTCGGCTACTCGCGGTCCCGGAAGACCTATGCGCAGGGCGACCTGCAGCGTGCCCAGGCCCAACGCGAGGTCGTTTCCGCCATCGGGCGGGAGGTGGCGTCGCCGTGGTCGGTGATCAACCCGATCCGGTACTGGAACCTCAACATGGCCGCCACCAAGGCCGTGGCCGTCGGGGAGGGCATGGGGCCGATCCGTGCGGTGATGTGGGCCTCGGCGATGACCAACGTCGACGGCGACGACGGGCTCACCTGCGGGGTGCCGATCGCGGACCTCTCGGTGCAGTGGGACGAGGAGAGGTCGGAGCAGATGTTCCAGGCGATCATCGAGGACGACACCGACAGCATCCCCAAGAGCCTCTGCACCAAGACCGGCATCCCGCGTTGAAACACCCCGAATGAGCTACGAGACGATCGACTGGTCGGTCGACGGCGACGGGGTCGCGACACTGACCCTGAACCGCCCGGACGCCCTGAACGCGTTCGACCTGACGATGGCCCGCGAGCTCGAGCGGGTCTTCCTCACCGAAGCGCGCGACGACGCGGTCCGGGCCGTCGTGGTCACCGGAGCCGGCCGGGCCTTCTGCGCGGGGATGGACCTCTCGGCGGAGGGCAACGTGTTCGGCCTCGACGAGCACCTGCGGCCCACGCCCGAAGAGCTGCGTGCCCACCTGACCGAGCCGCCGTACCACGACGGCGTGCGCGACACCGGCGGTCGGGTGACCCTGGCGATCCACGCCCTGCCGAAGCCGGTGATCGCCGCGATCAACGGCCCCGCCGTGGGCATCGGCGCCACCATGACCCTGGCCATGGACCTGCGGTTGGCCTCGACGAAGGCCCGGATCGGCTTCGTCTTCGGCAGGCTCGGCATCGTCCCCGAGGCGGCGTCGACGTGGTTCCTGCCGCGGATCGTCGGCATCCAGCAGGCCCTCGAGTGGGTCTACTCCGCGGAGGTCCTGGACGCCGACGCTGCACTCGCCGGCCGGCTGCTCCGGAGCGTGCACGAGCCCGACGACCTGGTCCCGACGGCGCAGGAGCTCGCCCGGTCGTTCGTGGTCGGCAGATCCGCCACCGCGCTCGGCCTCGCCAAGCAGATGCTCTACCGCAACGGCGCCGCAGCCGACCCGCTCGAGGCCCACCTGTCCGACTCGCTGGCGATGTTCTACACCTCGATCGGCGACGGCAAGGAGGGCGTGGCGGCCTTCCGGGAGAAGCGCGACCCGGAGTTCAAGGGCACGGCGTCGGACCTGCCCCGCATTTTCTAGGCGATCTCGCGGGACCGTCCGACGAAGATCGCGACGGCCTCGTCCCCGGCGCGAACGGTGACGTCGTAGACCCCGTCCCGGCCGTCACGGGAACGCTCTACGGCGTCGGCGACCAGCTCGTCGCCGAGCCGGGTCGGCCGCCGGAACCGGATCTCGGCCGCGGCCGCCACGGTGGTGCGGCCGTAGGAGTTGCAGGCGAACGCGAACGCCGAGTCGGCGAGGGCGAACGTCAGGCCCCCGTGCCCGATGCCGTGCCCGTTGACCATGTCCTCACGCACCGACATCCGCAGCGTCGCTCGACCCGGCCCGACCTCCACGATCTCCATCCCGAGCGCCTGGCTGGCCCGGTCGTCGGCCCACATGTCCGCGGCGGACCGCTCGGCGGTCTCTTGGGCGTTCATGGGCGTCAGGCTAGACGGGCTAGTTTCGAGGGATGAGCGACTGGCAGGAGCCCGAGTCCGTGCGCTTCATGCTCGACGACTGCACGACCTGGGCGATCGTCGGTCTGTCCGGCGACCCGACCCGTACGGCGTTCTCGATCGCCGCGCTGCTCCAGGGCCGTGGCAAGCGCATCGTCCCCATCCACCCCGACGCTCCCACGGTGCTCGACGAGCAGGGCTATCCCACGCTCGCGGACGTGCCGTTCCCGATCGACGTCGTGGACGTGTTCCGGCGCTCGGACGCGGCCGGCGAGTTCGCCGACCAGGCGGTGGCGATCGGGGCCAAGGGCGTGTGGTTCCAGCTCGGCGTCATCGACGCGGAGGCCTTCGACCGCACCGTGGCCGCGGGCCTGCCGATGGTGATGGACACCTGCCCCGCGATCGAGTGGCGACGCCGCCCGCTGGGCCGGTGAACCGACCCGGGTCGGACCTGCGGGTGCCTCCCGGCCCCGGACTCCCGGACGGCCTGGTGATCCCCGCCGGCGAGCTCGTCGAGCGGTTCTCGCGGTCCCCCGGCCCCGGCGGTCAGTCGGTCAACACCAGCGACACCAGGGTGGAGCTGCGCTTCGACGTGACGGGCTCTCCCGCTCTCAGCGAGCAGCAGCGGGACCGGGCCACGGCCCGGCTGTCGAGGCGGCTGGAGGACGGGCGGCTGGTCGTGGTCGCCTCCGAGCACCGCTCCCAGCACCGCAACCGGACCGCTGCTCGCGAACGTCTCGTCGACCTGCTCAGGTCCGCGCTCGCTCCGCCCCCACCGACTCGACGCCCGACAAGGCCGACCCGAGGGTCGCAGCGTCGACGGCTCGACGCCAAGCGACAACGGGGCGAGACGAAGGCGCTGAGGAGACCCGTTCAGGACGAGTGACCTGGCGCCGCGGTCGGAACGACCAAGCGATCAGGGCGAGACCCACCAGCACGATGACGGCCGCGCCGGCCAGCTTGAGCGGGTCGGAGCCGTCGAGCATGGGCGGCGGGTCGCCGACCCGCTGGACGTCGGCGGCCTGAACGATGAGCCTGAGCATGCTGACTGAGACGCGTCATCGGCGTAGCAGGTTCCGGGCCACCCCGGCAGCCCACTGCGACGCCTGGCGGACCAGCCACTCGAGCGGCCCGCTCCGGCGCAGCGCCACGAACACCGCGCCGACGACCAGCACCACCATGACGTGCGCCCGGAACGCCTGCTCGCCGTGGTCGTCTGGCGGCCAGTCCGGGGTGTGCAGCAGCACGTGCAGGCTGTAGAGCGACAGCGTCATCGTTCCCGCGCCGAACGCGATCGCCAGCGCCCGCTCCCCCTCGCGGGACAGCAGCCGCGCCACCAGGAGGCAGGTCCCGATCACCGCCAGCGCGCTGCCGATCGTGGTGGCCAGGTCCAGCGGCGTGCCGCTGTGCGGGTCGGCGACGCGCAGGAGGCCCCACCCCGCCTCGGGCGGAATGCCGCCGTGGAAGTCTGCGGCGTTCTCGGCCGGGGACAGGAGCTCGGCCAGCACCTGCGCACCGACCGCCAGCCCGAGTCCGCACAGCGCAAGTCGTACGTCGGTGCCGCGTCGCCGCAGGTCGAGGCGGCCGACGGCCATCCCGGCGAGGAGGTAGGCCAGCCACGGCAGCACCGGGTAGTACCCCGTCACCGTGATCTCGGAGAGGACCTGGCCGGGCTCCGCCAACCGGTCGAACGTCGGCAGCGCGAAGGTCCGCGGCGGCAGCTCCGGCGCCAGGAGGTACACCAGCACCGGCGCCAGCACCAGCCAGACGCCCGCGAGGACGAACAGCGCTCGCGAGCGCAGACCCAGGAACGGCAGGCCGAGCAGGAACAGCAAGCCGTAGTAGGTGAGGATCACCGCCAGACCCGACTCGAGGTCACCCAGCAGCAGCCCCAGTGCCGCGATCAGCAGCGCGCGCACCGCCAGCCCGGTCGTGGTGGCCAGTCGCTCGCGACCGCGCACGGGCCGCAGGCCGCCGGACATCAGCGCCAGGCTCACGCCGGCCAGCACGGCGAACAGCGCCGAGGCCCGCCCGCTCGCGAGCCAGTGCCACACCGGCCGGTCCTCGCCCGGGAACGGCGGCATCAGGGTGTGGGTCGCGATCATGCCGACCAGGGCCAGGCAGCGGGCGACGTCCAGGCCGACCAGGCGACCCGGCCGTCCGGCGGTGCGGTCGGTCAGAACCCGACCCGGCGCGCGGAGGCGGATCCGCGGACCGCCTCGCCCTTCGCCCGGGCCTTCTCGCGGAGCTCGGCCTGGAACGTCACCATCCGGGCCCGCAGGTCGGGGTCGCCCGCGGCCAGGATGCGTACGGCGAGCAGCCCGGCGTTGCGGGCGTTGCCGATCGCCACGGTCGCGACCGGCACCCCAGCCGGCATCTGCACGATCGAGAGCAGCGAGTCCATCCCGTCGAGGTTCTTCAGCGGCACCGGCACGCCGATCACGGGCAGCGGCGTCACCGCGGCGAGCATGCCCGGCAGGTGAGCGGCTCCCCCGGCACCCGCGACGATCACCTGCAGGCCGCGGTCGGCAGCGGCCCGGCCGTACTCGAGCATCTCGTCGGGCATCCGGTGCGCCGACACCACGTCGGCCTCGTGGACGACGTCGAACTCCGCCAGCGCCTCGGCGGCCGCCTTCATCACCGGCCAGTCCGAGTCGGATCCCATCACGATGCCGACCCGGGCTCCGCCGTTCGCGCCGTCACTCACTGGTGTCTCCTAGGTCTCCGGCGAACCATGCCGCGGCATGGCGCGCGCGTTCGAGGCAGTCGTCCAGGTCGTCGCCGTAGGCGTTGACGTGGCCGACCTTGCGGCCGGGCCGCAGCTCCTTGCCGTAGAGGTGCACGCGCAGGCGCGGATCGCGGGCCAGCGCGTGCGGGTAGCCGTCGTAGAGCCTCCCGGCGTCGTCGCCGGGGCCGCCGAGGATGTTGACCATCACCGTCCACGGCGCCCGGGCGGCGGGCGACCCGAGGGGCAGGTCGAGCACCGCGCGCAGGTGGTTCTCGAACTGCGAGGTCACCGACCCGTCCTGCGTCCAGTGCCCGGTGTTGTGCGGCCGCATCGCCAGCTCGTTGACCAGGATCCGGCCGTCGGTGGTCTCGAACATCTCGACGGCGAGGATCCCGGTGACGTCGAGCTCGCCCGCGATCCGCAGCGCGACCTGCTGCGCCTCCGTGGCCAGCGCGGGATCGAGGTCCGGCGCCGGCGCGACCACCTCGTGGCAGATCCCGTCGCGCTGGGTCGAGGCGACGACGGGGTACGCCGCGGCCTGCCCGCTCGGCGATCGGGCCACCAGAGCCGACAGCTCGCGGCGGAAGTTGACGAGCTCCTCGGCGAGAAGCGCCACCCCGCGCTCCGCCGCCGCCGCCAGCGGCTCCGCGCAGTCGGCCGCCGAGCGGACGAACCATACGCCCTTGCCGTCGTACCCGCCGCGGGTGATCTTCAGGACGCAGGGCAGCCCGAAACCCACGATGTCATCCACGGCGGTCACGATCGCGTGCCGCGGGCTCGGGGCACCGAGCTCGGTCAACCGCGCGCGCATGACTCCCTTGTCCTGCGCGTGCACGAGCGCGCCGGGACCCGGACGGCACGGCACGCCGGCGGTCTCCAGCTCGTGCAGGTGCTCGGTCGGCACGTGCTCGTGGTCGAACGTCACGACCGCGCAGCCATCGGTGACCTTCCGCAGCGTGTCGAGGTCGGTGTAGTCGCCGACCACGTGGTCCGGGATCACCTGTGCCGCGGAGACACCCTCGGCTTCGGCCAGCAGCCGCAGCGGCACGCCGAGCGCGATCGCGGGCTGCGCCATCATCCGGGCTAGCTGGCCGCCGCCGATCACGGCGACGACGGGCGCTGGAGGTGGCACGCGCCTCAGCGTAGTGGCCCGGGGTCTGCTACCCGAGGGCGCTGTCGATCACCGGCGCGCGGGTCTCGAAGCGCAGCCCCTTGCCCCGGATCGTGGTGATCAGCGTCGGGTGCCGGGTGTCGTCGCCGAGCTTGCGGCGGACCCAGCCCAGGTGCACGTCGATGGTCTTCGAGGAGGTCCAGAACGTGGTGTTCCAGACGTCACGCATCAGCTCGTCGCGGGTCACGATGTCGCCGGCTCGGGCGATCAGACACGCGACGAGATCGAACTCCTTGCGCGACAGCACGATCTCGGTGCCGGCCCGCCAGGCGCGCCGCGTCTCCGGGTCGAGTCGCACGTCCTGTACCTCGAACACATGCACAACCTAGAAACGCGCGGGCACCCCGCGTCGTCGAATCAGGGAATATGGTCCGTATGGGCTATGGCTCCCCCAGGAAGGTGAGGAGCCGTCTTGACCGAAATCGGCCTCGGACGCGCCCCGATGGGCTCAGTGCCGGCGTACGGCGACGGGTTCGAGGATGCCGAAGCCGCGCATCGGCCGGGCCGGCAGCCGCCGGGTCTCGAACTGGTCCTCGGGCAGCAACCGCGCCGTCGCGGCATCGATGATGATCCGGTTGCGCCGGGCCACCTGGGTCAGCCGCGCCGCCATGTTGACCGGCGGGCCGAACACGTCGCCCATCCGCATCACCACCGACCCGCTCGCCAGGCCGACCCTCACGTCGGGCATCCGCTTGTCGCGGCCGATCACGGAGATGATCCCCTCGGCGGTGTCGTAGGCCCGGATCGGGTCGTCGTTCACGAACAGCACGGAGTCGCCGATGCTCTTGATCACCCGGCCGCTGTTCTTGGCGACGACGTCGGCGCACCTGGACTCGAAGAGCTCAACGAGGTCACCGATGCGCTCGCGCGTGATCTCGTTCGAGAGCGCGGTGAAGCTCACGATGTCGGCGAACCCGACGCTCAGCTGAGACGTGCTGAGGTCCTCCTCGTTGGCGCCGAGCGCCTCGATCCGGGCCACCGCCGCCGCCAGGTGTCGCCGCCAGGCGTAGATCAGCAGCTCCTCGAAGGGCCCGCCGAACTCGTCCAGCAGGTCGCGGGCGGTGTCCAGGCGGGTGCCCGCTCCCTGGTCGGAGCTCTCCAGCTCCTCCACGCGCGGCACCAGTGCGGCCACCTCCCAGTCGGCGAGCCGCGCCATCGTCTGGCCCACCGCCCGGGTCAGCGTGACCGCGAGGTCGAAGTCGATGAGCCCGCTGTTCACCCCCGCAACCAGGGTCGACACCGCAGCGACATCGGAGTTGTTGTAGGCGCGCTCCTCACCCTGCTCGGGAAAGCCCAGGGCCCGCCACAGTCGACGCGCGTCCTCGAGGCTCAGGCCGGTGCGCGCGGCGACGTCGGCGGCGCTGAGCTCCGGCTCCTCGCCGAGGATCGCGCGGGCGACCGACTCAGGTTCGTCGGCCCCGCTCGACTCGCTGTTCTTGCGAGCCCTAAACCCCTTCATCGGCCGAGGACGCACCGCCGTGCAGCGTGTGGAGCAGCTCGTTGAGGCGGCGCTGTGTCTCCTCCACACGAGGAATGTCGGGGAGCAGCACCTGACCGTGGGTGCTGGCGTCGCTGATCACCAGGGTCCCGCAGCCGAGCAACCGGTCGATCAGGTGGAGCTCGTAGGCCACGTCACTGATCCGGGTCAGCGGGATGTCGTGACCGGTGCGCGTGATCACGCCCTGACGGGTGATCAGTCGCCTGCTGGTGATCGTGTACGACGCGGTCAGCCACACCAGGACCGGCCGGACGACGAACCAGAGGACGCCGAGGACGACCAGGCCCCAGACCACGAGCCGGGAGGGGTTGTTGTCGACGTAGTTCATGAACGCCACGCCGATGGCCAGCAGCACGACCAGCGTGAGGATCGGTAACAGAATCACCTTGGGATGCGTGCGAGTGCTGATCACAACGGACTCGCCCGGGTTCAGCAGCTTCTGCGAGATGGCCACGGACGGATCATGTCACCCGTCAGTCTCGAGCGCACGCACGTGGACAACGTCGCCGGCGCCGATCTCGTGGCGTCCGTCCGCGGCCTCCACGACCAGCCGCCCCGTCGCATCGACGGAGGCGGCCCGGCCCTCGAGCACCCTGCCGTCGGGCAGGTCGACCCGGACCTGACGGCCGACCGTCACGCAGGCCGAGGCGTACGCCGCCGCCAGCCGCTGCCCGGCAGGGTCGCCGCCGAGCTGCCAGTCGTCGTACATCTCGCGGATCGCGGTGACCACGTCGAGCAGCACGTCGGTGCGGTCGGGCGGCCCGGCCGGCCCGGGCTCCAGGGAGAGCGACGTTGCCGTCGGCACCGGCAGCTCCTCGGCGGTCATGCCGGTGTTCAGTCCCACGCCGACCACGGCGGCCGGACCGTCGGGCGTCTCGACCCGCTCGACCAGGATCCCCGCGACCTTCCGGTCGCCGATCAGTACGTCGTTGGGCCACTTGACATCGGCGGCGTACCCCCGGGCGTCGAGCGCTCCCGCGACGGCGTACCCCGTCAGCAGCGGCAACCACGGCCAGGAGCTGCTGGGCACCGTCGGCCGGAGCAGCATCGAGAACGTCAGCGCCGTGCCGGCCGGCGTCTCCCACGTGCGGTCGAGCCGACCCCTGCCTGCGGTCTGGTGCTCGGCGACGACGACGAGTCCGTCGGGAGCGCCCCGACGGGCCCGATCGGCGACGATCGCGTTGGTCGAGGGTGCGGTGTCCAGGACCTCGACGGCCAGCGCCGGGACCGAGGCCGCGGCCTCCGCCAGTCGAGCCCTGTCGAGGGGTGGGCGGGGGCCTGGCCGGGCGGTCACGGGACTACCCTGTCGCAGCAGACGCGAGGAGGCCACACCAGTGAGTGCAGAGGGCACCGAGGTTCCCGACGACATCGACATCCACACCACCGCCGGCAAGGTGGCGGACCTCGAGCGCAGGCTCGACGAGGCCGTGCACGCCGGGTCGGCGAAGGCGGTGGAGAAGCAGCACGCCAAGGGACGCAAGACCGCGCGCGAGCGGATCGAGATGCTGTTCGACGAGGGCTCGTTCGTGGAGCTCGACGAGCTGGCCAGGCATCGCTCCACGGCCTTCGGCCTCCAGGAGCGGCGTCCGTACGGCGACGGCGTGGTCACCGGCTACGGCACCATCGACGGCCGTCAGGTGTGCGTGTTCTCCCAGGACTTCACGATCTTCGGCGGCTCACTGGGTGAGGTCTACGGCGAGAAGATCACCAAGGTGATGGACCTCGCCATCAAGACCGGCTGCCCGATCATCGGCATCAACGAGGGCGCCGGCGCGCGGATCCAGGAGGGCGTGGTCTCGCTCGGCCTGTACGGCGAGATCTTCCGCCGCAACGTGCACGCCTCCGGTGTCATCCCGCAGATCTCGATGATCATGGGCAACTGCGCGGGCGGCCACGTCTACTCCCCCGCGGTCACCGACTTCACCGTCATGGTCGACCAGACCTCGGCGATGTTCATCACCGGCCCCGACGTGATCAAGACGGTCACCGGCGAGGACGTCACGATGGAGGACCTCGGCGGCGCCCGCGCGCACAACACCAAGTCCGGCAACGCCCACTACATGGGTACGGACGAGGAGGACGCGATCGAGTACGTCAAGGCGCTGCTCTCCTACCTGCCGCAGAACAACCTCGACGAGCCGTTCGCGTTCGATGAGGAAGCCGACCTCGAGCTCACCGACCTCGACCGGTCGCTCGACACCCTGATCCCGGACTCCCCGAACCAGCCCTACGACATGCACGACGTGATCACCGCGGTGCTGGACGACCAGGAGTTCCTCGAGGTGATGGAGCTCTTCGCGCCCAACATCGTCGTGGGCTACGGGCGGGTCGAGGGTCGACCGGTCGGCGTGGTCGCCAACCAGCCGATGCAGTTCGCGGGCACCCTCGACATCGACGCGTCCGAGAAGGCCGCCCGGTTCGTGCGCTTCTGCGACGCCTTCAACATCCCGGTGCTCACGTTCGTCGACGTCCCCGGCTTCCTGCCCGGCACCGACCAGGAGTGGAACGGCATCATCCGCCGCGGCGCCAAGCTGATCTACGCCTACGCCGAGGCCACCGTCCCGCTGGTCACCGTGGTCACCCGCAAGGCCTACGGCGGCGCCTACGACGTGATGGGCTCCAAGCACCTCGGCGCCGACATCAACGTCGCCTGGCCGACCGCGTCCGTCGCGGTGATGGGCGCGCAGGGCGCGGTCAACATCCTCTACCGCAAGGAGCTCGCGGCGGCCGCCGAGGACGGCAAGGAGGAGGAGAAGCGCGCCCAGCTGGTCACCGAGTACGACGACCACCTGGCCAACCCCTACCTCGCCGCCGAGCGCGGCTACCTCGACGCGGTGATCCAGCCGCACGAGACGCGGGCCGAGGTCGTGCGCTCGCTGCGGCTGCTCCGCTCGAAGCGGGAGACGCTGCCGGCGAAGAAGCACGGAAACATCCCGCTGTGACTGAGGACCAGCCGACCGCCCCGCTGCTGCGGGTGGTCAACCCCGACGCCACCGCGGAGGAGATCGCCGCGCTGGTGGCGGTCTTCTCCTCGCTGGGTGGCGCCGAGAAGCCGCCGCCCCGCCGTACGCCGGAGTGGCAGGCCCACCACCGCAAGGTGCGGGTGACCCTGCCGCACGGTCCCGGCGGCTGGCGGAGCAGCGGACTCCCCCGCTAGGGCCCCGCGAAGAACGCCCGCAGGTCGGCGACGACGTTCTCGGGCACCTCGAGCGCCGCGAAGTGCCCGCCGCGCTCGAACTCCGACCAGTGGTCGATGTTCGCGTTGTCGCGCTCGGCGAGGGCGCGAATGGTCTTGAAGTCGTCCTGGAAGACGGCCACCCCGATCCGTCCCTGGCTGACTACCGGCTCGGCGGAGTCGTGCTGCGCCTCGTAGTGGTAGCGCACGGCGGTGGCTGCCGTGTTGGTGAGCCAGTAGAGGCTGACCTGGGTCAGCACCTGGTCGCGGTCGACGAGGCTGGTGCCGTTGCCGAAGTTCTCGAACAGCTCGTTGTAGGCGAGCTGCCCGACCGGCGAGTCGGACAGGCCGGCGGCGACCGTCTGGGGGCGGGTGCCGTTCATGGAGTTGTAGCCGCCGACGCTCTGGAACCACTGGAGGTGGGCCAGCGCGGCGTACTCCTTCGGCCCGAAGTCGTCCATCTCCCCCGGCGCACCGCTCGGGAACGAGAACAGCTGGAGGACGTGGGCGCCGAGGAACCCCTCGGGGTTCAGCACCGCGAGCTCGCGCGAGACGATCGCGCCGGCATCGCTGCCGTGGGCGCCGTACGACTCGTAGCCGAGGCGCCGCATCAGCGTGTCCCAGGTGCGCGCGACCCGCGCCATCGTCCAGGCACCGTCCGTGACGGGCGTGCTGAACCCGAAGCCGGGGATGGACGGGATCACCACGTGGAAGGCGTCCTCGGGCCGGCCGCCGTGGGCGACCGGGTCGGTGAGCGGGCCGATCAGGTCGAGGAACTCGGCGAACGATCCCGGGTAGGTGTGCGTGAGAACGACGGCGCGCGCCCCCGGCTCCGCCGACCGGACGTGGACGAAGTGGATGGTCTGCCCGTCGATCTCGGTGCGGAAGTTCGGGTAGGCGTTCATCCGGGTCTCCTGGGCGCGCCAGTCGAAGCCGGTGCGCCAGTGGTCGACCATCTCGCGCAGGTAGGACTCGGGCGTGCCGTACTCCCAGGAGTCCCCGGGCGCCGCGGGCGCGAAGCGGGTCCGCTCCAGGCGAGCCTGGAGGTCGTCGAGGTCGGCCTGCGGGACCTCGATGGTGAAGGGGCGGATCTCGGCGGAGTCGGTGGTGTTCATGGCTGGTCTCCTGTCGGGTGGAACCTGGTTGGTGCTCCGCACGCTAGGAGTCGTTCAGGAACGGTTCGTTCCGTTATTCTCTCCTCGATGCCAACAACTTCCGCACGCCTTCTCGCGCTGCTCGGGCTGTTGCAGTCGCGACCCGACTGGGGTGGCCCCGAGCTCGCCGCACGGCTCGGCGTCACCGACCGGACGGTGCGCAACGACATGACGCGGCTCCGCGACCTGGGCTACCCGGTGGACTCGGTCCGCGGGCGTGGTGGTCGCTACCGGCTCGGTGCCGGCGCGAAGCTGCCGCCGCTGCTGCTCGACGACGACGAGGCGGTCGCCGTCGCTGTCGGGCTGCAGGCCGCTTCCGGGATCGCGGGCGTCGAAGAGACGAGCACCCGCGCGCTCAGCAAGCTCGAGCACGTCCTCCCGGACCGCCTGCGGCGCAAGGTCGCAGCGCTGCGCTCGGCCAGCAGCGCCGGTCCCGCCAACACCGGGTCCGACGCCGAGGACCCGGCGGTCGACGCGGCCGTGCTCGGCGACCTCGCCGCCGCGATCCGCGACCACCAGGGCGTGCGCTGCTACTACCGCGACGAGCCGATCGAGCTCCAGCCCTACCACCTCGTCTCCTGGCAGCGGCGCTGGTACCTCCTCGGCCGCGACCAGGCGGACGGCACCTGGGCGCCCTACCGGGTCGACTGGATGCGGATCCGCACGCCCGGCGGCCGGCCGTTCCGTCCCGAGCCGTTCCCCGGCGACCTGACCGAGTTCGTCGTCCGCGAGGTCGCCAGCGCCGGGTGGGCCGTGCACGCCCGGATCCTGGTCCACGCCCCGGCCGAGCGGGTGCTTGCGCGGATCAACCCAGCGGTCGGCACCGTCGAGCCGCTCGGCGAACGGCAGTCCGTGCTGGTGACCGGCGCCGACAGCATCGCGACGCTCGCGGTCTACATCGGCATGCTGGGCATGGACTTCACCGTCACGGAGCCCGCCGACCTGGTCGGCGAGCTCCGTACGGTGAGCGAGCGCTACGCCCGCGCGATTTCTCGGGCCGGTGGTCGAGCAGCGAGCGCCAGCGAGCGTCGTCGAGACCCCGGCCGACGTAGGTCAGCCGGCCGTTGACCTCACGGGGTCTCGGCACGCGGGTCGCGACTTCGTTCCTCAGTCGCGCCGCTTGCTCGACCAGCAACGATCAGGCACTCCGCCTCGCTGCGCTCGGGGAGCGCGTTCTCCCCGGCGCGAACAGCGCGGCCACCGCGGCGATCGCGACCGCGGCCGCACCGGTGAGCAGGGCCGGGCCGATCGCGCCGTCGTACCCCGTCGGCGAGATCTCGCCGCCGTTGCCGAGGAACACGGCGACCAGCAGCGCGACACCGAACGCGACACCGAACTCGCGGATCGTCGAGTTCGCCGAGCTCGCGATGGCGAAGTCGGCATCGGGCAGACCGTCGAGGACGGCGGTGGCGCTCGGCGCGAAGGTCAGGCCCATGCCGATGCCGGCCATCGCCAGCGGCGCGACGAACGACGAGTAGCCGGCGGCCGACTCGGTGAGGACCGCGAACCACACCAGCGACGCGGTCTGCAGGACCAGCCCGACCACCAGCAGGGCGCGCAGTCCGGTGCGCGAAGAGAGCGCGCCGGCCAGTGGGGCGACCAGCATCGGTGCCGCGGTCCACGGCAACGTGCGCACCCCGGCCTCGAACGGCGAGTAGTGCTGCACGACCTGGAGGTACTGCGAGAGCAGGAACACCGTGCCGAACATCCCGATCGTGAACGTCAGGCCGATCACGTTGGCGGCTGAGAACCCGCGCGAGGAGAACAGCCGGAGCGGCAGCACCGCGTAGTCACGCCCGCGGGCCCACACGACGTACGCCGGCAGCAGCAGTGCGGAGACGACGAGCGGGACGATCACGCCGGTGGAGGTCCAGCCGTCGTCGTTGCCGTGCACGATGCCCCAGATCCCCAGGAACACCGCACCGCCGAGCAGGAGCGTGCCGATCGGGTCGAGGCGCTTCCAGGTGCCCCGCGACTCGCGGACCGCGATGACCAGGAGCGGCAGGGCGACGATGGCGACGGGCACGTTCAGCCAGAAGATCGCCTGCCAGCTGACCCCGTCGACCACGGCGCCGCCGATCACCGGGCCGAGAGCGACCCCGAGGCCGGAGACGCCACCCCAGATGCCGATGGCGACGGCCCGCTTGTTCGCGGGCACCGCCGAGGCGAGCAGGCTCAGGGAGAGCGGCATGATCGCGGCCGCCCCCAGTCCCTGGACCGCGCGAGCCGCGATCAGCGCCTCCGCGGAGGTGCTGAGTGCGGCCGCTATGGAGGCCAGCGTGAAGACGACGACGCCGCCGATCATCACCCGCCGGCGGCCCATCCGGTCGCCGAGAGTGGCGGCCGGCAGCATGAACGTCGCGAAGCTGAGCGTGTAGGCGTTCACGAACCAGGACAGCTCGCCGACCGAGGCACCCAGGTCGGCGCGGACCACGGGCAGTGCGGTGGTCATCACCAGGTTGTCCAGGGTGGCCATGAACATCGGCAGGGAGGCGGCGACGATCGCCAGCCAGGCGGGTATGCGCCGGGGGGCGCGGGTCGGGGCGGGTTCTGCCGCCCGGATGGTCTCGACCGCGACGGTCATGGCAGTCTCCTTGTTGGCATTGAATGATTACTTACTGTCCAGACCATAAGTAATCGACTGATAACATGTCAACCATGAATGCCTCCCCCGCCTCCCGGATGCCCGCCGAGGAACGCCGTGAGCAGCTGCTCGACGCCGCCACCCGCGCCTTCGCGCAGGGCGGCTACCACGGCACCAGCACGGATGCGGTGGCCCGGGAAGCCGGCGTCTCCCAGCCCTACGTCGTGCGGACGTTCGGCACCAAGCTCGCGCTGTTCCTGCAGGTGTTCCAGCGGGCGACGGACCGGATCCGGCTGGCCTTCGAGCAGGTCCTCGACGAGCGGCCGTTCGACCCCGACAGCGAGGACGACGCCGCCCGGCTGGGGACGGCGTACACGAACCTGCTCACCGACCGCGACCTGCTGCAGATCATGATGCACGGCTTCTCGGCTGGTGGTGTCGACGAGATCGCCGAGCAGAGCCGAGCCTGCATGGCCGACATCTTCCGGACCGTACGCCGCACCGGCTGGGACGCCGACATGTGCCGAGACTTCGTCGCGCACGGGATGCTGATCAACGTGCTTCTCTCGATGCATGCTCCGGAGCACATGGGCGAGACACCCGAGCTCGACGTGCTGGCCGAGTGCACCTTCGGCGACTCCGTCCCGCAGGCGGCCGACGCGGCATCATAGGGTCGGCCGGGTGACCGCCGAACGCATCGTCGACGCCCGCAGCGAGGACTACGTAGAGCGCTACTGCGCGCTGGACCCGCTGACCGCCACCTATCTCGGAGTGGCCGGGCACGACCACGAGCTCCCCGACCTCTCACCCTCCGGTTTCGAGGCCCGGGAGGAGCTGACCCGATCGGCGTATGCCGCCGTCGAGTCCTCGAACCCTGCCGACGAGCGTGAGCGGGTGGCTCGGGATGCCTTCCTCGAGCGGCTCGGCCTCGATCTCGAGCTCGTCGACGCCGGCTTCGCGCGCTCCCAGATGAACGTCATCGAGAGCTCGTTGCACGAGCTCCGCATGGTCTTCGACCTGATGCCCACAGATGGCGAGCCGGCCTGGAGCGACATCCAGTCCCGGCTCGCCGGCATCCCCCAGGCGCTCGCGGGCTACCGGACCACGCTGACGGAGGAGGCGGCGGCCGGTCGGGTCGCCGCCCAACGGCAGTACGTCGAGGTGGCCGAGCAGGTGCGCAACTGGACCGGCCAGCAGGGCCTCGGCGGCGACTTCTTCGCCGGCCTGGTCGCCGGCGCTCCGGACGACGCGCGCGGCCGGCTCACCGATGCCGCGATCGGAGCCTCTGCGGCGTTCGCGGATTTCGGCCGGTTCCTCGAGACCGATCTCGCACCTCTCGGCCGCGAGCGCGAGGCCGTCGGGCGCGAGCGGTACGCGCTGGAGTCGCGCCGCTTCCTCGGCGCCACGATCGACCTCGAGGAGACCTATGCCTGGGGCTGGGAGGAGCTGAAACGGCTCAGCGACGACATTGCCGTGACCGCGGACCGGATCCTCCCGGGCGCGACGGCGTCCGAGGCGGTCGCGCATCTCGACGCCGACCCGTCCACCAGGATTGTCGGCAAGGAGGCCTTCCGGGACTGGATGCAGGAGCTCGCGGACCGCACCGTCGTCGAGCTCGACGGCGTGCACTTCGACGTCCCCGAGGAGATCCGGCGGATCGAGTGCTGCCTCGCGCCCACCAACGACGGCGGCATCTACTACACCGGCCCGTCCGAGGACTTCGTCCGGCCCGGTCGCATGTGGTGGGCGGTCCCCGACGGGCAGACCGAGTTCAGTCCGTGGCGCGAGATGACCACGGTCTACCACGAGGGCGTGCCCGGGCATCACCTCCAGGTCGGCCAGACGGCCGTCCGCAAGGACCTGCTGAACCGGTGGCAGCGGCTGATGTGCTGGGTCAGCGGCCACGGCGAGGGCTGGGCCCTCTACGCCGAGCGGCTGATGGACGACCTGGGCTACCTGAAGTCCCCTGCCGACCGGCTCGGGATGCTGGACGGCCAGTCGCTTCGCGCGGCACGCGTGATCATCGACATCGGGATGCACCTCGAGCTCACGATCCCGCCCGACAACCCGTTCGGCTTCCACCCCGGTGAGACCTGGACACCCCGGCTCGGCCGGGACTTCGTGGGTGAGCAGAGCTGGACGGAGCCGGCAGTCCTCGACTTCGAGGTCAAGCGCTACCTCGGGTGGCCGGGCCAGGCGCCGTCGTACAAGGTGGGCGAGCGGATCTGGCTGGAGGCTCGCGACGAGGCCCGAGCGCGGGCCGGCGCGGCCTTCGACATCAAGGCCTTCCATCGCGCGGCGTTGGACCTGGGCCCCCTCGGTCTCGAGCCGTTGAAGACGGCCCTGGCGCGTTTGTGACCGTGACCCTCGTCCTCGCCTCGGCCTCCCCCGCCCGACTGGCCACCTTGCGCAGCGCCGGCGTCGAGCCGGTGGTGATCGTCTCGGGCGTGGACGAGTCCCGGCTCGACGGGCTCCCGCCGGCCGAGCTGGCTCTCCAGCTCGCCGAGCTGAAGTGCGCCACCGTCGCCGAGCGCGACGACCTCCCGCCTGGCGCGCTGGTGCTCGGCTGCGACTCGGTGCTCGAGCTCGACGGGGAGGCTCACGGCAAGCCGGCCGATGCCGAGGAAGCGGTGCGCCGCTGGCGCGACATGCGGGGTCGGTCGGGCGTGCTGCACTCGGGTCACTGCCTACGCGACACCGTCGACGGGCGCACCGCGGCGGCGACCGCGTCCACGGTGGTCCACTTCGCCGACCTCGACGACGACGAGATCGCGGCGTACGTCGCCACCGGAGAGCCACTGCACGTGGCCGGTGCGTTCACGATCGACGGCCTCGGCGGTGCCTTCGTCTCGGGGATCGAGGGCGACCACCACACCGTGGTGGGGGTGAGCCTCCCGCTGCTGCGTGAGCTGGTGGCCGAGCTCGGCCACCGGTGGACCGACCTCTGGACGCCGGCTAGTTGAGCTCTGCGACGCAGTCGTCGACGGCGACGGCCTGGGCGGCCTCGCGGTTCACCGGGTAGTACCAGCTGACGACCACCCGGCCGTCGACCCAGCTCCGCTCGTCGTCGTCGTCCTCGGACTGCAGGGTGATCGGCGTCAACGACTCATCGGCGTCCGCCTCGGACTCGAAGATCCAGAGATTCACGCCCTGCTCTGTGCCTGACCCGCTGTCGAACTTGAGCAGCTCCGAGGGCAGCTCGGACGCCTCCACGCCGGTGTGCTCGGCGTCGACGCCGAAGGCCTTGCTCTCGTTGACCGCGGCGTCGACGTCGGCGTCCTTCAGGCAGGACACCAGCGAGCTCGCGTCGCCCTCGAGCCCGCTCTCCTTCGGCTCATCGTCATCGCTGCAGCCGGCCAGCGCCAACGCGAGCACTGCGATCCCCGCGGCCCACCCACGCCCCATGCCGACCACCTGCCGTTCGTCTACTCGACGGGCAACCCCAGCCCGCGGGCGATGAGCATACGTTGCACCTCGGAGGTTCCTTCGCCGATTTCGAGAACTTTGGCGTCGCGGTAGAAGCGGGTCACGGGGTACTCCTCCATGAAGCCGTAGCCGCCGAAGACCTGCGTCGCGATCCTGGTCGCGGTAACGGCCGACTCGGTGGCATAGAGCTTCGCCACCGCCGCGGCCTGCTTGAAGTCCTTGACCGGCGCGCCGGCATCCTTCATCGCCGCGGCCCGGTAGACGAGCAGGCGGCTGGCCCGGAGCATCACCTCGAGGTCCGCGATCTGGAAGGCGACGCCCTGCTTGCGCCCGATCGGGCCGCCGAACGTCTGCCGCTCGCCGGCGTACTGCACGCACTGCTCGACGCACGCCTGGATGCAGCCGACGGCGAGCGCCGCGATCGCCACGCGACCGTCGTCGAGCGTCGCCAGGAACTGGGCGTACCCGCGTCCGCGCTCGCCGAGCAGGCTGGCCTGCGGCACCCGGACGTCCTCGAACGTCAGCGGGTGGGTGTCCGAGGCGTGCCACCCGAGCTTGTCGTAGGCCTTCTCGGCAGTGAACCCGGGGGTGCCGCTCGGGACGATGATCGCGGAGATCTCCGGCTTGCCCGTCTCGCTGACGCCGGTGCGCGCGGTCACGGTCACGCACGAAGTGATCTCCGAGCCGGAGTTGGTGATGAACTGCTTGCCGCCGTTCACCACCCACTCGCCGTCTTGCAGCTCGGCCCGGGTCCTGGTGGCGCCCGCGTCGGACCCGGCGCCCGGCTCGGTCAGACCGAACCCGGCCAGCCGCTGGCCGGCGACCAGGTCGGGCAGCCAGGTGTCCTTCTGCTCCTTCGTCCCGTAGGTCTGGATCGGGTTGATGCCCAGCCCCACGGCCGCCTCGAGGGTGATCCCAATCGACTGGTCGACCCGCCCCAGCTCCTCGATCGCCACGCACAGGCTGGTGAAGTCGCCGTCCTCCCCGGCCCCGCCGTACTCCTCGGGAGCGGTGAGCCCGAACAGCCCGAGCTTGCCCATCTTCTGCACCAGCTCGACGGGGAAGTGGTGGTCGCGGTCCCACTGCGCGGCGTACGGCGCGATCTCGGCGTCGGCGAACTCGCGGACGCTGCGGCGGAACTCTTCGTGCTCGCGGGACAGCTCGTAACTCATGGCGCCATGCTAACCCGATTGGTTAGCGATCGTTAACCACGGCAGTGCCACCATGGGCCCGTGCTGACCGTGGGGCGATACGCGATGACCGGAGCGACCGGATTCCTGGGCGGAGCGCTCGCCCACATGCTGATCGACGGGGGCCATGAGGTGGTCGCCATGGTCCGCCGGCCGGAGGCCGCAACCGATCTGCGCGACCTCGGGGCGACGCTGGTGCCGGGCGATCTCGACGACGACGCCGCCCTGGACCGGCTGCTCGACGGGGCCGACGGGTTCTTCCACGTGGCCGGGTGGTTCAAGTTCGGCCGCCGGGAGCGGGATGCGCTGTACGCCGTCAACGTCCAGGGCACCCGCAACGCTCTCGAGGCGGCGCTCCGGGCCGGCGTACGGACCGTCTACACGAGCACCATCGCGCTCAACTCCGACACCCACGGGGAGGTCGTCGACGAGTCGTACCGGTTCACCGGACGACACCTGACCGAGTACGACCGGACCAAGGGCGAGGCCCACGACGTCGCGCTCGAGTACGCCGATCAGGGGCTGCCGGTCGTCATCGTTCAGCCGAGCGTGATCTACGGCCCGGGTGACACCAGCACGCTGGGCGAGATCTCCCGGCGGGTGGCTCGCGGGAAGTTCACCCCCGGACCCAGCGGCGGCGTCTGCTGGGTGCACGTCGACGACGTGGCCAGCGGCCACCTGCTCGCGATGGAGAAGGGGGTGCCCGGCGGGAGCTACATCCTGGCCGGCGAGGTCGCGACGTTCGAGGAGGCGCTCACCAGTCTGGCCGAGCTGACCGGCGGCCGGAAGCCGCTGTTCCTGCCCAAGTGGCTGGTCCGAACGGCCGCAGGGATGAACGGCGCACTCGAGCGGGTCGTCCGCCTGCCGCAGGACCAGACCCGCGAGGCGATGCGGGCGTCGACCGCCACCTACTACGGCACGTCGGACAAGGCGAGGCGCGAGCTGGGCTGGACACCACGCAGTCTCGAGGAAGGCTTCGCCGAGACGTACCTGGCCACGCCGTAGCCACTCAGTCGCAGTTGTCGCAGACGCCGGTAGCCGGCAGGGCCATGAAGCAGGTCGGGCACACGGCGACCGGCCGGTCGGTCTTGGCCACCCGGCGCTTCGGCGCGGGGGCATCGCGGCGGGAGGTCGCGGACCTCGGGCGGCCGGCCCGCTTCGGCGCGGAGCCGGGCAGCTGGGCCGGCACTCCCCCGTCAGCGGGCGCTGAGCCCGCCCACCGGTAGCACTCGAGCCGCGCGCGGGCGGTCTCCAGGTCGTCGGTGGCGCCGATGACGAGCGAGGTGAGCGGCGGTTCGCCGGCGTGCTCGCAGAACATGTCGATCGGCGTGAGCACCTTGGGCAGCCACCGGTCGAGGGACCGGGTGGTGTGGATCCCGGTCGTCGCCTGCAGCTCCTCGGCGAGCTCGGAGTCGCGGATCACGGCGTGGTAGGTGCCGGCGGTCCGCACCAGCACGTCGCGCGCCGTACGTGCCCAGGTCTCCAGGGCGATCGACTCGGAGGTCGGCGTACCGTCGGGCTCGTGCCAGAACCCTTTGCGCTCTTGGGTGTAGTGCGATGGAGCCACGTGCAGCAAGCATAGGCGTCCACACGCATGGGCCCGACACGGCTCCTGGCCAGTCGGGCGATACTCTGCCGGGCGGACGAACGAATCAGACCAGGAGTGCCAGTGCCCGACGTCAAGCCCCTGAAGAAGGTCCTCGTCGCCAACCGCGGCGAGATCGCGGTCCGGGTGATCCGGGCCTGCAAGGACGCCGGCATCGGCAGCGTGGCGGTCTACGCCGATCCGGACCGGGACGCGCTCTTCGTCCGGCTGGCCGACGAGGCCCACTCCCTGGATGGCGCGACTCCCGCTGACTCCTATCTCGACATCGGCAAGATCATCGCGGTCGCCGATCGGTCCGGCGCCGACTCGGTGCACCCCGGCTACGGCTTCCTCGCCGAGAACGCCGACTTTGCGCAGGCAGTGCTCGACGCCGGGCTGGTCTGGATCGGGCCGCCGCCCTCTGCCATCGAGAGCCTCGGCGACAAGGTCAAGGCCCGCCACATCGCCGAGAAGGTCGGCGCCCCGCTGGCCCCCGGCACCAAGGACCCGGTGGAGAACGCCGACGAGGTCGTCGCCTTCGCCGAGGAGAACGGCCTGCCGATCGCGATCAAGGCGGCGTTCGGCGGTGGCGGCCGCGGGCTCAAGGTGGCCCGCGAGATGAGCGAGGTCGCCGACGCGTTCGAGTCCGCGGTGCGCGAGGCGGTCAGCGCGTTCGGCCGCGGCGAGTGCTTCGTGGAGAAGTTCCTCGACAAGCCGCGGCACGTCGAGACCCAGTGCCTCGCCGACCAGCACGGCAACGTCGTGGTGGTCTCCACCCGCGACTGCTCGCTCCAGCGCCGCCACCAGAAGCTGGTCGAGGAGGCCCCCGCGCCGTTCCTCACCGACGACCAGGTCTCCCGCCTCTACGAGTCGTCGAAGGCGATCATGCGCGAGGCGGGCTACGTCGGCGCGGGGACGTGCGAGTTCCTGGTCGGCCAGGACGGCACCGTCTCCTTCCTCGAGGTCAACACCCGCCTCCAGGTCGAGCACTGCGTCTCGGAGGAGGTCACCGGCATCGACCTGGTGCGCGAGATGTTCCGGATCGCGGCCGGAGAGGAGCTCGGGTACGACGACCCCGAGATCCGCGGCCACTCCATCGAGTACCGCATCAACGCCGAGGACGGCGGCGCCAACTTCATGCCCGCCCCCGGCACCCTGTCCGCGTGGAGCCCGCCGCACGGCCCCGGCATCCGGCTCGACGGCGGCTACGAGAACGGCGAGACCGTCCCCGGCTCGTTCGACTCCCTCATCGCGAAGCTGATCGTCACCGGGCGCGACCGCACCCAGGCCCTGGAGCGCTCCCGGCGGGCCCTGGACGAGTTCGTCGTCGACGGGATGCCGACGGTCATCCCGTTCCACCGCGCCGTGGTCGACGACCCGGCGTACGTCGGCGACGGGCACAAGTTCTCCGTCTACACGACCTGGATCGAGACCGACTTCGACAACCAGATCGAGCCGTACGGCGGCGACGTGGCCGAGGCAGACGAGCCCGGCGAGCGGCAGAAGGTCGTGGTCGAGGTCGGCGGCCGCCGGCTCGAGGTGGTCCTTCCCGCCGGCCTCGGCGGGATCGCGACCGGCGGTGGTGCGGCCGGCAGCAAGCCGAAGCGCAAGAGCGGCAAGAAGTCCGGCGCAGCCGCCAGCGGCGACGCCGTGACCAGCCCGATGCAGGGCACGATCGTGAAGGTCGTCGTCGACGAGGGCCAGGAGGTCGCGGAGGGCGACACCGTCGTCGTCATCGAGGCGATGAAGATGGAGCAGCCGCTGAAGGCCCACAAGGCGGGCACCGTCACCGGCCTCCAGGCCGAGGTGGGCGCGACGGTGACCAACGGCGCCGTCATCTGCGAGCTCAAGGACTGAGCGTCTCGGGGATGCCGGGTAGCGTCGCTGCGTGAGCACCGAGCTGCGTGAGCCGCGCGAACGGGTGAGCCCGCGGGCTCGCTGGATGTGGTTGGTGGGCTGCCTCGCCCAGTGGCTCGTCACCCTCGCGATCCTGATCGCCGTAGCCCTCGCCTGGGACTCACTCACCGCCCGTTGGTGGCTGGTGGGTGCGGCCGGGGTGCTGGTGCTCGCCTACGCTGCGATCGTCCCGCAGTGGCGCTACCGGGTGCACCGCTGGGAGGTCTCGGACACCGCGGTCTACACACAGACCGGGTGGTGGGCGCGCGAGCGCAGGATCGCGCCGATGTCGCGGATCCAGACCGTCGACTACGCCGAGGGGGCGATCTCGCGGATGTTCGGGCTCGCCACGGTCACCGTGACCACGGCGTCGGCCGCCGGTGCGCTCCGGATCGAGGGGCTGGACCGGGAGCTGGCCCAGCGGCTGGTGGACGACCTGACCCTGATGGCGGACGCCGTCGAGGGCGACGCGACGTGACCGAAGCGCCAGACCGCGGAAGCCACACTGAGGAGGCCTCCGAACGCGACCCCGCAGTCGGGCTGCGAGGTCACCATCGAGACGTGACGGAGGCGGCCCCGGAGCTGGCCAGGGACACGGAGTGGCAACGGCTGGACCAGCGGATGCTCCTGGTCCACCCGGTCCGCGAGGTGGTGCGCTTCCTGCCCGTGCTGATCGGCCTGTTCGTCGCCGGCTCGGCCTCCGGTGGTGACTGGCCCTGGCAGTACCTCGGAGTTCTGATCCCGATCACGCTCGGCCTGCTCCGCTACCTGACCACGCGGTTCCGGATCGCCCAGGGCAGGGTGGAGCTGCGCCGGGGGCTGTTGAACCGGCACGTGCTGTCCACACCGCTCGATCGGGTCCGGACCGTCGACGTGACCGCCTCGCTGATCCATCGCCTCCTCGGCCTCGCCACGGTGCGGATCGGCACCGGCACCGCGTCCACGGACTCCGACGAGCGCCTGGACCTCGACGGCCTCCCGGCCGACCGGGCCCGTGAGCTGCGCGCCGAGCTGCTGCACGTTGCGCCGGTCGCGCAGGGCGACGAGGGGCCGTCGGCAGAAGGTGCTGCGGCCCGCGACGACGAACGGGTGGTCCTGCGGTTCAACCCCGGCTGGGCGCGGTACGCGCCGTTGACGAGCAGCGGCGCTGTGATCACGGCGGGCCTGTTCGGTGGTGCCGCCCAGCTGCTCAACGAGCTCGGCGCCTTCTCCCACATCGACACCAGGGACTGGTCGCTCGACATCCCGGTGTGGGTCGGCGTCGTGGTCGCCGCGGCCGTGCTCGTGGTCGGAGTGGCCATGCTCTCCGTGACGGGCTACCTGATGACCAACTGGGACTTCCGGCTGTCACACGCTCCCGGGTCCTGGCACCTTTCGCGCGGCCTGCTCACGACCCGCGAGACCAGCATCGACGACGAGCGACTCGCCGGCGTGAGCATCGGGGAGCCGCTCGCGCTGCGGTTGGCCGGAGCGGCCAGGCTGTCGGCGATCGTCACCGGGCTCGGCTCCGGATCCGGCAGCTCGGTGCTCGTACCACCGGCACCTCGGGACGTGGTGGCGGGCGTCGCCGGCCGGGTGCTCGGCACCGACGCTCCGGCGTCCTCCGAGCTGGTCGGTCACGGGACCGCGGCGGCCCGCCGGCGCTACAGCCGTGCCGCGAGTCCGGCACTGGTGGCGCTCGCGCTCACCGCGCTCGTCGTACTCGCCGCCGGATGGTCGTGGTGGCTGCTCGCGGCGCCGGTCGCGCTCGTGGTGGCGGCCCTCGCGATCGCCGCCGACCGGGCCCGGTCGCTTGGCCACGCGCTCACCGACGGGTTCCTCGTGGCGCGGTCCGGCAGCCTCGACCGGCGGCGCGAGGTGCTCGAGGTGGACCACGTGATCGGGTGGACGTTCCGGAGCAGCTGGTTCCAGCGCCGCACGGGGCTGACCACGCTGGTCGCGACGACGGCGGGCGGGCGCCAGTCGGTGACCGTGCTCGACGTGCCCGAGGCCCGAGCGGTCGAGGTGGCCGGTCTCGCACTGCCCGAACTCACGCGTGCTTTCGGTCGTCGAGTGGCCGACCGCGACTGAGCCTGCGAAGGCGCGGACGGCTGTATCGAGATGCCAGCGCACCCACTAGCGTCCCTCCCATGTTCTCCAAGGTGCTCGTGGCCAACCGAGGTGAGATCGCGGTCAGGGCCTTCAGGGCGGCCTACGAGCTCGGTGCGCGCACGGTGGCGGTGTTTCCGTACGAAGACAGGTGGTCCGAGCACCGGCTGAAGGCCGACGAGGCCTACGAGATCGGCGAGCGCGGGCACCCGGTGCGGGCCTACCTCGACCCGGACGCGATCGTCGACGTGGCGGTGCGCGCCGGCGCGGACGCGGTCTACCCGGGGTATGGGTTCCTCTCGGAGAACCCGAACCTCGCGGAGGCCTGCGCGAACGCGGGGATCACCTTCGTCGGCCCGACCGCGGAGGTCCTCACGCTGACCGGCAACAAGGCCCGGGCGGTGGCGGCGGCCCAGGCCGCCGGCGTACCGACCCTGGCGTCGGTGGCGCCGTCGACCGACGTCGATGCACTGGTGACGGCCGCGGGTGATCTGGAGGCGCCGCTGTTCGTCAAGGCGGTGGCGGGTGGCGGCGGGAGAGGCATGCGAAGAGTGGACGACCGCTCCGAGCTGGCCGCGGCGGTGGAGACGTGCATGAGGGAGGCGGAGGGAGCGTTCGGCGACCCGACGGTCTTCATCGAGCAGGCGGTGACCGATCCGCGGCACATCGAGGTGCAGATCCTGGCCGATGCCGACGGCGAGGTGATGCACCTGTTCGAGCGGGACTGCTCGGTGCAGCGACGCCACCAGAAGGTCGTGGAGATCGCCCCGGCACCGCACCTCGACCCCGAGCTGCGGGACCGGATGTGTGCCGATGCGGTGCGGTTCGCCCGCGAGATCGGCTACCGGAACGCCGGGACCGTGGAGTTCCTGGTCGACCCGCAGGGCCGGCACGTGTTCATCGAGATGAACCCGCGGATCCAGGTCGAGCACACGGTGACCGAGGAGGTCACCGACGTCGACCTGGTGCAGTCCCAGCTGCGGATCGCAGCCGGGGACACGCTGGCCGACCTCGGGCTGTCCCAGGAGACGGTGACCCTGCGCGGGGCGGCGATGCAGTGCCGGATCACCACCGAGGACCCGGCCAACGGATTCCGTCCGGACACCGGCAAGATCACCACCTACCGGTCACCGGGCGGGCCTGGAGTGCGACTGGACGGCGGTACGACGTACACCGGTGCGGAGGTCTCGGCGCACTTCGACTCGATGCTGGCCAAGCTGACCTGCCGGGGCCGCACCCACGAGCTGGCGGTGGAGAAGGCGCGGCGGGCGGTAGCGGAGTTCCGGATCCGCGGCGTGACGACCAACATCGCCTTCCTGCAGGCGGTGCTCGACGACCCGGACTTCGTGGCCGGGCGGGTGACCACCTCGTTCATCGAGACCCATCCGCAGCTGCTGCAGGCGCGCGGGACCGCCGATCGGGGCACCAAGCTGCTGCGCTACCTCGCCGACGTGACGGTGAACCAGCCGCACGGCACCGCCCCGGTCTCCTTGGATCCGGGTAGCAAGCTGCCCGAGCTGGACCTGTCGGTGCCGGCGCCGGACGGGACCCGGCAGCTGTTGCTCGAGGTCGGCCCGGAGGAGTTCGCGCGACGGCTGCGCGCCCAGGACCAGGTGGCCGTCACGGACACCACGTTCCGCGACGCCCACCAGTCGCTGCTCGCGACCCGGGTGCGGACCCGCGACCTGCTGGCGGTGGCCGGCCATGTCGCCCGGCTAACAGGTACGTAACTGAACGAAGCAACGGCAAGAAG
>CAVSMX010000025.1:0-48889 GCA_963729095.1 uncultured Actinomycetota bacterium | reverse complement strand
CTCATCCTCGACGAGCCCGCCAACGGACTGGACCCGGCCGGCATCCGGTGGATGCGCGACCTGCTCCGCGACTTCGCCGACCAGGGCGGCACGGTGCTGCTCTCCTCGCACCTGCTGCACGAGATCGAGGTCATCGCCGACGACATCGTCGTGATCGGCAACGGCCGGATCGTCGCCCAGGGCACCAAGCAGGAGCTGCTTGCCGCCGGTGGGATCCTGGTCCGCTCCGGCGACCCCGCGCGGTTGACCGACGCGCTGACCGAAGCCGGCATCCGGGCGACCCCGGGCGCAGAGCGAGCCGTGCTCGTCGAGTCCGACCTCGCCACCGTGGGGCAGCTCGCCTTCGCGGCCGGCATCCCCCTCACCGAGCTCCGGGCGGCCGACGGCGCCGGCCTGGAGGAGATGTTCCTGGCGCTGACCACGGAGAGCCAGCGCGACCACCTCGACGGCACCGAAGGAGCCGCAGCATGAGCACCACGACGATGACCGCCCCGACCGGCGCGATCACGCGCACCCGCGAGCGGGCCGTACCGGAGCCGATCCCCACCCGACGGATCGTCGGTGTCGAGCTGCGCAAGATGTTCGACACCCGTTCGGGCTTCTGGCTGATGATGAGCATCGGCATCCTGGCGGTGATCGCGACCACGGCGACGATCATCTTCGCGCCCGAGGACGAGCTCACCTACGAGTCTTTCGCAGCCGCGATCGGCTTCCCGATGGCCGTCGTCCTCCCGATGATCGCGATCCTCTCGGTCACCAGTGAGTGGAGCCAGCGCAGCGCGCTCACGACGTTCACGCTGGTGCCGAGCCGGGGACGGGTGATCGGGGTCAAGGCGCTCTGCTTCTTGATCGTCGGCGTCGTGTCGATGCTGGTCGCCGGCGCCGTCGGCGCACTTGGCAACGTGGTCGGCACCGCGATCGTCGGGGTGGACACCACCTGGAACATCGGCATCGCCGACTTCGGGCTGATCATCCTGGCCAACGTGCTGGGCATGCTGGCCGGGTTCATGCTCGGCGTGGTGTTCCGCAACTCCGCCGGCGCGATCGTGGGCTACTTCGTGATGACACTGGTCATGCCCGGCATCGGCGAGGCGCTCCGCAACGCGTCGGAGTGGTTCAGCGCCAACCAGCCGTGGATCGACTTCAACATCGCGACCGGCCGGCTGTTCGAGGGGGCCGACGGCCTCACCGCGGAGGCATGGGCGCAGGCAGGCTTCACGACGCTGGTCTGGGTGATCATCCCTCTTACGATCGGGATGCGATTCCTGCTCCGTTCCGAGATCAAGTAGCTGTTTCCCCAGGTGCCGTGCGGCTCGCGTCAGGACGACGCGGGCCGCGCGGCGTTTTGCCATTTCTCTCCCCCAGTTTTGATGATCCGCAACAGGCGGGGCGCTGCCAGGGTGAGCGCAACCTCACCTGGAGAGGGGCTACCGTGCCCGCTCGAACTTTCCGGCGGAGCTCGGTCGCCCTCATCGCATCCATCGCCTGCCTGGGCGCCGCTCTCGTTGCCGCGCCGACCGAAGCCCAGCCGGCGCACCATCGGCTGCATCCGTCTGCCGTGCCGGCGTCAACACCGAACATCCTCGACGGCCGGACCTACGCGATCGCAGAGGTGGGCACCAAGGTGTTCGTCGGCGGGACGTTCACCACCGCCCAGAACCCCGGTACCAGCGCGGTCATCTCCACGCCGTTCCTGTTCAAGTACGACCGGCTCACCGGCCTCGTCGACACCTCCTTCGCCCCCCAGCTCGACGCCCAGGTCAACTCCATCGTGCCGAGCCCCGACGGCTCGGCCCTCTACCTCGGCGGGGCGTTCAAGAAGGCACGCACCACGAACGTGCGGAACGTCATCAAGATCGACACCACCACCGGTGCGCTCATCACCGCCTTCAAGAACCCGAGCCCGAACGGGACCGTCCTCGACCTGGCGCTGGTCGGCAACCGCCTCTTCGTCGCCGGCTCGTTCACGACCATGGCCGCCGCGCCGCACGGCGGGCTGGCGGCGCTCAACGCCACCACCGGCGCGGTCGACGAGTACATGGGCATCGACGTCGCGACCAACCACAACTGGCCGAACGGGTCCGCCAAGGCGCCAGTGGGCGTTGCCAAGCTCGCGGCGTCCCCCGACGGCTCCCGCATCGTCGCGATCGGCAACTTCAAGACCGCGGACGGGCTCGCTCGCGACCAGGTGATGATGATCCAGCTCGGCGCCACCGCGGCGGCCGTCGATCCCAACTGGAAGACGGTCCGTTACACGCCCGCCTGTGCGAGCAACGCCTATGACTACTACGTGCGCGACGTGGACTTCTCGCCCGACGGCTCCTACTTCGTGGTCGCCGCGACGGGAGCCGGGTTCTCCGGCACGCTCTGCGACTCCGCGTCTCGCTTCGACACCGCGACGACCGGCCAGACCGTCGAACCGGTGTGGACCGCCTTCACGGGTCAGGACACGCTCCTCTCGGTAGCCGTCACCGACACCGCGGTCTACGTCGGCGGGCACCAGAAGTGGCTCAACGCCATAGACAGCGGGGCAGACGCGCAGGCCGGGCAGGTGCCACGTCCGGGACTCGCGGCGCTCGACCCGGTCAACGGCGTACCGCTCTCTTGGAACCCGGGCCGCAATCCCCGAGGCGTTGGCGCCGAGGAGCTGCTCGCCACCGACAACGGTCTCTACGTCGGCAGCGACACCGAGTACATCGGAGACCAGCTCTACCGCCGGGAGCGGCTCGCCTTCTTCCCGATCGAGGGCGGCACCGCCCCGGTCAGCCAGCCCGATCCGGTGCTTCCCCGGACGGTCTACCGGTTCAACGGCACCGCAATGACCGCGTTCACGTTCACCGGGAGCTCGGCCACGACCTCGACCACCATCCCGAACCCGGGCGGTCAGAGCTGGACCAACATGCGGGGCGCGTTCATGATCGGCAACAAGCTGGTCTACGGCTGGAACGACGGCAAGATGTACTACCGGACGTTCGACGGCACGACGTACGGCCCGGCCGTGCTGATCGACCCGTACAACGACCCCACGTGGAGCAACGTCACCACCGGCGGAACCACCGCGACGTACCGGGGCCGGGTCCCGACGCTGTACACCCAGATGAACAACGTCGTGGGTATGACGTACTCCGACGGGCGGATCTACTACTGGCGTAGCGGCGCGCTGTACTGGCGCTGGTTCTCCCCCGAGAGCATGATCGTCGGGGCCAAGGAGTTCGCCATCTCCGGCGCATCGCTGCCGTCGTCCCGCACTCTGCGCTCGCTGTTCTTCGCCAACGGCAACCTGTACGCCGGCGCGACGGTGCCGATCCTTGGCAACGAGCTGTACCGGCTCTCGGTCAACGACGGCGTCGCGTCCGGCGGCTGGGTGAAGGTGACCGGCTCCGGGATCGACAACAGCTCGAACTGGAGCGCCGGGACGCTCTTCATCGGCCCGCTCGCGAACCAGGCACCGGTGCCGTCGATCTCGACGAACTGCTCGGGCCAGGTGTGCACGTTCGACGGCTCCGCCTCCACCGACGCCGATGGCACGGTGCTCAACTACGCCTGGGACTTCGGCGACGGTTCCACCGCGACCGGCGCACAGGCCGAGCACGGTTACGCCACGCCGGGCACCAAGCAGGTCACGTTGACGGTGACGGATGACGACGGCGCTCCCGCCTCGACGACGTCCGATGTCGTGATCGAGGGTGCCACCAGCCCGATCGGGTTCCGCGACTCGACCGGGAAGGTCACCAACAACACCAGCATCGCCTCCCCGATCCCTGCCTCGACACAGACGGGGGATGGGTTGGTGGCGGTCGCGTCGGTGAGCAGTACCACCGTCCCCGCAGCGCCTGCAGGATGGACCCAGGTCGGTGACCCGGTCGTTGCCGGGACCCTGACCACCGTCGTCTGGCAGCGGGTCGCGACCGCCACCGATCCGGGCAAGAACGTCACCGTCGCACTGGGTGCGACGGCGGCGAAGGCCACCCTCACCGTCCTCGCCTACTCCGGAACCGATCCTGGTGGCCCGGTGGCCGCGATCGCGGGTAGCGCGGAGCCGGCCAACGTGACCTCACACCAGAGCCCGTTCGTCAGCACGCCGGGCGGCTGGGTGGTCACCGTCTGGGCCGACCGTTCGTCGACGACAGCCGCGTTCACCGAACCGGCGAGCTCGACGCTGCGGCAGCGCCTGATCGGTACCGGCGGCGGTCACGTCGACAGCCTCGTGGTCGACACCGGCGCACCGGTCGCGGCCGGCAGCTACGGCGGGCAGATCGCGACCACCGACACGGCGAGCAGGGGGACCAACCTCACGATCGCCCTGCACTGACACTAGTGCTGGAGGCTCGGGTCCCAGCGGTTGGCGAGCAGCTTGAAGCTGGGGGTGTCGTCGAGCGACGTCATCGCCTCGTAGATCCGGTCGTACTTCGTCGACGCGATCCGCCAGGCCCCGTCGGGGTCCTTGCGGTAGGTGTCGACGTAGTAGCCGCCGCCCCGGATCTGGACCTTGAAGTCGGGCACGATCACGGTGTCCTCGAAGGCCCATGATCCGGTGGCGGTGTCACCGTCGACCTCGATCTCGGGATGGTTGGCGACGTGGATCGTGATGATGCCGGGCCCGAGGTTCTCCGACATGAACGCCACGACGTCGGCCCGGTTGTCGTAGTGCAGCGGCTTGTCCATCGCCTGGGTGCCGTAACGCGCGACGACGTCCTCGGCCAGACAGTCCCCGAAGTCGTCCCATTCCTTGAGGTCGAGGGTGCGGAAGTAGCGGTACTTGAGGCGCTTGATCTCCTCGATCGCAGCAAGGTCCATGCCAGCACCCTAGAACCTGTTCTAGTTCAGGGCCACCCCGATGGTCGAGCAGGCGAGCCTCAGCTCACCGCGCAGAGCTGCCCTCGACGTAGTCGGAGTCGTGCGACTTGACCCAGGCCATCAGCTTGCGGAGCTCGCGGCCGGTCTTCTCGATCGGGTGCGACTCGGCCTGCTCACGGAACTTCTTGAACTCCGGGGCGCCGGCGTCCTGGTCGTCGATGAACCGCTGGGCGAACGTGCCGTTCTTGATGTCCTCGAGGACGGCCTGCATGTTCTGCTTGACGCGCTCGTCGATGACCCTCGGGCCGGAGACGTAGTCGCCGTACTCGGCGGTGTCGGAGACCGACCAGCGCTGCTTGGCGATGCCGCCCTCGTACATCAGGTCGACGATCAGCTTGAGCTCGTGCAGGCACTCGAAGTAGGCCACCTCGGGCTGGTACCCCGCCTCGGTGAGCACCTCGAAGCCGTACTGCACCAGCTGCGAGGCACCGCCGCAGAGCACGGCCTGCTCGCCGAACAGGTCGGTCTCGGTCTCCTCGGTGAACGTCGTCTTGATGCCGCCCGCGCGAAGGCCGCCGATACCCTTGGCGTAGGACAGCGCGAGCGGCCAGGCGTTACCGGACTCGTCCTTCTCCACGGCCACCAGCACCGGGACGCCGCGGCCGTCGACGTACTCGCGGCGGACGAGGTGGCCGGGACCCTTCGGGGCGACCATGAACACGTCCACGCCGGCCGGTGGGGTGATGTAGCCGAAACGGATGTTGAAGCCGTGGCCGAACACCAAGGTGTCGCCCTCGACGAGGTTGGGCTCGACGGAGTCGGCGTACAACTTCCGCTGAACGTGGTCGGGGGCGAGGATCACGATCACGTCGGCCTCCTCCACCGCCTCGGCGGGCGAGAGAACCTTCAGGCCCTCGGCTTCCGCCTTGGCTCGGCTCTTGGAGCCCTCGGGCAGGCCGACGCGCACGTCGACGCCCGAGTCACGAAGAGACAGTGAGTGTGCGTGCCCCTGGCTGCCATAGCCGAGCACGGCCACGTGCTTGCCCTGGATCAGGGACAGGTCGGCGTCGTCGTCGTAGAACATCTCAGCCACGGGTGGCTTCTCCTTTGGTTGCGGTTCTGCTGAATCGTCCCGGGGTCTCGACGACGCTCGCTGGCGCTCGCTGCTCGACCACCGGCGGGCATCAGCCGGCGGACGCCGGCGGGGTGGGTACGGCGACCGGGCGCAGCGTGCGCTCGGAGATGGAGCGCGAGCCTCGGCCGATGGCGACCTGGCCCGACTGAACGAGCTCGCGCACCCCGAAGGGCTCGATCACGCGCATGAAGTCGGCGATCTTCCCGGCGTTGCCGACCATCTGGATCGTCACCGCATCGGGGGCCACGTCGATGACCGTGGCCCGGAAGATCTGCGCGGTGTCGAGCACCTGACCACGGGTCTCCGCCGTGGCGGCGACCTTGACCATCACCAGCTCGCGGTTGACCGACGCCTCGGGATCGAGCTCGACGATCTTGATCACCTCGATCAGCTTGTTGAGCTGCTTGGTGACCTGCTCGAGCGGCGAGGACTCCACATTGACCACGATCGTCATCCGGGAGATCTCGGCGTGCTCGGTGGGGCCCACGGCCAGCGAGTCGATGTTGAACCCACGCCGGCTGAACAGGCCCGCGATCCGGGCCAGCACGCCGGGCTTGTTCTCGACCAGGACCGAGAGGGTGTGGGTGCTCATTACAGCTCGTCCTCGTCGAAGTCGGGCGCCATGTCGCGGGCGTACTTGATGTCGTCGTTGCTGGTGCCGGCGGCGACCATCGGCCAGACCATCGCGTCGCGGTGCACCCGGAAGTCGACGACGACCGGCACGTCGTTGATCTCCATCGCCTTCTCGATCGTGGAGTCCACGTCGTCGGGCGAGTCGCAAGCGAGACCGACGCAGCCGTAGGCGTCGGCGAGCTTGACGAAGTCGGGGATCCGCTTGGAGTGCAGGTCGGTGTTGCTGTAGCGCGAGTTGTAGAACAGCGTCTGCCACTGGCGCACCATGCCGAGCGACTCGTTGTTGATCACCGCGACCTTGATCGGGATGTTGTTGATCGCGCAGGTGGCCAGCTCCTGGTTGGTCATCTGGAAGCAGCCGTCGCCGTCGATCGCCCACACGGTCTGGTCGGGGACGCCGACCTTCGCGCCCATCGCGGCGGGCACGGCGAATCCCATGGTGCCGAGGCCCCCGGAGTTGATCCAGGTGTTCGGCTTCTCGTACGGCACGTAGTGCGCGGCCCACATCTGGTGCTGGCCGACGCCGGCGGTGTAGACGGTGTCCTGGCCGGAGATCGCGCCCAGCCGCTCGATGACGTACTGCGGCGCGAGGCTGTCTGCCGGTGTGTCGTAGCCGAGGGGGTACTTGCTCTTCACCCCTGCCAGGAACGCCACCCAGGCCTCGTAGTCGCCGGTGGTGCCGGCCTCGGCCTCGGTGCGGAGGGCGACGACCAGGTCACCGATGACCTCGCGCACGTCGCCGACGATCGGGACGTCGGCGTGCCGGTTCTTGCCGATCTCGGCCGGGTCGATGTCGGCGTGGATCACCTTTGCCCCGGGGGCGAAGGAGTCGAGGTTGCCCGTCACCCGGTCGTCGAAGCGGGCGCCGAGGCTGATGATCAGGTCGCTCTTCTGCAGCCCCGCCACTGCGGCGACGGTGCCGTGCATGCCGGGCATGCCCAGGTGCTGGGGGTGGCTGTCGGGGAACGCGCCGCGCGCCATCAGCGTGGTGAGCACCGGGATCCCGGTCAGCTCGGCGAGCACCTTGAGCTCCTCCGAGGCGCGGGCCCGGATCGTGCCGCCACCGACGTAGAGCACCGGACGCCGGGACTCGAGGATCAGCTTCGCGGCCTCCCGGATCTGCTTGGCGTGCGGGCGCGAGACCGGACGGTACCCGGGGAGGTGCAGCTCGGCGGGCCAGTCGTACGTCGTCTGCGCCTGCAGCGCCGACTTGGCGACATCGACCAGCACCGGGCCGGGACGCCCGGTGGAGGCGATGTAGAACGCCTCGGCCACGGTGCGCGGGATCTCGTCGGGATCGGTGACCAGGAAGTTGTGCTTGGTGATCGGCATCGTGATGCCGCGGATGTCGGCCTCCTGGAACGCGTCGGTGCCGATCGCCGCCGCCCCGACCTGTCCGGTGACGGCCACGATCGGGACCGAGTCCATGTGCGCGTCGGCGAGCGGCGTCACCAGGTTGGTGGCGCCCGGGCCCGAGGTGGCCATGCAGACGCCGACCCGGCCGGTGGCGGCGGCGTACCCCTGGGCGGCGTGACCCGCGCCCTGCTCGTGCCGGACCAGGATGTGCCGGATCGAGGAGTCCATCAGCGGGTCGTACGCCGGCAGGATCGCGCCACCCGGGATCCCGAACACGTCGGTGGCACCCGCCGCCTCCAGCGACCGGATGAGGCTCTGCGCCCCGGTCATCTGCTCCGTCATCTGTCCTGTCCCTCGGTCCTCGATCGAATCCAACACCCCAACAACTGCACTAAATGAAAGTGCCCCTCGGTTGCTGGGCAACGAGGGGCGACGCGCGGGCTAGTGGGTCAGCCGGCGCGTCCGATGCGTACAAGGTGGTTCTGGCGCACGCGGCCACGCTAGCCGTCGGTTCGTCGTCTCGTCAGCCGAGTCTGTCAGGCGTCCCAGGATACGGGACGCAGGTCCCACCATTTGGCGGCCGCGGCGGTCAGTGCGTGCGGCCCTGCCAGGTGCACACGCAGGCCCTGTTGCCCTGGGCATCGGCGAGCACCCAGAACATCGGCGCATGCTCGTCGGTGACCAGCGTCCCGCCCGCATCGATGGCGGCCTGGATCCGGCCGGGGGCGACCTCGGGAGGCACCCGGATGTCCAGGTGGAACCGCTGCCGGGGCGGATCGTGCGCGTCGGTCGACTGGAACCACAGTGCCGGCAGCCGGCCCACCCGGTCGACCAGGTCGTTGTCGAGCTTCTTGTTGGGCTCCAGACCGAGCACGGCTGCCCAGAACGGCTTGATCTCCTGGTAGTCAGCGCTGTCCAGTCCGATCTCCAGCACCTGGAGGGAAGCCGTGTCAGCTTTGGCGCCGAGCTCGGCGGCGTACCCGCTGATCGTGCGGGCCAGCTCGACGTCGCGACTGGTCACGCCCCCGCTGTCGTGGCTGGTCAACCGGACGTCGACCCGCGGGTAGGTGAGGTCGATGTCCGGGTGGTGGTTGCGCTCCTCCGCTGCGGCGCCGATCCGGTTGACCAGCTCCAGCCCGGTCGCGAAGCTCCCGGTCTCGAACCGCGCGTGCAGCGTCGCGAACAGGATCCGCCAGTCGGCCAGCCCCTCCGCATCGACGTCCAGTGAGGTCAGCCTGCGCTTCGGGTCGTCGTTCATGTCGCCGACCCTGCCACGAACCGGGCTCCCGGGCGACGCATCGAGATGTCACACGCTTCCGACGAGCTCCGGGAACAGCTCCAGCTCGTGACCCATCGCCGAGCTCACCTGGCGCAGCAGCGGCCGGACGGCCACCGTGTCCCAGTCATAGGCGGCAACCGCCTCGGTCGCAGAGAAGAGCGGACCCGAGAGTCGGTCCCGAGCAGCCTGGTAGCCCGAGAGCGCCACGTGCTCCGACACCGACCCGCCCAGCGTGTCCAGGACGGCGTTCGCGAGCAGCTCGGCGTCTCGCAGTCCCGCCGTGATGCCGTGGGTGGTGATCGGGTCCTTGTAGTAGCCGGCGTCGCCGACGAGCGCCCACCCCGGTCCCCAGCACTGGCGCAGGTAACCCGGCATGCCGGGCCATCCCCGGAGGCGCTCCTCGGGCACGGCGGCCGACACCCTCGCGGAGAGCGTCGAGGACGCCTCGCCCAGCAACGTCGTGAACGCCTCGGCGGCGCCGGCCGGTCGGACTCCCCGCATCCGCGCCGTCGAGGTCCCCACGAACACACAGGTCAGCCCGTCGTCAGTGGGGATCAGCCCCGCCGCGACCCCGTCGCCGTACGCCCACTCGTAGCCGACGGTGGGCAGCTCGGCGAAGTAGCGGTACAGCACGGAGCCGACCGCGCGCCCCTGCTGGACGAAGGGTGCGCGGGTGTGGGATGCCACGGTCGAACGGGCGCCGTCGGCGCCCACCGTGATGCCGGCGCGAAGTGACACGTGCCGAGCGGTCCGGCCCCGGGCCCGGACGCCGGCCACCCTGTCGTCGCGGCACAACAGCTCGGTCACGACCGTCTGGTGCAGCACCTCCGCACCGGCAACGGCTGCCGCATCGACCAGGATGCGGTCCAGCAGCAGGCGGCGTGGGGCATACAGGGCCTCGACGCCTGCGCTGGCCCGGAGGGCGACCTCGACGACTTCGCCGTCGGCGTAGTGGAACCTGGTCCGCCGGATCGGCGGGGTCCCCGCAGCCACCACGGTCGGGAGCAGGCCCCACCGATCCAGCTGCAGCACGCCGGCGCGCATCAGTCCATGCGTGGAGAGGGTGTCGCTGCCGTAGCGGCCGCGGTCGAGCAGTGCTACCCGTACGCCGGCCCTCGCCAGCAGCATGGCCGTCGACGCGCCCGCGACCCGGCCGCCGACGACGACGACGTCGAAGTCGTCCATGGTGGTCAGCCGGTGGTGACGTCGATGGTGACGGGGACGCCGTTGGTGAGCACGTCGTACACGGCGGAGCGGAGCCGCGACTGCTCGACGACACCCCGCAGCTTGTCGGGATCATCGCCCGTGAGCCGGAAGCTGACCCGGATCTGCTGGTACCCGTTGCGGACCTCCTCGGAGAGGCCGAGGATCCCGAGCAGGTCCACGTCGCCCTCGACCGTGGACTCGACCGAGGTCAGGTTGACGCCCCGCGCCGCGGCGATGTTGGCGATGCCCGAGGTCAGGCAGGCGGCGATGGCGTGCAGCAGGAACTCGACGGGGGTCGGCGCGTGGTCCTCGCCCACCAGGACCTCGGGGTGGTCGGCGTCGAATGTCGACGGCTGACGGTGCACGAGCTCCTGCCCGGCTCCGTAGAAGCCGTGGATCGTGGACTGGTTGTGGGTTCCGCTGACCCACCGGTTGGTGGCCCGGAACTGGAACTTCGCGATCTCGGTGTTCGCCTTCACGGCGTCGAGGGTGGCGAACAGTGTGGCCGTGTCGACGCCGTTGCGGGTCGGGGTGTCGGAAATGGTCATGACTCGGATCTCCGTTCGTGGTGTGGTGACTGGGCTCCCACCGTCGGACCATCCGCGGCCCGGCCGCATCCGTAGCCACCACGGATCGCATACGGATTGACCACGGCTCGGTGAAGTCCCACGATCGGTGGATGGTGGAGCCTCAGGCCCCGACGAACGCCGGTATCTCCGAGCGAGAGGCCGAGGTTCTAGGCCTGGTCGGTGACCACCTGACGAATGCGCAGATCGCGCAACGACTCATCATCTCCGTACGGACCGTTGAGAGCCATGTGTCGTCGCTGCTCCGCAAGCTCGACGTGACCGGCCGTCGTGAGCTGGCACTGCTCGCAGAGTCATACGCCGCCACCACCGAGGTGCCGGGCGAGGCCACCGCGACCGACGCCGATGCGGCGTCACCGATTCACTACGCCCGCAGCGACCACCTCAACATCGCCTATCAGGTCACCGGCGCGGGCGATGTCGACCTGGTCCTCGTCGCCGGGTTCGTATCGCACCTGAAGCTCGACTGGACCGAGCGGCGTCATGCGCACTTCCTGTACCGGCTCGGCACCTTCTCGCGGCTGATCAGGTTCGACAAGCGCGGCACCGGCATGTCGGACCGGCCCGGCGAGCTCCCCGATCTCGAGACCCGGATGGGCGACGTGGCGGCGGTGATGGAGGCTTCGCGGTCCGAGCGAGCAGTGCTGTTCGGGTACTCCGAGGGCGGCCCGATGGCGATCCTCTACGCGGCCAGCCACCCGGAGCGGGTCCACGGCCTCGTCCTCTACTCCAGCTACGCGCGGCGCCTGTGGGCACCGGACTACCCATGGGGATTCCGCCCCGACGAGCGGGCCCGGTACGCCGTGCAGCTCGAGCAGGACTGGGCGTGGGAGGCCGACATGCGCCGCATGTGCCCGAGCGCCGACGAGGAGCTCACCGAGTGGTGGGGAGAGCGCTGCCGCGCGGCCGCCAGCCCGGGGGCGGCGCGCGCCCTCATCGAGATGGCGTCGTTGATCGACGTGCGTGACGTGCTGGGCGCCGTACAAGCACCCACGCTCGTGCTGCACCGTCGCGACGACATCGATGTCCACATCGAGGAGGGTCGCTACCTCGCCGCTCGCATACCGGGAGCTCGACTCATCGAGCTCGAAGGCACCGATCACTTCGTCGGCGTCGACCCGGACCAGATCCTCGATCCGGTCGAAGAGTTCGTCCGTGGCCTGGGGTCGTCCACGCCGACCGAGACTTCACTCACGACTCTGCTCGCCGTACATCTCGAGAGGCCCATCGACGAGGCTTGGTTGCGCGGGATCCTGCGGGGGGTGCTCGACGAGCACCGGGGCATGCCGGCCGTCGCCGAGCCGTCGGGTGTGCTGGCGACGTTCGACGGTCCCGGGCGAGCCGTGCGCTGCGGTCTTGCGCTGGTTCAGCAGGCTGCCGCCGCCGGCCTGCACGCGTCGGTCGGTCTGCACACCGCCGAGATCGCCCGCCGCGGGGCGCAGGTCTCGGGCGACGGCGTCACCATCGTCCTGGGGGTCGCCGATCGGGCTCCGACCGGCGAGGTGTGGGTGACCTCGACCTTGCGCGACCTGACCCCGGGATCCGGCCTCTCGTTCGAGCCGCGGACCGAGCTCGATCTGCCTGCGCTCGGACGCAGTATCGAGCTCGTTGCGGTCCGCTGACATGGACCCGCCGCGCTCCTTCGCCGACCAAGGGGTGTCGGAGCGCGAGGCCGAGGTGCTTGCGCTGGTCGGGGACCACCTGACGAACACCGAGATCGCACGTCGACTGTTCATATCGATCCGCACCGTCGAGAGCCACGTGTCGTCGCTGCTTCGCAAGCTCGGCGTGGCCGACCGGCGGGCCCTCGACGGGCTCGCCTCACACCCGCCGCTAAGGGGCCAGGACTCGGCACCGAATGCCTCGCTGCCCGCTCCGCTGACCTCGTTCGTGGGCCGGGCGGCCGAACGCGCCGCGCTCGCCGAGATCCTCGGGGGACATCGCCTGGTGACGGCCGTGGGACCGGGAGGCGTGGGGAAGACCCGGTTGGCCATTGCGGTCGCGGGAGACGTGGCCGACCGCTACCGGAATGGTGCCCGGTATGTCGACCTGGTCCCGGTCAGTGACGCGGCGATGACCGGTATAGCCGTAGCGACCGCCCTCGGATTCGGCGAGCAGCCGGGAAGGTCGCCCACGGACACCCTGGTCGCGAAGCTGGCCGCCACCCAGACGCTGCTGGTGCTGGACAACTGCGAGCACCTGGTGACCGGGGTGACCGGGCTCGTGGAGCGGCTGCTGACCGACTGCCCCGGAGTCACGGTGCTGGCAACCAGTACAGCTCGACTGCAGCTGCCGTTCGAGTACGTCCTCTCCGTGCCGGGCCTCTCCCTTGACGAGGCGGAAGAGCTGTTCGTGGAGCGGGCCGGCATGACCGGCTGGTCCTCGCGGTACGCCGAGGACCGGCGCCGGATCGCGTCAATCTGCACGCGGCTCGACGGGGTCGCCCTGGCGATCGAGCTGGCCGCGGCCCGGGTGGCGACCCTCGGTGTCGATGGCCTGGAGACGGGGCTGACCGACGCGCTCGGCCTGCTGACCGGCGGAGCCAGGCTCGAGCCCCGGCACCGGTCCGTCCGGTCGGCGCTCGACTGGAGCTTTGGTCTCCTCTCCGACGATGAGCAGGCGGTGCTGCGACGAGCCTCCGTGTTCGCCTCCCCGTTCACCTCGACGGCGGCAGCCGAAGTCACCGGATTCACGCCACTGACGGGGGACAACGTGACGCCGACCCTGGCGCGACTGGCCGACCACAACCTGGTGACGGTGCTTCGCCGCCCGACGGGCACGCGCTACCGGACGCTGGAGACCATCTGCCAGTACGGCGTCGAGCGAATGGACAACATCGGTGAGCTCTACGACGTGCGCGGTCGTCATCTGGGCTGGTGCCTGGCGACGGCGGAGAGGTTGGCGGCCGACGAGGAGTCGGGTGTCGGGTTCGACGAGGTGGTGGACGATCTGCGGGCCGGGCTGGGCTGGGCGGTCGACCAACCCGCGTTGCGGGCCGAAGCCCACCGGCTCGCCGTCCAGCTGGCACGGCTCACCTACGCGCGGGGGAGGCTGAGTGAGGCTCAGGACCGGTACGAGGAGGCGGCCGCGCTTGCCGCCGACCCTGCCGATTCCGCTCAAGCGCTGCACCTCGGCGCCGCCGTGGCCTGGGGCCGGCACGCGGGCAACGAAGCGATCAGGCTCTACCGTGCGGCGGCTGAGGCGGCCCGCCATGCCGGCGACCAGCGACGCGCCGCCCTCGAGCTGACCAGCGCCGCCGAGCTGATCACGAGCGCACCGGGCATCATGTCCGAGCTGCCGCCGCCCGGCGCGGCGCGGGCGCTGATGGGGGAAGCGCGCGCGCTCGCCGCCGGTGATGTCAACGTCGAGGCGGCCGTGCTGACTATCACCACCGCGGCGGACGAGCTCGACCCGACGTACGCCGACCTGGCCGAACGTGCCGTCGAGCTGGCCCATCGGGTGGGCGACACACGCCTCGAGAGCCACGCGCTCGATCAGCTGACCGCCGCGCACCTCATCTGGGGCGAGGTGAACGGGGCCGTCACCACCGTCCGACGCCGAATCGAGCTGCTCGCGTCCCGGTCTCACGACGTCGAGATGGCATGGGAACACTCGGACGCCCTCCACGAGGCTTCGAGGGTCTACCTCGCTGCGGGTGACCTCGAAGCAGCGCGCCGCCACGCGCAGCAACGGAGCGAGCTGCCGTTCTTCCGCGAGGCGGATCACCTCGCCGTCGAGTGGTTGCTGACCACGGCGGCAGTCGCCGGCGACTTCGACGAGGCGCTTGCGCTCGCTCAGCGCTTCCTTCGAGGATGGGAGGAGGCGGGCCGGCCGCCGATCGGCGGGATCGCGTTCGCCCCGGCCGCCGCGGCGATGGTCCACGGCATCCGAGGCGATTCTGACGGCCGCGATGAGTGGCTCATGATCACCGCCGAGATGCGCCGGATCGTCGAGCCGATGCGCGGGCCTCAGACGATCTACAGCCAGGCCTTCGACGGGATGGTGGCGCTGCACCACGGAGAGATCGGGATCGCACTGACGCACGTGGCAGCCGATCCGGAGTCGTTCAAGCCCTGGCACGATGCCGCCTGGCGTCCGTGGTACACCGCCGTGTGGGCCGAAGCCGGAGTGCTGGCAGGGCTGCCCGACCGACGTAGCCGCCTCGACCGCGCCCGGTTCGTCGTACGTGGGAACCCAATCGCGGCGGCGATCGTCGAGCGGGCCGCCGGGATCGACGCCGATGACACCGACGCGATCCGCGGCGCGGCCGGCGCGCTGGATGCCGCCGGTGCCCGCTACCAGCGAGCCCGCACCCTCGTGTTCGCCGGTGGGGAGGCACGGGCCGAGGGGCAGACGATCATGAAGGAGCTGCGAGCGGCACCGATGGCCGAATGAAGTCGGCCCCGGGGAGCCGTCCACGGCTCATCGCGGCACCACCAGGTCCTTGATCTCTCCGGGCGCGTGGGCGATCTCCCATCGGTACCCGTCGGGATCGCCGAAATATCCGCTGTAACCGCCCCACTCCCGCTTGCTCGCCGCCTCCACCGGGTCGGCGCCGGCGGCCCGCGCGGTCTCCAGCACCGCGTCCACCTCGGCATCGCTGGCGAGGTTGTGGGCGATGGTGATCGGGGCGACGCCCGGACCGCGCCGGATCGCGCCGACCTCGGCCTCGAAGTGCGGCTCCACCCAGAACGACAGCAGGAGGTGCTGGCCGGTCTGGATCATGAGCACGTCGCCCGGGACGTCCATGAACGACTCCCAGTCGAGGCCGTCGATGTAGAAGCGTCGGGTGGCGTCGAGGTCGGCCACCGCCAGGGTCACCAGGCTGATTCGCTGGTCCATGACCCGACCCTGCCACAGCCCGGCGACAGCGTTCTAGGATGCGCTCCGGTCAGGGAACGAGTGGTGCTCGTGCTGCACCCGCCACTCGCCGTCCTCCTTGCGGAGCCCGAGAGTGAGCCGCAGTCGCACACCGGGCTGGGCCTCGAGCTCGTCGGGCATCCCGCATCGCAGCAGCGCCGCCGCGTAGGCGACGTCGGCTCCCGCGGTCACGTCGAGCGAGACGATCTCGAACGTCGCGCCCTCGGCCTGCCACCGGAAGAACGGCGGCCACACGTCGCGGTAGGCGTCCATGCCGCGGACGCCGTCGTCGGGCGGCGGCACGTCGAACATCACGATGTCGTCGGTGTGCCGGTCCAGCACCTTCTCCAGGTCGCCGGCGTGCACCGCCGCCGCCCAGCGCTCGACCAACGCCCGGGTCTCCTGCTCGTCACCCATGCGTTCCTCCCTGTGGGTCACTCGAATGACTGTGTGATCTGCCGCCGCTCGCCGTCGACAACCACTGTCGCGCTAGCGCCGAGCACCAGCGGCAGGAACGGCTGGACGTGGCCGCACTCGACGTCGAGCACCAACGGGAGCCCCAGCGGGCCGAGCGCGTCGAGGACGGCCTCCCGCTGGGTCAGCTCCGGACTGTCGGGCGCTCCCGTCCGCCCGACCAGGACTCCTGTCGCGTGCTCGAACCAGCCGGCGTGCCGCAGACCGTGTAGGGCCCGGCCGATCGAGTAGGCGTCGTGGTCGCAGGCCTCGAGGAAGACCACGAGGCCGTCGTCGGCGTGCTTCCGGCCGAACGCCGCCACGTCGCCGTACGGCGTCCCAGCGAGCGGGGACACCACGTCGATGCAGCCGCCGACCAGCCGCCCGCCGAACTCCGCGGAGCCCCCGCCCAGCAGCGACCAGGTGCCCTCGAGGTCGAGCGTCATCTCGCTGACTCCGGGGTCGGCCTCGTAGTCGTCCCAGCCCTCCCGGTAATGGCCCGGGCTGGACTGGGTGAACGGCGCGGTCGCTGACGCGACCTCGGTCCAGTGCAGCGTGCCGGGCGCGGGCCGGAACGCCGTGTCCATCAGGTTGCTGCCGTGCAGCGTCGCCCAGCCGGTCAGCAGGGTGAGCGGGAGCATCACCGTGCTGAGGTCGCTGAACCCGACCATCCAGGTCGGGTCGGCCGATCCCACCGCGTCCCAGTCGATGAGGTCGAGCAGGTCGATCGCGAGCTCCCCACCCCACGGCGGCGCGACCGCGCGGATGCCCGGATCGCGCAGCATGGCGGTCAGCTCCGCGGCGCGCGTTTCTTTGGGGGCGGCCGTGACGCCGCCGCCGTACACGCACTCGCCGAGCACTACGTCGTAGCCGCGGGCGCGGAGGCTCGCGATGCCGGCGTCGATCCGCGGCCGGAGGTGCTCGGGCACGCCGCTGGACGGCGCGGTCACGCCGATGGTGTCGCCGGGACGCAGCGGGGCGGGGAAGCGCATGCCTTCAGGCTGACAGCCCGGCGAGCACGTCGCGAACCGTTTCCAGGCCTCGCTCGACCTCGGCGTACGACGTCGACAGCGGCGAGAGGCCGAGCCGCAGGCCGTCGGGTTCGCGGAAGTCGGGCAGTACGTCGCGCCGCCACAGCGCCGCGGTCAGGTCGCGCATCCGCGGGTGCCGCAGCGTGACGTGTCCGCCGCGCCGATCCGCGTCGCGGGGCGAGGCGACCTCGACGCCGGGCAGGTCGCGGTCGGCGAGCCCGATGGCGTGCGCGGTGAGGCCGAGGGACTTCGCGCGGACCGCCTCGACCCCGGCCTTCTCCACCAGCGCCAGCATGTCCTGGAGGGCCAGCATCCCCACGACCGGTGGGGTGCCGCTGAGCATCCGCCGGATGCCGGTGGCCGGTTGATAGAGGGGTCCCATCTCGAACGGGGCGGCGGCGCCCATCCAGCCCTGGATCGGCTGCGCCACGTCGTCGAGCAGCCGCGTAGCGACGTAGCAGAACGCCGGCGAGCCGGGCCCGCCGTTGAGGTACTTGTAGGTGCAGCCGACGGCCAGGTCGACGTCCCAGGCGTCCAGCGCGACGGGCAGCGCCCCGGCGGAATGGCAGAGGTCCCAGAGCACCAGCGCACCTGCGTCGTGCGCCATCCGGGTGAGCGTCGGCACGTCGGCCACCCAGGCGGACCGGTAGGCCACATGGCTGAGCAGGACGACGGCCGTCCGATCGCAGAGCACGGCTGCCAGCTGGTCGGCGGTGATGCCGGCAGCGGGGTCGACGTCGACCCAGCGCAGGGTCAGCCCGCTCTCCTGCGCGACGCCCTCGGCGACGTAGCGGTCGGTCGGGAAGTTGTCGCGGTCGAGCACGATCTCGGTGCGCCCCGGACGCAGCGCCACGGCCGCCCGGAGCAGCTTGTAGAGCAGCACCGTCGTCGAGTCGCCGACCGCGGTCTGGCCGGGTGCGGCGCCCAGCACGATCCGGCCGAGGTCGTCGCCGATCACCTCGGGCAGCTCGAACCAGCCTTCGTCCCAGCCCCGGATCAGCCGGCCGCCCCACTCCGCCTCGACGAACCGCTGCAGCCGCGGCCCGGTCGCCTTGAGCGGGCGGCCCAAGGAGTTGCCGTCGAAGTAGACCAACGGCGACTCGGCCCCGACGAAGTGATGGCGAAACGCCGCCAGCGGGTCGTCGCGGTCCAGGTCCTCGGCGCTCTTCACGCGCCCTTGTCTACAACAGAAGGCCTACTGGAACGACACGAACCGCACGTCGGGGCGGAGCCGATGCACCTCGGCCGAGCCCATCCGTGGCCGGTCCTCGTCGTAGAACAGCTTGAAGCCCATGGAGAACTGCCGCGGCCGGGCGACCGCGTTGTAGGTGGCGAGCTTCTGGCCGGGGGTGCCGAATCCGTCGACGTGCTGGACCATCGCGAGGTTCGCCCGTGGGCCGATCGCGCCGATGTCCTCGATCATCGAGGTGCGGAACTGGTGCAGCACGAACAGCTTCTGGGGCAGCCCGCGCTGCTTCGTCAGCTGGGAGAGCCAGCGGGCGGTCCGGTTGACCTCGTACGCCGAGACGTGGCCGACCCGGGCGCCGGGCACGGCCTTGTGCATCCGCCACTCCGGGTCGAGGGCCAAGCCGACGTGCGGCTCCTCGAGTGCCCACTGCCAGCGCCGGGCCACGTCGAGGAATTCGCTGCGACCGGGCTGGATGTCGAGCAGGAGGAGCGCGTTGTTGCGGCGCGCGGCCTCGACGTACTGCCGTACAGCGTCGTGGTCGATGTCGTGGCTGTAGTCGCGGTCCTTGCCGGGCGAGCGGTCGGCCACCGTGACGATCAGCTCGTAGACCGGAAGCACGGGCTTGCTCGGCCTGGCGAAGCCCTCGGCCGCGTCGAGGAGCCGCCGATGCATCTCGTCGGGACCGGACTCGCCGAGAACGCCCAGGGCACCGGTGCCCGCGGTGCCGTAGTAGGCCACCAGGAACCGACCGTCGTCGAAGATCCCCTCTCGGGGCTCCGACGGCAGGGATGCCCGCGGGCGTGGCGACGACGACGCCGGCGGTAGCGCAGGCTCGTGCACCTCGCCCGCCCGCGCTGCGGCCGCCGGGGACTGCTCGCGGGTGTCGGGCGGGTGGTGGGTGGCACGGACCAGCCCGGCGACGCCGATCAGCAGCGCCATAGCCACTACCGAGAGGACGACGCCGTGGCGCTCGAGGTCGAGACGGGAGCTCACGGGTCTCAGGAGGTCACCGCTCCGTGCGCGGCCGACTGGACGACCTTGGCGTACTTGCCGAGCACCCCGCGGGTGTACTTCGGCGGCAGCGGCTCCCAGCCGGCCTTGCGGTCCTCGAGATCCGGCATCTCCACCTCGAGGGTGCGGTTGAGGACGTCGAGGGTGATCGGGTCGCCGTCACGCACGAACGCGATCGGACCGGCGTCAACCGCCTCCGGGGCGACGTGGCCCACGCAGAGCCCGGTGGTGCCGCCGGAGAACCGACCGTCGGTCACCAGCAGCACGTCCTTGCCGAGCCCGGCGCCCTTGATCGCGCCGGTGATCGCCAGCATCTCGCGCATCCCGGGGCCGCCCTTGGGACCTTCGTAGCGGATCACCACGACGTCCTGGGGCTGGATCTTGCCCTCCGTCAGCGCGTCGAGCGCCGCCCGCTCTCCGTCGAAGACCCGGGCGGTGCCGGTGAAGACCGAGTCATCGAAGCCGGCTGACTTCACGACCGCACCGTCGGGCGCCAGCGAACCCCTCAGGATCGTGAGGCCGCCGGTCTTGTGGATCGGCCGGTCGAGAGTGCGGATCACGTCGTCGTCGACCGCAGGCGGGGCGATCTCGGCGAGGTTCTCGGCCATCGTCTTGCCGGTCACGGTGAGCGCGTCGCCGTGCAGCAGCCCTGCGTCGAGCAGCGCCTTCATCACCATGGGGATGCCGCCGACCTTGTCGACGTCGTTCATGACGTACTTGCCGAACGGCTTCAGGTCGCCGAGGTGCGGCACCTTGTCCCCGATCCGGTTGAAGTCGTCGAGGGTCAGGTCGACCTCGGCCTCGCGGGCCATCGCCAGCAGGTGGAGTACGGCGTTGGTCGAGCCGCCGAGCGCCATCACCACGGTGATGGCGTTCTCGAACGCCTCCCGGGTCATGATCTGGCGGGCGGTGATGCCGCGGCGCAGCAGCCCGACGACCGCCTCACCGGACCGGTGCGCGAACCCGTCGCGGCGCCGGTCGACTGCCGGCGGTGCGGCCGAGCCGGGTAGCGACATCCCGATCGCCTCGCCGACGGCCGCCATCGTGTTCGCGGTGTACATGCCGCCGCAGGCGCCCTCACCCGGACAGATCGCCCGCTCGATCCGGTCGACCTCCTCGCGGCTGATCTTGCCGGCCAGGCAGGCGCCGACCGCCTCGAAGGCGTCGATGATCGTGACGTCCCGGCCGTCGACCTGGCCGGGCATGATCGAGCCGGCGTACAGGAAGACCGACGCGAGGTCGAGCCGTGCCGCGGCCATCATCATGCCGGGCAGCGACTTGTCACAGCCGGCCAGCAACACGGAGCCGTCGAGCCGCTCGGCCATCATCACGGTCTCGACGGAGTCAGCGATCACCTCGCGCGAGACCAGCGAGAAGTGCATGCCCTCGTGGCCCATCGAGATCCCGTCGGAGACGGAGATGGTGCCGAACTCGAGCGGATAGCCACCCGCCGCGTGTACGCCGTTCTTGACGGCCTTGGCGAGTCGGTCGAGGGAGAGGTTGCAGGGGGTGATCTCGTTCCAGCTCGAGGCGACGCCGATCTGGGGCTTCGCGAAGTCCTCGTCCTGCATGCCGACCGCGCGCAGCATCCCGCGAGCGGCCGCCTTCTCCAGCCCGTCGGTGACGTCGCGCGAGCGCGGCTTGATGTCCGGCTGATCCATGCATGAATCGTAAGGGGCTGCTGGTGCAGCAACCTTTCGGTGGTCGAGTAGCGGCCGCGAGGAACGAGCGGCCGCGTATCGAGACTCAGGCCTCGGCGGCCGCCTTGAGCCGGGCCAGCCCCTTGTCGAAGTCCTTGCCGACCAGCCGGTCCATGCCCATGACCCGGGTGAAGAGCCCGGACACCCCCTTGTGCTCGCCGGACATCGTCCAGGTGACCTCGGTGGCGTCACCGGCCGGAGTCAGGGTGAACCGCACGTCGTTGGTGGCCGCGAAGGGCTTGAGGAAGGCCAGCTTGACGTCGACCCGGTCCGGGGCGGACCCGGTGATCTCCATCGAGCCCTCGCCCGCCTTGCGGTTGCCCTTCCAGGCGTAGTGCGCGCCCACGCCCTGGTCGGCACCGCTGTAGGTGCGCTGCAGGGCGGGGTCGAGGTCCTCCCACGGCGACCACTTCGGCCACTCGTGGAAGTCGTCGATGAGGGCATGGACCTTGGCGGGCTCGGCGCTGACGGTCGTCGAGCGACTGAACTCGAAGCTGCTCATGGGGTCATGGTGCCAGGTTAGTGACGCCTTAGGTCCGCACCGATGGTCGAGCAGCGAGCGCCGGCGAGCGTCGTCGAGACCACAGCACCCTGACGCGGTCCCGCAGGCGTCGACCACCGAGGTCTCGGCACGCCGGTCGCGACCTCGCAAGCTCGGTCGCGCGGCTTGCTCGACCACCATCGAGTCGTGCGACCTCGCAAGCTCGGTCGTCCGTCTCAAACCTTCGCGGCCTTGACGACCATCACGTCGGGGAGATCGGTGACCACCTGCCGCCAGGTCTCACCCGCGTCGGAGGAACCCCATACAGCGCCGTTGCGGGCACCGAAGTAGAGCCCCGCTGGGTCGTGGGTGTCGGCGCACATCGCGTCACGCATCACTCCGACGTAGAAGTCGTCGGGCAGCCCGTCACCGAGCTCTTCCCAGGAGCGGCCGGCGTCGCGCGATCGCCAGACCCGGGCCTTGGCGTCCGGCGGATAGCGCCGGTCGCCGCCGTTCATCGGGAACACGAAGACGGTGTCGGGCTCGTGCGGGTGCACCACGACCGGGAACCCGAAGTCGGCGGGCAGCCCGTCAGCGATGTACTCCCAGCTGGCGCCGTGGTCGTCGGAGCGGTAGACCCCGCCGTGGTTCTGCAGGTAGAGCCGCTCTGGGCGGCCGGGGTGGCGGGTCACCTTGTGGACGCACTGGCCGAACTCCGGGTACTGCTGGCCTTCGGGGAGGAACTCTGCGCGGATGCCGTGGTTCCGCGGCTCCCACGAGGCACCGCCGTCGTTGGTCTGGTAGACGCCGCCGGTGGAGATCGCCGCGGTCACGGACTTCGGGTCGGTGGGGTGCGGGAGGATCGTGTGGAAGGCCTGACCGCCGAAGCCCGCGCCCCAGTCGGGCCGCTGTGGGTGGTCCCAGAGGGACCGCTCGAGGGCGAACGACTCACCGCCGTCCTCGGACCGCCACACCGCGCCGGGCTCGGTGCCGGCGTACACCACCCCGGGCTCGGAGCCCGCAGCCAGCTGCCAGACCCGCTCGACCGACGCGCTGACGTCCTCGGGGAAGCGGATCGCGCCGTCGGGCGACTCCTGCCAGGTTGCGCCCAGGTCGTCGGTACGACGCACCTGCGGACCGAGCCAGCTGGACGACGCGCCGGAGAGCAGCCGGGGCTTGTCGCCGCGGGTGTCGATCAGGCAGGAGAAGACCTCCTCCATGTCGTGGTGCGGGCCGGTGAACTCCCATTCCTCGCGCCCATCGTCCGACCTACCGATCCACAGGCCCTTCCTGGTCCCGACCATCAACACGGTGCTCATCGCGCACTCCCTCTCGCTCGGCCAACCTGGCTGTCCACCTAGATTGACCCGGTGGCGACCCCCAATCCATCGGTCAGGATCTCACCGATCTGGCTGGTGCTGGTAGGGATCGCATCGGTCCAGCTCGGGGCCGGGATCGCGAAGACGCTGTTCGACGAGGTCTCGCCCGAGACGATCGTCTGGCTGCGCCTGGTGACCAGCGCCGTGGTGCTCGCCCTGATCGCCCGTCCGGCGCTGCGCGGCCGGTCCGGATCCGACTGGCTGGTGGTGCTCGCCTTCGGCGCGACCCTCGGCCTGATGAACTGGGCGATCTACCAGTCCTTCGCGCGGATCCCGCTCGGGATTGCGGTCACCATCGAGTTCATCGGGCCGCTGACCCTGGCGGTCATCGGGTCCCGGCGCCCGCGCGACCTGGCCTGGGTGGTGCTCGCCGGGCTCGGCGTCGCGCTGCTCGGCCTGGAACCCGCTGACCTGGACGTCGTCGGCGTGCTGTTCGCGCTGCTGGCCGGCGCGGCCTGGGCGGCGTACATCCTGCTCAGCGCGCAGACCGGCCGGCGCTGGCAGGGCCTCGACGGGCTGGCGATGGCCAGCGTCGTCGCCACCCTGCTGTTGACCCCCGTGGTCGCGGGCTCCGGCGGTGGTGGCCTCGACGAACGGATCGTGCTGATCGGCGCCGCGGTGGGGTTGCTCAGCTCGGTGATCCCGTACAGCTGCGAGATGGCCGCGCTGCGGACCCTCCCGCCGTCGGTGTTCAGCATCCTGATGAGCCTCGAGCCCGCCGCGGCCGCGCTCGCCGGGATCGTGGTGGTCGGCGAGTTCCTCACCGGCATCCAGTGGGTCGCACTCGTTTGCGTCGTCACCGCCAGCATCGGTGCCACCCGGAGCCGGCCGATGATCGGCGAGCCGGCACCCGACTAGTTCACGTAAAAGTCACGCGCTGGTGATGCGTGGAGGCCTCGACGGGGCTACGTTCGGGGGAACCCCCCACCTGGAAGCTGTCCCATGCGTTCACCCAGCCTCCCGTTCACGTCCCTCATCAACGACCTCCGCTCCTGGCCCCAGACCTCCCAGGAGCAAGCCCGCCGCAACGCCATGCTGGCGGCCACCGCCTGCACCCAGCGACGCGTCGAGCGCCAGGAGGTGGAGGAGTACTTCGCCTCCCTGACCACCCCTCCTGAGACCCTGACGAAGCAGGCTCGCGCCGACTAACCACAGTCGGTGATGTGTCCGGGCCGACCGCTCGGGCAGAATTGAGGCATGTCCACCTCCGCCGCCCGCGCCGCCGACACCGCTGCCTCGCTCGGTTTCAGCGACCTGCTCTCCGACGACGGGACCCACTTGCGGGCCTGGACCAACGACCCCGAAGGGGTGATCGACGGGCCGACGGTGGTGCTGTGCAACGGGCTCGGCACCAACCCCTACGCCTGGCCTGCGCTGCTCGACCCCGACTGCGGTGTTCGCGTGGTGTCGTGGAACCACCGGGGCACCGGCGGGTCCGAGCGGCCGGCGGACCCCTCGCACGTCGAGATCCAGCACTTCGTGCAGGACGCACTCTCGGTGATGGACCACTTCGGCATCGACCAGACGGTCCTGATGGGCTGGTCGATGGGCGTCAACACGATGTTCGAGCTCGCCGTCCACCACCCCGAGCGGGTGAAGGGCCTGTTCGCCGTGGCGGGGGTGCCGGGTGACACGTTCGCGACCATGCTCGGGCCGATGTTCGTGCCGCGGTTCGTGGCCCGGACGCTCACGGTCGGGCTCTCGACCGTCCTCAAGTACGCCGGCAAGGCGATCAGCCCGGTCAGCACCCGGCTACCGGTGGGGCCGCGCACGATCGCAGTGATCTCCCACTCCGGGTTCATGCTCCCCGTGGCCGACCGGGAGCTGGCCGTCAAGGCGGTCACGGAGTTCCTGACCACGCCCGTGGACTGGTACTTCCACCTCGCGCTGAACACGTCCAAGCACGCACGTGTCTCGCTGAGCAAGGTGCACGTGCCGGCTCGATTCGTCGCCGGCTCGTACGACGTGCTCGCCGGCACCCGCGACATGGCCTCCGCGGCCAGGCGCCTCGAGCAGGGTGAGTACGTCGAGCTGCGCGGCACGCACTTCATCGCGATGGAGCAGCCGGAGCAGGTGCACGCGCTGTTGCTCGAGTTCCTGGAGACGATCGGCTGATGCGTCGGGCTCTCGCGCTGCTCGCCTGCGCCGTCCTGGTGACGGCCTGCGACCAGGGCGGCAACGAGAGCACCATCGAGATCACCGGCACCACGCCGCCGGCCTCCGGCGACACCACCACCACCGAGCCGACGGCACCGACCGACCCGACCCCCTCGGCCAACGATGACGGTGGGCCGCCCGAGGTCGTCGACACGATCGCCACCGGGCTCGAGGCGCCGTGGGGCCTGGACTTCTTCGCGAACGGCGACGCGATCGTGACCGAGCGTGACACCCGCCGGGTGCTCCGGGTCACGCCGGGCGGGGAGGTCACCGAGCTCGGCATCATCGAGTCCGCCGTACCTCAGGAGGAGGCCGGCCTGCTCGGGGTGGTCCTCTCGCCCGACTTCGAGCAGGACCGGACGGCGTACTTCTACGTCAGCACGACCTCCGACAACCGGGTGGTGCGGGCCGAGCTCGACGGCGACCGGCTCGGCGAGCCGGAGCCGATCCTCACCGGCATCCCGAACGGTTTCATCCACGACGGGGGGCGCCTGGAGTTCGGGCCCGACGGTTACCTCTACGTCTCCACCGGCGAGACCGGCACACCGTCGCTCGCTCAGAACCGCGACTCACGCGCCGGCAAGATCCTGCGGATCACCACCGACGGCGAGCCGGCTCCGAGCAACCCGTTCGACTCCGAGGTGTGGACCTGGGGCCACCGCAACGTCCAGGGCCTGGCCTTCGACGGCAACCGGCTCTGGGCCTCGGAGTTCGGGCAGGACACCTTCGACGAGCTCAACCTGATCAAGCGCGGCGACAACTACGGCTGGCCAGAGTTCGAGGGCAAAGGCGGCGCTCCCCAGTACGTCGACCCGCAGCTCACTTGGTCGACCGACGAGGCCTCGCCGTCCGGGCTCGCTTACGCCGACGGCTACCTCTGGATGGCGGCGCTGAACGGCGAGCGGCTGTGGCGGGTAGAGGTCGACGGCAACCGGGCGCGGAACCCGAAGGGCTTCTTCGTCGGCGACTACGGCCGGATGCGCACCATCGGCGTCGCCCCCGACGGCCGGTTGTGGTTGATGACCAGCAACCGCGACGGCCGCGGCGAGCCGGCCAAGAACGACGACCGGATCCTCCTGATCGACCCCTGACCTGCCGGCCGAACGGCCTACCGGTGCTGGAGCACCTCGTCGAGGTACTCGGCGATGGCGTCCCGGTTCCGCAGCAGGCACTCGGCGCGCTGGGTCATCCTGTCCCGCTCGTGCTCGAGGGTGGCGATCATCTCCGGCGTGGCATCGCGGAAGTGGATGGTGCGCGGCTTGTCGAGGCAGGGCAGGATCTGCTTGATGATCCGGGTGGGCAGGCCGGCGTCGAGCAGTCCCCGGACCTGCCCGACCCTGTCCACCGTGGCCTCGTCGTAGTCGCGGTACCCGTTGGCCGACCGTTGAGAGACGATCAGTCCCTGCTCCTCGTAGTAGCGCAGCAGCCGTCGGGACGTTCCGGTGCGGTGCGAGAGCTCGCCGATGCGCATGTGACCCATCTCATTGGCAGTGGACCTAGACCATCACACTTGTGTGAGGGTCTGAGCCTAGCCGCATGCCAGAAACGCGGAGCATCGACACCAGCAGCGCACCCCTCGACAGCCCTCGGCTTCCTGTCGCAGCCTTGGCCGCCCTCACGGTGGCTGCGTTCGTCACCGTACTGACCGAGGCCCTGCCGGCCGGCGTGCTGGTTGCCATGAGTACGGATCTGGGCGTCAGCGAGCCCGCCACCGGACAGACGGTCACGGTGTACGCGATGGCCACCGCGCTCACGGCGATCCCACTGTCGGTGGCGACCGCGAGCTGGCGACGAAAGCGGCTTCTCCTGGTCGGCGTTGCAGGGTTCGCGATCGGCAACACCGTCACGGCCCTGTCGACGGTCTACCCCTTGACCCTGGTCGGTCGAGCAGCTGCCGGGGTGGCGGCGGGCATCGTCTGGGCGCTGCTGGCCGGTTACGCCCGCCGAATGGCGCCACCGGGTCTGCAGGGCCGGGCGATCGCCGTGGTGATGGCTGGGATCCCGCTGGCACTGGCCCTGGGCATTCCGGCCGGGACCCTGCTGGGCAGAGTGATCGGCTGGCAGGTCACCTTCCTGGCCATGTCCGCGATCGCCGTACTGCTGCTGGTGTGGATCGCGGCCGTCGTCCCCGACGTCGGAAGAGAGACCGGCGGTGGGTCGAGCATGCCGCTGCTGCCTGCGCTGCGGATGCCCGGCGTCCTTGCGGTCCTGACCGTCACGCTGATCTTCGTGCTGGCCCACAACATCCTGTACACCTACATCGCGACACTCCTCGAACGGGTCGGCATGACAGCGCAGGTCGACGTCGTTCTGCTCGCCTTCGGGGTGGCGGCCATCGTCAGCATCTTCCTGGTGGGCGCCACCATCGACAGTCACCTGAGAGCGCTCACCGTCCTCAGCACCCTTCTGGTCGCCGCGGGCGTCACCCTCCTTGCTGTGCAGTCCCGGAGCCCGGCGTTGGTCTACCTCGCGGTCGCGTTGTGGGGACTGGGGTGGGGTGGCGTCCCCACTCTCCTGCAGACCGCCGCCGGGAACGCCGGTCGAGAGCACGCGGACCTGGTACTAGCGATGCTCGTCACGCTGTGGAACCTGGCCATGGCCACCGGAGGAGCGGTCGGAGGTGCGTTGCTGGTCGCCTTCGGACCCTCTGTGTTCGCGTGGGTGGTCGTCGCGATGCTGGTGCCGTCGCTGGTGATCACGCTCTCCGCCCGCATCCACGGGTTCCCGGCTCCGCCGTTGGTCGAGCAGCGAGCGTCGTCGAGACCGGGTCGGGTGGTCTCGACGACGCCCGTCGGTCGTTCCTCGCTCCGGGCTGCTCGACCAGCGCCGTGCTCCGGTGGTCGAGCAGCGAGCGCCAGCGAGCGTCGTCGAGACCCGTTCCGCTGGTCGAGCAGCGAGCGCCAGCGAGCGTCGTCGAGACCACGCCGGGGGTGAATCCGGCTCAACCACGTGCGAATGCCACGAACCGTCCACCGTCATCCTTGTGACAGCGATGTCCACAGGCCAGTGTCGACGGGTTCGGCGGTGTCGCTGGTGCTGGGTTGAATAGGGGTCATGACAGCCACCGCGCACGAGCCCCGATCCGGCAGGGACGCGACCCTGCTGGACGCCGTGCGCGAGCAGACCCGGCTGGCCCAGCGGGCCGAGATCCGCCGCCTGGAGCTGATCGAGTCGACTGGTGCGCCGCCCACGAGGTCCCGCAGGATCAGGCGGCCACGCACGTTGAGCACGGCGGGACACCGGCCTGGCCCTGGCCGGCCGGGGTGCGCCGTGCGTGTCGGAGTTCGCGGTGATCGAGCTCGCCACCGCGCTCGGGATGACCGTGGACGCGTGCCGGCGGTACGTCGGCCAGGTGCTGGAGGTGCACTACCGGCTGCCGCTGATCTGGCGCCGCGTGGCGGCCGGTGACCTGCAGTGGTGGCGGGCCGCCCGGATCGCCCAACACACACTGCACCTGCCCGAGGCCGGGGCGGTGCACGTGGACCGGCGGCTGGCGGCGGTGGCGCACCAGGTCGGGGTGGTGCAGACCGAGAAGCTCTGCCAGGAAGCCCTCGACCAGTTCGACCCCGACGAAGCAGAGGCCCGCCGTCAAGCCGCCGCCGAGGCCCGCCGGGTCGATGTGCACACCCGCGACACGGACCGCACCGGCACCGCCGAGGTCACCGCGACCACCGACCTGGCCGACGCCCTGGACCTGGAGACCGCACTCGCCCACGCCGCCGCCGAGCTCGCAGCCAACGGGTCGACCGAGCCACTCGACGTGCGCCGCTCGATGGCCCTGGGCGTGATCGCCCGGCACTACCTCGGCGACGCCCTCAACACCGGCCACCAGCCCGGGCCGCTGGTCAAACCCCGCCAGGTGACCATCCACGTGCACCTCCGCGACCAAGCCACCGGCCGCTGCGACACCACAAAGGCGCCGATCTCGGTGCACCAGGTCCGCGGGTGGTGCACCCACCCCGACACCCAGATCATCATCCGCCCGATCAAGGACCTCAACGACCACATCCGCGTCGACGCCTACGAGGTCCCCGACCGGCTCGCCGACCAGGCCGAACAACGCGACAGCACCTGCGTGCACCCCTGGTGCACCCGACCCGCCACCAGCTGCGACAACGACCACTGCATCCCCTACGAGCGCGGCGGCCCCACCGCAAGCGACAACATCGCACCCCTGTGCCGCCGACACCACCGCGCCAAGACCCACGACAACTGGACCTACCGGTTCCTCAGACCCGGCCACTACCTATGGCGATCACCCACCGGCCACACCCACTACCGCGACGGCACCGGCACCACCGACCTCGGCAGGCTCAGCCGATTGCCTGGCTGACCAGGTAGCCGGCGAGCGCGAGCTCCACGCACGCACCGAGCACATCCCCCGTGATGCCGCCGACCCGGCGATGGGCCACGACTACCAGCACCAACGCGACCCCCACCGAGACGGCCACGCCTGCGACGCCGCGCCACTCGTCGACGAGACCGGCGACCACCGCCACCGCGGCCACGACCACCGCCGCAACGACTGGCGGCACCGACCCGGCTACGCCGCTCCCCAGCCCGTCCGCGCGGGCCGGTGGGACTCCCCGTGCGCAGGCCACCGCCAGGGTCGCGCGACTCGCGACCACCGCGAGGCAGAGTGTGCCGGCAGACAGTCCCGCCAGCGCAGACACCTGCACGAGCAGCACGAGCACCAGCACCACGACGCCGACCGGGCCGACGTCCCCGCGGCGCATCACCTCCAGCCGGCGCCCGCGGTCGCCCTGGACCGCGAGGCCGTCGGCGGTGTCGGCCAGCCCGTCGAGGTGGAGGAACCCCGACCCGAGCGCCAGCACCGCTACCGCCAGTGCGGCGGTGAGCAGCGGCGGCGCCTCCATGGCGTCCCCCGCCCACGCGACCAGCGCGGCCGCCGCGCCTAGCGGCAGTACGACGAGCGGTGCCAGTGTCATCGCGAGCCCGGCGACCGGTAGACCAACCGTCCGCGGCGGCGGGACCGGGAGCACGGTGAGGGTGCCGGTCGCCAGCCGGAGTCCGTCCCCGAGCGAGCTCACCCGGTGACCTCGGCCAGGGTGGCCATTCCGTCGAGCAGGAGCGGGGCGGTGCGGAGCACCGGCAGCGCGGTCAGCGCACCGCTGCCCTCGCCGAGCCGCAGCTCCAGGTCGAGGATCGGACACAGCGCCGAGCGCCTCCAGGGCGAGCCGGTGCGCCGGCTCGGTCGACCGATGGCCCGCGCACCACCAGGCCGACGACCTCGGGGCCAGACGCTCGGCGAGCAGGGCGCAGGTTCCGGAGATCACCCCGTCCAGCAGCACCGGCGTCCCCCGCTCGGACGCTCGCACCAGGAAGCCGGTCGCGGCGGCCAGGTCGGCGCTGCCCGCGACGCGCAGCAGGGCGACCGGGTCGTGCCGATGCGGTGCGGCCCGCTCGATGGCGGCGTCGACCACGGCACGCTTGGCGTCCAGGGTCGGGTCGTCGACGCCGGTGCCACGGCCGACCACGTCCGTCGGCCCGCAGGCCGAGCAGCGCCCCGACGAGAGTGGCGGCGACGGTGGTGTTGCCGATGCCCATGTCACCTGGGACCAGCAGGTCGGCGCCCGCGTCGATCTCCTCGTCCGCGACCCGGCGCCCGCTGGCCAGCGCGGCCTCGACCTGGTCGGCGGTCAGCGCGTCCTCGCGGTCGATGGCACCCGAGCCGCGGCGCACCTTGTGCTCGACCACCTCGGCCGGCACCTCGGTCAGGTCGTCGTCGACGCCGAGGTCGAGCACTCGCACCCGGGCGCCGTGCGCCCGCGCCAGCACGGTGACGGCCGCGCCACCGCGCAGGAACTCCCGCACCATCAGCGCCGTCACCTGCCGTGGGTACGCCGAGACCGCCGACGTACCGGTCGTGACGCCGTGGTCGCCCGCGAACACCACCACCGCCACGTCCGCCGGCGGCCGCGGGTGGGCCGTGCCCTGGACCCCGGCCAGCCACACCGCGAGCTCCTCGAGGCGGCCCAGCGCGCCCAGGGGCTTCGCCAAGCCGTCGAGCCTCTGCCGTGCCTCCGCCCGCGCCTCCTGGTCCACCGCCGCCGGACCACTCATGCCGTCTCCCCCGTCAGTCGCTGCACCCGCCCGGCGACCACCAGGCGCACGTCGTCGCTCTCGGTGGCCAGCCGCTGGTTGAGCCGGCCCAGGGCATCGCGGAACAGCACCCCGGCCCGCGTTCCAGGGACCACGCCGCTGCCGACCTCGTTGCTGACCGCCACCACCTGCACCGTGGCCGAGCGCCACGCCGCCACCAGGCGCTCCACCTCGGCGTCGAGCCGCCGCTGCCACTCGGTGTCGCCGTCCGCCGAGTCCCAGGCGCCGGCCTCGTCCATCGCCGCGGCCAGCCAGGTGGCCAGGCAGTCGACGAGCACCGGCGCGTCGGCGCCGGCCAGCACTCCCGCGATGTCGGTGGTCTCCCGCGTCGTCCAGCCGGCGGGCCGGTCGCGGCGGTGCGCGGCCACCCGGGCGGCCCAGTCGCCGTCGGTGCCGTCGGGCACCGGCCCCGGGGCGACGTACAGAACGTCCGTCCGGTGGGCCAGCAGCCGTTGCGCGTGCCGGGACTTGCCCGACCGGGCGCCGCCGAGCACCAGCGTCCGGCTCACCGGTACGGCGTCGGGTACGACGATCGAGGCGCCCGGACCACCCTCCGGCAGCGCCGCGCGCAGTGCGGAAAGGAGACGGGCGCGGACCTCGGCGTCGGGGTGCACGGCGACCCGGACGTACCGCCCGTCGAGCCCCGGGAACGTCGTCGCCCGCCGTACCGCGATGCCGTGCTCGAGCAACCGCACCCGCAGCCAGTCGTCCTCCCCGCGCAGCAGCAGGAAGTTCGCCGGGGACGGCCACACGCTCAGCGGGAGCGATGACAGGTCGTCGAGCAGCGCAGCGCGGGCGCGCGCGACGGCGTCCGCGCGCTCTCGCCGTTCGTCCTCGGCGCCCACAAGCAGCGTGGTGGCGCGGACGGCCGGCGAGCTCACCGGCCACGGTTGGCGGACCGCACGAAGCCGGCAGGTCAGCTCCGGCCCGGCGAGCATGTAGCCCACCCGCAGCCCGGCCAGCCCCCACAGCTTGGTGAGGCTGCGGACGCACACGAGCCCAGGGATCCGCGCGGCGTACGCGCTGGCGGCGTCGGGCAGGAAGTCGGCGAACGCCTCGTCCACGACCAGCACCCGGCCCGGCCTGGCCAGGGCGGCCAGCACCTCCTCCGGCTCGTGGCGGCCGGTCGGGTTGTCCGGCCGGCCCAGCACCACCAGGTCCGCCTCCTCGGGAACCGCGGCGGGGTCGAGGGCGAAGCCGTCGGCCGCGTCGCGGACGACCCGGTGCACCGGCACCCCGCAGGAGCGCAGGGCCGCCTCGGGTGCGGTGAACGACGGGTGCACGCACGCCGCGAGCCGGGGCCGCAAGCGCCTGGGCGAGCAGCCAGAACGCCTCCGCCGCGCCGTTGAGCAGCAGGCACTCGTCGGTCGCCACGCCGTGCCGCGCGGCCACCGCCGCCACAGCCGGAGCCTGGTCGGGGTACGCCGCCAGGTCGACCGCCTGCAGGTCACGCATCAGCCAGTCGGGCGGCGGCCCCCAGACGTTGACGGCGAGGTCGACCGCTCCGGGCGGGACCTGACGGTCGCCGTGGTCACCAAGGAGGTCTTCGAGGGTGTCCATCACTAGAAGTCGATCCCGCGCTTGGCCCGCACGCCGGTCTCGTAGGCGTGCTTGACCTTGCGCATCTCGGTGACCGTGTCGGCGAGCTCGACCAGCTCGGGCGGCGCGTTGCGGCCGGTGCAGAACACGTTGGTCCGCTCGGCCCGCCCACGGATGGCCGCCCACACCGGCCCGGCCTCGATCCACCCGTAGTTGACGGGGTAGGTGATCTCGTCGAGCACCAGCAGGTCGTACTCGCCCGAGGTCAGCGCGAGCGCGGCCGCGGTCCACGCCTCGCGGGCGATGACGGCCGAGCGGTCGAGGTCGTCGGACTCCCAGGTGAACCCGTCGCCGATGGTCCACCAGTCGACACCCAGCCGACGGGCGATCGCCTCCTCGCCGACCCGCCACTTGCCGGACTTCATGAACTGGATGACACCGACCGACCAGTCCCGGGCCACCGCCCGCATGATCGTGCCGAACGCGGCGGTGGACTTGCCCTTCCCGTCGCCGGTGTTGACCAGCACGATCGACGGCACGTCGCGCCGGGGTGGCCGGGTCCGCTCCCGCTTCGGAAGGGTTGAGTTCATGGTCGTCCTCCTCGGTGGTGGGTCAGGTGCTCGGCGACCGCAGCGGCCGCGAAGGCCGCCACTGCGGTACGACGGGCGAGCCGGACCGCCCGCTCGACGTCACCGGCGCCGGGATCGGCACCGGTCGGGTGCAGCACGTAGTGGTCGCGCTTGCTCAGCCGCAGGTCCAGGCGCAGGGCCAGGGCCGCCATCGGCCAGCCCGCGTTCGGCGATGCGGTACGTCGTGCCTCCGACCGCAACCGGGTCAGCCCGACCGGGCCCCGCAGCAGCAGCGCGGTGAGTCGCGCGGGGACCAGGTTGAGCGCGTCGTCGGCGCGGGCGGCCACCGTGCCGGCGTACCGCCAGCGCGGGCTGCGGTAGCCCCAGCAGGCGTCGGCGGTGTTGGCGAAGCGGTAGAGCGCCGCACCGGGGAGGCCGGCCACGACGTACCAGAGGAGCGGCGCCACCACCGAGTCCGACAGGTTCTCGGCCAGCGTCTCGATCGCCGCGCCGCGCACCTCCGCGGGTGACAGGTCAGAGGTGTCGCGGCTGACGATCCGGGCCAGCGCGGCCCGGCCGGCGTCGGGGCTCTCTCGCAGCGCGTGTTCCACGGCGAGCACCTCGGTCAGCAGCATCCGCGCCGACAGCAGCGGCCAGAGCGCCACACCCCTCAGCACCCGTCGGTCTCCCGCACGACCAGCGAGCCACGCGACCGCCGCTCCCCCAAGCAACGCGGCGGCGCCGGCCACCACGGCCCGATGCCGGGGCTCCGCCGGCACGACGCCCGCGACCCGGTCCAGGTAGACGCCGGTCCACACGACCGGGTGCGCGCGGGCCGGTGGTTCGGCGAACACCGCGTCCAGGCCGGCCGCCAGCAGCACGCTCATCCGCGCTCGCGGACCGGCAGCACGGCCGGCCCGTCCTCGCGCTGGAGCACCTCGACGCGGGCGCCGTACACCTCGGCCAGGCGGGCCGGTCGCAGCACCTCGGCGGGAGCCGCGTCGGCCACCACCCGACCCCGGTGCAGCAGCACCACCCGGCGGCCGTACTGCCCCGCGAGGGTGAGGTCGTGCATGGCCGCGACGATCGTGAGCTCGTCCTGGAGCCGCATCGCACCGACCAGGTCGAGAACGCTCTGCTGGTGGCCGATGTCCAGGGCGCTGGTGGGCTCGTCGAGGAGCAGCACCTGCGGCTCCTGGGCCAGCGCCCGGGCGAGCACCACCCGCTGCAGCTCGCCGCCCGAGACGCCCAGGGCGGGACGGTTCGCGAGCTCGCTGAGGTCCAGCCGGTCCAGGGTCCGCTCGACCGCGTCGCGGTCGGCAGCCGACTCGGTCCCGAACCGGCGCAGGTGCGGGGTACGGCCCAGCGCCACCAGCTCGCGCACGCTGATCCCCTCGGGCACCACCGGTCGCTGCGGCATCAGCGCCACCGCCCTGGCCATCCGCCGACGCGGCGCGTGCGCCGGGTCCAGCCCGCCCACCCGCAAGTGGCCCGTGGCCGGGATCAGCCCGGCCACGGCGTGCAGCAACGAGGTCTTGCCGGCGCCGTTCGGCCCGACGACCGCTACCCACTCACCTGGCTCGACCACCAGGTCGACGTTGCTGACGACCCGGACGCCGCCCCGGTCGACGTTCACGCCGCGACACTCGAGGATCACAGCTCCCCCTTGTGCTGCCGCAGCACGACCAGGAAGAACGGTGCGCCGACCACCGCGGTCACGACCCCGATCGGCACCTCGGCCGGCGCCAGCGCCGTGCGAGCGACGACGTCGGCGAGCACCAGGAACGCCGCGCCGAAGAGCAGCGCCAGCGGCAGCAGCGTCTGGTGGGAGGCCCCGAACAACAGCCGCACCGCATGCGGGACCACGATCCCGACGAACCCGATCAGGCCGCTCACGCTGACGACGGCTGCGGTCCCAAGGGTGGCGGTCAGCACCAGCACCAGCCGCACCCGGCCGGGGTCGACGCCGAGGCTGGCGGCCTCGACGTCGCCGACAGCCATCACGTCGAGGGTGCGGCGGTACATAAGGATCACGCCGCAGGACACGACGACGTACGGCAGCGCGATCCAGACGTCCGTCCAGCCGTCGGTGCTGAGCCGGCCCAGCATCCACGAGTAGACGGAGAGCAGCGAGTCGTCGTACCGCTGCTGGACGAAGTTCTGGATCGCGTTGAAGAACGCACCGACCGCGACCCCGGCCAGCACGATCACCACGGCCCCGCGGCCTCCCCCGACGCTGCTCCCGAGCGCGTACGTCGCGGCGACGCCCAGCAGCCCGCCGACGAACGCGAGCAGCGGGATCCCGACCGGCCCGACTCCCCCGCCGGCCACGATGCCGAGGGTGGCGCCGAGCCCCGCCCCGCTGGAGACACCGAGCAGGTAGGGGTCGGCGAGCGGGTTGCGGAACACGCCCTGGTACGCCGTGCCCGCGGCCGCCAGCGTGGCCCCGACAAGGACGCCGAGCACCACGCGCGGGAGGCGGATCTCCCAGAAGATCGCCTGCTGGGTCACGGAGAGCCCTGAGTCGACCTCGACCAGGGGCACCGCGTCGAGCAGCTCCAGCAGAACCCCGCGGACGCTGAGATCGGCCGGCCCGACGAGGCACCCGATCAGCATCGCGCCGAGCCAGACGGCGACGCCCACCCCGATCGCGGACGGCCGCAGCCGCGGGCGCGCCACCAGGCGGAGCGCCCGCTCCCGGGGCAGGTCCAGCGCCATCGTGAACCCGTCAGCCGTCCGCGCCGAGGGCCTGCTCGCGCTCGGTGAGGATCTCGCTGATCAGCTGCACGAAGTCGACCACCCGCGGTCCCCAGCGGCTGACGATGTCCTCGTCGATCACGTGGACCTGCTCGTCCTCCACCGCATCGACCTTCGCCCAGCCCGGTCGCTCGTCGACGTCGGCCGCGGTGACCTCGCAGCACTCGCCGTCGGCGAGGAACACCAGGTCGGGGTCGGCGGTGACGACGTACTCGCTCGAGAGCTGCGGGTACTCGTCGCCCTTGTCCGCCTCGTCGGCGATGTTCTCGAGTCCGAACAGGCCGTAGATCTCGCCGATGAACGTGCTGCCGCCGGCCGTGTAGAGGTCGGGGGTGAGCTCGTGGAAGTAGGTGACGCCCTCCGCGTCGGGTGCGTCGGCGAGCGCCTCCTCGATGTCGGACCGCATTCCGGCGACCACCTCGGCGGCCTCGTCGGCGTGACCGGTCGCGGCGCCGACCCGCTCGATCTGGTCGTAGCTCTCGTCGAGGTCGGCGGCGGGCGGCAGCACCAGCGTCGGCACCCGGGCCTTCTCCAGCCCGGCGACCAGGTCGCCCTGGTCGGAGGCGGTGACCACGAAGTCCGGCTCCTGGTCGAGGATCGCCTCGACGTTGGGCTCGTAGCCTGAGAGCTCGGTGGTCGGCACGTCCTTCGGGTAGTCGGACTGGTCGTCCACCGCGATCACCTGGTCGCCGGCGCCGACCGCCCACAGCATCTCGGTCGCGGTCGGGCTCAGCGAGACGATCGAGGTCGGCTCGCTCTCGACCGTGATCTCGGTGTCGGCGTCCGCCTCGCCGGAGACGACGGTCACCGGGAACTCCGCGGCCGGGCCGGACCCCGACGGGGTCTCATCGTCGACGGTGTCGACGCCGCCGCAGCCGGCGAGCGCCAGGGCCACAACGATGAAGAGAGGCAGGGTGCGCCGTGCGAGACGTGCGCGGGAACTTCGAGTGGGGCACAGCATCCTCCGGGTGTCGGAGGACGAAAGTCGTCGCACCGCTAGAGCCGGGAGGCCGTTGCCGCACGAACTATCCTTCGTCCGAGGCTAGTTACGTGTCCACGGGCCGAGGTGACCTGGCTCGTCCGGCCGCTCGCGCGGCCGGCTTCACAGTTGCGGGGACAGCACCGGAGTCTCACCGGATTTCACTGGGCGCCGTGGCGCTCCCGCACTTCTGCGGGAGCCCGCTCACCTTACAACGACACGGCGTCGGTGGCGGACCCGGTCGATGTGGGATGTGCCACGACGGTGACCCGTCGCGACGCCCGGCGCAGCGTCGTCAGCACGGCGGGGCCGAGCACCGCCAGCGCCACCGCGTTCGTGATCGCCCGGCCGGTGTCGAAGCTCCCCGTCGACGTGATCAGTGTGTAGACGACGAACCGCTGCAGGTTGTCGACCACCGGCGCTCCGGCGACGTAGGACAGCGCTCCCTCGTGCCCGGGCACCACGATGCCGAGCAGGAACGGCCAGCTGGAGAGGTTCATCAGCAGCCCGAAGGCGTACGCCGCGAACACGCCGTACGCGACCAGCATCGCGATCTCACGCTTGCCGGTGACCCGGCGGGGCAGTAGCCCGGCGCCCATGCCGATCCAGGCCGCGACGAGCATCTGGTACGGCAGCCAGGGCCCGACGCCGGCGGTCATCAGCGCCGACGCGAACAGCGACGTGCAGCCGAGCACGAAACCGAACCCCGGCCCGAACACCCGGCCGGCCAGGATCAGCAGGAAGAACACGAACTCCACACCGGCGGTGCCCGCGGAGAGCACCCGCAGGATCGCGTTGACCGCGCTGAGCACGCCCAGGATCGCGAGCACCCGCGAGTCCATGCCGCCCTCGCTCATCTCGGCGAGCACCACGAAGATCACGACCGGCAGCAGCGCCAGGAACATGAACGGTGGGTCGACCCGGGTCTGCTCGGCGTCCACCCGCAGCAGCAGCGGCCAGCACAGCATCATCAGGCCGGCCACCGAAGCGGCGCCGAGCACCGCGGCGGTGCGCGGGGTGATCGGGACGGCGCTCGTTCTCATGCCGTCTCCATGGCGGCAACCACTTCGTCGACCCGCAGCCACGGAGCCCCGAGCACCTTCATCACCTGCGGCGCGAACGCCGGCGACTCGGCCACCACCCGGCGTACCGGACCCGACGAGACGACCTCCCCCGCGGCGAGGACCACCACGTCGTCGGCGGCCCGCGCCACGAACTCCACGTCGTGCGTTGCCACCAGCACCGCCCGACCTTCGTCGGCGAGCCGCCGAAGTATGCCCGCCAGCGCGGCCTTCGCGGCATAGTCGAGGCCGCGGGTCGGCTCGTCGAGCAGCACGACCTCGGGCTCGGCCACGAGCACCAGCGCCAGGGCGAGCGCGAGGCGCTGCCCCTCGGACAGGTCCCGGGGGTGGGTCTCTCCGGCCACCCCGGGCACCAGCCGGTCGAGGAGCTCGCGGGTGCCGGGCCCGCCCGCGGCGCACTCCTCGTCGACGGACTCGAGGTAGAGCAGGTCGGTGGCCGTCTGCGGCAGCAGTCCGACGACGCCGCGCCGGTCGGCGCCCTCGAGGTCGGCCGGATCCCGGTCTCCGATCCGTACGGCGCCACTGTGCCGCCGTCCACCGCCCTGCAAGGCCCAGAGCAGGGACGACTTCCCGGAGCCGTTGCGACCCATCAGCGCGGTGACCCGGCCCCCGCCGAGCACCACGTCGAGCTGGCGTACGGCGACGGTGCGCCCGTGCATGACGGTGACGCCGCGCGCGGTCAGGGCCGTAGGTGCGGCGGGCGGGTCAGGTGTCTCAGGCGCGACCACCGGTAGGTCCCGGGCCAGCCGCCGGGCGTCGCGCACGGTCAGCGGGAGCGGCTGCCACCCCACCGCCCGGCCGAGCTCCACGATCGGAGGCACCACGGGTGACTCGGCGAGCAGCTCGCCCGGGGTGCCGACGCGCACCCGGCCGGCTCCGGTCAGCAGGCACATCCGGTCGGCGAACGGCACCACCCGCTCGAGGCGGTGCTCGGCGAGCAGCACGGACATCCCGAGGTCGTTCACCAGGCGGGTCAGTGTGGCCAGCACCTCCTCGGCCGCCGTCGGGTCCAGCGCGGACGTCGGCTCGTCGAGCACCAGCAGCCGCGGGTGCATCGGCAGCACCGCGCCGATCGCCACCCGTTGCTGCTCGCCGCCCGAGAGGGTGCGCAGGTCGCGGTCGCGCAACCCGGCGATGCCGAGCAGGTCCAGCGTCTCCTCGACCCGGCGGCGCATCGTGGCCGACGGCAGGCCGAGTTGTTCCATCCCGTAGGCGAGCTCCTCCTCGACGGTGTCGGTGACGAACCCGGCGGCCGGATCCTGCCCGGCGAACCCGATCACGTGCGCACGCTCCCGCGGTGGGGTGTCGACGATGCTGACCCCGTCGAGCAGCACGTCGCCGGCGAGAGTCCCACCGGTGAACCGCGGCACCAGCCCCGTGATCGTGCCCAGCAGCGTCGACTTGCCGACGCCGGTCGGGCCGGACACGAGCACCAGCTCGCCCTCCTCGATGGTCAGGTCGACGTCGGCGAGCACCGGCTGCTCGTCGTACCGGAACGTGACGCCGCGCAGCTCGATCATCCGGCGACCTCCTTGGGCCGGGGGGCGGCCACGGCGGCGAGGACGCCGACCAGGGTGCCGAGCAGGGCGACCAGGCTGACCTCGGGGGCGACCGAGAGGTCGGGGTAGGCGATCCGCAGCTGGTTGCGGCTGACCCACCAGCCGACCAGGGCGACGACGATCCCGCAGGCGATCACGGCGAACTCCGGCCAGAGCCAGGGGTCCGGCCGGTAGCGGGTGCGCTGCACCCGGCGCCCGGCACTGACGAGTCCGGCGGTCGCCACGGCCACACCGACCACCAGCATCGGCAGGGCCAGGAACCGCGGCGCGGTCTCGTCCAGTACGGCGTACACCCCGACGCAGACCCCGACCAGGCCGGCCAGCATCAGAGCTCCGGTGAGCCGGCGATCGGCGCGGGAGGCGCCACCGGACCGGCCGTAGCCGCGGGTGTCCATGCCGGCGGCCAGCGCGAGCGACCGCTCGAGCGAGTCCTCCAGCACCGGCACCAGGAACCGGCGCAGCCGGCGGACCCGCCCGGACTCCCCCGCGCGCAGCGACTGTGCGGCGCGCACCCGCCGGACGCTCTCGGCGAACTGGGGCAGCACGGTCACCGCGACCACGAGAGCGGTGCCGATCTCGTAGAGCGCCGGCGGCACCGAACGGAGCAGACGCTTCGGGTTGGCCAACGAGTTGGCCGCGCCGACGCAGATCACGATCGTGGCCAGGCGCATCCCGTCGTAGAGGCCGGCGAGCAGCGACTCCCGGGTGACCGGGCCCAGCAAGGTGAAGCCCAGCACGAAGTCGGGCAGCGGGATCTCGGGCAGGTCCAGCACGACGGTGCCTGGGTAGGTGCCGGCGAACAGGATCCGGAACACCACCCGGAAGACCACGATCGCGACCCCGAGCATCACGTAGAGCCGGAACGACGCACCCCACGGCTGGGCCGAGCGGCGCGCCTGAACCACGACGGACGCGACGCCGACCAGCAGGAGGAGGATCAGCGGGTTCGTGGTCAGCGACGCCGCCACCGCCAGCCCGATCGCCCACAGCCACCAGGCCACGGGGTGGAGGTCGCGTGGCAGGCGCGCCTTCACGGCCCCGGGCTCACGGGTACGGCCTCACAGGCCGGACCGCCTGCGCCGCACGAGCAGGACGATGCCGGCGGCCGCGAAGAGTACGCCGATCAGTGCGGGCGCCACCCAGCCGGGCAGGCCGTCGGAGTCCGCCGGCGGATCCGCCACTGCGGATCCCTGGTCGGCCGCGAGCTCGGTGTCGGTCGTCGCCGGGGTGGTCGGCGTCGCGCCGGGTGTGGCCTTCGGCTTCTTCTGTTTGCCCTTGTCGCCCTTCCCGTTGTCCCCCTTGCCCTTCTTGCCGTCCTCCGCGCCAGGTGACGCCGACGGGCTGCCATCTGGAGTGTCCGACGGGGTGGACCCCGGCGCGGCCGAGCCGTCGGGTGCGGCCGGCTGATCGGGCCCGGAGCCGCCGTCGTTCGGCGGCGGCGGGTCGGGCTCGGGGGTCGGCGAGGGGTCGGGATGGCTGGGGCTCGCGCTCGGTGGCGCGGTGCCGGACTCGGCGTCCCACGAGAACGCGACCATGCCGCCGTTCGGAATCTTGAGGGAGGCGGCTCCGAGCGAGCTGAACGTCCAGCTCGATGCGTCGCCATCGGACCACCACAGCCCCCAGAACGCGTCCGCCGGCGCGGTGTTCACGCACGGGTCGCTGGCCGGCTTGCCCTGGACCCGGCAGACGAACCCAGGCTGCCGGGACGCGTAGTTGAGCGTGAACCCGGCGGCGGGGAACAGCGACGACGCGGCATCGCCTCCGCCCCCGGACACGCACACCTGCTGCACCCCGCCGCCGAGGCCGTTGAAGTCGACGACCACCGATACTCCGGAGTCGCCGGTGCAAGGGGCGGCGTACGCCGCCGGTGAAGGTACGGCGAGGCTCGCCGCCGCGGCCACGAGGGCGACGGCGACGAGGCGGGCGATGATGGTCATCGGGTGACGGTGAACGCCTTGGCGGCTCGGCGGTTCTTGAACTCCCCGAGCAGCACGACCGTGACCTTGCCGGTCTTCTGGCCGACGCCGAACCGGGCGACCGCCCGACCGTTGCCGTCGGCCTTTCCGGCGTCCACCCGCTTGCCGCGATAGGTCACCTTGTAGTGCTCTCGGGCAGCAAGGCCACGGACCTTCACGACCTGCGTGCCGCCGCGCCCGACCCGCGCCTTGAGATCGACCGGGAGGGTCTTGGCATCGAGCACCTTGAACGACAGCGGCTGCCCCTCGGCGTCACCGGTGTTGGAGAGGTAGGTACGGGTCCGGCTGCCGTCGGGCAGCTTCACCCTGACCAGTGCCTGGCCGTTGTTGCCGGTGACGCCCAGCGCCACGGTCTTGCTGCCGAGCCGGAAGCAGACCGTGTCTCCGGGGGCGAACCCGTGGGCTCCGAGCCGGATCCGGGTGCCGGCCTGGTGGTAGCCGCGGGTGTCGATCTTGCTGATCGGTCCCTCACCCCCGTCCATGGCCCATTTCAGCGCCGGCAGCGCCTGCGCGCTGGCCCGTCGCCACTGGTCCTGCAGTTCGACGGTGATGCCGTCGCTGCGGCCGGCCGCGAGGGCGGCCGTGTCGTAGGCGATCGCGCCCTGGTCGCCGCTCAGCGCCGTGTGGCACGGCGCCGTCTCGTCGGCCTGGCGGCCGCGCACCCAACCGGCCGCTCGCTCCGCCGGCGTGACGTTGCCGGTCTCGCCGAGCGCCCAGCCGGCCAGACCGGTGCTGTTGCTGTTGGGGGTGGGGATGTCCGGTCCGGAGCCGAACGACCCATCGGCTTTCTGAGCCTCGAGCAGCCAAGCGACGGCCGCGTCCAAAGACTCCTGCACGGCGGCGCCCTGCCCTTCGAGCGCGAGCACCGCAAGGGCAGTGCTGTCGACACTCGGGGCCGCGTCAGGGTCTTCGTCGCAGGACTGCGGACCGCTGGTGTCTGGAATTGTCTCGCGGAAGAACCCCTCGTCGCACTGCTGGCGGATGAGGTACTCCGTCGCTTCTTCGCGGAGGGGGCTTGTTGCCCGGAACAGCGCTTCGGCGGCGAACGCCTGTATCGGCGTATTGGTGAAACTGGGGTCGTCCACGTCGTTGAACCGTGCGATGACTCGCCCTTCCAGCCCGTCAGCAGTGCTGATCAACGACTCGAGCTGGTCGACGAGGTTGAGTCCTCCGTACGCGGTGGGGTCTCCTCCAGTGCGTTGGAGCATCACAGCCGCTTTGGCCGCACTTCCTCCGGATTCGTACGTGCCGCCTTCCGTGGAGATCACGTACCCGCTGGGGCCCTGCATGCGCGACTCAAGCCCCTCGACCGTCCCATCGATGGTCTCGGGGGCCCCTCCGACCGCGTCTAGGGCCAGGACCGCATCGATGCTCAAACCCTCGGTGAACGGGCCGCTGAACGGCCCGTCGGCGAGCTCGTCCTCCAGCCAGGCGCTCCCTGCGTCGAGGGGGGCGGGATCGGCGTCGGCGGCGATCGCTGGAGCCGAGGGCAGCGCGGCGAGCGTGGTGAACGCGAGAGCGGGCACGGCGATGAGGCCGATACCTCGCCGAAGACGGGGTGACATGTGGATCCTTCCCGCTGCACAGCAGGAGGGTCGGCCCCGCCCGCTGGTTTCCTCGACAGCGATATTTCAGGACGCGTCGCGGCGGGTGCTCCGGCTCGCTCGCACCCGAGTGCGGGCCTACGGTTGCGGGTCAGCGCCGGAATCGGACCGGCTTCCCCCACCACGGGCGTGAATTGATAGTGGCCGGAGCCTACTCCCTGCGGCTCAGGTGAGTCGCTCCAGGATCAGCTCGCGCACGCGGTTGGCGTCGGCCTGGCCGCGCATCTCCTTCATCACCGCGCCGATCAGCGCGCCGGCGGCGGCGACCTTGCCGTCGCGGATCTTCTCGGCGACATCGGGGTTGGCGGCGATCGCGGCGTCGACGGCGGCGCCCAGGGCCCCCTCGTCGGAGACGATCGCGAGGCCCCGCGCGGCGACGATCTCCTCCGGCGTGCCCTCGCCCTCGAGCAGCCCGTCGAAGACCTGACGGGCCAGCTTGTCGTTGATCTTCCCGGAGTCGACGAGCGCCTGGACCTCGGCCACCTGCTGGGGTGACACGCCCAGCTCGGAGATCTCGACCCCCGTGTCGTTGGCGCGGCGGGCCAGCTCCGACAGCCACCACTTGCGGGCGGCCTGCGGAGCCGCGCCGGCGGCGACGGTCTCCTCGACCAGCGCGAGCGCGCCCGCCCCGACGGTGTCGCGCATCTCGAGGTCGGAGAAGCCCCAGTCGGCCTGCAGGCGGAGTCGCTTCTGGGCGGGGTTCTCCGGCAGCGTGCCGCGCAGCTCGTCGACCCACTCCCGGCTCGGCGCAACTGGCACCAGGTCTGGCTCGGGGAAGTAGCGATAGTCGTCCGCGTCCGACTTCTCCCGGCCGCTGGTGGTGATCCCGGTGTCCTCGTGCCAGTGCCGGGTCTCCTGGAGCACCTTCTCCCCGGCGTCGAGCACGGCGGCGTGCCGGGACATCTCGTAGCGCACCGCGCGCTCGACCGAGCGGAACGAGTTGACGTTCTTCGTCTCGGTGCGGATGCCGAGTCGCGCCCCGCCGGTCGAGCCCGTCGAGACCGGCGCGAGCGACAGGTTCACGTCGGCGCGCAGGTTGCCCTGGTCCATCCGGGCCTCGGAGACGCCGAGCGCGAGGATCAGGTCGCGCAGCTGCTGCACGTACGCACGAGCCACGTCCGGAGCCTTCGCGCCAGTACCGAGGATCGGCTTGGTGACGATCTCGATCAGCGGGATGCCGGCGCGGTTGTAGTCGACGAGCGAGTAGTCGGCCCCGTGGATCCGGCCGCTGGTGCCCACGTGGGTGGACTTGCCGGTGTCTTCCTCCATGTGGGCGCGCTCGATCTCGACGCGGATCGTCTCGCCGCCCACCTCCACATCCATGAAGCCCTCGAACGCGATCGGCTCGTCGTACTGGCTGGTCTGGAAGTTCTTCGGCATGTCGGGGTAGAAGTAGTTCTTCCGCGCGAACCGGCACCACTCCGCGATCTCGCAGTTGAGCGCCAGCCCGATCCGGATCGCCGACTCCACGGCCTTGCCGTTGACGACCGGCATCGCGCCGGGCAGGCCCAGGCACACCGGGCAGACCGACGTGTTCGGCTCCTCGCCGAACGACGCCGGGCAGCCGCAGAACATCTTGGTCGCGGTGTTGAGCTCGACGTGGACCTCGAGCCCGAGGGCCGGGTCGTAGCGCTCCAGGACCTCCTCGAACGGCACCAGGGTCGCGGTCATGCCTCTCCTCCCGCAGTCTCGACGACGTCGTGGGTCGAGCCTGTCGAGGCCTGCTCGACCAGCGGAGGGGCCTGGTCGAGGAGCGGGCCGCCCCACTGGTCGCGCAGCAGCGTCTCCAGCGCGGCGCCGACGCGGTAGACCCGGTCGTCGGCGAGCGCCGGCGCCAGGATCTGTACGCCGGCGGGCAGCCCGTCCTCGTCGGCGAGGCCGCTCGGGATCGAGATGCCGGGGACGCCGGAGAGGTTGGCCGGGATGGTGGCCAGGTCGTTGAGGTACATCGCCAGCGGGTCGTCGACCTTGGCGCCGATCTTGAACGCGGTGGTCGGCGTGGTCGGCGAGAGCAGCACGTCGGCCTTCTCGAACGCCGCGTCGAAGTCGCGGATCACCAGCGTGCGCACCTTCTGGGCCTGGCCGTAGTAGGCGTCGTAGTAGCCGCTGGACAGCGCGTAGGTGCCGAGGATGATCCGGCGCTTCACCTCGTCGCCGAAGCCGGCATCGCGGGTCGCCCGCATCACCTCCTCCGCGCTGGGGTTGTCGACCCCTTCGGGAAGCACCCGTAGGCCGTAGCGCATCGCGTCGAACTTCGCGAGGTTGCTGGAGGCCTCCGCCGGCAGGATCAGGTAGTAGGTGGCCAGCGCGTGCACGAACGTCGGGCAGGACACCTCGACGAGCTCGGCACCCGCCTTGACCATCAGGTCCACCGACTCCTGGAAGCGAGCCAGTACGCCGTCCTGGTAGCCCTCGCCGCCGAGCTCCTTGACCACGCCGATCCGCACGCCGGTGAGGTCGCCGCTCGCGCCCAGCCGCGCGGCGTCGGTGAGGTCGGGCACCCGGTCCTGGACCGACGTCGAGTCCATCGGGTCGTGGCCGCCGATGATCTCGTGCAGCACTGCAGCGTCCTGCACCGTGCGCGTCACCGGCCCGACCTGGTCGAGGGAGTTGGCCAGGGCGACCAGCCCGTAGCGGGAGACGGAGCCGTACGTCGGCTTCACACCGATCGTCCCGGTGACGGCACCCGGCTGGCGGATCGAGCCGCCGGTGTCGGTGCCGAGCGCGAGCGGCGCCTCGTAGGCCGCGACCGCGGCCGCCGAGCCACCTCCGGAGCCACCCGGGATCCGGTCGAGATCCCACGGGTTGTGGGACGGCCCGTACGCCGAGTGCTCGGTCGACGAGCCCATCGCGAACTCGTCCATGTTGGTCTTGCCGAGGATCGGCAGGCCCGCGTCGCGGAGCTTCGTGACCACGGTGGCGTCGTACGGCGGCACCCAGCCCTCGAGGATCCGCGACCCGCAGGTGGTGGGCAGCCCACGCGTGGCCAGCACGTCCTTCACCGCGATCGGCACCCCGTCCAGGGCGCTGGCAAGGGTGCCGGCGGCGCGCCGCTCGTCGGATGCGGCGGCCTGAGCCAGCGCGCCGTCGGTGTCCACCTGCAGGAAGGCGTGCACGGCCCCGTCGACCGCGGCGATCCGGTCCAGGTGGGCCTGGGTCAGCTCGACGGAGCTGGTCTCGCCCGCGGCCAGCGCGTCGACCAGCTCCGCGGCGGTCTTCCTGGTCAGGTCAGTCACTGTTCGTCCCCCAGGATCCGGGGGACGGCGAACCGCTGCTGCTCGACCTCGGGAGCGCCCGACAGCGCCTCCTCGGCGGTCAGGCAGGGCACCACGACGTCGTCCCGGAACACGTTGGTCAGCGGCATCGGGTGCGAGGTCGGCGGTACGTCGTCGCCGGCGACGCCCTGGATGGACGCGATCGACTCGAGGATCACCGACAGCTGGGGTGCTAGGTGGTCGAGCTCGGCGTCGTCGAGGTCGATGCGCGCCAGCGCCGCCAGGTGCGCGACCTCGTCGCGCGTGATTTCGGGCATGCACGCAATCCTAGGAGGCTGCTGACGCCTCGGCCTCGGGGCCCTGATGCACGTCCAGGTGGAGCCGCCTGCTGGTGAGGTCGACGAGCGGCCCCAGCGCCACGATCACCGCGATCGTGCCCACCCCGATGGTCGCACCGAGCAGCCAGCCGACGAGCGCCCCGCCGCCCTGGACCATGCTGTAGCTCCACTTGAAGGGCACCGGTGGATCCCAGGCCAGCGCGGCCGCCTCGGCCGGGCCCGCGCCAGTGTGCGCGCCCAGGTAGCTGGCGATGCCGAGGGCGAGCACGGGGAAGGCGACGGCGAGCAGGGCGAACCGCCACCCCAGGCTGTCGGGCGTCTCCAGCACCTCGATCAGGAACGAGACGGTCCAGCCGACGACCACGACCTGCACGATCGTGCCCAGCCCGGGATAGACCCGGCGGACGGCCGCGACCAGCAGGAACAGCAGACTGATCAGCAGGTTGGCGACCAGGAACGAGATCCCGCTGGCCTTCGAGACACCGTTGACCAGCGTGGAGTACCCGTCCGAGCCGAGATCGGCGGTGAGCAGCATCGCGACGCCGGTCCCGAGCACGAAGCACCCGAGCACGACCATCGCGATCCGGCGCGGGGGGTACGGCACCCCGGCAGCATCGCATCCTCATGGTCGCCGCCCGGACGGGTACCGAACTCGATTGAAGAGTCAATCGCCACGGAGGTTCCATGTCGACCAAGCTCGCGATCATCTACTACTCGTCCTACGGCACGACGCAGACGATGGCCGAACGGATCGCCTCGACCGCGGAGAAGGAGGGCGCCGAGGTGCGGCTGCGGCACGTCGCGGAGACCGCGCCGGCCGAGGTGATCAAGGGTCAGGACGCCTGGCAGGCTCACCGTGACGACGTCAAGGACGCGCCGGTCGCCGAACCTGAGGACCTGGCGTGGGCGGACGTCGCCGTGTTCGGGTCGCCCACCCGCTACGGCCACGTGACCAGCCAGCTGCAGGCCTACCTCGACACGCTCGGACCGCTCTGGCAGGAGGGGAAGCTCGCCGACAAGGTCTACACGGCCTTCACCTCGACCCAGACGAAGCACGGCGGCCAGGAGACCACCATCCAGGCCCTGCACACGACGTTCGCCCACCTCGGCGGGATCATCGTGCCGCCCGGCTACACCGACCCGGTGAAGTTCCGCGACGGCAACCCGTACGGCGTCTCGAAGGTCACCGGCGAGTCCGCCGAGCTCGACGACGACGACCTCGAGGCCCTCGACCATCTGGTCGTCAGGGCGCTCGACGTCGCGCGCAAGCTCGCGACCTGACCCCAGATCCATCGGCGGCTCCCGCTGCTCGAACACGGACGCCCAACCGATGTGGCTCCCACCGCATCAGACAGGGTGACGAGCAGGGGAGCCGCCGATGCCACGCACGCCCTCCGACGTGCGGCGGGCCACCACTCGATCGAAGCGCCAGGACGGGCCGTACTTCGAACCACTCGAGGAGTACCTAGCCCATCGAGGCCAGTGGCTGGCTTGTTGTGCCTTCCTCCTGATCGAGGATCACGAGGCCTCCCTCCACCTCCTCCGCGAAACGATGGTGGCCGCTTGGCGGTTCTATGACTGGGTGAGCGCGGCCGAGGACCCCGAGCAGTACGTGCTGCGCATCCTGCTCAACGAGTTCCGTGTCCACGATGCAGCCGCGAACGAAGGCCAGCGAGCCGTCGTGGTGCTGCGCTATTGGGCGAACTTCAGCGACGGGCGGATCGCGGAGATGCTCGGTTGCCGAAAGGCGAGGGTTCGCACCCTCGCAGCCGACGCGCTGAGCAATGCCACCGAACTGCAGTTCACAGACGCCCTCGGACGGCTCGCCCGCGCGGCGGGTCACCCCGACCACATGCTCTTCGCACGGCCACCCAACCGATCCTGACTCCCATGG
>CAVSMX010000024.1:0-29483 GCA_963729095.1 uncultured Actinomycetota bacterium | reverse complement strand
CACGGAGGACGCCGACGACCCGTACGTCCGGGTACGAACGGCAGCCGACCTCGCGGCGTTGGGCGACGAGTTCGATGACATGGCCACCCCATTGGCGCGCGCAGCGCACCACAGCGTGCTGGCCCGCCAGAGTGCGCAGTACCGCCCGCGCCTGCCGCGGCCGGAGGCCACCCGGGTGTTCGTGGTCGCGAACCAGAAGGGCGGGGTCGGGAAGACCACGTCGACGGTGAACATCGGATCGGCGCTCGCCCAGCTCGGCCAGCGAGTCCTCGTGATCGACCTCGACCCCCAGGGCAACGCCTCGACGGCGCTGAGCGTCGAGCACCACCGTGGAGTCGTCTCCAGCTACGACGTGCTCGTCGACGGCCTCCCGCTCGGCGAGGCGGTGCAGGCGTGTGAGGAGGACCCTGCCCTGTTCGTGGTGCCGGCCACCATCGACCTGGCGGGCGCGGAGATCGAGCTGGTCAGCGTGGTCGCCCGCGAAGGCCGGTTGAAGAAGGCGATCGCCGCGGACCCCCGGATCGGCGCCGCGGCGGAGGCGGGGGAGGACCGCTACGACTACGTGTTCATTGACTGCCCGCCGTCGCTCGGGCTGCTGACGCTCAACGCGCTGGTGGCCGGCGACGAGATGATGATCCCGATCCAGGCGGAGTATTACGCGCTGGAAGGGCTCGGCCAGCTGCTGGAGACGGTCGATCTGGTGAAGGCCGACCTGAACCCCGAGCTCGCGCTGTCGACGATCCTGGTCACCATGTACGACGCCCGGACCCGCCTCGCGGCCGGCGTCGCCGACGAGGTGCGCGGTCACTTCGGCGACCAGGTCCTCCGCACCACGATCCCGCGGTCGGTGCGCGTGTCGGAGGCGCCGTCGTACGGCCAGACCGTGATGGCCTACGATCCGGGGTCGCCGGGGGCGCTGAGCTACCTGGAGGCAGCCCGGGAGATCGCGATCAAAGGAGTAAGCGGATGAAGGCCACCCAGCGGCGCGGGCTCGGCCGCGGGCTCGGCTCGCTGATCCCGCCGGCTCCCGAGCCGGTGGAAGAGGCACCCGCTATCGAGGGGCAGCCCGCGGACGACCAGACGCCCGTCGCCGGCTCCGTCTTCGCCGAGCTACCGATCGGGCAGATCGTCCCCAACGCCGTGCAGCCGCGGCAGGTGTTCGGCGACGAGGAGATGGCCGAGCTGGTGACCTCGATCCGCGAGGTCGGCCTGCTGCAGCCGGTGGTGGTACGCCGCACCGGCCCGGAGTCCTACGAGCTGGTGATGGGGGAGCGCCGCTGGCGCGCGACCGAGGCCGCCGGCCTCGCGACGATCCCGGCGATCATCCGGGAGACCGACGACAACGACATGCTGCGCGACGCGTTGCTGGAGAACCTGCACCGCTCGCAGCTCAACCCGCTCGAGGAGGCCGCGGCCTACCAGCAGCTGCTCGAAGACTTCAGCTGCACGCACGAGGAACTGGCGGGCCGGATCGGTCGCTCCCGTCCGCAGATCAGCAACACGCTGCGGCTGTTGAAGCTCAGTCCCGCGGTCCAGCGGCGGGTCGCCGCCGGGGTGATCTCGGCCGGGCACGCCCGCTCCCTGCTGGCCGTGGAGGACCCGGATCGCCAGGACCGTCTGGCGCAGCGGGTAGTCGCCGAGGGCATCAGCGTCCGCGGCCTCGAGGAGATGGTGGCCGTCGGCGAGACCGGCTCGGAGACCGGCGAGTCCCGGACACCTCGCCGCCGGCCGGTGGCCCCCGGCCTGACGGAGCTCGCGGACCGCCTCTCCGACCGGCTCGAGACCCGGGTCAAGGTCGACCTCGGTCAGCGCAAGGGCAAGATCACCGTCGAGTTCGCCTCGCTCGACGACCTGCGCCGGATCGTCGACATCATGGACCCTCGGAACCGAAGCGATAAGCCGATCTAGCCCTTTGTCGACATAGGGACTTGTCGCCCTGTCGCTTTAGCGCTTCGCAGCCCGCCGCTTGGCACGCTCACGCTTCTCCTGGGCGTCCAGCCGGGCCGCCTCCTCGAGCGTCGGTGCGGACCCGCCGTACTCGGCCGGCAGCCACCACGACCGGGGCGGCTGCTCGTCGGAGGGATAGGTCCGGATGGTCTCGTCGAGCATCGCCGACATCACCCGGCGCAGCTCGGCGGTCTCGCCGACCGGGTCCTCCCCGGTCGGGTGCAACGGCACCCCGACGTTGATCGCGATCGTCTTGCCGCGGGAGAAGTCCTTGTCGTGGTCCTTGGTGATCATCCTGTGGGTCCCCCACAAGATGACCGGTACCAGCGGCACCCCTGCCGCGGCGGCGATTCGAACCGCGCCGGTCTTGAACTCCTTGAGGACGAACGCGCGGGAGATGGTCGCCTCCGGGAAGATGCCGACGGCCTCGCCGTCGCGGAGGTACCCGATCGCCTGCTCGTACGACGCAAGCCCGTCACCCCGGTCGACCTCGATGTGGTGCATGGACCGCATCACCGGGCCGGTGACGGCGTGGTCGAAGATCTCCCGCTTCGCCATGAAGCGGACCTTGCGGCCCGACGGGTTCGCCGCGAGCCCGCCGTAGATGAAGTCGACGTACCCGATGTGGTTGACCGCGAGCATCACCCCGCCCTTGCGCGGCACGTGCTGGGTCCCGCTCATCACGAAGCGCTGGCCGAGGACGCGGAACGCCGTCTTGGCCGTGAGGATGACGGGCGGGTAGGTGAGGTCGAGCATCGGGGCTCCTGGCAGGGAAGGGGCGGGGCGTCAGCGACGCGTGGTGAGGAACTCGGCGATCCGGCCGATCGCCTCCTCGAGGATCTCGACGTCGGGAAGCGTGACGAGGCGGAAGTGGTCGGGCTGCGGCCAGTTGAACCCGGTGCCGTGGGTGACGAGCAGCTTCTTGGCCCGCAGCAGTTCGATCACGAACGCCTCGTCGTTCTCGATCGGGTAGACCTCGGGGTCAAGCTTCGGGAAGCAGTAGAGCGCGCCCTTCGGACGCACCGAGCTGACGCCCGGTATCTCGTTGAGCAGCCGATCGGCGAGCATGGATTGCTCGTAGAAGCGGCCCCCGGGGACGATCAGCTCCTCGATCGACTGGTAGCCGCCCAGCGCGGTCTGGATGGCGTGCTGGGCCGGCACGTTGGCGCACATCCGCATGTTCGCCACCAGGGTGAGACCCTCGAGGAAGTCCAGGGCGAGCTCCTGGGGGCCGGAGATCATCACCCAGCCCGCGCGGTAGCCGCAGACCCGGTAGGACTTGGAGAGACCGCTGAACGTCAGGCAGAGAACGTCGTGCCCGGCAGCCTTCGCCGCATGGTGGTGCACGGCGTCGTCGAAGATGATCTTCTCGTAGATCTCGTCGGCGAAGACCACCAGCTGGTGGCGCCGGGCGATGTCGACGAGCCCCTCCACGATCTCCTTGCTGTAGACCGCGCCGGTGGGGTTGTTCGGGTTGATGATCACCAGAGCATGGGTGTTCTCGGTGACCTTGGACTCGATGTCCTCGAGGTCGGGGTTCCAGTCGTTGTCCTCATCCGCGAGGTAGTGCACAGGGGTCCCGCCGGACAGCGTGACCGCGCCCGTCCACAGGGGATAGTCGGGCGCCGGCACCAAAATTTCGTTGCCATCGTCAACGAATGCCTGGAGCACCATCGAGATCAGCTCGGAGACACCGTTGCCGATGTAGACGTCCTCGACCTCGACCTCGCGCAGCCCCTGTTGCTGGTAGTACTGCGCCACCGCGGTGCGCGCGGAGTAGATGCCCTGGGAGTCGCTGTAGCCCTGCGACTCGGGCAGGTGGTGCATGACGTCGGCGAGGATCGCCTCCGGCGCCTCGAAGCCGAACGGTGCAGGGTTGCCGATGTTGAGCTTCAGGATCCGGTGGCCCTCGGCCTCCAGCCTTTGTGCTTCCTGCAGGATCGGACCGCGTACGTCGTACCGCACGTTGTGGAGCTTGCGACTCTGCCGGATCTCGCGCACGGGCGTCATTCTCGCAGGCGGCCACGCGGCTCCTTCCCGGGCATCTCGCGCGGGCGCACAATGGGGACATGTCCCGCAAGGTCGTCCGGCTGACGCTGGATCATCTGGACGCGCTCCCGGCGCCGTGCCGCACCTGCCTGTTCTGGGAGCTCGACCCGGTACGCCGTGCGCGCATCCGCGACCGGGAGACGGCCGCCGCCGAGAAGGATGCCTGGGTGTCGGCGGTGCTACGGGACTGGGGCTCCTGCGGCCGGGTCGTCCTGGTCGAGGACCAGCCCGTCGGCTACCTGATCTATGCGCCGGCGGCGTTCGTGCCCGGGGCAGCAGCGTTCCCGACCGCGCCGGTGTCACCGGACGCGGTGCTGCTGACGACGGCGTACGTCGTGCCCGAGCACGCCGGCGGTGGGCTGGGTCGGATGCTGGTGCAGGGCATGGCACGCGACCTCATCCATCGCGGCGGGATCCGCGCGGTGGAGGCGTTCGGCAACAGCCACGACACCGGCGGGTGCGTGGTGTCCGCCGACTTCCTCGGCGGCGTCGGGTTCAAGACCCACCGGCCGCACCCGGTGCACCCGCGGATGCGGATGGAGCTGCGCTCGGCGCTCACCTGGCGCGACGAGCTGGAGGCCGCGGTCGAGCGGCTGCTGGGCGCGGTGCGGCCGGCCCCGAAATCGCCGAACCCGGCGCGGCACACGCCACGCCGGGTCCAGTAGCGCCAGCTGTCGGGCAGCCCACCGGGTTTCGATGCGCCCGTCACGACCTCGTCCCTCGGTCGTGGGGCTTACTCAACCTGCGCTCGCCCACGCAGCGGGCTCGTTCCTCGCCCGCTACCGCTCGCTTCAGATGAGGCCCTCGAGCTCCTTGAGGATCGCGGCCTTCGGACGGGCGCCGACGATGCTGCGCACCACCTCACCGCCCTGGTAGACGTTGATCGTCGGGATGCCGGTCACCCGGTAGGAGGCCGGGGTGACGGGGTTCTCGTCGACGTTCATCTTGCGGAAGTCGAGCTTGTCGCTGTGGGCGGTCGCGATCTCCTCGAGGATCGGGGAGACCTGGCGGCACGGGCCGCACCACTCCGCCCAGAAGTCCACCAGGACCGGCTTCTCGTTCTTCAGCACCTGCGCCTCGAACTCGGCGTCGGTGACGGCTGCCATTGTGCCCACTGGTGTACCCCTTCTACTGAACGTCTGGTCACCCCATTGAACACCCCACCTCCGACGGACATTCCCACGCCGGGCCGAGAGGGTCAGGGGTTGGCGGCGAGCTGGGCTCGCATGGTCTGGCGCACCCAGGAGACGAAGCGATCGACCGACCAGCCGCGCTCGATGACGAGGTTCTGGAACGTCCCGAGGGAGGTGAGGCCCCACATGATGTCGGCGAAGGTCGCGACCCGCATCCGCGTCGGAAGGCCTCCCTCCTTCTTGAGCCACCGCCCCAGCCGAACGATCTCGGCGTAGCGCTCCGCCTCGCGCGGGCGCAGGGTGTCGTCCACCTCGGCGTGGTGCCGGCGGGCGACCACGAGGGCCTCGTGGATCCGCCAGACCTTCGAGGCGACCTCCGCATCCACCGAGATCAGCGCGTCCAGCCCGTCCAGTGCCGTCGGCGCGGTCCAGATGGGGTGCCGCTCGAGGGTGGGAGCGACGTCGGTCTCGTAGATGTGCGCGTGCAGGGCGGTGAGCAGCTCCGCCTTGGATGCGAAGTGCAGGTAGATCGCCTGGCGTGAGACGCCGGCGCGCTTCGCAACCGCCTCGAGGGCGGCACCGTGGTAGCCCTGCTCCTCGAAGAGCTCACGCGCGGCGGTGAGGATCGCGGTCCGGGTGTCCAGACGACCACTTGACATGCTGTAAACCCTACCCTAGTTTACAGGCTGTCAAGTCGTAGAGTTGGAGGTCGAAATGACTCGCTATCTGATGGTCACCTGGGACGGCGCGGGCAACCTCGTGTCGGCGCTCGGGATCGCCCGGACGCTGGTCGCCGAGGGCCACGACGTACGCATGATCGGGCACGCGTCGATCGAGGAACGCTGCGGCGACCAGGGCGCCCGGTTCATCCCGTTCACGCCGGAGGCCGACTGGGACCCACTGCAGGTCCCCGCGAACTTCGAGGAAGAGATGGCGATGATCCGGGAGCGGCTCTGCTTCAACCCGGCCATCGCGAACGACGTCCTGACGGAGCTCGGGCGTGAGCCGGCCGATGTCCTCGTCGTGGACTGCATGCTCTTCACCGCACTGAGCGCGGCCGAGGCGTCCGGCATCCCCACGGCGACGCTCGTGCACACGCCCTACACGATCTTCCGAGGGGGTCCGCTCGTCGAGATGTTCGCCGTCGGCCTCGATCCGCTCAACAGGCACCGTGCGGGCCTCGGACTGGCGCCGGTCGCGCGGCTCGTCGAGCTGCACGACGGCAGCGCGCTGGCGATCGTCGCGCTCCCGAAGGAGTTCGAGCCGGAGTCTCCGGACGCGCCGAACGTGTTCCGGATGGGACCGGTGATGGACGCGCCGGCGCTCCAGCGCACCGACGACGCCGTCGACCTGGGCGACGCGTCGACCCCGCTGGTGCTGATCAGCCTCAGCACGGCGGAGCAGGGCCAGGTCGAGCTCCTGCAGTCGATCGCGGATGCGGTGGCCGGGCTCCCGGTTCGCGCGATCATGACGACCGGACCGGCTGTCGATCCGGCCGTGGTTGTGGCCGGCCCGAACACCCAGGTCGTGCAGTACCGGCCGCACAGCGAGATCCTGCCTGCGGCGTCACTCGTGATCACGCACGCGGGGCTCGGCACCGTGATGGCGTCGCTCGGCCACGGCGTGCCGCTGGTGTGCGTTCCGATGGGTCGCGACCAGTTCTTCAACGCCGATCGGGTCGCGGCGCTGGGCGCCGGCCTGATGCTTCCTCCCGGCGCGGACTCCGCGGCGATCGCCGGCGCGGCGTCGACGGTGCTCGACGACGTGCACTTCCGGGACGCGGCGAGGCGGTTCGCCGACACGATCGGAAGTTGTGGCGGAGCAGTGGGCGCGGTGAACGAGCTCGAGGCGCTCGCCCACGCGACCAGCGCCGAGCTGGCCGGCGCCTAGGCCACGGGTGTGCTGACCTCGGCCTCGGTGGCGGCCATGGACCCGGCCGACGAGCCGTGGTGGTCGAGCAGCGCGAGGTAGCGCTCTGCGTCCAGCGCGGCGGCGCAGCCGGTGCCGGCGGCGGTCACGGCCTGCCGGTAGTGGTGGTCGACGAGGTCGCCGGCCGCGAAGACACCGGTGAGGTTGGTGTGTGTGGACGGGTGCCGCACGAGCACGTAGCCGTTGTCGTCGAGGTCGACCTGGCCGGGCAGCAGCTCCGAGCGCGGGTCGTGGCCGATGGCGATGAACAGACCGGTGGCCGCGAAGTCGCGGGTCGTGCCGGTGACGGTGTCGCGCAGGGTGATGCTCTCGAGCGACTCGGCGCCGTTGATCGCGGCCACCTCGGAGTTCCAGACGATCTCGAGCTTGGGATCGGCGAACGCGCGCTCCTGCATGATCTTGGAGGCACGCAGCTCGTCGCGACGGTGGATCAGCGACACCTTGGACCCGAACCGGGTGAGGAACGTCGCCTCCTCGATCGCCGAGTCGCCGCCGCCGACCACCGCGATGTGCTGGTCGCGGAAGAAGAACCCGTCACAGGTGGCACACCACGAGACGCCGCGGCCGGAGAGCTCCAGCTCGTTGGGCAGCCCGAGCTTGCGGTAGCCCGAGCCCATGGCCAGGATCACCGCGCGGGCGGTGTAGGTGTCGGTGGCGGTCTTGACGATCTTCACCTCGCCGGTGAGGTCGACCTCGACCACGTCGTCGGCCACCAGCTCGGCGCCGAACCGCTCGGACTGGGCGCGCATCTCGTCCATCAGCGCCGGGCCCATGATCCCGTCGCGGAAGCCGGGGAAGTTCTCGACCTCGGTGGTGTTCATCAGCGCGCCACCAGCGGTGACGGAGCCCTCGAACATCAGCGGCTTCAGGCTCGCGCGGGCGGCGTACACCGCGGCGGTGTAGCCGGCCGGTCCTGAGCCGATGATGATCACGTTGCGGGTCTCGGACATGCACTCTCCTTGATCGGTATGAGTGGAACCGATCGTAGGCGTTGGGGATTCCCGGTGACGTCAGGGCAGCGGGATGGTGGTGGAGCGCATGACGTCGGCGCTGCCGCACTGGAGCAGCTCCACGACCTGGGTGTTGCCCTTCGGTGGCCGGTAGGCGAGCACCGCGGGCATGCCGTTGTAGCGGACGGCCATCAGCTTGCCGGTGCCGTAGTCGGCGCGCCCGCAGGAGAAGTCCATCTCCGGAGCGGCCAGGTCACGGTCGCTCATCGGCCCGGACAACGCGTCGGTGCGTATGCCCGGGCGGTCCTGGAGGAGGCGCACCTCGTCGGCGAACGAGCCGGCGGTGATCCGGGCCGGCTCGCCCAGCGCCCTGAGCTGGTCCTCGGTCAACGGCGGTGCCTCGGAGGGCTCGGGCGCGGCATCGGAGTTGGCCTCAGGGTCGGCACGGCCGCCAGCCTGGTCGTCGCTCTCGCTGGCACTCGTGCCGGTGGAGTCGTTCTGGTTGTCGACCAGCTGGCCGACGCCGACACCGGCGACGACCACGGCGGCCGCCGCGGCGAGCAGGGTGACCACCCGTCGGCGACGTCGGGCCGCGAGGTCGACCACGGGGGCGGGCACCTCGCCAGGCCCGAGCACGTGCTCCCCGGCCATGCCCTCGAGCACCCGGTCCAGGCGGGCGGCGACCTCCGGGGGCATCGGCTCCTCGACGCGCGCGTCGGCGAGCAGGCGGGCCACGCGGGCCTCCTGCTCGGGCGTCAGGTCGCGCTCGTCGGACATCGGTACTTCCCAGTTGTCGGGGTTCGGTCAGGGCTGGATCGATCAGCCCTCGACGGGTGGCGCTCGGGAGGGCTGCGTGGATGAGACGGGTGGCGGCTCCGGGTGGTTCCGCGCTTCGGGGGGCTCCTTCGCGGCGTCATCGCCCATCAGGTCTGCCAGCAGTACGGCGAGCCTGGCCCGACCGCGCGAGCAGCGCGACTTCACCGTGCCGACCGCGCACTTCAGCATCACCGCGGCCTCGGCGACCGGATAGCCCTCCATGTCGACGAGCACCAGCGCCGCGCGCTGCTCCTCGGGCAGGGTGGACAACGCGTCGAGCACCTGTCGCTGGCGCTCGCTGCGCACGGAGACGTCGGCCGGGTCCTCGGTGGCGTCGGTGGCCGAGATCGTGGAGCCCCGGCCGCCGTACTCCTCCAGGTCGTCGGGGAGCGGCTCGGCCCGGCGTACCTTCGCGGCCCGGATCCGGTCCAGGCAGGCGTTGACCACGACCCGGTGCAGCCAGGTCGTCACCGCGGCCTCACCGCGGAACGACCCCGCCCGGCGGTACGCCGCCACCATGCCGTCCTGCAGGCCGTCGGCGGCGTCCTCGGGGTTGCCCATGGTGCGCAGCGCGACCGCCCAGAGACGGTCGCGGTGCCGGCCGAAGAGGACTCCGAACGCTTCCCGGTCACCCCCGACGTGGGCGGTCAGCAGCTCGGCGTCGGACCGGATGTCGGGACGGTGGATCTCAGGCACCGCGCACCACCACCTCAGCGACCGAGCCCCGGAACCTGCCTTCCGCGGGCGGTAGCGAAGTCAACCAGACGACGAGGTAGCGCCCCGCCACCGGACGGTCGAGGTCAACCGTGAGCTCCCCGTCGTCGGCCGTGTCGGAGGCGACCGGGGTCAGGTCGGCGACGGCGGTGGGCGGCTCGTCGGTGAGGTAGAGGCTGACGCCGGTGGGCTCGCTGCCGAACGCGAGATCGACCTCGGAGACGTCGCGGGTGTCGCCGAGATCGACGACCAGCCCGACCCCGGTCTTGAGGCCGCTGGGCCCGAACTGCTCGTTGTACGCCGACGTCTGCCAGGCGGTCGCCGGGTCACCGTCGACGGCCAGCGGTGCGTCCCCGGCGTTCTCCTCCTGGGGCTGGCCCTGCGGGTCGAAGTCCGCGGCGGTGAGCCCGGTCAGGGGTTCGATCGGCCCGATGGTCCGCTCGGAACGCTGGGTCGGTGCCGGCTCGTCATCCTCCGGCTCCTGACCCAGCACGGTCTTGCCGCGCCCCAGGTTGAAGGCCACCACGACGGCCACCAGCAGCAGCAGTCCGGCCGCGATGGCCAGGGCCAGGCGGAACGAGCTGCGGCCGGGCACCTCTTCGTCCTTGATCGCCTTCATGCCCGACCCGGTGCCGCTGCCGGTGCTGCTCTCCCACGGCCAGTACTCGGGGCCTGGCATCCCTCCCGGTGGCTTGCCCGACGCGGGGACCCTCGAGCGGCGGACGGGTCCGCCGTCTTCTGGCTCGGGTGCGAACAACGGTCGCTCGGGGGGCTCCTCGAACGGCGGTGGCGGTGGCGGCGGGGTGCTCCGGGCCTGGAACCACGCGACCTCGTCATCGTCGTCGTCGAAGATCGGCATCCCCGCCTCGGTGGGCAGGTCCTCGGGGGCCACCGGGGTCGCGGGCACGCCCTCGGCCGGGGTCTCGACGTCGTCCGCGGACTCCGGCTCCGGCTCCGGCTCGGCGCGGGTTCCGGCTCGGGCTCGGGTTCCGGCTCCGGCGAGACCTGGGGGATCAGGTCGGAGGTGTCGCGCGCCGGGATCTCCGGCACCTGCGGCAGCACGACCAGCTCGTCGGGCCGGAGCCGGGGGATGCTCGCGAGAATGGCCGTCTGCATGCCGGTGGGATCGCCGACGAACTCGGCGAGGTGGGCGGCGATGCCGCGCGCGGTGCTCACGTCGGACGGCGACCCGCCGGCGCCCTGGAGATGCAGCACCTCGTCGCAGAGCGAGTCCAGCGGCCGCGGCACTCCGGCACGCACCCGCCGCGGCCGGAGCACCCGGCCGTGATGCGTGGGAGCAGGAGCCACCGCCGACCCGGACGCGCCCGCCCACTTCGTGGTGAGTGCGCAGTAGAGGAGCCCGGCCAGGTCGGTGACGTCGATCTGCTGTCGGTCGGGCGGCAGCCCGTGCAGCGCGGCCTCGACGCAGAACCCGATGATCCGGATCTCGCCGGCCTTGTCGATCAGTACGTTCTCCGGGGTGAGCCGCCCGTGGGCGACGCCCGCGTCGTGCGCGCGGGCGATCGAGTCGGCCACCTCGGACACCAGCCAGGCCGATCGCCGCGGGCCGAGCGGCCCGGTGCCGGCTACCAGGATGTCGAGGGAGATGCCCGAGCCCCACTCGTTGACGACGTAGCAGATCCCGTCGCGGATCTCCGCGTCGAGCACCCGGAGGATCCGTCGGTCGAGGACGATGGCCGAACGCCGCGCCGCCTCCAGCAGACCCGGCGCGCGATCGTCCTCCGCGTCGATCACGTGCAGCGCGACGTGACGTTCGAGCACCCGGTCGTGGGCGCGCCAGAACCGACCCCCCTCGCTCTCGGTGAGCAGGTCGATCAGTCGATAACGACCGGCGAGGACCTCACCGGGCCGGATCGAGTACGGCACCTGTTCCTCTCTGTCGTGAGTCGGTCACGAGTGCGTCCGCTTCATCGTAGTGGCGTCGACGCGCGCGCGATCAGGTGTTGCGTGACCGCGTGAGCCGACGGGTCACCGTGTCCAGCACGGACGTCACCTCGCGGATCCGCATCGCCCTCGCGAGCAGCACGAACACGACGGCGTCCACGGTCGTGATGACCGCCGCCATCAGGGCGGCGAACAGCCAGTGCGGGCTGTCGGTCACCGCATGCACTCCCGCCGCTGCAGCGACGGCCGCCGCGGTCGACACCGCGACCACGAGCGCCAACCGGGCCAGGAACCGGAACAGCTGAGGGGTCTCGAGCCCGCCGAGCCGAGCGCGGAGGACGGTGTACGACACCAGCGAGCCGACGGCGTACGCCGCGGTGTAGGCGAGCACCAGGGCCGGCGAGGTGTCCTCGGCGTCGGTGCGGGCGACGACGACCACGGCGACGGTGATGTTCGTGGCCGCCACGGCGCACTGGATCCAGAAGACCGTGCGGGTCTGCTCGAGCGCGTAGAAGCCGCGCAGCACCAGGTAGTGGACGGTGAAGAAGAGCAGTCCGACACCGAACAGCGACAGGGTCGGCACGTAGCGGTCGTAGAACTCGGCGCCGGCGCCGTGGCCCCAGATCACGTTGGACACGTCGTCGGCGATCACCGGTAGCAGCGCGGCGAACGGGACGATCACCACGAGGGCGCCGCGCAGCGTCGAGGCCAGCGACCGGGCCAGCCCTCCGAGGTCGCTCTCCGCGGCCTGCGCCGACATCCGGGGCAGGATCGCGGTCGCCAGCGACACGGTGATGATCGCGTGCGGGACCATCACGATCAGGAACGCGTTGGAGTAGATCGTGATGCCGGTGCCGTCGCCGCCGCCCGCGGTGCCGCCCGAGGCCAGCCGCACCACGACGACGTACGCGATCTGGTTGACGATCACGAACAGCACCGTCCAGACGCCCAGCCGGAGGGTGTGGCCGAGGCCGGCGTTGCGGAAGTCGAAGCGCGGCCGGTAGTGGTACCCCGCGGCGCGGAGATAGGGCACCAGGATCAGGAACTGCGCGATGATGCCGGCGGTCGAGCCGAGGCCGAGCAGCAGCTCCTGCCCGGTCGTGAACCCGCCGACCTGCTCCGCGTCGGTGGCCGGCCCGAAGGCGATCAGGTAGACCACCAGCACGCCGATGGAGATGACGTTGTTGGCGATCGGCGCCCACATCATCGGGCCGAACTTCCTGCGGGAGTTGAGGATCTGCCCGACCAGCACGAACATCCCGTAGAAGAAGACCTGCGGCAGGCAGTAGCGCGCGAAGTCGATCGCCGACTGCCGCTGCTCGGCGAGCGCCGGCTCGCCGTACTTCCGGTCCAGCATCAGCGACATCACCAGCGGCGCCGCGATCACCAGGAGCACCGTGACGATCGCCAGGAACATGCCGGCCAGGGTCACCACCCGGTTGGTGTAGGCCGCACCGCCGTCGGGGTCGTTGCGCATCGCCCGGACCAGCTGCGGGACGAGGACGGCGTTGAAGATGCCGCCCGCCAGCAGGATGTAGAGCATGTTCGGGATCGTGTTGGCGATCGTGAAGATGTCTGCGTGCAGCGAGACGCCGAGCGCCGCGACCAGGAGCGTCGAGCGCACGAAGCCGCTGAGCCGGGACACCACGGTCCCGGAGGCCATCACCGCGGTGGATCTGAGGATGCGGTCGTCGTCGGCCGTGGTCATGTCGTCGTCTCGACCGGGTCGGGGGCCTCGATGGGCTCCGCGGGCACGTTCTTGCGACGACGGATCCGGCGCACCAGGCGCAGCAGGATCGCACCGAACAGCAGCACCACGCCGGTGCCCATGATCACCCAGATCACGTTGCTCACCTGGGCAGACCGGATCGGCAGCCGGTCCGACGACCCGAGCGCGGTGCCGTCGGCGTCGGTGAGCAGCAGCGTGACGTTGTGCACGGAGGCCTCGGAGGTGCGGGCCTGCAGCAGCACCGAGGTCCGGCTCTTCGGTGCCAGCTCCACGGGTTCAGGGGGCGTGATCTCGATCCCGCTGTCGGAGCGCGCCTCGATGAGGACGGTCACCGGCTGGTCGAGCCGGTTGGTGACGGTGGCGACGAAGTCGCCGGTCGCGCTGGACAAGGTGACCCCGGGGGGCGCGCCGATCTCCACGGACTGCAGCCGGTCCTGCACCCAGCCGCGCGACCTGTTGAGGCTGGCGCGGGAGGAGAGCTGCGCCTGGCGAGCGGGGTACGACACACCGGTGAGCGCCTCCTCGGCGAGCTCCGCGGCCACCTCGTCGTTGCGGGTCAGCAGGTTCTGCAGAGTCTCGCCGTTGGCGATCAGGCTGTCGGCAGCCTGGAACGTCTCCGCGTCTAGCTGGAGCATCTCCTGGCGGGCGGGGTAGACCAGGTCGTCGATGCCGACCTTGCGGCCGGTGCGCGCTGTCGCGGCGGTGAGGGAGGTCAGGTCGACCCAGTCGACGTCGAGGCCGGCGAAGAACTCCTCGGCGCCCAGGGACGTGAGCGCGGCCGGCATCACCACGACCAGCGGGTCGCGCCGGCCGGGCTCGAGCACCCGGAGCGCCGCCTCGCTGAGGATCCGCTGCCGCAGCGCCACCCCGGTGACCCGGTTGCCCGGTGCCGGTCCGCCCGCCGAGGCCCCGGCGGAGGCGATGACCAGCTTGCGTCCGTCGAGCGAGGCGACGCCGGGAGGGTCACCGTCGAAGGCGCGGTCGGACAGGAGCACCGACGCGTCCCGGTCCGTCTCGTCGATCGCCTCCGCGTTCAGGTAGCCGCTCGGCGAGCCGACCACCGGAATTCCGGTGAGGCGCCACTCGTCCAGCGTCGTGCTGACCTGCGTGCCGGCCAGCTCGATCAGTGCGGGGTCGTGGTCGGCGGCGCCGGCGAGGTCGAGGTCGCCGTAGGGGAGGGTGAGCAGCTGCTGCGCCCGCAGCACCGGCTCGAGCTCGGTCAGCCAGGTGGCGGCGGTCTCCTGCTCCGGGGTGGACAGCTCGGAGTCCTCCTCTTCCGGGTCACCCTCGCCGCCTTCCTCGCCGTCGGTTGGTGAGGGCGACGGGGACTCGCCGGGTTCGGGGGCCTCGTCGGTCGGAGCAAGGGAGCGGGGCGGGTTGCCCTCGGCGAGCCGGCTCACGGCGTCCGGCAGCGCCGGGTCGACCAGGTAGCTGAGCTGTCCGGGTCTGGCCGCGGCGCCGAACTCCACCGCCTCGCGGAGGCGACCCTCGGCGCTGAGCGTGCGCTGCCAGGCCTCGGGGTCGGAGAGCGAGCCGTCCGGCTCGTGGCCCAGGAAGCGGCGCAGCGGGACCACCAGGGCGGTCCGTACGGCGCCCTTGGTCTGCGGCGGTACGAGGGGCAGGAACGTGCGCGCCCGGCCGTCGGCGAAGGTGTCCCGCGGCAACGAGGGGCTGGCCCCGATCGCGTGGACGCCGAACCAGTACACGCCCGGCGCGCCGCCGATGTAGGCGTCGAGCACGGAGCGCGGCACGGTGATCGAGAACGTCGACGACGACCCGGGCTGCAGCTCCTCGACGTTGGCCTCGACCTCGAGGATCCGGTCGCCGACGACCTCATCGGCCGGCAGCGCCGCGGCCTCCATCAGCGCGGCGCGGGACTGGATCGGAGTCCTGGAGACGAACGGGTAGAGGTCGATCGTCGACCAGGCCTCGTCGCTGCGGTTGGTCACGCTGCCGCGGATCCGGATCGGGCCCTGCTCGGGGATCTCCCCCGGGGTCAGGCTGTCGATCGTGATCACCAGGGGCGTCCCGGGTGGTGCGGGCTCCCTTGCCGTGGCGGGTGCTGCGGTCCACAAGGGTGTGCCGACGGCCACGAGCACGAGTCCGACGACCGCCACGAGGGCGCGCGGAATCGTCGGGCGTCGGACCACGCAGGCGAGCCTAACCGTCGGGCCGGTCTGCATCGGACCGGCCCGACGACGGCGACCCGGAGGGGCTCCGGCCTAGACTGCTCGGTCGTGCCCGAGTCCCCGCCGCCGCCGCTGCAGATGGCCGAGGTCCAGCGTGCCGTGGGCGAGGAGCTGGACCGGATCTCGCCCGTCATCGACGAGCTGGGCGGACTGTTCGAGGCGGCCGGCCACGAGCTGGCGCTGGTCGGCGGTCCGGTGCGCGACGCGATGCTCGGCCGACGGCACAACGACCTCGACTTCGCGACGTCGGCCCGGCCCGAGGAGACCGAGCGGATCCTCAAGCGCTGGGGCGACGCGTACTGGGACATGGGCCGCGACTTCGGCACCATCGGCTGCCGCAAGGGCGACTGGGTGGTCGAGGTGACGACGTACCGCTCCGAGGCCTACGACCCCACCTCCCGCAAGCCGGTCGTCGACTTCGGTGACTCGCTCGCGGGCGACCTGGGCCGCCGCGACTTCACTGTCAACGCGATGGCCGTGCGGGTGCCGAGCCGCGAGTTCGAGGACCCGTACGGCGGCGTGGTCGACCTGGCCCACCGGGTGATCCGCACGCCGGGGCGGCCGGAGGACTCCTTCTCCGACGATCCCCTGCGGATGATGCGGGCCGCACGGTTCGCCGCCCAGCTCGGCTTCGCGGTCGACGACCTGGTGATCGGCGCGATGGGCGACATGGCCCAGCGGATCCACATCATCTCCGCGGAGCGGGTGCGCGACGAGCTGGTCAAGCTGATCTGCGCGCCGTACCCCCGGCTGGGCCTGGCCCTGCTCGTCGACACCACGCTGGCCGACCTGGTGCTGCCGGAGCTGCCGGCGCTGGCCCTCGAGCGCGACGAGCACCACCGGCACAAGGACGTCTACGAGCACACGCTGCAGGTGCTCGAGCAGGCGATCGACCTGGAGCCGCGGCTGCCTGGCGGCGGGCCCGATTTCGTCGCCAGGTTCGCGGCGCTGATGCACGACGTCGGCAAGCCGAAGACCCGGCGCTTCCTCGACGACGGCACCGTCACGTTCCACCACCACGACGTGGTCGGCGCGAAGCTCACCCGGCGGAGGATGAAGGCGCTGCGCTTCTCCAACGACGACACCGACGCGGTCAGCAAGCTGGTCGAGCTGCACCTGCGGTTCCACGGCTACGGCTCGGGGGAGTGGACCGACTCCGCCGTACGCCGCTACGTGCGCGACGCCGGCGACCAGCTCGAACGGCTGCACGTGCTCACCCGCGCCGACTGCACCACCCGCAACCGGCGCAAGGCCGAGCGGCTGCGGCGTACCTACGACGACCTCGAGGCGCGGATCGACCGGCTGTCGCAGGAGGAGGAGCTCGCCTCCATCCGGCCCGACCTCGACGGCAACCAGATCATGGAGATCCTCGGCATCGGTCCGGGCCGTGACGTGGGCGAGGCCTACAAGTTCCTGCTCGAGCTGCGGATGGACAACGGGCCGATGACGGAGGCCGACGCGCGGACCGCCCTCGAGGACTGGTGGGCCAACCGGTGACCAGGCTCGTCGAGCGCTGCCCGGGAGTGGGACACGTTGCGCTCGGCAGTGGGCCGACTCCCGTCCGGCCGCTCGACCTCGACCTGGGCGTCGAGACCTGGCTCAAGGACGAGTCGGTCTTCGGCGACGGCGACTGGGGAGGCAACAAGGTCCGCAAGCTCGAGTGGATCATCCCGGAGGCACAGCGCCGCGGCGTCTCCACGCTGTTCACGGTCGGCGGCATCGGCACCCATTGGGGACTCGCCTGCGCGCTGTACGCCGGCCGGCACGGGCTCGACACGGTGCTCGGGCTGGTCGACCAGCCGGTCGACGACCACGTCCGCGAACAGCTGGCCCGGCTCGAGGCGTCCGGAGCGAAGCTCTACCGGTACTCCTCGACGCTGCGGCTGAAGCTCGCTGCGCCGTATCTCCTGGCACGGCACCGCCCGTGGTACCTCCCCGCCGGCGGCTCCAACGCCTTCGGCACGCTCGCCTACGTCGACGTCGCCCTGGAGATCGCCGACCAGGTCGCGTCCGGAGACCTGCCGGAGCCGGGAACGATCGTGGTGCCGGTCGGCTCCGGCGGCACGGTCACGGGCCTGATGCTCGGGCTGCGGATGGCGGGGCTCGACACCGCGGTGCTCGGGGTCGTCGTCAACGACATGCTCCGGCTCGACGCGCCGGCGATGGCGCGGCTCGCCGCGAAGACCGGCAAGCTGCTGACCGAGCGCGGGATGACCGACGTCCCCGTGCTTGCGGAGGGCGACTTCGACCTGCGCCCCGACTGGCTGGGCGCGAGGTACGGCGACCCGACGCCGGCCTCGGTGGCCGAGGTGACCCGTGCAGAGGCGGAGGGGCTGGAGCTCGAGCCCGTCTACACCGGCAAGGCGCTGGCCGCGGTGCGCGAGCTCGGCGCCTCGCTCGGCGGCCCGGTGCTCTGGCTGAACACCCACGGCCCGCGCTGAGGGGTTGCCGCACCGACGAGCGGGTAGACGGCTCGGCATGAAGTGCGCAAGCGTTCTCGTCGTACTCGCCCTGCTCGCTGCATCGGCCGGCTGTGGCGAGGAGGATGACCCGGAGTCCGGCTTCAGCAGCGACCGGGTAGCCCCGCCCGTCGGGGAGGGCGCGGGGGTCGCGGGCAGCGAGACCGACCCCGACCCGGAGGAGTCGGTGCTGGAGCTCGAGCTCGACTCCGGTGCCACCGTCGTGCTCTGGGTCGACCCCGACGACTACCGCAAGGTCTACGAGCAGCATTCACACAAGCTCAGCTCCGAAGCCTGGACCGAGCCGGAGCTCTTGTACGAGGCCGGTGACGGTTGTCAGGGAATCCAAGGCGACACCAACGGGGAGACCGTCGCCGCGACGCTGGAATGCTACGAGTCCGACCTCTTCATCCAGCAGGCACCGGACCAGGGCCAGGCGGTGGTGACCCAGGACCTCGACGACTGGCAGGTGCACGACGCCGGCGAGCTGTACGGCGATCCGGTGGTCTCCGACGCCGGGGACGAAGTGACCTGGGAGGAGAACGATCTGCACTGGAGCGCGGCCGACGGCTTCGAGTGACCACCATCGCGATGGGCGGCGTACCCAGTTCACCGGCGAGCTCCAGGAGGGCATGTACAGGACCCTCGAGCGGATCACGACAGCGGCCGAGGCATCCTGACCGAGTGACCGATGACCCATTGGCCCCCGTGCTGGAGGCCACCATCGACATCGACGCCGCACCCGAGAAGGTGTGGGCGTTGGTCTCCGACATCGAGCGGATGTCGTCCTGGAGCCCGCAGGTGGTGCGCAGCACGATCAACGGCGACACGGTCGGCGTGGGCACGACGTTCGCCAACGAGAACCGGCAGGGCGAGGTGTCCTGGCCGACGAACGCCCGGGTGGTCCGCTTCGAGCCCCCACGCGACTTCGCGTTCAAGGTCAAGGAGAACCGGCTGGTCTGGTCGTTCCGGCTCGAGCCGCTCGCCAGTGGCGGGACCCGCGTGACCGAGCGCCGCGAGGCTCCGGACGGCATCACCGACCTGTCCATCGCCTTCACCAAGAAGTACCTCGACGGGGTCGAGGCGTTCACCGAACGCCAACGCGCCGGCATGCGGGAGACGCTCGAGCGGATCAAGGCCGAGGCAGAAAAGCACTGACCCGTCACCAAGTTGGTGACGGGTCAGCGAAGGTTGAGCCGGCGAGCTACTCCTCGCCGCGGATGAAGGCCTCCACGCGGTCGCGGCCCTCGTCGTCGGGGAGCTGCACCGGCGGGGACTTCATCAGGTACGACGACGCGCTGATGATCGGGCCGCCGATGCCGCGGTCCTTGGCGATCTTCGCCGCGCGGATCGCGTCGATGATGATGCCCGCGGAGTTGGGGGAGTCCCACACCTCGAGCTTGTACTCCATGTTCAGGGGTACGTCGCCGAACGCGCGCGCCTCGAGCCGGACGTAGGCCCACTTGCGGTCGTCGAGCCACGCGACGTAGTCGGACGGGCCGATGTGGACGTTGCGGGAGCCCAGGTCGTGGGACAGGTTCGAGGTGACGGCCTGGGTCTTGGAGATCTTCTTGGACTCCAGGCGGTCGCGCTCGAGCATGTTCTTGAAGTCCATGTTGCCGCCGACGTTGAGCTGGTAGGTGCGGTCGAGCACCACGCCGCGGTCCTCGAACAGCTTGGCCATCACCCGGTGGGTGATGGTCGCGCCGACCTGGCTCTTGATGTCGTCGCCGATGATCGGGACACCTGCGTCCTCGAACTTCTTGGCCCACACCGGGTCGGAGGCGATGAACACGGGCAGCGCGTTGACGAACGCCACGCCGGCGTCGATCGCGCACTGCGCGTAGAACTTGTCGGCCTCCTCGGAACCCACCGGCAGGTAGGAGACGAGGACGTCGGCCTGGCTGTCCTTGAGCGCCTGCACCACGTCGACCGGCTCGGCGTCGGCCTCGTCGATCGTCTCGCGGTAGTACTTGCCGAGACCGTCGAGGGTCGGGCCGCGCTGCACGGTCACGCCCAGCGGCGGCACGTCGCAGATCTTGATGGTGTTGTTCTCCGACGCGGCGGTCGCCTCGGAGAGGTCGAAGCCGACCTTCTTGGCGTCGACGTCGAACGCTGCGACGAACTCCACGTCGGCGACGTGGTACTCGCCGAACGTCACGTGCATCAGCCCGGGCACGTTGCCGGCTGGGTCTGCGTTTCGGTAGTACTCAACGCCCTGGATCAGGGAGGTGGCGCAGTTGCCAACTCCCACGATTGCTACTCGAACCGAACCCATCGGCCGTCCCTTCATGGTCGTTTTCTCTGTCTGCTTTGTCGTCATCTGGGTCACTGCTGTGGTTGCTCGGTGGGTGCGTTGCGCTCGGCGTTGATCAGGTCCGAGAGCCACTGCACTTCGCGCTCGGCCGACTCCACGCCGTGCCTCTGGAGCTCGGCCGAGTAGCGGTCGACCTCCTTCTCGGTCATCGACAGCTGCGACTGGACTCGGTCCAGGCGCTCCTGGAGCCGGGTTCGCCGGCCCTCGAGCACCCGCAGCCGGATCTCCATGTCGGTGCGGCCGAAGAACGCGAAGCGGATGTCGAAGTTGTCGTCCTCCCACGCGGTGGGACCGACCTCCGACATCAGCCGTTCGAACTCGGCGGTGCCCTTTTCGGTGACCTGGTAGACGATCTTCGGTCGGCGGGAGACCGGGGTGAGCGTCGTGGTGGCCTCCTCGATGAGGTTGCCACGCAACATCTTCTTCAGCGCCGGGTAGAGCGAGCCGTAGGACAGCACGCGGCCCCAGCCGAGCATCAGGTTCAGTCGCTTCCGCAGCTCGTAGCCGTGCATCGGACCCTCGTGCAGCAGCCCGAGCACTGCCAGCTCGATGGTCTCTCCACGACGTGCCATGCGACCTATCGTAGCGATATATCCCGCAAACGTGACAAGTGGGTATCTCGAATCAGAACACAGCGGGGCGGCGGATCCTTCCCACGGGCCGCGCCGAATCGGTGTGACGACCTCCCGTTGCGTACCCTGGTGACTCGCGCGAGGGACGGGTGCTGGATCCGCATGCCCCCTCGCAGTTGTTCCCTAGTCCCGGAGTGTTGAGGTTTGGCTGGCAAGCGCAGGGCAGAAGGACCGCCGTCCACTACCCGACCCTCGAAGGACAAGAAGGAGCCGAAGACCACCAAGCAGCGGCTGCTGAAGGTGGCCAAGTGGGGCGGCATCGCGTTCCTGGTGCTGTCCCTGATCGCGGTCGGCGGGTTCATCGTCCTCTACCGCTCGATCGACATCCCCAACCCCAATGAGGACTTCCAGACCGAGGCGTCGCACATCTACTACGCCGACGGCAAGACCGAGCTCGGCAGGTTCGCCACCCAGAACCGCGACTCCGTCGGGCTCGACGACATGTCGCAGAACCTCAAGGACGCCGTCGTCGCGGCGGAGAACAAGACCTTCTGGACCGACAAGGGCATCGACCCCAAGGGCATCCTGCGGGCGGCGTTCAGCAACGCCTCGGGCAACTCCACCCAGGGTGCGTCGACGATCACCCAGCAGTACGTGAAGATCCTCTACCTCACCCAGGAGCAGTCCTACAAGCGCAAGGTCAAGGAAGCGATCCTGTCGCTGAAGATCCAGCGCCAGCAGAGCAAGGAAGAGATCCTCGAGGGCTACCTCAACACGATCTACTTCGGCCGCGGCGCGTACGGCGTCGAGGCGGCCGCCCAGGCCTACTTCGAGACCTCCGCCAAGGACCTCACCCTGCGTGAGTCCGCGGTGCTGGCCAGCGTGCTGAACAACCCCACCAGCTTCGACCCCGCCAACGGGCGGGACAGCAAGGTGGCGCTCAAGGAGCGCTACGACTACGCGCTCGCCAACATGGCCGACCTCGACAACATCACCGAGGCGGAGGCGGAGAAGGCCCAGAAGCGGCTGCCGCAGTTCCCGAAGATCACGGCTGAGGACTCCTACGGCGGCCAGCGCGGCCACATGCTGAAGATGATCCGTGACGAGCTGCACGGGCTCGGATTCACCGACGAGGAGATCGACGGCGGCGGGCTGCGGGTGACCACCACGTTCGACGAAGACACCATGCAGGACATCGAGGACGGCGTGATGGCCGGCAAGCCGGACGGCTTCGGCGACAAGCAGCTGCACATCGGTGCGGCATCCGTCGAGCCCGGCACCGGCGCAGTGCGCGGCTTCTACGCCGGCCAGGACTACCTCGACTCGCAGCTCAACTGGGCGGTGGCGGGCGGCCAGGCCGGTTCGACGTTCAAGCCGTTCGCGCTGGCGACCGGGCTGAAGCAGGGCTACTCGCTCAAGTCCACCTTCGAGGGCAACTCCCCGATCGAGGTGGGCGATGCCGAGATCGAGAACCAAGGCGACCACGACTACGGGTCCGCGGTGAGCCTGCTCGCTGCCACCGAGGACTCCATCAACACCGCCTACATCGACCTCACCACGGCGCTCGACAGCGGCCCCGAGGACATCATCGACACCGCCAACGACATGGGCATCCCTCCGGAGAAGGGCAGGTCCAAGCTGCACGGCTTCCCGAGGCACACGCCGGGCCTGGAGCCGGTGACCACGGTCGCGCTGGGCTCGCAGACCGTCAGCCCGATCAACATGGCGAACGGCTACGCGACGATTGCGAACGGCGGGGTCGCGGCCGAGCCGTTCATCATCGAGAAGGTCGTCGACGCCGACGGCGAGACGCAGTACGAACACAAGGTGAAGACGGACCAGGCGATCGGCGAGGACGTCGCCGCCGATGTCTCCTACGCGATGCAGCAGGTCGTCGAGAGCGGCTCCGGCACCGCCGCGCTCGCACTCGACCGGCCGGCTGCGGGCAAGACCGGCACCGCCACCAAGACCGGCGGTGCGGTGTCGTCGTCGTGGTTCGCGGGCTTCACTCCCCAGATGGCGACCGCGGTGATGTACGTCCGCGGCGTCGGCAACGGCCAGCTCGACGGCTGGCTGCCGTCGTACTTCGGTGGCGACTATCCGGCCGAGACCTGGACCGAGATCATGAAGCTCGAGATGGACGGGCTCGACGTCGAGGAGTTCCCGGAGCCGGCCAACCTCGAGGAGCGCGACCCGCCCTCGGAGGACCACGCGCCGTACACGCCGCCGCCTCCGCCGAAGACGACCAAGAAGACGCCCGAGGAGCCGACGAAGCCGACCGAGCCGACCAAGCCGACGCCGCCGACCGAGCCGACCGAGCCGACCGAGCCGACCGAGCCCAGCGACTGCGACTTCCTCGGCAACTGCCCCACCGACCCGACCGAGCCGACCGATCCGGGCGGCGGCAACGGCAACGGCGGCGGCGGTGGTGGTGGCAATGACCGCCAGGTGGCGGCCACGCGAGAGACCGTCGGGGGCAGGCGAGCGTGAGCACCGTCCGGTGACGCCCGAGGGGCACGTCCACCCCACGCAGGACGACGGCGTCGTGGCCGCGCTCAGCGAGGTCGTGGGCGGGCCGGTCGGCGATCACGCGGGACGAGCCCGGTGGTGGACGCCGGTGCGGGTGGTCCTGGCGATGGCCGCGATCACCTGCGCCCTGGGCCTGGTGCAGAAGGCGCCGTGCATCTCCGGCGACCCGTCCAGCCAGAACTACCGCTACTCGCACATGTGCTACTCCGACCTGCCCCCGCTCTACACCCTGCGCGGCCTGGTCGAGCACGAGTGGCCGTTCTCCGACGACGAGCAGGTGCGGGGCCGCTACGACGTGATGGAGTACCCCGTCGGCATCGCCTACTGGGCCTGGGGCGCGTCGTGGCTGACCCACGTGCTCAACGGGTCGCCCGACCTCTCGGAGCGCTACCAGCAGCAGGTCTCGGAGGTGGCCGGCCGCGACGACGTACGCCGCGAGGTGGAGATCTTCACCTGGGTGAACGCCGTCGGGTTCGCCGCGATCGCGCTGCTCGCGGTGTGGCTGCTGAGCCAGGTGAACCCGCGGCGTCCCTGGGACGCGGCGATCTTCGCGCTGTCGCCGATGCTGGCCCTCACGGGGCTGATCAACTGGGACCTGCTGGCCGTCGGGTTCGTGGCCGGTGCGCTCTGGGCGTGGTCGCGGGACCGGCCGGTGCTGACCGGCATCCTGATCGGGCTGGGCACGGCCACCAAGCTCTACCCGCTGTTCCTGCTCGGCGGGATCCTGATCATCTGCCTGCGCCGTCGTCGGTACGCCGACCTGGTGCTCGCCGTGGTGTGGGCGGCCGCGGCCTGGCTGGTGGCCAACGCGCCGGCGTACCTCACCGGCAAGGAGCAGTGGAAGGTCTTCTGGTCGTTCAACGCCGACCGCGGGCCCGACCTCGGCTCGATCTGGAGCGTGATCGCCCAGGCCGGCGACGTGGCGATCAGCCACGAGACCGTGAACATGTGGTCGTGGGTGGTGTTCGGCGCCTGGTGCGCCGGCGTGCTGGTGCTCGGCCTGCGCGCCCCGGAGACGCCGCGGCTCGCCCAGCTCGGGTTCCTGATCGTGGCCGGCTTCCTGCTGGTCAACAAGGTCTACTCGCCGCAGTACGTGCTGTGGCTGCTGCCGCTCGCGGCGCTGGCCCGCCCGCGCTGGCGCGACCAGATCGTCTGGCAGGCCGGCGAGCTGCTCTACTTCGCGATGGTCTGGTGGTACCTCGGCGGCTACCTCACCCCGAGCAGCGGCACTGACGCCGGCTTCTACTGGATGGCGATCGTGCTCCGGATGCTCGCCGAGCTCTACCTCGTCGGCCTGGTGGTACGCGACATCCTCCGACCCGCGCATGACCCGGTCCGGAGGACCGCTCAGCCGTTGACGCTCAGCCCCGTATGACGCTCAGCCCTTCATGACGCTCAGCCCTCAATAACGACGTGGTCGAACGTCGTGGCGGTGTAGCGCACCCGCACGTCGATCTCGTCGCCCACCTCCGGCACCCGGGCGCCAGCCGGCAGGAACAGCATCGAGGCCTGCATGTGCGGGGGCTCGGCGAACAGACGCTGCTTGCCGTCGATCGAGAACGGCGAGCGCACGAAGCCGACCGCGTCCAGGCCGCCGCGGGCCACGGTGGCGGCCCGGGCCTTCAGCGACGACTCGCCCATCGGGGACTCCAGGCCGATGCCGTGGGCGGTGCCACCGCTCACGACCAGCACGTGGCCGGCCTTGGGGGTGGTCCGGCCGCGGTAGCCGAACGCGTCGCCGCGCGCGACCGCGTGTACGTCGAGCACGGTGGCGGTGACCTTCAGCGCCCCGCGGTCGCCGAGCCACAGGTCGGTGCCGATGCGGGGCCGGAACACGAAGTCGGCGTACGACGTCCGCAGCCGGTCGAGCTCGTCGTCGGTGAGGTGGCTGACCCAGATGGTGGGCGCGGCGTCGAGGTCCATTCCGACGACGTCGGTGAGCAGCCGGGCCACCTCCGTGAGGTGGGAGCCCTGCGCGAGCGGAAGGTGCAGTGCGATGCCCTCGAGCCGGGCCCGGCCGAGCTGTCGGCGGAGCCCGTCGTCCCACAGCTCACGCGCGGTCAGGCCGTGCCGGAGCATGCTGGTCATCCGCTCGACCACCAGCCGGGCATGGGGCTGCCGGGCGAGCAGTGCCTCGAGGTCGTCGGGCCGGCTCACGGTGTGGATCACCCGGTCCGTGAGGGAGGGTTCGAGGTCGTCGGCGAACGGCCGCCACGGCGTGAGCACCAGCAGGTCGCCGTCGAAGCGGCTGGCCACTTCGGGCAGCTCCTCGTAGGTGCCGACCGCGAGGGTGTCCGCGCCCAGCCACTGGGCCTTGCGGGCCAGCCGCCCGAGCGTGAAGCCGTAGCCGTTGCCCTTGGCGACCGGCGTCAGCCCCGGGTGCCGGTCGGCGAATTCGCGGAGATGTGCCCGCCAGCGGTCGCCGTCGACGGTGAGGGTGAGACTCATGTCAGCTGACCCTGGAAGATCGACGGAGCATGTAGGTGTCGAACGCCTTGTAGAGCACCCGGTTGATCGGCAGGTCCCACTCGCCGGCGTACTCGACGGCATCTCCGCCGGTGCCGACCTTGAACTGGATCAGCCCGACGTGCGAGTCGTCCGGGTCGAGCGTGTCGGTGATGCCGCGCAGGTCGTAGACGTCGGCGCCGGCCGCGATGGCGTCTCGGATCATCGCCCACTGGATCGCGTTGGACCCGCGCACGTCGCGCTTCTCGGTGGAGGAAGCGCCGTAGGAGTACCACGCGTGTGCGCCCACCCGGATCGCGATCGTGGCCGCGACCAGGTCGCTCTCGTGGCGCGCGAACCAGAGCCGGATCCGGTCGGGGCTCTCGGCCCCCAGCGCCTCGAACATGGTCGTGAAGTACGACAGCGGCCGTGGCGTGAAGTGGTCGCGCTCGGCGGTGTGTACGTAGAGGTCGTGGAACGCCTTGAGGTCCTCTGTGGTCGAGCTCGAGGTCACCTCGACGCCCAGCTTGTCGGCCTTCTTGATGTTGCGCCGCCAGAGCTGGTTCATGCCCTTGAGCACGTCGTCCTCGGTGCGGCCGGCGAGCGGGACCTGGAAGACGTACTGCGGCTGTCCGGCAGCGAAGCCGCCCTCGGCCTCTTGCCGGCGCCAGCCCAGGTCGTCGAGCTGGGCGACCACCCGGGCGCCGGTGCCGTCGCGGCTTTCCGGCGGCACATCGCCGAGCCGGCGGACGGCGGGGTCGGCGATGCCGGCCTTCACCTGGGCCGCGGTCCAGGTGCGGGTGACCACCGGTGGACCCATCCGCACCCCGAACGCGCCCTTCTCCTTGAAGTGGGCGGTCATCGGCGCCAGCCACTCGTCGAGCGAGTCGCTGGCCCAGTCGATGAGCGGCCCCTCGGGGAGGTAGGCCAGGTAGCGCTTGACCTTGGGCAGCTGGCGGTAGAGCACCAGCCCAGCGCCGACCAGCTCGTCGCCGTCGTACCAGCCGAGCGACTCGCGTCGCCACTCGCTCTTCACCCGCCCCCACGCCGGCGTCTGCAGGAAGCTCGCGGATCGGCGAGAGGCCACGAACGCGAGGTGGTCGTCGTCGGAGATCGGGCGAACGCTGAACCTGTTGCGTCGGGGCATGATGCCCGAGGCTATAGCCGCTCCCGCAGCCAGTCGAAGTCGGCGGAGTGCTCGTCGGCGCCACCCGGCGTCTCCACCACGACCGGCGCACCGGCGTCGCGGACGACCGCGGCCAGCAGGTCGGGGTCGATCCGGCCGGCGCCGAGGTTGGCGTGCCGGTCGGCGCCGGTGTCGAACTCGTCGCGGCTGTCGTTGCAGTGCACGAGGTCGATCCGGCCGGTGATCTTGCGGACGTCCTCGACGATGGTCTCGAGGGCGTTGCCGCCCGCGTGCGCGTGGCAGGTGTCGAGGCAGAAGCCGACGTTGTCGAAGCCCTCGGCGGCCGAGATCGCCTCCCACACCCGGCCGATCCGGTCGAGGTAGCGGGTCATCGCGTTGTCGCCGCCGGCGGTGTTCTCGATCAGCAGCGGCAGCTTGAGGTCGGTGGCCTCGACCGCCTTGCGCCAGTTGTCGAAGCCCTTCGCCAACAACTCAGCGTCGTCGCCCGCTTTGTCAACGTGGCCGCCGTGCACGATCAGCCCCTTGGCGCCGATCGACGCGGCCGCGTCGACGTGCTGCTGCAACAGCTTGCGGCTCGGGATCCGGATCCGGTTGTTGGTGGTGGCGACGTTGACGAGGTACGGCGCGTGCACGTAGAGCTCGATCCCCGCCGCCTCGGCATCGGCCTTGAGCCCCTCCGGCCCGCCGGCGTAGGCCCACTCGGGGCCCTTGTATCCCTGGGGATCACCGAGGAAGAACTGCACGTGCGCGGCCTTGCGGGCCGTCGCCTCGGCGATCGGGTCGGTCTGGTCGACGTGTGCTCCGAGGGCGATGCTCATGCATCCACTGTAGGAGCGATCGCCGACACGAGAACGGCGCCTCCGTCACCAGGCCACGGGACCGTGCCGGTCGAAGAACAGGGCCGGCAGCGTCTCGGCGGTGCACGCATCGACGATCGCGTCGGTGCCCTCGGTCACGGTCTGTCGTCCTGAACGGGCGTTGAGGTCGGTGGCGGTGTAGCCGGGGTCGACCGCGACGACGCTGAGGTCCGGCAGGGACTTGGCGTACATCGTCGTCACCATGTTCAACGCGGCCTTCGAGGACGGGTAGGCCAGCCCGTGCATCGTCGACTCGATCCGCTCGGGGTTCATGGTGACGCCGAAGGAGCCCATGCCGCTCGAGACCATCACCAGCCGCGGCGCGGCCGACTCCCGCAGCAGCGGCAGGAACGTGTGGGTCACCCGGACCGGCCCGAGCAGGTTGACGCCGAAGACCGGGAGGAAGTCCTCGGGAACGGTGTCGACCGGCGCGGCGAACCGTCCGCCGATGCCGGCGTTGTTGACGAGCACGTCGAGGCCGGTGCCCGACGCCGCCACGACGTCGTACGCCGCCCGCACCGACTCGTCACTCGTGACGTCGAGCTCGACGACGTGCAGGTCGGCGTCGGGCCGGTCGGCCCGGACCTTGGCCGCGACCTCCTCCCCGGCCGTGGTGTCGCGCGCGCCCAGCCAGACGGTGAGGCCGAGGTCGGCGAGGCGCCGGCACGCCTCGGCGCCCAGGCCGCGGGTGGCGCCGGTGATCAGGACGGTGCGGTCGGTGTGAGTAGTCATGCCTCCACCGTGCGCCGGCCGACCGCACCCAACCAGGACGGGCCGATCGTGGGACCGTCGGTCCTACCCAAATGCAAACGATTGCCTGCAAACGATTGAACTGCTAACTTGCTTCCGCCCACGGAAGAGGAGAGCCGAGCATGGACGCAGAGCACATGGTGGTGACCGAACCGGTGGAAGGCTCGCGGTTCCCCGTCGATCTCATGTTCGTGGAGATGGCCGACGGCGCCTACATACCGATCGGCCTGCGCAGGCCGGAGGGCGACGGCCCCTTCCCGATCGTGCTCTTCGCCTCCGGCAACGGCGGCGGCGGCATGGCGCTGCTGCGCGATCAGGTGCACAACCTCAGCTGGACCCACGACCAGTTCCTCGAGGCCGGGTACGCCACGGCCTGGATGCGCTACCGGGCCGAGGTCGACTACGTCTATGACCGGGTGGGCCCCCTGATCGAGTCCGGCCGGCAGGGCCGACAGCTGTTCAACCGCGGACCCCTGGAGTACGAGGACGCGATCGCCGTTGCCGACTTCGTGAAGACCCTCCCCTTCATCGATGCCGAGCGGGTCGGCTACCTGGGCATGAGTCACGGCGGCGAGATGGCGCTCAAGATCGCCTCCGAGTACCACGGCTTCCGCGCCATGGTGGCGAGCGAGCCGGCATCGCACGAGTTCCTCCGGCTCCGTCCCGACGAGACTGCCCAGGTCGATCCCGAGACCGGCCTTCTCAACGTCGAGCGGATGCTGATGCGCGAGCCGGAGAAGGTGCGCGCACGGATCACCGAGGACGTGGCCGGCGAGCGGGTGAGCACCATCGAGACGCCGATCTTCGTTCAGGGCCGCAACAGCGACGAGCTCCAGGGGGTCTTCCGGGTCTCCTACGACCTGCTGCACGAAGCCGGCAAGCCGGCCGAGTGGGAGACGTACGAACACGACCTGCACGGCTTCGTCTACCCGATCCGCAAGGACGACGGCAGCTACGACCCGGACCCCGTGCAACGCAAGGCCGTCGCCGACGTCCTCGACTTCTTCGGGCGGCACATGTAGCTCCATGGTGGGACCGGCGGTCCT
>CAVSMX010000023.1:0-11450 GCA_963729095.1 uncultured Actinomycetota bacterium | reverse complement strand
GGCGGACTCGTCAGGTCCGAACCACGTGGTGAGGGCTTCCTCGAGACCTGTCTGCGTGCCCTCGCCCACCCACGCCACATGGCCGTCGGGCCGGATCAGTACGGCGGTCGGCCCGGTCACGGCTCCGAGCACGGGCAGCTCCCACGTCCCGTCGTACGCGGCATCGACGTACTGGACGCGGTCCGCCCACGGGTCGATGTCGAGGCTGCCGGGCTCACCCAGGTTCAGCAGCACCGGCCGGGCATCGTGGAGGAGCGCGAAGACCCGTTGCGGCCCGTCCGGCGTGACGAGGTCGAGGTCGGGCATCCGGCGTCCGAGCAACGGGTGTCCCTCGCCGAGGTCGTACTCCACATCGAGCCCGGAGATGAGACCGCCCAGCAGCCGGCGCGGCTCCTCGAAGCCAAGGATCTCGCCGATGATGTCGGTCAGTGCCTCGGTCCGCGGGTCGGTCCGCTGCAGGAGTGACTGGGCCATCGTGTACTTCAGCGTGCGGGCCGCGGCCGGGTGTCGTTCCGAGTGGTAGGTGTCCAGGAGGCGGTCGGGTGAGGTGCCCTTGACCACCTGGCCGAGCTTCCACCCGAGGTTGACCGCATCCTGCACACCGAGGCTGATCCCCTGCCCGCCTGCCGGGTGATGGATGTGCGCGGCGTCTCCGACGAGCAGCACCCGTCGGTCTCGGTAGGCGGTGGCCTGTCGGGTGGCGTCGGTGAACCGCGAGATCCAGGTCGGACTGTGGATCCCGAAGTCGGTGCCGAAGACGGCCGTCAGCGCCTCGCCGAGATCGGCGAGGGTCGGCTCGGTGGCGGGCCCGAGCTCTCGCTCGGTCACGATCACCCGGACCGTCCGCCCGTCCTCCAACACGTGCAGCCCGTGGATGCCGGTGGCGTCGTGGCGAGGTCCTACCGGCGTCTCCTCGGTCACCTCGACCTCGGCGATCAGGTGGCTCCGGGTCGCATCCGGTCCGACGAACTCGATGCCGGCCGGCCTGGCGGATCACGCTGCGCCCGCCATCGGCCCCGACCAGGTACTGCGTCCGTAGCGGCTCGCCCTCGGCCAGGTGAACGTCGACGCCGTCGTCGTCCTGGGCGAAGCCGGTGACCTCGACGCCGCGATGGATCGGCACCTCCAGCTCCTCGACCCAGCCGAGCAGGATTCGCTCGATGTGGTTCTGCCACAGCCCCAGCACATGCGGATACCTGCTGGGGACGTCGCTGAGGTCCAGCATCGTGGTGCCGAAGCCCGCGGCCTGGACGGCCTTACCCTCGGCGAGGAACCGGTCGGCGATGCCTCGCTGGTCGAGGATCTCGAGCGTGCGGGCGTGGAACCCACCCGCCCGAGAGCCCACCAGCTCCGGCGTCGAGCGCCGCTCGACGATCGCGACATCGACCCCCGCCAACGTCAGCTCGGCGCCCAGCATCAGGCCCGCCGGCCCGCTCCCGACAATGACTACTTCGCTCATCTCGACCTTTCATCGGTAGGCAAGGTCGAGCAGTGTGAGCCATGACGGGGGCCTTGCCGCAAGCCCCCTGCTGCGTTATACGTTGATAGTGGCAGGGAGCGAAGGCTCCTTGCCTTTGTCGTGTCCGATCAGGATCCGGCGTCGTCGTCGCCTTCCGGCACCCTCACCGTCGTGCTGACCTCGTTGTCGATCACCAGCCCGTCGGCTCCGCAGTACGGCGCCTCGACGGTGACGGTGTAGGTGCCCGGTCCCGGGACCCGCACGGGCATGCCGGCCCCGCCCTTGTTGCTCCAGGTCTCGTCGAACGCGATCAACGGAGCATCGGCCCGGCACTGGATGGCGCCGCCGTCGGAGCCCGAGACCATCTGGCCGTCGAGCACGACGCTGGTGTGCGCCGGCCCGGAGTAGTCCATCGGCTGCTGGTTGTCGGGATCGGTCCAGGCAGTCGACGTGCCATGGATCCGGTACACGATGCCGAGGGCCTTCGGCCCGATCGGTTCCACGGTCAGGTCGATCGTGAGGCCACTCGCGGCTGGCGGCGGCGGGTCATCGGCGAAACCCGGCCCCGCGGACGCGTCGCCGTCCGACAGGAGCTGCGCGACTCCGAAAGAGCCGGCCGCGATGACGGCCAGGCCGGCGACGCCGGCACCGACCTTTCGGCGGCGGTTGCTGCGGGCCTTCCGGGCGATACCGGCCATCCGGTCGGTGGCGGGGACCTGGTCGGTCAGGTCGGCCAGCTCGTCGAGGCCACGGAGAATCGGGTCTCGGGCTTCCGTGTTCATGGTCAGATTCCCTTCGGACGAGCGTCGGATCGGTCATCGAGGGCGGCGCGCAGGCTGGCCAGCCCTCTGCTGGTGGTGGACTTGACGGTGCCGACGCTGCAGCCCATCGTCTCGGCGGTTTCGGCCTCCGACAGGTCGCACCAGTGGCGCAGCACGACTGCCGCGCGTTGCCGGTCGGGCAGGGCGCGCAAGGCGGCGAGCAGCACGTGGTTGGCGATGACGGCGTCGTCGACCGTTGTGGTTCCCGAGCCCTGTTCGGGGATCTCCGGGACGATCACCTCGCGGCCCCGCGAGCGGCGCCACCACGACGTACGGATCGAGACCATGACCCGCCGCATGTAGGCGTCCGGGACGTCGTACCCCCTCACCTTGCGCCAGTGCGGCATGGCCTTGGCGTACGCCGACTGCAACAGGTCTTCGGCCTGATGGAGGTCACCGGTCAACAGGAAGGCGAGGCGCTTGAGCCTGGGACCGCTGGCGTGGACGTAGTCCTCGAAGGAGTCGTCATGCACTGCGGTGGTCTCGCCCCCCACGATTGTCTGCGCGTTCATGCCCGGGTACACGTGAGCGCGACGGCAAAGGTTGCTCCCGGCGAGCGGTCTGTTACACCACCTTGCTGACCAGCCCGTAGCTGCTGGCTTCCTCGGCGCTCAGGACTCGGCCGGACCGAAGGTCAGCCTCGACGGTGGTGTCCGCCCGCTTGGTCGCGGTGGCGATGCGCTCGATCAGCTGGCCCACCAGGCGTTCGCGCTCTTCGGCCTGCGTGGCGATGGTGGTCGTCGATTCCTCCGCCGACGCGCGCGGAAGGATCAGGACGAAGGTCGCGTGCCGGTGCGCGGTCCGCTCCGCCGCCGCACACAAGACCGCGAGTGCCGGGCCCGACAGGGTGCCGGTGACCACCGCGTGGACCGGCGCACGGCTGAGGTCCACCGCGGCCGCAAGAGCAGCCGATGCCTCCAGATCGGCGTCCTTGCACGAGAGGTGCAGCTCGATCGGTCGGCTGTGATCGGTGCGGTCGAGGAGCAGTATCTGCGCCGACACGCGCTCCGCCGTCCGTGCATCGAGGTGACCGGTGAGGACGATGACGCGCTGGTCGAGCAGCAGGTCGAGGAGGCGTCGCTCGGCGAAGGTCGGATCGGGCTCTTCCCAGCGGGGCAGGATGGGCGGCGGCGACGACGGGCTCGGAGTCTCCGGGGTCCGTGGCGTCTGGGGCGGGTAGTACGGCGGTTGATCAGGCCGACGTGGCACCTCGGGAGGCCAGGGCCAGGTGCCGGTCGTGGTGCCGTTCGAGCTGGAGTCGGTCATCGCACTCTCCTCATGCTTCGCTTTCCAGCGTGCGTCGGAGGTACGCCAAAGTAAAGGCTCACGTTCTCCGGTGGAACCTGACCTTGCCGTCGGGGAGCTTGGTGGTCGTGTACGTGGGGTCGTGGGCTCGGGCGTGGTGGCGGGGGCAGAGCAGCCGGCCGTTTTTCACGGACGTGTCGCCGCCCAAGTGCCAGGGGATGTCGTGGTGGGCGTGACACATCCCGGGTGGCCAGTCACAGCCCTCCGCAGTACAACCGCCCTGTTCGAGTGCTAACGCGATCCTCTGGGGTTCGGTGTGGAACCGCCTCTTCCGGCCCATATCCAGCACCTGGGACCGGCCGCCTAGGACGGCGGGGATGATCCCGGCCCGGCAGGCCAGCCGGCGGGCCAGACCCGCGCTGATCCGGTGGCCGGTGTCGAGCTGGGCGGCCTTGAGCCCACCCATCAGGGTGTCTAGCTCCATGGTCACGACCACGGTCGCGCTCACGCCGCCGGCGTGGGGGAGGTCCTCGGCCGGGTAGCCGGTGATGTAGTCACAGAACGCCTGCCCCATCCTCTGTGCCGTCGGCCGCCCCGGTTCGGGTGCCTGACCGTCCACGCTGGCGCGATGTCTCGGGGCGGCGTAGGCGAGCAGGGCCTTGCGGAGCTGGGCGCCCACGTGGGCGGGGATGCTGAACCGGCCGTGGCACTTCCCATGCCCGTCATCGACCATCCGGAAGACCGCCGCAGCTTCGGCCTCCCGCTCCTCCTTCTCCAGCACCTGGGCTTCGTGGGCCTCGCCGACCTCTGGGGCGACCACCTTCAGGATGCGCTTGCCGAGCATCCGGAGCTCGCGGGCGTCGAAGTCGGCGGCGTACCCGACCAGCGTCGCCTGCGCATCCGCCGCGACCTGGGGTTCGAGGTCGTTGGGCAGTGCCTGGACCGCGGTAACGATCACTTCGGCCTGGTCGACCAGCAGCCGACCCTCCGCCAGCGCCACCCGGACCGGCTCGAACGCCGCCGACCCGAGCGCGGCGGCGAGCCGGGTCTTCCGGTGCGCAGCGGCGCGGGTTTGCTTGGTGACGTGCGCCCACCAGTTCGCCGTCGAGGTGGCGCCGGAGTCAGCCTCGACCTCCACGGTGCGGCCATGGCCGGCGACCCGGGCTTCAAGCTCGGCGACCGCGGCGGTCAGGCGGGCGATCCGGACCATCGCCTCGCGGGTCTCGGCCGGGCTCATCGACCAGGCCGGCTGGTCCCGCAGGGTCTTCAGCTCGTCCTCGATCCGGGACACACCGACGCTGATCGGGTGTCCCCGATCGGTGGTGTCCGCGGTGCTCACCATGGGTCTATTGCAGCGCTCAGCGCCGACACCCAAAGGCCGCTCGAGCTGACCTGTGGATGACCCCTACCAAAGGCCCGTCGGTTGACGTCAAGTGGCCTTTTCGCCCGTGGTTGAGATGGATTCTTCTCTTCCGGGGTCTCGACGACGCTCGCTGGCGCTCGCTGCTCGACCACCAGAACCGTCCGGTGGTCGAGCAGCCCGGAGCGAGGAACGAGCGACGGGCGTCGTCGAGACCCCGGAGCCCGTCTCGACGACGCTCGCTGGCGCTCGCTGCTCGACCACCGAGAGCCGCGTGGTCTCGTGCTGACGCGACCTGCGGCTAGCTGCCGCTGTTGATCATGCCCGCGCCGACGGTGACGCCGGTGGCCTCGTCGATCAGGATGAACGATCCGGTGGTGCGGTTCTTGGCGTAGGGGTCGCAGAGCAGCGGCACGGTGGTGCGCAGCTGGATCCGGCCGATCTCGTTCAGGCCGAGCGACTTCGTCTCCTGATCGCGGTGCAGGGTGTTGACGTCGAGGCGGTACTGGATGTCCTTGACCAGCGCCCGCGCGGTGCGGGTGGTGTGCTTGATCGCCAGCTTCTGCCGCGGCTGCAACGGGGTCGTGGTCATCCAGCAGACCATCGCGTCGATGTCCTGGCTGGGCTGCGGGGCGTTGTTGACCCGGGCGATCATGTCGCCGCGCGAGACGTCGACGTCGTCCTCGAGCCGGACCGTCACCGACATCGGCGGGAACGCCTCGGTGACCTCCTGGTCGAACAGGTCGATGCCCTGGATCTTCGACGTCATCCCGCTGGGGAGTACGACGACCTCGTCGCCCTTCTTCAGCACGCCGCCGGCGACCATGCCGCCGTAGCCGCGGTAGTCGTGGTGGTCGTCGGACTTGGGGCGGACGACGTACTGCACCGGGAAGCGGACGTCGACGAGGTCGCGGTCGGACGCGACGTGGACGTGCTCGAGGTGGTGCATCAGGGTCGGGCCGGAGTACCAGCTCATGTTCTCGGAGCGGTTGACGACGTTGTCACCCTGCAGCGCCGAGATCGGGATGACCTCGAGGTCGGGGATGTTCAGCTTGGTGGCGAAGTTGGTGAACTCGGCGTGGATCTTCTCGTAGATCTCCTGCGAGAAGTCGACGAGGTCCATCTTGTTGACCGCGAGCACCAGGTGCGGGACCCGAAGCAGCGACAGGATCACCGCGTGCCGGCGGGACTGCTCGGTCAGGCCCTGGCGGGCGTCGACGAGCACCAGGCCGAGGTCGGCGGTCGAGGCGCCGGTCACCATGTTGCGGGTGTACTGAACGTGGCCGGGGGTGTCGGCGATGATGAACTTCCGCGACGGGGTCGCGAAGTAGCGGTAGGCCACGTCGATCGTGATGCCCTGCTCGCGCTCCGAGCGCAGCCCGTCGGTCAGCAGCGCCAGGTCGGTGTAGTCGTAGCCCTTCGAGGCGCTGGTGGCCTCGACGGCCTCGAGCTGGTCCTCGAAGATCGACTTGGAGTCGAGCAGCAGCCGACCGATCAGGGTGGACTTGCCGTCGTCGACCGAACCGGCGGTCGCGAACCGGAGCAGGTCCATGTTGGTAGCGGTGGACTCGCTCATCAGAAGTAGCCTTCCTTCTTCCGATCCTCCATGCCTGCCTCGGAGAACCGGTCGTCACCGCGGGTCGCGCCGCGCTCGGTCACCCGGGCGACAGCGATCTCGTCGATGATCTTGGGGATGGTGTCCGCGTCGGACTCGACGCACCCGGTGAGGGTGAGGTCGCCGACGGTGCGGAACCGGACGGTGCGCTCGGCGACGGTCTCGCCCTCGCGGCACGGGTTGAACTCGCTCTCGGAGAGCCACATCCCGTCACGCTTGAAGACCCGCCGCTGGTGGGAGAAGTAGATCGACGGGATCTCGATGCCCTCGCGGCCGATGTAGTCCCAGATGTCCAGCTCGGTCCAGTTGGAGATCGGGAAGATCCGCATGTGCTCGCCCTGGTGGATGCGGCCGTTGTAGAGGCTCCACAGCTCGGGACGCTGCATCTTCGGGTCCCACTGGCCGAACTCGTCGCGGTGGGAGTAGACCCGCTCCTTGGCCCGGGCCTTCTCCTCGTCGCGGCGGCCGCCACCGAAGGCGGCGGTGAAGCCGTTCTCCTCGATGGCGTTGAGCAGGGTGCCGATCTGGAGCCGGTTGCGGGGGGTCTTGCCGTCGTCGACGACGACGCCGTTGGCGATCGCCTCCTCGACGCTGGCCACGATCAGGCGGACGCCGAGCCGGTTCACCCAGTTGTCGCGGGTCGCGAGGACCTCGGGGAAGTCGTAGCCGGTGTCGACCTGCAGCACCGGGAACGGGATCTTGGCGGGGTAGAACGCCTTCTCCGCCAGGCGGAGCATCACGATCGAGTCCTTGCCACCGGAGAACATCAGGACCGGCTTCTCGAACTCGGCGGCGACCTCACGCATGATGTGGATCGACTCCGCCTCCAGCTGGTCGAGCTGACTCAGCCGGTAGTCGACATGGGTTTGGGACATGGGGGAACGAACGACCTCTCATGGACGGCAGCCCACATCGTAGCGATGGCGCCGGATGACACGAACTCGACGGATATGTCGAGTGAGTCACATTAGTTTGGTCTCGATACGCCCGGCCTCGCAAGCTCGGCCGGGCTACTCGACCACCGATAGCGGGCTACTCGACCACCGAGGTGGGTACGGCGCCGATCGCGACCCAACCCGGTCCGCTCAGTGAGATCGGGCCATCGTCGGGCTCGACGTACACCGAGCGTCCCCGTCTGACCTCGAGGGTCTCTCCCCCCGCCGTCACCTCCACCGCGCCGTCGAGCGCCACGAGGACGCGCGGGCCCGACGAGGGAAGCGCGTCGACCGGCGGGCGGGCCACGGTCAGCTCGAACTCCTCGACCGGTGGCGCGAAGTGAGCGAAGCCCGGCGCCGTGCGCTGAGGGGGGCACCGCGGCGGCGGGATCGGCCGGAAGTCGGTGGCCGCGACGAGCTCGGCGACATCGCGGTGCTTCGGGGTCAGCCCCGCGCGCAGGACGTTGTCGGAGGTGGCCATGATCTCGAGCGCCAGACCGGACCCGTGCGCGTGGACCACCCCGGGCTGGACCATCAGCGCCTCACCGGGCTGCAGGACCACGTCGTTGAGCAGCAGTGAGACGAGCACGCCGGGGTCGTCGGGGTAGCGGTTCGCCAGCTGGCCGAGGATCTCCAGCACCCGGTTCGCCTCGGGGTCGGCGTACCGCACCCGCCCGCGGGCCGCGCTCACCTCGGCGACGAGACCCTCCACCTCGCTTCCCGGTAGCGCGAGCGTGTCCTCCACCACCGCCCGCAGACAGACGGCCGGGTCGCCGCCCTCCAGACGCCTGGCGACGTCATCGGCCCAGGGGACGCCGAGCATCCGCAGCAGATCGGCCGTGTGGGACACGTCGCGGAACCCGACCAGCGTCTCGAACGGCGTCAGCGCGAACACCAGCTCCGGTTTGTGCCACGGATCGGGGTAGCTGCGCTCCGGGGAGTCGAGCGGCAGCCCGGCGGCCTCCTCACGAGCATGGCCGCGCCGCGCCTGCTCGCTGCCCGGGTGCACCTGCAGCGACAGCACCTGGTCGACCGCGAGCACCTTCATCAGGAAGGGGAGCCGCTCGGGAAGTGCCTCGTCCAACCGTCGGCCGTCCGGGAGCCGGGACGGGTCGCCCGGGTGCGCCCCGATCCACAGCTCGGCCTCGGGCTCACCGCTGGACTCCCGGTCCAGGAACGCGGCCAGCGCCGTACGTGACCCCCAGGCGTAGTCCCGGATCGGGTTCTCGAGGAGGTGCACGGCGGCCGGTCAGCCGACGTCGTCGCGGGTGGGCTCGGGGGTGCGGGCGAAGCTCGGATCCTCGAGCTCCGCGACGAAGGGTGCGCCGAACATCGGCAGCCCCTGTTCCTTGCGGAGCAGCCCCCAGATCAGCGGGACCAGCACGATCATGGCGATGCCGATGCCACCGATGAGCAGCGGGTGGGTCTCCTCGACGCCGAGCGGCGCCCAGCCGGCCTTGTCGAGCAGGGCCACGCCGGACATCGTCAGCACCACGACGATGCCGCGGCGGATGAACGACTGCGGGACCCGCGGCGCCAGCGCGCTGCCGAGGATCGTGCCGGGCACCGAGCCGATGATGAGCGGGATGGTGAGGCCCCAGTCGAGGCCGTTGTTGACCACGATGTTGGAGATCGCGGCAGCGAGCACCAGCGGCACCGCCTGCACCAGGTCGGTGCCGACCAGCTTCACCGCGGACAGCCCGGGGTAGAGCATCAGCAGCGCGACCATGATGACCGACCCCGACCCGACGCTGGTGATGCCGACCAGCAGCCCGCCGAGCGCGCCGACGAGCAGCGTCGGGACCGGGCGGATCCTGGGATCCGGGTCGCCGTGGTCGCCGCCGGCGCGGATCCGGCGCAGGTTGATGTAGAGCCGCAGCGCGTACGTCGAGGCGGCCAGCAGCAGCGCGAAGCCGATGGCCATCTTGAGGGCGTCGTCGATGTCGTCGGGATCGATCACCGCGTGCACGAGGTACGGCCCGGCCAGCGCCATCGGCACCGACCCGACGATCAGCCACTTGGCGAGCGTCAGGTTGGGAGAGCCTTCTCGCGCGTGCACGATCGCGCCGCCGGTCTTGTAGACAGCAGCGGCGGTCAGGTCGGCGGTGACGATGCTGGCCGTGTGGCCGACACCGAGGAAGATCAGCGCGGGCGTCATCAGGGCGCCCCCGCCCATGCCGGTCAGCCCCACGACGATGCCGACGAAGAAGGCGGCGGCGAGGATCGGGGCGAAGTCGCCGCCGAAGACGTCGTTCATGCCGGGATCCTCTCGGTCCCCGCCAGGGCGGGGACGACGACGCGCAGCAGCTCGTCGATCTGTTCGGCGGCCGCTTCCGCGGCCTTGGCACCGCGACCGTAGGGGTCGCGTACGTCGAGCCGGGGCTCGGAGGCGCCCCGGCGCTCGCCGAGGGCACGGATCAGGTCCGGCCCGGTGAGCTCCTCCGGGGAGTTGCGCACCACCTCGGCGACCTGGCCGAGCGTGAAGACCTTGCGGAACGCCGCCGCGTGGTCGTCGAGGATGAAGTTCCGGTGCGCCGCCTCGGCGGTGATCACCAGGTCGGCGTCCTCGATCAGCGCGGCGGTCAGTGGCCGGCTCAGGAACGTCTCGGGGCTGAGCCCGCGGTCGTTCAGCGCGCCGGCCATCACCCCGTCCATGGGGTACTCGCGGAACCCGTGGGTGCCGGCGCTCGAGAACTCGACCGCTGCGTCCGGCCCGGCCAGCTCGCGGGCGGTGATCTCCATGAACGGCGAGCGGCAGATGTTCGCCGTACAGACGAAGAGGACGTTGAGCGGGCGTGGCTTCGGAGGCTGGTTGGCGTTGCGCCTCCTCTTGGGTGCCTCTACCTCGATCACCTGGGGGTCGGACAGGTCCACGTAGTCGGCGTCGCGTAGGCCGGCGATCACGTCGTCGAGGACGGCCTCGATGCTGCGGCCGGTGGTGTCGACGCGGACGTCCGCGTCGGTGGGCTCCTCGTACGGCGAGGAGATGCCGGTGAACTCGGGGATCTCACCGCGCCTGGCCTTGGCGTAGAGGCCCTTGCGGTCGCGCCGCTCGCACTCCTCCAGCGGGGTGGCGACGTGCACCAGGAAGAACGCGCCGCCGGCCGCGTCCGCCATCGCCCGGACCTGCTGCCGGGTCTCGTCGAACGGCGCGATCGGGCTGCAGACCGCGATCCCGCCGTGCCGGGCGATCTCGGCGGCGACCCACCCGATCCGGCGGATGTTGGTCTCGCGGTCCTCCTTGGAGAAGGTCAGGCCGGCGGAGAGGTTCCGGCGTACGACGTCGCCGTCGAGGCTGGTCACCGTGCGCGAGCCCTGCTCGAGGATCCGGTCCATCAGCGCCCGGGCCAGCGTCGACTTGCCGCTGCCGGACAGCCCGGTGAAGAACAGCACCAGCCCCCGCTCGTCGGGGCGGCGCTCGTAGAAGTCGACGACGTGCGCGATCTCCGGCGGGAGCTGCCCGTCGGTGGCCAGGCCCACGACCCGGTCGTCGCCGGCGTAGTTGGCGACCACCTGTACGCCGAGCGTGTGGTCTGCGTCGGAGTCACCGTGCGAAGCCAGGGGTACGGCGACCACGGCGGCGTCGGGCAGCATCGCGGCCGCCGTCAGCGTCGCGCGCAGCAGGCCGACCGCCGGGAGCGCGGGGGTGCCGTCGCCCACCAGCGCGAGCAGGGTGACCGGGCCGAGGCCGTCGAGCTCGGCCAGCTGGGTGTCGGTGAGCGCGTCGGTCACGGGGACGAACGTGCGGCCGGCGTACCTCTCCCTGGCCTCGCGCCGGTGTGAGGTAGAGCCGTCGGAACGGGCCGTACTGAGCGTGGGTCAAGGACTCCACCTCCCAGCCGTCCTCCGTGTCCGTGCGCACCAGCGCGAGCGGCAGCCCTTCGGGGTCGACCAGCTCGACGGCACCGGCCTCGATCAGCTCCGTCGGCAGCTGCAGGGTGACCTGGCTGCCGGGCTCGTTGAAGCGGGTGATCGGCGCCAGCGCACCGATCGTGAGCAGTTCGAGGTCGTCGAG
>CAVSMX010000022.1:0-7900 GCA_963729095.1 uncultured Actinomycetota bacterium | reverse complement strand
GCGTCGCGTGCTCGGAGCCCTCGTCGTACGCCTCGGCGCCGATCACCACCTGCAACGGCACCACGGCGATCCCGCGCGCCTCCGCCACCTCCGGCGGGAGGCTGGCCGTCGAGTCCGTGACCACGGCGATCGACGACCCGGCTGGCATGGCGCGAAGATAGCTCACGCCGCCCCGGGCCGCCGGACACCGCTCAGCCGCCGGTCTCCTCGCGGATCGTGTCCTCGATGATCTGCTGCGGACCGGGCAGCGCTTGCCTGGCCCGCGAGCCCGGCGGCATCGGGTTGTCGCCCGCCAGCTGCAGCCCGCGCACCCGGTCCTCGATCACGTAGCTGCGCCGGGTGAAGACGTCGGCGTCGGGCGCCGTCACCCGGGGGACGCAGCGGTAGTCCGCGGTCAGCGTGTCCCGGGTGATCCGGGTGCTCACGTAGCCGCGAAGGTTGGTCCAGAACCGCAGGTTCGGGTTCCAGGCCGCCCAGGGGTGTGCGCCGTTCGGCTCGTCGTACCCGTCACCGCCCGAGGTGATCGAGCTGGCGATCAGCTCCGACCCGACCACCGGGGACGTGGGGTCGTTCCAGTCCTCGACGATCTCGGACGCCCAGTGGGCGTGCACGTCACCGGTCAGCACCACGGGGTTCCGCACCTGGGTGTCCTGCCAGGCCTGGACGATCCGGTCGCGGGAGGCGGGGTAGCCGTCCCAGGAGTCCATCGAGACCGTGTTCGGGGCCCCGGCGTCGTTGTCGCGGCGCCCGAAGAAGACCTGCTGCGCGAGCAGGTCCCACCGGGTGTCGGACTGCTGGAAGCCGTCGGCCAGCCAGTCCTCCTGCGGGGTGCCGGGCAGGGAACGCGCCGGGTCGGCGGCCTCTGGGCAGTCCTTGTAGCCGTCACCGCAGGCCTGGTCGGAGCGGTACTGCCGGGTGTCGAGCAGGTGGAAGGTGGCCAGCCGGCCCCAGCGGATCCGGCGGTAGAGCTGCATGTCGGGCCCCAGCGGCACCGAGGAGCGGCGCAGCGGCATGCTCTCGTAGTAGGCCCGGTACGCCGCGGCCCGCCGCTCGCGGAACGTGGGCGCGTCGACGACGTTCTCCGGGATCTCGTCGGCGTAGTTGTTGTCGACCTCGTGGTCGTCCCACACCACCAGCCACGGCGCTGCAGCGTGCGCGAGCTGGAGGTCCGGGTCGGTCTTGTACTGCGCGTGCCGCTGCCGGTAGTTCGCCAGGGTGACCGTCTCGGGTCCGAGGACGCCCCGGCCGATCGGGTTCGGTGCGGCGCCGTACTCGTACTGGTAGTCCCCCAGGTGCAGGATCACGTCGGGCTGCTCCTCGGCCAGGTGCCGGTAGGCGGTGAAGAAGCCGACCGGGTAGTTGGAGCAGGAGGCGAACGCCATCGTCAGCGCACCGCCCACGGCATCCGGCCGCGGCGTGGTCACCGCCCGACCCGACGGCGAGGTCCAGCCATCGACGTGGAACCGGTAGTGGTACTCACGGCCGGGGTCGAGGCGGTGCAGCTCGACGTGTACGGCGTGCGCGGTCTCTGGCCCGGCGGTGACAGAGCCGCGCCGCTCGACCCTCCGGAACCGCGGGTCGCGGGCCACCTCCCAGCGCACCTCGTAGCGGCGGCTCGGCATCCCGCCGAGGCCGTCGTCGTCGAGTGGCGAGGGCGCCAGCCTGGTCCAGATCACGAAGCCGTCGGGTGCGGGGTCACCCGAGGCGATGCCCAGCGTGAACGGATTGGTGCGTAGCCGCGGGGTGGCGGCGGTGGGCCGCAGGTCGAGCCGCGTCGTGGCGGCGGATACCGGACCTGCGGTCGCGGTGAGGGCGGTGCCGGTGAGGACACCGGCGGACAGAAGGGTTCTCCGAGATGTCTGCATGCCGGAAGTGGAGCGGCCTCGGGCGACCACCAGGCGACCCGGAGATGAAGACTGGTGGGCGAGCGGCGAGCATTTCCCGGGCTAGGTGCCCTAGCCGTCAGCTTGCAGTGCGCGTCTGGCGCGGCTGCGGTCGTGGTGCACGCCGTCGGTGCAGTGGGGGCAGCAGTTGCAGGACGCTCAGGAAGACGAAGACGAGGGTGTTGAACCCGACCCACCAGGCCAGGGCGATGTACCAGTCGCTCTCCAGGATCGTTGCCGGCAGGACGATGCCCCATGCGAGCAGCCACGGGGCCAGAAGTCCGGGCACTGCGGGGCGCGGGACGTAGTTCCAGTCTGCCTTCCGCCCGCGGAGGATCTGGCCGATCGAGGTGACGAAGCACGCCTGCAGGTACGCCGCGTACGCGAGCTCGGGAAACATCGGTGCGGCCAGAGCCCGTCCTCTCCACCCGGCGCGCCAGACAGTCACGAGCCGTTCGACGAGGAAGATGATCCCGATGGTCACCCAGAACGGCGACCAGCGGATGCTGTCGGCGGCCAGCAGGCTCACCGCCATGAGGACCAGGTAGGACTGGAGCGCGAGCACACCGTAGGCCAGGCCGAGCTGTTGGGCCCAGTACAGGGCGGTGGCCCGGGTCAGGCCGTACGCGCCGATGTTCTCCAACGCGCCGCGGTGCCACCGCAGCCGTTGGCGCCACAGGTCACGCCAGGTCGTCATGATCTCGGTGGTCACCCGGCACTCCGGCGGGCTGGTCATCTGCGCTCCCAGCGTCTTCAGCGACAACGTGAGCTCGTTGTCCTCGGTGAGTGCCCGGGTGTCGTAGACCTTCCCGGCCGGGCCGGGTAGCAGCGGGCCGCGGCTTTCGGCGACCGCGCGCAGCGCGTACGCGCGGATCACCGACGCGGTGCCGGTCAGCACGAACACGCGGCCGAGCTTGCGGGCGACCAGGCGCTGGTAGCGGGTGTACTCGTTGCGCTGGTACTGGCCCAGGAGGCGGCCGCCGTCCTCGCCGTAGAACAGGCCGCCGACGGCGACCAGGTTGGGGTTGGCCTCGAGCAGCGCGAGAGCGCTCTGGAGGAACACCGGTGCGATGGTGGAGTCGGCGTCCATCACCAGCACCACGTCTCGCGGCTCAGCGTCGGGTAGGAGGCGTGCCAGTTCCTGGTTCAGCGCGCCGGCCTTCTTCTCGGTGTTTTCCACCGTCTCGACGACCTCGACGTGGTGCCGCCGGGCAACCTCGACGGTGGCGTCGGTGCAGTTGTCGGCGAGCACCACGACCCGGTCCGGAGGACGCGCCTGCCTCGCCAGTGACTCCAACGTGAGTCCCAGGATCGCCTCTTCGTTGTGTGCCGGTATCAGGACTGTGCACCGAACCGGAGCCCCGGGTGGCAGTTCCTCCGCCGTCGGAAGTGCGGTCGGCAACGATGTGTCTGCCAGCTCGTCCACGCTGATCAGCTGCTGAGCAAGCGGCCCCAACAACAGCCGGCGTGCTCGACGGACAGCCTTGGGTGGCGGCGGCGGGATGTGCCGGTCCGGGTCGAGCACCCGCATCGCGGCGGCGGTCTGCAGTGCAGCCAGGCCGAAGAACGACGCCAGTATCAACAGCGCCACGGCCACCAGTACCGCGGCGCCCGGATACGCGAGCTCGACGTTCAGCGGCAACAACACCCGTCCCGGGTCGGCGTCAGTCTCCCGGTTGGCCGTCAGGACGCCCGCAATGACTACCAGCGACATGGCCAACGCCGTCAGCCCGGTGGTCAGCCAGCCGAACTGGGCAACGCGCCGTCGCAGGTTGGACTCGTCCACCATCGGGACCCGCACCCATCTCTCCTCTCACGAGCACACCTGATCCTCACCCGTCGCCAACCAGCGACGGGTGACCCGGACCGGGTGATCTTTCGGGCGATGCCGCGATGCCGCGGTATCGCTCATCGGCAACCAGATCGCGTCAGTCTGACGAGGGACACACCCAGTTAGGGTGGGCCGGGACCACGGTTCTCGGGAGGTGGTTCGTGCTCGCCCATGCGGATCGCCGGCTGCGTCAGGCGGCGATGATCGGCCGCGACGCCGAGCTCGCCCGCGCCGTTCAAGCCCTTCGCTCCCCGCCCTCCGTGGTGATGATCGAGGGCGAGGCCGGGCTGGGGAAGAGCCGGCTGGTCGCCGAGCTCGCCAAGGACCGCTCGATGCTTCCGCGCCGCTTCCTCATCGGCCGGTGCCGACCGATCCGGGAGCCGTTCCCTCTGGGTCCGGTCCTCGAGGCGGTGCGTCAGCTGCGCGAGGCGCTGGTCACGACCGGGCTCTCACCCGTGGTCGGGGTCCTCGGCTCGTGGCTGCCCGAGCTGGCCGACGTACTACCCGGGCCGCCCCCCGCCCTGCCGGACCGGGTCGCCGAGCGACACCGGGTGTTCCGCGCGCTCGTCGAGGTGCTAGCGGCGAGCGGCCCGACGGTGCTGGTCCTCGAGGACCTGCACTGGGCCGATGAGCAGACCGCCGACTTCGTCAGCTACCTGATGGGTGACCCACCACGGCACCTGTCCCTGGTCCTCACCTACCGCAGCGAGGAGGTTCGCGCGCAGGTCAGGGCGCTGCCGGCCACAACGCCTGAGCGGATGGAGAGGGCGGTGATCCGGCTGCGGCCGCTGGACCGGGACCGGACCGGCGAGCTGGCCGCGGCGCTCCTCGGCGTCGAGAGAGTGACGGCGCGCTTCGCCGGCGGCCTCTTCGGCCGTACGTCGGGCTCGCCGTTCGCCGTCGAGGAGCTGCTGCTGGTCCTCCCCGAGAGCGCGGAGCGCGGCCGACTCGATCTGGCCGGGCTCGCAGTGCCGGCGGCGATCCGCGATCCGGTGCTGGAACGCCTCGACCGGCTCGCCGACGACGTACGGCTCCTGATCGAGGCGGTGGCCGTGCTCCAGACCCCTGGGACCACCGAGCTGCTGTCGGCCGTGTGCCGGACATCGGCGCCCGACGCCCGGCGAAGGATGGTCGACGCGCTGGCCTCCGGGATGCTCGTCGAGCAGGACAGCGGCGTCGACTTCCGGCACCAGCTGGCGGCGCAGGCCGTTTACGAGCAGATCGTCCGGCCCCGGCGAGAGGAGCTGCACGCCCGGGCCGCCGCCGCGCTCGTCGCCTCCGGTCCGTCGGCTCTGGGCCGCACCGCTCATCACCTGCGTCGCTCGGGCCAGCTGGCCACCTGGGCCGACACCGCCGAGAGGGCTGCAGACAGGGCGGTCGACCTCGGCCACGACGAGGAGGCGGTGCCGCTCTACGAGGACCTACTGCGGCACGCACCGCTGACCGGTGAGCGCCGGGGGCGGATCGCGGTCAAGTTCGCCAGGGCCTCGATCGAGTCCCTCCGCGCCCCCGACGTCGAGCCGTTGTTCGAGGCGATCGATGCCGGGGTCTCGCGCTCCGCGGCAGGCGAGCTCCGACTGCTGGCCGCGATCATGGTCGACTGGGCCGACAGCGCCGACCAGCAGCGTCGGCTCTGCGAAGAGGCCGTCCCGGACCTGGCCGAGCGACCGTCGCTCCAGGCCTGGGCGATGGGCTGCCTGGGCATGCCGGCGGGCCGGGAGGCCCCGGTCTCCGACCACCTGCACTGGGTGAATCTGTCGCTGACCGTGCTGCCGCGGGTCGACGACCCGGACCTGGCGATGGCGGTGCAGGGCAAGGCCGCGACCTCGCTGCTCGAGATGGGTGACCCGTCCTGGCCGAAGGTGGAGGAGCGGTTCCTCGCTCGCACGGGTGGCGGGTCCAGCCGCCGAGAGGCGTTCGCCCTCCGGTGCCACGGCCTGTCCGCGGCGCTCGCCGGGCACCACGAGACCGCTGAACGACTGCTCGGCCTGGCAGCTGAGCGCGCAGCCGTGTGCGAGAACCCGAGGCTCGAGCGCACCATCGGTCAGGCACGAGCCGTGCACGACCTCGTCACCGGGCAGTGGGACGGGGCCGACGCCTGGCTTGCCGAGCAGCCGGACCACGATCGGTCAGACAACGCCGACCTGGTACGCGGCACCCTTGCGCTCGCCCGAGGACACCACGACGAGGCCGAACGACGGCTCGGCGTCGTCGCACCGTCCCTTCAGCAAGGCTGGTTGTGGCCGGGCGCTCTCGCCACCAGCGGGCTCGTGCAGCTGGCCTCCGCGCGAGGCGACGCGGAGACCGCGACGTACCTGGTCCGACAGCTGCGCGCGGTGATGGAGTCCAAGCAGATGTGGGCGCCGCTGGCGCGCGTGCTGCCCGCCATGGTCGACGCGGAGCTGGCGGCCGAACGGCGCGACAGCGCGGCGTGCCTGGTGCCACTCGCGGAGCGCGAGCTCGCCGCCCTGGACTCCCCGCTCGCCGCCCCCGCCCTCGACCTGTCCCATGGCGCGATCTTTGAGGCGGGCGGTCGCCTGGGCGAGGCAGCCCGGCGGTTCGAGGCGGCCGCAGATGCCTACGACCGGCTCCAGTGCCCCTACGACGCAGCGCATGCTCGAGAGCGAGCGGCGGCCTGCCACCTCGCCGGCCGGGAGGCGGGCGCCGTGGGTGGGCGACTGGTGCGCGCGGCGCTCGCCACCTACCAGCGGCTCGATGCCACCTGGGCCTTCGACCGGGCGGCCAGCCTGGCCCGGGCGCACGGCGTATCGGTGCCCGCCCGGCATCGCGGCGGCCGAAGGGGGTACGGCCCGGAGCTGTCCCCCCGCGAGGCAGAGGTGGCGAGGCTCGCCGGCGCGGGGCGGACGAACGCCCAGATCGCGGCCGAGCTGTTCGTGTCGGTGAGCACGGTGAAGAAGCACCTCGCGGCCACCTTCCGCAAGCTCGACGTGACGTCCCGGCCGGAGCTCGTGCGTCGGCTGGTGTCCACCGACAATGGGCCGCTCGGCCCATAGGTAGCGGCCCCCACGAGTACGCATGCTGCCGACATGACCCGTGCCCTGACCCGACCGCTGCCACGACTGCGACTACTGGTCGCGACCGGGCTGGCCGCCCTCGTCGCTCCGTTGGGTGTGGCGGCGGTGTCCCCGGATGCGGCGGGTGCCGACCCGTCAGCGGCCGACGAGAGCGGAGCGGCGACCACCCCGACGCCCGGTGGCCCGCAGACGGTCACGCTCGTCACCGGTGACGTGGTGACGCTGACCGGCTCCGGCCCGACGGGGTACGCCGTCGAGGTCGAGCAGGCCGACCGCCCCGGTCACGTGCGGTTCCTGACCCAGGCCGGTCCCGACGGCGTCTACGTGCTGCCGAGCGACGCGATCCCGGCGATCGAGAAGGGGTGGCTCGATCGCGAGCTCTTCCACGTGTCGTACCTCGCCGAGCACGGCCTCGCCGACGCCGATTCCTCGCACCTTCCGGTGATCGTGTCCTACCGCAAGCCGGGCAGCGAGGCCCGACGTGCCGACCAGCTGCCGGGCTCCGGCGACGTGGTCGGGCTGTCGAGCATCAACGGTGCGGGCGTGCAGCTGGACAAGGACGATGCGGTGGACTTCTGGCAGCGGGTCGGCGCTGCAGACCCGCGGCGTACCGGGCGATCCGCTCCGGACATCGAGGCTGTCTGGCTGGACGGCGTCGCCGAGGTGGTGCTCGACGAGAGCGTGCCGCTGGTGCGTGCGCCGGTCGCCTGGGAGGCCGGATTCGACGGCACCGGCGTCCGAGTGGCGGTGCTCGACACCGGCGTCGACGCGAACCACCCCGACCTCGACGGCCAGGTGGCTGCTTCGGAGTCGTTCGTCGAGGGCGTGCCGCCCGTGGACGGGCACGGCCACGGGACGCACGTCGCCTCGACCATTCTCGGCTCCGGAGCGGGCGCCGACGGCAGGTACAAGGGCGTCGCGCCGGGTGCGGAGCTGGTCAGCGGCAAGGTGTGCGACGACACCGGTCAGGTCTGCCCGCTCTCATCGATGATCGCGGGCATGGAGTGGGCGGCGACCGAGATGGATGCGGCCGTCGTGTCGATGAGTCTGTCGAGCGGGCAGGCGAGCGACGGCACGGACGTCGTGAGCCAGGCGGTCGACAGCCTGACGGCGAGCTCCGGCGCCCTCTTCGTGATCGCTGCGGGCAACAG
>CAVSMX010000021.1:0-162268 GCA_963729095.1 uncultured Actinomycetota bacterium | reverse complement strand
CCGGCTATATGCAGGAGCAGTGGCAGGCGCTGCTGCCGATGATGGAGAGTGGCGTGGTGAAACCACCGATCGGGCGGGTCTACGACCTCGAGGAATTCGGACAGGCGCTGGTGGACATGGACGAGCGCCGCACCCTCGGCAAGTCGGTGGTGCGTGTCCGTGGCTGACAAGACGTCCGCACATGGCCAGGCGGCCTACGACGTGTGCTTCGACTGGGGCCCGACCGGCGCCGCCGCGATCGCGGTGGGCGCCGACCTGGCGGTGGTGGTCGACGTGCTGTCCTTCACGACCACCCTGTCGGTGGCCGCTCAGCGCGGTGTCACGGTCTTTCCCTACCGCTGGCGCGACGCCACCGCCGAGCAGTACGCCGCCGATCGTGACGCCACGCTCGCCCGCGGCCGCTCCGAGCCCTCGGGCGTCACCCTCTCGCCCGCCAGCGTGCTGGCGGCACCGGAGCTGAAACGGCTGGTGCTGCCCTCGCCCAACGGCTCGTCGATCAGCTTCGACCTCGCCGAGTCCGGGATGACGGTGGTGGGTGCGTGCCTGCGCAACCGGACGGCGGTGGCCCGGTGGCTGGCGCCGCGGATCGAGGCCGGCTCCCGCCTGGCCGTGGTCGCCGCCGGAGAGCGTTGGCCCGACGGGTCCCTGCGGCCGGCGGTCGAGGACCTCTGGGGCGCCGGGGCTGTGCTGGCGGCGCTGGTCAACCTGGGCGTGAGCGGCCTCAGCCCGGAGGCGGAGCAGGCGGCGGCCGCGTTCACCGCCGCCGCGCCCGACCTCAGCGCTCACATGTGGGCGTGCGCCAGCGGCCGCGAGCTCGACGCGATCGGGTTCGGCGACGACGTACGTGTGGCTGGCGAGCTGGACGCCAGCGACGTGGTCCCCGTCCTCGACGGCGAGGCCTTCACCGCGTCCGGACCATGACCTCCTCATCCACGCGCACGCCGTCGAACGCGAAGGCATCGTGGCGGACGTGGTCGAACCGGAACCCGGCCTTCTCGTAGGCCCGGCGTGCGCCCGGGTTGAAGGAGAGCACGGTGAGGGTGATCCGCTGCAGCCCGATGGTGTCCAGGCCGTGGTCGGTGATCAACCGGGTCGACTCCGTGCCCAGCCCGCGACCCCGGCCATGCGGGCCGATCAGGATCCGGAAGTTGGTCGACCCGGCCCCGGCGTCGTACTTGTTGAGCACTGCCTCGCCCACGACGACCCCGGTGTCGTTGTCCACGATCGCCAGGTCGAGCCGGTCCGTCGCCGTCGTGTTGCGCAGGTAGAAGCCGCGCAGCTCCTCGTCGAGAAGGGTCGGAGACGACTCGAGCTCCGCTGTCGTCGCGAACGAGCCGGTGAGCCGACCGACGTCCGGGTCGTTGAGGATCTCGACGACGACGGGCAGGTCGGCCTCCGTGAACGGCCGCAGGGTGACCAGCTCGCCGACGAGAACGGGCTTCGTGGCGAAGTCGTGCCGCATCCCGCCAGCCTAGGCAGCCGAGTGGCCCAACCTCGCCCGAATATTGACCGGCCCATCTAGGGTTTCGGGGTGAGCATTCTCGAGGACGCCCGCGAGGGCATGAACCCCGACATCCGGCCGCAGGACGACCTGTTCGGGCACATCAACGGACACTGGCTGGAGACCGTGGAGATTCCCGCCGACCGGTCAAGCTGGGGACCGTTCGTGCAGCTGGCCGACGACGCCGAGGAGCAGGTGCACCGGATCATCGAGGCGTGCGCCGAGGGCACGATCGTGGACGAGGACGCCCGCAAGATCGGTGACCTCTACGCCTCGTTCATGGACACCGAGCGGATCAACCGGCTGGCCACCCGCCCGCTGCGACCGCTCGTGCACGCGGTGGCCGCGCTGCGCGACGTGCGCGACCTCGCGGCGTTCCTCGGTGAGTTCGAACGGCTCGGCGGGCACGGCCTGTTCGGGTCCTACGTCGACACCGACGACCGCAAGTCCGACCGCTACCTGTTCCACATCACCCAGGGCGGGCTCGGCCTGCCCGACGAGTCCTACTACCGCGACGACAAGTTCGGGGAGGTCCGCGACCGGTACGTCGAGTACCTCGAGCGGCTGCTCGAGCTCGGCGGGCACGAGGACCCGTCGGCCGCGGCGGCGACCGTCCTGGCGCTGGACACCCGGATCGCCAAGGGCCACTGGGAGCGAGCCGAGACCCGCGACGTCCAGAAGTCCTACAACCTGCTGACCGCCGGAGACCTCGCCGCGCTCTGCCCGAACTTCGACTGGGCCGCCTACGTCACCAACCTCGGCGGTACCGACGAGACCATCGCCGAGGTGTGCGTCCGGCAGCCGTCGTACCTCGAGCACCTGTCGAAGGTCCTCGACGAGACCCCCATCGAGGACTGGCGCAACTGGCTGCTCAGTCACGTGCTGCGCGCCGCCGCGCCGTACCTCCCCGACGACTTCGTCGAGACCAACTTCGACTTCTACGGCCGCACGCTCAACGGCACCCCGGAGCTGCGGGCCCGCTGGAAGCGCGGTGTCTCCCTGGTGGAGGGCGCGCTCGGTGAGGCCGTCGGCAAGGAGTACGTCGCCCGGCACTTCCCGCCGTCCTCGAAGGCGCAGATGGACGAGCTGGTGGCCAACCTGCTGGCGGCCTACCGCGAGTCGATCTCGCAGCTGGACTGGATGACCGACGAGACCAAGCAGCGGGCCTACGAGAAGCTCGACACGTTCCGGCCGAAGATCGGCTACCCCGAGAAGTTCCGCGACTACTCCGCGCTGCACGTCGACAAGACCGACCTGATGGGCAACGTCGCCGCGGCCTCGCGGTTCGAGACCGACCGGCAGCTGCGCAAGATCGGCTCCCCGGTCGACCGTGACGAGTGGTTCATGCTGCCGCAGACCGTCAACGCCTACTACAACCCCGGCACCAACGAGATCTGCTTCCCCGCGGGCATCCTGCAGAAGCCGTTCTTCTCCCCGGATGCCGACGCGGCCGAGAACTACGGCGGCATCGGTGCGGTGATCGGGCACGAGATCGGGCACGGCTTCGACGACCAGGGGGCGCAGTACGACGGCACCGGCACCCTCAACGACTGGTGGACCGCCGACGACAAGGCGGCCTTCGAGGTGAAGTCGAAGACCCTGATCGAGCAGTACGACGGCTTCTCACCGCGCAACCTGCGCGGCGAGACGGTCAACGGCGCGCTCACCGTCGGCGAGAACATCGGCGACCTCGGCGGCCTCACCATCGGCCACCGCGCCTACGTGATCAGCCAGGACGGCGCCGCCACCCTGGAAGGCCGCCGGCGGCTGTTCCTCAACTGGGGCTACATCTGGCGCACCAAGCGGCGTACCGAGCAGGAGCAGCAGTTCCTCACCATCGACCCGCACAGCCCGCCGGAGTTCCGGGCCAACATCGTCCGCAACCTCGATGAGTTCCACGAGGTGTTCGACACCACCGAGGGCGACGGGCTGTGGCTCGACCCGGCTCAGCGGGTCCGCATCTGGTGACAGACGCTCGAGCTCGGATCAGGGCGGCCTCCGTCGAGGACCTGCCGTCAATCGTGGGAATCCTCAACCACACGGCGGCGAACTCCACGGCGTCGTTCGACAGTGAGCCGACAACCGTGGCGGCCCGGCGTGACTGGTTCGAGCAGTTCACCTCTTCAGGGCCATACCGGTGCCTCGTGGCGCAGAGCGATGATCAGGTCGTGGGCTATGCCTGCAGCCAGCGCTACCGAGATCACGACGCCTTCCGAATGACGGTCGAGGTCAGCGTCGGACTCGACGCGAGCTGTCGAGGCCGAGGAATCGGGAGCCAGCTCTACGAGAACCTCTTCGCCTTGCTGGACCGGGCACCCGTCCATGTCGCGCTGGCCGGCATTGCCGTGCCCAATGACGCGTCAGTGGCCTTGCACCGCAAGTTCGGCTTCGCGGAAGTCGGCACCTTTCTCGAGTACGCCGTGAAGAACGGCAGGTACCTGAGCTCAGTGTGGATGCAACGGCACTTCGACGTCAGCCCTGGTACGGCGGCGCGACGCCCCAACCCCACTTGGGCACCGGGGCCTCGGTAGGCGGCTCGGCGCCCGGCTGCGAGTTGGCCAGGGCCAGGCGGGTGCCCCACTCGACGTACCCGGCGAACGCGGCCCGGAACTCTGGGTCGTCGGGCAGCCCCACCTCGTCGGCGGCGTCCATCAGCAGGCTGATCCATCGGCGCCGCTGCGGTTCGGTGATCGCCTTGCCGAGGTGCTGGCTGAGCATGTGGGCGTAGCCGCCGCGCTCCTCGGTGTAGCTCGCCGGACCGCCGAACACCTCCGCGAGCCAGATCGCGACGTAGCGCGGGTGGCTGGGGTCCATGTGGCCGAACAGCGGTTCGAGCAGCGGGTCCTTCACGACCTCTCGGTAGAACGCCTCGGTCAGCCGCTCCAGCGCCTCGAGGCCGCCGGCCCAGTCGTAGAGGGTGGGTGGTTCCCCTTTCGTCGTCTCCGCCATCTGCTCCCCTTGTGTTGCCGTGTAATGATGATTACATGATTACACAGGAGCAGCGGGAGCGGGTACGGGGTTGGTTCTCCGGCCGGCTTCCCGAGGAGTGGAAGGTCGAACCGCCGACGGTGACGGTCGACCGCGAGGAGATCACCGTCGTGCTGACCATCGCCGACGTCGAGGGCGGGGGGTCCGAGGTCGAGACCGCCGAGGCCCGGGCGGGCCGTGCGGAGGGCTTCCGCTCGGAGACCCGCGACCAGCGCATCGAGATCGCCCGCGAGGCCGAGCACCGGTTCCGGCGCAAGGTGTCGTGGGGTCTCCACGTCGGCGACCACCAGGAGCTGTGGACGCACGTCTCGGCTCCGGTGATGACCCGGCTGCGCCAGCCCGAGCGGCTGGTGCTGGACACCCTGGTCGACTCCGGCGTCGCCCGGTCCCGCTCCGACGCGCTGGCCTGGTGCGTGCGCCTGGTCGGACAGCACGAGGAGGACTGGCTGGCCGAGCTGCGCGAGGCGATGAGCACCGTCGACGACGTCCGCAAGAAGGGCCCCGCCGCCTGACCTGTGGAGGAGCCGGCCGACCCGTCGGCTCCCGCTGGTAGACAGGCGGAATGACCACCGACGTCCGCGACCGCGCCGAGGCGCACCTGCGCGCTCTCGTAGGCCGCGACGACGCGGTTCTGTACGACGACCAGTGGGCCGCCATCGAGGCGCTCGCGGTCGCGAAGCGCCGGGCCCTGGTCGTGCAGCGCACCGGCTGGGGCAAGTCGGCGGTCTACTTCGTGGCCACGCTGCTGCTCCGGGAAGCCGGCGCAGGGCCGACCGTGATCGTGTCGCCGCTGCTGGCCCTGATGCGCAACCAGATCGCCGCCGCCGAGCGGGCCGGCATCCGCGCGGTGACCATCAACTCCACCAACCTCGAGCAGTGGGAGGACACCCACCGGGCGATCGCCGCCGGCGAGGTCGACGTGCTGCTGGTCAGCCCGGAGCGGCTGAACAACCCCGGTTTCCGCGACGAGGTGCTGCCCCGGCTGGCCGCGACCTGCGGGCTCCTGGTGGTCGACGAGGCGCACTGCATCAGCGACTGGGGGCACGACTTCCGCCCCGACTACCGGCGGATCCGCACCCTGCTCGGCGACCTGCCCGCAGGCATCCCGGTGCTGGCCACCACCGCGACCGCCAACGCCCGGGTCACCACCGACGTCGCCGAGCAGATGGGCACCGAGACCCTGGTGCTCCGCGGTTCGCTCGACCGGGAGTCGCTGCAGCTGGGCGTCGTCCGCCTCACGACCGCCGAGCAGCGGCTGGCCTGGCTCGCCGACCACCTCGCGGAGCAGCCCGGCTCCGGCATCGTCTACTGCCTGACCGTGGCGGCCACCCAGGAGGTCGCCGACTACCTCCGCTCGCGCGGGCACGACGTCGCGGCCTACTCCGGGCAGACCGACCCCACCGAGCGCCTCGAGCTCGAGGAGCTGCTCGCCGCCGGCAAGGTGAAGGCGCTGGTCGCCACCAGCGCCCTGGGCATGGGCTTCGACGCCCGGCTCGGGTTCGTGGTCAACCTCGGCGCGCCCAACTCCCCGGTCGCCTACTACCAGCAGGTGGGCCGCGCCGGCCGCGGGCTCGCCCCCGACCAGCGGGCGAGCGTGGTGCTGCTGCCCGCCATCGAGGACCGTGACATCTGGGCCTACTTCGCCTCCGTCGGGTTCCCGCGCGAGGAGCTGGTCCGGCAGACCCTCGACGTGCTCCGCGAGGAGGGCAGCACCCTGAGCACCGTCGCCCTGGAGACCCGCGTCGAGCTCAACCGCACCCGGTTGGAGACGCTGCTCAAGGTGCTCGACGTCGACGGCGCGGTGCGCCGGGTGCGCGGTGGCTGGGAGGCGACCGGACGCGACTGGCACTACGACGAGGAGCGCTACCGACGGGTCGCCGAGGCCCGCGAGCGCGAGCAGCAGGCGATGCTCGACTACCTCACTACCGGCGCCTGCCGGATGCGCTACCTGCGCGAGCAGCTCGACGATCCCGGAGCCGACGACTGCGGTCGCTGCGACAACTGCGGTGGCCTGACGCTCTCGACCGAGATCTCGACCGGCGCCGTCGAGGAGGCGCAGGCCCGCCTGGCCCGGCCCGGCGTGGTCGTGGAGCCCCGGAAGATGTGGCCCACCGGCCTGGCCGCGCTCGGCATGGAGCTGAAGGGCCGGATCAGCGGTGCCGAGGAGGGCCGCGCGATCGCCCGGCTCACCGACCTCGGTCACGGCAACGCGCTGCGTGACCTGTTCCGCGAGGGCACCCCCGACGGACCGGTCCCGGAGCCGCTGGCCAGGGCGATGGTCGAGGTGCTCGGCGACTGGCGCCCCGACGTCGAGGGGATCGTGGTCGTGGAGTCGGCCACCCGGCCGACGCTGACCGGTGACCTTGCCGACGGGCTGTCTCGTTACCTGCAGGTGCCGGTGCTGGGCCGCTTCGCCATCGTCGACCCCGACGTGCCGCCCGGGAAGGGCGCGATCAACTCGGCCCACCGCATCCAGGCGGTCACCCGGAGGTTCGCGCTGCGTGCCGACGACGTAGCCGGACGTCAGGGTGCTCCTGGTCGACGACCTGGTGGTCACCGGATGGACGCTCACCCTGGCCGCGACGGCGCTGCGCGAGGCCGGTGCGGACGCCGTACGTCCGCTGGTGCTGGCCACCACTTCCTGACCGGTCGTTCTTGCCTGGGGTTGTCGCCCAGTAGCGTGCTGGGCATGGACGAGACGCTCCCTCCTCCCGCCCCTCCCGCCGCGCCCACCACCTCCGCGCCCCCCGCACCGCCTCTTGACCGGGTCGCGGTCGCCGTCGGCGTCGCCCTGCTCGCCGCCGCGGTGGTGCTGTCCGCCGTCTACACGCGCAAGGACGGTGACATCGACTGGACCAACTACCTGGTCGGCATCGCAGCGACGCTGGCGCTTTTGGGGGTCGCCGCCGTCTCCCTGATCCGGCTCGGAGCGCGGGCCGCCGTGGAGCTGGTGTCCTGGCCCGGTGCCTTCGGGATCCTGGGCGTCGGTTCGATGCTCGGCATCGCCCTGGACGACGCCGACTTCTCGGCGTACGTCGTCGGCATCGTCGTCCTGGCACTCTCGGCCGGCGGCTACCTGGTGTGCCGCAGCTGGCCCTTCGTGCTCACCGCGATCGCGGGCTTCGGCGCCGTCTACGCCCAGCTGTTCGACGATGTCTTCGACGCCGCGGACCTCGAGGGCGACAACGTCGGGATGGTGATCAGCATCGCCCTGCTGATCTTCGCCGTCCTGGTGACCGGCGCGACGTGGTTCCTCCCCGAGCGCGTGCTGGGCGGGGTGGTCGCCGGGATCGTCGCGGCTGTCGGCAACTTCCTGATCCTGGTGGGGCTGGCGGTTGCGGTGGTGCTTGCCGCCGCCTTCGGCAGCATCGACCTGGTCGATTCCTACGAACCAGGAGCTGCGGCCCAGCGCCTGGACACCTACGACAACGACGTCTACGTGATCCTGGTTGTCGCTCTCGTCCTGGTGGCCGGTTGGGCGTGGTGTGCCTGGCAGACCGGGCACGTCGGCTTCCGGGTCCTGATCGTGGGCATCTGCGCCACCGTGGTGCCGATGGCCACGCTCGCCCTCGCGGTCGAACATCCGTCCTGGTGGGGCGCGGTGGCCGGGGTCCTCGGCACCGGCGCCCTTGGTCTGCTGGTGCTGCGGGGCCTGCGCCCATCGCTGCGTTCGCCGCAGTAGGAGCGCGCGGGAACCTACCGTCGGCGCCGGGCGTTAGGTTCTGAGTCCCGCCCCTCCGGCCCCGAGGTCTGCCGCTTGAGCTTCGTGCCCGTCACCGGTCCGGCGACTTTCCGGGCCGCCGATCCGCCGCGCGAGAGCGTGGTGGAGTTCAGCGACGAGCGGCGCACCATCGCGCTGCCGATCCGTGCGGCGCTGCCGGTGCTGACCAAGGCGCACCCGCGCGACGACCTGCACCCGTCGGTCGGGCTGCTGTCCGGAGCGGCGCTGCTCGGTCTGCGGCTGGTGGCGGGCGGCAAGCTTCATCCCGACGACGCGGCCGGGCGGGGCTGGCGGGTGGCGCCGCTCGACGCCGACGACACCGACCGAGTGCGGCTGCTCGCGGCCGCGAGGGGCGAGGACGACCCGGAGGCGGCCGAGGCCCTGGTCCTGCTGGTCCTCGACGCCGTCGCCGACACGATGCCGCGCTCCGCCCCGGTGACCCGTCGCGAAGTTCGCGACGGGTCGGTGGACTTCTCGGCGCGGCTGCAGCAGCAGCTGGCCCGCCACCAGCGGGTGCGCGACGAGGACCTGCCGCAGCTGGTGCGGATCTCGCTGCGGGTCGAGGCCGACGAGGAGGAGCTGGTCGCGGGCGCCGTACGCCTCGTGCTGCAGGTCCACGACGAGCGCGACCCCCTGCACGTGTGCGACGCGGTCGACCTGTTCACCGGCACCGACCACGGGTTCGGGTCCCGGGCCCGCACCCACGCGAGCATCGCGCTGCGCGCGGCGGCCGACGCCTGGCCGGTCCTCGACCGGCTGCTCGGGCTGCGGGTGCCCGACGAGATCACCCTCGACACCGACGAGCTGGTCAGCCTGCTCGAGCACGGCGTCGGGGCGCTGGCCGAGCGCGGGGTCGACGTGATGTGGCCGCGGAGCCTGGGCCGCGACCTGACCGCTTCGGCGGTGCTCGACCGGCGTGCCCCGTCGGACGGACCTCGCGAGGAGCCCTTGCACGACGGGCTGTTCGGCGCCGACGCGCTGTTCAGCTTCAACTGGCAGCTGGCGATGCACGGGGAGCCGCTCACCGAGGAGGAGATGGACCGGCTGGCCGCCTCCGCGAAGCCGATCCTGAAGCTGCGCGGCAGCTGGACCGTCGTCGACCCGGCGCTGGCGCGCAAGGCCCGCAAGCGACTCGTGCGCACGGTGAAGCCCGCCGAGGCGCTTGCCTCTGCGCTGACCGGCACCGTGCAGGTGGAGGAGGTCGACCACGAGGTCCACGTCGGCGCCTCGCTGCTGCGGATGCGCGAGCGGGTGCTGGAGGCGCCGACGCGCGAGCCGATCCCGCAACCCCCCGGACTTGTCGCCACCCTGCGCGACTACCAGCGGCACGGGCTGACCTGGCTGGCCGACCTGACCTCGCTGGGGCTGGGTGCGTGCCTCGCCGACGACATGGGCCTGGGCAAGACCGTCACCCTGATCGCGCTCCACCTGCATCGCGGCGGCGGGCCGACGCTCGTCGTGTGCCCGGCCAGCCTGCTGGGCAACTGGGAGGCCGAGATCGCCCGGTTCGCCCCGGGTGTCCCGGTTCGCCGACACCACGGCAGCCGGCGCGACCTCGACGACGTCGAGGGCTTCGTGCTGACGACGTACGGCACGATGCGGGTCGACCACGCCACTCTGGCCGAGGTCCCCTGGGACCTGGTGGTCGCCGACGAGGCCCAGCACGTGAAGAACGCCCGTTCATCGACCGCCCGGGCGCTCCGGGCGATCCCCGGACGAGCCCGGGTGGCGCTCACCGGCACCCCGGTGGAGAACAACCTCACCGAGCTCTGGGCGATCCTCGACTGGGCCACGCCGGGGCTGTTGGGCAGCCGCAACGCGTTCCGCAAGGTGTGGGCCGCGCCGATCGAGTCGGGGATCGAGCCGACCAAGGCCCGCCAGTTCGCCGACCTGATCGGGCCGTTCCTGCTCCGCCGCCGCAAGTCCGATCCCGGCATCGCGCCGGAGCTGCCCGCGAAGACCGAGACCGACCACCCGCTGGGGCTGACCACCGAGCAGGTGACGCTCTACGAGGCGTTCGTCCGCGACACCATGGAGCGGATCGAGCGCGCCGACGAGGATGCCCGCCGAGGGCTGGTGCTGGCGCTGCTGACCGGCCTGAAGCAGATCTGCAACCATCCCGCGCAGTTCCTGAAGCAGTCCGGCGCGGTCCGGCTGGCCGGTCGCTCCGAGAAGCTCGAGCTGCTCGACGAGCTGATCGGCACGGTGCTCGCCGAAGACGGCGCCGTCCTCGTCTTCACGCAGTACGTCGCGATGGCCCGGCTGCTCGAGGCGCACCTGGGCAAGCAGGGCGTGCCCTACCAGTTCCTGCACGGCAGTACGCCGGTGCGCGAGCGGGAGGCGATGGTGGCGCGGTTCCAGGACGGTGACGTCCCGGTCTTCCTGCTGTCGCTCAAAGCCGGTGGCACCGGTCTCAACCTCACCCGCGCCGATCACGTCATCCATGTCGACCGGTGGTGGAACCCCGCGGTCGAGGAGCAGGCGACCGACCGGGCCCACCGGATCGGCCAGACCAAGCCGGTGCAGGTCCATCGCCTGGTGACCCGGGGCACGATCGAGGAGCGGGTCGCCGAGCTGCTCACCCGCAAGCGCGCGCTGGCCGAGTCGGTGCTCGGCAGGGGCGATGCCGCGCTCACCGAGCTCAGCAACGAAGAGCTGCGCGACCTGGTCACCCTGCGGCGGGAGCGACAGCGCTCGTGACGCCCGCCGTCGTGCACCCGCGCATCGGCGCCCGCGCTGGCGGCCGTCGGGCGACGACCTGGTGGGGCCGGGCGTGGCTCCGCGCCGTCGAGGAGTCGGCGTACGGCGAGAAGGAGCAGCGCACCGGCCGAACCCTGGCCCGCGCCGGCGCGGTCGGTGGCATCACCGTCGACGTCGGCTCGCTGGTCGCGTCGGTCGAGGACGCCCAGGGACTCTGGACCGCTCGGGTCGCGCTCCCGGTGCTCGACGACACCTCGATGGCGGCGTTGGTCGAGGTGGTTGCGGCCGAGGCCGGCCGGGCGCCGGCGCTGCTCGCCGGTGAGCTTCCGCATCCCCTGGTGGAGCATGCGGAGGAGATGGGCGTCGAGCTGCTGCCCTACGGCGGCGAGCTGGACGCGTCCTGCACCTGTGACGCCTGGGTGGACCCGTGCGTGCACGCGCTGGCCCTGCTGACGCAGGCCGCCTGGCTGCTGGAGCGTGACCCGCTGGTGCTCGTGCACCTGCGCGGCCTGCCCCGCGACGACCTGCTCGCCCGCCTCCACGAGCGCGCCGCCCCAGCCGAGCCCGACGACGCCGGCGACGCCGACCTGGACGTGGCGGTCGACGCCGCGGTCCGAGCCGCGCGGGTCCTCGACCTCCTCGACGACCCCGACGCCTCCATCGACCACCTGTTCTAGAACGGTGGTCGAGCAGCGAGCGCCAGCGAGCGTCGTCGAGACCGGGTCCGGGGTCTCGACGACGCCCGTCGCTCGTTCCTCGCTCCGGACTGCTCGACCACCGGATCAGACCGTGAGTCGAGTAGCCGTACTCATGTGTGACCACAGGCGATTCCCGATGATCCAACGGTGATGAACATCAAGCACCGTAGGTGCGCTCGGCCGGTATCGGTCCTGGTCCTGCTCGCCGCTCTCACCGCGTGCGGCGCCGAGGCGGTCCCGTCCGACTCCGCACCCGAGGCACCCGTCGGCCCGGACCCGGACGCAGCGAGCTATCCGGGCGTTGTCCGGCTGAGCGCCACCACCATCAGGACCACCACATCGGGTGTTGCTGTCGAAGTGGAGGTGCCCGCTGGGGGGCCGGGGTGCGGGGTCCGCCCGCGGATCCGCGTGGCCGCCACGACCAAGGATCGCGTCCGGCTCAACGGGACGGTGAGAACGAGCGGGGCACCGGAGTGCATCGTCAACGAACCGGCGACGCTCATGGTCGACGTCGAGCTGGCCGGCCGCGACGTGGTCATGAACGAAGAGCTGTGGGAGGAGGGGCCGGGCAGGACGTACGTGCGGTGCGGCGGTCTTGGTTGCGACCCTCCGCGCAACCGGTGCGACCCGGCGTACACCCATGATGTCGGCGCGGATGCCGAGATCCCGCCCGAACGGTCACTCGACGTGCTGGCCTGCGAGGTGCCCTGGTTGGTGGTCGACGTGAGGGCAGTCGTCACCGGCTGCCAGTCGGTGGATGGCTCGACGCCACCATCCAGCTGTGACGTCTTCAGCACTCGATGGTTCGCCCACCTCGAGGACGGTGCCTGGGAGACGGTCGCCGCCGGCAGCCAGGCAGGGTGTGCGGAGGTGCTTTCCCAGGTTCCCGACTTCCCCCAGCGCCTGTGCGCGACCCTGCCACCCCTGTGAAGCGGGCCTTCAGAAGTCGTACGTCTCGCAGAGCTCGTCGCGCAGCGCGCCCCAGGTGCGCACGCCGACCTTGCCGTCCGCGGGGAGGATCGCCCGGTTCCGCTGGAAGTCCCGGACCCGTTCGATCGTGGCGTCGTCGTAGACGCCGGTGATCTCGGGGTCCGGACCCTCGAGGTCGGCGAGCATCTGTTGGAGGAGGTGCACCCACGGCACTGGTGCGGGGGCCTCGCCCTCGGCCAGCTGCGCCGGCGGGACGATGCCTTGCAGCTCGGCGGTCGGCAGCACGCACGCGCACTGCACGAACATGTCGTTCCCGGCGCTCAGGTTGGTGACCGTGCCCGCCCCGCCGTCGAGGGCGTCGCGGCAGGGCTCGGCCTCCGAGTCGTAGGGGCCGCGGTAGACGACGTACTGCGGCTCGTCGTCGCCGTCGGCCCAGAGCGTCTCGCAGGACTCGTCGGTGCGCAGGTAGCGGGCGCCGTCCCCGACGTCGCTGACGATCGGGGTCAGTGCGGCCGCGCTGTCGCCCGAGCCGAGCACGAGGACCGCCTCGTCGGTGCAGGACGGCAGCGACACCTGCGGGACGCCGAGCCGGAGCGGGTCGTTGACCTCCGCGGGACTCCCCCCGGGGTCGGAGCTCCCGGGCGCGACGATCGCGGTGGTCACGCCGCCGGCGATGCCGACGACGGCGGCGAGGACGAGCACCCACCGCTGCCGCCCACGCATTCGGCGATCCTACGGCGCGGCAGCCGGCTGACAGCGATCCGGCAGCGGTCGTCGCCAAGGTGGGGGTCGCAGCATCCGAGACCTGGAAGGACTCCCCTCATGGGCGACACCTACATCTTCGACACGTCCAGTGATCTGGGCGGAGAGCACATGACCTTGCTGGAGTCGGTGCTGGACCCCACGACGACGGCGTTCCTCGACGAGATCGACATCCGGCCGGGTCAGCGTTGTCTCGACCTGGGTGCCGGCGGCGGTTCGATCACCCGGTGGCTCGCGGAGCGCACCGGTCCGCAGGGCACGGTGGTGGCGGTGGACAAGGACGTCGACCACCTGGTCGAGCAGCCCGGCGTGGAGGTCATTGCCCATGACGTCACCGAGGGTCTTCCGGTGGACGGTCCGTTCGACCTGATCCACGCCCGGCTGCTCCTCGTGCACCTGCCGGACCGGGAGGTGGTGTTCAAGAGCCTGGTCGATGCACTGGCGCCGGGCGGCTGGTTGGTGCTCGGCGACATCTCCGGGCGCCCGCTGGACGTGATGGCCGCACCGAGTCCGGCCGCCGCGAAGCTGTTCGACCGGATGCAGCGCCTCTCGCACGAGGTGCTCGCCCCCGTCCAGGGCATCGATCTCGGCTGGGCGGACTCGGTGGACGACCGGATGGTCGCCGCCGGACTCGTCGACGTCGACTCGATGGAGTGGTCCCGGACCACCGCGGGAGGGACCGCAGGGTGCCTGCTCCACGCCAACCTCAACCAGCAGGCGGCCCGCTTGCTGCGGGAGGCAGGGGCGAGCGACGACGAGCTGCAGCACTACCGAAACCTGATGCGGGACCCGGCCTTCCGGGCCTGGTTCTACCGCGTCGTCACGGTCCGGGGGCGTCGCCCATGAGCTCGGGGTACTTCGACGACCTGGTCGGGCCGCTGAAACGGGCGGCCATCGACGCCTACATGACGTCCCCCGACCTGGGTGTATGGGGGATCGAGGGCGACCGCTACACGCAGGACTCCGCGAACGGCGGTGACGCCTACGTCACCCGGCCCGACGAGAACGGCGAGGGGGGTGGCGACTGGGAGACGGACAACGTCGTCGCCGACCTCTTCGGCGTCGACCGGGACGAGGAGTTCAAGACGGCGTTCGACGACCTCCGCTCGTGGATCGACGAAAAGCTGAAACGGTGGCGAGACATCCCGAAGGGCGACGACATCGCCCCCTTGGTCGAGGCCATGCGGCAGGCCGGTCGCAGGCTCTCGACGGGTGCCGAGACCTCCGGCGGTGTCATCACCGGGGGCGGTGAGATCGCCGGGAATCTCTCGGTGATCCTGCAGGACTCCGACGCCATGGCGGGCGGCATGATCTCGGCGTTCAAGACCGACTTCCTGGCCCAGCTCGGCACGGCCATCAGCGGCCAGCACGCGATTGCGCTCGTCCTCGGCGGCCATCTGGCGGCTCAGGAGAAGATGTGGACCGGCGCCCGCGAGAGCGTGGTCGAGCTCATCAAGGAGTCGACGGACGCATTCAACGCCGCAGCGAAGGAAGCCGAGGTCGACTGGAAGGTGGTGCTCAAGGTCTCCGGGTACGTCGTCGCGGGGGTGACCCTCTTCGCGACAGACGGCGTCGGTTCGCCCGCCGTCGACCTCGGGCTGAAGATCCTGGACGAGGCGCTCAAGGAGGCCGACAAGCCGACCGAAGAACCAGCACCGACCTACGACTCGGTGAAGACGGCGTTCGAGCGGGACCTGAAGAGTCTCGACGCCAAGATCACCGAGGAGGAGGAGGGGATCGACGGCAACATCATCACGAACCTCGGTCAGATCCGTAGCGACAGGGGGTCCTACGACCTGAGTCGCCCGCCGCTGCTGGACGTCGACGACGACAGCGACCTCGGGAAGCCCGACGAGATCAAGATCGACCCGATCCTGGTCAAGGAGATCACCGGCACCTGCATGCCGAACGTCGCCGACGAGCTGTATGCCGCCCAGAAGGAGGTCGACGATGTTGCTGACACCGACGTCTTCCTCCGCGACGACTCGGTCGGCGTCGGCGCGAGGGGCCCCTCCCAGAGGATGGGTGAGCTCAGGTGGCTGCTGTGGGAGCTCCTGGGCAACCTGGCCTTCGAGATCAAGAACAGCGCGAAGACGCTGGAGCTCGCAGTCGAGGACATCGGACAGTCGGACTCCTCCGCCAAGGACGCACTGGAGAAGCACGCCGATGACGTCGAGGACGGGGGGATCGGCGAGCCCGGCGGTGCCTACGACCCGTGGAACGTGCCGCCGACGCACGGCGTCTAGGCGACACCTTCACCGAGCAGGGAGCGCAGCTCCGCCCGGGAGATGTCGGCACTGTCGGCGCCGTCGACCCGGTCCATCATCTCCAGGGCGCCGGTCCACAGGCGGCGCGCCAGGTCGTGCTCGCCGAGGCCGTCCTCCGCCCGCCCTAGATCCTTCAGCGTGGCCGCATGGCTGACACTCTCACCGACGTTCCGATGCAGATCCAGCCCCCGCAGCAGTACGGCGCGCGCCTCGGCAAAGGCACCGCGGTGGAGGTGCACCACTCCGAGCGTGTCGAGCGCCATCGCCTGGTTGAGGTGGTTGCCGAGTCGCTGGTGAGTGGCAGCCGCGGCCTCGGCCGCCTCGACCGCTTCGGCAAGCCGACCATGGCGAACGTAGCTCAGCGCCAGGTTGTTGAGCACCGCAGCCTCGCGGCCCTCGAGCCCGAGGAGGCGGGCACCCGACAAGGCGTCCTCGAGCAGCGCGATCGACCCGTCGAGGTCCCCGACGCTCATATGGACGATGCCGAGTGTCATCATCACGTGCAGCTCCCCCGGCGCGATGCCCGGCCCTGACGAACAGCTCACGTGCCCGACTGAACCATTCCTCCGCCTCCGCGAACTGCCGGGAGCGGCCGTAGGCCATCCCCACATGGGCCGCGCAGATCGCCTCGGCGAGTTCGTTGCCGGAGGCGCGCGCGCACGTCTCGGCCAGCGTGTGCAGGTGCAGCTCCTCGCGGACGCCGCCCGTGCCCAGCAGGGTCGACAGCAGCGGCACGATCGTGTAGACGAACGCGTGGTCCCCCGACTCCGCCGCACGCGTGATCATCGTGGTCAGCCCGCGACGGTGCGCGAGAAACCAGGCGAACGCCTGCCGGGAGTCGAGGAACCGGTTCGGCCGGACCCCGGGCTCCGGGTCGTCGAGCACGATGATCGGATGCTGTGCGCCGACCATGCCGGCGGCGTTGCGGGCGGTGTGGGTGTACCACGACCGCAGCCGCCGTACGGCGGTCTCGCGCTCCTCCTCGGGGTCCTCCTGGAGAGTCAGGTCCTCGGCGTAGTCGCGCACCAGGTCGTGCATCTCCCACCACCCACCCCCCTGGTCCTTCAGCAGGTGGCAGTCGGCGAGCCGGTCGAGCGCGCGTTCGGCGAGGGCGGGGTCCACGCGTGCCAGCGCGACCACCGCTTCCGTGCTGATCCGGGTCTCCGGCCCCAGGCCCGACAGCCTCAGCACCCGCGCCGACCCCTCGTCGAGAGTCCGATAGGTCCAGTCGAGCACCGCCCGGAGGCTGGTCGAGGGGTCGTCCTCCCAGGCCGAGAGCGAGCTGAGCCGGAGCCGTCGGTCGCGCAGCCGGTCGATCTGCTCGGCGAGCGACCGGGCGCTCCCCCTGCCGGCCTGCTCGGCCGCCACCGCGAGCGCGAGCGGGAGGTGGTCGCACAGCTCCGCCAACTCGGCCAGCCCGCTGTCGTCGGGCGCGGTCACGCCGAGCCGGTGGGCGAGCAGGTCCACCGACTCCCGGGCCGGCATCGGGTCGACAACGACGCGACCGGCGCCTTCCCGAGTGGCGAGGCTGCGCAGCTGCGACCGACTCGTCACGACCACCAGACTGGGGCCGCCCGGCAGCAGCGGACGCACCTGGTCGCTCTCCCGCGCGTTGTCGAGTACGACGAGCATCTGCCTGTCCGCCAGGAGGTTCCGCCACAACGCGGTCCGCTCGTCCTCGCCGATGGGAAGCCCGCCGCGTCGGACTCCGAGGCCGCCGAGCAGCATGCCCAGGGCCTCGGCGGTTCCGAGCGGGGCGTCGGGTCCGAACCCGCCCAGGTCGACGAACAGCTGACCATCGGGGAACCCCGGCCGGATCCGTTGTGCCCAGTGCAGCGCCAGGGTCGTCTTCCCGGTGCCGGCGGGTCCGTGCAGGGCGACGACGGACGGTCGCGGTGTCGCTGAGGCCAGCGCCTCCAGCTCGGCGAGCTGCGCCGTGCGTCCGGTGAATCCGCTGACGGCGGGAGGAAGCATGGTCGGCACCACCGATGCCGGAGCCGGTCGCTCCGGCGTCTCCGCGGTCTCGAGCAGCTCGAGATGAAGAGCCTGCAGCTCGGCCGGCGGAGCGGTGCCGAGCTCCTCGACCAGGTGAGTTCGCAGCGTCTCGTACTGCGTGAGCGCCTCGGCCGTACGTCCGCACGCGTGCAGGGCCCGGAGCCAACGCAGCCACATCGACTCGCGGAGCGGGTTGCGAGCGGCCAGCTCCTGCAGCTCGGCGGCGCACCTGGCGTGGTCGCCGGCGATCAGGTCGAGGTCGACCCGGCGCTCCACGGCCTGCAGGTGCCGCTCGACCCAGAGCGGCGACTCGTAGCGGCCCAGCCACAACGAGGGTGGCTCTCCGAAGGGCTCGCCCCGCCAGGTCGCCAGCGCGGCGGCCAGCCGCCGGCGCTCCTCGAGCGGGTCCACGCATTGCGCCGCTGCTTCCACCCGGTCGTAGAAGTCGAGGAGATCGACGTCCCGCCGGTCGACTCTCAGCACGTAGCCGGACGGTCGGGTGACCACCCGGTCGGCTCCGATCGCCCGGCGGAGCCGGCCGACGTAGGTCTGGAGGCTGCCGCGCACCCGCTGCGGCGGGTCGTGGTCCCACAGGCCCTCGGCCAGGCGCTCGATGCTCACGACCTGATCGGCCGACAAGGCCAGCAGCGCCAGCAGGGCGCGCACGCGTCGTCCGGGGATCTCGACCGCGGCCCCGTCACGGGTGACCTCGATCGTGCCCATCAGGCAGATGTGGAGCCCGGACATGACACCCCGATGCGTCAGTTGGTGGCCGTTGCGACCGATTCAACCAGTCGAAACGCCCAGCGCGCCGAGCGCCATCGCGGTCAGCATCCGCCGCATCTCTTCGTCGGGGAGCCGGCCGCTGTGCGGGGTGGAGTTGATCAGGCCGAAGACGGCGTGCGCGCTGGCCCGGGCCGCGCCGAGCGACAGGTCGGGCACCAACCGCCGGAGCTCGGCGGCCCAGAGGTCGACGTAGGAACGTTGCAGGGCGCGCACCTGCTCGCGCGCCTCGACCGGCAGCGACTCCCAGTCACGGTCCTGGACGACGATCAGCGCCCGGTCCCGCAGCGCGAAGTCGACGTGCCAGTCGACCAGCGCCCGGAGCGCCGCACCGGCATCGCCGTCCGCGGCGGCCACCCGCTCTCGACCCACCGCGAGCAACCGCTCGCTGATCGACACCAGCATCTCGGCGAGCACGGCGTCCTTGGACACGAAGTGCTTGTAGAGCGCCGGTCCGGAGATCCCGCAGGCCGCGCCGAGGTCGGCCACCGACACCCCGTGGAAGCCGCGGGCCGCGAACAGCTCGGCCGCGGTGGCCAGGATCTGCTCGCGCCGGGTCGAGGCGCTGGTGCCGACACTGGCCATGCCCTCAGGTTAGCGGTCGTTAACGAAGGCCAGCACGCGCTTCCACAACAGCTCGGCCGACTCCGCGTCGTACTCGTCGGGCAGCGAGGCGTCGGTGAACAGGTGGCCGGCGTTGGGGTAGTCGTCGTGCAGGTCCAGTGGCGCGCCCGCGGCCCGGATCGAGGCGACCACGTCCTCGAGCCATCCCGGGAAGCGCTTCGGGTCGTCGGTGGAGTAGTGGATCTGGGCCGGTACGCCGGCCGGCCACTCCTCCGCGCCGAGCATCGCCAGCGGCAGGGTGCCGGAGAGCATCACCACGCCGGACACGGCGCGCTGGGTCGCGACGTACTCGGACATGCCGCCGCCGTTCGAGAAACCCATGGCGACGAAGCCGTCCGGCAGGTCGGCCACCGCCTCCGCGGCCTGCTGCATCAGCGCGGGGTAGCCCACCGACTCGGCGTAGGCGCCGGCCTCGTCGTAGTCGTCGAAGACCCGGCCGTCGTACTGGTCGACGACCCGTACGTCGTGCCCGGCGGCCCGGAGCCGGTCGGCGGCGTCGAGGACGCCGGGCCGAACGCCGAGGACGGAGTGGAAGAGCGCGATCTGGGCCATGGGAACTCCTCGAGACGGAATCAATTGGACAGCGTCCAGTATAACTGGACGGTGTACAGTTTGTCCATGCCCAGAACCCGCGGACCCGGCCAGCGCGCCGGGCTCGACCGCGCCACGGTGATCGAGGCGGCCCGGGCCGTCCTGACGGACGCCGGGTATGCCGGGCTCACCATGCGCGGCCTGGCCGCCCGGCTCGGTGTCGCTCCCAATGCGCTCTACAGCCACGTCGGGGGCAAGACCGAGCTCGTCGACCTGGTGCTCGACGACGTGCTGGGGGAGGTGACCGTGCCCGACGAGGTGTCCGTGCACCGCGATCCGCTGGCCGCCGTCCGGTCGATCATGACCGCGTCGTTCGACGTGCTGCTCGCGCACACCGACCTGATGCCGCACTTCCTGGCCCGCCAGGGCGCGCGCGGCGAGCACGCGGTGCGACTCGGCGAGGTCACCCTCGAGGCCCTGGTCCGGGCCGGGGTCGAGTCCGGCGACGCCGACGAGACCCTGCGGGTGCTGATCGTGACCACGGTGGGTTTCGCCGCCTTCGCCCCTGCAGGCGGACCGGTGCCGGCGGGGGACATCCGGGCGTCGTACCTCCTGGCCCTCGACTGGCTGTTGGCCAGCGCGGTTAACGATCGCTAACCTAGAGCGGTGACCCAGGATCTCAGGGAGCTCGTCGCGGACCTGCGCGAGCGTCTCGCCACGGCCCGGCTCGGCGGCAGCGAGGCCGCCCGCACCAAGCACACCGACCGCGGCAAGCTGCTGGTGCGCGACCGGGTCGACCGACTGCTCGACCCGGGCAGCCCGTTCCTGGAGCTCAGCCCGCTCGCCGCGACCGGGATGTACGGCGACCCCGATGGACCAGACACCGTGCCGTCGGCCGGGATCGTCACCGGCATCGGCCGGATCAGCGGCCGCGAGTGCGTGGTGGTGGCCAACGACGCCACGGTCAAGGGCGGCACGTACTACCCGATCACCGTGAAGAAGCACCTGCGCGCACAGGCGGTCGCGGCCGACAACCGGCTGCCGTGCGTCTACCTCGTCGACTCCGGCGGCGCCTTCCTGCCGATGCAGGACGAGGTGTTCCCCGACCGCGAGCACTTCGGCCGGATCTTCTTCAACCAGGCCAACCTCTCCGGCCGCGGCATCCCGCAGGTCGCCAGCGTGATGGGGTCGTGCACGGCCGGCGGCGCCTACGTCCCCGCGATGTCCGACGAGACCGTGATCGTCAAGGAACAGGGCACGATCTTCCTGGGTGGGCCGCCGCTGGTGAAGGCCGCCACCGGCGAGGTGGTGACCGCAGAGGAGCTCGGCGGCGGTGACGTGCACGCCCGCACCTCCGGCGTGGTCGACCACCTCGCCGAGGACGACGCGCACGCGCTGGCGATCGTGCGGAGCATCGTCGACACGTTCGAGCCTGCTGGCTTCGAGGGTCGCAAGCTCGCACCTCAACCAGCGGAAGAGCCCCACGAGGATCCCGAGACCTTGTACGACGTGGTGCCCGGCGACACCCGCACGCCGTACGACGTCCGCGAGGTGATCCGCCGGGTCGTCGACGGCAGCCGGTTCCACGAGTTCAAGCGGTTGTACGGCGACACCCTGGTGTGCGGCTTCGCCAGGGTCTGGGGCTATCCGGTCGGCATCGTCGCGAACAACGGCATCCTGTTCAGCGAGTCGGCGCTCAAGGGCGCGCACTTCATCGAGCTGTGCAACCAGCGCGGGGTGCCGCTGGTGTTCCTGCAGAACATCACCGGCTTCATGGTCGGCAAGGAGTACGAGAACCGCGGCATCGCCCGCGACGGCGCCAAGCTGGTCACCGCGGTCGCGTGCAGCGTGGTCCCGAAGTTCACGGTGGTGATCGGCGGCTCGTTCGGTGCCGGCAACTACGGCATGTGCGGCCGTGCCTACGACCCGCGGTTCCTGTGGATGTGGCCGAACGCGCGGATCTCGGTGATGGGCGGCGAGCAGGCCGCGTCGGTGCTCGCGGAGGTTCGCGGGCCCGATCGCGACGACACCGAGGAGTTCAAGGCCGGCATCCGCGCCCAGTACGACGCGCAGGGGTCGCCGTACTACTCGACGGCCCGACTCTGGGACGACGGCGTGATCGACCCGGTCGACACCCGCCGGGTCCTCGGGATGGGGCTGGCCGCGGCCGCGAACGCCCCGATCCCTGAGCCCTCCTACGGCATCTTCCGGATGTGACCGCGATGTTGACGTCAGTACTCGTCGCCAACCGCGGCGAGATCGCGCTCCGGGTGATACGCACCTGCCGCCGGATCGGCATCCACACGATCGCAGTCTTCACCGACCTCGACGCCGAGGCGCCGCACGTCCATGCGGCCGACGAGGCGGTGCGGATCTCGAGCTACCTCGACATCGAGTCGGTCGTCGCCGCGGCCCGCGAGTCCGGCGCCGACGCGATCCACCCTGGCTACGGGTTCCTGTCCGAACGCGCCGCCTTCGCCGCCGAGGTCGAGGCGGCCGGCATCACGCTGGTCGGGCCGTCGGCGGCGGTCATGGAGCAGATGGGGCGCAAGGACGCCGCCCGCGAGATCGCCGTCGCCGCCGGGGTCCCAGTCGTGCCCAGCTGGCCTGCGGCCACTGACGCTCATGCCATGGCCGACGCCGGTCCGATCCTGGCCGCCGACTATCCGGTGCTCGTCAAGGCCGCGGCCGGCGGCGGTGGGAAGGGGATGCGCATCGTGCGCACCGCCGACGAGTTCGGCGAGGCGGTCGCGGCCGCGAAGCGCGAGGCGCTCTCGGCGTTCGGCGACGACACCATCCTGGTCGAGAAGTACGTCGAGCGCGGCCGCCACATCGAGGTCCAGGTGCTGGCCGACACGCACGGCAACGTCGTCCACCTCTTCGAGCGCGACTGCTCGACCCAGCGCCGACACCAGAAGGTGCTCGAGGAGGCGCCGGCGCCGACGATCTCCGACGACGTGCGCGCCCAGGTCACCTGGGCGGCCGTTGCGCTGGCTCGTCAGGTGGGCTACGTCAACGCCGGCACCGTGGAGTTCCTGCTCGACACCGACACCGGCGAGGCGTACTTCCTGGAGATGAACACCCGGCTCCAGGTGGAGCACCCGGTCACCGAGCTGGTGACGGGTCTCGACCTGGTCGAGCTGCAGCTGCTGGTCGCGGCCGGTGAGGAGCTCCCGATCGCTCAGGAGGACGTCACCCTCTCCGGCCACGCCATCGAGGCCAGGGTCTACGCCGAGGACTCGTTCGCCGGGTTCCTGCCGCAGGCCGGGACCGCGACCCTGGTGCGGTGGCCTACCGGCGTGCGGGTCGACCACGCGCTCGAGCCGGGCCAGGTCGTCAGCACGGCGTACGACCCGATGCTGGGCAAGGTGATCGCGCACGGCCCGGACCGGGAGTCGGCCCGTCGGGCGCTGATCGACGCCCTCGACGAGACCGGCGTCCTGGGACTCACCACGAACGCGGGGTTCCTGCGGGCGCTGGTGGCGAGCGACGAGTTCCGCGACGCCACGATCGACACCGCCTGGCTCGACCACGCGGAGGTGCCGAGGCCCGACGACGAGCTGCCGCGTCGCCTGGCAGCCTGGATCTCGGCGATGATCGCCGCCGCGGACTCCGGCCACCCGTTCCAGGCCGACGGCTTCCGGTTGAGCGAGTCGCCCGCGCCGACGCTGGTCGAGCTCGACCGCCTGGTCGTGGTCGACCGAGCCGCCAACACCGTGGACGGCGTCCCCTTCCGCCAGATCAGCGCCGAGAACCACGTCCTCGAGGCGGTCGTCGACGGCCACCGGGTGCGCGCCCTGGTCAACGTCCAGCCCCACGTCGTCGAGGTGTCGTACCTCGGACAGCGCCACGTGCTCACCCGCGCGGACCCACTGGCCGGCGCGGTGGCCGCGGGCGACGGCACCATCACCGCGCCGATGCCCGGCACCGTCATCGACGTCCGCGTCGAGCCCGGGCAGGTCGTGGGTGCGGGCGACGTGCTCGGCGTGCTCGAGGCGATGAAGATGGAGCTGGCCCTCAAGGCGCCGTTCGCCGGCACCGTCGCCGGCGTCGAGGCCGCGACCGGCGACCAGGTGGCACTCGGGGCGACACTGTTCGTCGTGGAGGAGAACGAGGGATGACGCTCCCGCAGCAGGTGACGATCTACGAGGTCGGTCCGCGCGACGGCCTCCAGAACGAGTCCGCGCTGGTGGCCACCGACGTCAAGGCCGAGTTCGTACGCCGGCTGCTCGCCGCAGGCCTCCCGATCGTCGAGGCCACCAGCTTCGTGCACCCGAAGTGGGTGCCCCAGCTCGCGGACGCCGCCGAGCTGATGGAGCTCCTCGGCGACGACGGACGTGAGCTGCCCGTGCTGGTGCCCAACGAGCGCGGCCTGGACCGCGCCCTCGAGCTGGGCCTGAAGCACATCGCGATCTTCGGCTCCGCCACCGAGACCTTCGCGCGGAAGAACCTCAACCGCGGGCTCGAGGACCAGTTCGCGATGTTCGAGCCGACCGTGCGCCGGGCGCGCGAGGCCGGCCTGGACGTCCGCGCCTATGTGTCGATGTGCTTCGGCGACCCGTGGGAGGGCGAGGTGCCGATCGACCAGGTCGTCGACGTGGGCAAGCGGCTGTTCGACCTGGGCGCGAGCCAGCTCAGCATCGGCGACACGATCGGCGTCGGCACCGCCGGCCACGTCACCGACCTGGTCGGGGCGTTCGTGGCGGCTGGCATGGACCGCGACCACCTCGCGATGCACTTCCACGACACCTATGGCCAGGCCCTGGCCAACACCTACTCGGCGCTGCAGGCCGGCATCACGACGTTCGACGCGAGCGCGGGCGGCCTCGGCGGCTGCCCCTACGCCGAGAGCGCCACCGGCAACCTCGCCACCGAGGACCTGGTGTGGATGCTGACCGGCCTCGGCATCGAGCACGGCGTCGACCTGACCCAGGTCGTGGCGACCAGCGTGTGGATGGCCGGGCAGCTCGGCCGACCGAGCCCGTCGGCCGTCGTACGCGCCCTGGCAGAATCACCGGCGTGAACCGCCGCGTCTACCTGCACATCGGAGCCCCCAAGACGGGCACGACGTACCTGCAGGACCGCCTCGCGCTGAACGCGAAGTCGCTGACCGACCACGCCGTCCACTTCCCCACGAAGTCGCCGCTGGTCAGTCCCGGGCTGTTCCAGTTCCGCGCCGCCCTCGACCTGCTCGACCAGGACTGGGGCGGCAAGCCCGGCCACGCCCGCGGCAGCTGGGACGCCCTGGTGCGCCGGGTCAGGAAGCTCAACGGCACCGTGGTGATCAGCCACGAGATCCTGGCCCCGGCCACGCCGACCAAGATCTCCCGGGCGAAGCAGGACCTCGCCGAGGCCGAGCTGCACATCGTCTACTCCGCCCGCGACCTCGGCCGGCAGCTGCCGGCGGCCTGGCAGGAGAGCATCAAACAGGGCCGGAAGTGGAACTACCGTCGCTACCTCGACCGGGTCGAGAACCGCCACCCGTGGTTCGCCCGCGCCTTCGACCTGCCCAAGGTGCTCGGCAGCTGGAGTGCCGGGCTGCCGCCCGCCCAGGTCCACGTAGTCACGGTCCCGCACGAGCACAGCGACCAGCTCTGGCTGCGGTTCTGCCAGGCGTTCGGCATCGACCCCGCCTGGGCGCCGGAGGACAGCACTCGTCACAACGTGTCACTGGGCGTGGCCGAGACCCAGCTGATCCGCCAGCTCAACCGCCGGATGGACCGGGTGAGCCGCCGGGAGGCGAGCTTCGACGAGCTGATCCGCAGCATGCTCGCCCAGGACCGCCTGGTGCAGCGCCGGTCCGCGCCGCTGTTGCTGCCGCCCCGGATGCACCCGTGGGCGACCGCCGAGGCGGACCGCTGGGTCGACTGGCTCAAGGGCTCCGGTGTCGACGTCGTCGGCGAGCTCGACGACCTCTATCCCGCGCCGCCGGTGCCCGAGGACGAGTGGATCGATCCCGACCGGGTGGGCCCGAAGAAGCAGCTCAACGCCGCGATCGACGCGCTGTCCGCGATGACCCGCGAGGCGGCCCGCCGCCCCGACCCCGACGACGCGTTGGTCGCCCGGATCAAGCGCGCCACCCGGCGCGACTAGTGCCCACGAACATCGAGCAGGGCGAGCACCGCGCCTGGGGCTGGATCGCGGCGCTGCGTGAGGGCGCCACCACGCCGTGGCGCGACTTCGGCGGGTCCGCCGACCGTGGCGGTCGCTACCTCCCCGGTGCCCAGCAGCTCGAGCTGCTGCGCCGTTTGAACGCCGAAGGCCCGCCCGGTCCGGCCCTCGTCGAGCGGGTGCTGACCGCCAGCGCGCCCGGGCGGGGACGTGCCGATCTCCAGCTGGTGGGCGCGGCCGAGGAGTCGCCGTTCGGTCAGCGTCCGGTCGACCCCGCCGACCTGCCGCCCGCCGAGCTGGTGCGGGTCGCCACCGGGCTGGTCGCCGAGGACCTCGTGTCCGCTGGTCGAGCAACCAGCGATGAACGAGCAGGCGTATCGAGACCTCGACCGTGGCGGCGCGCCTACCGCCTCGTCGGCGATCCCTGGCTGGCCGACCCGATCCGCGCCGAGCTGCGTCGCCGTGGGCGTCCGCCCGGCGGCCGGCGGCCGACGATCCTGGTGCTCGGCACCGACCTCGGGAGCATGCTCGCCGACGCCTGGACCGCGCGCTCGTTCGCCGAGGGCGGTGCCGGCTGGCCCGATTGGCTCGGCGGCTTCGTCGCCCACGACCGGACGCCGCCGCGCGCCGATCTGGCCACCCACGCCCGCACCTGGGCCCAGCGCGTCGGCCGCGAACGGGTCGAGGTCGTGATCGGCCCCCAGCACCTCCCCCGCCTGGTGGGTGTACGCCGGGCGCTGCCGGCCCCGCCGGCGTACTCCGCCGACGCCGTCGACCTGGCCCGCCGGGTCTCCGCACCGCTCGGCCTGCTGGTGCTCCCCGACGAGCGCGCCCGGCTGCTCCGGGAGACCCTCGGGCCGTGGCTGGCCGACGCCCCTGGTGGCCGGCTCGCCCTCCCCGCCGTGCACGTCGAGTGGGTGCGGGTCCGGGCCGCGCGGATGCGCGATGCGCTGCTGCGCGCTGGATACGCTGTCCACGGCGACCCGGACGCGCTGGTCCCCGACGCGCCCGCCGAGGGATCCACCCCCGACGACGCCGGGGTGCTCTCGCTGGCGGTGCGCCTGCTGCTGGACCACGCGGACCGGCGAACCAAGGAGGTGTCGAGTTGAGCAGGACGGTGCTGCTCCATGTCGGCACGCCGAAGACCGGCACGTCGTACCTGCAGGACGTGCTGTTCCGCAACCGCAAGGTGCTCGCCCACGCCGACATCCGCTACCCCGCGGACCGGTTCGACGCCCACTTCCTCGCATCCCTCGACCTGATGCGGATGCCGTGGGGAGGCCTGGAGGCCGAGGCGATCGGCGCCTGGGACCGGCTCGCCGAGGAGGTGCGCGCCCACCGGCACACCTCCATCATCAGCCACGAGATCCTGGCCACCGCGTCGCGGTCGCAGATCGGCCGGGCGCTGACCTCGCTCGGTCACGACGACGGCACCGAGATCCACATCGTGCTGTCGGTGCGCGACCTGGTCCGCCAGATACCGGCGGAGTGGCAGGAGAACGTCAAGCACCGCAGCGGCATCGGCTACGGCGCGTTCATCGATCAGATCCGCGACCCCGAGCGGGAGAGCCGGATCGCCACCTGGTTCTGGGGAGTGCAGGAGATCCCCGACATCCTGGACCGCTGGGGCCACGACCTGCCCCCGGAGCGGATCCACCTGGTCACGGTGCCGCCCGCGGGCGGCGCACCCGAGCTGCTCTGGAAGCGGTTCAGCCAGGTCTTCGGGCTCGACGGCCTCGACCTCGACCTCGAGCCGGACCGCGCGAACCCGTCCCTCGGTGCGCCGGAGACCGCACTGATCCGCCGGATCAACCGCAACGCCAACCGCGACCTCGCGCCCGCCGACTACCGGCCGCTGGTGCGCGAGCTGCTCGCCCACCAGACGCTGTCGCGTCGCCGCGGCTCACCCCGCCTGGGTCTGCCGCCCGACGCCTACCCCTGGGTCCGCGACCTCCAGCAGTCGTGGGTCGACGCCATCACCGCCCGCGGGTACGACGTGGTGGGCGATCTCGCCGAGCTGCTCGGCGCTCCCTCCGAAGGATGGTCCGACCCCGACGCGCCTTCGGAGAAGCAGGTGGCCGGCGCCGCCGTGGACGCGATCACCGCGCTGCTGCTCGAGAACGCCAGGATGCGGCGGACCGAGGAGCGCCTCGGCGCCGAGCTCGCCGAGACACAACGCGCCCTGGACCGGTCCTACCTGCGGCCGACGTACCGGTTCCGGGAGAAGTTGGTCCGCCGGCTTCAGGGTGGTCGGCTGGGCCGGGGGCTGCTGCGCGTCTACCGAGGCGCGCGGCGCAACAGCTCGCGGTCGGCGTAACGACCGATCCGCCAGGTCACGTAGCCGTCGGCGCCGGCGCCCACCAGCCCGCCGACCACCGGAACCCGCCGGCCGACGCTGGTGGCCAGTCGCTTGCCCGCGACCCGCGAGATCAGGTCGGTGGCGACCTCCACCGAGATGACCCTGTCGAGGTTGGGGTCATGTTGGGGAGCGGTGGCCAGGGCCATCGGCGGCGCCGGGAGTCTGCGCCGTTTGACCAGGGCGTTGACCGCGTCCTCGCCGAGGATGGTGAGCAGGACCGCGTTGCGCACCCGGGGGTCCTCGAGGTCGTAGCCGCGCAGGTGCGCGATCCCGGCGATCATCCGGCACTGGATCAGCGCCAGGCCGGTGATGTTGGCGGGGATCATCAGCGTCGCCGTCAGCAGGCCGCCGAGGTTGGTGACGAACCCCTGGGCGCCGGCGTAGCGGACGTGGTTCTCGATCACCTCGTGGACCGCGCGGTCGATGTCGCCGTGCTGCTCGGCCAGCTGCTTGTCCGCGGCGTGTGCGGCCGGCGGGAGCGGGCCGACGCCGTAGATAGCGCGGTCCAGCGCCTCGCGGACGAACCCGGCGGTCATCCCGGGCGCGATCTTGGTGACCCGGGGGGCGAACTGCCTGCCCACCTGCCGAGTCACCTGCTGCTTCACGCCCATGCAGCAATCCTAGAGAAGACTTGGCTACCTTCAGTGGGTGCCCACGGAACCACCGCCGTCGCGCTGGGCGTTCGGGGACCCCACGTCGTACGACCCCGACGACGACCTGGTCGGGGTCGGGGCCGACCTCGAACCCGGCACCCTGCTGGAGGCCTACCGGCGCGGGCTGTTCCCGATGCCGGTCGGCGGCCGCCGGAGCCCGATGGCGTGGTGGTCGCCGGTTTCCCGCGGGGTGCTGCGTCTAGACAGCCTGGTGATCTCCCGATCGCTTCGTCGTTCGCGACGTCGGTTCGAGATCCGCATCGACACCCGTTTCGCCGAGGTGGTCGAGGAGTGTGCCGACCCGCGCCGCCCCGGGGCCTGGATCGACGGCCGGATCAAGGCGGCCTACCGTCGCCTGCACGATCTCGGCTGGGCCCACTCGGTGGAGGCGTGGCAGGACGGACAACTCGCGGGGGGCCTGTACGGCGTGGCCATCGGCGGCCTGTTCGCGGGCGAGTCGATGTTCCATCGGGTCACCGACGCGTCCAAGGTCGCACTGGTGGGACTCGTCGAGGCGCTGAGCGACGACCACGCCGACGCCCGGCTGATCGATGTGCAGTGGGTCACCCCGCACCTCGCGGGCCTCGGCGTGGAGGCAATGCCGCGCCCGAACTATCTGCGTCGGCTTCCCGAACTGTTCATGATTCCGGAACCGATGGTGTTTGCGGACCGTCAACTGACGTGAATGAATGTCCGGCGGGTGGGCATGATCGTCGCCGCCCCGACCTCCCCGAAAGGAACCCCCAATGAGCTCCATCAAGCGTTACGTCGGCGCTGCCAGCGCCACGGTGCTCCTCGCGTTCAGCCTGTCCGCCTGTGGCGACAGCGCATCCGACGCACCCGATGACGCGAGTGCCGAAGACTTCTGTGAGGCCTACAACTCCACCAGTGACACGGACGAGGACGCCTCGGACTCGGAGAAGGTCGACGAGGCCCACGACCAGGCCGACAAGCTCATCGAGGTGGGCACCCCCGAGGACATCGACGACGACGCCCGGGAGGGCTTCGAGATCCTCGTCGACGCGGTAGCCGACATCGAGGAGGGCGACGTCGACAACATCAACAACGCCGAGAGCGAAGACGAGTTCCGCGACGCCATCGGCGCGTCCAAGGACGACTTCGAGAAGGTCGTGGCCTTCCTGACCTACGCGAGCGAGGCGTGCGCCGAGGCGCCGGCCGAGTGACCGACGAACCTCGCAACGACCCAGGCACGACCCACCCCCTGAAAGGAACATCCATGACCTCGCTCAAGCGTTACGTCGGAGCCGGAAGCGCCGCAGTTCTGCTGGCGTTCTCCTTGACCGCCTGTGGCGGTGCGCCGACCGACGCCAGCACGAAGGACTTCTGCGACGCTGTTCAGGACTTCCCTGAGCAGTCTGAAGACGCCGGCAAGGTGGTCGACAGCTACAAGGACTACGCGGAGAAGCTCGATGAGGTCGGCACCCCCGAGGGCATCTCGGACGACGCCCGCGACGGCTTCGAGGTCTTCGTCGAGGAGCTCACCGACCTCGACGAGGACAAGGTCAAGGAGTTCCTCGAGGACCCGAGCAAGGATATCGCCGAGGTCAGCGAGGACGACCAGAAGAAGGTCGACGACTTCACCAGCTATGCCGACAAGGAGTGCGGCGCGCCCGAGGAGGGCGCGCCCGAGGAGTGAGCCGGCTCCTCTGACCAGCAAAAGACCAGAGCCGGTCGCTCGCGAAGGGCGACCGGCTCCGGCACAGTAGTCGCAGCAGTCTTGAAGTCGCCCAACACAGGAGCTCCCACCTATGTCCAATTACCCACCCCCGCCGCCCAACCAGGGACCTCCCGGCCCGCCGCAGTACGGCGGTCCCCCGCAGGGACCGGGTGGCCCGCAGTACCCCGGCCCGCCGCAAGGTCCGGGTGGCCCTGGTGGCCCGCAGTACCCCGGCGGCCCCGGTCAGCCAGGGGGTCCGGGTTATCCAGGCGGTCCGGGTTACCCCGGCGGTCCGGGTTATCCGGGCGGTCCGCCGCCGGGTGGGGGTGGCGGGATCAGCGGCAAGGTGATCGCGCTGATCGTTGCCGCGGTCCTCGTGCTGGCGGGCGGCGCTGTTGCCGCCGTCGTGCTGCTCACCGGTGACGACGACGGAGGCGACGCCGACGACGCCCCCAAGAGCGCCAGCGTCGAGGAGTTCTGCGACGGCCTCAACGAGTTCGACGACATCGACGACGACGCGTCGGCGGAGGAGCAGGTCGACCAGGCCCACGAGGTCGCCGACCGGCTGTCCGACATCGGGACGCCGGAGGACATCCCGGACGACGCGCGCGAGGGCTTCGAGATCTACCTCGAGGCGATCAGCGACATCGACGCGGACGACATCGATGCGCTCGAGGACGCCGAGAGCGAGGAAGAAGTGGCCGACGCGCTCGGACTGTCGAGCGAGGACCAGGACAAGATCACGGCGTTCTTCGAGTACACCTTCGAGGCGTGCTCGGAGCTCAACACTCCGGAGATCCCGTCCGACATCCCCACTGACATTCCCACGGACCTGCCGACGGACCTGCCGACGGACCTCCCGACGGACCTCCCGACCGACCTCCCGACCGACTTCACGTTCCCGACGGACTTCAGCCTGCCGACGGACTTCTCGTTCCCGACGGACTTCACCTTCCCGACGGAGTAGGACCAGCTACACGACGACGGGCGGTCGGCCGGTCTCGCTCACCAGGGCGCGACCGGCCGCCTCCCACTCCAGGAGGCCGCCGTCGAGGTTGACGGCGTCGTACCCCCGCTGCCGGAGGTAGCCGACGGCGTGCGCCGACCGGGCGCCGACCTTGCAGACCACCAGCGTCTGCTGCGCGCCGATCTCGTCGAGTCGTTCCGGCAGCTCCATCAGCGGCACATGCACCGAGCCCTCGATGTGGCCGTTCGCCCACTCGACGGGCTCGCGCACGTCGAGGACGGTCAGGCCGTCGGGCAGCGGGTCGGGCACGCCGCTGATCGCGACGGTGGGGAGGTTCATCCGAGTCCTCTCACTCCTACTTCAACAGCTTGCTCATCCGGCGGTCCGCGAGCGGCTTGCCGCCGGTCTGACAGGTAGCGCAGTACTGCAGGCTCGAGTCCGCGAACGACACCTCGCGGACCACGTCGCCGCACACCGGGCACTTCTCTCCGGTGCGGCCGTGCACGGCGAGGTTCGACTTCTTCTCGCCCTTCAGCTGGCTCGCCGCGAGCCCGCGCGAGCGCGCGACAGCATCGCCGAGCACGTCGCGGATCGCGGCGTAGAGCGTGTCGACCTCGGCGTCGTCGAGGCTGTTGGCCGGCTTGAACGGCGACATCCGGGCGGCGTGCAGGAGCTCGTCGCTGTAGGCGTTGCCGATACCTGCGATCGTGCCCTGGTGCCTGAGCACGCCCTTGATCTGCTTGCGTCCCTCGCGTTCGAGGATGCCGCGGAGCGTGTCGACCGTGAACTCCTCGGTGAGGGGATCGGGGCCGAGGCTGGCGATGCCGGACACGTCGCTGGGGGAGCGCACGACGTACATGGCGAGTGACTTCTTGGTGCCCGCCTCGGTGACGTCGAGGCCGGACTCGTTGTCGAGCACCACCCGCACGGCGAGCGTCGACTTGGTGCTCGGCCGCGGCGGGATCGTGGGCACCTCGTCGCGCCAGCGGATCCAGCCGGCGCGCGCCAGGTGGAACACCAGGTGCAGCCCGGATACGTGGATGTCGAGGAACTTGCCGTGTCGGGTGACGTTGTCGACGAAGCCGCCCTCGAGGGCGGAGAGCGGCGGGTCATAGGTCTTCAGCGCGCTGAACGCGGCGACGTGCACCTTCGCGATCGCGCGACCGTCGAGCCGGCCCTTCAGGTCGAGGGCCAGCGCCTCCACCTCGGGCAGCTCCGGCACGCGGTCGAGTCTAGAGGCGTCGTACCAGCGGCTCACCGCCCAGCCGACTCTGTACGCCGGGGGGTTTGCGGCGCAGAATGGTCGGGTGCCCCAGGCGCGTCCGCTGCCTTCGACGGGGTCGGTCCTGGTCGACGCCCGTGGTGGCGACCGCGCGCTCCGGGTGACCTGGCACCCCGAGGCCGAGATGGTGGTGCTCTCGCTGTGGCGCGAGAACGTCTGCGCCGGGTCGTTCCGGATCCCGGCCGCGGACGTTCCGGCCCTCATCTCCGCGCTCGCGGCCGGCCTGACCACCGCCAAGGCGGGATAGTCCGCCACGCCCGGCACCCCTCCAGGGGCGAATTGGGGTGCCCAGCGCGGCGGACTATCCGGCACGCGCGGCAAATCTACGGAATCGGCTAGACACGTCGATACGGTCCTGGCATGGACCCGATCCGCAACCCCTACGCACCCGGGGCGGGGCAGCGGCCGCCCGAGCTGGCCGGGCGGAATCGAGAGCTGGAGCAGTTCGCGGTCACCCTGGAGCGGGTGGCGGCCGGCCGGCCGGAGCGGAGCATGGTGCTCTCCGGCCTGCGCGGGGTCGGCAAGACGGTGTTGCTCAACGCCTTGCGGGGCCAGGCGGTCACCCGGGCGTGGGGGACCGGCAAGGTCGAGGCCCGGCCGGACCGGAGCGTCCGGATCCCCGTGGCCCAGGCGGTGCACGCCGCGGTGCGCGAGGTCTCCCACCGGCACCGCGACCCGGACCGGGTCGACCGGGTGGCCGGCGTACTCAAGTCGTTCGCGCTGCGCACCCAGCTGGCCGATCGCAAGGGACTGCGCTGGTCGCCGCCGGTCGACGCGGTGGCAGTCCGCGGTCGCGCCGACTCGGGTGACCTCGAGCTCGACCTGGTCGAGCTGTTCGGCGACGTCGCCTCGCTGGCCGGCGACCTCGGCGTCGGCATCGCGCTGTTCGTCGACGAGATGCAGGACATCGCGGTCGACGAGCTCGCCGCGCTGTGCGGCGCCTGCCACGAGATCAGCCAGCAGGGCGCACCGCTGCTCGTGGTCGGCGCCGGGCTCCCGCACCTTCCCGTGGCCCTCGCCGCCTCGAAGTCGTACGCCGAGCGCCTGTTCCGCTACGTCTCCGTCGACCGGCTGCCCAGGGAGATGGCCGAGCGCGCCTGGCGGGTGCCGGCGGCCACCGAGGACGTCACCTTCGAGGACTCCGCGATCGAGGAGCTCTACGCCCTCACCGACGGCTACCCCTACTTCGTGCAGGCCTACGGCAAGGTCACCTGGGACGCCGCCGTCGGTTCCCCGATCACCAAGGCGGACGTGGCCGAGGCGGCTCCCGAGGCCGAGGCCGAGCTCGCGGTCGGCTTCTTCGGCGCCCGCTTCGACCGGGCCACTCCGGCGGAGCGTGACTACATGAGCGCGATGGCCGATCTCGGGGACGGCGCGGTGCCGACCGCTGAGATCGCCCAGCACCTCAGCCGCCGGCCGCAGTCCCTGTCACCCGCCCGCGACGGGCTGATCAAGAAGGGACTGGTGTTCTCCGGCGAGCGGGGGAGCGTGGCGTTCACGGTGCCGCACTTCGGTAGGTTCCTCAGGAGCCGCTGAGCTCCTCCAGCGCCTGAGCGAGGCCGTCCATCAGCGGCCCGACCGCCGGGTGCGGCTCAGCCCCGGCCCTGGTGATCGCGAAGATGCCGCGGCGAGGCGCGTCGACGAGCTCGACGGTGACCACGTCGCGGCGTACGGAGGGAGCGAGTACGCCGGGGACCAGCGCGACCGCGTGGCCGGCCGCGACCAGCGCCATCTTGCCCATCAGGTCGGCGGCGGTGCGCTCGATCCTCGCGTCGAAGCCGGCCCGGCCCGCGCTCCTGCGCAGCAGCGCCGCCGAGCCCTCGTTGTCCTCGACCCAGGGCTCGTCCGCGAACACCTCGATCCCCACCCGGTCCTCCGACGCGGCGGGGTGCCCGGCCGGAAGCATCGCGCACATCTCGTCCGCGCCGAGCAGCCGGCGTTCGAGTCGGGGGTCGTCGCTCAGGCCGGGCGGCGCATCGGTGACCACGGCCAGGTCCACCTCGCCGCCGGTGACCATCGACTGCAGCTCCGCCGTGAGCGCGGGCAGCATCGTCCACGGCATCGGCCCGACCTCGGCCTCCAGCCGGGCGAGCGCCACCGGCACGATGCTGGCCGCTGTCGCTGGCGTGGCACCGATCGCGAGGGGCAGGGCCGGGTGCTCAGGTGCGTCGCGGGCGGACTGCACCGCCCGGGCCGCCTCGTTGACGACGATCCGCGCATGGTGGCGGAACGCCTCGCCGGCCGCGGTCGGCACCACCCCGCGCGGTCGGCGCTCGAGGAGCCGGGTGCCCGCGGTGCGTTCGAGTACGGCGATCTGGCGCGAGACCGCCGACTGGGTGTAGCCCAGCTCGACGGCGGCGGCCGAGAGCGAGCCGAGCCGGCACACCTCCAGGTAGGTCTGCCACGCGGCGAGGGTCATGGATGAAGTATGCGCTTTGCGCATGTCAGCCATGCCTATCCTGCGCTTGTCGCAGGTCAGCGAGCCGTCGATGCTGGGGCCATGACGACCTCCTCATCCTCGGTCGCCGTCCTCGGCCTGGGCCGGATGGGCGCCGCGATCGCACAGCGCCTCACCGACCAGGACTGGACGGTGACCGGCTGGACCCGGTCCGGCGGCACCGAGCCGAGCGCCGCCGTACGCCAGCAGGCCTTCGTGGTGCTTGGCCCTCTTCGACGGGCCGGCCTGCGCCCAGGTCATCGACCGGTGCGGCCCCGCGCTCGCGCCGGACACGGTGGTGGTGAACACGACCACGATGGCGCCCGACGAGGCGACCGCGCTGGAGAAGGCCGTGCACGCCACCGGCGCCGGCTACGTGCACGCGCCGGTGATGGGATCGGTGCCGGCGGTCCGCTCCGGCACCCTGCGGATCCTGGTCGGCTCCTCGGCACCGACGCCTCCGGCCGTCGACGTGCTGCTCGCCGCGCTCGGCGAGGTGATCCCAGCCGGCGGGGTGGCCGATGCCGCCGCGCTGAAGCTGGTGTCGAACAGCGCTCTGGGCGGTGGTGATCCTCGCGCTCCGCGACGCCCGCCGGTACGCCGTCGATCTCGGCGTGTCAGCGGATGCCGCGCTTGACGTGCTCGAGCGCGGCGCGCTGGGACAACTCGTCGAGGGCAAACGCGACGCGACCGGGCCGGCCCACTTCACCGCCGCGGCGCTGGCCAAGGACCTGACCCTGCTCGCGACGGAGTCGCCGACCGCGCGTCCCCTGGCCGACCGGGTCGCGCGCGCCGTGGAGTCCGGAGCCGTCGCGGAGGACGCCGACGTCTTCGCGCTCACGACGCCGACGGACGACGTGGACATCCCGGACGCGGTCGTCGAGCCACTCCGGGCCTACGTTCGTGGCCACGCCACCGGCGACCCGACCCACTTCCGCGCGGCGTTCCTCTCCACCGCCCACATCGAGGGCGTGCGCGACGGCAGCTTCGTCTCGTGGACGCTGGACGAGTACTGCGCTCTGTTCGCGGGCCACCCGGCCGATGACGAGCCCGAGCGTCGTCGGCGCATCGAGGCCGTCCACGTCGAGGGCAGCGTTGCCAGCGCGACGATGACCCTGTGGCACGGCGCCGACACCTTCACCGACGTCTTCCTGCTGGTGCACACCGCCGACGGGTGGCGGATCGCGAGCAAGGTCTACGACCGCCGGTAACCGAGGAGCAGCTGGCCGTCCGACGTCGACCCGCTGTCCAGCAGCTCCCACCGCTGGGTGCCGGCGATCCCGTACAGCCCCTGGCGGCCACCGTCGGTGAGCGCGGGGGAGACGACGAGTCGCAGCTCATCGACGAGCCCGGCGGCGATCAGCGACTGCGCCAGCCGGATGCTGCCGTGGATGCCGATGTCGCCGCCGTCGCCCTGCTTCAGCTCGGCGACGTACTCCTCGGCCGGGGTGTCGACGTACGTCGAGTTCGGCCAGTCGACGTCCGGGACCGTGGACGTGAAGACGTGCTTGGTGGCGCCGTTGATGAACGACGCGAACGGCTCGTCCTCCGCAGTCGGCCAGTAGCCGGACCAGTAGTCGTAGGTGCCGCGTCCGAGCAGCACGTCGGTCTGGGCGCCGATGACGGTGGCGAGGTTGGCGTACATCGTGTCGTCCGCGCCGAACATCCAGTTGCCCGGCTCCTCGGCGACGCCGTCGAGCGACATCAGCTGGTAGAGCACGACCTTGCGCATGAAGATCCCTTTCGTTGGCTGAAGGGTGCAGACCAGGCCCGGGGGCGGGAGTCATCGTCACACCAGGCCGGACTGGTACGCGAACACGACGAGCTGGGCGCGGTCGCGGGCCTCGAGCTTGGTCATCGCGCGGCTGACGTGGGTGCGCGAGGTGGCCGGGCTCAGCACCAGCTCCTCCGCGATCTCGTGGTTGGTCATCCCCTGCGCGACCAGGGCCACCACCTCGCGCTCGCGCTCGGTGAGCAGGTCGAGGTGGGGGTGGGGGTCGACGGAGCGCCGGGAGACCTCGGCGAACTCGCGGATCAGGGTGCGGGTGACCGACGGCGCCAGTAGCGCGCCACCGGCGTTGACGGTCCGGATCGCCTCCAGGAGCCGCGCTGGCGGGGTGTCCTTGAGCAGGAACCCGCTCGCGCCGCGGCGCAGGGCCTCGAAGACGAACTCGTCCCGCTCGAACGTCGTCAGCACGATCACCCGGGTGTCCGCGAGGCCGGGGCAGGCCGAGATCCGGCTGGTCGCCTCGAGCCCGTCGATGCCCGGCATCCGGATGTCCATGAGCACCACGTCGGGCCGGGTGCGCACGGCCGCCTCGACGGCGGCGAGGCCGTCGGAGGCCTGGCCGGCCACCCGGAACCCGGCCTCGTTGTCGAGCAGCGCGGTCAGCCCGAGCCGCACCAGGTCCTGGTCGTCGACCACGAGCACTGAGATCTCTGGTTCCACCTCACACCTCCGTCGGGAACGTGGCCCGCACCTCGAAGTGCGAGCCGTCGGGTGCGGGTCCGGCGGTGAGCCGCCCGCCCACGTGTGCGACGCGGCGGCGCATCCCGGCGATGCCGAACCCGTCGACGTGTGTCCCGTCCGACCCTGGGGCCAGGTCCTGGTTGGCCACCCGGAGTCGTACGGCGCCGGGCAGGTACCCCACCTCGACCACCGCGTGCGGGTGCGCCGAGTGCTTGACCACGTTGGTCAGAGACTCCTGGAGCACCCGGTAGGCAGCGAGGTCCACAGACGGCGGCAGTGGCCGGCGCGCGCCAGTCACCGCGGCGTCGACGGTCACACCCGCGTCGGTCACCCGCGCGACCAGGTCGTCGAGCCGCGCGAGCCCGGGCGTCGGTGCGCGGGACTCGAGCGAGTCGTGCTCGTGGGGCGCGATCGCGGCGAGAGTGGTGCGCAGCTCGGCGAGCGCCTCCGCGCTGGCCCGGCTGATCGCCTCGAGCGCCTCGCTCGCCTGCGCCGGCCGGGTGCGGCGGAGGTGGAGTGCGATGTCGGCCTGCATCTGGATCGCGGCGAGACCATGGCCGACCACGTCGTGCACCTCCTGCGCGAGCCGGAGCCGCTCGGTGTCGAGGAGCCGCCGGTCCGACTCGGCGCGCTCCCGTGCGCCGGCCTCGGCCACCAGCCGGCGGGCCAGCCCGAGCGTGAACGGGATGGCCACCCAGGCCACGGCCGGGATCAGCCCTTCGGTGCCCGGCAGGGCCGCAGGGTTGGTCAGCAGGTGGGCCGACAGCAGGGCGAGCGCGCCGAGCGACGCGAGGGCCGCGGGCAGCAGTCGCGTGGCGCGGGCGACGGCGTACACCGCGATCGCGAGGGAGAACATCACCGGTCCGTAGGGATAGGCGAGCGCGAGGTAGCCGGAGGTGCCGGCGGCGACCAGCGCCAGTGCCGTCATCGGCCAACGGCGCCGCAGCACCGTCACCGCTCCGACGGCGACGAGCATGGCCAGGCCGACGGCGTCGAGGCCGCGGTCGATCTCGCTGAGGGCGTCCACGAACGGCGCGGACACGAGGCACAGCACAACAAGTACGCCGGGGATCACGGTGTCTCGTGCGGTCACCCGTCGAGCATCCCGCCGCCGTCATCGGTGGTCGTCACCCTCGTGACGTAGCCCGGCGTACGCAGACCGGCGTACGACGACCAACGGCCTCCGCAGGGGCGCGCAGCGGAGGTGTCGTCTCCTGCCGGACGCGATCGAGCCGCGATCACGGGAGCGTCGAGGACGTCGGGCTCGACCCCCGGGCCCCGGTCAGAAGGAGAACCAGATGTCCACCACATCCACCATGGAGCGCCCGGCTCCTGCGGTCGCCCGGATCGCCTCCACGCTCACCGCGCACAGCATCGACTGGCTGCGGATCAGCCTCGGCCTGGTGATCCTCGGTTTCGGTGCGCTGAAGTACTTCCCCGGCGCGTCGCCGGCGGAGGACCTGGTGCAGCGCACTACCGACGTCCTCACCCTCGGCATCGTCAACGGCACCGCGGCCTCGGTCGGTACGGCGCTGCTGGAGACCTTCATCGGCCTCAGCCTGCTGACCGGTATCGGGCTCCGGCTCGGTCTGGTCGCGATGGCCGGCTGGTTGGTCGGGATCATGACCCCGGTCGTGCTGTTCGCCGGCGACATGTTCCCCGGCGGCCTGCCGACGCTGGAGGCGCAGTACGTCCTGAAGGACGTCATCCTGGCCGCGGCCGCGGCGGTCGTGGCGGCCCGGGCACTCGGCGCCCGCTACGTGATCGCGGAACCGGAGTGACCGCGGGCCCGCCAACCCCGACACCCGGCGTACGACACTCGACGTACGCCGGGTGTCGCTTGTCGGCGGACGAACCGGGCGCCCAACTGGCCGAGACTGGGGCCATGTCCACCACCTCGGAGACCACGAAGCGCACGGCCCCGGCTGCTCGTTGGCCGCTCGGCCGGCGTACCCGTCAGACCGTGCTGGTCGTGCACATCGTCTCGGCCGGCGCCTGGATCGGCATCGACGTGATCGTGGCGGTGCTCGTGCTGACGGGCCGGTTCGGCGGCGACGCCGACACCCGCGGCATCGCCTACCAGGCGCTGAGCAAGTTCGTCGTGTGGCCGATGCTGACCGCGGGGCTGACCTGCCTGGTGACCGGGCTGCTGCTCGGGATGGCCACCAAGTGGGGCCTGGTGCGGTACTGGTGGGTGGCCGTCAAGCTGGTCCTGAACCTGGTGCTGTGCACGCTGATCCTGGTTGCGCTGCAGCCCGGCATGGTCGAGGTCGGGGAGTACGGCGCGGCGCTGGCCGCCGGCGGCAGCCCCGACGACGCGGTGGTGTCCGAGCTGTTCTTCCCGCCGGCCGTCTCGCTCACCGCGCTCAGCCTGGCCACGGTGCTCGCCGTGATGAAGCCGTGGGGCAGGACGCGCCGCCGCGAGGTGGTCGCATCGAAGGCTGCGCGGAAGTCACAATGAGGGCATGAGGCCCCAGGTGGTCGCTCACCGCGGAGCGAGCCACGACAACGCCGAGCACACCCTGGGTGCGTATGTCGCGGCGCTCGACGCCGGCGCCGAGGGACTCGAGTGCGATGTCCGCCTGACCGCCGACGGTCATCTCGTGTGCGTGCACGACCGCGACCTGCGGAGGACGGCGAGCCAGCGCCGGATCGTCTCGACGATGGAGCTCTCCGAGCTCAGCGAGCTGGATGTCGCGTCCTGGAAGAACCCGTGGGCGGACCTCGACGACGAGTCGCCCGACCGCGACGAGTCGCTCGACCGGGTTCTCACGCTGCGACGGCTGCTCGAGATGGTGGCCGACTACGACCGGCGGATCGAGGTCGCGGTCGAGACCAAGCACCCCACCCGCTACGCCGGGCTGGTGGAGAAGCGCCTGGTCGAGATGCTGCGCGACTTCGGCTGGGAACGCGCCGGCGCGCCGGTGCGGGTGATGAGCTTCTCCTTCACGGCACTGCAGCGCGTCGAGAGGCTCGCGCCAGGGGTGCCGCTGGTGCAGCTGGTCGAGCACGCGCAGGTCTGGCCGATGCTCCGCCGCGCGATCGGCAAGGACTGGATCGTCGGGCCCGGCATCGAGGAGCTGCGCGAACATCCCAAGCTGGGGGCCCGGATCGCGCGGACCGGCCACGACATCCACGTGTGGACCGTGAACACCCCCGAGGACCTGCAGATCTGCCTCGACCTCGGGGTGAAGGCCGTGATCACCGATCGGCCGAAGTACATCCTCGAGCTCCTCGACGAGCAGGCCTGACCTCGACGCTCGCGACGCTCAGGCGGCGGTCGTGACCAGCCGGTCGCCGAGGTCGGAGCGGAAGTAGAGCACCGACCGGCCGTGCCGCGCGGTGGTCAGCAGCCCGGCGGCCCGCATCGCCCGCAGGTGCTGGTTGACCGCGGCCGGGGTGACCCCGAGGCGCACGGCCAGCTCGGTCGACGAGGCCGGCTCCCCCAGCAGGGTGAGCAGCCGGGCCCGCGCCTGTCCGATCAGCCCGACCAGCGCGCCGGCGGTCGCCGGGGCCTCGGCCTCCCACAGCGCGCCGATGCCCCGGGCGCCGTAAATGATCACGGGGGGCTCGTCGGGCGAGATGGGTGTGCTGGCGTGGGTGTTGAAGAGCGTCGGCACCAGGGTCAGCCCGACGTCCGCGGTCGAGCGACGGTAGGACACGGGGTTGGACAGCTGGATCCGCACGGTGTTGCCGTGGAGGGTGACCCGGGGCGAGAGGCCCCCGAACATCGCGGCCAGGCCGTCGCGGCCGATGACGTGACCGCGGTGCACGATGTCGGCCTGCAGGACCGTGCGCATCCGCGGCCACCACGGTGCGAAGCAGGCGTCCCAGTAGTCCGTGAGGGCTCGGACGATCCGACGGAGGAGGTGGTCGGCGCGGCCGAGCAGCGCCGCAGGCAATCCTTCCGGGTGCACCTCGGCGATGTCCTCACGGACCACCCGTGCGGGCACCTCAAGCACCGCCGCGAGCTCGTCCTCCAGTCGCGCGAGCGGGGTGACCGGCCGCGGGCTGAGGAAGTCGGGGGTGAAGAGTCGGATGTCGGTCAGGGCCAGCAGCAGCTCGTTGTCGAGGTCGCCGCGGACACCCTCGGTGAGGCGCAGCCACGGCAGGTGGCGCGGGTAGCGGCCGGGGTCACGGATGGTACGGAGCGACAGGGTGAGCTCGTTCAGCGGCGAGATCGCGAACCGCACGTCGCCGAGGTCCATGCCCTCGAGCTCGTACTCGATCATGAAGCAAAACGCTATATCAATGGAGTCGCCCCGACGCAGGTGAGAGAACTTCTGCGTGCTGTCCGCCGTCTTTCCCCGCGAGCCGGTCGCCCGCGCGCTCACCACGGCGACCATGGCCATGTCGCTGTCGACCGGCCTGTTCTACGCCGTGAGCGCCCTCTACTTCACCCGCACCCTGGGCCTCTCCGCCACGACCGTCGGGCTCGGGCTGACGGTGGCGGGTGGCTGCGGCGTGGTGGCGTCGTACGCCGCCGGCTGGGCCAGCGACCGGGTGCCCGCCGACCTGGTCCAGCGCTGGGCGATGGTGGGCCAGGGGATCGCTCTGCTGGCCTACGTGTTCGCCGACGACACGCTCTCGTTCGTCGTGGTCGCCTGCTTCGCGGTCGGGCTGAGGTCCGCGGGCGGCTCGTCCCGACAGGCCCTGATCGCCCGGTGGTTCACCGGTCCGGATCGGGTCACCACTCGCGCCGGGCTACGGGTGGTCACCAACGTCGGCATCGGGCTGGGCACGGTGGTCGCCGCCGTGACGCTGGTGATCGACACCGGCGCGGCCTACCGGGTGACGATGGCCGCCGCCGGGGTGCTCGTGCTGCTCGCCACCTGGCCGCTGTTCGGCCTGGGCCGGCGAGTGCCGGAGCTGACCGACCGGCTGCGGCCGGCCGTCAGCGGCCTCGCGGACCAGACCCGAGGACGCTCGCCGCTCACCGATCGCACCTACCTGAGCGCGGTCGCGATGTCCGCGGTGCTGGCGATCAACTTCGGCGTGCAGACCGTCGGGGTCCCGCTGTGGGTGTCCGGCCACACCGAGGCGCCGACGGTGGTGATCTCGCTGCTGATGATCGTGAACACCATCTTCGTGGCGGTGTTCCAGGTGCCCGCCTCGCGCGGCACCCACGACATCGTGGTCGCGGGTCGGGCGGTCCGCCGAGCGGGAGTGCTGGTGGCCCTGGGCTGCGGTCTGATGGCCGCCGCGGCGTACGGCGGCGTCGGCTCCGCCGTCGTACTGCTGGTCCTGGGGGCGTTGGCGCTCGCGGCCGGCGAGGTGTTCTCCGAGGCCGGCGGGTGGGGCCTGGCCTTCGAGCTCGCCGACCCGCGCAGCGCCGGTGCCTACCAGGGTGTGTCGCAGACCGGGTACGCCGTCGCGGCAATGCTCGCCCCGGCCGTCGTCACCGTGACCGCCATCAGCCACGGCACTCCCGGATGGCTCCTGCTGGCGGTGGCGTTCCTCGCGGCCGGGGCGACGACCGCGGTGATCGCCCGGCGGGCGGCCGCGCGGACCCCGAGCGCCTACTCGTCGTCGCCCATCGGCGTCGGCTAGAGCGAGCCCTCGATCTCCTCGTAGGGGCTGAGCTCCTTGCCCTCCTCGGCGAACCGGGCCGGCACCTTGAAGCCCCACCAGTCCTGGGTCACCACGTCGGCGAGCTGGTCGCTGCTCAGCACCGGCTCCGGGCGGGTGACGTCCCACTCGTTGTTCGGCAGATCGAAGCCGTTGGTCGCCGACGCGATCACCCGGAGGTCGCGCCGGGGGGACAAGATGTCCGCCACTACCCGCAGCCCGTCGCCCTCGGCCGTCGGCACCGGCACGTCCGCGTAGGTGCGCACCCGGTCGCCACCCGGGAGCTGGTGGATCTCGCAGTCGATCATCCACTCGTAGGTGCAGTTGAACGGAAAGCCTTCGAGGACCGACGCGTGCTGGACGTTCACGCCCACCACGCCCGGCCCGCCGCCGGAGGCGAGGGTGAACTCGAACTCGCCGTACGTGTCCTCCAGGACGGCGGGGTCCTCCCCTACGCGGCGTTCGGTTTCGCCGATGGGGAAGCCACTCTGCCCGGCGTAGGCCGTCGTGTCGCCGTCGGCGACCTCGAGAACCGCGGCGCGGAGTGCGGCGACGGTGCTGCGCCCGTCGATCTGCACCGGCGGGTCGTCGCCCGTGGAGGGGGACGGCGTCTCGCTCGGGTCGTTCGCGACCGGGGTCTTGGAGGGAGCGGTGTCGTTCCCCGGAACCGCGACGGCCAGCCCGACCGCGAGGATCCCGGCGGCCGCGACCCCACCGATCGTCGTCCCGAGCCGGCGGTTCCGGCGGATCCGTCCGCCCCGGGAGCGCGCGGCGCTGGTCAGCCGCTCGGGGTCCATGTGGACATCGGCGACGGCATCGTTCATCTGGTCGTGCAGCAACATGTCAGGCCTCCAGGTCGGGAAGGTGGGTACGGAGCCGGGCCAGCGCGCGGGAGGCGCGGGCCCGGCAGGTGGTCTCCTTGATGCCGAGGAGATCGGCGGTCTGGGCCACGCTGAGGTCCTCCCAGTAGCGCAGCACCAGCACCGTGCGGTCGGCGGGCGTCAGCAGAGCCAGCGCGGCGAGCAGGTCCAGCCGCAGCGTCACGTCGTCCGCGGACCCTGGCCTCTCGGGTGGCGCGTCGATCGGGATCTCCGAGGCGTACCGGCGTCTGCGGTGCGACAGGAAGGTCCGCACCAGCATGGCCCGCGTGTAGGCGACCGGGTTGTCCGCCCGGGTGACCTTGCGCCAGTTGACGTAGACCTTCGCGTACGTCGTCTGGGTCAGGTCCTCGGCCAGGTGCGGGTCGCCGCAGAGCAGCACCGCCGTACGCAGCAGCCGGGTGCCGGTAGCCCGCACGAACTCGTCGAAGTCCTCGGCAGGAGTCATCCGCTTCGGTCGCCGTGCTCTCCAAGGTGTTTGAGGTCGCCACACCCTGTAGACGCCGCACCCCCTCCATCCCGTTACATCCGGGATAGTCCGCCGTGCTCGGCACCCCATTCTGGCGACTTGGAAGGTGCTCAACGCGGCGGACTATCCCGCCCGTGAAGCATCCACAGCGCCCCATCGGACGCACGTTATCCCCAGGGCGCACTGCTCCCGGGTAGCGCGAGCGCCAACGCGGGAACGCAGCTTCCCATGGCGGAGCAACGATGGAATCCAGTGTGCGAACGGCCGCCGGACTGGCCTTCCCGGAGCATCTGGACCCGACCGGTGAGAACGGACCCACCCGCGTGCAGGGTCGGTCGGCTCGATGGGAGTGGCTGGCGCCGGGATGGTACGCCCGGACCGACCGGCCCGACTGCGTCGAGCAGCGGATCCTGGATGCCGCTTGCCGATTCGAGGAACGGCGATGCCGTCACAGCGTGGGCGGCGCTTCGGTGGCGAGGTGGCGCCTTCTTCGACGGCCTCGAGGCTGGCGGTCGTGAGCGCCTGCCGGTCCCACTCATCGCACGCTGCAGCCTCGCGTCGCTGCCCGGGCTCACCCTCAGCAAGGCACAGCTCGCGCCCACCGAGTGGCAGTACGTCGCGGGTCTGCCCGTGACGACCGTGCAGCGGGCGCTCTTCGACGAAGTCGTCCGCCGCAACGAGCTGTGGGCGAGTGTCGAGGCGGTCTGCATGGCGGCAGCTGCGCGGCTCATCTCGACGCGACTCTTCGCGCTCCATCTCCTCCATCGGAGCGCCTGGACCGGGGTGCCGCTGGCAAGGAAGGCGGCTGGCGCTGGCGCGCGACGACTTTCTGTCGCCACCGGAGGTCCGGCTGCACCTCATCTGGGAGCTGGTCGCGGAGTTGCCGAGGGCGCTGTCCAACCGCCCGGTCTTCGACCTCGACGGCAACCTGATCGGCGTCCCTGATCTCTTCGACCCGGAATCTCCGGCACCGTGGGTGAGTACGACGGCGAACACCACCGGGCCATCGCGACCAACATCGCTCGGACGTGTCAAGGGAGGACCGGTTCCGGGATCACGGTCTCGAGTACTTCACCGTGGTTGCCGTGGTGACAGCCGCATCGACCGTCGCCGCGCGCATGCGGCGCACCCGCGCGCGAGCCAAGTTCCTTCCTGCCGAGTCGTCGCGCCTGGACGCTCGATCCGCCGCACTGGTACGTCGCACCCGAGCCGCTGGATGCGTACCTCCAGCGCGCCGGGCATCGCGGAGCGGCTCACGCACCGATAGTCCGCCGCGCCCGGCACACCCAGGGCGCCACGCGGGTGCCGAGCACGGCGGACTATCGTTCCGCACCATGGCCAAGCGCTCCCGCACCAAAGCCCGCGACGTCGCCGCCCCGGAGGGGGAGGTCGGCCCGCGCCAGCCGTGCCCGTGCGGGTCCGGCAAGAGGTACAAGGCGTGCCACGGTGCTCCCGGTGGCGCCGGTGACGTGTACGTCGGCCGGCCGTTCGAGGGGCTGCCGTCGGAGTGCGACATCGTCGCCCTGCGCGAGCTGGTGCCCGCTGCGACCGCGCCGCTGACGGTCAAGGACACCGATCGCACCGTCCAGCTGTGCACGCTGCTGCCGATGGCCGCGCCGGCCACGGTGCGCGACAACGGCGACGTCTGGCTGGGGCTCCAGGTGCAGCACCACTTCGGCGACCCGTCGCGCGACCTGGCCGCCGTGCTGGCCCGCGCACTCGACGCCGAGCCCGGCGAGGGCATCGTCGGGCTCACCGACGCACCCGGCCCCGGCCCGCGCCTGCAGGACCTGGTCACGAACGATGCGCTCGACATCACCGTCCACGAGGGCTTCGAGTACTGGGTCACGGCCCTCGGCGACAGCGACGCCGACGCGCTGGTCGAGCAGGCCAACTCCTCGGTCACGCCGACCTCCAAGCTGGCGTCGGTGGAGGCGGCGTACTGGACGAACGTCGGCAGCAAGGAGCACCTGCGCTGGGTGATGCCCGAGCCGGAGGACCGGTTGCTCGACGCGCTCGCACGGCTGCACGCCGCAGGCAAGGACTCCCTGGTCCCCGACTCCCGGCTGGTCGGGATGTTCCGCGCGCACGGGCTGCTCGCTCCGGTGTGGGACCTCGAGGTGGGCACCGGCGCCGAGGTGCTGGAGGAGCCGGCGGCCCGCTTCGCCGCGGACCTGGCCGAGGCGTTCGCCGACGAGTCGGATCTGACGACCGAGCAGCGCGCGGCGCGCTCCGGGCTGGCCAACCGTCAGGTCACGATCCGCTGACCGGGCGCACCGCCCACGCGCGAAGCCGCGTGTAGCCCTTCACCGACAGCCTCCGAAGCCGCCGGAACGAGTACGCCGCGGTGCTGCTCTCGTCGTCGTCGCCATCGGCCTCTCCGGAGAGCACCCGGTAGGCGCCCTCGTCGACCAGCACGGTCCCCGGCCGAGCGACCGAGGTGAGCCGGGAGGCGATGTTGACGACAGGCCCGAACACGTCGCCCAGCCGGTTGACCACGTCGCCGTACGCGAGTCCGGCGCGCACGGGCGGGAACGAGTCGTCGTCGTCTTCGCCGCGTCGGGTCAGCTCGAGGGCGATGTCGGCTGCCGCCGCCGGGTCGTCGGCGACGATCAGCACCTCGTCGCCGATGTTCTTGATGATCCGGCCGCCGCGCTCCACGGCCAGCTGTGCCGCCTCGCTCTCGAACGCCTCCAGCCACTGCACGAGCTCGGTCTCGGACAGGGTCCGGCTGTGGGAGGTGTAGCCGACGATGTCGACGAAGACGACGGCCATCTCGGCGGTCTCTCCGGCCGCGCCGACGGCGAGCATCCGGTTCGCCGCGCCGGCCAGGTGCCGGCGCCAGACCCAGCTCTGGAGCTCGTCGACCCGCGGCAGCACCTCGTCGGCGAGCCGGGGAAGGCTCTCGGCGGGGTCGTCCCCGGACTCGACCGTCACCGTGGCCAGCAGTCCGACCTGCCACTCGGCCAGCCGTGCGAACGAACGCCCCCAGGTGCGGGTCAGCGCGGCCATCCGGTCGGGGCTGAGGATGCCCAGCTCCATCAGGTCGTGGGTGAGCCGCAGCGCGTCCACGTCCGCGGGCGTGAACGCGCGCTCGTCGTCCTCGTGGCGTGGGAAGCCGAGCAGCCGCCACAGCTCCTCGGCGACCTCGATCGGCACCCCGGAGCGTTCGGCGACCTCGAGGCGGGTGAGCGTCGGCTCGTCGCCCAGCAGGTAGCCCTCGACGTCGTCGAAGGCGCCCGCGAGGTCGTCGTACTCGGTCAACCCAGCCGCGACTTGGCGACCTCGTCGAGCGCGGACTCGAACGCGGGCAGCTCCGCGATCAGCTCGCGGATCGCCTCGTCGGTGAAGTGGATGACCTCCAGCGGGGTCAGCGCCACGATGGAGGCGGTGCGCAGGGTGTGGCGGACGATGGCCGCCTCGCCGAAGATCTCACCCGGCCCGATCCGCGCGATCTCCTCACCGTCGTGGCGCACCGAGACTGTGCCGTCGAGCAGGATGTACGCCTTGTCGGCAGGGGTCTTCTCCCAGATCGGAGACCAGCCCTCAGGGAGCGTCGAGTGCCGGCCGGCGGCGCTGATCCGCGCCACTTCCTGCGGCGTGAACGTGTCGAAGAACGAAGTCATGCTCACCCTTTCGGTGTGCCTCCCCGCCCCCGATCCTAGGGCAGCGGGTCGCGTGCCACGGGGCAGCTCATACAGCGTGGACCGCCGCGACCCGAGCCCAGCTCGGACCCCGCGATCCGGACCACTTCGATGCCGGCGTCCTCCAGCCGTGAGTTGGTCTCGTCGTTGCGCTCGTAGGCGACCGCGACCCGCGGCGCCAGGGCGAGGGTGTTGTTGCCGTCGTCCCACTGCTCGCGCTCGGCGGTGACCGGGTCGAGGCCGGTGTCGATGTGGTGCAGGGTGTCGATCTCCAGGGCCTTCGCCGCCGCCACCAGGAACGGCTCGGCCTCCGCGACCCGGAGCAGCAGCGATCCGTCGTCGGACTGCCCGTCCGGGGTGACGGCGTACGCCGTGAGGTTGTGGGCGACGTTGGGGTACATCACCACCTTGTCGGCGTCGACCATGGTGCAGACCGTGTCGAGGTGCATGGTGGCCCGCTCCTGGGCGATCGGCACTGCCAGCACGGTGTGCGCGAGCCCGGACTCGAACACCTGCATCGCCAGCCGCTCGGCCCCGGCCGGGGTGGTGCGCTCGCCGACGCCGACCGCGATGACCCCCGGCGCGAGGAGCATCACGTCGCCGCCCTCGACGTGCTCGTAGTGGTGACCGTGGATCCGCGGGGTGGCCGCGAACCGCGGGTGGAAGTGGTAGATCAGCTCGGTCAGCTGGGTCTCGCGCTTGCGCGCCGGCATCGCCAGCGACGTGATCGCGACCCGGTCGCGCACCCACACCGAGGAGTCGCGGGTGAAGAGCAGGTTGGGCAACGGGTCGATCAGGAACGCATCGTGCGGCAGCAGCGAGGTGACCAGCCCGAAGCCGCCGCGCACCTCGTCGTTGCGGATGCCCGTGGTGAGGTGGGTGGTCAGCTCGGCCGGAGGCGCGTCGCCGAGCAGGCCGGCGAGGTAGCCGCGCATGGTGCCGCCGATGTCGAGGTCGGCCAGGGCGGTCTCGATCGCGCTGGCGCGGGCCGCCTCGTCGGACAGCGACTCGGTGAGCAGGTCGGTGAGGTAGAGCACCTCGACGTCGCGCGCCCGGAGCGCCTCCGCGAACGCGTCGTGCTCCTCCTGCGCCCGGGCGACCCACGGGATGCCGTCGAAGAGCAGCTTGTCGTTGTTGCGCGGGGTCAGCCGCTTCAGCTCGTCGCCGGGCCGGTGCAGCATCACAGTGCGCAGCCGCCCGACCTCGCTGTCGGCGCCGTGCGTGGCAGTCATGCGGGCACTCTAGAGGGACTACCCGACCAGCTCGATCGTCGTGAGGGTCGCCAGCACCAGACACACCCCGGCGCCGAGGTAGTGGAGCACGTGGATCGGGATCCAGCGCAGCAGGCTGCGACCCACGATCACCGCCAGCGCGCTGACGGTGAGCAGCGCACCGAAGGCCCCCACGAACACGCTGATCGGCTCTTCGTACCTCGCCACCAGCGACAGCGTGAGCAGCTGGGACAGGTCACCCCACTCGGCGGCGAACAGCACCAGGAACGACGCCAGGACGGCGCGCAGCCCGTGCACGGGCCGGGCGTACCCGGCGTACTCCTCGCCGTTGTCGACCTGGTGGCTCCGGCCCTCCCTGATCAGGATCACGGCGCCGGCCACGAACATCACGACGGAGGCCGACTGCACCACCTCGGACGGCAGCAGAGACGCGGCGTGACCGAGCACGACGGCGACCGTCGTCTGCACCATGAACGCCAGCCCGACGCCGATCCAGACCAGGATCGGCCGGTACTTCGTGGCCAGCACGAGCGTGGCCAGGAACGTCTTGTCGGGCAGCTCGACAAGGAGGATCGCGCCGAAGGTCAGCGCGATCACGCCGAGATCCATGGGAGTCCTTTCCGGCACCTGGCCGGAGGCCCCGCGAGCGGACGCCTTCGACCAGGCACGTCCGTCAACGGTCGTGGAGCTGGTCGAAAGTCTCGTCCGCCACCGTGGTGGCCTGCAGGACCGGGCCGCGAGCGGCCAGTGTGTCGATCCTGCTGTTGGGGACTACTCCCTTTCAACACAGAGTGTACCGATTGCGGTTGTCGCCGCGCGAATCGGCGGTGTTGGCTGAGCGGCATGCCAAGGATCGAGTCCTACGCCCAGGGCACCCCCAGCTTCGTCGATCTGACCACGCCCGACCAGGACGCCGCCAAGACGTTCTACGCCGACCTGTTCGGCTGGGAGTACGACGACCAGCCCCTCGACGAGGGCGGCTATTACTCGATGGTCCGCAAGGGCGACGGCGTGGTCGCGGGCATCGGCGGGCCGATGCCCGAGCTCGCCGGACACCCGGCGTTCTGGGCGGTCTACCTGACCACCGACGACGTCGACTCCGCGGCCGAGGCGGTGGTCGAGGCGGGCGGCACGGTCGAGGCCGGTCCCTTCGACGTGATGCAGGCAGGCCGAATGGCCGCGATCCAGGATCCGACTGGCGCTCGCGTCAACCTCTGGACGCCGAGGGACGGCATCGGCTCGGAGATCGTCAACGAGCCGGGGGCGCCGGCGTGGAACGAGCTCGTCACACCCGACCTGGACACCGCGACGAGGTTCTACTCCACGGTGCTGGGCGTGGGCTGGGAGACGATGCAGATGAACGGCGGCGACTACACGTGCCTGGTCGCGGGGGGCCGGCCCGTCGGCGCCGCGCTGCCGCCGAGCATCCCCGGCCAGCCCCCGCACTGGAACGTCTACTTCAACGTGGAGTCCACCGACGCCACGATCGCTCGGGTCGTGGAGCTGGGCGGTCGCGTGGTCGCGGAACCGTGGGACGTTCCCGACGTCGGCCGGCTCGCGGTGGTCAGCGACCCGCAGGGCGCGATGTTCTGCGCGATGCAGAACGCAGGCGACTGAGTTGACCGCCCGGTGCCGCTGCACTCACCGAGGTAGATCCGGCGCGGAGTCAGTCGGCTCGGCCCGCCCAGAGAGGGTCGCGGCCGAAGGCCGCTAGCAGTTGCGACTGGGCGTCGTCGGCCGCTGCCGCACGCGCGCCGATGGCTCCCGCCGAGCGATACACGTCCTCACGCTCCGCGAACCAGGCACCGACGGCTGCGACGAGGTCGTGGTCGAGTACGGCGTCGCCGTCGGTGGCCACGGCGAGGTCCCACCCGTGGATCAGGTGGTCCGCGGCCAGCTGGTAGACGTACTCCTCCAGGTCCTCGTCGCCGTAGGACAGATGAACCTTCTCGCTCCTCGGCAACGCCTCTGCAACCGCCCGGCTCGCGCGCTCCGCGCTGTCGAGAGCGGTCTCGCGCGGGTTCGAGCCGAGCAGGTCACCGTCGAAGCGGTCCCCGACCTCCTGGATCGTCGCCCCGCGGACCAGGGGCTCGGTCCACAGGTCCTCGCCGACCACGTGGTTGACCAGCGCGCGAACGTCCCACTCGAGGCATGGAGTGACCGCCCCCCACTGTTCGGGACCGACCGTGAGGATCCGGTCGGTCCAGCTCTCGATGGTGCGGCGGTACAGGGTTTCCAGGTCCATCACAATGCTCCACTCTCGAGAGTCGTCCGTGCCTTCTTGATCCACCAGGCGAGGCTCGCGCGCTCCCGCTCGCGCACCGCCGCATCCTGGCTCTCCACGATGTCCAGGGCCTTGTTCCAACCCAGCCAGCCCAGCGCAGAGAGCAGTGCGAGCTGAGTCGATGTCTCGTCGTACGCCGGACCGGCCGCGCGGCGGTAGGTGTCGATGAGCTCGTCCGGGTCCATGTCGACCACGTGCGCGCAGCCCACCAGGAAGCGGGCGACATCGAGCGCCCCCGGAGCGGCGGTCGGCATCGCCCAGTCGAGCAGGATCAGCCGATCCCCCTCGAACGCCATGTTGACCGTCGCCAGATCGCCGTGCGTCAACGTGACCGGACCGGCGCTCAGGGCGCCCGCCAGTGGTGTCGCGTCCAGGTGCAGGGCGAAGACTGCCTCCGACACGTCGGACGGCACCAAGGCTGGATCGGCGAAGTAGTCCCAGCCGCGGAGCGCGGCCGCGAACAGCTCGTCCCCCTGGCCGGCCAAGCCGGCGATCCGTTGGGGTGCGAAGAGCTCGAGCAACGGTGTCAGCGGCGCCGTCGCCTCCGGCGGATCGCCGAGGTACGCGCGGTGCAGGGCGGCGACCCTCTCCAGCATCCAGCGGCACGCGGGCGCGTCGAGACGGTCGTTCCAGGTCAGCACGGCGTCGCCGAGGTCCCGCATGATGATGACCGTCGTGTCCTCCCCCTCGGTCCAGCCGTCGATGACGACGTGACCGACCTGCTCCGGGAGTCGATCGAGGCCTCCGGAGCGCCAGAGCAGGAACTCGTGCGCGAACGGCTGGTGGAAGATGGCGAGCGTCAGGTCCGTCTCGGGAGTGATCCGCTTGACCACCACCCTGCGCCCATCGCGGAGGGTCATCCGCTCGAGGACAGCACCCGACTTGCCGACGTGCTCGGCGAGCACGGTGCGCTCGATCGCGTCGTCCAGGAACTCCGCGGGTGCCATCTGACCAAGGTCGCACCGAGTTGCCGGTGTGTCATCGCCCGAATTCGTTCAATTACGAACGTGACCCCTCGGATCGTGCTGAGTCAGGACCGGGCGGGGTCGGCGGGGTAGACCCCCAACATCTTCACGTCGGTGGAGAAGAACGCCAGCTCCTCGAGAGCACGCTTGAGCGCGATCTGGTCGGGGTGGCCGTCGACCTCCGCGAGGAACTGGGTCGCGCCGGTGAACGAGCCGTCGACCATGTAGCTCTCCAGCTTGGTCATGTTGACGCCGTTGGTCGCGAAGCCGCCGAGCGCCTTGTAGAGCGCGGCCGGGAGGTTGCGCACGTTGAAGATGAACGACGTGACCACCGGCCCGTTGTCGGCCGGCGCCCGGATGAAGTCGCGGGACAGCACCACGAAGCGGGTGGTGTTGTGGTCCTCGTCCTCGACGTCCTCAGCGAGCACCTCCAAGCCGTAGATCTCGGCGGCCAGCGGCGGCGAGATAGCGGCCTGGGTCGGGTCCGCGGCCTCGGCCACCTCGCGCGCGGCGCCGGCGGTGTCACCCGAGATGATCGGCCGCAGGCCGTGCTCACGGATGATCTTGCGGCACTGGCCGAGCGCGTGGACATGACTGTGGGCCGTCGTGATCGTGTCGAGCGTCGCGCCGGGCACCGCCATCAGGTGGAAGCGGACCCGCAGGAAGTGCTCGGCCACGATGTGCAGGTCGGAGTCGGGCAGGAAGTGGTGGATGTCGGCCACCCGGCCGGCGATCGAGTTGTCGATCGGGATCATCGCCAGGTCGGCGTCGCCGGCCTCGACGACCGCGAACACGTCCTCGAACGACGCGCACGGGACCGCCTCGTGGTCGGGGTAGTGCTGCTTGGAGACCTGGTGGGAGTTGGCTCCCGGCTCCCCCTGGTAGGCGATGCGTCCGGCGGTCACCCGTCGAATCCTAGGCGTCACTCGGCGGTCACGAAGCGGACCAGCAGCACCACGAGACGACCCGTCTGCTTCTTGTTGAGCGGGGCCAGCCGGTTCCCGACCAGTGGACCGGCGATCTCGTTCGCCTGCACCAGCACCTGCTCCGCATCGGGCAGGAGGTGCAGCACCTGCGTGCGCCGGTCGGTGGCGAGGCGCCGCCGCTCGACCAGGCCACGGTGTTCCAGGTCGTCGACCATCTGGACGACGCTGGCCCCGCTCACACCCAGTGCGCGGGCCAGCACCGACTGCGGCACCGGGCCGGTCGCGCGCAGCGCGATGAGCACCCCGAAGTGCCGCGGCTCCAGCCGCAACGGCGCGAGTGCGGCGCCGAACTCGCGGTGCATCCTGAAGTGTGTCCGGGTCAGCAGGAAGCCGACACTGTCGAGGAGCGGCGCGGGAGCACCCTGGACGAGGTCCTCACGGATGGTCGCGAGCAGCAGGTCCCGCAGCTCGTCCCGCTCACCGGGCGTGAACGGGCGCACCACCGCCGCTTCGAGGCGCGAGACGTGCGGCCGCCAGCGACGCACCGCGGCCGCCGCAGCGCGGGTCCGGGTCAGCGCGTAGGAGCGCCGGTCGGCAGGGTTGCGCACCCGCTCCACCAGGCCCTGCTCGGCGAGCTCCGCGGCCACCCGCACCATCGTGGTCCTGCTGACGGCGATGGAGTCGGCCAGGGACTGCTGCGAACGGGGCGTGCCGTCGGCGAGCGCCAGCAGAACGGCGTACGCGTGGATGTCGATGCCCTCCGGAAGCTCCTGGTCCAACAACACCTGCACCCGGGCGTTGGCGCGCCAGAGGAGGTGCCCCGGGATCCGCGCAAGGTCCGGCAGCAGGGTGCGGCTCGCGGCCGGCACCACCTGCTCGTGACCCATGGCGACCTCACTTGATCATTAGGCACTTGACGAATTCGTCGAGAAGCGTATCGTACCGAGCGGATCGTTAATCGCTTGATGATTATGTAATTGATGAATCGCTCCGAGAGGGGGCTCCCCGATGACCGAACACCAGCCGCCCGTGACCGTCCCGGTCGAGCCGCACGCCAACGCTACCGACGGCACGGACGCCAAGTGGTGGACGCTGGCCGCTGTCTGCGTCGGCGTCTTCATGCTCCTGCTCGACATCACCATCGTGAACGTCGCGCTCCCCGACATCCAGAGCGAGCTCGACGCCTCGCTGTCCGACCTCCAGTGGGTGATCGACGCCTACGCCCTCAGCCTGGCCGCCCTGCTGCTCACCACCGGATCACTGGCCGACCTCTACGGCCGGCGGCTCCTCTTCGTGATCGGTACGGCGCTGTTCACGCTCGGCTCCATCGCCTGCGGCGCGGCCCAGGACATCACGTTCCTCACGCTCTCCAGGGCGTTCCAGGGGATCGGCGGTGCCGCGATGTTCGCGACCGCGCTCGCCCTGATCGCCTCGGCGTTCCAGGGGCGCGAGCGGGGTGTCGCCTTCGGCGCCTTCGGAGCGACGACCGGGGTCGCGGTCGCCATCGGACCGGTTCTCGGCGGTGTGCTCACCAGCGGCCTCTCATGGCGCTGGATCTTCTTCGTCAACATCCCGATCTGCCTGGTCGCCATCGCGATCGCACAGCTCAAGGTGCGTGAGTCGCACGACCCGCGGGCCGGGCGTCCCGACTGGGTCGGCTTCATCAGCTTCAGCCTCGCGCTGGGCGCCCTGGTCTACGGCCTGATCGAGGCCGGCCAGGACGGCTGGACCGACGGTCGCGTGGTGTCCTTCCTGATCGCGTCTGCGGTTCTGCTGGTGGTCTTCGTGATCAGCCAGATGCTGCAGAAGGACCCGATGTTCGACCTGAGCCTGCTGCGCAAGCCCACGTTCACGGGGGGCCTGGTGGCCGCGTTCGGTGTCTCGGCCTCGATCTTCTCGCTGCTGACCTACCTCGTGATCTACGTGCAGAACGTCCTCGGTTACTCCGCCGTCGCGACCGGCGTGCGGTTCCTGTTCCTCTCGGCCGCCGCGTTCGTCGCGGCCGCGATCGCCGGCCGGCTCACCTCAGTCGTCCCGGTCAAGTGGCTGATCGGGCCGGGCTTCGTGGCGCTCGGGGTCGGGCTGCTCCTCGTGCGCGGCATCGAGCCCGGGTCGTCGTGGACCCACCTCATCCCGGGGCTGCTGGTCAGCGGCGTCGGCATCGGCATGATCAACCCGCCGCTCGCCTCGACCGCCGTTGGAGTGGTCTCGGTCGACCGCGCCGGCATGGCGTCGGGCATCAACTCGACGCTGCGCCAGGTGGGCATCGCCACCGGGATCGCCGCGCTGGGGGCGATCTTCAGCCACCGGGTGGCCGACGGGGTCACCGACGGTCTGCAGGGGACCCCTGTCGCCGATCAGTCCGACCGGATCTCGACCGCCATCACCGGTGGTCAGGTCGACCAGGTGATCGCGGGGGCCCCGGTCCAGGTGCGTGGCACCATCGCCGACGTCGCCACCCAGGCCTTCGTCGACGCCCTCAACGACATCACGATGATCGCCGCGGTGACCGCGTTCGTGGCCGCCGCGATCTGCCTGGTGCTGATCCGGCAGAAGGACTTCGTCCACGAGGGCCCGACCCCTCCCGCCGCCTGACGGGTCAGCGGGTGGCCGGGACCGACTCTCGCTCGCGGTGCGTGGCGGAGATCAGCACCCCACCGAGCGTCGCCGAGATGCCCCCGGCCACCAGCGCGGTCCGGACGTCAGCCACCTCGATCAGTACGCCGCCGAGTGCGGCGCCCGAGGCGATCGCGACCTGGAACATCATCACGACCAGGCCGCTGGCCGCCTCCAGGCGGTCCGGCTCCACACGGGCGACCCAGGTCTGGGCGAGCGTCGGGATGCCACCGAACCCGGCGCCCCAGATCACGACCGCTGCCAGGACGGTGCCGAAGTGCTCCGACAGCAGCGCGAACCCGATGGTCGCCGCGCCGATGAGCACCGGCGCCAGCAGGAGCGCCGTGCGGAGCCGGGCGTCAGCGAGCGGCCCCGCGACCAGGTTGCCGACGAAGGCGGACGCGCCGAACACCATCAGCAGCGTGGCCAGACCGGCCGAGCCCAGGCCCGGCACCAGGTCCGCGGCGGGCCGCACATAGGTGAACGCCGCGAAGTGGCCGGCCGCAATGAGACCGATCGAGGCGAGGCCGAGCAACACCGCCCGGGATCGGGCGGCCTGGGCCAGGGTGCGCAGTCCCGGGGATCCCGACGGCGCGATGGCCGGGAGCCAGGCGAGCTGAAGCACCACGGCCGCCGCGGCGGCCCCGGCGGCCATCCAGAACACCGATCGCCAGCCGAGCGCGTCTCCGAGGTAGGAACCGAGGGGCACCGCAGCCACGGTGGCCAGGGAGACGCCCATGTTGACCACGGTCATCGCGCGACCCAGCCGGTCGGGCGGCGCGAGCTGGGCCACGGCGGCCAGCGACATCGACCAGAACCCCGCTATCGCCACGCCCAGCAGCAGACGAGAGGCGACGAGCAGCGGGAAGGAGGGGGTCACGGCCACAACGACGTTGGACACCAGCGCCAGTCCGGAGAGTGCGGCGAGCAGCAGCCGGCGGTCGAGCGTGGGCACCAGCGCCGCCAGCGTCGGCGCGGCGATGATGCCCATGATCGCGGTCGCCGTCACCGCCTGGCCGGCGAGCCCCTCGCTGATGCCGAGGTCGGCGGCGATGAGGGAAAGCACGCTGGCCGGCAGGAACTCGGCGGTGACGACGACGAAGCCCCCGAGCCCGAGCGCCGCCACGGCGTACCACACCGAGCGGGTACGTGCCGTTATCTGTTGGCACGGGTACTCGGTGGCGACCTGGTCAGGGGCGAGGCAGTCCGCGGAAGTCACAAGTCGCCCAACACGAGCGCGGGCCGCGGTTGTTCCCGACGGTCACCGGGGGACGCGCACCAGCAGGCGGCCCTGGATGCACTCCATGTGCAGCTCGCGGCCGGGGCCGACGGAGTCGCCATCGAGCTGGCGGGGGGTCTCGGCGGCGGCCCGGATGGACACGGTCCGGCCGGTCATCCGGTTGATCGTGTCGTCGGTGCGCGTGCGCTTGGTCAACACCCGGAAGACCATCGGGAGCCAGGACAGGAAGCGGCGGGGATAGAGGATCACCACGTCGAGCTGACCGTCGTCGATCGTGGCGTCGGGCAACAGCGGCATCCCGGCCTGCAGGTAGCCGACGTTGCCCACCACGATGGTCCGAGCCCGGTGGGTGGTGGGCTCGCCGCCGTCGACGGAGATCTCCACCTTCGTCACGGGGTACATCAGCGACTTCAGCGCCGACCACACGTAGGCGAGCCAACCCACCTTCTTCTTGATGTCCTCGTTGACGCCCTCCATGATCGCGGCGTCCAAGCCCATGCCGGCCATCACCATGAAGTGCGTGTCCTCGAGCTCGTCGCCGCTGACCGAGACCATGTCGATGGCGCGGTCCTGGCCGGTCAGCGCCACGTCGATCGCGGCGCGCACGTAGAGCGGGATGTCCAGGTTGCGGGCCAGCAGGTTGCCGGTGCCGGCGGGCACGATGCCGACGGGTACGCCGGTGCCGGCGAGCTCCGCACAGACCTCCCGCACGGTGCCGTCGCCGCCGCAGACGATGACCAGGTCTGCTCCACCGACAGCGGCCTGATGTGCCTGGCCGGTGCCGGAGTCCTCGACCGTGGTCAGGTGCCAGCTCGGCGCCGACCAGCCGGCCTCGACCGCCATCGCGTTGACGATCGCCTGGAACTGGCCGACGTCCTCCACCTTCACCGGGTTGAGGATCGCGGCCAGCCGTCGCTCCGAGGGGACCGCCTGCGGCAGCGGCTCGATCTTCTCGGCGTGGCTGCGGGGCAGCGGGCTGTAGAGCGCCAGGCCCAGCAGCACGAACCCGGCGCCGAGCAGTACCCCGGCGGTCACGTCGGTGAGGTAGTGCCGGCCCAGGAGGATCCGGTCGGCGACCACCAGGAGCACGACGAGGACCATGGCGACGTAGACCAGGCGGCGCAGGTTCGCACGGCGTACCAGCATGGCCACGAGCACCATCACGATGCCCGCGAAGGCGGTGATGGACGAGGCGTGCCCGGAGGGGAAGGAGTTGGACTCCAGCAGGTGCTCGGTGGCCTGCCACAGCGGGCGGTCGCGGTCGTACCACAGCTTCATCAGGGTGGTCGTGACAGCCGTCGCGATCATCACGCCGACCACGAAGGCGGCCGCGCGCCGGTAGCCCTTCGCGAACATCGCCACCGCCAGCACCGCGGTAAGCAGGGTCATCCCGATCGTGCCGAACGCAACCTCCACCCAGCGCAGCGGATCGTGCAGCCCCGGGGTGTCGATGACCCACTCGCGCCACTCCCGCGACGCGTCGTCGAGATCGGTGAACAGACTCCACTCCTGCGTGTACGCCACTCCCAGGAGCGCGAACAGGGCGAAGCACACCCCGGCCAGGCTCAGCTGGGTGGTGCGAGAGCGGTCGAGCAAGGGGTTCCCTCCGGTGTCAGTGCCGCGCCAAGTATGACGAAGCGTCCGCGACAACTCGGGTGAGGTCCGTCCACGGTCACAAGTAGCCTTGCCGCATGATCGACCCGCGGATCCTCCGAGACGAACCGGACCGAGTGCGCGCCGCCCAGGCCAAGCGCGGCCTGTCCGGCGACTCCGTGGACCGGGCGCTCGCGGCGGACGCCGCGCGACGCGAGGCGATCGGCGCCTACGAGGCCCAGCGGGCGGAGCAGAAGAAGCTGGGCAAGCTGATCCCGCAGGCAGAGGGCGAGGAGAAGCAGGCGCTGCTGGCGCAGACGAAGACGCTCGCTGCCGGGGTGAAGGAGGCCGAGGCGGCGCAGACCGTCGCCGAGCAGGAGTGGCACGACGCGCTGTGGTCGATCCCCAACCTGGCCGCCGACGAGGCCCCCGCCGGTGGTGAGGACGACTTCGTGGTCCTCGAGACGATCGGTACGCCCAAGGAGTTCGACTTCGAGCCGCGCGACCACATCGAGCTCGGCCGCCTTCTCGGCGCGATCGACATCGAGCGCGGCGCGAAGGTGTCGGGCTCGCGGTTCTACTTCCTCACCGGACCCGGCGCAGAGCTGGAGTTCGCCCTGATCAACCTCGCCAACGAGCACGCGCGCGAGCACGGCTTCACCCAGGTGATCGCGCCGTCGATGGTCAAGCCGCGCGCGATGGACGGCACCGGCTTCCTCGGCCAGGCGGCCGACGACGTCTACCGGATCGAGGGCCAGGAGATGTACCTCGTCGGCACCTCCGAGGTCCCGATGGCGGCCTACCACTCCGACGAGATCCTCGACGCCGACGCCCTGCCGCTGCGCTACGCGGCGTTCAGCCCGTGCTTCCGCAAGGAGGCCGGCTCGCACGGCAAGGACACCAAGGGCATCATCCGGGTGCACTGGTTCGACAAGGTCGAGATGTTCGTCTACACGACGCTCGAGGACTCCTACGCCGAGCACCGGCGCCTGCTGGAGATCGAGAAGTCCTTCCTCGACAAGCTCGAGCTCGCCTACCAGGTGATCGACACCGCCGCCGGTGACCTCGGCCTGTCGGCGCAGCGCAAGTTCGACCTCGAGGCGTGGATCCCCACCCAGGGCAGGTACCGCGAGCTCACCTCGACCTCCAACTGCACCGACTTCCAGTCCCGGCGGCTCGACACCAGAGGCCGGTTCCCCGACGGCGTCGGCCCCGTCGCCACCCTCAACGGCACTCTGTGCGCGATGACCCGGACCATCGTGGCGATCCTCGAGACCCACCAGCAGGCCGACGGCTCGGTGCGGGTGCCGAAGGCGCTGCAGCCGTGGCTCGGCCGCGACGTGCTGGAGCCACTGGCGAGGTGACAGCTGACGGCTGGCGACCCAAGGTGGTCGCCCTCGATATCGACGGCACCCTGCTGAAGTGGGTCGAGGGCGCCGGTACGACCTATGAGCAGGTCGAGCTGCGCACCCACGAGGCCGTCCACCACGCCCTCGACGCGGGAGCACACGTCGTGCTGGCGTCGGGCCGCTCGCCGCACGGCATGACCGGGATCGCCGACCTGCTCGAGCTGCGCGGTCAGGGCGAGGAGCGGGTGTGGGTGGTGGCCAGCAACGGCGCCGTGGTGTTCCGCTACCCGCCCGTCGAGGTGGTCCACGAGGAGACCTTCGACGCCGGACCGGCGGTTCGGGCGATCCTGGACCGGCATCCCAGCGTGCTGGTGGCGGTCGAGGAGCGTGGGGTCGGGTACCGGCTCAACTCGCCGTTCCCGGAGGGCGAGCTCTCCGGCCACATGATCATCACCGACGTCGAGGACCTGGTCTCGCGACCGGTCAGCCGCGTCATCATCCGCGACCCCGAGCAGAGTGCCGAGGACTTCGTGGCGCTGGCCGGCGAGCTCGGCCTCCACGGCACCAACTACGTCGTCGGCTGGACGGCGTGGCTCGACCTCTCCCCGGTCGGGGTCTCGAAGGCCTCCGGACTCGCCCACGTCGTCGAGCAGCTCGGGCTGACCAGTGACGACGTGCTGGCGCTCGGCGACGGCCGCAACGACATCGAGATGCTGCAGTGGGCGCACCGCGGCGTGGCGATGGGCCAGGCGATCCAGGAGGTGATCGACGCGGCCGACGACGTGACCGCGTCGGTCTACGAAGACGGCGCGGCAGCCGAGCTGGAGCGCTACTTCTGAGCACCCCGCGCCTGCGCGTTCTTGGGTCCATCTGCTCTCATTGGTCCGTGAAGTCCGCCGTACGCCGCCTGCTCGCCGCCTGCCTGGTCGCGGCCTCCGTGGTGCTCGTGGGCGGCCCCTCCGGAGCCGCCACGAAGGCTCCGCCCGCCGCGCCGGAGAGCTGCGTGAAGGTCAACGCCGCCGACGCCGCGGAGGCAGCGGACGCCGTGTTCACCGGGGTGGTCACCTCGGTCCATCGCGTCGGCAGCGGTCCCGGGATCGCGATGTTCGCCAACACCGTCCAGGTCGAGCTGGTCTACAAGGGCCCGATCGAGGTGCCCGCCGTCCCCGTGACGACCCACCGCAACTCCCGCAAACGACCCGGGCTGGGGCCGCTGACGGAGGGTGAGCGCTACCTGTTCTTCGTCCGGTCCGGTACCGAGGCGCTGTCCGCGGGTGGGTGCAGTGGCACCGCCGTCGCCCGGGCCGACCAGGTCACCCGGGTCGAGGAGCTGCTCGGCGAGGGACAGCCCCCGGTGCCGCCGGAGCAGCCCGACGCGACGTTCGATCAGGTCACCGATGCCGATCCCGCCGACTTCACGCGCAGCGCTGCACCCGGGCTGGCGCTGGTGCTGATCGGGCTGCTCGGCCTGGTCGTCGTACGCCGGCTCGGCCGTCGATCCGCCTAGAGCTCTAGAGGTACATCCCGCCCGAGCCTTGGCCGGGCCGCTGGTCGTCGCCCTCGCCGGGCTGCTGCCCCGGACCGGCATGCTGCGGCATCATCCCCGGCGGCAACGCCTTCCGGATCTGCTCGAACTGCGCCCGCGCCGCCATCTGCTGGGCGTAGATCGCGGTCTGGATGCCGTGGAAGAGACCCTCAAGCCAGCCGACCAGCTGCGCCTGGGCGATCCGCAGCTCGCTGTCCGAGGGCGTCGTGTCCTCGGTGAACGGAAGCGATAGCCGTTCGAGCTCCTCGACGAGCTCGGGAGCGAGGCCGGCCTCGAGCTCCTTGATCGAGGCCTGGTGGATCTCCTTGAGCCGGTTGCGGCTGGCCTCGTCGAGCGGGGCGGCCTTCACCTCCTCGAGCAGCTGCCGGATCATGTTGCCGATCCGCATCACCTTCGCCGGCTGCTCCACCAGATCGGTGATCGAGCGCTCGTCGTCGTCACCGTCGGAGTCCGACTCGGAGACCTCCAGGGCCGAAGCGGGCACGGACCCCATCGGCTGCCCGTCGGGGCCGATCACCATGACCCGCTGCTCCTGCTCCTCGGGCTGTCCGGACTGCTCGCTCATGGGTCGACCCTAACGGTCACAGGGTGAGCACGATCTTGCCGGTGTGCTCACCGTTCTCCATCAGCCGGTGCGCTTCCGCGATCTCCGCGAGCGGCATGGTGCCGTGCACGATCGGGCGGACCCGCCCGTCGGCGACCAACGGCCAGACGTGCTCGACCACCGACGCACAGATCGCGGCCTTCTGCTTGTCAGGACGGCTACGCAGCAGCGCGGCGATCACCGCTCCGCGCTTGCGGAACAGCGCGGAGATGTCGAGCTCGCCCTTGACGCCGCCCTGCATGCCGATGATCAGCAGCCGACCCTCGGGCGCCATCGCCTCGACGTTGCGACCGAGGTACTTCGCCCCCATGTTGTCGAGGATCACGTCGACGCCGGCGCCGTCGGTCTGCTCGCGGACGACCTCGACGAAGTCCTGGTCGCGGTAGTTGATCGTGACGTCCGCGCCCAGCTCGGCGCAGGCGGCGAGCTTCTCCGGCGTACCGCCCGTGGTGAACACCCGAGACCCGAGCTGCGCGACGAGCTGGATCGCGAACGTTCCGATGCCACCGGCGCCGCCGTGCACGAGGAACGTCTCGTCGGGCTGCAGTCCGCCCATCATGAACACGTTCGACCAGACCGTGCAGGCAACCTCGGGCAACGCCGCGGCGGTCACCAGGTCGACACCCGTGGGCACCGGCATCAGCTGCCCGGCCGGTACGACGACCTGCGAGGCGTAGCCACCGCCGGACAGCAGCGCGCACACCTCGTCGCCGACGGTCCACCCGGAAACGTCGCCCCCAACCTCCGCGACGGTGCCGCTGCACTCGAGACCCAGCACGCTCGAGGCACCCGGCGGCGGCGGGTAGACGCCCTGCCGCTGCAGCAGGTCCGCCCGGTTGACGGCCGTCGCCGCGACGTCGAGGAGCACGTCACCGGGACCGGGCGAGATGTCGGGCACGTCGCCCACGGAGAGGACCTCGGGGCCACCGGCCTCGGAGGCGATCACGGAACGCATGCCGTCAGTTTGTCCTAGCCGGCGTAGACGTCGCGGCTGTGGTCGACCGTGCTGTCGTCGGGGACGTCGTCGAAGATGTCGTCGGGGTCGGGGGCGTTCGCCGGTCGGTCCCAGCCCTCCGCCAGGGTCTGCGCCTGGGCAGCCAGCTTCTCGACCGCCTCCGGGTCGGCCCCTTTCTCTCCGGCGGCCACGCCCAGGAGGAAGGCGGTCACCGCACCAGCCGCGGGCTCGACGTTGTCACCGGCGTACTTCACCAGGTCGTTGACCAGACCCTCGTCGACCTCGGCCTCGACATCGAGCACGTCTGCCAGCTCGTCGATCCAGTCGTGGAGGTTCATCTGACCAATGTGGCCAGGAACCGGCCCGGATCGCAACCCCTCTTTCGGAACTAGGAGGTGGGAGAGCGAAGGTCGCGGAGGTCCGCCCAGGTGTCGACGTCGCGGTGCTCGGCACCCGTCGACGGGATTTCGGCCAGGTCCAGTGGCGCGAACAACCGGTGCAGCGGCAGGTCGTGCTGCTCCTCGAAGCCGGGCCGTACGGCGTCCAGGCGCTCCGGGTCGACCACCAGCGCGAGCTGCCGGCGGCCGGCAGGGTCGGTGAGCACCGCACCGTCGCGACCCGCGCCGGCATCCAGGAGCCGCCGGAAGGTGCCGGCGCTCAGGTGCGGCATGTCCACAGCCAGCACCGCCAGGCGGGGTGCGGTGCGGAGCAGGGCGTCGCGGCCGGTCAGCAGGGCGGCCGCGGGGCCGCCGTACCGGGGGCTCTCGAGGATGAACGTCACCGGCCGCTCCGTGGGCACCTGCTCACCGACCACCACCACCTCGGCGGCGTCGATCACCGCGTCCAGCGCGCGCGCCAGCAGGGTCCGCCCGTCGACCTCCATCGACGCCTTGTCGGCACCGCCGAGCCGCGCGGCCCGGCCACCGGCCAGGATGACCGCGCAGAAGCTGCTCAGCCCCGGGTCGATCTGCATGCCTCGAGTCTCGCATCGGGTGGGCCCGGGGGCGCGGTGTGACCATCGGGTGGCAGTCTGGATGCGTGACCACGACCACGCCCGCCCTGCGGGTCGCGCTGGTGCAGGAGGCATCGGGGCTGGATCCGCGGGCCAACCGAGCCCGACTCGCGGAGCTGGTGCCCGACGACGCCGACCTGGTGGTCCTCCCGGAGGCGTTCGCCCGCGACTTCGGGGAGGCCGGCTCCGACGTGAGCAAGTACGCCGAGCCGCTCGGCGGCGACTTCGACGACGCGGTCGCGAGGGTGGCCGCCGAGCGCGGCACCACGGTCGTCGCGGGCATGTTCGAGACCGCGCCCGATCCCGGCCGGCCCTTCAACACCCTGGTGGTGCGCGGCGCGGCCACGGCTGACTACCGCAAGGTGCACCTCTACGACTCCTTCGGCTACCGCGAGAGCGACCGGCTCACCGCCGGTCCGATCGACCCGCTCGTCGTCGATGTCGGCGGCTGGCGGGTTGGCCTGATGACCTGCTACGACCTGCGCTTCCCCGAGTTCTCGCGCGCCCTGGTCGATCGTGGCGCCGAGGTGCTCGTGGTGCCGGCGGCGTGGGTCGCCGGGCCGCGCAAGCTCGACCACTGGCAGACGTTGGTGCGCGCCCGCGCGATCGAGAACACCGTGTTCGTTGCCGCCGCCGCGCAGCCGGGGCCGCGCTACACCGGCCACTCGATGGTCGTGGATCCACTCGGCGACGTGCTGGCGGAGGCAGCCGAGGAGCCGGGCCGGGTCACCGCGACGATCGAGCGCAAGGTGCTCGACGAGGCCCGGCGGACCAACCCATCCCTGGCCAACCGGCGTCTGTAGCCTCTTCCGCCGTGCACTCACCACCCGCCCGGAGGCGCTCCGCGGCCTCCCGGATCCCGGTCGTGGTGTGGGGGCTGGTCGTCGCGGCCGGACTGGCCGCCCTGGTTGCGGCTCTGGTGCCGGCCGGTCCCGAGTGGCTCGGGGGCGCGGGCTCGGTGACCGTCGCGGCCGCCTACACCTGGGCGCTGGCGGCGCGTACCGGCGGTCGCCCCTTCGTCTTCGGCGGGCTGGCGCTGGTCGTGGGGGTCGCGGTGCTGCTCCTCGACGAGAACTACCTGCGCACCGGTGCCGCAGTGATGACTTGTGTGGTGACCGCCGTGTTCGCGGTGATGGCGACGGTGCCCGCGCCGCGCTACATCCACGCCATTCGCGAGTGTGTGTTCGCCGTGCTGCTCTCCGCGATCGGGGCGCTCGCTACCGTCGGCTTCGAGCCCACCATCACTGTGACCCGCTTCGAGTACGTCACGTTCGGGCTCTCGTTGGCCGGCGCGTTCCTGGTGGTCTATCGGCTCGGTGCCGGTCTGCACGGCCTGGGCCGCCGCGGCGTCGTGATCGTCGTCGTGGGTGGCGTGCTGATTGCGGTCTCGGTGCTGTACGCCGAGCTGCTCCGGCGGTACGGCCCCCCTGGGCTGGTCGAGGGGCTGCTCGACTCGGTCCGGTGGAGCCGGGACCACCTCGGGGCGTTCCCGCGTCCGATCGAGACCATCCTGGGCATCCCCGCGCTCGCCTACGGATGCCACATGCGCGCCCGCCGCCGCCAGGGCTGGTGGGTGTGTGCCTTCGGCGCCGCCGGCACCGCCGCCGTGGCGAACTCGCTCGCCAACCCGGCTCTCTCGTTCGAGGAGAGCGGCCTCTCGGTCGCCTACGGGCTGGTGGTCGGGCTGTTCCTCGGCTATTTGGTGACCCGGCTCGACATCGCCATCACCGGTGCGACCGGGCGCGGCCGACGGGTCGCCGGCGCCGCGCCCGCACTTCGCCCCGAGCCGCGCCGTACCGAAGCCCTCCTCTGATCGGGTACGCATGGGTAACGGCTAGACCTTGGTATTCCTCGGCTAGGTTCGGGGCATGCCGCGTGACCAGGTGACCGAGATCGTGTCCGAGATGGTGGCGAACGTGCTGCGCGTCGAGGTCGACGCCGGCACGGTGGTGAGCGAGGGCGACGCCCTCGTGCTGCTGGAGTCGATGAAGATGGAGATCCCGGTCTTCACCGAGGTAGCCGGCGTCGTGCGCGCGGTCAAGGTCAGCAGCGGCGACGTCGTACAGGACGGCGACGTTCTCGTGGAGATCGTGCCGGGCTAGCTAGCCAGCAGAGGGGGCGGGATTCGAACCCGCGGCTGACATCACTGCCAGCGACCGCTTTCAAGGCGGTTCCGATCGGCCACTCCGGCACCCCTCCGTGCCACGCCGAGGCAGGCACGGGGGCGAGTCTAGGATCTCGCGCCTACTCGGAGCCTCCGAGCTCGATCTCGACGTCGTCGTAGACGAGGTCGTTGAGCCGCTGCATGTGCCGGGAGATGTCGGCGACCAGTCGCCGCAGCTCACGCCGCACCCGCTCGACATCGGGGTTCTCGAGCACCTGGGGTCCCAGCGCGCTCATCCGGCCGAGCAGCGTGTTGCGTTCCCGGAAGGCCCGGCCGCCGCGGGCGGCGAGCCAGCCGTCCTCGGGATTGCCGAACTCGCCGGAGAGGACGTCGCGCACCGCGGCCATCCGCTGCCGGACGGTCCATCGCCAGTTGCCCAGCGAGACTGCCTCGCTCGCGGTGCTCTCCTTGCGCGGCGCCTCGATCGCCTGCTCGAGGGCGCGCAGCGCTGTGGTCATGCCCGTTCTCACCATCGCCATGGGGGAACCTCCCGGGGGCTGGGCTTCGAGTGTGACCTCCGTCTGCCCCGCGGACAAGACCGATTGGCGCACCAAATTCGTCTCTTGTTCAATCAGTCCCATGCCTCCGCCCGATCCGTCCGACTATCGGCTCGCGCCGCTCCTCATCGCCCGGTTCGTGGGCCTCTACCTGGTCCTCCTGGCCGTGGTCGTCTTCGCCGCCACGGTCGTGGTGGCCGCGACCGGCCTGCCCGCGGACGCTCTCGTCGTACTGCTTGTCCTGGGGCTGGCGGGGCTGTTCGTGATGGCGTGGGTGCTGCGCTCCAGGGTCACGGTCGTGCACCTCGACGAGTCCGGTTACCGGGTCGCGATGGTGCGTGGCGCCGGCGTGAAGGAGGCGCGGTGGTCCGACGTCGAGGACGCCGTCACGGCCAGTCCTCAGGGTTTCCCGTGCGTCGTGATCCGGCTGCGCGACGGGGGGCGTACGACGATTCCGGTGCAGGCACTGGCGGCCGACCCGGACGAATTCGCGCGCGACGTGCGCGATCGGCTGCGCGCCGGGGGGCGACGGGGACGTTGATCCATCGCGACCGATTCGGTCCTCCTCCGCCCCGCCTTGTAGCCTGTCCGAGCCGTCCGCGAGGACGGCGTGGAGGCGTCGCCTAGTCCGGTCTATGGCGCCCGCCTGCTAAGCGGGTTGAGGGTCAAACCTCTCGCGGGTTCAAATCCCGCCGCCTCCGCCGCCCGCTCGCCCCAGCCCGGGCTGGGGCGAGCGAAAAAGGTGAATACCGGCGTGGCGCACCCGCCTGGGCTGGATTGCACACTTCTGCATTGCAGATATGTGAGCCAACAAAGTGCCCCCAGGTAGGGGCACCACGCGCGAGACTCAAGGCTCGAGGGCCATTCCGTGGGCCCTACGAACCTGGGATATAGGGGACAAACAATGAAGAGTGTTCTTCGCAAGGTAGGCATCACCCTGGCAGCCGCTGCCATGAGCGTGGGCCTTGTCGCAATCTCTGCGCCGGCCGCTAACGCCGACACGAGCTGGGGCACCCGAGGAGTCCCGCACGGCACGCCGTAGGCGCAGCTAAGCGTTGAGACCGCGGCCCCCTCGTTGAGACGTGGGCCGTCCCGCACCGTCCCCCCGGGCTGGTCTCAACAAATCGAGGGCGGTGTCCGGGTCCAGGCCGGACACCGTCCTCGATTGCATTACACCGCGACGGGGGTTCAGTCGGTGGCGTTCTCGGTGCCGGAGATTCCTTGACGGCCCATCGTGTAGCCGAGCTGGAAGCGGGTCTCGGACTCGTACTCGGACTTCAGGTCGGCCACGTAGCCGGCGTACGTTCGAGGGCTGACGCCCAGGCGCTTCGCGCTCACGGGGTCGGAGTGGCCCTCGATCAGCATCCGGATCGTCATCGCCCGCTGCTCGGCGGCGATCTCGGACATCATGGTGCGCTCGCGGTTGGTGAACGGCCGGCCGCGCTCCCAGGCCCGCTCGAACACGTCGACCAGGTAGGCGACCATTGCGGGCTCGCGGATCACCACGGCCACGCTGAGCTCGTCACCCTTCGGGATCACCGCAACCTGCCGGTCGATGACGATCATCCGGTTGAAGAACTCGTCGAGGGTGCGCACCTCGGCGCCGCGGGCGGTGACGGCAGCGACGTACTTGTGAGTGATCGAGCTGCGCCGCGCGCTGTGCTGGTACAGCGTGCGCATCTTGGTGCCGCGCTCGAGCATCTGGGTGTCGCGCTGGGCGGCCTTGGCCAGGGCCGCAGCGCTGCGCCCGGTCTGCGGCTGCGCGGTGAGCGTCTCCTCCTCCGCCTCCGCGACCAGCGTGGCCAGGTGGGCGTCGATGGCCTCGCCGCCGTGCAGGTAGGTGAACGGACCGCGTGACTGCGTGAACGACGCCCGGCGCCAGGCATGGGTGAGCGGGCCGAAGGACTTGGCCCACCTCGACGACTCCTCGAGGAGCTGGACACCCTCCTGGCTGAGGGGAGTCACCACCCGCGACTGAACGCTGGTGGGGTCCTCGGGCAGCCAGGTCTGCTCCGGCAGGTCGAGCTGCACCAGGCCGAGCTCGACCAGGATGTCGAAGCCCTCACGCTGCGGGGAGTCCTCGGCGATCCGCGGGTCGCCGACCTTGATGCCGCCGTCGGCGACGATCTCGTCGTACAGGGGGGCCGCCTGTGCCTCGAACAAATCTCGGCGTTCCGGCTCGTGCGGCGTCACATGTGCCTCCCTGCGCAGTATCCCCGCCCGAGCACGGCGCCATGATCCCACACAAGGCATCGAGGGCCCGCTCCGGCCAGCGGAGCCAGCCCTCGATCGGGGCGCCTTGTCACTCGCCCAGGCGCGCCTTCAGCGTGTCGAGCTCGGTCCACAGGACCGCCGGCAGATCGTCGCCGAACTTCTCGAACCACTCCTGGATCTGCGGGACCTCGGCCTTCCACTCCTCGACGTCGACGTGCAGTGCTGCAGCCAGGGCGTCCTCGGCCATGTCCAGGCCGTCGGTGTCCAGAGCGCCCGGTGCCGGCACGTGGCCGATCGGGGTCTCCACGGCCGCGGCCTGGCCGTCGATCCGCTCGACGACCCACTTCAGGATCCGGCTGTTCTCGCCGAACCCGGGCCACAGGAAGTCGCCCTGGTCGTCGCGGCGGAACCAGTTCACGTAGAAGATCCGCGGCAGCTTGGCTGCGTCGTTGTCCTTGCCGACGGTGATCCAGTGGTTGAAGTAGTCACCGGCGTTGTAACCGATGAACGGCAGCATCGCCATCGGGTCGCGGCGCACCACGCCGACCGCGCCGACCGCGGCGGCGGTGGTCTCCGAGGAGAGGGTCGCGCCGAGGAAGGTGCCGTGGGTCCAGTCGCGGGCCTCGAACACCAGCGGCACCGTGGTCTTCCGGCGGCCGCCGAACAGGATCGCGTCGATCGGCACGCCGCGCGGGTCGTCGTACTCCGGAGCGAGGATGTCGCACTGCGTGATCGGCGTGCAGTAGCGGCTGTTGGGGTGGCTCGAAAGAACGCCGTCAGCTCCTTCCTTGTCAGCTGTCCAGGGCTCGCCCTTCCAGCTGGTGGCCTTGGCCGGCGGGTTCTCGAGGCCCTCCCACCAGATGTCGCCGTCGTCGGTGAGCGCGACGTTGGTGAAGACCGAGTTGCCCTTGTTGATGGTCCGCATCGCGTTGGGGTTGGTGTGCTCGTTGGTCCCGGGCGCGACGCCGAAGAAGCCGTACTCCGGGTTGACCGCCCAGAGCCGGCCGTCGTCGCCCACCCGCATCCACGCGATGTCGTCTCCGAGCGTCTCCACCTTCCAGCCGGGAATGGTGGGCTGCAGCATCGCGAGGTTGGTCTTGCCGCAGGCGCTGGGGAACGCCGCCGCGACGTACTTCACGACGCCGTCGGGGCTGGTCAGCTTGACGATCAACATGTGCTCGGCGAGCCAGCCCTCGTCGCGGGCCATCACGCTGGCGATGCGCAGTGCGTAGCACTTCTTGCCGAGCAGCGCGTTGCCGCCGTACCCGGATCCGAAGGACCAGATCGCACGCTCCTCGGGGAACTGGACGATGTACTTCGTGTCACTGCACGGCCAGGCCACGTCGGCCTGGCCCTCGGTGAGGGGCATGCCGACCGAGTGCAGGGCCGGCACGAAGTCCGCGTTCAGCTCCTCCATCCGCTCCAGCACGGAGGTGCCCATCCGGGCCATCACTCGCATCGAGACCGTGACGTACGCCGAGTCGGTGAGCTCCACGCCGAACATCGGCTTCTCGGCGTCCAGGTGGCCCATCACGAACGGGATGACGTACATGGTCCGACCGCGCATGCACCCGTCGTAGAGACCGCGCATCAGCGCCTTCATCTCGGTCGGGTCCATCCAGTTGTTCGTCGGACCCGCGTCGCGCTCGTCGACCGAGCAGATGAAGGTGCGGTCCTCGACCCGCGCGACGTCGATCGGGTCGGACGCGGCGTAGAAGGAGTTGGGCTTGATCGCGGGGTTCAGCCGGGTGAACGTGCCGGTGGCTACCAGGGCCTCGGTGAGCTCGGTCCACTCCTCGTCGGAGCCGGTGCACCAGTGGATCCGGTCGGGCTGGGTGAGCGCCGCGATCTCTTCGACGAAGTCGACGATGCCCTGATGGGTCGTGGGGTGGGTGGTGGCTGCCTGCGTGTCGGCGGTCATGCGTGTGGTGTTCCCTCTCGCGCATTCGCGGTGGATCGCACGGCGTCGTTGTCGGCGACTTGGTAAGACAACGAGGCCGCAACACACAGGTCCGGCCTCGGTTGCGCCGAGGGTAGTGCCGCGTTCGCGCGGGTGGTATTGGATCGATCAACGGTCCGTGGCCTGGATCACACTCGGTGGGTCCATCCCGCATGTAACACGTTGTTGACCGATCTTCTGGGCCGTTGCAGCGGTCAGGTAGATGGGTGGACGGCGTGTTACAAGCGGTACGCCGGCTCAGCGATTCGCTGCCCCGGAGTCCGCTCGGCTATCCTCGACCGGTCGCTCGGCGAGTCCGGGTGACGGGCGCCCGTAGCTCAACGGATAGAGCATCTGACTACGGATCAGAAGGTTTGGGGTTCGAATCCCTACGGGCGCGCAGCGCGGCGATCTAGGTGTTCGAGGATCGGCTCTTCGAGAGCACGAGGACGGACTGGGCGCCGAACACGATGCTCACGGCCAGGACGACCCAGTTGAGGGTGGTCCAGCCATCGTTGCTGCCCTCGATGATCGTGAGGATCCCGATGACGCTGAACGCGACGAGGAACAACCCTGCCCTGGTTCGGTCGGGCTTGCCTGCCTGTCGGCATGTCTGCCTCCGCTCCCCCGAGCCAGTTCGGACTGTACGCGTACGCATGCCGCCCGAACAGAGCGGTCAAGTCCGGGTGGGCCCGACCGGAGCACTGACGCGCCGAAAGTCGCCAAGCGTGCCCGATTTGCGCCCGACTCTGTGGCAAGATTCGGCCCGTGCCTTTGGGCCACCGCTTGCGGCTTCCCCTGGTCCTGGCCATCGCTTCGGCCTTCTTGGTCAGCGTGGCCAGTCTCGGCACGTCTCCGGCCGCAGCGCAGGTGGTCCCGGAACCCAACCCGGAGATCGAGGAGAAGTGCGGCCTCGACCTGACGCTCGTGCTCGACGCATCCGGATCGGTGCAGGCGCTCCGGCGCGGTCAACCAGGTGCGCGATGCGGCCGAGGCGTTCCTCGATGCCCTGTCGAACACGGCGTCGACCGCCCGGGTGACGCAGTTCGGCACGGTGGCCCAGCAGCTGGCGCCCAGCACCGTGGTCGACGACCGGTCGCTCGGCCCGGGCGGGGCGCTACGCAACGCGATCTCTGGCTACTACAACCCGCGGCCACCGCGGCCGAACGGTGTCGACTTCTGGCAGTACAGCAACGGCCGCTTCACTGTCAACAACAACGAGAGCAACAACCAGTACACCAACTGGGACCAGTCCCTGGGCCAGGCCGGCGCAGACCGACTCCGGACCTCGTCGTCTACGTCACCGACGGCGACCCGACGGCCTACGACTTCAACCAGGCCGGCGACCCGGTCACCGGCCGCCGCCGGACGTCGGCGTTCAACCGACCAGCAGCGGTCCGCCGCTGGCCGTCACCATGGACCGGGCGATCGAGGAGGCCAACCGGGTCAAGAACCAGCGACACCCGGATGCTCGCGGTCGGCGTCGGCTCCGGCGCTGAGCAACTCGGCCAGCGCAGAGCCGGCTGACGCAGATCTCCGGCCCCAGGTCGTCCGCGACGCCGACCTCGCCAACGTCGACAGCCTCAACGACGTCGACGTCGCCCTCGTCACCGACTTCGACGACCTGGCCGCGTTCATGCGCGGCGTCGTCCTCCAGCTGTGCTCGCCCTCGCTGACGATCCAGAAGCTCGCCCAGACCGCCGACGACGCCGGCGTACGCACCCGGCCGCAGGGCTGGGACATGACGGTGACCCCGACGGTGCCGGGCGGCACCGGGTTCCGCTGGATCCTCCCGAACGGCGCCCCCGCCACGTCCAAGACGCGTCCGCCACCGACGCCGACGGCTTCGCCCAGTTCCAGTGGGAGCCGATCCTCCGGAAGCGGACTCCGCGGCCACCGTGGCGGAGGCGCTCGAGACCCGGCTACACGGCGGGCAGACCCGGACGCGACAACGACTTCGTCTGCGAGTTCCGGGACGAGTGACGGCAACGTCCGCACGGTCTCAGGGCGAGCTTCGCCGACACCCGAACGCCCGTCCTTCGACCTCGATCCGATCGGGCAGGAGATCGGGACCTGCAAGGTCTACAACTCCTTCGACTACGCGCCCGGACATCGCGCTCACCAAGGTCAACACGCCCGACCGAGGTGCGCGGCGACCTCGACCCACCGGCCCACCGTGACGTCGACCTTCGTGGTGACCAACCCGGGCAACACGCCGCTCGGCCACGTGTCAGCGTCGACCGATGACAACTGCGGGCCGGTCGCGCCGGTGCCGCGCGACGGGTCCCAACGCCGGCGACACCGACGGCGACGGCTAGCTCGACCCGGGCGAGGACGTGGGAGTTCAGTGCCTGCGAGCGGGAGCTCAGACGCCGGCCTCGACCGACCCGGGCGGCCAGAACATCGTGAACACCGCTGACGCGTCGCGGCACCGACCCCGACCGGCACGCCGGTCACCGACGGACGCCGACCGACGACGTCGACGCCTTCAACCCCGCGATCGTCGCTCACCAAGCTCGTCGAACGGCAGCGAGCCGGCGACGATCCCCTCCGGCGCAGCAGGTGACGTACACCTACGCCGTCGACCAACGCGGGCAACACCGCCGCTCGGCACGGTCGAGCTCGACGACGACACGCCGCCGTGCGACCGACCCGACGCGCGGACCGGACGACCCCGGCAACGGCGACGACGTCCTCGACGTCGGGGAGACGTGGACCTACACGTGCGACGCCGACTCCGACCGACGACGTGATCAACACGGCCACCGTGACGGCGACGCCGCTCAACCCGACGGCGCGAGCGCAACCCGTTCCCGGCCCCGAACCCGCCGGTGACCGCCACCGACCACGCCGACGGTGTCGGTCGTCAACCCGGCCATCGACCTCGACAAGGACGGCCGAGCCCGACGTGTGCTGCTGCCCGACGGACGACCGCCGCCGAGCCGGTGACCTACACGTTCACGGCCACCAACCCCGGCGACGCCCCGCTGAACCGGCCCGGGCGCCGCCGGCCGGTGAGTCCCGGCCGCGCAGGATGCCGGGCTGGATCGTCGATCCGGCGCTGCGACTCGCCGGCCACCTACGTCAGCGGCGACGCCAACGGCAACGAGCTGCTCGATCCCGGCGAGAAGTGGAAGTTCACCTGCCCGGGCGACGGTCGACGCGAGACGACCGTCAACATCGCGCAGCATCGCCGGCCAGCCCTCGGTCGCCGGCGGGGCACCCGTTCCCGGCGTCGACCCCGTGACCGACGACGCTGGCGGCCGTCGTCGACGTCGTCGACGCCCGGGCATCGCGGTCACCAAGACCGCCCTGCGTGACCCGTGTGCTCGACCCCGACGCGACCCGCGGTCACGGGCCCCGACGTCCCGACGCCGCGACCGGCGCGAGTACACTCTACGACGTCACCAACACCGGCACGGTGCCGCTGAGCTCGATCCCGACCCGCCGTCGACGACATCTGCTACGCCGCTGGTCCCGCGACTGCGTGGGCGACACCAACGGCGACGGGCTGCTCGACCCCGACGAGGTGTGGCACTACACGCTGCGACGACCACGCTTGGAGCGCAGCAGGCGAACACCCCGCCCGTCACGGCGACGAGTCGGGACTCGTCACGAACACGGTCGACCGTGAGCGGCGTGCCGGTCTTCGAGGGCGAGCCTCGTGCCCGACAACGGCCGGTGAGCGACAACGACACCGCCCAGGTCCTCGTCATCGAGCCGGGCATCAGCATCACCAAGACCGCCTCACCGACGCGGTCCTGGCCGGCCGCAACGTGACCTACACGATCGAGGTGACCAACACCGGTGACGTCGGCCTCGACCCGTCGGTCCCGGTCGACGACAAGTGCGCGCCGCTCGAGCTGCACCGGCGGCGACAGCAACGGCAACGGCCTCCTCGACGGGCGCCAACACGGGCAGCCCGGAGACCTGGATCTACACCTGCACGCGGGCCATCGGGCTTGCCCGCGCCGCCGGCGACCACCGACATCAACACGGTGACGGTCAGCGGCGTCGACCCGCTCGGCAACACCTATGACGACGAGCGACACGGCCGAGGTCACCGTGCATCGACCCGGCCATCAACCTGGAGAAGTCCGTCAGTGACGACCCTGGTTCCGGCCGGCTCGACCGTGGACTACGCCTTCGACGGTGACCAACATCGGCCAGAGCCCGGTCGCCGGCCGACGACATCCTGGCACGGTGGAGCTGGGCGACGTCACCTTCCCGGCCAACCCGGCGTGTCAGCCTGCCGACTCTTGTCGCCAAGGAGGGCGGCAACCAGGACGACTTCCTCGACCGGATCCCGCCGGAGACCTGGCGTCTACGCCTGCCAGGGCACGATCGACCGGAAGCCACCGTCGACCTGGCGCGCGGTGCGGGCCACTGGGTGGCAGCACCATCGACGCGCGAGATCCCCGTGTTCGACTTCGCCACCGCCCAGGTGCACGGCGTTCCATCCCGGCATCGAGGTCGATCAAGTCGGCGAGCCCCGACCAAGCTGGTCGGCGCCGGTGAGGTCACCTACACCTACCAGGTGCGCAACACCGGAGACGTGCCGCTGGCCGGCGTCGAGGACCGGATCACCGACGACACCTGCTCGCCCGTGGAGTACGTCTCCGGCGACCAGCGACAGGGACGGCCTGCTCGACACGCCGAACAGCATCTTCGAGGACAGCCTGGACGAGACCTGGATCTTCACGTGCACCACCTTCGTCGACGAGGACACGACCAACACGGTCGTCGTCGGGGGCACGGCCGTCGGACCCGGACGGCGAGCCGCTGTGCGACGACGCGCCGACGCCCGGACGCGCCGCTGCAGCACCCACCTGCGAGCCCACGGACCGCGACCGCGCCCACGTCATCGTCACGCCCGAGAGACGTCGGCCCAGCCGTGACACCGCCTGGACCGGGTTCGGGTCCCGACGCAGGCGACCTTCCCGACACCGGCGCCCCGCCCTGGCTGCGCACCCTGCTCGTACTCGGCTTCCTGCTGATCCTCTCCGGAACCGCCATGGTGGCCTGGTCCCGGCGCCACCGCCCGGGCGAGATCGCCTAGCGGCACCTGGGACGGGTCCTGCAACTGGCCCGGTCAGTAACCGGTCCCCATCTTGATCTGCTCACGTTCGACGTGTGAGGCCGCGCCCTTCTGGTCGAGCGTCGCGCAGGCGTCGGCAATGTCCTGGGTCAGCCGTTCGACCTGTTCGCGGCTCATCGTCTCCTTGACCAGCGCGCGCATGATCTTCACCTTCTCGGCGTTCGGCGGGAGGGTGTACGCCGGGACCATCCAGCCGCGCTCCGCCGAGAGCTGCCACGCGACGTCCGACTCGTCGAAGGCGGTGTGGCCGCCCGCCAGCCGGAACGCCACCAGCGGCAGCTGCTCCAGGTTCTCGCCGATCACCTCGAACCGGCCGGCGTCGCGCAGGTTGGCGGCCAGGGCATGGGCGTTCTGCTGCATCTGCTTCATCACGTAGGTGTAGCCGTCGCGACCCAGGCGGACGAAGTTGTAGTACTGCGCCAGGACCATCGACGCTCCCGTGGAGAAGTTCAGGGTGAACGTCGCGTCGGTCTTGCCGAGGTAGTTCTCGTAGAAGACCAGGTCCTGGGCCAGGTCGGACGACTCCCGGAACACCAGCCAGCCGATGCCCGGGTAGACGAGCCCGTACTTGTGGCCCGACACGTTGATCGAGCGGACCTGCTCGAGCCGGAAGTCCCACTTGGAGTCGGGGTAGAGGAACGGCCAGACGAAGCCGCCGCTGGCGCCGTCGACGTGGAGTGGGATGTCGAGGTCGCGCTTGTTCTTGACGTCGAGCAGCAGCTCGTTGATGCCGACGATGTCGTCCATGTGACCGGTGAAGGTCGTGCCGAGAACGGCCGCGACGCCGATCGTGTTCTCGTCGAGGTGCGGCTCCACGTCGTCGGGGCCGATGATGTACTTGTCCTCCGCGAGCGGGACGATCCGCGGCTCCACGTCGAAGTAGCGGCAGAACTTCTCCCACACCACGTGGACGTCTCCTCCGAACACCAGGTTCGGCCGGTCCGTCGAGCGGTTCGCTGCCTCCTGACGCTCCTTCCACTTCCACTTCAGGGAGAGGGCGCCGAGCATGATCGCCTCGGACGAGCCCTGGGTCCGGCAGCCCGTCGCCTCGCCCGCCGGCGCGTTGAACAGGTCGGCGAGCATCCGCACGCAGCGTTGCTCGATCTCGGCGGAGATCGGGTACTCCGCGTGGTCGATGAAGTTGCGGTGGAGGTTCTCGGCGATGATCCGCTGCGCCTCGGGTTCCATCCAGGTCGTCACGAAGGTGGCCAAGTTGCGCTGAGGGTCGCCTTCCATGGCGAGGTCCTCGTCCACCAGTCGCATGGCTTCGACGGGAGGCATCCCGTTCTCGGGGAAGGACTGTGAGGGTGCCGCCTCGGTCAGGAACCGGTTGCCGAACAGCGCTACCGCCTCGGCCTTACTGAGCTTCGTCATGGTTGGGTCGTCCACCGTTCTGTGTTGGGTGAGGGCTGTCGAATTCCTGCAGGATCCCGCCGATCGCGAAGCACGCCGCACCCGCGAAGGTCCCCCAGTTGACCAGTGCGGCGTCCAGGTCAGTGGACGTCGCCGGACGCGTGAATGCGGCCATCCCTGCGAGGAAGAAGAGGACGGAGCCGAACTGGTTCACAGCCACGATCCACCAGCCCAGCAGGTGTGCCCGGACCCTGATCCGCCCGCCGCCCACGTCGAGCATCGCGAGGTGCCCCGACACGAGGAAGCACACGCATCCGAGGATGTCGGGCAGCCAGATCCATCCGTCGGACTGTCGCGGGGTCAGTCCGTTGGCGAATGCCGCGATCAGGCTGACCGCGAAGAGCAGCGTCCCGACGAACAGGACGACCGCACTCCGCCAACCGAGCCGGTCGTCAGTGCCCCTGACGAGGAGGATCGACACGTAGCCACCGAGGCTGAAGAAGCAGCCCCCCACCAGGTACGTGATGTTGACGGTCGGGAGGCTGCCGATGTCGAGCTGGGCGAAAGCCGCCCCGAGAGCAAACAGGGAGCCGCCCAGGAAGAAGGCGGTCGCGGCAACGACATTGAGCCGGACCAGCCGGCGCGCCGCCGTCAGTCTCACCAAGCCGGCCACTTCCTGCTGCATAGCGCCTACTCCTCCGGGGGTGACGCCTGTCGGATGTCGCTTCACCCTGCCGGGGCCAGCCGGCCCCGGCCTCATCCGAAGCGGGTGAGTGGGAGGTTCGTCAATCGCTCACCGCGCTGGCTCGGGCTCGGGCTCGGCCTCAGGCTCGGGCTCGGGCTCGGACTCCTCTATCGGTCCCTCGAGCTTCAGGTCGGGGATGATCCGGTCCAGCCAGCGAGGCAGCCACCAGGCGTGCGGACCGAGGATCGACATCAAGGCGGGTACGAGGATCATCCGGACGATGCTCGCGTCGATCAGCACCGCGACCGCCATGCCCACCGCGAGCATCTTGATCGTCGGGTCGGTGTCGAGCACGAAGCTGGAGAAGACCGCGACCATGATCGCCGCGGCGGTCGTGATCACGCGTGCGGTGCTGCCGATGCCGATGGCCACCGCCCGGTGCGCGTCGCCGGTCCGGTGCCATGCCTCTCGCACCCGCGACAGCAGGAACACCTCGTAGTCCATGGAGAGGCCGAACACGATCGCGAACATCAGCATCGGCACGAACGCGGGGATCGGTAGGTCCTGGTCGATGCCCAGGAGCTGGGAGCCCCAGCCCCACTGGAACACCGCGACCACCACGCCGTACGCCGCCCCCACCGAGAGGAGGTTGAGCACCGCGGCCTTGAACGAGATCACCAGGGACCGGAAGGCGACGGTGAGAAGTATCAGGGCGAGCAGGACGACGGCCAGGATCAGCCAGATCATCCGCTGGCCGACCTTCTCGGTGAAGTCGACGTAGCCCGCCGTCGTACCGACCAGGTAGGTGTCGGTCGCCCCGAGCCCCGGGAGCACGTCGTCGCGGAGGTGGTCGACGAGATCCGAGGTTGCCTCGTCGTCAGGCGCGGTGGTCGGTACGACGTTGAGTACCGCGACCGTGCCGTCGGAGTTGAGCGAGGGCGCGGCGACGGCGGCGACGCCGTCGGTGTCCGTGAGCGTCTTCTGGGCCGAGGTGAGGAGGCTCTGGGTGTCCGACTGTGACTCCTTCGGCAGCGTCAGAACCACGGTGAGCGGGCCGTTGGCGCCGTCGCCGAAGCCCTCCGCGATCAGGTCGTACGCCCGCCGGTCCGACTGGGACGTGGGATCGCTGCCGGCGTCGAGCTGGCCGAGCCGCAGGCTCAGCACGGGTACGGCGAGGACCAGCAGCACGACCAGGCTGCCGACCGCCCACGGCCAGGGCTTGTCGCTGACCATCCGGCCCCATCGGGCGAACGCGCTGTTCTCGTGCGAGTGGTCGGGGTGGCCTCCGGCGGCCTGCTCGCGCCGCTCGGACCGGGCCCGGACCCGGTTGCGAGAGATCGCCAGGAACGCCGGCACGAGGGTCAGCGCCGACAGCATCGTGGCCGCGACGACGATGGCGGAGGCGAGGCCGAGCGCGCCAACGAACGGGACCGACGAGACGTAGAGCCCGAGGATCGCGATGACGACGGTGCTGCCGGCGACCACCACCGACGCACCGGAGGTGGCCGTCGTCTTGCCGATCGACTCGTCCATGTCCATGCCGTGGTCGAGCTGCTCGCGATGCCGGGCCACCAGGAACAGCCCGTAGTCGACGGCCACCCCGAGACCGAGCAGCGTCGCCACCGTGGGGGCGGTGGTCGGCAGGTGGATGGCCGCGGCCACGAGACCGACCAGCGACAGGCCGATGCCGACGCTGAAGATCGCACCGACCAGGGGGATCAGTGCGGCGACCAGCGACCCGAACATGATGAGCAGGAGCACCAGGGCCGCGCCGAGCCCGATCACCTCCGAGAGCGCGTCGTCCGGTGCCTGACCGATCTGGCCGGCGCCGCCGCCGTACTCCACGGTGATTCCGGCGTCGCGCGCCGGCTTGACCGCGTCGTCCAGGTCGTCGAGGTAGGACTCGTCGAGCGAGGCCGGTACGACGTCCCACGACACGCTGCTGTAGGCGATGGTGCCGTCCTTCGACACCTCGGGCGTGCCCTGCTGGCTCAGCGGGTCGGTCGCCTTGATGACGTGGTCGAGGTTGCGGATGTTGCCGACCGCCTTCTTGACCGCCGACTGTTGGCTGCTCACCTTCTTGCCGTCTCCGGCGTGGAAGACGATCTGGCCGCTGTAACCGCTGGCTCCGGAGAAGTCGCTGTCGAGCACGTCGAGACCGTCGGCGGACTCGCTGCCCGGCACCGTGTAGTCGTTGACGAAGTCGCCCCCGGCGGCTCGGTTGGCGCCAATCGCGCCGAGCAGCATCAGCACCCACACGCCGAGCACCCACCAACGGTGCCGGCTCACGAACAGGCCGAGACGTTCGAGCAGTGCGTTCACGACGGAGCCTTCCCTCCCGTGGGCCCCGAGCATCCCGGGCGTCGACGAGCGGGTCGCTCGCGCGGCACCCTGCAGCCAGTCTCACTCACTCCGGCGGATCACGCACAGAGATGCGCCATCCTCGCGGGCCGTGATGCCAGGTGTCGCCGCCCGAATTGGGTACGCCGTCCGGTCAGGACCGGCGGCCTACAGCTCCCGCCGCATGCAGACGCGAGGCCACTCGTCCAGGCCGTGCTCCGCCTCGCGGGTCCGGATCGCGCGAAGTCCCGGCGTCCAGGCCGGCTCGGGAAGCTCACGGAACCCGAGGCGCTCGTAGTACGGGGCGTTCCAGGGAACGTCGCGGTAGGTGGTGAGGGTGAGGGCGCGGACCCCGGCCGCGGCCGCGATGTCGGCAACCCTCTCGACAAGCTGCCTGCCCAGGCCATGACCGGCGTGCTCCGGGTCGACCGAGACCTGCTCGATGTGCCACTGGCCATCGACGGGTTCGTGGGTCAGGTACCCCACCGGCCCGTCACCTCCGACGGCGACCCATGCCCGATCGGAGTCGACGTATCCACTCAGCTCAGCTGCGCTGGGAGGGTCGTCGTCGGCGACCAGATCCATCCCCAGCGTCAGAAAGCGCTCCCCAGCCGCCACTTCGATGCGCCGCATGTCGGCGATGTCCTGGGTCCGGGCGAGCCGCAGGGTGTACGGATTCACGCGACGCGACCTTATGCCGATCTCGTGACTCCATCCAGGATCAGGTCGAGCCCCCACTCGAACTCATCGCCGAAGTCGTACCCGGGGCGGAAGTAGTAGTCGGTCGCCATCTCCACCATGTGGGGGTACTCGCCGGTGGAGAACCGCTCCATGATCGGCTCGGCGACGTCGGCGACGGTGTCCGGTCCGTCGAACGGCAGGCCGGCCTCCTGGAGGGCGAACCCGTAGATGTAGCTGTCGAGCAGGGCGTAGGCGTGTGCGGTCAGCTCGTGCGAGAAACCCGCACCGAGCAGTGTCGCGAGAACCGCATCGTGGTGACGCAGCGTCGCGGGGCCGGGGCTGGTCCGCGACTCCATCAGACCGATCGCCCAGGGGTGCGCCCGCAGCACCCGGCGTGCCGAGTGGGCACGGCGGCGAATCTCCGTGCGCCAGTCACCGTCGGCAGCCGGCAGCTCGATCTCGCTGAACACCAGGTCGACGATGCCGTCGAGGATCTCGTCCTTGTTGGCGACGTAGTAGTAGACCGACATCGGCTTCACGCCCAGGCTCTGCGCGAGGGATCGGATCGTGAGCGCATCGATGCCGCCCGCGTCGGCGACCGCCATCGCGCCCCGGAGCACGCGTTCCCGGCTCAGCCGTGGACGTCCCCCTCGCTGACGTCCGGTTTCCTCGCTCACTCTGCGCCCTCCATCTGCGTTCCAACGCGCATTCGTACTTTGTACTGTAGCGGCGACTCCTTCCGCCGACATTCTTGGAGAGGCGTGTCGATCCAGGCGCGCGCCGTTCGACCTGTGGCCGAGAACCACTTCATCGAACACCGAGAGGAACCATCATCATGGGCACGATCCAAGCGAACTTCTTCATCTCCCTGGACGGCGTCGTCGAGGCGCCGGAGACCTGGCACATGTCGTACTTCAACGACGAGATGGGCGAGATCGTCAGCGCGGGTCTGGAGGTCAACAAGGGCTTCCTGATGGGCCGCAAGGGGTACGACGGCAGCGCGGCGTACTGGCCCAACGAGACCGGCGAGTTCGCCGACTACTTCAACAACATCCCCAAGTACGTGATCTCGTCGTCGCTGCAGGACCCGGCCTGGAACAACACCAGTGTCGTCGCGGGTGATGTCGCGTCCGTGCAGGCGATGAAGGACGGGGTCGACGGCACCCTGTTCACGTCCGGCAGCGCGATCACCGTCCGGTGGCTGTTGGAGAACGGGCTGCTCGACGAGCTCCAGCTGCTGCTGCACCCGGTTGTCGTCGGGAAGGGGCAGCGGCTCTTCGAGGGCGAGTTCGAGACGCACGGCCTCGAGCTGGTCGAGAGCAAGACCCTGTCGACCGGCGTCGTCCACCTGCTCTACAAGACGGCGGCCTGAGGGACTACCGGCCGGAGACGATGTCGGCGAGGCGACCGATGCGGCTGGTCCGCGCGAGTCGCTTCGCCGACTCTCGCCGGTCTGCCGTTCGGTAGAGGCCGTACATCGCCCGGACGCCCAGCCATCGCAACGGCTCGGGCTCCCACTTGCGCATCGGACGATCCGTCCAGGCGAGCCGGCGCAGCTCGGTGTCGCGGTCGAGGACCAGGTCGCGCAGGGTGCGACCGGCGAGGTTGGTGGCGGTCAGGCCGCTGCCCACGTAGCCGCCGGCCCAGCCGATGCCGGTGCCGCGGTCGAGACCGACGCTGGCGCACCAGTCGCGGGGTACGCCGAGCACGCCGCACCAGGCCTGCGCCAGCGGTACGTCGGCCACCGGCGGGAACAGGTCGGTCAAGGTCGCCCGCAGCGACTCGATCGTCCAATCCTGCGTCCGGCCGTCGACGTCGGTGCGAGAGCCGAACCGGTAGGGAATTCCCCGCCCACCGAGGGCGATCCGGCCGTCCGCCGTACGTTGCGCGTAGCAGTAGGCGTGCGCCAGGTCGCCGAGCAGCTCGCTGCCGCGCCAGCCGATCCGGTCCCACTGCTCGGGGGTCAGCGGCTCGGTCACGACGATGGCCGAGTTCATCGGCAGCAGTGCGCGACGCTGCCCCGCCAGCCCGGCCGTGAAGCCCTCCAGGCAGCGGAGTACGTGCGCCGCCCGCACGGTGCCGCGCGGGGTGACGGCCCGGCCTCGCTCGATCTCGGTCACCCGGGTCTGCTCGTGGATGGTGACCCCCAGCCGGCGTACGACGCCTGCGAGACCCTGCACGAGCCGCGCCGGTTGCACGCGCGCGCAGTCGGGGTCGACGTACCCGCCGAGGGCGCCGGCGATGTTGATCCGCTCGGTCATCTCGGGGCCGGTGAGCAGACGGGCGGGTGCCTCGGGCGGGCTCTCCCGCATCCGGGCGAGCTGGGCGGGCGACCTCGCGACGTGCACGACGCCGCTCCGGAGGATGTCGGCCTCGATGCCCTCCTCCTCGCAGATCGCGATCACCTCGTCGACCGTGCCCCGCAGCGCCGCGGCGAGCCGGTCGACCCCGGCGGGGCCGTGTGGACCGCGGGCGAAGGTGCGGCGGTTGCCGGGCAGCTCCGCGGACAGCCAGCCGCCGTTGCGGCCCGAGGCGCCGAAGCCGACGAACTCCGCCTCGAGGACCACGATCCGCAGCGCCGGGTCGGCCATCGCCAGGTAGTACGCGGTCCACAGCCCGGTCAGCCCACCGCCGACGATGCAGACGTCGCACTCGAGGTCGCCGGGCAGCGGCGGCCCGGGCTCGGGCAGACCGATCTGGGAGTACCAGAACGACACACCGCCGTTGGGTACGCCGGCGGTGTCGTCGAGTGCCACGACATCATCTTCCAACCTCCCGCCTCGAGCTCGGTCCCCGCGGCGTGATCTTGACTGGTTCCAGAAAAGTGGCAGACTCCGAGACGTGACGGCGACCTCGGACCTCGAGCAGATGCTCCGCGGTGCCGACCTGCGCGTCACTCGACCCCGGATCGCGGTGCTGACTGCGGTGCACGCGCACTCGCACGCCGACACGGACACCCTGATCGGTGCCGTACGCCGGGACCTCCCGAGCGTCTCGCACCAGGCCGTCTACGACGTGCTCCGCGCGCTCACCACGGCCGGCCTGGTGCGCCGCATCCAGCCGTCCGGCTCGGTCGCGCGCTACGAGTCGCGGGTCGGCGACAACCACCACCACGTCGTGTGCCGCTCCTGCGGCGACATCGCCGACGTCGACTGCGCCGTCGGGGAGGCGCCCTGCCTGCACGCTTCGGAGGACAGCGGCTTCGTGATCGACGAGGCCGAGGTCATCTACTGGGGCCTGTGCCCCGCCTGTTCCGCCATCACGTCCTGACCACACCGCCACCATTGAGAGGTTGCACATGAGCGAGAGCGAGAACCCGGCCATCGACGCCCCCGAGGCGAAGGAGCACCGGCCGCGCACCAACCAGGACTGGTGGCCGGACCAGCTCGACCTGACCGTCCTGGCGAAGCACAGCAAGCGGTCCAACCCGATGGACGCCGGACTTCGACTATGCGGAGGAGTTCGAGAAGCTCGACGTCGACGCCCTGAAGGCCGACATCGTCCAGGTGCTGCGCACCTCGCAGGACTGGTGGCCCGCCGACTTCGGCCACTACGGCGGCCTGATGATCCGGCTGAGCTGGCACGCGGCCGGCACGTACCGGATCGAGGACGGCCGCGGCGGCGCCGGTGAGGGTCACCAGCGGTTCGCGCCGCTCAACAGCTGGCCCGACAACGCCAACCTCGACAAGGCCCGCCGACTGCTGTGGCCGGTGAAGCAGAAGTACGGCCGCAAGATCTCGTGGGCCGACCTGCTCGTCCTGGCCGGCAACGTCGCCCTGGAGGACATGGGCTTCGAGACGTTCGGTTTCGGCTTCGGGCGCGAAGATGTCTGGGAGCCCGAGGAGATCTTCTGGGGATCGGAGGACACCTGGCTCGGCGACGAGCGCTACAGCGGGGAGCGCGATCTCTCGGGCCCGCTGGGCGCCGTACAGATGGGGCTGATCTACGTGAACCCCGAGGGCCCCAACGGCAACCCCGACCCGGTTGCCGCGGCCCACGACATCCGCGAGACGTTCAGCCGGATGGCGATGAACGACGAGGAGACGTTCGCGCTGATCGCCGGCGGCCACTCCTTCGGGAAGACCCACGGCGCCGGCGACGCCGACCTCGTCGGGCCCGAGCCCGAGGGCTGCCCGGTCATCTCGCAGGGCCTCGGCTGGCGCAGCACCTACGGCACCGGGAAGGCCGCGGACGCGATCACCAGTGGCCTCGAGGTCACCTGGACCACCACGCCGACCCGGTGGGGCAACGACTTCCTCGAGATCCTGTTCGGCTACGAGTGGGAGCTGACCGAGAGCCCGGCCGGCGCCAAGCAGTGGGTGGCCAAGGACGCCGAGGCGATCATCCCCGACGCCCACGGCGGCCCCAACAAGCTGCCGACGATGCTCACCACCGATCTGTCCCTGCGCTTCGACCCGGAGTACGAGAAGATCGGCCGCCGTTTCCTGGCGAACCCCGACGAGTTCCGCCTCGCTTTCGCCAAGGCCTGGTACAAGCTGCTGCACCGCGACATGGGCCCGGCCGACCGCTACCTCGGCCCGTGGGTCGCCGAGCCGCAGCTGTGGCAGGACCCGGTGCCGGCGGTCGACCACGAGCTGGTCGACGACGCCGACGTCGCCGCGCTGAAGCAGCAGCTGCTCGGGTCCGGCCTGTCCGTTGCCCAGCTGGCCGGTACGGCGTGGGCCGTCCGCGGCGACGTTCCGCGGGACCGACATGCGCGGTGGCGCCAACGGTGCCCGGATCCGCCTCGAGCCGCAGCGCGGCTGGGCCGTCAACGCCGATGCCGTCGCGTCGCTGGAGACGCTCGAGCGGGTCCAGCAGGAGTTCAACGCGCAGGGCGGCAAGCAGATCTCGCTGGCCGACCTGATCGTGCTCGGTGGCTGCGCCGCCGTCGAGCAGGCCGCGCGGAACGCGGGTGTCGAGGTGACGGTGGCGTTCCGGCCGGGCCGCACCGACGCCACGCAGGAGCAGACCGACGTCGACTCGTTCGCCGTTCTCGAGCCGCGGGCCGACGGCTTCCGCAACTACCTGCGTTCCGGGGAGAAGCTGCAGCCCGAGACGCTGCTGCTCGACCGCGCGTACATGCTGAACCTCAGCGCGCCGGAGATGACCGTGCTGCTGGGTGGCATGCGAGCTCTCGGCACCAACGTCGGAGGGCGCGCAGCACGGCGTACTCACCGACCGCAGCGAGTCGCTGACGAACGACTTCTTCGTCAACCTGCTCGCCCCCGGCACGGAGTGGAAGACCTCGGAGTCCACCGAGAACGTCTTCGAGATCCGCGACCTCGCCAGCGGCGAGGTGAAGTGGACCGCGACCGCCGTCGACCTGGTGTTCGGGTCGAACTCGGTGCTCCGGTCGCTGGCCGAGGTGTACGCCGCCGACGACGCGGGCGAGAAGTTCGTCAAGGACTTCGTCGCCGCCTGGGTCAAGGTCATGGAGCTCGACCGCTTCGACCTCGGCTGACCGCCAGGTCACACCGATGCCCCGCGGCCGCCCGGCCGCGGGGCATCGGTCATTTCGGCTGCAGCGACACCCTCAGGAAGCGCGGTCGGTAGATCCTCGGGTCGTCCTCGACGGCCTGGAAGTCGGTGTTGTTCTGGCTGTAGCTGACCACGACGGTCCCTGGCTGGGGGAGCAGCTCCGGATGGGCGAGCGGCAGGTAGCGGAGGGTGCCGGTGGCGGCGTCCGACGGGATCTGGGCCGCGACCTCGAGGACCTCGAACGGTCCGGTGGGCGATGGCGCCCGCCACAGCGTCAGGTCGGTGCCGAGCACCTCGTCGCGCTTGCTGACGGCGTACCAGTGCTTGCCCTGATGGAAGACGCTGAGCGTCTGGGACACCCCGCCCTGCGGCGGGATCAGTACGGCGGCCGCCGTGGCCTTCGACTGCCACGAGCGTCCGTCCCAGTACCGCCAGGCCCCGGTGTCCAGGACGTCGTCCGGCCGGACCCGCGCGGCGCGGAGCGAGAAGCCGCCGGTGGTCGCGTCGCGCGGGCGCGCGGTGCCGTAGACGTAGACCCAGGGGTCCTCGTACGCCGTGGCCGCGCCCCACATCGGGCGGGACGGGTCCGCCACGTCGCGACCGATGTCGACCTGGTCGAGCAGCTGAGGGGTTTGGCCCCTCTTCACCACGAAGGTGGCCAGCGACGGGCCGAGGATCTCGAACGCGAACACACCCGCGCTCTGGTCATCGGTGGAGCGAACCCGCTGCGCCGAGATGCCGACCAGGTCGAACGTCCGGAACTCGATCCTGACTACCGACATCGGCCAGTAGCCGACGCCGTCCTCGCGGTTCGGAATGATCGCGCCGCGGTCCTCTGGCAGCACCACCTGCGCACAGCTCTTCGAGACGACAAGCATGGAGTTGCGGACGAACTTGTCGCCGTCGAAGCCCTCGCCGCGCAGCGTGTCGCCGAAGACGAAGAGCTGCCGGCCGTCCTGCAGCCGCGTGCTGGCCCCGACGTCCCCACCCGCGAACTCGGGGGATCCTCGAACCGTCCGGGCGAACTTGTCCAGCTCCTGAACCGTGTCGACCTCGCCCCCCATCGGCATGCACTCGAGGGAGACCTCGGCTTCGCTCGCGGGCTCGGCGGGTGAGTCGCCGGCGGTCTTCCACAGGACGACGCCAAGTGCGGCGGCAGCGAGCACGACCAGAACCAGCCCGAGCACCCGCGAGCGTCGCGCTGCCATGAGGCATTGTGCACCCAGACGCGCGATGCCCCGCGACCCGAGGGCCGCGGGGCACCCGCCCTTCCCGAGAAGAAGCCGTCAGGCGGCCTCGGACGCGAGCTCCGGCTCCGGCTCCACAATCGGCTCCGGCTCGTCGGCCGTACGGCGCCGTGGCCTCAGCGCGAGGAGCGCGACCAGCGCACCGGCGATCGAGACCGCGGCTCCGAACACCAGCCCGGGCCGGAAGCCGTCGAGCACGTCCGCGGGCGTGGCGGCGCCCTCCGTGCCCGACGTGATGATCGCGGTGGTGACGGCCAGCACGATCGCGGCACCGACCTGCATCGAGGTCTGCAGCACGCCGGCCGCCAGGCCCTGCTCGTCGTCGTCGACGCCGGCGGTCGCCTGGATGTTGATCGCCGGGAAACCGATCCAGCCCACGCCGATGAGCAGCAGTGCCGGCAGCAGCATCGTGAGGTACGACGGCGAGGTGTCGAGGCGGAGGAACAGCAGGTAGCCCACCGCCATCACCGCCATCGTGACCCCGATGATCCGGGTGGTGCCGAACCGGTTGACCAGCTTGTCGGAGAACACCGACGACGCGGCGACCATCAGGCCGACCGGCAGCAGCGCGAGCGCCAGCTTCAGCGGCGACCAGCCCAGCGTGTCCTGGAGGTACAGGGTCACGATGAACTGCCAGCTGAAGTAGGAGCCGGCCACCGCGACGATGGCCAGGCTGGCCCGCACCAGCGATGGCTTGCGCAGGATGCCCAGCCGGATCAACGGGTGCTTGACCCGGCTCTCCGCGAAGACGAATCCCGCGACCAGCGCGGCCACCAGGACGAACGAGCCGACGGTACGGGCCGAGGTCCAGCCCACGTCCGGAGCGGTGACAACCGTGTAGACGAGTAGCAGCATCGCCCCGGTGGAGAGTGCCGCGCCCGCGAGGTCGTGGCCGCCCTCCTCGGCGGGCTTGTCCTTGGGCAGCAGCACGAAGGCTGCGGCCAGCGCGGCCAGTGCGATCGGCACCGGCAGCAGGAACGTCCAGCGCCAGCCGACGCCGGTCATCAGGCCACCGAAGAGCAGGCCGGACGAGTAGCCACCCGCACCGAACACGGTGTAGATCGACAGCGCCCGGTTGCGGGCCGGGCCCTCGGCGAAGTTCGTCGTGATGATCGAGAGTCCGGTGGGTGCGGTGAACGCCGCCGCCAGTCCCTTGATGAAGCGGGTGGCGATCAGCAGCGGTCCGCTGCTGACCAGGCCGCCGGCGAGCGAGGCGATGGCGAAGACGGCCAGCGCGATCAGGAAGACCTTGCGGCGTCCGAAGAGGTCGGCGGTGCGGCCGCCGAGCAGCAGCAGGCCGCCGTACCCGAGGACGTAGCCGCTGACCAGCCACTGCAGGGACGACGTGGTGAGGTCGAGCTCGGCGCCGATCGAGGGCAGGGCCACACCGATCATCGAGACGTCGAGGCCGTCGAGGAAGAGCACGATGCAGAGGGTGATCAGCATCGCCCAGATGCGGGGGCTCCAGTTCGTGGAGCTCGTGTTGGGGGGAGAACCGAGAGTGGTTGGTGAAGTCACTCGCCGTACACTTCCATGCACGTGCATTGAATGCAAGCGCAATTAATGTGTTTGCATTCACGTCGTTCGAGAGCTATTGTGCGGCCATGGGTCGAGCCGGTCTGATCGAGGAATGGCGCGAGCTGCTCGACCGCCACGCCGTCGTCACCGGCGCCCTCGAGAAGGCGCTTCAGGACCAGCACCAGATCGGGCTCAGCGAGTTCGAGACCCTCGACCGCCTGGTCGACGCCCAGTGCGAGAACTACCGGATGAACGACCTCTCCGGTGACATCCACCTGAGCCAGAGCGCGCTGTCCCGGGCGGTGGCCCGCCTGGAGCGCGACGGCCTGGTCAAGCGGAGCATGTGCTCCGACGACCGCCGTGGCGTCTTCGTCTGCCTGACCGCGAAGGGCAAGCGGGTCTACGAGCAGGCGGCGCCGACGCATCGCAAGGTGCTCAACGATGCGTGGAGCACCGACGTCTGAGCGACGCCCGGCGGCCGGAATCTCGCTCTGTTCAAACGGTCCGGCGCGGGAGTAGCCTGTTCCCTGTCGGCGCGTATCACGAAACTAGGTAGCACGATGCGCAACAAGGACCGCGAGGCGATACGGCGCCTCCTTCGGCACGCCCGCTACGAGGTGCTGCCCACCCCCACCGCCGAGGCGAAGATCGTCGAGTCCGTCCCCACGGACATTCCGGTCACCGTGACCGCCTCCCCGTCCATGGGCCTGGAGCGCACCTTCGAGCTGGCCGAGAGCCTCACCGCGCAGGGGTACGACGTGGTGCCGCACCTGGCCGCGCGGATGGTGAGCGGCCGGTCCGAGCTGACCGAGCTGGTCGAGCGGCTGACCGCGGCCGGGGTGACCAACGTGTTCGTCCCGGGCGGCGACGCGCAGACGGTCGGCGACTATCCCGACGCGCTGAGCATGCTCGAGGACCTGACGGCGATGGGCAGTCCCTTCAAGGACGTGGGCGTGCCCGGCTACCCCGAGAGTCACCCGACGATCAACGACGACCTGACCATCCAGTCGATGTGGGACAAGCGCAAGCACGCGACGTACGTCGTCAGCAACCTGACGTTCGACCCCGGCGTCATCAAGGACTGGGTGCACCGGATGCGGCTGCGGGGCATCACGCTGCCGCTGCTGCTGGGGCTTCCCGGACCGGTCGACCGGAGCAAGCTGCTCGGCATGGCCACCAAGATCGGCGTCGGCGACTCGACCCGCTTCCTCTCCAAGCAGAAGGGCCTGATGACCCGCCTGGTCGCGCCGGGCGGATTCACCGGCGAGAGCTTCCTGACCAAGTGCGCGCCATCGGTGGGCGAACCCGAGGCCAGGGTCGACGGCCTGCACGTCTACACGTTCAACCAGATCGCGGAGACCGAGGCCTGGCGCCAGGACTGGTTGCGCCGGCTCAGCTCTTGACCGTCCCGCCACCAAGTCGAATCGGGGGTTGTGGCGGGATGAGTCGGGAGTTGTGGTCGTACGGGTAGATCCGTCGCGACCACCACAACCGACGACTCAACCGACCACAACCACCGACTCGCGCCACCACAAGCCACGATTCGACGAGTAGGGAGATGTCTCAGGGTGTGTGCCGGCCTGTCGCGGGGAACCGGCCCGCATGTTGTTCATCCTTTGGCTTATCGCCGTGGTCCTGGTCATTGCCGGCATCTTCCAGCTGTTCAAGGGCGCGGTGCTGTGGGGCATCGTGCTGATCGTCATCGGCCTCGCGGTCGGGCCAGGCGGCTACAGCATCTTCAGCTAGGAGACCAGGTCGGAGAGGGCGCGCGCGAGGCCGTCGTTCCCGGTCTCGACGATGGTCAGTGGCAGGCCGAGGGTTGCGGCCGCCTCGTCGGCGCGCCGCCGGAGCTCGGGGTCGGGCTGCTGGGCCAGCCAGACGACGCGGGTGTAGGTGCCGAAGTAGTCGTCGCGCAGCTCGGGGTAGCGGTCCAGGCCGAGCTCCCGCACCACGGTCCGGGAGAACGAGCGCACCAGGAAGTCGGTGAGCACGTACGTACCCGGCTGCTCCTCGAAGAACTGGGCCAGACGGTCGGGGCCCGCGAACACGTCGTAGCAGTGCAGGCCCGGCAGCCGCTGGAGGCCGAGGTCGCGGCACACCTCGTCGAGGGCGCCGTAGGTGCCGCAGTCGGCGTAGCCGATGACAACCCGACTGCCGGAGACCAGCAGGCTGGTGGCCAGGGTGCGGACCTCGTCGGCGATCAGGTGCGGCTGGTTGTGCAGCAGCGGCGGCAGTGGGTGTACGTCGACCGGCCAGCCGTGCGCGGCGACCAGGTCGGCCGCCGGCTGCGAGAGCGCACCGCAAGCGATCAGGGCAACGCGGTTTCGAGACAGGCGCTTCGCGCCTTCCTCAACCAGCGTTGAAGGCGAGCTGCTCGACGAAACGGTCGTTGAAGTCCGGGCGATCGCTGAGCTCGACATACTCCACCTCCTCCAGCAGCGCGTTGGCGCCGGCGCGCTCGCGCACCGACAGCAGGGCCATCTTCGCCCCCTCGCCGGCGACGTTGCCGGCAGAGACGATGCGGAGCACCGGCAGCTGCGGCACCAGCCCGATCCGGACCGCGGCGGCGGGGGAGAGGTAGGAGCCGAACGACCCGGCCAGCAGCACCTGCTGTACGTCGTCGTGCTGGAGACCGAGCTGCTCGAGCAGCAGCGTCCAGCCCGTGGAGATCGCGGCCTTGGCGAACTGCAGCTCCCGGACGTCGCGCTGCGACAGGTAGACCGTCTCCGAGGGATCGGCCTCCGGGTGGGGCGAGTGCAGCACGAACACCCGCTCCTCGCCGATCCTGGTCAGCCTCCCGGAGAGCGCGGGCACCTTCTCGGCGGCCACGTGGTCCGGCACGAACCGACCTGAGGAGTCGAGCAGCCCGAGCCGGACCAGCTCGGCGACCACGTCGACCAGCCCGGACCCGCAGAGGCCGCGCGGCTCGACGTCGCCGATCACGCCCAGCTCGACGGGGTTGTCGGCGTCGCCCAGCTTCACGACCTCGATGGCGCCGTCGGCGGCGCGCATTCCGCACCGGATCGCGCCGCCCTCGAACGCCGGCCCGGCCGGCGCCGCCGTCGCGAGCACGGTGTCGCCGTCGGACAGCACGATCTCGCAGTTGGTGCCGACGTCGACGAAGAGGCGGGTGCGCTTGTCCCGGTCCATGCCGGTGGCGAGCATCCCGGCGACGATGTCGCCGCCGACGTACGCACCGAGCGAGGGGAAGATCGCGGCCCGCGCCCGAGGGTGTACGGCGAGCCCGAGCTCCGAGGCCAGCACCGTCGGCGGCGTCGCGGTCGACATCACGAACGGCGCCACGCCGAGCGGCTCGGGGTCGATGCCGAGCGCGAGCGCGGTCATCGTGGCGTTGCCCGCGAGCGCCACCTCGTAGACGTGCGCCGGATCGACGTCGGCCTCTCGGCACACCTGCTCGGTGAGCTCGCGCAGAGTGGCCGCGGCCGCCTCCTGCAGCCGGCCGAGGGTGTCGGGGTCGATCATGGTGGCGCTGATCCGGGTGATCACGTCGCCGCCGTAGGGCTGCTGCTTGTTGAGCATCGACGCGACCGCGACCGGGGTGCCGGTCTCCACGTCGAGCAGCGTGGCGACGACGGTGGTGGTGCCGAGGTCGAACGCCACGGCGTACCGCACCGTCGAGGTGTCGCCGGGCTCGATGTCGATCAGGTCCTCGTCGACGACCACTGCAGTCACCTTGAAGTCCGCCTCGCGAAGCACCTTCGGCAGCCGGCGGAGTACGGCGAGGTCGCAGGTGGGTTCGAGGTCGTCGATCGCGTCGAGCAGCCGGGCCAGGTCGGTGCGCTGGTCGGCCAGCGTCGGCTCGTCGAGCTCGACGTACCGCTTCTGCACCGCCGGACGCAGGATCACCTGCCGCCCTACGCCCACGGTGGCTGCCTTGGGCCGGGTGGTCAGCGGGGGTACGTCGACCGCGAGGTTGCTCGTGGCCCGGGCCAGGCAGGCCAGCCTCCAACCGGCCTCCAGCTGGGCGGGTGTGAACGTCCGCTCGTCGTGCCGGCTGACCGGGCCGGCCGGGGCGACGCGCACCTTGCACTTGTGGCAGGTGCCGTGGCCTCCGCACGTGGAGTCGATGGCGATGCCGTTCCAGGACGCCGAGTCGAAGACGGTGACACCGGGCGGCACCCGGACCGACCTGGTGGTGGGCGGCGCGTCCTTGGCCTCGACCGTGAACGCCAGGTCGACCCGGCCGGTGCCGTCGTGTGTCTGCTCCGTGCTACCTGCCGGCGCGAGCAGTCCCTCCCGAGCCAGCTCCGGGAAGTCGGAGGTCACGGAGTGCTCACGTGGCTTGCTTCGCCCGGTGGGCCGCGATCCAGGCCATCCCCCACTCGTCGTTGCCGAGCAGCAGGTCGGCGGCGCGCACCGACTCCACGATCTGCGGGGTGCGGGCGTCCATGATCGCGCTGGTCAGCCCGGAGGTCATCGCCATCGGCAGGAACGCGGCGCCCAGCCCGTGCCGGTCCGGCATCCCGAAGGAGACGTTCGAGGCCCCGCAGGTCATGTTCAGGTCGAACTCGTCGCGGATCCGGCGCATCGTCTCCATGGTGGCGACGCAGTTCGTCGTGTCGGCGCCGATCGGCATCGCCAGCGGGTCGATCACGATGTCCTCCATCGCGATGCCGTACTCGGTGGTCGCGACGTTGACGATCTTCTTCACCAGCTCGAGCCGCTTGTCCGGCTCCATCGGGATCTCGTCCTCGTCGTTGGGCAGCGCGATCACGGCGGCGTCGTACTTCTTGACCAGCGGCAGGATCTGCTCCATCCGCTCGTCCTCGGCGGTGATCGAGTTGACCAGCGCGCGCCCCTGGTAGGCCGCGAGCCCGGCCTCGAGCGCCTCGACCACCGAGGAGTCGATGCAGATCGGCAGGTCGGTGAGGCCCTGGATCATGGTGATCGCCTTGGCCAGCAGCTCGGCCTCGTCGACGAGTGGCACGCCCATGTTGACGTCGAGCACGTCGGCGCCGCCCTCGACCTGGGACTTCACGTCGCGCTCGATCGCGGACATGTCGCCGGCCTTGAGCTGGTCCTGGAAGATCCGCCGGCCGGTGGGGTTGATCCGCTCGCCGATCACGCAGAACGGCTTGTCGCGGCCGATGGTGACCTCGCGGCTGGCCGAGCGGATGACCGTGTGCCTCATGCGGGAACCTTCGCCCGGCGCTCGTTGAGCAGCGACTTGGCTCTCTTGACGCACGCGGAGGCGTCCGCGGCATAGCCGTCGGCGCCGACCGCGTCGGCGTACTCCTGGGTGACCGGTGCGCCGCCGACCATCACGATCACCGAGTCGCGCAGGCCGGCCTTCTGCAGGGCGTTCATGTTGGCCTTGAACATCGGCATCGTGGTGGTGAGGAACGCCGAGAACCCGACGATGTCGGGCTGGTGCTCGTTGATCGCGTCGACGAACTTCTCCGGCGCCACCTGGACGCCGAGATCGATCACCTCGAACCCGGCACCCTCGAGCATGATGTTGACGAGGTTCTTGCCGATGTCGTGGACGTCGCCCTTGACGGTGCCCATCAGGAACTTGCCGACGGTCTCGACGCCGGTCTCGGCGAGCAGCGGTCGCAGCACCTCCATCGCGCCGGCCATCGCGCGCCCGGCGATCAACATCTCCGGAACGAAGAAGTCACCGCGCTCGAAGCGGGCGCCCACCTCCTCCAGCGACGGGATCAGCGCGTCGAAGAGCAGGTTCTGGGGTTCCATGCTCATGCCCAGCGCCTCATGGGTGAGCTCGAGGACGCGGGGGGCGTTGCCGACCAGCGTCTCGTCGTAGAGCCCCTGCAGGATCTCCTCGGGTGTCATGCCACGCCCTCATTTCTCGTTCGCCGGCGCAGCAGCCGGGACAGCTGCTCCGCTCGGTCGTTCAACAGTCGGCCGACCTCGTCGCGCCGGTCCACCAGTCGCGGGCTGGGACCCGAGATGCCCAGTGCCGCAACGACTTCTCCACCGCTCCCGCGGAGCGGCGCGGCCACACCGGTGAGCCCGATCTCGAGCTCGTCGATGGTGCTGGAGTACCCCCGCCGTCGGTCCTGCTCGAGCTGGCGCCGCAGTTCATGGCGGTCGGTGACCGTGGCGGGCGTGAGCGGCTCCAGCTCCCCGATCGGCAGGTCGAGCACGCCGTAGGCGAGCAGTACCTTGCCGAGCGCCGAGCAGTGGGCCGGCACGTCGATCTCGGTCCAGTCGCGGGTGCCGAGGAGGTACGTCGAGTCGACCTGCGCGACCTGGACCACCCGGTCGCCACGGGCCACCGACAGGTTCACGGTCTCGCCGGTGTCGGCGCCGATCTTCTCGAGCGTCGGGGTGGCCAGCCGGACCAGCTCGTCCCACGGGTCGTGGCGGGTCGCGTACAGCCAGAACAGCGGGCCCGCGACGTAGGTGCCGGCGCCATTGCGCTCCAGCAGCTCGGTGCGCTCGAGGGCGGTGAGAAGGCGCGAGGTCGTCGACTTCGGCAGCCCGCACTCGTCCTGCAGCTCGCCGAAGGAGAGCGGCTCGTCGGCGCGCACGACCGTGGCGACCAGCAGGGCGGCGCGGTCGATCGCCTGGGTGCCGGTGTTCGCGCTGGCCACGGTGTTCCTCTCCGATCGGCCGACTGTTCCATGATGTGGAACCGATGTCCCACAACATGAGGCTAGGATGCCGGGGAGGTGACGTCAAGGAGGCGCGATGTTCCACAACCGGATGCCCCGCTACGAGATCCTGTCCGAGGACGCGATGGCGACCCTGGACCGCGGCTGGCGGCGGCTGATGACCGAGATCGGCGTGGAGTTCATGGACCAGCGCGCGCTGGACCTGTTCGCGCAGGCCGGGCAGAGGGTCGAGGACAACACCGTCTTCCTCGACCCCGACTTCGTGCTCGAGCAGGTCGCCAAGGCGCCGGCCGAGTTCGACGTCCAGGCCCGCAACCCTGAGCACTCGATCCACATCGGCGGCGACGCGATGGCGTTCGGCGCGGTCTACGGACCGCCGTTCGTGCGCCAGGGCGAGGTGCGTCGCGACGCGACCATGGACGACTTCCGCAACTTCACCAAGCTCGCCCAGTCGTTCTCGGTGCTCGACTCGGCGGGCGGCGTGATCTGCGAGCCCAACGACACCCCGCTCGACAGCCGACACCTCGACATGACCTATGCGCTGCAGACGCTGACCGACAAGGTCTACATGGGCAACGTGGTCTCCGGGGTCAATGCCGCTGACACGATCGCGATGGGCTCCATCCTGTTCGGCGGTCGGGAGAAGATCGAGGAGACCCCGGCGTCGATCTCGCTGATCAACTGCAACTCGCCGCTGCGCTGGGACGACCGGATGCTCGAGGCGCAGTTCGAGTACTCCTCGGCCGGCCAGCCCGTCGTGCTGACGCCGTTCATCCTGATGGGCGCGATGTCGCCGGTGACGATCCCGGCCGCGCTGGTGCAGCAGATCACCGAGGCCCTGTCCGGCATCGCGCTCTCGCAGCTGATCCGGCCGGGCACGCCGGTGATCTTCGGGTCGTTCCTCTCCAACATCGACATGCAGTCGGGATCGCCGACCTTCGGCACCCCCGAGTCCGGGATCGGGCTGCTCTGCACCGGCCAGATCGCCCGGCACTTCGGGCTGCCGTTCCGCACCGGTGGCGGCCTCACCTCCTCACAGGTGCCCGACGCGCAGGCGGGCTACGAGGCGCTGATGACGATGCTGCCGACGTTCCTGGCCGGCGCCAACTGGGTGATGCACTCCGCCGGTTGGCTCGAGGGCGGCCTGGTCGCGGGCTACGAGAAGTTCATCGTCGACGTCGAGATCCTGCAGATGCTGCAGGCCGAGTTCACCCCGCTGGAGATCGACGAGGAGTCGATGGCGTTCGGTGCCCACGAGGAGGTCGGGCACGGCGGCCACTTCCTCGGCGCGATGCACACCATGGAACGGTTCCGCACCTGCTTCTACCGGCCGATGCTGTCCTCGTCGGAGAACTACGAGCGCTGGATGCGCAACGGCGGCGCGGACGCCCAGGCCCGCGCCGAGAAGATCTACCAGGAGAAGCTCGAGGCCTACGAGCCGCCGCCGCTCGACGACGGCGTACGCCAGGAGCTCGAGGAGTACGTCGTCCGCCGCCGCTCCGAGCTGGGGGACTGACCTTCCATGTCGCTCGCCCCGTTCGAGGAGACGCCCCGCGCCACCGCACCGTCGGGCGACTACGTCCTGGTCCTCACCTGCCCCGACCGCCCCGGGGTCGTGCATGCCGTCTCCGGCTTCCTGGTCGGGTACGGCGGCAACATCGTCGAGAGCCAGCAGTTCGGCGACCGGCTCACCGGGCGGTTCTTCATGCGCATCGACTTCGTGGTGCCCGGCAGTGGCGCCGAGATGGTGAGCGCCGATGAGCTGCGCCGCGGCTTCGCCGTCGTCGCCCAGGAGTTCGGCATGACCTTCGAGCTGTGGGACGCGCGGGCGCCGTACCGCACCCTGATCATGGTCTCCAAGCACCTGCACTGCCTCAACGACCTGCTGTTCCGCTACAGCACGGGCTCGCTGCAGATCGAGATCCCCGCGGTGGTCTCCAACCACCTCGACGCCGAGCCGCTGGTGCGAGCCCACGGCCTCGACTTCGTGCACATCCCGGTGACCCCGGAGACCAAGCCACAGGCCGAGGACCAGCTCCGCGAGCTCGTCGAGAAGCACGCCATCCACCTGGTCGTGCTGGCGCGCTACATGCAGGTGCTGTCCGACGACCTCTGCGCCGAGCTGTCCGGTCGGGCGATCAACATCCACCACTCGTTCCTGCCGAGCTTCAAGGGCGCGAAGCCCTACCACCAGGCCTTCGACCGCGGCGTGAAGCTGGTGGGTGCCACAGCGCACTACGTCACCGGCGACCTCGACGAGGGCCCGATCATCGAGCAGGACGTCGTCCGCGTCGACCACGCGTTCAACCAGGACCAGCTGGTCACCGCCGGCCGCGACGTCGAGGCCCGGGTGCTCTCCCACGCCGTACGCTGGCACGCCGAATCACGGGTCTTCCTCAACGGACAGCGCACCGTCGTCTTCCGCTGACCCATCGGTGGTCGATACGCGCTCGCTCCTTCGTCGCTCGCGCTACTCGACCAACGAGTTGGGTGACGTGTTGCGTCCTGACCCCTATGGTTGCGCCATGAGCAACGGCTCTGCGTCGAGCGTGCAGTCGGTGGACCGCGCTCTGACCATCCTGGAGACGCTGGCCCGGTCCGGCGAGGCCGGGGTCACCGACCTCGCCACCGCGCTCGAGGTGCACAAGTCGACCGCGTTCCGGCTGGTGGCGACGCTGGAGTCGCACGGACTGGTCGAGCAGATCGACGGCCGCGGGAAGTACCGCCTCGGCATCGGCCTGCTGCGGCTGGCCGGGGCGACCACCGCCCGGCTCGACGTGGTGCAGGAGGCCCGCCCGATCTCGCGCAAGCTCGCCGCGGACACGGGGGAGACCGTGAACGTCGCGGTGCTCGCGGACCGCTCGGCGCTCTACCTCGACCAGGTCGCCGGCTCCTCGGCGCTGCAGTCCCACAACTGGGTGGGACAACACATCCCGCTGCACGCCACCGCCAACGGCAAGGTGCTGTTGCTCGACCTCGACGACCAGCGGCGGGTCGAGATGCTCGGCCGGATGCAGGCCTACACCGACACCACCATCACCACCCGCGACCGGCTCCGCAAGGAGCTGGCACGGGTCCGCGAGCAGGGGTACGCCGTGGCCGTCGACGAGCTCGAGGTCGGGCTGGCGGCGATGGCCGCCCCCATCCACAACGCGCACGGTGACGTGATCGCCTCGATCAGCGTGTCGGGCCCCACGTTCCGGCTGACCGAGGAGCGGATCGCCGAGATCATTCCGCCGCTGGTCGAGGCCGCAACGGAAGTCTCACACCGCCTCGGCTGGGGCGTTCGATGACCGGCACGGCTCGATAACGGAATCCCACCATCCTTGACGTGAGCGGCCCGCCCGACCATTCTCAGAATCACAATCGGGGTTGCGCGTCAGGCAATATGTTGCAGAATACGCAACACCTGGACAGCGAGATGAGGTGCGCCGATGGCTGATCTCTACCTCGACGGCGCATGGGTGGACGCGCGTGGCGGCGGCCGCCGCGAGATCCGGTGCCCGGCCGACGGCAGCCTGGTCGCCGAGGTGGACGAAGCCGGACCGGAGGACACCGATCGCGCGGTCGCGGCCGCGCACCGGGCCTTCCACGAGGGCTCCTGGCCGAGCACGCCCTCGCACGAGCGCGGCGCGCTGCTGCTCAAGGTCGCCGACCTGCTGGAGCGGGACACCGAGGACATCGCCCGGATGGAGTCGCTCGACACCGGCAAACGCCTCGTCGAGAGCGAGTACGACGTCGCCGACGTCGTCTCGGTGTTCCGGCACTTCGGCAGGGTGGCCGCCGAGGACGCCGGCCGCGTGGTCGACACCGGCAACCCCGACGTGGTCAGCCGGATCGTGCACGAGCCGGTCGGCGTCTGCGGCCTGATCACCCCCTGGAACTACCCCCTCCTCCAGGTCTCGTGGAAGGTCGCCCCGTGCCTGGCCGCGGGCAACACGTTCGTCCTGAAGCCGAGCGAGCTCACCCCGCACTCCGCGATCCACCTGATGCGACTGCTGGGTGAGGCCGGGCTTCCGGCCGGGGTGGGCAACCTGGTGCTCGGCACCGGCGCCGAGGCGGGCGCGCCGCTCTCCACCGATCCCCGCGTCGACCTGGTGTCCTTCACCGGCGGCCTCGAGACCGGCAAGCGGATCATGGCCGCGGCATCGGACACCGTGAAGAAGATCGCGCTCGAGCTGGGCGGCAAGAACCCCAACGTCGTCTTCGCGGACGCCGACCTCGAGGTCGCGCTCGACTTCGCCCTCACAGCTGTCTTCCTGCACTCCGGCCAGGTGTGCTCGGCGGGCGCCCGGCTGGTCGTCGAGGAGTCGGTCCACGACCGGTTCGTCGACGCCCTCGTGGAGCGCGCCGAGCGGATCCGGATCGGTGGGCCGTTCGACGAGAAGGCCGAGACCGGCCCGCTGACCAGCGCTGCGCACCGCGACAAGGTCGAGAGCTACGTCGCGGCCGGGATCGCCGAGGGCGCCGTACTCCGGACGGGCGGCAGGCGCCCCGACGACCCGGCGCTCGTCGACGGCTTCTACTACCTCCCCACCGTGCTCGACCGGTGCACCTCGACGATGTCGGTGACCCAGGACGAGTCGTTCGGTCCGGTGCTGACAGTCGAGACGTTCGGCTCCGAGGACGAGGCCGTCGCGATCGCCAACGACAGCATCTACGGGCTGGCCGGAGCGGTGTGGACCCAGGACGCCGGCAAGGCGCAGCGGGTGGCTGGCCGGCTGCGGATGGGGACGGTCTGGATCAACGACTACCACCCGTACGTGCCGCAGGCAGAGTGGGGCGGTTACAAGCAGTCCGGCATCGGCCGCGAGCTGGGCGCCGCGGGACTTGACGAGTACCGCGAGACCAAACACGTGTGGCACAACATCCGTCCCGCCGAGCAGCGCTGGTTCCGGGGATAGGCGGCGGCCATGGCGAAGGTGAAGAGATACGACTACGTGATCGTGGGCGGAGGCTCGGCCGGATGCGCCATCGCCAACCGGCTCTCCGCCGATCCCAGCACCACGGTCCTGGTCCTCGAGGCCGGCCGCTCCGACTGGCGGATCGACCCGTTCATCCACATGCCGGCGGCGCTGCCGTTCCCGATCGGCAGCCGGCTCTACGACTGGCGCTACGAGACGGACCCGGAGCCGGAGCTCAACGATCGCAGGGTGTTCCACGCGCGGGGCAAGCTGCTCGGCGGCTCGAGCAGCATCAACGGGATGATCTTCCAGCGCGGCAACCCGATGGACTACGAGCGCTGGGCCGCCGAGCCGGGGATGAAGGAGTGGGACTACCTCCACTGCCTGCCGTACTTCAAGAGGATGGAGAACTGCCTGGCCGGCGCCGACGAGTGGCGCGGCGGCGACGGTCCGCTCAAGCTCGAGCGCGGGCCCGCCACGAACCCGCTGTTCGGGGCGTTCTTCGAGGCGGCGCAGCAGGCCGGCTACCCGCTCACCGACGACGTGAACGGCTACCGGCAGGAGGGCTTCGCGCGCTTCGACCGCAACGTCTACCGCGGCCGCCGACTGTCCGCCGCGCGCGCCTACCTGCACCCGGTCCGGAACCGGAAGAACCTGACGATCGAGACCCTGGCGATGGTCACCAGCATCCGGTTCGACGGCACCCGGGCCGTCGGCGTCGACTATCGACACGGCGGCAGGCTCCGTCGTACCGCCGGCGCCCGCGAGGTCATCCTCTGCGGCGGCGCGATCAACACCCCGCAGCTGATGCAGCTGTCCGGGGTCGGCGACCACGGGCTGCTCTCCCAGCACGGCGTTCCGGTGGTGCACCACCTCCCCGGCGTCGGCGAGAACCTGCAGGACCACCTCGAGGTCTACATCCAGTACGCCTCCAAGCTGCCGGTGTCGATCGCGCCCGGGCTGAAGTGGCACCGTCGTCCCGGGCATCGGCTACCAGTGGCTCGTCCACCGCCGCGGGCTGGGCGCGACCAACCACTTCGAGGGTGGCGGGTTCGCTCGCAGCAACGACGACGTCGACTACCCGAACCTGATGTTCCACTTCCTCCCGGTCGCCATCCGGTACGACGGCTCGGCGCCCACCGAGGGCCACGGCTACCAGGTGCACATCGGCCCGATGTACGCCGACACGCGCGGCTACGTGCGGATCAGGTCGCGCGACCCGAAGCAGCACCCGTCGATGCGGTTCAACTACCTGACCACTGCCAACGACCGCCGCGAGTGGGTGGAGGCGGTCCGGGTGGCGCGCGACATCCTCAACCAGCCCGCGTTCGCGCCGTACAACGACGGCGAGCTCTCGCCGGGCGACGGTGTCGAGACCGACGAGCAGATCCTCGACTGGGTGCGCGCCGACGCCGAGACTGCGCTGCACCCGTCGTGCACCGCCAAGATGGGCATCGACGAGATGTCCGTTGTCGATCCCGACACGATGAAGGTCCACGGCGTCGAGGGCCTCCGCGTCGTCGACGCCTCCGTCTTCCCCTTCGTCACCAACGGCAACATCTATGCCCCGGTGATGATGGTCGCCGAGAAGGCGGCCGACCTGATTGCCGGCAACACCCCCCTGCCCGCCGCCAGCGTGCCCTTCTATCGCTACCGCGCGGGTGACCCTCTCTACCCACCCGGAGACAGTCGCAACGCCGCCACTGAGGAGAAGCCATGACTGCTGTATCTGACCAGACCGAACAGGCCGGCTCGGTGGGCTCGGACGCGGCCCTCTCGGTGCGCAACGTCTGGAAGATCTTCGGCAGAGGGGGCGACAAGATCATCGGCACGCCGGACGCCGACCTCTCCCGCGCCGAGCTGAAGGAGAAGACCGGCTGCGTCATGGGAGTGAAGGACGTCAGCTTCGAGGTGGCGCCCGGTGAGGTGTTCGTGGTGATGGGGCTGTCCGGATCGGGCAAGTCCACGCTGGTCCGCTGCCTGACCCGGCTGATCGAACCGACCGACGGGGAGGTGCTGATCGACGGAAGGAACGTCACCGCCGCGAGCGAGGGCGAGCTGCGCGACCTGCGACGTACCCACACCTCGATGGTGTTCCAGCACTTCGGCCTGCTGCCGCACCGCCAGGTGATCGACAACGTCGCCTACGGCCTGGAGATCCGCGGCATCGGCAAGAAGGAGCGCCGCGCCAAGGCCGGCGAGGTCGTCGACCTGGTGGGCCTGACCGGCTTCGAGCGCAGCTACCCCGACCAGCTCTCCGGCGGCATGCAGCAGCGGGTCGGGCTCGCCAGAGCCCTGGCCAACGACCCGACGCTGCTCCTCTTCGACGAGCCGTTCTCCGCGCTGGACCCGCTGATCCGCCGGGACATGCAGAACGAGGTGATCCGGCTCCACCACGAGCTCGGCAAGACCATGGTGTTCATCACCCACGACCTCGCGGAGGCGCTCAAGCTCGGCGACCGGATCATGATTCTTCGCGACGGCGCGATCGTGCAGATCGGCCGTCCCGACGAGGTCGTGGGAGCGCCGGCGGACGACTACGTCCGCGACTTCGTGTCAGAGGTGCCCCGGTCACACGTGCTGACCCTGAAGTGGGTGATGCGTGATCCGCGTCCGGACGACTCCACCGAGGGCCCGGTGATGTCCTCCGACACGATCGTCCGACAGGCGGCCCAGGCGGCACTCGCCTCCGAGCACCCGGTGCGAGTGGTCGACAACGATGAACTGGTCGGCATCGTCGACGATGACGCGATCCTGCGGGTCGTGGTCGCCGAGGAGGAGGCTGCGTCGTGACCGCGACGATCGCACCTCCCAAACGCGAACCCGACGCCCCGGCACCACCGTCCACCGACGTGCCGCGCCGCATGCCGCGGTGGGCGTGGGCTCTGGTCGTGCTCGGTGTCTGGGTGCTGATCTATCTCTTCACCAAGGGTGATGACACGCTCGCACTCCCGGGGCGGGAGCACACCGACCTGCACAACACGCTGACCGGATTCCGCGACGACGTGCTGGCGAGCCGGGACGAGAACGCGTTCATCCAGTTCACCTACAACCTCGGCGCGTGGTTCACCTCCGTCGTCGAATGGTTCCAGGGCCTGATCTCGGTCCCCGACTTCCCGCGCCCGGTACCCCAGATCGGCTGGTTCGGCGTCACTGCGGTCGCGGCCTGGATCGGCCTGGCGCTCGCCGGGTGGCGGATCGCCATCCTGGTCGCGGCCTCGTTCGTCTCCTTCGGCCTGTTCGGCTACTGGAGCGACTCGATGGACCTGTTGATCATCACGTTCGTCGCGGTGGCGGTGGCGGTCCTGATCGGGATTCCGCTGGCCATCTGGCTCGGTACGAGCCGGAGACGCTGGGTCGTCTCCAGCCTCAACACGCTCCTCGACATCTTCCAGACCATGCCGACGTTCGTGTACCTGCTGCCGGTCGTGCTCTTCGTCGGTATCGGGGCATCAGCGGCCGTGGTGTGCACACTGATCTACGCGCTGCCGCCGATCATCCGGATCGCCGGGCACGGCATCCGCAACGTGTCGTCGACGACGATCGAGGCCACCGACTCCGCGGGTCAGACGGCCAGTCAACGGCTGCGCAAGGTGCAGCTGCCGATGGCCAGGCGAACCATTGTGGTGGGTCTCAACCAGACGATCATGGCCGCGCTCTCGATGGCGACGCTGGCGGCGTTCGTCGATGGGCCTGGTCTGGGCCAGCCGGTTCTCGAAGGACTGCGGATCAACAACGTCGGCGACGCTTTCGTGCCGGGCATGCTGATCGTGGTGATGGCGGTGATGCTGGACCGCACCGTCACCGCGGCCAGCGAGGCGCCCGAGAAGAGGGCGCGGAGCGGAGCGGATCCACGGCTTCGCCGGATGGTCCTGGCCGGTACCGGAGCCCTCGCCGTAGTCGCGGTGTTCATGTCCCGGCAGAACCTCAACCTGGCCGAGTTCCCGGAGAACACCTGGGCGCAGACCATCGCCGACAAGGTCAACAGCTTCGTCGACTGGTTCACCGACACGTTCCACGACGCCACGGAGTGGTTCAAGAACACGGTCAGCGACATCCTGCTCAACCCGCTCCAGTCCTTGCTGGCGGAGTCACCGTGGTACCTCGCCGCCGCCGGGATCCTCGCCCTGGCACTGGTCTTCGGGGGAATGCGGGCTCTGCCTTCCACCGTGATCTGCCTGGCCGGGCTGAAGTTCTTCGACCTGTGGCACGACTCGATGATCACCCTCGCCATGACCCTCGTCGGCACCGTGATGGTGATGGTGCTGGCGTTGGTGTTCGGGGTCTGGATGGCCCGCAGCTCGAAGTTCGATCTGGGGCTGCGGCCACTGCTGGACGCCGGCCAGACGATCCCGCCGTTCGTGTACCTGATCCCGATCCTCGCGCTCTTCGGCCCGACCCGCTTCACCGCGATCGTGGCCGGCGTCGTCTACGCGGCGCCGGTGGCGATCAAGCTGGTGGCCGACGGCGTCAAGGGGGTCTCGCCGACCACCTTGGAGGCTTCTCGGTCGACGGGCTGCACCACCTGGCAGGAGATCACCAAGGTCCAGCTGCCGATGGCCAAGGGGTCGCTGGTGCTGGCCGCCAACCAGGGCCTGCTCTATGTGCTGTCGATGGCCGTGATCGGCGGCATGGTCGGCGCCGGCGGGCTGGGCTATGACGTGGTGCTCGGCTTCTCCCGGTCGGAGGAGTGGGGCAAGGGCGCCGCAGCCGGCATCAGCATCGTGCTGATCGGGATCATGGTCGACCGGATCGCCAGGGCTGCGGCCCACAACGACCCGGTGACGGGCGACCCGAGCAGGCGGCCCTGGTGGAGGTCGGCAATGGGGTGATGCCGGAGCGATCCGGAACCAGACTCGGCACTAGTGCACACGCACACAACCAAGGAGAACGAATGCGAACAAGAAACAAACGCGGCGGGCTGCTCGCGGTCGCGGCGTGCGTGGCGCTCACGCTCGCCGGCTGCGGCGACAGCTCGATCGACGAGGAGACCGAAGCCAACGAGGAACGTGCGGCCGAGGCCGGCGACTGCGGCGAGCTGAACATGGCCGTCAACCCGTGGGTCGGCTACGAGGCCGACGCCTACGTGGTCGGCCACGTCGCCGAGACCCAGCTCGGTTGCGAGGTCAACTACAAGAACCTCAAGGAGGACGTCTCGCTGGCAGGGCTTCGGCACCGGCGACGTCGACGTGGTGATCGAGGACTGGGGTCACCCGGACCTGGAGAAGAAGTTCTTCGCCGAGCAGGGTGACGGCAGCGCGACGGACCTCGGCCCGACCGGCAACATCGGAATCATCGGCTGGTACGTCCCGCCGTGGCTCGCCGAGGAACACCCGGACATCCTCGAGTACGAGAACCTCAACAAGTACGCCTCCGACTTCGAGACCTCGGAGTCCGGCGGGCAGGGGCAGTTCCTGGGAGCCGATCCGTCGTACGTCCAGTTCGACGAGGCGATCATCAGCAACCTCGACCTGGACTTCAAGGTGACGTTCTCCGGCAGCGAGGCGGCCAGCATCACGGCCTTCCAGCAGGCGGAGGAGAACCAGGAGTTCCTGATCGGGTACTTCTACGAGCCGCAGTGGCTGTTCGCTGACCTGCCGCTCGCGAAGGTCGCGCTGCCGCCCTATGAGGACGGCTGCCAGGACGACCCCGCGAAGGTCGCCTGCGACTACCCGGAGACCACGCTGAAGAAGATCGGGTCCACTGACTGGATCGAGGAGGGCTCCCCGGCAGTCGACCTGGTGAAGAACTTCGAGTGGACCAACGAGGACCAGAACCTCGTGGCGAAGTACATCGCAGAGGACGGCATGTCCCAGGAGGACGCCGCCGCCAAGTGGGTCGAGGAGAACCAGGACAAGGTGGACGCCTGGCTGGGCTGAGCCCCTTCCGGCACTGACGCACGCTTCGGCCCCCGGCAGGGATTGACACCTGCCGGGGGCGGAGCGATCCTAGTTGTTGTTCTGTATTACGAATTCGGTTGCACGATACGCAACACCTTGAGTTAGCTTCGGAGGGCCTCATGGCCACTGTCCCCGCCACCGCACGCGTCGTCGTCATCGGCGCCGGCATCGTCGGCAATAGCCTCGTCCACCATCTCGCCCGGCTGGGCTGGCGCGACATCGTGCAGATCGACAAGGGGCCGCTGCCCAACCCGGGTGGGTCGACCGGCCATGCCTCCAACTTCATCTTCCCCGTGGACCACTCCCGGGAGATCACCGACCTGACGCTCGACTCCGTCGAGCAGTACCGGGAGATGGGTGTCCTGCTCGAGCCCGGCGGCTTCGAGGTGGCCCGCACCGAGGAGCGGATGGAGGAGCTGCGTCGCCGGATGTCCAGCGCGAAGGCGTGGGGGATCGAGGCGGAGCTGGTCACGCCCGAGCAGGTCAAGGAGAAGGTCCCGTTCATCGAGACCGACCAGATCGTCGGTGCGTTCTGGACGCCGTCCGTCGGCGTCGTCGACTCGCTACGGGCCGGCACGATCATGCGCGAGCGGGCGATGGAGCTCGGCGCGCTGACCGTCGTACCCAACATCGAGGTCGAGGGGATGGACGTCGAGGACGGCCGGATCGCCCGGGTCCGCACCTCCGGTGGCGACATCGAGACCGAGACCGTCGTGATCGCTTGCGGCGTGTGGAGCCCGCGGATCGCGAAGATGGCCGGGGCGCACATCCCGCTGACGCCCGCGGTGCACCAGATGATCTCGGTCGGCCCGTGCCCCCAGCTGAGCGGCCTCGAGGGCGAGATCAGCATCCCGATCGTGCGCGACATGGACACGTTCTGCTACGAGCGGCAGCACGGAGCCGACATGGAGGTCGGGTCCTACGCCCACCGGCCGATCCTGATGGACGCCGACGAGATCCCCTCGATCGACGCGGCCAAGCTGTCGCCGACCGAGCTCCCGTTCACCGAGGACGACTTCGACCCGCAGCTGGAGCAGGCCTTCGAGCTGATGCCCGACCTGCTGGGCGCGGAGGGTGCCGAGATCCGCTACGCGATCAATGGCCTGCTCTCGCTCACCCCCGACGGGTCGCCGGTCCTCGGCGAGACGCCCGAGGTGCGCGGTCTCTGGTCCGCCGCGGCGGTCTGGATCAAGGAGGGTCCGGGCGTCGGTCGGGCGGTGGCCGAGTGGATGACCCACGGTCACAGCGAGATCGACGTCTCCCACTCCGACATCGCGCGGTTCTACCCGCACCAGCGCACCAAGGCACACATCCAGGCCCGTACGGGGGAGGCGTTCAACAAGACCTACGGGATCGTGCACCCGTCCGAGCAGTACCTCACCGACCGCCCGCAGCGGCTGGCCCCGATGCACGCCGCGCAGGTGGAGCTCGGCGCGGTGTTCTTCGAGGCCGCCGGGTGGGAGCGCCCGATGTGGTACGAGTCGAACGCTCCGCTCCTGGAGGAGTACGGCGACCGGGTGATGCCGCGCGAGCACGAGTGGGACGCCCGCTGGTGGTCGCCGATCATCAACGCCGAGCACCTGCGGATGCGCGACGCCGCAGGCATCGTCGACCTGTCGGCGTTCGCGGTCTTCGACGTCGTCGGGCCCGGCGCGCTCGACACTGTGCAGCGCTCGTGCGTCGCGCAGTGCAACGTCGCGAACGGCAAGGTCGTCTACACCCCGATGCTCGACGCCAAGGGCGGGTTCGTCTCCGACCTCACCGTGATGCGGCTGGGCCACGACCACTTCCGGGTGGTCACCGGCGGCGCGCACGGGATGGTCGACAGGAAGCGGTTCGCCGACCTCGCCCACGAGAACGGCGCGGCGGCGGTCGTCGACCTGACGTCGTCGTACACCACGATCGGGGTGTGGGGCCCGCGCGCCCGCGACATCCTGTCCTCGCTCACCGCCGACGACGTGAGCCACGAGGCCTTCGGGTTCGGCACCTGCCGCGAGATCGAGGTCGACTCGCTGAGCGTCCTCGCCTCCCGGATCTCATACGTCGGCGAGCTCGGCTGGGAGCTGTACGTGCCGATCGAGCAGGGCGCCCGGCTGTGGTCGATGCTGCTGGAGGCCGGCCGCGAGCACGGCGCCGTACCGGTCGGGATCGGTGTCTACGGCACCACTGGCCGGATCGAGAAGGGCTACCGCGCGTTCGGGTTCGAGCTCGACGCCGAGCGCACCATCGTCGAGGCGAGCATGCAGCGGCCCAAGGTGAAGGCCGCCGACTTCGTCGGGCGGGAGGCCTACCTCAAGCAGCGCGAGGAGGAGCCCGCCACGGTGCTCTGCACGCTGACCGTCGACGACCACACGTCGGCGAGCGGGATGAAGCGATACATGCTCGGCGGCGAGCCGATCCTGACCCGCGACGGCGAGGTCCTGACCGACGGTCACGGCCTGCACCCCTACGTCACCACGGCCGGCTCGGCGCCGTCGCTGGGCAAGCACGTGCTGCTCGCCTACCTGCCGCCCGACCAGTCGACCATCGGCAACCAGCTCGCCGTGTCCTACATGGAGGAGCTCTACCCGGTGACCATCGCCTCGGTCGACGCGACCTCGGTGTTCGACCCCGACAACGAGCGGATCCGCTCATGACGAACGTGCTGGTGTGCGTGAAGCGGGTTCCCGACGTGTCGGGCGAGGTGGCGCTGACCGCTGACGGCCAGGGCCTCGACACCGGACAGCTCGGGTTCACGATCAGTGACCACGAGGCCTGCGCGGTCGAGCTCGCCGTACGCATCGCGACCGACACCGGCGGCACGGCCACGGTGGCTACCGTCGGGACGGCCGAGGCGGTCGAGCAGCTCCGCAACGCGCTGGCGATCGGCTGCACGGCGGCGACCCACGTGGTCGCCGACCCCATCGCGCTCGGAGCGGCCGATGTGGCCAGGGAGCTGGCCGCGGTCGCGGGTGACCACGACCTGGTGCTGCTCGGCAACGACGCCGCCGACAGCGGTGACTTCCAGGTGGGCATCCGGCTCGCGTACGAGCTGGGCCGACCGGTCGTCAACGGCGTCAACACGGTCGAGGTCGAGGACGGCGCGGCCGTCGCGCGCGGCGAGGGGCCCGACGGGCACGAGACGTTCCGGGTCCCGTTGCCGGCGGTGGTGACGATCCTGGAGGGCGGCGTCGAGCCGCGCTACCCGAGCGTGCCCGGCCGGATGAAGGCCAAGAAGGTCGTGATCGACGAGCGCGAGCCGACCGCCGAGGCGACCGGCCCCAGCCGGGTCCGGTTCACCCTCCCGCCGCCGGTGAGCAGTGATGTGCAGGTGCTCGGTGAGGGAGCCGCGGCCGCCGTCGCGGTGGTCGACCTGTTCGAGCGGATCGGAGTGGTGTCGCGATGATCATCGTCTACGTCGAGACCGACGCGTCCGGCGCCGCCGAGATGTCGCGCGAGGCGATCACGTTCGCGCGCGAGCTGTCCGCCGCCGGGGGCGGCGTGCCGATCGACGCCTTCGTCGCCGGCGAGGTGCCGGACGGTCTGACCGACCAGCTCGGCGCGTACGGCGTCCGCACCGTCCACCATGCCGTGGGCGACGCGGTCTCCGCCTACGGCGGCGCCGTCTGGGCGGCTGCGCTGCAGGAGGCGCGGGCCGCCGCCGGCTCCGTCGTCGTGATGGGGTCCGGCACGCCCCGCGGCAACGAGGTGCTCGCCCACGTGGCCGCCCGCCTCGGCGTACCCATGGCCGCCAACGCGATCTCGTTCGGCGGGCTCTCGCCGTTCGTGGTCACCCGACAGGTCGTCGGGGGGTCGGTGCTCGAGGAGATGCTCCTGGACCAGCGCCCCGCGGTGTTCACGGTGGCCGGGCACGCGGTGGAGGCGGCTCGCGCCGAGCAGCCGACCACGCCGACCGTCACCGAGTTCAAGCCCGAGGTCGCCGAGGCCGACCTGGTGGCCCGGGTGGTCTCGCGCGAGGCCCCCCCGCCGGACCTGTCCGGGGCGCTGAAGTCGGCCAAGGTCGTGGTGGGCGCCGGGCGCGGGGCCGGCGGCCCGAACGGCTTCGACGGCGTCAGCGAGCTCGCCGAGCTTCTCGGTGGCACCGTCGGTGTCTCCCGGGTGGTCACCGGCGCCGGCTGGCGTCCGCACCACGAGCAGATCGGCCAGACCGGGAGCCGCATCTCACCGGAGCTGTACGTCGCCTGCGGCATCTCCGGGGCGATCCAGCACTGGGCCGGCTGCGCCAGCGCGAAGACGATCCTGGCGATCAACACCGACGCCGAGGCGCCGATGGTGACCAAGGCTCACTACGCCGTCATCGGCGACATGCACGAGATCGTCCCCGCGATCAACGAGGAGCTGCGCCGTCGTTCCGGTGGTTGAGGTGCGAGGAGCGCCAGCGACGAGCCTCGAAACCACCACCCACTCGAGATTCTGATGTGGTCCGTTCCGCACGGAAGCGGACCGAGGACGTAGCATTCGAACGTGGAAGAGCGGCCCCTCACCTTCTCGGTGGATCAGGACTCGAGGACGCTCTATGTGAGCGGCGAGGTCGACGAGCTCTCTGCGGTCGCGCTGCGCGAGGCGCTCGAGAAACACTCGAACGGGTTCGCCGACGACCTGGTCGTGGATCTCAGCGAGGTCGACTTCCTCCCCAGCATGGGCGTCGGGGTCCTGGCGGTCGCCTCGCGGACCGCCGGCGAGCGCGGGTCAACCATCGAGCTGGTGGCCGTGAAGGGCACGATCGCGCAGCAGGTTCTCAACATCTGCGGGCTGCCGCACCGCGTGGCCTGAGCCGGATCCGCTAGCCGCAGACCCGAGCCACCAGCAGCGCCACGTCGTCTTCTGGCCCCTGAGGCAGCAGAGTCCGTACGAGGGTCTCCGGCGCGTCCCGCAGTGGTACGTCGAGCGCTGCCACGGCTCGCCGGAGCGACTCGATCCCCGCCTCGATGCACTTGCCCCGGCGCTCGACCAGGCCGTCGGTGTAGAGGACCACCCCGGCACCGGGCGTGAGGTCGACCCGGTGCAGCTCGTCGAAGGGTTGCCCCACTCCGAGGGGTGGGTGCGTCGCGAAGGTCACCCGCGTGCACGAGCCGTCGCGGTGGATCAGGAGTGGGGGCATGTGACCCGCGTTGAGGTAGCGCAGCGAGAGGTCGAGGGGATCGAAGACGGCGTACAGACACGTCACCACCTGCTGTGGGAAGCGCTGCACCACGAGCCGGTCGAGATTCCCCATCAGCTCGAGCGGAGGTACGCCCAGCTGGGCGTAGGTACGTACGACCCGACGCAGCTGCCTCATCACCAAGGCGGCCCGGCCGCCGCGCCCCATCACGTCGCCGACGAACAGCGCGGTGCGGCCGTCGGGCAGCCCGATGACGTCGTACCAGTCACCGCCTACCTGGGCTCCCTGCCCGCCGTAGCGGAAGTACGCCGCCACCTCGATGCGTTCGAGGTCGAACATCTCGTGCACGGCCTGCAGTCCTGTCGTCGGCGTCACCGCACCGGGTGCGCTCCACGGGCCTGTTTCTCGACCGTCCGGGTGAGTGTAAGGGTGCAGGGCCGGATCGAGGTGCATCGTCGCGCTCCCCTCGATCCGTCCGGGTAGGCGGTAGGTTCCCGTCATGAGGGCGGTCCTGACGATCGTCGTGGTCGACGATGCGGTGGAGGTGCGCACGCTGGTGCGCACCCGCCTCACGCTCTCTGAGCAGTTCGAGGTCGTGGGCGAGGGGGCGTCCGGTCTCGAGGCGATCGAGCTGGCCGAGCGGCTGCAGCCGGACGTGCTCCTGCTCGACGTCTCGATGCCCGGCATGGACGGGCTGGAGGCGTTGCCGCGGGTGCGAGAAGTCTCGCCGAGCACCCGGGTCGTGATGTACAGCGGTTTCGCCGAGGAGGGCTTGTCGGACCGTTGCCGGGCGTTGGGGGCCACCGCCTTCGTCGAGAAGTCCAACTCGCTCGGCACCCTGGCCGCGGACCTCCTGACCGTGCTCGGCGCCGAACGCGACGACGAGGCGCCCGGTGGTCCGGCGACCCCCGCCGCGCACGAGGACGAGACCGTGCTCCACGAGCACCTCGAGCGCTTCCAGGAGGTCTTCGAGGAGGCGGCCATCGGCATGGCCACGATGACGCTGACCGGCCGGATCGTCCGGGGCAACCGGAGCCTGGCCAGGCTGGTCGGTCGGCCCGTGGACGAGCTCCTGGGCGCGTCGTACGCCGACCTGGCCGGCGCGGAAGCCGGCCGGGTGCGGGACGCTCTGCGGGGGGTGGTCGAGGGGGGAGACGACCTGATCCGGATCGAGCACGGGCTGGACGGCCACGGGTCGGCGCGGCGGGTGCTGACGATGCTCTCGCCGGTCCGGGACGCGTCCGGGCGGCCGCTGTACCTCTTCCTCCAGGTGCAGGACGTCACCGGGCAGCGGGAGAGACGGGAGGTCCTGCGACTGCTGGTCGACGCGGTGCAGGACTACGCGATCTTCATGCTCGATCCCGACGGGCACGTCGCCAGCTGGAACCGCGGAGCCGAGCGGAGCAAGGGCTGGACCGCCGAGGAGATCATCGGACAGCACTTCCGCGTCTTCTACCCGCCGGAGAAGCAGGCCGAGCGGCACCCCGAGCACGAGCTCGAGGTCGCGCTGCGCGAGGGCCGCTACGAGGAGGAAGGGTGGCGGATCCGCAAGGACGGATCCCGGTTCTGGGCGCACGTGACGATCACCGCGGTCCGGGACCGCGACGGCCGGCTGGTCGGATACGGGAAGGTGACCCGGGACAACACCGAGCGCCGTGAGGCCAACGCGCGGCTCGAGGAGGCCAACACCCGGTTGCTCCAGGCCGCAGACGACCAGTCGCACTTCCTGGGCATGACAGCGCACGAGCTCCGCTCGCCGGTGGGCGTGCTCGGGGGCACGGCGCAGCTGCTCCGCACCCACTGGGCCGAGCTCGAGGACGACGAGAGAAACGAGCTGCTGGACGGCATGACGAGCAGCGCGAATCGCCTCTCGCGGCTGCTCGCCGACCTGCTCACCGCGTCCCGCATCCAGGGCACCGCACTCGATCTCGAGATCCGCGATCTCGACCTCGCCGATCAGCTCGACGAGATCGTCCGCACCGCATCTCGCGCTGCCGAGCCGGGGGCCGTGCGGCTCGGTCGGGTCGAGCCGCTGCACGTCCGGGCGGATTCCGACCGGCTCGCCCAGATGGTCGAGAACCTGATCACGAACGCCCTCCGGTACGGCGCCGCACCGGTGGAGATCACCGCCGAGAGCGACGGCCCGACCGCGGCGATCGTCGTCCGTGACGCCGGCCCCGGAATCCCGGAGGAGATGCGCGCCAGGCTCTTCGAGCGCTTCGCGACCAGCAGTCAGGGCGGGACCGGGCTCGGGCTCTACATCGTGCGAGAGCTGGCGCAGGCACAGGGCGGCAACGCGTCATATCGCGCCGAGGACGCCGCTTTCGTGATCACATTGCCGACAACCGGACCGCTCGAGACGGACGCCGACGGGGGGTAGTCGATGGAGGCCGACGTACCCGTGCGGGTGCTGCTCGTCGACGACGCCCCCGAGGCGCGTCGGCTGGTCCGGACCGCGCTGAGGTTCAGTGGCGGGTTCGAGGTCGTCGGTGAGGCCGGGACCGGCGTGGCCGCGATCACCATGGTCGACGAGCTCGAGCCGGACCTCGTGGTGCTCGACCTGGGGCTGCCGGACATCACCGGTCGCGACGTGCTGAGCCGGGTCCGCGACCAGCAGCCCGGCATCAAGGTGGTGATCTTCTCCGGCGCGGAGCCGGAGGACCGGGCGTGGTACGACGCCAACGCCGAAGGCTACGTGCTCAAGGACTCCGACCTCGACTACCTCGTGGCGCTCCTGGAGTCGGTCTTCCGTCCGCCCGATCACCCGGACGCGGTGCTCGACCTCCCCCAGGACCTCTCGAGCGTGCGCACGGCCCGCCGATTCGTCCGGAAGATCCTCACCGAGTGGGACCTGGCGCCGCTGCTCGACGACGCGCAGCTGGTGGTCAGCGAGCTCGCCGCCAACGCGATCACCCACGCCGCCTCCGACTACCGCGTCCGCCTGTCCTCGTCCTCCCACTCGCTACGGATCGAGGTGCGCGACGGTGGCTCGGGGACACCGGAGCCGCAGCCGCAGAGCATGACCAGCGAGCACGGCCGCGGGTTGCTGATGGTGGCGGCGCTCGCCGCGTCCTGGGGGATCGAGCGGTCGGAGGGCCGCCGCAAGCTGGTGTGGGCCGAGCTCACTCTTCGGTGAGGGGTGTCGGCTGCTCCTCGTAGGGCAGACGCACCAGCTCCAGCACGTGCTGGGCCACGGAGCCGGAGGGTGCCCGGAGATGGAGCGAGGCGCCATCCATCGCGTGGATCTCGTGCAGGACCTGAACCCCCGCGCTGCCCAGGTGGGTGACGCCGGCGAGGTCGACGGTGAGCTCGGCGGTGCCGCCTCGGCTGAACCGCCGCAGAGAGGCCCGGAACGTGTCGGCCGACGTCAGGTCGACCGGTCCGCTCACCTTCATCATGTCGCCGTCGACCTCGGTGCCGAACGGGACCGGCTCGGTCGCTCCGGGCTCGGCTCCGGCACTGCGGGCGGTGCCGGTGAGCAGCTGGGCGGAGCGGGTGAGCCGCTTGCGGAACCGTGCCGTCGAGCCGGTGTCCGAGCGGTCGATGGTGAGCTGGTCCACCAGGCCGCTGACCATGCCCAGCCCGCGACCGCGGTCCGGATGCGGCGGCTGGTCGTTCCACCGGCCGTGGTCGGTGACCGAGAGGTCGAGGACGCCGCTCGGGTCGAGCATGGCCTCCAGCTCGACCCCGACCTCCGGCATCTCGCCCTGGGGATAGGCGTGCTCGACCGCGTTGGTGATCAGCTCACCGGCCGCATGCAGCACCGCGAACTCGTCGAGCACGGCGACCTGCAGCGTCGCCAGCCACTCGTCCAGCTCCTCGCGTGCCTCCCGCACCGCGTCCGGGCTGCCGCCGAGGGAGATCCGGAACGGACCGAACGTCGGCGTCCGATGTGCGGCGAGCAGCGTGATGTCGTCGTTGTAGCCGGCGTTCTGGATCAGCACCTCCAGGGTCCGCTCGCACACCCGGGTCGACCGTCGCTCGGCGGGACCCGCGCTCTCCACTCCGCTGACCGCCGCCCAGGTCGCGGCCCTCGCGACGTCGGCGTCGCTCTGCGCCGGTGACACGCCGGGCCGCTCGGTCAGGCCGTCGGTGAACAGCAGGACGACGTCGTCGGTCCCGAGCGTGTCGTGGCTCGTGTGGTACTCCGACTCGGTCGTCAGCGGGCCGGCCCCGCTCACCTCCAGGTAACGGCTCGTGCCGTCCGCCGCGACGACCAAGGGTGCCGGGTGGCCGGCCGTGCAGTACTCGATGGCGCCGGACGCCGGGTCGACCAGCACGACGCACACCGTCGCCGCGTGCGACTCGGAGTGCACGCGTGCGTAGCGGTCCAGCGACCGCAGCGCGTCCGGGATCGAGTCGTCGGTCAGCAGCCGCTCGTGGAGCACGGCGCGCAGCTGACCCATCACCGCCGAGGCCTTGATCCCCTGGCCGACGGTGTCGCCCACGACCAGGGCGATCGTCCCGTCGGCGCGCACGATCGCGTCGAACCAGTCGCCTCCCGCGCGCGCATCGTCGGCGGCCAGCAGGTATGTCGCCGACACGTCCAGAGCAGGAGCCACCGGGAGGTCGGCGGGCAGCAGGGCGTCCTGCAGGTCCGTCATCATCTCGAGCGTGGCCGAGTACCGCGTCTCGGCCGCTTCCCGCGTCGGCGCCAGAGCGGCGACGTCGGTCCCCCGGCCGATGCATCCCGCGACCAGCCCGGCCTCGTCACGCCATGGCGCGATGACGAGGTCGGCGTGGATCCACTCGTTCGGCCGCCCCGCGTGCACCCGCCACCCGTCGAGCTGGTGCGTCTCGCCGGAGCGGAACACCTCCTCGAAGAGCTCGATCACCGGCTCTCCGAGGATCCGGGTCAGCGCGTCGGACAGCGTTCTTCCGGCTGGATCGCGATCACCCAGCAGGCGTCGTACGCCGGCGTTGGCCGCCAGCACGCGAAGCTCGGGCCCGGACGTGACCAGCTGGAGATCTGGACTCTGCTCGAACCCGATGGACTCGGCCTGCGTGCGGTTGGGGACTGTCACTGCTGTCTCCCCCGCTCCGAGCTCTCGATTCATTCGTCCCACCCCGACCAGCGGTACCCGTAGCCAGCCCCGGCAATCATGGCACCGCCAGGACGGTCGACGGGATGAGAGCATTCCTGAACCATGACGTTCAGCGCAGCGGAGATCACCGAGGCGTACGCCGCGATGCACGCCCGCGTGCAGGAGTACGCCGCCAGCGGCGACTGGGAGGACTTCGCCGACCACTTCACCGAGGACGCCGAGTACGTCGAGCACGCGTTCGGTACCTTCCGTGGCCGCGACCAGATCCGGGAGTGGTCGGTGCGGACCATGACGTCGTACCCGGGCGGCGAGATGACCGGCTTCCCGCTGGCCTGGCAGGTGGTGGACGAGCCGACGTCGCGGCTGATCTGCGAGGTGCGCAACCTGATGCCCGACCCGGGCGACGGCTCGCACCACGAGGAGTCCAACCTGACGATCATGACCTATGCCGGCGACGGGCTGTTCTCGCGTGAGGAGGACGTCTACAACCCGCTGCGGTTCCTCAAGATGTCGGTGCGCTGGGCCAGGATCGCCGAGGAGCACGGCCGGCTGAGCGACGAGGGCAAGGCGTACCTCGAGCAGTTCGGGAGCTGATCAGGGGCTTCCCTGGTTTGCGGCTTGCCCAGGTCTGGGAGGCTCCTGTCATGAAGCAGGCGGCGAAGCGCATCGCGCTCGAGATCGTCGGCTGGCTGCTGGTGGTCGGCGGAATCGCCGCACTGGTGCTGCCCGGGCCGGGTCTGCTGATGCTGTTCGGCGGGCTCGCGGTCCTGTCCCAGGAGTACGAGTGGGCGGAGCGCCGCCTGGCCCCGATCAAGTACCGCGCCCTGAAGGGCGCGGCGGAGAGTGTCGAGACCTGGCCACGGATCGTGCTGTCCGTGACCGGCGTCGCCCTGCTGGTCGCGGCCGGCGTGCTCTGGATCTGGAGCCCGCCGGCACCCGAGTGGTGGCCGATCGACGAGCGCTGGTGGCTCCCCGGTGGACTGGCCACCGCGGTCACCCAGATCGCCTCGGCGCTGATCGCCCTCGCCCTGATCGTCTACAGCTACCGCCGGTTCCACGGCGATCCCGGACGCGGTTGCCGAGCTCGAGGAAGAGATCGCCGAGGCCGACGAAGCGGCGCACTGGCGGCACGACGACTGACGGCGGCCCTCAGCTGGGGCTGTGCTCCCGCGTGAACCCGGACAGCAGCGCGCATACGTCGTCCGGATGCCCGAACCAGGGGACGTGGCCACCCGGCAGCACCTCGAGGCGCGCGTCGGGGATCAGTCGGGTGACCGCCGCGGCACACGCGACCGATCCGACCGGGTCCTTGTCACCCCAGATCAGCAACGTCGGTACGCCGAGCCGTCGCAGGTCGTCCTCGGACACGCTGTTCGTCCGCCGGTATCCCCGCATCGAGATGACCGCCCGCAGCTCGGCGAGGTTCATGGCCGACGCCATCGGGTCGTTCCCGGCCACCACGACCGACCGGATGATGTCCGGGTGCCGGGTGACGGTCTCGCCCTCGCCGACGGAGGAGAGCAGCCGCACCACCCGCTGCGGGGTCGGCTTCACCACCCGGGACAGCAGGTCGCCGAGCACCGGGGTCGCCGCCACCCGCAGCGGGGGCGGGACCCGGGTACCCGGGAGGGTGGGCACCGAGCCGAGCAGCGCCACCCCGCGCACCCGATCGGGATGGGCCAGGGCGTACCACAGCGCCCAGATCCCTCCCATGGAGTTGCCACCGACGACGAACGACGCGAGGCCGAGGCCGTCCGCCACCTCGTCGACGAAGCGCACCGCGTCCTCGCGAAACCGAGGCACCGAGACCGGGACCGCCTCGCTGAGCCCGCACCCCGGACGGTCCACGGAGATCGCACGCACCGTCGTCAGTCGCGTGTGCAGCGGAAGGTGGGACAGGGACGACGTCGAGCTGCCGTGCAGCAGGAGCACCGGAGGCCCGTCGCCGGACTCGAGGGCGTGCACCCTGCGGCCCGAAGGCACGTCGACGTAGCGCCGCTTCACCGAGGAGCCGCCCAACAGCTCGTCGTGGATGTCGAGGACTGCCTGCGAGGGCGTGGAGGTGGTCATGCCTGCCACGCTGCTCGCGCAACCGCCCGGCCGGGCAGTTCGAAGTTAGAACCTGGGCAGGCAGGGGATCGGGTGGCACCATCCTGGGCATGGGTCCGGGTGCCCTCGGCACGACGTACTGCTCGTTCACGAAGGCGATCGAGCATCTCGCCGAGCGCTGGAGCCTGCTCATCGTCCGGGAGCTCGGTGTGTCCGGCCCGCAGGGCTTCAACACGCTGGTCAGCAACCTGCCCGGCCGCATCTCGCGCTCGGTCCTGGCCGCCCGGCTCCGGCGGCTGGAGGACCTGGGACTGGTCGCCCGAAGCCACCACGGGCGGACCACGGCCTACCGACTGACGGCGTCCGGCGAGGCGCTGATGCCGACGATGCGGGCCCTGCGTGACTGGTCCGAGTCGTGGCTGCCCGAGGATCCCGCGATGGTCGAGCGCGACCCCGATGTGGTGCTGGCCTGGCTGGCCAAGCGCGTCGACCAGGACGTCCTTCCCGTTCGGCAGGTGATCGTGGAGATGACGGTGCGGTTGCCCGTCGACCGGCGCTACTGGCTGGTGCTCGAGCGGGAGGCCGACCCCTACGGGTGCCGCACCGACCCTCTGCTCGACCAGTCCCGCTACCTCCATGTCCGGATGGGGCAGCCGGTGCTGCTCCTGCTGGCCCGCGGCCACCGGAGCTGGCACGACGCCGCCGCAGACGGCTCGATCCAGGCGTTCGGCGACCCGGAGCTCGTCCGGCAGCTCCCGACCTGGTTCCTGCCCGCCGCCGGCTAGCCGGCCCGGGGCACCATGGGGTCATGAGCCGCAGGGCCGTCGACGTCGTGATCACCGGCCGGGTGCAGGGGGTGTTCTTCCGGGCCCGCACCCAGGAGCAGGCCGCGCGCCTCGGCATCGCCGGGTGGGTGGCCAACGAGCCGGACGGCTCGGTGGCGGGGCACTTCGAGGGTGCGGCCGCCGACGTCGATGCGCTGCTCGACTGGTGCCGGAGCGGTCCGGAGTATGCGCAGGTGGACGACGTACGTGTGACCGAGGCGGAGCCTGCTGGGAACCACGGGTTCGACGTACGCGGCTGAGCTTGTCCGCAAGCGCGACTAGCCTCGCCATCGATGCCCCTCCATCTCCACCGCGCACCGCGCACCGACCAGCTCGCCGACGCGCTCGGCGAGCTGGTGGCCACGCCCCTCGACGATCCGTTCGCCGAGGAGGTCGTGGTGGTGCCGGCGAAGGGCGTGGAGCGCTGGCTGACCCAGCGGCTCAGCCATCGGCTCGGCGTCGGCTCGCGCGGCGGCGACGGGGTGTGCGCCGGCGTCCGGTTCCTCAGCCCGCACTCCCTGGTCTCGATGCTGCTCGACCGCGACCGCGACGATCCCTGGGACCCCGACCACCTGGTCTGGCCGCTGCTCGCCACGATCGACGACAGCCTCGGCGAGCCCTGGTGCGCCACCCTGGCCGCCCACCTCGGCCACGGTCTCGACGGCGACGACGCCGAGCTCCGTCGCAATCGCCGCTACTCCGTGGCCCGCCGGCTCGCCGGCCTGTTCGTCTCGTACGCCGTGCAGCGGCCGTCCCTGGTCGCCGACTGGCGCGAGGGTCGCGACACCGACGGTGCCGGCGACCGGCTCGACGCCGACCTGGGCTGGCAGGCCGAGCTGTGGCGCCGGCTGCTCCAGCGCGTCGACGACGACCCGCCCGACGTCCGCCACGCGCGGGTCCTGGAGCAGCTCCGCGCCGGCGGCGACGGGCTCGCACTCCCGGACCGGCTCTCGCTGTTCGGGCACACCCGGCTGCCGGTCACCGAGATCGCGCTGCTCCAGGCACTCGGCGAGCACCGCGATGTCCACCTCTGGCTGCCGCAGCCGTCGGCCTCGCTGTGGGACGACCTCGCCGGTCTCGGTGGCGTGGTCCCACGCGACGACGACCACTCGGCCGACCTGGTCGGCCATCCGCTGCTGGCCTCGCTCGGCCGCGACACCCGGGAGCTGCGCCGCCTGCTCGCCGACGTCCCATCGTCCGCGACCGCCGTCGACGTCGCCGAGCCCGACTCCCTGCTCGGCTGGTTGCAGCACGACCTGCGCGCCAACCACGCCCCCACCGTCGAGGGGCGTGCCGGGCGGCGCGTCCGCGACGACGACCAGAGCCTGCAGGTGCACGCGTGCCACAGCGCGGCCCGCCAGGTCGACGTCCTCCGCGAGGTGCTGGTCGGCCTCCTCGACGACGACCCCACTCTCGAGCCCCGCGACATCCTCGTGATGTGTCCCGACATCGAGACGTTCGCGCCGCTGATCTCCGCGGGCTTCGGGCTCGCCGACGTCGTCGAGGACGCCGATGGCGGCGGTCACCCCGCCCACCGGCTGCGGGTCCGGCTCGCCGACCGCGCCCTGTCCAGCACCAACCCGCTGCTCGCCGTGGCCGCCACCCTGGTCGAGCTCGCCGGCGGCCGGGTCACGGCCTCCGAGGTCCTCGACCTGGCGACCCAGGAGGCCTGCCGGCTGAGGTTCGGGTTCTCCGACGACGACCTCGCGCGGGTGACCCGCTGGGTGGCCCAGGCCGGCATCCGCTGGGGGATCGACGGCCCGTCGCGCGCGCCGTTCGCGATGGCCAACTTCGACCACAACACCTGGCGGTCCGGGCTCGACCGGATCCTGCTCGGCGTGGCGATGAGCGGCGACGACCACCACCACCTCGGCCGCGGCCTCCCCGTCGACGACGTCGCGAGCTCCGACATCGACCTGGTGGGGCGCCTGGCCGAATACACCGCCCGGCTCGCCGACTGCCTGGCCGCGATGACCGCGGCCGGCACGGTGCAGGAGTGGGTGGACGCGCTGGGCGATGGGGTGCGGTCGCTGACCGAGGTCCCGGCGGACGACGCCTGGCAGCTGACCCAGTTCGAGCGCGAGCTCGCCCGGGCCGGGGTGTCCTCGGCGAGCGACCCCGGCGTACCCCTCCGGCTGGCCGACGTCCGCGCCCTGCTCCAGTCGCGACTGGGCGGCCGGCCGACCCGCGCCAACTTCCGCACCGGCACGCTCACGGTCTGCACGATGGTGCCGATGCGTTCGGTCCCGCACCGGGTCGTCTGCCTGGTCGGGCTCGACGACGGCGTGTTCCCGCGCACCACCTCGGTCGACGGCGACGACGTGCTCGCCCGGCGGCCGTTGACCGGCGAGCGCGACGCGCGCAGCGAGGACCGTCAGCTGCTGCTCGACGCGCTGCTGGCCGCGGTCGACACGGTCGTGATCACCTACACCGGCGCCAACGAGCACACCGGTGCGGAGCGGCCGCCCGCCGTCCCCCTCGGGGAGGTCCTCGACGCCACCGACCGCACCACCGCCACCGCGGTGCGCGACCGGATGCTGGTCCGGCACCCGCTGCAGCCCTACGACGTCCGCAACCTCGAGCCGGGCGGCCTGGTGGGCGAGCGGCCGTTCAGCTTCGACCGGGCCGCGCTCGCCGGCGCGGTCGCCGCCACCGGGCCGAGGACCCCTCCACCTCCGCTGCTCGACGGAGCGCTCCCCCCGCGCCCTCAGGAGGACGTCTCGCTGGCCGACCTGAAGACGTTCCTCACCCACCCCGTGCGGGCGTTCCTGCGGGGTCGGCTCGACGTCAGCACCCCGTTCGAGCCCGACGAGCTCAGCGACGCCATCCCGGTCGGGCTGGACGCCCTGGAGGTGTGGCAGGTGGGCGACCGGTTGCTGCGTGAGGTGCTGGCCGGACAGGACCCGGTCGCGGTGATGACGGCCGAGCAGCTGCGCGGCACCCTCCCTCCCGGCGTCCTCGGACGCCGATCCCTGGCCGGGGTGACCGAGGAGTGCCAGAAGCTCTTCACCCGCACCGCGGAGCTGCGCGCCGGCGAGCCGCGCTCGATCGACGTCGACGTCGACCTCGGCGACGGCCGTCGGCTCACCGGCACCGTCGCGCGGGTGCACGGCACCAAGGTCGTCAGCCTCGGCTACTCCCGGCTCAAGCCGCGCCAGCGGCTGATCGCGTGGCTCGACCTGCTCGCGCTCACCGCCGGGCTCCCCGACGAGAGCTGGACCTCCCACGCCGTCGGCCGGGAGCGGGCCGGTCCGCGGCGGGCGCTGGCCGGTCCGCTCGACCATCGCGCGCTCGAGTGGCTGCGCGACCTGGTCGCACTGCGTGACGAAGGGCTCGACCGGCCGCTGCCGGTGCCGCTCGCCACCGCCGCGGCCTGGGCCGAGGCGCACGCCCGCGAGCTGAAGGGCGAGGACCGCGACCCCGTCGGTGTCGCCCGCCGGGCGTGGGTGACCGACCCGCACAACGACTACGGGATCCTCGGCGAGGACGCCGACGCCTACCACCAGCGGATCTACGGCGGCTCCGCTCCGGTCGAGCGGCTCTTCGACGACGGACTGCCGGCGTACGCCTGGCGGATCTGGGAGCCGCTGCTCGCCGGTGCCGAGCGGGTGGGCCCACTGTGAAGACAGGAGAGATGGACGCCTTCGACGTCTGCGGCCCGCTGCCGACCGGCACCACGCTGCTCGAGGCGAGCGCCGGCACCGGCAAGACCTGGACCATCGGCGCGCTGGTCACCCGCTACGTCGCCGAGGGTGAGGCCCGGCTGGAGCAGATGCTGGTGGTGACGTTCGGCCGGGCGGCCAGCCAGGAGCTGCGCGAGCGGGTCCGGGCCCAGCTGGTGGAGGCCGAGCGCGCTCTCGGCGACGACCCCACCCTCGCCGGCGAGGTGCGCGACTCCGACCTGATCCGCCTGCTGCTCGCCTGCGACGCCGAGGAGCGCCGGGTGCGGCACCGGCGGGTGCTCGAGGCGCTGGCGGGGTTCGACGCGGCCACCATCGCGACCACGCACCAGTTCTGCTCGATGGTGCTCGGCTCGCTCGGCGTTGCCGGCGACACCGACTCCCGGGCCCGACTGGTCGAGGATCTCGACGACCTGATCGGCGAGGTGGTCGATGACCTCTACCTGCGCGCGTTCGCGTACGGCGAGGACGACCCGCTCTTCGACCACCAGGAGGCGATGGCGATCGCGCGCGACGCGATCGGCGACCCCCAGGCCCACCTCGAGCCGGCCGACGAGGACCGCTCCACCCCGGCCGGACGACGGGTGAGGTTCGCCGACGCCGTACGCACCGAGATGGACCGCCGCAAGCGGCGGCTCGGCATCCTCTCCTACGACGACCTGCTCAGCCAGCTCGCCGAGGCGCTGGTCGACGACGACGCCCCGGCGCGGGCGCGGATGCGGCAGCGCTGGCAGATCGTGCTGGTCGACGAGTTCCAGGACACCGACCCGGTGCAGTGGCAGGTGCTCGACCGTGCGTTCACCGGCCACGCGACGATGGTGCTGATCGGCGACCCGAAGCAGGCGATCTATGCGTTCCGGGGCGGCGACGTCACGACGTACCTCGACGCCGCCAAGAGCGCGACCACCCGGCAGACCCTCGCGGTCAACTGGCGCAGCGACGCGGCGCTGCTCTCCGCGTTCCAGGAGCTGATGGCCGGCGCCGAGCTCGGCGACGAGCAGATCGTCGTGCACGACGTCGACGCCCACCACGGGGAGGGGCGGATGTCCGGTGCGCCCAAGGCGGCTTCGCTGCGGGTCCGCGTGGTGCGCCGCGAGCAGTTCGGGCGGCGCGGCAACGCGTCTCTGACGGTGGGACAGGTGCGACCCCACATCGCCGACGACCTGGCCCTCGACGTCAGGGCGCTGCTGGCCTCGGGTGCGACGTTCGAAGGGCGACCGATCGCGCCGGCCGACGTGGCGGTGATCTGCTACAAGCACGCCGACCTGGCCGCCGCCCGCGCCGCGCTCGCGAAGGTGGGGGTGCCAGCGGTGATCGCCGGTGGCGGCAGCGTGTTCGCCACCCCGGCCGCCGTCGAGTGGCTGACCCTGCTCGAGGCGCTCGAGCAGCCGCACCGCAGCGCCCGGGTCCGGGCCGCCGCACTGACCTGCTTCTTCGGTCACTCGGCCGCCGAGCTCGACCAGCGGGGTGACGACCTCACCGACGAGGTGGCCGACCGGCTGCGGTCCTGGGCCGAGGTCCTCGGCCGGCGCGGGATCGCCGCGGTGCTCGAGGCGGCGAACGCCGGCGGTCTGCCGGGCAGGGTGCTGGCCGAGGTCGGCGGCGAGCGCCGGCTCACCGACCTGCGCCACATCGGCGAGGCACTGCACGAGGTGACCCAGCGCGACCGCCTCGGCGTGGTGTCGCTGCTGGCCTGGCTGCGCGAGCAGGTGGCCGAGGGCCGTGCCGGGCGGGGTGCCGAGCGGACCCGACGGCTCGACTCCGATGCCGCCGCGGTCCAGCTGGTGACCATCCACGCCAGCAAGGGACTCGAGTACCCCGTCGTCTACCTCCCCGCGATCGCCGACCGGCATGTCCCGAAGCCGATCCGACCGCTGTTCCACGACGACGAGGGGCGGCGCTGCCTCAACGTCGGCGGCGGTGGGGCCGACTGGGCCGACCACTGCCGCCGTTGGGCCGACGAGGAGGCCGGCGAGTGGCTGCGCCTGCTGTACGTCGCCATCACCCGCGCCCAGTCCCAGGTCGTCTGCTGGTGGGCGCCGACCAAGAACGCCGTCGCGTCGCCACTGCACCGGATGCTGATGCGGGACCCGGGGAGCAGCACCGTCCCGGAGGCGCCGCCGGTGCCGGACGACGACGCGGTGGTCGAGCTGTTCGCCCGGTGGCGGGACCGCGGTGGTCCATCGCCCGAGCCCGCCCTGCCCGCCCCGGTGGGCGACGACCCGCCTCGTGAGCCGGTGCCGCCGCTCGACGTGCGCAGCTTCGGCCGCGAGGTCGACGCCACCTGGCGGCGTACCTCCTACTCCGCGCTCAGTCACGCCGCGGAGGCCGCCCCGGCAGACAGCGTCGCGAGCGAGCCCGAGGTGCAGGCGAAGGACGACGAGGTGTTCGAGGGACCCGTGACGCCCGAGGTCGCCGAGCCGGCGCCGGCCGACTCGCCCGTCTCGCCGATGGCCGGGCTTCCGGTCGGCGCGACGTTCGGCTCCCTGGTGCACGCCGTGCTCGAGCACACCGACCCCGAGGCCGCCGACCTGCGCGCGGAGATCCTGCGGCATCTCGACGACCAGCTCGGGTGGTGGCCGGTCGACCTCGACCGCGAAGAGCTCGCCGACGCCCTGGTCGCGGTCTGCGACTCGCCGCTCGGGCCGCTCGCCGACGGCACGACGCTGCGCGCGATCCCGTTGCGCGACCGGCTCCGTGAGCTCGACTTCGAGCTGCCCCTCTCCGGTGGTGACCTGTCGCGAGGCGGCGACTCCACCACCCTCGGCGACCTGGCGCCGCTGCTGCGCGCCCACCTCCCTGAGGGCGACCCGGTCCGCGGCTACGCCGACGCGCTGGACCACCCCGCGCTCGGCGGGCAGAGCCTGCGCGGCTACCTCACCGGCTCCGTCGACGTGGTGCTCCGGCTCCCCGGGCCGCGCTACCTGGTGGTCGACTACAAGACCAACTGGCTCGGTCCCCGCGACGTCCCGCTCACCGCCCACGCCTACCGCCCCGAGGCGCTGGCCGGAGCCATGCAGCACTCCGACTACCCCCTGCAGGCGCTCCTGTACGCCGCGGTGCTGCACCGGTTCCTCCGCTGGCGACAGCCCGGCTACCGCCCCGAGGAGCACCTCGGCGGTGTGCTCTACCTCTACCTGCGCGGGATGTCCGGGCCGGAGACGCCGCTGGTCGGCGGGGAGCCGTGCGGGGTGTTCTCGTGGCGGCCTCCGGTGCCTCTGGTCGAGGCGCTGTCCGACCTGCTCGACGGGATGGTGCCCGCATGAGCACCCCACGACGTTCTTCGCCTCCCCCGCTGCGCTCCTCCGCCGAACAACGCCGCGGGGACCCCGCATGACCGAGCTGTTCGAGCCGGTCGGCGAGCACGACCGGCGGCTGACCCGCCAGGCCACCGGGCTGCTGGCGACGTACAACGAGGCCGGGCTGCTGGAGGCCGCCGACGTCCACGTGGCGCAGCGGGTCGGCGACCTCGGCGGAGAGGACGACGAGCGGGTGCTGCTCGCCGTCGCCCTTGCGGTGCGTGCCGTGCGGCACGGCTCGGTCTGCGTCGACCTCGCCACCGTCCCCGCCCTCGCCCCCGACCTCCCGTGGCCAGACACGTCCGAGTGGTGGGCGGCGGTGCGCGAGTCCCCGCTCACCGAGGCCGGCGTGGTGCGCGAGGAGCACGACCTGCTCTACCTCGACCGCTATCACCGGCTGGAGGCGCAGGTGTGCGCAGACCTGGTGTCCCGCGACCACCAGCCGCCGCCGGAGATCGACGGGACCTCGTTGGACGCCGCGCTGGACCGGGTGCGCGGCGAGCACTTCAGCGCCGAGCAGGAGGCTGCCGCCGTGGGTGCCGCGCGGCGCTGGACCACCGTGCTGACTGGCGGCCCCGGCACCGGCAAGACGACCGCGGTGGCGCGGCTGCTGGTGCTGCTCGCCGACCAGGCATCGGCACAGGACCGGCGACCGGCGATCGCGCTCGCTGCACCCACCGGCAAGGCCGCGACCCGGCTGCAGGAGGCAGTGCTCGGCGAGCTCGCCAAGCTGCCGGAGGAGGACCGCGCCCGGGTCGGCCGACCGGACGCGATGACCCTGCACCGGCTGCTCGGCTGGCGGCCCGACAACACGACCCGCTTCGTCCACGACCGCGGCAACCGGCTCAAGTACGACGTGGTGGTCGTCGACGAGTGCTCGATGGTCGAGCTGACCATGATGGGCCGGCTGCTCGAGGCGGTCCGGCCACAGGCCCGGCTGGTGCTCGTCGGCGACCCTCGCCAGCTGACCTCGGTCGGCGCCGGGGCGGTGCTGTCGGACCTGGTGGCCGGCTACGAGGGCGACGACTCCCCGATCGTCGCGCTCACCGAGAACTTCCGCTCCACCGAGCACATCAAGGCGCTCGCCGAGTCGCTCCGGGTCGGCGACGCCGACGCCGTGCTGGACGCGCTGCGGGACGGCTCGGGCGAGGTCGAGTTCGTCGAGACCGACGACGCCGGTGCCGAGCTCCGCGCCGACGCCCTCGGTTCGGCGCTGGCCGTCCGCCGGGCCGCCGAGGACGGCGACCACGCAGCGGCCGTGGCCGCGCTCGACGACCACCGTCTGCTGTGCGCCCATCGCGAGGGGCCGCACGGCGTACGCCACTGGAACCGGCAGGTCGAGCAGTGGCTGGCCGACGAGCTCGAGCTGCCGTTCCAGCCCGAGTGGTACGTCGGCCGCCCGCTCCTGGTGACCAGCAACGATTACGCGCTGCAGATCTACAACGGCGAGACCGGTGCGGCGGTGCGGGCGCCCGACGGTCGGCTGCGGGCCTGGATCTCTGGCTCGGATGGCCTGCGCGACTACGCGCCCGGACGCCTCGACGCTGTCGACACGATGCACGCGATGACGATCCACAAGAGCCAGGGCAGCCAGGCCCGGCGGGTCACCGTGCTGCTGCCGGACGCCGAGTCCCGGCTGCTCACCCGTGAGCTCTTCTACACCGCTGTCACCCGGGCCCAGGAGCGACTCCGGGTCGTGGGCTCCGAAGCGGCGGTACGCGCCGCGGTCGCGACCAGGGCCCAGCGCGCGACCGGCCTCCGGCAACGACTGGCCGCCGCCCGCGGCTCCGAGTCCTGAGAATCGGAATTTCGAGACGGGTCGCTCAGCTCCTCTCTGCGTTCGGATCGGAGCCGACCCTCCTCAATCTCCCGCCCGGATCGCGGCCTTCGCAAGCTCAGTCCGCGGGGCGTGATTTCGAGACGGGTCGCTCAGCTCCTCTCTGCGTTCGGATCGGAGCCGACCCTCCTCAATCTCCCGCCCGGATCGCGGCCTTCGCAAGCTCAGTCCGCGGGGCGTGAAATCTGGCGGCAACGCGACGGGGTTAGGGTCGAGGAATGCCCTTCCTGCTGCGCGTGGAGCTGCCCGACGTCCCCGGTTCGCTGGGCCGCCTGGCCACGGCGATCGGCGAGGCCGGAGGTGACATCGAGGCGATCGAGATCGTCGAGAAGCGCCACGACAGCACCGCGCTCGACGACGTACTGCTGGAGACGGAGTCGATGCCCGACTCGATCGTCTCCGCGTGCAACGCGCTCGAGGGTGTCCAGGTCGTCTGGATCAGCCGGTACGCCGCCGGCGGCAACCTGGTCATGGACCTGGAGGCCGTGGAGGAGATCACGGCGAAGCCGCAGGAAGCGGTCGAGCGGCTGGTCGACATGCTGCCGGACGTGTTCCGGGTCGACTGGGGCGCGCGGGTCCACCGGGCCAAGGGGGTGGTGCACGGCACCACCGCGGTGCCCGCCGACCTGACCTTCACCGAGATCGAGCGCCCGACCCGGATCGAGGGCGACGACGACGTCACGCTCTACGCCGCGGCCCGCCTCGACGGCAACGAGATCATCGTGGTCGGCCGCCGCGGCGGCCCGGACTTCATCGACTCCGAGATCGCCCGGCTCGGCCACCTCGTCGGCCTCGCCGTCTCGATCGCCGAGGGCTGACGCGGGAGAACCCGTTCACCGGAGCGAACGGGGCCGTGGCGCCGGCGTGCTCGGGATTGCCAGCGCCACGGCGTCGGTGGTTCGCTCCCCGAGAAGCGTCACGTACGCGTCTTCCCTCCGGTTCCGATTCTACGCCGACCCGTCCTTCATGGGGCCTTCCGACCGTGCGCTAGCACCCGACTCCGGTGACGTCGAGGTCTCGGCGTACCCCCGTCGCGTCGCGGAATGCGTAGGCCGAGCAGTAGTAGAAGCTCAGCAGCTGGTCGCGACGCAGAGTGGTCGGCTTCCACCTCCCGTGTCCGGCCGGCTCGAGGTAGCGGAACGACCGGTTCAGCAGGGGCGCGGCGGCGCGGTGCTTGAGGTAGCGGTCCAGCCACCGCTGCACGTAGACACTGGTGAGCGGCTGGCCGTAGCGGCTCGCCGGCAGGACCAGCGGGATGTCGGTGAACTCCAGGTGGGTCGAGGCCCGGGGCACGACCAGCATCGAGTCGACGCCCGCGGCGCGCCAGGCGTCGAAGCCGGTGGCCCGTTCCCGCATCGGGTCAGGACCCCTGGGCGACGGGGCCGGGATCAGCGAGCTTCCGCCGCTGAGGAACCACGGGTTGACCGTGAAGCCGTACTCCGCCTGGACCGCCAGCGCAGGTACAACCGGCCGGTTGCCGCTGCCGTCCAGAGGGCCTTCCGCGGCCGGGCCGGTGAGCTTGTCCAATGCCACCACGGCCGCGACCCGCCGGTCGGTGCCCTGCACCTTCGACACCGCCGCGGCACCCATCGAGTGGCCGACGATCGCGATCCGGGCGGTCCGGCCGGGCGTGACGGTACGCCGATCGGGGGAGCGGTCGAACAGCCGCCAGTACGGGTTGTACGGCGTGACCTTCGCCCCCGCCGCGCCGAAGTTGCGGTACGGGTTGCGCGGCGTCGAGGTGAAGAAGCTCAGCGCGTTGCGGGTGCCGACCACGAAGTTCGACAGCTGCTGGAAGGGCACCCCCGGGCAGCCGAACTGCTCTCCGTCCCGCGGCTTCGCGAACGGGTTGCAGAACGGCAATGCGTTGGCGGTCTGGTGCGGCAGCGTCTCGGAGGTGCCCTGGCCCTGCACGTCGTAGGTGAGCACGACGTAGCCGCGCTCGGCGAGATCCTGGGCCAGCCACTCGTACATCCCCTCCGAGCCCTGCACCGACCCCTCCGTCAGCACCACGCCCGGGTACGGCGGCCGCAGCGCGCGTCCAGTGTAGGGGTCGCGGGCGCCGGGTCGCGGCCGGTAGACGGTGCCGCGCAACAGGGCGCCGTACTTGTTCGTGAACGCGACCTTGCGGGCCTGGCCGCGGGAGTGCTCCCAGCCGGCGCGGAGCGGGTTGCCGACGTTCCAGCCGGGGACGACGTTGCCGGCCGTCAGCGCCAGCCGGGTGGGGTCGGCGATCTGGGTCAGCAGCTGTTGGACGCCGGTCTCGGTGCCCTGCTGCAGCAGCGCCGGCAGGTACGCAGGGTTGCGGAGCTGTCCTCCCGGCCCGTGGATGCGGCCGTACGCGGCGGTGATGTTGGCCAGGTCGCGCGTCGTGTACGCCGGGTCGTCCGGATCCGGGTCGGCGACGGCGGGTGCAGCGCCCAGCACCAGTGGTGCGAGCGCCAGCAGGACGATGAACTTGGACCGAGCGCGCATGCCCGGTCCAACGAGGAGGCGGCGTCTAGGACACTCGCTCGAGCAGGAAGACCGGGATCTCCCGCTCGGTGCGCTCCTGGTACTCCGCGTACGGCGCGTACTGTTCCACCGACCGCTGCCACCAGATCGAGCGCTCCTCACCCTCGGCGATCCGCGCCCGGTAGAGGTGCGGCTCCGGCCCGTCCTGCAGCTCCACCTCGGGGTGCGCCACGAAGTTGTGGTACCAGACCGGGTGTTCGGGCGCTCCGCCGTACGACGCGATCGCGGCGTAGACACCGTCGTGCTCGACCCGCATCACGGGGTTCTTGCGCAACTTGCCCGACTGGGCGCCACGCGAGGTGATCACCACGATCGGCCACTCGTCATGGCCGCGCAGGGTGTTCGCCTCACGGCCGCCGGTCGCTTCGTACTTCGCGACCTGCTCGCGGACCCACTGCTGCTTGCTGGGTTCGTACTCCCCTTGTAGTGCCATGTCACGCACAACACCGCTCCGCCGCTGAGGATTCCAGGGCGTCAGAGCTTCACGTGGTAGGTGCGCTCGAGGTCCTCGATCCACTCGTCGTTGATCGTCAGCCCGTACTTGCCGGCCAGCGCGTAATAGGTCTCGGGCGGATCGTGCCGCTCCAGAACCGGGGCCAGCTCCTCGAAGTACTTCTCGGCGCCGGCCGGGGACAGGATCTCCACGACCGTCGCGGGCTCGTCGCCGGCGTTCCACATCGCGTGCGGGATGTCGCGCGGCTTCACGAGGTACGAGCCTGGCGCCCCCTCGAGGATCTCGTCGCCGATCCGGACGCCGACGGTGCCCTCGTGGACGATCGTGTACTCGTCCTCGCGGGTGTGGGTGTGCGGCTTCACCAGGGTGTGCGGCGGGATCACCACCTCGAGGACGGCCAGGTTGCCGCCCGACGCGGCGTGGTCGACCTTGTAGCGGAACCGGACGCCGAACAGCTGGACCTTCTTGCCCTCCCCGGGAGGTACGGCGAGCGGGGACGGGGGCGTGCTCATGCGCGGACTCCTGTCGTGGTGAGGCGGACGCCGACCCGGGTCACGGTCAGCGTCCAGGGCCAGGCGGGGGATGCGATGACGTCGGACACGTCCAGGGTGATCCGGGCGAGATCGTGCCGACGGGCGGCGTACTCGGCCGGCGAGGTCCGCCGCGCCTCGGCCAGGGCGGCCACGTTGCTCCAGACGTCGGCGCGGGCGGCGCGCAGCCGTCGGGCGGTCACCCCGGTGGCGGCCGGCGCGGCCCGGATGCCGACGTGCCGCAGCTCGGGCGCCACCCGCTGGGCGAGCACCCGGTCGATGGCGTCGTGGTCGCGTCGGCGCCGCTTGCGGGCTTGCGGGTCGTCGAGCTCGTCGTCCGCCATGACCTCGAGCAGCGCGAGCGGAAGGTCGTGGCTGATGTGCGTGTGCATCCCGAGCAGCACCCGCTGGCAGGCGCTGAGCGGGCCGTCGCGGAACGCCGACCGCCATACGTCCGCCGGTACCGGACCCAGGGCGTCGAGGTAGTAGCGCGCGAACTCCACGGCCCACCGCTCGACCCAGTCCGGATCGACGAACCGCCCCGCCGACAGGCCGCCACGCACCGCCATGGTGGTGCGCAGGTAGGTGCCGTGGAAGTGGCGACGCGGATCACCGCCGAGGTGCATCGCTGCGTCGTGCTCCTGCATGCGGTTCACCACCTCGTCGATCGACGTGGCGGTGACAACCGGCATTGCGGCTCCTCCCGAGAGAAATACCCCTGGGGCAAGTTACAGATGAGGAGGGGCCAGGTCGAGGGTTTCGAACAGTGTCGGCTCGCTCCGGCTAGCGTTTCGCTCCATGAGCGCGATCGACGGGGTGTCAGAGACGTTCGACCCGGACTCCTGGGAGGCCGTCCCCGGCTTCGAGGACCTGACCGACCTGACCTACCACCGGGCCAGGGCGCACGGCACCGTGCGGATCGCCTTCGACCGGCCCGACGTCCTCAACGCGTTCCGTCCGCACACCGTCGACGAGCTGCTCCGCACCCTCGAGCACGCGCGTACGTCGTCCGACGTCGGCTGCGTGCTGCTCACCGGCAACGGCCCGAGTGCAGCGAACGGCAAGTGGGCGTTCTGCACCGGCGGCGACCAGCGGATCCGGGGCCGCACGGGCTACCAGTACGCGGAGGGTGAGACCTCGGAGACGGTGGACAAGGCCCAGCTCGGCCGATTGCACATCCTCGAGTGCCAGCGGCTGATCCGGTTCATGCCCAAGATCGTGATCTGCGTGGTGCCCGGCTGGACCGCCGGCGGCGGGCACAGCCTGCACGTGGTGTGCGACCTGACCCTGGCCAGCGCCGAGGAGGCGAGGTTCAAGCAGACCGACGCAGACGTCGGGTCCTTCGACGGCGGCTTCGGGTCGGCCTACCTCGCTCGCCAGGTTGGCCAGAAGTTCGCGCGCGAGATCTTCTTCCTCGGGCAGGAGTACTCCGCCGAGGACGGCATGCGGATGGGCACCGTCAACCGCGCGGTGCCGCACGCGGAGCTCGAGGCGACCGCGCTGGAGTGGGGCCGGCTGATCAACGGCAAGTCCCCGACCGCCCAGCGGATGCTGAAGTACTCGTTCAACCTGATCGACGACGGGCTCGTCGGCCAGCAGCTGTTCGCGGGCGAGACCACCCGGCTCGCCTACATGACCGACGAGGCACAGGAGGGCCGCGACCAGTTCCTGGAGAAGCGGGACCCCGACTGGTCGCCGTTCCCTTGGTACTACTGATTCGGCGCGGTTCGCCGAGTCACTTCACAGGCTGCCGTCCACCAGCGTGCTGACGTCATCGCGCACCGAAAGCTTGTGTAGCAGGGCCAGCCGGGCGGCCTCCTCGGCGTCGTGACGGCGTAGCGCTGCGACGATCCCCCGGTGCTCGCGCTGCGAGGTCGCGAGCCGGCCAGGAACCTCGCGGAAGACCCGTTGGAACCCCGAGTGCCGATGCCAGATGTCCATCGCGAGGTCACGCAGCATGTCGTTGCCGCAGCAACCGATGATCGTGCGATGGAAGGTCTGGTTCAGGTCCGAGAAGGCCGGACCGTCCTGGGCCGCGACGGCATCGTCCATCCTGAGCATCAGGGTGTCGATCTCGGCGAGCTCGGCGTCGGCGATGCGCTCGGCCGCCAGCCCGGTGGCGATGCTCTCGAGGTGGGAGCGGATGAAGTAGGTCTCCTCGATCTCCTTGGTCGACAGGCTGGTCACGCGGGCGCCGGCGTACGGCACCGTCTCCACCAGGCCGTCGCGCTCGAGCATCTTCAGTGCCTCGCGGACCGGGATGTCGCTGGTGTCGTACTGGTGGCCGACGTCGCGGATGACGAGCCGCATGCCAGGCGCGATGTCGTTGGCGAGGATCCGTTCGCGAAGCGCGCGGTAGATCGACTGAGACTTGAGGTTCGTCATCCGCGTCATCCTCTCCATGAGCACCTCGTCCGATCATATCTGATCTGATACGGTTGTGTCGGTCATCACACAACGGACTCTCGGGATGGACCAGATGAAGCGATGGATCCCCATGAAGCGCCGCCTCGTGGCCACGGCCACGGCCACGGCAACGGCCCTCGCTCTCCTGTCTTCCGCGTGCGGCGACGACGGTGCCGGAGACGGCGACCGGATCCGGGTCGCCCTCGGCGACATCGAGTCGGTGGAGACGCTGGCGCTCTTCGTCGCCCTCGAGCGGGTGCGTGAGGAGGGCGTCGAGGTCGAGCTCACCGAGCTGGCCGACGAGGACCTCGCCAACCAGGCGGTGGTCGGTGGCCAGGCCGACGTCGGGCTGGGCGCGCCGTACGCCCTCATCGAGGGCTCCGACGCGCCACTGCGGATCTTCTGCCAGCTCACCGCGGCGCGGTTCTTCCCGGTGGTCGACCAGGCGACGTACCCCGACTGGCAGTCCCTGGACGGCGAGACGTTCACGGTGCACTCGCGTGGCTCGACCACGGAGGCCTTGGCCAACATCGTCGAGGAGGAGGAGGAGATCGAGTTCGGCGAGATCAGCTACGTCTCCGGCGCCGAGGTGCGCGCCACCGCGCTGCTGCGTGGCAACGTCAAGGCCACGGTGCTCGACATCCCCAACACCAACTACGTGATGGAGCAGTCTCCCGGCACCTTCCACGTCCTCCCGACTCCCGAGATCGACGCGAGCGACGAGGTCATGTTCGCCAACTCCGACTGGCTGGAGGCCAACCCGGACAACGTGCAGGTCCTGCTGGAGCAACTGCTCACGGTGTGGCGGGAGATCGCCGCGGACCCGCAGTTCGTGATCGACGAGCGGGAGCGGCTCGGGCTCCTTGAAGACCTCCCGGAGGACCTGGAGGCCGAGCTCCTCCCCTACTACGAGCAGGGCGTCGAGGAGGAGCTGTTCACCCAGGACTGCGGCGGGGAGACCGCCGCGGAGGCCGACTTCGAGTTCTACGCCGCGGCCGGGCAGCTCGAGGGCGATCCGTCGTCACTCGAGGTCGAGGACTTCTGGAACCTCGAGCCCGCGGATGCCGCGCTCGAGGCGCTCAGGAACTGACCGCGTGTCGATCGCGGCCACGTCCGCCAGGACCGCCTCGGGGAGAACTGTCTCTCGCGGGTACGGCGCCGTCCTGACCAGCCAGTGGTTCCTGCGTTCGCTCTCGATCGCGCTGGTGCTCGGGCTGTGGGAGTGGGCCGGAAGGGTGCCGGTCAGCATCGCCTTCCCGACGTTCACCGACACGATGGCGGCCTTCGTCGACATGCTCGCGGACGGGACGTTCGCTTCGGCTTACGCCGAGACCCTCGGCCCGCTGCTCGTGGGGGTGGGGTTGACCGCGGTCGGCGGCGTCCTGGCCGGCGTCGTGATGGGCTTGTCCCCCCGGGCGGAGTGGCTCGCGCTGCCGGTGTTCATCGTGCTGCAGGCCTCCCCCTCGGCGGCGATCATCCCGCTGATCACCTTCGTCTATGGCATCGGCTTCGCCGCCAAGGTGTTCGCGGTGGTGCTGCTCAGTGCCCCGGTGATCGTGCTCAACTCCTACCGCGGCATCGCCAACGCGCCCCGCTCCCTGATCGAGATGGGGGAAGCCTTCCAGGCGAGCACTCGCAAGCGGGTCTGGAAGATCGTGATCCCCGCCGCCAGCGGCATGATCTTCGCCGGGCTGCGGTTGGGGCTCGCGCAGGGCTTCACCGGCGCGATCCTCGCCGAGCTGCTGATCACGCCGACCGGGGTGGGAGACCTGATCACCTACTACCGCTCGGTCGCCGACTACCCGCGGATGTTCGCGGCGATCCTCTCGATCGTCATCTTCGCCAGCGTCACCCTCACGTTGCTCCAGCGCCTCGAAGTACGGCTGTTCCGACCCGAGATGAGGCCTTCATGAAAGAAACCGCGACAACGACCTACAAGCCCTCGTCCGGAGCGGCATCGCCTGCGGTCCGGGTGGTCGACCTGGTCAAGGACTTCGGACCCACGGCCAAGGTGCTCGACGGCGTGACGTTCGACATCCCTCGCGGCGAGCTGACGTCCATCATCGGCCCCAGCGGGTGCGGCAAGACGACGACCCTGAAGATCATCGCCGGCCTGGTCCGGCCCGACGGGGGCCATGTCGAGGTAGGCGGCGTCCCGGTGACCTCGCCCGGCCCCGACCGGGCGCTGGTGTTCCAGGATTTCGCCCTGCTGCCGTGGGCGACGGTCCTGCGCAACGCTGCGTTCGGGCTCGAGCTGAGGGGCGTCCGGCGCGCAGAACGTGAGGCGATCGCGCGCGAGTACGTCGCCAAGGTCGGCCTCGCCGGTCGCGAGGACGCCTATCCCCACCAACTGTCCGGCGGGATGCGCCAGCGGGTCGGGCTGGCGCGGGCGCTCGCGGTCGACGCCGACATCCTGCTGATGGACGAGCCGTTCGCCTCGGTCGACGAGCAGATCCGGCGCAAGTTCCAGGAGGACCTGCTGCGGCTGCTCAGCGATGAGGACAAGACGGTCCTCTTCGTGACCCACTCCATCGAGGAGGCGGTCTACATCTCCGACCAGGTCATCGTCCTCAGCGGCGGTCCGTCCCAGGTCTCGGCGGTGGTCCGTCCTGAGCTCGACCACGCCGCCGGCTCGGAGTCCGTACGCCGGAGCACCACCTACCTCGACTGGGTGGAGCGGCTCTGGCAAGAGCTCGCGAGCTACCTGGAGGAATGACGTGCAGATACGCGGTCACCGGGTGCCGATGGTGTTCTCCCTGCTCGTCTGGCTTGTCGTCTGGGAGATCGTCGGCCGGGCGGGCTGGATCTCGCTGATCCCACCGCTCACGGACGTCTTCTCCGTCCTCGACGACGTCATGTCCTCCGAACCGTTCGTTGAGGCCGCCCGCATCACGTTCCAGGCGTTCGGGATCGGGATGGCGTTGTCCCTCGTCATCGGCATCGTCCTCGGGATCCTGATGGGCACCTTCCGCCCCTTCGGCTCCCTGATGGGGATGTGGGTCAACATCTTCGAGAGCTCTCCACTGACCGCCGTCGTACCCGCCCTGATGGCGCTGCTCGGGTTCGGCCTGGAGACGATGGTCACCACCGTGGTCCTGTTCTCCGTGTGGGTGATCGCGCTGGACGCCCAGGTCGGCATCGAGCGCATCAACCCCTCCCTGCTGGAGATGGGCCGCTCGTTCGGCGCCGGGCGCCGCAAGATGTTCAGCACGATCCTGCTGCGCGCCGCCCTGCCCGAGCTGCTCGCAGGCATCCGGCTCGGGATTCTGCGCGGCGTCAAGGGAGTCGTGATCGGCCAGCTCCTGATCGCGGTGGTCGGTGTCGGGTACCTCTTCGAGCTGTACTCCCGCAGCTTCCTGATGCCCGAGTTCTGGTCCCTGCTCATCCTGCTGTTCACTCTCGCGTTCGCCCTGTCCGAGGTGGTCGGCTACTTCGAACGAAAGGTCGCCTTCTATGCCTCCAGCCGCTGAGCCAGGCACCGACGCCCGCCATGTGATCGCGCTCGCCCCACCGCCGACCCTGCCGGTGATCGGGTCCGACGAGGTGTTCCCGGTCGGCAGGATCCTGTGCATCGGACGCAACTACGCCGAGCATGCTGCCGAGATGGGCCACGACCCCGCGCGCGAGCCGCCGTTCTTCTTCGCCAAGCCCGCCCATGCGCTGGTCCCCGACGGCAGCACCCTCGACTTCCCGGTCGCCACGTCCGACCTGCACCATGAGATCGAGCTCGTGGTCGCTCTCGGGTCGGGCGGTCGCGACGTACCTGTCGATCGGGCGCTCGACCTCGTGTTCGGGTACGCCGTCGGCCTCGACATGACCCGGCGCGACCTGCAGGCCGAGGCCAAGCAGGCACGCCGTCCCTGGGACATGGCCAAGGGCTTCGACGAGTCCGCACCCTGCAGCTCGCTCCGGTCGGTGGCCGACGTCGGCCATCCGGACACCGGCGAGATCCGGCTCGAGATCAACGGCGACACGCGCCAGCGGGGCGACCTCGGCCAGCAGATCTGGTCGGTCCCCGAGGCGCTCGCCTACCTCAGCACGCTCGTCGAGCTGCGTCCCGGTGACTTGCTGATGACCGGAACCCCGGCGGGGGTGGGCCAGGTCCGACCGGGCGATCGGCTGAAGGGGCACGTCGACGGAGTGGGCGACGTTACCGTGAGCTACCGGCCCTGAGTAGCAGGCCACGGCGTCCAGCCCGTCCGGGGCGCCGTCGTACGAGTCAGCGCCGATCCTCGCGTTGATGGCGGACCAAGCGCGTCCGGGGAATCCCTGGTAGGCATAGGCCGAGCAACCGAGACCGAGGAGTCCCGATGAAGAAGTACCTGTTGATGCTCGCCGCCGCGGCGCCGCTGCTGGTCGCCTGCGGCGCGGGAACCGTCTCGGAGTCCGATGTCGAGTCCAAGACCAAGGATCAGCTCGAGCAGTCGCTGGGCAAGGTCGACAAGGTCGATTGCCCCGAGGACCTGGAGGCCGAGAAGGACGCCACCATGTCGTGCACCGCCACCGTCGAGGGCACCGAGATCGGCATCAAGCTGACGGTGACCAAGGTCGACGACGGCACCGCCGAGTGGAAGATCGACCTCGACGACGAGTAGTTCCCGAGCAATGCCACGGATCGTCGTCCTCACCGGAGCCGGGATCTCCGCCGAGAGCGGGATCCCGACGTTCCGGGACGCCGACGGGCTGTGGGAGGGGCACCGCGTCGAAGACGTGGCGACGCCCGAGGGGTTCGACCGCGAGCCGACCCTGGTGCACCGCTTCTACGACGCGCGCCGGGCCGCATTGTCCGGGGTGGAGCCCAACGCCGCGCACCACGCGCTGGCCGACCTCGAGCGGGCTCTCGGCGACGAGGTCCTGGTGGTCACCCAGAACATCGACGACCTGCATGAGCGGGCGGGGTCGACGCGGGTGCTGCACATGCACGGCGAGCTGCTCTCCGCGCTGTGCCGCGGCTGCGGTCGGCGTACCCCCTGGACGGACGACCTGGTCGACTTCCCGCCCTGCCCGCACTGCGGGGTGACCGAGCTTCGCCCCGACGTGGTCTGGTTCGGCGAGATCCCGTACCAGATGGACCGGATCCAGGACGCGCTCGAGCGGGCAGACCTGTTCGTCTCTGTCGGTACGTCGGGAGCGGTCTACCCCGCCGCCGGCTTCGTCCAGTACGCCGCAGGCTGCGGCGCCAGAACGCTCGAGCTCAACCTGGTGCCGAGTGCCGGGACCGCGATGTTCGAAGAGGCCCGGCACGGTGCGGCCGGCGTGCTCGTCCCCGAGTGGGTGGCGGAGCTAACCGCGCAGGTGTGAGGCGACCAGCGCCTCGAGGCGTTCGGCGTCGTCGGCCAATCCGAGCTGCGGTAGCCAGTCGTGCATCATCGAGGTGAACATCGCACCGCTCTCGATGATCCGCGGGTCCATGTGCCCGAACACCTCGAGCGTGACCACGCCGTACAGCGCCGCCCAGGCCCGGATGAACACCCAGAGCATGCCCCGGTGGCCGTCGGGGACCTTCTCGATGTCGATCGGGATCAGCGGGTCCTCGAGCGCCTCGGCGACCTCAGGGTCGAGCTCGGACAGCTCGGGGTGCGGGAACGGGTTCTGGTCCCACATCTGGAGCAGCAGGTCGTGGAAGTAGTGGCCGGACGTGGCGGCGGTGAGCAGCTCGCGGCGCACGCACGCGGTGTCCGAGATCGGGTTGGCGAACACCAGCGTGAACTCGCGCGGCTGCTCGTGCGCCCAGCGACGGAACGTCGCGGCGGAGACCACCAGCCGGCCCGCGGGGTCGTCGGCGGGGATCGCCGAGGCGGCCTCGGCCATCCGCTCGGTCGCCACCTTGTCGATCTCGAACGCGACCAGGTCGACCAGCTCCTGGTAGCTCGCGACGTAGCGGTAGAGCGCCGGGGCGGTCAGCCCCATCCGGCCGGCGACCGCCCGCAAGGACAGCTCGGAGCCCTCGGCCAGGAGCTCCCGGGAGGCCGCAACGATTTCGGTGTAGGTCTGTTCCCGCTGGCGTTCCCTGCGCGTCGGCTCCCGCATCGCTTGCCCCACGCAAACCTCCTCGTGAACGGTTGACACCAAAGTTTACACCATTTACGGTTTACGGCATTCACGGAAACTGTAGCCGTTTACCGAGGAGTCGTCATGCTGGAGCGCTGGGGTGGGTTCGTGGCCCGGAGGGCCCTTGTCGTTCTGCTCGTAGGAATCGGGGTGGCCATCGCTGCCGGTGCCTACGGGTTCGGGGTCTTCGACTCGCTGTCCACCGGCGGCTTCGACGACCCGGACTCCGAGGCGTCCGTCGAGCGTGAGGCCGAGCAGGACATCTTCGGCAACCGCTCGGTCGACGTCGCGGCGATCTACTCCGATGACGAGCTCACCGCTGACTCCCCGGAGTTCCGGGCTGCGGTGGCGGCCGTCGTCGCCGACCTCCCCGGCGACGCGGTCACCGCCGTCGTTCCCTACTACGACGCGCCGGCCGAGCAGGGTCTGGTCAGTTCCGACGGGCACTCCGCGCAGGTGCTGATCTCGCTGGAGGGCGAGACGCAGGACGACGTGATGAACAACTTCGACGAGGTCGAACCCGGCCTGCACGCCGAGGATCTCGAGACCGACCTGGCCGGCCCGCTCGCGGTCTACAACGACGTCAACGAGATCACCTCCGAGGACCTCGAGCGGGCCGAGCTGATCTCGATGCCGCTGGTGATCCTGCTCGCGCTGCTGATCTTCGGCAGCGTGGTCGCGGCGTCCATGCCGGCGCTGGTCGGTCTGCTCGCGATGGTCGGGGCGCTGGCGGTCGTTCGGGTGATCGCCCAGTTCACCGAGGTGTCGATCTTCTCGGTCAACGTGATCTCGCTGCTCGGCATCGGCCTCGCGATCGACTACGCGCTGTTCGTGATCAGCCGGTTCCGGGAGGAGCTCGCGCTGCTGCCGGACGACGATCCGGACGCGTCGGCGACCGCCATCCAGCGGACCATGACCACCGCCGGGCGCACCGTGCTCTTCTCCGGCCTGACCGTGGCGGCGGCCCTCTCCAGCCTGCTGATCTTCCCGCAGGCCTTCCTGCGCAGCATGGGGTACGGCGGCGTCGCGGCCGTCCTGATCGCGATGCTCGCCGCGCTCACCGTGCTCCCGGCCGTGCTCCGCCTGCTCGGCCGCAAGGTCGACGGCGGCCGGCTGCCCTGGCGCCGGCACCGCGCCGTGGCCGTGGGAGACGAGCACGGCTGGTGGGCCCGGCTCGCCCGCGGGGTGATGCGTCGACCGGTCGTGGTGATCGTGGTGGTCGTCGTCGGCCTGCTGACCATCGCGGCGCCGTTCCTCGGCGTGAAGTGGGGGAGCGTCGACCATCGGGTGCTGCCCGAGGACGCACCGGCGCACGTGGCCGCCGACAAGCTCGCCACCGACTTCGGACCCGAGCAGTCCACCGCCAACCTGCTGCTCCGGGGCACGTCGGAGGCCGACGTGGCGACGTACACCTCTGAGGTCGAGGCGGTCGACGGCGTCGTCGCGGTCCAGCCCGTGGCCACGGAGGGCGACACCACGCTGCTTCGGGCGGTGTGGGAGGACAACTCCCAGACCGAGCACTCCCAGGACATCGTCCGTGACCTCCGCGAGGTCGAGCCCGACAGCGGTACGGCGCTGGTCGGTGGCCTGGCCGCCGACACCGTCGACCTGATCGACTCGGTCGGCGACCACCTGCCGTGGATGGGTCTGATAGTGGTGGTCGTGATGCTGGTGCTGCTGTTCGTGGCGTTCGGCTCGGTGGTGCTGCCGTTCAAGGCGGTGCTGATGAACCTGTTCTCGATCACCGCGTCGTTCGGCGTGATCACCTGGATCTTCAGCGACGGGCACCTCTCCGAGCAGCTGGGCTTCGTGGCGCAGGGCTACCTCGACGCGACCAACCCGATCCTGATGCTCGCCATCCTCTTCGGGCTCTCCATGGACTACGAGGTGTTCCTGCTGTCGCGGGTGCGCGAGCAGTGGGACAAGACCCACGACAACGACCTCGCGGTCGCGACCGGCGTGCAGAAGACCGGGCGGATCATCACCAGCGCCGCCCTGCTGCTGGCCGTGGTCATCGGGGCGTTCAGCATGAGCGGCATCGTGTTCATGAAGATGCTCGGCATCGGCATGCTCGTCGCGCTGCTCATCGACGCCACCGTGGTCCGGGCCCTGCTGGTGCCGGCCACCATGAAGCTGCTCGGTCGCTGGAACTGGTGGGCTCCGGGCCCGCTGCGCCGCTGGTGGGAGCGCTACGGCTTCCGCGAGCACGGCGACGCCGGTGACCCGGACCGCACCCTGGACCACTCCGCGGTCTGACCGCGCCTGGTCACCAGGGTCGAGGTCACCCAGGCGTTCATCGACCATGCGTGGTCGCACACACCAAGGGCGAGCTCACCCCGATCGACGCGACTGCGTCCCCGCCTGTGGGCGGGACGCCCGCGTCATCAAGATCTGGGCCGGCTCCAACGAGGTCATGAAGGAGCTCATGGCAGGGATCGGCCTCTAGCGAGTGATCGAGATGCCCGAGGCCTTCACCTCAGCCCCGGGCCGGTAGGCCGCAACGGCCTGGGCGCGGCGTGGTGGCGGCCGCGGTCGCAGAACGCACGCTCCTGCCGAATTGAGTGCGTCCTCGATACACGGCTTGGAGAGCTACGGAGCGGCTGGCGTTTCGAAGCCCGAAAGCCCCGGGCATGTTGTTGCGGGTCGTCCGGACAGACCTGATTGCGGGCGGGGCACTCACGTCAGTCAGGTGCTTGCGCGGGAGCGGACGGTCGCGGTGGAGGCGAACCCGCGGGCGATCAGCCAGATGGCGAACGTCAGCTCGAACAATCCACCGGGGATGGCGGCGACGAGCGCGGCGCCCGCGACGCCGAACAGCTCCAGCAGATTGCCCGCGGCAAAGAATGCGTAGCCGATGAAGCCCCAGGCAGCTAGCCAACGCGGAACTAGTCCGGTGCGGAAGAGCAGAGCGCAGAAGAAGAGGCTTCCGATACCTAGCCCGGCCTCGGCGACGTTGTAGAAAGCGGCATTCGCGTCGATCGCGTCGGAGCTGGTGAGGACGATGAGACTCACGACACCGATGGCCAGGACGACGCCCTCGAAGATCCGCGTACCCAAGTAGCCCGCGGCTATGGCCTTGTTGTGGGCTCGCAGGATCGGGAACATCAGGACACCGATGCCGATCACGAATGCGGAGTTGAGCAGCATCAGCGCGATGCCAGTGACGAACAACGCGGTGGAGTCGCTGCGGTCACCGGAGTCGACGATGCCCGTCGCGATGAGGTTGCCTACGCCGTAAGTCAAGTAGCCCGCAAGGAAAAGGACCCCAACGATTCGGGCGGTCCGACGCACGCTGGAGTCCGGGCGAACGACTGGCGGGGAGGTCGAGTGGTTGGAGGCGGGTATCGGGTCCACGCGAGAAAAGGCCATGGTCAGTCATCCAGTCCGCAAATGCGACGTCTTGCGTCGGAAGTGGATGGTGCCCGGAGCTGCCAGCGGCGCGATGACTACTACCACGCGCCACATTACGCCCGGCGCCCGGCTGATCGCCAGTAGTGGAGCCGCCGGATGGCGTGGGCATCGAACACTGGAGTTTCTCCGGCACCTGGCGCCGGAGAATCTCCCCTGTCGGGCTCAGGTGCTCGCGGAACACCAGCACTTTGGCGCGCGCCGCGGCCAAACCGGACCCGCGCTCTCTCAGAGCCAGCCGTTGCTCTCGGCCAGCAGCACCGCCTCGGTGCGGTTGGTCGCACCCGTCTTCTGGATGGCAGAGGACAGGTGGTTGCGCACCGTCCCCTCGGAGAGGAACAGGGCGCTCGCGATCGTCGACACCGGGGACCCGTCGCGGGCCGCGCGCAGGACCTCGGCCTCCCGCGGAGTGAGTGGCGACTCGCCGGTCACCAGGCTGTCGGTGGCCAGGTCGGGGTCGACGACCCGCAGCCCGGCGTGCACCCGGCGTACGGCGTCGGCCAGCCGGGTGGCGGGGGTGTCCTTGACCAGGAAGCCGGACGCTCCCGCCCGCAGCGCTCGGTGCAGGTAGCCGGGTCGCCCGAACGTCGTCACGACCAGGACCTTCGTGTCCGGGCTGGCCCGGCGCACCGCCGCGGTGGCGGCGATGCCGTCGAGGCCGGGCATCTCAACGTCGACCAGCGCGACGTCGGGGTGGTGCTCGAGGACCGCCTCGACGACCTGGTCGCCGGAGCCGACCTCGGCGACCACCTCCAGGTCGGGCTCGAGGCTCAGCAGGGCCGCCAGCGCTCCGCGCACCAGCGCCTGGTCGTCCGCCAGCAGCACCCGGATCATCGGCGGCGCACCGTCAGCGAGTACCCCGGGTCCAGCGACCTGGTGACGACGGTCGCATCGGCAGCCGCCGCTCGCTCGCGCAGCCCGGTCAGCCCGACCCCGGCGCCGTCGTCGCCGGGACCGCGCCCGTCGTCCTTCACCTCGACCGCATCCGGGCCGAGCACGATCTCGCAGGCCCGGGCGGCGGAGTGCCGGATCACGTTGGTGACGCCCTCCCGGACCGTCCACGCGAACAGCTCGCGCAGCTCCGACGGCACCTCCTCCGCCGAACCGGGCACCCGCGCGGCGATGTCGGCCGCGTCGAGTGCCGACCTGGCCCGGGCCAGCTCCCCGGGCAGCGTGATCTCGCGGTAGCCCGCCACGGTGCGGCGTACGTCGGACAGCGCGTCGCGGCTCAGTCGCTCGACGTCGTCCAGCTCGGCGCGGGCCCTAGCGGGGTCGTCCTCGAGCAGCCGCCGGGCGAGCTCGGCCTTCACGGTGATCACGGTCAGCGAGTGGCCGAGGATGTCGTGCAGGTCGCGCGCGAAGCGGCTGCGTTCGTTCTCGACCGCGAGCGCGGCGTTCGCCTCGTGCGCCCGCACGAGCTGGGCGTTGCGGGTCATCACCAGCCGCATGCCGTAGACGGCGAACGTCGCCGCCAGCACCCCGAACGCCGTGCCCGCCTGGCTGCCCCAGGGCTCGACCGCGCCGAGCGCCAGGACGACCAGCGCCAACCCGGCGCCCACCGCCAGTCCGACGCTGGCCGGGAACAGCATCACCGCGGACACGCCGAGGTACGCCACCGTGGCGAGCCCGTGCTCACCGACCAGCAGCACCGTGGCCAGCGACAGCAGGGCCAGCAGCCCGAAGTGGAGAATCCCCTCGAGGGTCGGCGTCTCGAGGACCAGGCGCTGCCGGCGGGCTCGGAATCGCGACCATAGAGCCAGGTACACCGCCGCGAACGCCAGCACACAGACGATGCCGAGCACGCCGCGCAGCTCGTCGCGGTGGTCCCACGCCTCGAACAGCGGGTTCGCCAGGAAGAACAGCCAGATGGCCGCGAGCCACGTTCCGGGACCGCGCGAGGTCAGGTCGAGGCCCGGGATCGGCTCTGCCGTCCCGGGCTCCGACAACCTGACCTTCACGGGGTTCACGCTAGTTCGCGCCGGGTCAAACCCTGGCAGTGTCCTTCGCCATCCGCCAGGCCGCGCCGGCCACGAAGACGGCGAGCCAGACGACAGCGTTGAGGACGGCCGTGAACGTGATGTCGCCGGTCAGCGGCCAGCGGCTGATCTCGGCCACGCCGAACATCGGCGTCCACTCCGCGATCCGGTAGACCGTGCTGCCCTCGGTGAGCGGGATGAACACGTTGCCGAGGAACGAGAAGAGCGCGAGGCCCGGTCCGAGGATCTGCATCGCGTTCTCACCGGGAACCAGATAGCCGATGAAGACCCCCATCGCGGCGAACACCGTGGTGCAGAGGAGGGTGAGCCCGGCGCAGGCGAGCCACACACCGGCCGACATCTGGGCGTTGCCCTGGCCGATGCCGGCGACGTTGACCACGGCGATCGCGAGGCCACCTGCGGTCAGCGCCACGATTGCCTTCATCAGGATGTACGCCGGCGGCTGCAGCGGCGTGAGCCGTAGCTGGCGCGACCAGCCGAGCGCACGCTCCAGGGCGACCATGGTGCCGGCCGCGGCGGCGCTGAGCGCGGCGCCGTACAAGGCCATCGAGACCATGACGTACGCCGCGACGTTGCCGTGCCCCACGTCGTCGTTCCAGTCCGGACCCGCGCCGAAGACGAGGAAGAGCGCGGCAGGGAGGACCAGCGTGAAGATCACGGTCCGCCGGTTGCGGGCCACCCGGCGCAGCTCGATCCGGAGCACGGTCAGGTTGAACCCGCCGAGAGGCGGGACCCGCCGTTCGGTCGGCTCGATCCCGCGGGGCTCGTCGAGAAGGGCGGTCATGTCAGGCCTCCTTGTCGGTAGCAGGGGTGGTCAGGGCGAGGAACGCTTCCTCGAGCCCGAGGGCGGCGATCTCCAGGTCGCGGGCCGCGGTCCGGGTGAGCAGGTGCCGGGCCACCGCGTCGCTGTCGTCGGTGTGCAGCACCACGGTCTCGCCGCGCACCTCGACGGAGTCGACGCCGGGAAGGGCAGCCAGGAGGTCGGGATCCGGGTCGGGGATCCGGGCGCGCACGGTCCGGCCGGACGAGAGGGCGCGGACCTCCGCGCCGGTGCCATCGGCGACGATCCGTCCGTTGCTGATCACCACCACGCGGTCGGCGTACTGGTCGGCCTCCTCGAGGTAGTGGGTCGCGAACAGCACGGTGCGGCCCCGGGTCGCATCGCGGCGGATCGCCGCCCAGAACGCGCGCCGTCCCTCGACGTCCATGCCGGTGGTCGGCTCGTCCAGCAGCAGCAGTGCCGGGTCGGGCAGCATCGCCAGCGCGAACCGCAGCCGCTGCTGCTCGCCGCCGGAGCACTTGCCGACCCTGCGCCCGGCGATGTCGTCGATGCCCGCGTCGGCCAGCACCTCGGCCACCGGCCGGGTGTCGGCGAACAGGCTCGCGGTGTACTCCACGGTCTCCCGGACGGTGAGGTCCTTGAGCAACCCTCCGGACTGCATGACCGCCGAGACCAGACCGCGGGCGACGGCCTGCCGCGGCCGCAGCCCGAGCACGTCGACCGATCCGGCTGTCGGCCGGGACAGGCCGAGGAGCATGTCGATGGTGGTCGACTTGCCGGCTCCGTTCGGGCCGAGGAACGCGACGATCTCGCCCTGGTCGACCCTGAGGTCGATGCCGTCCACGGCCGTCACGGGTCCGAAGGACTTGGCGACGGCGTCGAGACGGATGGCCGGCTGGTGCTGGGCGACCGCGACGTTCGGTGGGGATGTTGAGGTGAGGGTGTCGATGCTCATGTGTCGAGCGTGCGTCCGGACGCGTCGCAGTGCCCGGTCGGTTCGTCACCGTCTGCCCGTGACACCTGTCATGGATCCTCGGGCCCTCATAGCCCAGGCTGCCCTTGCTTGCCGGGTGGGCCCGGCATTGAGGACGATCGAGTCATGACCTCCGACGTCTCCGGCGCGGGTCTCGATCTCGGCCCGCACGAGGACGAGCCCCACGCAGGCGGGCTCAACGACCGGCTGAACTGGCTGCGGGCCGGTGTCCTGGGCGCGAACGACGGGATCGTCTCGACCGCGGGTGTGGTCGTCGGCGTGGCCGGCGCCACGACCGACCGGGCAGCGATCCTGATCGCCGGGGTGGCGGCCCTGGTGGCGGGCGCGTTGAGCATGGCGGCCGGCGAGTACGTGTCGGTGAGCACCCAGCGCGACTCCGAGCTCGCACTGCTCGACAAGGAGCGCCGCGAGCTCCGCGATGATCCCGCGGACGAGCTCGCCGAGCTCGCCGGGCTGTACGTCGACAAGGGCCTCGACGAGCAGCTCGCGCTGCGGGTGGCCCGGCAGCTCACGGCCCATGACGCCCTGGGCGCGCACGCGGAGGCCGAGCTCGGCATCGACCCCGACGACCTCACCAGCCCGTGGAACGCGGCGCTGGCGTCGATGGTGGCCTTCACGGTCGGCGCGGTGCTGCCGCTCCTCACCATCACCCTGGTGGCCGAGTCGGCCCGGGTCTGGGTGACGGTCGCGGCGGTGGCGGTCGCGCTGGCCGTGACCGGCTTCACCAGCGCGCGGCTCGGCTACGGCCCGCCAGGCCGAGCGGTGCTGCGCAACGTGGTCGGCGGACTGCTCGCGATGCTGATCACCTACCTCGTCGGGACGCTCATCGGCCCGCACGTCTAGGACGTGGCTTCCTCTCCAGGGCCGTCGCGAGCGTCGCGATGGGCGTGCGATGGCAAGGCGCCGGAGCGCTGGCAGACTGGGCGTCTTTCGAGCGACGGCAACGCCGCCAGCGCGCGTCCAGCGCGGCGCGTAGCAGGCCGGGGAGAGGGGCGACGTCCTAATGCCGGCGAAGGACCCGCCCGGGCTGCGGATGTTCGTGGCGGTGGTGCCTCCGGACGCCGTGATCGAGGACCTCGACGAGTTCCTCCGGCCACGGCGCGAGGCGGCGGCGTTCCGCTGGACGCTCGCGGAGCACTTCCACATCACCCTGGCGTTCCTGCCGGCAGTGCCGGACCGCAAGCTCGACGACCTGGTCGAGCGGCTCGGGCGCGGCGCGGCTCGCCGTACCGGGTTCGCGACGCGGGTCACCGGCGGTGGTGCGTTCCCGAACGCCGCCCGCTCCAAGCTGCTGTACGCCGGCCTCGACCTCTCCGACACCGCCCGCACCGAGTTGGACCGGGCGGCGACCGGCGCCCGCGCGGCGGCGACGCGGGCCGGGGTGGACGTCGGCGGGCAGCGGTTCCGCCCGCACGTCACGGTCGCCAGGATCAAGAGACCGACCGACACGACCAACTGGGTGCGCCTGCTGGACGCCTACGCCGGCCCGTCGTTCACGGTGGACCGGATCTCCCTGGTCGCGTCGTACCTCGGCGAGGGTCCTCGGGGCCGGCCGCGCTACGAGGTGGTCGAGGAGTTCCCAATCCCCTAGCGCGGCACCTCGGCCAGCATCGCGAACATGTCGCCGACCGGTCCGAGATGGCCCAGCTTGTCCGGGTTGATCTGGTTGCGGAACGCGACGACCCGCCCGTCGACGACCTCCAGCGTGAGCACGCCGAGAACGGCGCCTTCACGGTCGGCGAGGCGTACCGCGGGCTGTCCGTTGGCGACGACCGGCTCCAGCCGGACGCCCATCGGCAGCCCTCGGCGTACCAGCCCGAGCAGGAACCTGGCGACCGGGGTGGCGCCGTGCAGCGGGTGCTGGATCGCCGGGGCCTTGCCTCCGCCGTCGGCGTAGAACACGACGTCGTCGGCCAGCATCCGCTCGAGTCCGGCCAGGTCGCCGTCGGTGACGGCCGCGAGGAACTCCTCGGTCAGCTCCCGGTGCCGCTCGGGCGCGGGCTCGAACCGCGGTCGCTCCGCCTCGATGCGCTTGCGGGCACGAGCGAGCACCTGGCGACAGTTGGCCTCGCTCTTGTCGACGATCTCGGCGATGTCGGCGTAGTCGTAGCCGAACGCCTCGCGCAGCAGGAAGACCGCACGCTCCAGCGGGCTGAGCCGCTCCAAGAGCACCAGGAACGCCGTCGAGATGGTCTCTCGCATCTCGACGCGATCGGCGGGGTCCGGGTCGCCGGACGCGAGCAGCGGCTCCGGCAGCCAGGTACCGACGTACCGCTCGCGGCGGCGCCGGGCCGAGCGCAGCGCATCGATGGCGAGCCGGCTTGTGACCGTCGTGGCGAACGCGTCCGGCGACTCCACGTGCGTGCCCTTGCGGATCGAGTCGTGCATGCGCAGGAACGCGTCCTGCACCACGTCCTCGGCCTCCGCGACGCTGCCGAGCATGCGGTAGGCCAGCGAGAACATCAGCGGCCGCAACGAGTCGTGGTCAGTGGCCAGATCCGACACGCTTCCATCGAACCACGCCCGCGGTTGTCACAGGACGGGGCTGTGCCTCGTCGGAGGGGCCAACGAAAGGACGAGACATGAGAATCCTGCTCGCCGGCGCGACCGGCGCACTGGGCAAGTCGCTGACACCGATGCTGATCGAGGCCGGCCACCACGTGGTCGGCACCACCCGGACCCGAGGGTCGTTCGCGGCTCTGGCCGACGTGGGCGCCGAACCGGTGCTGCTCGACGGGCTCGACGAGGAGTCGGTGCGGAAGGCGGTCACGACGGCCGAGCCGGACGTGGTGATCCACCAGCTCACGGCCCTCAAGAACCTGGGCAACCTGAAGAAGTTCGACGAGGAGTTCGCCGAGACCAACCGGCTCCGGACCGAGGGCACCGACCACCTGCTGAAGGCGGCCCTCGATGTCGGGGCGAAGAGGTTCATCGCGCAGAGCTTCAGCGGCTGGAACAACCCGCGCGCCGGCAGTGGACTGGCGACGGAGGCCGACGGCCTCGATCCGGATCCCAAGCCGGAGGCGCGCCGCACCCTGGAGGCGATGGGCTACCTGGAACGGGTGGTGACCGAGACCGACGGGCTGACCGGGATCGCGTTGCGGTACGGCGGCTTCTACGGACCGGGCACCGGGCTGGGCCGCGACGGCGACATGCTCGACCTGGTCCGCGGCCGCAAGCTCCCCATCGTGGGAGCCGGCCAGGGAGTCTGGTCCTTCATCCACATCCACGATGCCGCCCGCGCAACCGCCCTGGCCGTCGACCACGGCTCGGCGGGCGTCTACAACATCGTCGACGACGGGCCGTCTCCTGTCGCCGAGTGGCTCCCCGCGCTGGCGGAGGTGATCGGGTCCAGGGGCCCACGCCGGGTCCCCGCCTGGCTCGCGCGGCCCTTGATCGGCCGCCACGGCGTGATGATGATGACCGAGATGCGCGGGTCCTCGAACGCGAAGGCGAAGCGCGAGCTGGGCTGGCAGCCGACGTACCCCACCTGGCGCGAAGGGTTCCAGCACCTGGGCTGAGCGAAATCTCAGGGCCCAATCCCTGAGCCCCCTGGGAACGGTCGGGCCTGGTGGCCTAGGTTGCCTCGGGTGAAGATCGCTGTAGCAAGGGAAACCCGTGAGGGTGAGACCCGGGTGGCGCTGGTCCCGGAGCTGGTCGAGAAGCTGACCGGGCTCGGGGTCGAGATCCTGGTCGAGCCCGAGGCCGGCAATGGTGCGCAGATCTCCAACGACGAGTTCACCGAGGCCGGTGCCAAGGTCGAAGCGGATGCGCTGGGTGAGGCCGACGTCGTCGTGTCGGTGCGCCCGCTGGCCCCGGACGCCGTACGCCGGCTGCGCCGCGGGACTGCCACCTTCTCGTTCCTGCCGGTCAACCAGGAGCAGGACCTCGTGGTCACACTCCGGGACGCCGGCATCACCAGCTTCTCGATGGAGCTGGTGCCACGGATCTCGCGCGCGCAGTCGATGGACGCGCTGTCCTCGCAGGCGCTGGTGTCCGGCTACCGCTGCGCGATCGTCGCGGCCGGCATGCTCCGGCGCTTCTTCCCCCTGAACATGACCGCCGCCGGCACCGTCCACCCCGCCGAGGTGGTCGTCCTGGGAGCCGGTGTCGCGGGCCTGCAGGCGATCGCCACCGCCAAGCGGCTCGGTGCCGTGGTCCGGGCGTACGACGTGCGCGCGGCCGCCGCCGAGGAGATCCGGTCGATGGGCGCGAAGGCGATCGAGCTCGACCTGGAGACCCTCGAGGGCGCCGGCGGCTACGCCCGGGAGATGACCGAGGACCGGGCCGCCCGGCAGCGGGAGCTGCTGGCGCCGTTCATCGCAGACGCGGACGCGCTGATCACCACCGCCGCGGTCCCCGGCCGGGAGGCGCCGATGCTCGTCACCCGCGACATGGTCGAGCAGATGAAGCCCGGCTCGGTCGTGGTGGACCTGGCCGCCGAGAGCGGCGGCAACGTCGAGGGCGCCGAGGCCGGTGAGGTGGTCCGGATCGGCAACGCCCAGGTGTGGGGCGGCCTGAACGTCCCGGCCCAGATGCCGGGCCCCTCCTCCAAGCTCTACGCGCAGAACATCGTCAACATCGTCACCCTGATGACCGTGAAGGCCGAAGCGGACGGCGGGGCCGCCAGCTTCGTCCCCGACTTCGACGACGAGATCGTCGCCGGTGCGTGCGTCACCCACGACGGCACCATTCGGCACGAGCCGACCCGCGAGGCGATCGAGGGCCCCGCGCCGGAGCCGCCACCGGATCCCGATCCTGAGCCGGAGGCCGCTGCCGCGGACCAGCCCTACGACCAGGAGGAGGACCAGTGAGCAACGACATCATCTGGCTCACGTTCTTCGTGCTCAGCGTGTTCGTCGGCATCGAGGTGATCTCGAAGGTGTCCTCGACCCTGCACACGCCGCTGATGTCGGGCGCGAACGCGATCCACGGGGTCATCCTGCTCGGCGCGATCCTGGTCGCGGGCGAGGCCGATGGTGGCATCGCACTCACCGTGGCCCTGATCGCGGTGGTGCTCGCCGCGGTCAACATGGTCGGTGGCTTCATGGTCACCGACCGGATGCTGCAGATGTTCGTGCAGAAGAAGAAGCCGGCTGCGGACGCCTCGGGCAAGGAGGCGGGCAGCTGATGCCGACCTGGGCCCAGTTCGTCTACCTGCTCTGCGCGATCTGCTTCATCCTCGCGCTCAAGGGCCTCTCCGGCCCCAAGACCGCCCGGAACGGCAACCTGATCGGCGCCGCCGGCGCCGTGGTGGCCTGCGCGCTCCCGTTCTTCTACGTCGACGACATGGAGAACGTCGCCCTGATCCTGGTCGCGGTCGCGATCGGTACGGCGGGCGGTGCGATCGGCGCGCAGAAGGTCCAGATGACCCAGATGCCGCAGATGGTCGCGCTGTTCAACGGCGTGGGTGGCGGTGCCGCCGCGCTGGTCGCGCTGCTCGAGCTCGAGCACTTCGTCGACAACGACATCCGGGCCGTCTACCTGATCGCGACCGCCTTCACGATCCTGGTCGGCTCGGTCTCGTTCGCCGGCTCCATCGTCACCTTCGCCAAGCTCCAGGAGCTGATGACCTCGCGGCCGGTGATCTTCCCCGGGCTCCCGGTGGTGTTCGGCGGCGCCCTGGTCGCCGCGCTGGTGCTCTCCGGTGTCACCGTCGCCGAGCCGGTGATGTGGGCCGGGATCGTGCTGGGTCTCGTCGGGCTCGCGGTGGGCGTGCTGCTGGTGCTCCCGGTCGGCGGCGCCGACGTACCGATCGTGATCTCGCTGCTCAACGCGTTCACCGGCCTCACCGTGGCCGCGGGCGGCTACGTGCTGCAGAACACCGTGCTCCTGGTCGCGGGCACCCTGGTCGGGGCCAGCGGTACCTTCCTCACCCTGCTGATGGCCCGGGCGATGGGCCGCTCGGTGGCCAACATCCTGTTCGGCGCCCTGAAGGGCGGCTCGACCCTCGGCGCCGGCGAGGCCTCGGACCGCCCGGTCCGCTCGGCCACCGCCGAGGACGCCGCGATCATGCTCAACTACGCCGACCGGGTGATCATCGTGCCCGGCTACGGGCTCGCGGTCGCCCAGGCGCAGCACTCGCTGCGCGAGCTGGTCGACGTGCTCAACGAGCGTGGCGGTGAGGTCGACTACGCCATCCACCCGGTCGCCGGCCGGATGCCCGGTCACATGAACGTGCTGCTCGCCGAGGCGCAGGTGCCCTACGAGCAGCTGCACGAGATGGACGACATCAACGGCGAGTTCAAGGACACCGACGTGGTGCTGATCGTCGGCGCCAACGATGTCGTCAACCCGGCAGCGAAGACCACGCCGGGCGCCCCGATCTACGGCATGCCGATCCTGAACGCCGATGAGGCCCGGCAGATCATCTTCATGAAGCGGTCGATGCGCCCCGGGTTCGCCGGCATCGAGAACGAGCTGCTCTTCGACGAGAAGACGTCCCTGCTGTTCGGCGACGCCAAGGACTCGATGAGCAAGCTGCTGAACGCCGTCAAGGCGCTCTGAGCAGGACGATGGCCGGCTCCGGGCCCGAGTTCTCGGCCTACCACCAGGACCTGACGTGGATGACGCCGCTCTCCGAGGCGCGCGCCGACCGGCTGGTCCGGTTCCTCGCCGACCCCGCGCCGGCGACGGTGCTCGACGTGGGGTGCGGATGGGCGGAGCTCCTCCTGCGGGTGCTGGCGGCGTCGCCGTCCTCGCAGGGACGGGGCGCTGACCTGGACCGGGTCGCGATCGAGCACGCCCGGTCGGAGGCGGAGCGGCGCGGTCTCGCATCGAGGGTCGAGCTGACCGAGACCGACGCTCGCGAGCTCGCTGGCCCGCGTGACGCGGTCCTCTGCATCGGCTCCAGCCAGGTGTGGGGACCGCCCGTCGAGGATGCGCAGCCGTTGGACTACGCCGCCGCGCTGGCGGCCCTGCGTGCGCTGGTGCCTCGGGGCGGCCGGGTCGTCTACGGCGAGGGGATCTGGTCGCGACCGCCGACTCCTGCCGCGGTCGCTCCACTCGCTGGTCGGGACGACGAGTTCGTGCGGCTCTCGGAGCTGCTCGGGCTGGTGGCCGACGCCGGCTTCATGCCGGTGCAGGTGCACGAGGCGAGCGTGGACGAGTGGGACGAGTTCGAGTCCGGCTACGCAGCCCGCTATGCGCGATGGCTGGCCGACCACGGGCCCGAGCACCCGGATGCCGACGAGGTGAGGGCACGAGCGGCCCGGCAGCGGGCGGCGTACTTCGACGGCTACCGGGGCGTGCTCGGCATGGCCTACCTCTGCCTGGTCGCCGTCTGAGCCAGGTGACGTAACGCAGTCGGCCGGGGGTCGTTGACTCGTCGCCGCGCCCGTCGCCTTCCTGCTCGCGATGGGCGCGGCGCCGTCGCAGGCGGACCCGGCTCAGCCGGCGACGATGCCGTAGAGCCGGTCGCCGGCGTCGCCCAGGCCCGGCACGATGTAGCCCTTGTCGTTGAGCTTCTCGTCCATCGCCGCCGTGACCACGGTGACCGGCACGTCGAGCCCCTCGAGCTCGCGCTCCAGACGCTGGCAGCCCTCCGGCGCCGCGAGCAGGCAGATGGCGGTGATGTCGTCGGCGCCGCGGTCGGTGAGGAACGAGATCGCGGCGGCGAGGGTGCCGCCGGTCGCGAGCATCGGGTCGAGCACGTAGCACTGGCGGTCGGACAGGTCGTCGGGAAGCCGCTCGGCGTACGTCGAGGCCCGCAGCGTCTCCTCGTTGCGCACCATGCCGAGGAACCCGACCTCCGCAGTGGGCAGCAGCCGCATCATCCCGTCGAGCATCCCCAGCCCGGCGCGCAGGATCGGCACCACCAGCGGCTTCGGCGCCGCCAGCTTGACGCCAGTCGTCGGCGCGACCGGGGTGACGATCTCGTGCGGCGCGACGCGCACGTCGCGGGTGGCCTCGTAGGCGAGCAGGGTGACCAGCTCGTCGGCCAGGCTGCGGAACGTCGGGGAGTCGGTGCGTTCGTCCCGCAGCAGGGTGAGCTTGTGGGCGACGAGCGGGTGGTCCACGACTTGGGTGCGCATGCGCGTGACCCTATCCCCGGGTCGCGCTGCGGCGAATGGGCTTGGCCGGTCCCCGCCCCGCGTGCCACTCTGGTGACGTCCCAACGCGACCGCGTGGACGGAGGTGCGAGATGCCCGATCAGGTCGATGGGGTCGACTTCGCCCTGGCCGCCTACCGCGAGGAGGGCGTCTGGCAGGTCCAGGAGCTCGCGCACGACGTACTCACCGATGTCGAGAAACTCGCCCACGCGCTGCGCCGGTTTCCCGGAGACCACGGTGCGGTCGGGATGGTCGCGATCGACGAGGACTTCTTCCTGGTCGCCCGGGTGGCAGGCGCCCAGACCAGGGTGCTGCTCTCCGACGTGACCGCCGCCGAGGAGTGGGAGCTCGCCGGGTCCGCGATCGAGTTCCTCGGCCTGCCGCCGTGGGAGGACGACGACGAGCAGGTGCCGGCGGGCGACCTCGACCTGCTCTCGGATCTCGGCATGAACGCCATGGACATGGGCGTGCTGCTCGACGACCTCGACCTCTACCCCGACGAGGCGCTGTCCGAGGTGGCCCGCCGGCTCGGCTTCGGCAGCCAGTTCGACGACGCCGTCGGCCTGACCTCCGCCTGACGTTGGCCGACGTGACCTGGCGGGAGCCGATGCTCGCCGCTCTCGACGAGGCGCGTGCGGCCCTGTCCACGGGCGACGTACCGATCGGCGCGGTGGTCGTCGACCCCGCAGGCGACGTGATCGCCCGCGGCCGCAACGTCCGCGAGGCCGACGCCGACCCCACCGGCCACGCCGAGGTCGTCGCGCTTCGCGCGGCCGCCGCCGCCCGCGGCGAGTGGCGGCTCACCGGCTGCACCCTGGTGGTCACCCTCGAGCCGTGCACGATGTGCGCCGGCGCCGCGGTCCTGGCCCGGATCGAGCGCCTGGTCTTCGGTGCGTACGACGACAAGGCCGGCGCCGTCGGCAGCCTCTGGGACGTCGTCCGCGACCGCCGCCTCAACCACCGCCCCGAAGTGGTCCCCGGCGTCCTCGCGCAAGACTCCACCGCCCTCCTCGACGACTTCTTCCGCACCCACCGGGAGGCCTGACGCCGGTCTTGCCGGTGGTCGAGCAGCGAGCGCCGTGTCCGGTGGTCGAGCTCCGCTCACGCCGATGAGCGGATGGTCATTGCCCCGGAGCGGCTTGGCACGAGACGATCGACGCGGAGGTGCGGCGATGAAGGTGCGACCTGGAGCGGTGATCCGGGGAGCCGGTGTTGGCCTGGCCTGCCTGGCACCGGACCCGTCCATGCGTTCGCCCATCTTGCTCGCGGGGTTCGCAGGGGGCTGGTTCCTGAACAGGCCAGGACTCCAGATCTTCACGATCATCCCTGATGCGGATGAGCCGTGGAAGCGCGCCACGGTGCCCTTCGCGACCTCGGTGGCGTCGTGGTCGACCGTGATGCTGGCGGCCACGACCGCTGTGCGTCGAACAAGGCTGCCTGGCCCGATCGCTGCGGTCGTGCTCGGAGGCGGCCTCATTGTGATCGACTCCCTTCTCGCCGATCAGGGCGAGGCGCGTGACGCGGCCAAGGCGGCGGAGGCCGATGCATCGGAACCCGCCGGGCATTGACGAGACCGCCCGCCCATGCACGAGTGCGCTGGACGCCGATCGGAACCTGACCCACCGCGCTAGTCCTTCGTGCTCTCGACGTGCAGGGCCAGCTTCTTCATCAGCCGATTGAGGGTCGCGAGCTCCTTGCGGGTGAGTGCAGTGGCGAGGTCGTCCTCGGCACTCCCGCGCAGCGCCATCGCGCGGCGCCAGATCGCAGCGCCCTCCTTGGTCACCTCGACGTCGACCCGGCGGCGGTCGTCGGCGGCGGGGGTGCGCTTGAGGAAGCCGCGGCGTTCGAGCCCGTCGAGGCGGCCGGTGATGCCCGCACCGGAGACCTCGAGGTCGCGGGCCAGGTCGCCTGGGGAGGCGCGGCCCGGGGTGTCTCGGATCATCAGCCGGTGCAGGGTGTCGTACTCGAAGTCCTGCAGGCCGACGTCGATCAGTGCCGCCTGCTTGGCCCGCGTGAAGAAGCGGTCCAGCGTGGCGATCCGCACCGTCATCGCCTCGACCTCGTCGTCGAACGTGATGTCGATCCAGTGGTCCCGCCACCGCTCGACGTGGAGGTCGGCATGGTCCTTCGGCACGGGGCCAGCCTACCAACGACTATTTCGTTGACGAATAGTTCGCTAGCGAATTAATATCTCTGTATGACGACCTCTCGGACCGCCGACCACGTGTTCCGGCACCCGGCCTACCGCGCGTTGCTGGTCGGGCACACGGTCAACTACCTCGGCAACGGCATCGCTCCGGTCGCGCTGGCCTTCGCGGTGCTGGACCTGGGCGGCGATGCCACCGACCTGGGCCTGGTGGTGGGTCTGTACGCGCTCGCCGATGTCGCAGCGGTGCTGTTCGGTGGGGTGCTCGGGGACCGGGTCTCCCGGCGGGTGATGATGCAGGGCTGCAGCGCCGCGGCCGCGGTGGTGCAAGGAGTGGCGGCGCTGGCCCTGATCGGCGGGTGGTCGAGCCTGCCGTTCCTGGCGGCCACCGGGATGCTGATCGGTGCCCTGGGAGCACTGGGCAACCCGAGCTCGTCGGCGATCACCCAGCAAACGGTGCCGCCGGAGCTGTTGCAGCAGGCGATCAGCTGGCGGCGGCTCGGCCAGAACGCCGCGTGGATGTGCGGGGCCGGCCTGGCCGGGTTGGTCGTGGTCGGCTCCGGCAGTGGCTGGGCGCTGGCCCTCGATGCCGGCACCTTCGCGGTGGCCGCGGTGGCCTTCTCCGGGATCCGGGTTCCGGCGCTGCCGGCGCCGGAGAGCGACGGCATGCTCGCCGATGTCGGGGCCGGCTTCCGTGAGGTTCTCCGGCACACCTGGCTGTGGCTGCTGATCCTGCAGGCGCTGCTCTACCACCTGTTCTACGGCGGTGCCCAAGGGGTGCTCGGGCCGATCGTGGTCGGCGAGGAGCTCGGGCGCGCGGCCTGGGGCTGGTCGTTGTCGATGATGATGGCCGGCTTCGTGATCGGCGGGCTGGTCACGCTGCGCTGGCGCCCGCGACGCCCGCTCCTGGTCGGCACCTGGCTGCTCGGCCTGACCGCCGCCTTCCCGGCCGCGATGGCCTGGTCCGACTCGCTCACCGTGGTGCTGCTGGGCGCCTTCCTGCACGGCTTCGGCCTGGAGATCTTCAGCGTCGGCTGGGACCTCTCGATCCAGCAGAACGTCGCACCCGACAAGCTGGCCCGGGTCTACTCGTTCGACCAGATCGGGTCGTTCATCGCCCGCCCGATCGGACTCGCCCTGACCGGTCCGGTCGCCACCGCCGTCGGCCTCCACACCTGGCTCGGCGTGATCGCCGCAGTGATCGTGGGCAGCGTCGCCCTGGCTCTCGCCGCGCCCGACGTACGACGACTCGAGCGGCGCGACGAACCCGAGCCGGGGCGCCCTGCGACGTCCCCCGGCCAGGTCGCACCGATGAATTGAGGGGTCGGAGCGGGTCTGACCCTGCATGGAGCTCATCGACCACGGCCCCGCCACGGCGACCATGCGCCGCCTGGTGCTGGGCACCCGCGACGACCAACTCGACGACCCGACCCCGTGCCGCGACTACACGGTGCGCGATCTCTTGCAGCACATCGGCGGGCTGACGCTCGCGTTCACCGGCGCCGCCCACAAGGAGCCGGTGCCGGGAGCGGAGCAGGGTGGCACCGGCGACGCGTCCCAGCTCGAGACCGGCTGGCGGCTGCTGATCGCCCGCGACCTCGAGGTACTGACCGAGTCCTGGCGCAACCCGGCCGCCTACGAGGGCACCACGATGGCCGGGCCGGTGGAGCTGCCCGGCGCCGAGGCGGCCGCGGTCGCGCTCAACGAGGTGGTCGTGCACGGCTGGGACCTGGCCGCTGCCACCGGTCAGACGTACGCCGCGGACCCGGCCTCAGTGGAGACGTGCATCGACTTCGCCCGGCCGTTCTCGACACCGGAGACCGCGAACCAGCGCGGGGACGCCTTCGGCACCGTCGTCGAGGTGCCGGAGGACGCGCCGGCGCTCACCCGCCTGCTCGGCATGATGGGCCGCCGCGCCGACTGGCGCGCCCCTCACGCAGTGTCGTAGGACTCTGCAGCCTCGCCCTGCGCAGCAACGCAGAACTGGTTGCCCTGCGGATCCGCGAGCGTGACCCAGCGGAAGTTCTCGTCACCTCGGCGACCGACCAGGCTCGCGCCGGCCGCGACCAGGCGGTCGACCTCGCCGTCGAGGTCGGAAGCGGTGTAGTCGACGTGGATCCGGTTCTTGCCCGGGGTCGCGTCGGGCACCTTCTGGAAGGCCAGCAGCAGCTGAAGCGAGCCGCCCGCCACGACGATGAACTCGCCGCCGTGGTTCTGCGCGATCGAGGCGCCGGTCTGCTCGGCCCACCAGGTGGCGAGCGGCTCCGGGTCACCGGAGTCTGTGGTGATCATGCCTGGGGTCAAGGTCATGACCGGAGCCTACGCACACGTGCCGACAGCGCTCCCGCAGGATTTCACCGGCTCTGACCGGCTCCGGTAGCCTTCGCGGCGGTGGCGTGTCCGAGCGGCCTAAGGAGAACGCCTCGAAAGCGTTTGTGGGTGCAAGCCCACCGAGGGTTCAAATCCCTCCGCCACCGCCAGTGTGATGTCTCAGGACATCGGCGACAGCTGAACCCTCGATGGGGGGTTCAGCTGTTTGGTTTTGTGGGTTCTGGGGTTGGTAGTCCTTGCTGGGGTTGATGGTCAGCTCGGTGAGGAGTTCTCCGGTGGCGGCGTGGACGACGCGGACGTCGAGGTCGTGGACGAGCAGGAGGACGTGGGTTCCGGCGTGGGGTCGTCCGATGCCGATGTGGCGTAGTCGGCCGGCGACGCGCAGGGTGACGGTGCCGGACTTGTCGACGATGTCGGTGCGGACCCGGTCGTGGGTGTCGTGGCTGCGGTCGATGCTGCCGGGGGCGGCCTTGGGCGGGCGGTGTAGGCGGTCGTGGGGGTGGCCCGGCGCGGCAGCGAGCGGTGTGGTCGAGCGGTGTTGTACTCGACGGCCCACTGGTCCAGCAGGGTCTGTAGTTGGGCGAGAGTGGCCGGCTGGGGTTGGGCGCGCAGCCACTTCTTCATGGTCTGCTGGAAGCGTTCGACTTTCCCGCAGGTGGTGGGGTGGTTGGGTCGGGAGTTCTTCTGGGTGATCCCTCTGTCGCGGAGTTCGACCTCGAGCATGGTCCGGCCACCGCGGCGTCCGTGGCCGGCGTGCCGGACGGTGTAGACCATCCCGTTGTCGGTCAGCGTGGACGCCGGATACCCGTGCTGGCCTGCGGTTTCGGTGAAGGTGGCGTGCACGATCGCGGCGGTGACCCGGCGGTGGGCGCTGAGGTGCAGGGCGTAGCGGGAGTGGTCGTCGAGCCAGGTGATGATCTCCTCACCTCGGCGCCGGTGGCGAGCCGGTAGTGGGTGAAGTCGGACTGCCAGGTTTCGTTGGGCTGGTCGGCCTCGAACCGGGTGTAGGAGGACGTGGGGCGCTTGTAGGGGTCCGGGACGACAGCGAGTTGCGGGCCAGGATCCTGTTGATCGTGGCCCGCGAGATCGCGACCCGGTGCCGGTGGGTCAGGTGCCAGCAGATGGTGTCCGCGCCGGCGTCCAGGCCGGCGTCGGTGAGTTGTCTGCGTAGCCGCAGGACCAGGTCGACGGTCGGCTGTGGGGTCGCGCCGTGGGGTCTTCGGGTCGTCGGGACCGAGGTTCGAACGCCGCCTGGCCTTGGTCTCGGTAGCGGGCCATGAGTCTGCTGACGGTGGCTTCGGACAGACCGTAAGTGCGGGCGGCCTCGGCCTGGGTCAGGCCCTGCTTGGTGATGGCTGTGATGACCAGCCTCGCTCTCGACACGAGCGAGCATCAGGCACCCGGCCTTGCACATGTCGTGAGACATGCCTTGCAGATGTCCTGAACCAACACACCTCCGCCACCGCCAGGAGGCTTCGACAGATTGAGGCCTATCGATCGACAGGAAAACGCCCCGGATCGGGGCGTCGTTCTGTCGATTGTGCAGGTACAGGTCCGGAGCGGCGGCTGGGCCGAACGTGTAGGCGTGCCGGGCGGACCGTCTCGGCCGGCCCGGCTCCGTGGAACGGGAAGGGCTTGCGCCCGTGCAGCGTGGTGCGGTGAACGGCCGTGGACCTGGTCGACATCGGTACTCCTCGGGTCGGTGGCGAAGGCTCCGCGGCCTCCGCCACCGCCACGGTGCCGAACCGGCCCGCGGCCGCATTCGCGGACGTCGCACCACCTCCCGCTGCCCCGCCGTCGGGTTCAGCTCTG
>CAVSMX010000020.1:0-168677 GCA_963729095.1 uncultured Actinomycetota bacterium | reverse complement strand
GCAACCCCCGACGTGGTCCGCGACCTCGCCGTCGAGCTCGGCCTCGGGCTGGTCCGGATGCAGGAGCGGCACCATCGCATCGAGGACGTCTTCCGAGAGGGAGGTGCGGGGAGTGTCCCACCCGTCTGACGCGGCTGGATCGACCGGCTCGTCCGCGGTCATCCACGACCTCGGCTACCGGCCCTACACCGGACCACGGCTCGACGAGGGCGCCATCGCGTGGTCGCTCTATGTCACCGGACTGCGGCACACCTACGGTCTTGGGCGGTCCGCCCGGTCGAAGGTGCTGCCGATGCTCCTCCTCGGCCTGATGCTGCTCCCCGCGCTCATCCTGGTCGGCGTACTGGTGCAGGCCCGCACGATCCTCGACCTCGACGAGCAGTTGGTGGCGTACTCCACCTACCCGATCACCACGCAGCTGCTGATCTCGGTCTTCGTCGCCTCCCAGGCCCCCGCCCTGATCTCTCGTGACCTCCGGTTCGGCACGATCTCGCTCTACCTCGCCCGGCCCCTCCGGCGCAGGACGTACGTGCTGGTGCGGCTCGCGTCGCTCACCGTGGCGACGTTCGTGCTGGTCGGCGCTCCCCTGCTGCTGCTGTACGTCGGCGGCGTGCTCGCCGACCTGCCGCTCGGGCGCGAGACCGGTCGCTTCCTCGCCGCCCTGTTCGGAGCGTTGCTGCTGGCGGCGTGCCTCGCCGGGCTGGCCGCGCTCATCTCGGCACTGACGGTCCGCCGTGGGCTGGCCGTGGCCGCGGTGATCATCGTGCTGGTGATCAGTTACACCGTGGTGTCGACCGTCCAGGGCATCGCCGAGGAGGTGGGCAACGACACCGTCGGAGAGATCGCCGGGATCTTCTCGCCGTACACCCTGGTCAACGGCGTGCAGGTGTTCCTGTTCGACTCCCCGGCGGCCACGGTGACCCCGCCCAGCAGCGATGCGATGGGTGTCATCTACCTGATCGCGACGGTGCTGTTCATCGTCGGGGCGGGCATCGCGATGCTGGTCCGTTACCGGCGGGTGACGGCATGACCATCCCACGACGTTCTTCGCCTCCCCCGCTTCGTTCCTCCGTCGAACAACGCCGCGGGGACCCCGGATGAGCACCCTGCAGCTGGAGCACGTGTCCCGGTGGTACCGAAACGTCGTCGCCGTCAACGACGTCTCGATGACGATCGATCCGGGTGTGACCGGGCTGCTCGGCCCCAACGGCGCCGGAAAGTCGACGCTGATCGCGCTGATGTCCGGCTTCCTGAAACCCTCGACGGGAACGGTCACGCTGGACGGCGAGCCGCTGTGGCGCAACGAGTCGGTGTACCGGAAGATCGGGCTGGTCCCGGAGCGGGAGGCGCTGTTCGACTACCTCACCGGACGGCAGTTCGTGGTCGCCAATGCGGAGCTGCACGGGCTGGCGGCGCCGGGCGCCGTGGCGGAGTGGTCGATCGGGTTGGTGGAGATGACCGACGCCCAGGATCGCCTGATCTCGACGTACTCCAAGGGCATGCGGCAGCGGATCAAGATGGCGTCCTCCCTCGTGCACGACCCGGCGGTGCTGCTGCTGGACGAGCCGTTCAACGGGATGGACCCGCGCCAGCGGATGCACCTGATGGAGCTGCTCCGCCGGATGGGTGGCGAGGGGCGCACCGTGCTGTTCAGCTCGCACATCCTGGAGGAGGTCGAGCAGGTCGCGCGACGGATCGAGGTCGTGGTGGCCGGGCGGCACGCGGCGTCCGGCGACTTCGGGGCGATCCGACGGCTGATGACCGACCGGCCCAACCGGTTCGTGCTGCGCACCTCCGACAACCGCGCCCTCGCCTCGGCGCTGCTCGCCGACGTGTCCGTCCGGGGCGTGCTGCTCCGGTCAGAGGGCGGGATCGAGGTCGAGGCGGCGGACTTCGGCCGGTTCACCGAGGTCCTCCCCCGGCTCGCTCAGGAGCACGGCATCCGGCTGCACGAGGTCAGCCCCACCGACGAGTCGCTGGAGAGCGTCTTCGCCTACCTGGTGTCGTCATGATCTCGCCCACGATCGTCCGGCTCGGGATCCGGAGCATCTTCGGCAGGCGCCGCGGGCTGCTGCTGGTCGCGCTGCCGGTGGTGTTCATCGGGCTCGCGGCCCTGGTTCGCGGCCTGGTCGGCGCCGATCCGGACGCGGCCAGCGACACCTTGGAGGGGCTCGGCCTCGTCGTGATCGGGCCGCTCGTCGCGCTGCTGGCCACCACGGCCCTGCTCGCGCCGGAGATCGACGACGGATCGATCTCCTACCTGTTGGCGAAGCCGATCTCACGCCACACGATCGTGATCAGCAAGCTCGTCGTCGCAGTGTCCTGCACCTTCGTCTTCGCGGTCGTCCCGATGGTGCTCGCCGGCTTGGTCCTGCTCCCCGCCGAACCCGCCCTCGCCGTGGGGTTCGCGGTCGGCTGCCTGGCCGGAGGCGCGGCGTACTGCGCGCTCTTCGCGCTGCTGTCGGTGATGACCCGTCACGCCGTGGTCATCGGCCTGATCTACCTGCTGATCTGGGAGGGACTGCTCGGCGGTCTTCTCGCCGGGGTCCGCTGGTTGAGCATCACCCGATGGGCGTCCGCCCTCGTCGAACCGCTCGCCGACGTCGAGCTGGTGACGCTCAGCACGGTCTACGCCGTCGTGGCCACGCTGACAGTGATCGGCGTGGGCACGTGGCTCACCGGACGGCGACTACGCGCCTTCAACCTGACAGGGGACGAGTAGCCGTCGCGACTCCGGGCGCCGAGGCCGGGTCCTTCCCGACGTGGAGCGCGACGTCGAGTCGCGCGGCCATGCCCCAAGCGACCTCGAGCGCTTCCTCGAGGGTGGGATAGCCGTCCGCGAGAAGGTTCTCCCCCTCGATGCCGACGCGCCAGGCGCCATGCTGATGGCAGATCTCGACGTCTCCCCGCACCGCCAAACCCCTCCCCGAGTGGTCCCACGCTCCCTGTCTGAGTTCTACCAGGTGAATGCAGGATCAGCAGGCGATCTCCGGAAATCGGCTGCTCGGTCCGTCCAGCACGATTCCAGCGCCGGGCGCCGACACTGTTGGACGCATCTCGCCCGTGGTTGAGACGGATTCTCCCTTGCGGGGTCTCGACGACGCTCGCTGGCGCTCGCTGCTCGACCAACGGCCGGCTCCGGTGGTCGAGCAGCCCGGAGCGAGGAACGAGCGACGGGCGTCGTCGAGACCACCAGTGCCCGGTCTCGACGACGCTCGCTGGCGCTCGCTGCTCGACCAACGGCCGGCTCCGGTGGTCGAGCAGCCCGGAGCGAGGAACGAGCGACGGGCGTCGTCGAGACCACCAGTGCCCGGTCTCGACGACGCTCGCTGGCTGTTCTATGCCGTGAGGTTGGTGACACCGATCGGGGTGCGGGTGACTGGTGGTCGTCCGGCTAGTGCGGTGTGGGGTCGAATGTAGTTGTAGCGGTCGAGGAAGCCGGTAAGGGCGGCGGTGCGTTCGTCGTTGCTGTGCCAGGGGCGTTGGTAGGCCCATTCGCGGGCCAGGGTGCGGTGGTAGCGCTCGACCTTGCCGTTGGTCTGGGGCCGGTAGGGACGGGTGTAGAGGTGGCGGGTCCGGGTCTTGGTCACCGCGGTGTTGAAGACCAGGGACCGGTAACAGGCTCCGTTGTCGGTGAGCACCCGCCGGATCCTGCGGATCCCGTGGCGGCGGAAGAACCTGACCGCGCGGGCCCAGAACGCGGCGGCGGTGGGGCCCTTCTCGTCGAGGAGTTCCTCGGTGTAGGCCAGCCGGGAGTGGTCATCGATCGCGGTGTGCAGGTACACGTAGCCGACCCGGCCACCGGTCTTCTTCCGGGCTCGGTAGTTGGCGTGCCGGGCTCGTTCGCCGGCCCGGTGTGCGGCCGAGCCGCGGGCGTGTACCCGGTGCCCGCCACCGACCGGGATCCGGCCGAGCTTCTTGACATCGACATGCACCAGGTCGCCGGGCTGGTCGTACTCATAGCGCCGCACCGGCTCGCGCAGGTCCTCACCGGTGACGTCGAGGTCGCGTAGCCGGGAGATCCCGTGCCGGACCAGGATCCGGTAGATCGTGGAGGCCGGCACGGTAAGACCTTCCTCGGCCAGCCGGCCGCACAGTTGCACCGGCCCGACCTTCAGCTCCCGACGCAGCTGACAGACCCGGGACTCGACCCGGACCGGTGTCTGGTTCGGCGAGTGGTGCGGTCGACTGGAGCGGTCCTGCAGACCTGCCTCGCCCTCCTGGACCCAGCGGGCGTACCACTTGCCCAGAGTCTGCCGGTGGATCCCGGCCTCGTCGGCAACATGACTGATCGGCCGACGGGCATCGACACGGTCACACAACCGGCGCCGCCCTTCCGGGGTCAGCGGAGCGTTACGGTGGCTCATCAGAGGGCCTTTCTCTTCGGCGTGGTGTCTAGTCGCTTCACACCGAACTAGAGGAAGGCCCTCTGCCTACTCAGCCACGCCGACCAACGTCACCAACCTCCCGAATCAGAACAGCTGGCGCTCGCTGCTCGACCAACGGCCGGCTCCGGTGGTCGAGCAGCCCGGAGCGAGGTACGAGCGACGGGCGTCGTCGAGACCACCAGTGCCCGGTCTCGACGACGCTCGCTGGCGCTCGCTGCTCGACCAACGGCCGGCTCCGGTGGTCGAGCAGCCCGGAGCGAGGTACGAGCGACGGGCGTCGTCGAGACCACCAGTGCCCGGTCTCGACGACGCTCGCTGGCGCTCGCTGCTCGACCAACGGCCGGCTCCGGTGGTCGAGCAGCCCGGAGCGAGGAACGAGCGACGGGCGTCGTCGAGACCACCAGTGCCCGGTCTCGACGACGCTCGCTGGCGCTCGCTGCTCGACCAACGGCCGGCTCCGGTGGTCGAGCAGCCCGGAGCGAGGAACGAGCGACGGGCGTCGTCGAGACCACCAGTGACCGGTCTCGACGACGCTCGCTGGCGCTCGCTGCTCGACCAACGGCCGGCTCCGGTGGTCGAGCAGGTCGGAGCGAGGAACGAGCGACGGGCGTCGTCGAGACCACCAGTGCCCGGTCTCGACGTCAGCGCTTCCTCACCGCGAAGGTGACCCACTCCGATCTCAGCCCCAGCATGAAGCGGAAGGTGTCGCCGGAGATGGTGAGCGTGACGTCACTCCCGACCAGGCGGATCGACTTGACCCGACCGTTCCACTGGCCGTTGCCGTCGCGACGTACGACGACGATGCGGCGGAGGTTGCCGAGCCGAGGGAACGCGTTCTCGATCCGGGTGTCGGTGACCTTGGTCGACCAGGTGTGGTTGGGGTTGCCCGACCACCCGTCGTAGGGGTCCGGCTTGGCCACCAGGTACGGCACCGACCCCGCCGACATCCAGCCGCCGCTCGACGACGAGAACTGCGTGAAGGCCGGGTCGCCCTTGTAGGTGCGGATCTGGCGGCGGGTGGCGTTGACCGCGCGGTTGGAGGCGGGGTGTTCGGAGGACTTGCCGCCGTACACCTGGCACGAGGTGGTGTCGCAGATCTGGTAGCGGGACGTGAGCGGGTGCGCCCGCTCGTAGGCCGCGTAGGTCCGCGCGGCCACCGCCTGCGCCTGGACAGCGGCGGGGCTCCAGGTCGCCGGGATCTCGCGCGGGACCACGCCCTTGACGTAATTCTCCAGGGTGGTCACGTTCACCGTGTCCCGACGTCTCGAGCCCGACGCGACGGGTACGGCGCGCAGCTTGCCGCGATAGGCCACGCGTCCCGCCGGGGTCACCAGCGTCACCGGAGCGCCGCCGGCCTCGAACTCACCCCAGCCCTTCAGGTTGCGCCAGGTGCGCCAGCCGGCAGCACCCTTGTACGACACCCGGTTCACGCCGGAAGGAGCCACGGCCACCCGCCACTGCGACGCGCCCCTGTCGGGCAGGGCGAGCTTCGCACCGCCGGCACTGTCGCGCACGGTCAGGCCGGGCCGCGCGACCACCACCAGGTCGTCGGTGGTGTCGCCGGAGATCAGCACGGACACATTGCCGCCGATGGTGCCCGCACGGGTGCCCGGGTAGTAGAACGCCACGATCTGGCGCTGGTTGAGACCCTCCCGGGCGGCGCCCTCGGCGCCGTACTGCGACATGCCATGCCCGTGGCCGTAGCCGTGCCCGCGGATCGTGATCGACGCGTGCCCCGGCACCGACCACGAGTCGACGGCGTACGACGGTCCCGCGGCCACGAGCGTCGCCGCGACGGCGGCCACCGAGGCGAGGACAAGGGAGGAACGGTGCAGGCGCATGCTGAGGTCTCCGAGGGAGCGAATGAGTCGGGCCCCGCCGACGGTACGCGTCGACGGGGCCCGAATACTCAGTTTCGGATCAGTTCACCTTGATCCACATGACCCCCTTCTTGGTGGTCTTGATGACGCGGATCGTGGTTCCGGTCCGCGGCACGTCGACGCTGAACCAGCCGGGCTGGTAGTGACCGGGGTGCTCGCCCGCACCGTGCTGGTCACTGTCGGCCCAGTAGCGACGAGAGTCGTCGAACAGCCGCACCGCCTTCCGCGCGGGCAGCGTGTACTTCTGCCCCAGGAAGCGCAGCGTCTGCTTCTTGCTCGACTTGTCGGAGAACGCCGCGTCGTAGCTGGCGAACCCAGGCCGCATGAGTGCTCCGTCGGGCGTGTGCACGAAGCCCTGGTTGGCATCGACCGGGAGGATCTCGCCGTGGCCCGGGTGTTCACCGACGTTGTTGTCGGTGTACGACGCGTCCCAGTAGGAGATGAGCGCACCCTTGTTGTACTCGAAGAACTCGACCCGGTTCGGGTTCGGGAACCCGAAGTTGTACAGGTGGCTCAGCGGCTTGTCCAACCCCTGGTGCACCGACCGGTTGTCCACGAAGTACGCGTTCGTGTACGACACCAGGTCGTTGCCGCCGGTGTTCATGAAGTTCCGGTAGATCCACCCCTCGTCCTGGGTCTCGGCGTCGCCGATGTCTTCACCGTCCAGGGTGATGTTGTCGAGCTGGAACCCGTCGAGGACGAACGCACCATCGGTGATGTAGCGCCACCGGATCTCGTTGGTGCCGTCAGGCACCGTCGCGGTCAGGTCGACCCACTCACCCTCGGTGTTGCCGGAGATGCCGACGTCGTTGGGGTCGTAGCCGCTCTGGTCGTCGCCGTCGTAGTTCTCCGACGTGTCGATCTGCTGCCAGGAGGCGCCATTGTCGCTCGAGGCCTCGAGGAAGGCGTAGTCCCACCCGTCCTCGATCTCGTACTTCACCTTGGCGGTGAGCTCGCCACCACCGTCGACGGGACGCTTCATGTTGTTGTCGAGGTCGTTGCCCTTGTCGCTGTAGAAGTAGCGGTCGCCGCACTCCGCGCCACACGGAGCGCCGAGGTTCTGCCGGATCTTCTTGTCCGGCAGGCGTACGACGATGCCGTTCGGGTTGGTGCCCTTCTCCTGGCCGGGCCGCAGCTTGACCGTCTTCGACTTGCCGGGCTTGACGACGGCGGCGTCCAGCCAGCCGAGCTGGTACTTGTCCCAGGCGCCGAGGGGCATCGGCCGGTCGCCGATCCCCGCGTCGCTCGGGAGGGTACCCCGCGACTGGCTCATCAGCGACCACCAGCGCACGCTGTTCTCGGCGCCACCGGTGTTGCCGGAGGTGTCGTAGAGGTCGGGCAGGCCGAGGTCGTGGGTGTACTCGTGCGCGAAGACGCTGAGTCCGCCGTTCTCGGGCTGGATGGTGTAGTCACCGATCCACACGCCGGTCGGGTTGTCCGGGATCTGCACGTTGGCACCGCTGGGGTCGGACACGCCGCCCTCACCGATCTCGATGCCGCCGAGCTGGGCGCCGCCGGCCGGGCCGGACGTGAAGCGCGGGTTGATCTGCGCGTACCAGCGGTGCGACCAGATCGCGTCCGTGCCCTGATTGGGATCGCCGTCGGCCTGGTCGCCACCAGCGTGCACGATCTGCATGTGGTCGATGTAGCCGTCCGGCTCCTTGAAGTTGCCGTCGTCGTCGAAGTCGTAGCGGTCCTGCTTGTCGAACGTCTTCAGGTACGCCTGGATGTCGGGCATGCTCATGCCGTCGTCGAGCCGGTCCTGCGTCCACTGGGCCAGGCCGTCACGCAGCAGGAACCAGGTGTTGTTGCAGACGTTGCTGCCGCAGGCGCCATCGCGGCCGTAGCGCGCCTCGTTGAACGGCACCTTCACCCACTCGGTGACGTCGCCGTTGATCCGGTACTTGCCGCTGGACTGGTCCTTGAAGAACTTGTCCAGGCGGTTGAAGTACATGTTCTCGTAGTGAGCCTTGCTGTAGTTCGGCTTCCAGAGAGTGGAGTTGTCCTTGCTCCGGTCGGGCTCCGGAATCGCGTTGTGCACGGGACCGTCGTACGTCAGGGGGCTGCCGTCGGAGGGAATCGCGCACGAGCCCTCCTCGGTGCTGTCGCAGAACGCCGAGTGGCGGGTGTCACCGAACTCGGCGAGGATCACGAAGACCTTGTCGTTGCCGACCGCCGCGGTCTGCGCGAACTGGCCCTTGGCGACCTTCTGGACCTTGGCGCCACTGCCCGCACGGAGCCGCTTCTCGACCCCGGCCTTGCGGATTGCTTCGTACTTCCTCTGCCACGGCTGGAGCAGGTTGTCCCCGGTCCCGTGGTCGTGGTCCTTGTCCGGCGCCGCTGCCGCGGGGGCCTTGGCCGACGCGGGTGCTGCGTTCACCTGCGGTGCGGTGAGCGGCAGCGTCATGGCCGCCGCCGCCAGTGTTGCGGTCGCCAGAGCGGCCAGTTTCTTCCGTTGCATTCAGTTGCCTCCGAGCATCCTTTGTTACAACGAGACCCCGGATGGGTCCTGCGCGTGACATACGCGCAAGCGAATACGACAACTTTCCTGGCCCGGTGGAAAGGGCGGCGAGCCATCGTTATCCGACCGTTATGAACGGTCGGATAACCGCAGGTCAGACCCGGTGCAGACGTCGGGCGGCCTCGGCCACGGAGCCGCTCATCGACGGGTAGACCGTGAACGCCTGGGCGAGCTGGTCGGCGGTCAGCGACTCGGCCACTGCGATCGACACCGGGTGGATCAGTTCACTGGCGCGTGGCGCGACGACGACGCCACCGACGACGACCCCGGTGCCGGCTCGGCAGAAGAGCTTCACGAAGCCGTCCCGGACGCCTTGCATCTTCGCCCGCGGGTTGCCTGACAGCGGCAGGGTCACGACCTCGGCCTGGATCTCCCCCGCGTCGACGGCCTGCTGGGACCAGCCGACCGTCGCGATCTCCGGGGCGGTGAACACGTTGGAGGAGACCAGCTTCTGGTCGAGGGGCTTCACCGCGTCGCCCAGGAAGTGCCACATCGCGATCCGGCCCTGCATCGCCGCGACCGAGGCCAGCATCAGCACCCCCGTGCAGTCGCCGGCGGCGTACACGCCGCGCGCGGAGGTGCGGGAGACCCGGTCGACGTTGACGAAGCCGCCGTCCTTGAGCACCACGCCCGCCTCCTCGAGGCCGAGGCCGACGGTGTTCGGCACCGAGCCGAGCGCCAGGATGCAGTGCGACCCCTGGACCGTGCGCCCGTCGGTCAGCGTCACCGTGACGACGTCGCCGTCCCGCGACACCGACTCCATCCGCGAGCGCTCCAGCACGGTCATCCCGCGACGCGTGAGCACTTCCTCCAGGACGGTCGCCGCGTCGGCGTCCTCGCCCGGCAGCACCCGCTCGCGCGAGGAGACCAGCGTGACCGGGATGCCGAGCGCCAGGTAGGCGCTGGCGAACTCGGCGCCGGTCACGCCGGAGCCGACGACGATCAGCTCGGACGGCACCTCGGTCAGGTCGTAGACCTGCTCCCAGGTGAGGATCCGCTCTCCGTCCGGCACCGCCGTGGGCAGCGTGCGCGGTGCGGCGCCGGTGGCGACCAGCACCGCATCGGCGGGGTACGACGTGTCGTCGTCGACGACCACCCTGCCCGCGCCGTCGAGGCGGCCGCGACCACGGACGACCCGCACCCCTTCCTTCTCCAGCCGGCGGCTGATGTCGCCCGACTGGTCGGCGGCGAGCGCCTTGACGCGGGCGTTGACGCGCGCCAGGTCGACCCGGAGGCCGGTCGCGGCGTCCCCCTCGGCGTCGTGGAACGCCACGCCGAGCTCGGCCGCATCGGCCATGTCGGTCATCAGCTCGGCGGTGGCGATCAGGGTCTTGCTGGGCACGCAGTCGGTGAGCACCGCGGAGCCGCCGATGCCGTCGCTGTCCACGACGGTCACCTCGGCGCCGAGCTGGGCCGCCACCAGGGCGGCCTCGTAGCCGCCAGGGCCTCCGCCGATGATGACGACCTTGTCGGTGCTCATGCGCGCTAGAGGTTGATCATGTGGCCGGCGATGCCCTCGATCGCTTCCTTCATCGCCTCGCTGAGCGTGGGGTGGGCGAAGACGTTGCGCGCCACCTCGTCGGCGGTGAGGTCCCACTGCTGGGCCAGCGTCAGCGCCGGCAGCAGCTCGGTCACCTCGGGGCCGATCATGTGCCCGCCGACGATCTCGTTGTGCTCGGCGTCGGCGACGATCTTCACGAACCCGATGCCCTCGGCCATGCCGCGCGCCTTGCCGTTGGCCGAGAACGGGAACGTGGCCACCTTCACGTCGTACCCCTTCTCCTTGGCCTGCTCCTCGGAGTAGCCGAAGGAGGCGATCTGGGGTTGGCAGAACGTCGCCCGCGGGATCATGTCGAAGTTGATCTCCATGGTCTCGGCGCCCGCGATCGTCTCCGCGGCCACGACGCCCATCGCCTCGGCGGTGTGGGCCAGCATCAGCTTGCCGGTGCAGTCGCCGATCGCGTAGACGTTCTCGACGTTGGTGCGGCCACGCGCGTCGACGCCGATCGCGCCGCGGTCGGTGAGCTCCACACCAGCCGCGTCGAGCGCAAAGCCCTCGACCCGCGGCGCGAACCCGAACGCGGCGAGCATCTTGTCGGCCTCGAGCACCTGGGCCTCGCCGCCGTCGGCGGGGCTGACCGTGACCTTCACTCCGCTCCCCGTGTCTTCCACCTGGTCCACCTTGGTGGAGAGCAGCACCTTCACGCCGAGCTTCTTGTACTGCTTCAGCAGCTCCTTGGAGACGTCCTTGTCCTCGGTCGGGACCATCCGGTCCAGGAACTCCACGATCGTGACTTCGACGCCGAAGTTCGCCATCACGTAGGCGAACTCCACGCCGATGGCACCGGACCCACCGATGATGATCGAGCCCGGCAGCTGGTCGGTGAGGATCTGCTCCTCGTAGGTCACGACGTTGTCGCTGACGCTCATTCCGGGGAGCATCCGGACCACCGCGCCGGTCGCCAGGATCAGGTGGTCGAACGTGTGTGACCCGACGTCAACTGTCTCCCCGCCCTCAGTCCTCTTAACGTCGATCCCGGTCGGACCGGTGAGCGTGCCCCATCCGTCGATCTCGGTGATCTTGTTCTTCTTCATCAGGTAGTGGACGCCCTTGGCACTGGCGTCGGCGACCCCGCGGCTGCGCTTGTGGGTGGCGGCGAAGTCCATCGTCGCGTCGCCGGTGATCCCGAAGGTGTCCTTCTCCTTCGTGATGATGTGCGCGATCTCCGCGTTGCGCAGCAGCGCCTTCGACGGGATGCACCCGACGTTCAGGCAGACGCCGCCCCAGTACTTCTCCTCCACCACGGCCACGGACTTGCCGAGCTGTGCGGCGCGGATGGCGGCGACGTACCCACCGGGGCCGGCGCCGAGGACCAGAACATCGAAGTGAGTCACGGAGGCCAGCCTAGACGTGTCGCGCTGCGCGACCGTCGTCGGCCGATAGCCTTCGGATGTGACGCTGTACGCCGCCTACGGGTCGAATATGGATCCGGCCCGGATGAGCGAACGGTGCCCCCACTCGCCGCTCCACACCACCGGCTGGCTGACCGGCTGGCGGCTCACGTTCGGCGGCGAGGAGCACGGCTGGGACGGTGCCCTCCCCACGATCGTGCAGGACCCCATCGAGCAGGTCTTCGTGGCCGTCTACGACGTGACCAGCGAGGACGAGTCCCTGCTGGACGGCTGGGAGTCCGCCGACTCCGGGCTCTACCGCAAGACCAGGGTCCGGGTCTCCACGCTCGGGGGAGAGATCGTCACGTGGGCCTATGTCCTCGACGCCTACGAGGGTGGTCTTCCCTCGGCGTCCTACCTCGGCGTGATCGCCGACGCCGCCGAGGCGGCGGACGCCCCCGCCGACTACGTCGCCGCACTGCGCGCCCGGCCGTGCCGTTCCACCGGCCTGTGAACCCCGGTCTGCCACTAGGCTGCCCGCGTGACCGACGACACCTCGCCGTACGACCTGGCCACCGAGGCCGCCGCCGCCCTGGCGCGGCTCACCGGGGTGGAGAGTCACGACGTGGCGCTGGTCCTCGGCTCCGGCTGGCTGCCCGCGGTCGACGCGCTGGCCGAGGAAATGGGGTGGAGCGCCACGGCGGAGATCGCGACCACCAACCTGCCGGGGTTCTCCGCTGCCGCGGTCGCCGGGCACTCGGGCCGCATTCGCTCGATCAAGGCCGACGACCGCAACCTGCTGGTGTTCCTGAGCCGCACCCACTACTACGAGGGCAAGGGCGTCGCCGCCGTCGTCCACGGGGTCCGTACGGCGGCCGCGGCGGGTTGCCGGGCGATCGTGCTGACCAACGGCTGCGGCGGGCTCAAGGAGACCTGGAGCCCCGGCACACCCGTGCTGATCAGCGACCACATCAACCTCACCGGCCGCTCCCCCATCGAGGGGGCGACGTTCATCGACCTCACCGACCTGTACTCCAGCCGGCTGCGGACGATGTGTCGAGAGGTCGAACCGACGCTCGACGAGGGCGTCTACGTGCAGTTCCCGGGTCCGCACTACGAGACCCCCGCCGAGATCGCGATGGTCCGGGCGATCGGCGGTCATCTGGTCGGGATGAGCACCACCCTGGAGGCGATCGCCGCTCGGGAGGCGGGAATGGAGGTGCTGGGCATCAGCCTGGTCACCAACTTGGCAGCCGGCATCAGCGGCCAGCCGCTCAACCATGAAGAAGTCCTTGAGGCCGGGAGGGCCGCGGCCTCGCGCATGGGGGGATTGTTAGGTCGCATCGTGCCCAGAATCTGAGGACCCCTATGACCGGCAACGCCGAGGAGACCAGGCACCGCCTGATCGAGGCCGCCACCCGCGGTTTCGCCGAACAGGGCGTGCACACCGCGTCACTGCTGGAGATCACCCGCCAGGCCGGCCAACGCAACCGGGGTGCGGTGCACTACCACTTCGGTTCTCGGGAGGGCATGCTCGTCGCGGTGCTGGAGCAGCACGTCGATCTGCTGGCGGCCCGGGAGCGGGAGCTGCTCGCCGTGGCCCGGAAGCTGCCTGAAGACGACCTGGCCTCGGTGGTGGCGGCCTTCGCCCGCCCGGCCGTCGAGCTCGGTGACCTGGGCTGGGAGGGCCGGAGCTACCTGGTGATCCTCTCGGAGCTCGTCGAGGACGACCCGGACTCTCTGCACCCCGACGTGGTCGCCGCGCTCACCCGGGCCGGGGGCTATGACGCCTACGGTCTGCTGGAGGAACGGATGCCGCCGATGAGCGACGAATTGCGGCTAGAGAGGATGTCGCTCGTGACCACGTTCATCCTGCGCGCAGCCGCTGACCGGGCCAGGGCCGGCGACCGCCCCGCCCCGAGCCGGCACCAGCTCGACACCGAGGCCTTCATCCGCAACCTGATCTCGATGTCCGTCGGGATGCTGACCGCCCCCACCGACACGTGACCGGGATGCGGATCCTCGTCACCGGCGCCGCCGGCAGCATCGGACGAGTGCTGCTGGTCGGCCTCGCCGACCGCGGGCACGAGGTGGTTGGGCTGGACCTGGTGCCGCCTCCGGAGGGCGACGACCGGCCCTGGTACGTCGTCGACTGCACCGACCCCGACGCCGTCCGGGCGGTGCTGGCGGAGGAGCGGCTCGACGCGATCGTCCACCTCGCGGGCAACCCGGGCGAGGGCTCGCTGCCCGACTCCCTGACCTCGCACGTCGTGACGACAGCGGCGCTCCTCGACGCCGCGGTGGCGCACGACGTACGCCGGTTCGTCTACGCCTCGTCCAACCACGCGGTCGGGCGCACCCCGCGCTCCGACCTCCTCACCACAGAGACCAGGCCGCGCCCGGACACGTTCTACGGGGTCGCCAAGGTCGCCGCCGAGGGACTGCTCAGCCTCTACAACGACCGCTACGGCATGGACATCCTCGCCTGCCGGATCGGCTCGTTCCGGCACGAGCCGGCGTCCGTGCGGCAGCTCTCCACGTGGCTCTCCCCCGACGACTGCGTGCGCATGATCGAGGCCTGCCTCACCACGCCGGCGCCCGGCTTCGCGGTGCTCTACGGCATCTCCGACAACACCCGTGCCTGGTGGGACCTCGAACCCGGCCGGGCCCTCGGCTACCGGCCGGAGGACGACGCGGAGGAGTTCGCCGACCGGATCGCCGCGGCGGCCGACGACGCCTCCGACGGCGCGCACGTCGGCGGGCCGTTCACGGCTGAGTCGTACTACCGCCCGGCGCTGGAGCCGAGAGGCGGTCCCTGAGCCCCGCGATGCAGCCCAGCATCATCCGGTGGTGGTTCCAGCGGAGCAGCGGGCGGACGGCGTACGACGCCACCGCAAGGGGACCGCTGACCAGCACCTGCTGCTCGAAGTCCATCCGGGTGCCGCCGGGCTGCTGCGCCAGCTCCCACCGGACCGAGCCGTCGAGGTCGCCGGACACGTCAACCTCGAGGACCGAGCCCTCGCGGGAGACCGCGTGCAGCACCAGGTCGAGGGTGTACGGCAACGCCGACCGACAGAGCACCCGGGCGTCGTCGGGGCCCAGCTTGGCCACCGCCCGGATCTGCGGCCACCACTCCGGGTAGTGCTCGAGGTCGACGACTGTCTCGCGGACCGCCTCGAGCGGGGCGGCGACCGACCAGGTGCCCCGGAACTCGTACCCCACCGACGGTCGTCGCATGGCCCTGAGACTAGGTCTCAGGTGACCGGGTACCGGATGTGCTGCCCATCCACGACCCAGGGAGGATTCCGTGAGCCAGGGCATCGAGAGGGACCCGGACCAGCGCATCGACGGTGACCGGGGAACCTTCGACATCGAGCGCGACGGCGTGCCGGCCGAGGAACGGGAGAGCGGCACCGCCGGTCTTCCGACCGCGGACGACGTACCCGAGGAGACCGTCGAGGAGATCGAGCGGGAGCGCACCGAGCGCCTCGACCCGGACAACCGTCCCGAGGACGCCGAGGTCGACAACACCGGACGCGTCTTCGACTCCGGCGCCGGCAAGTTCACCGACAACGAGGAGTACGACGAGAACGACCGGCCGTACGTCACCGAGGAGGGTGTCGCTCCGCCGAAGCCTGACGGTCAGGAGTAGCCAAGGGGGCACTACCGTGCCTCCATGACTCCTGATGTCGACGTGCTGCTCGACCGGGCAAGGTCCTGGGCGGCAGCAGACCCGGACGAGCAGACCCGGGTCGAGCTGGAGGGCTTGATCGAGGAGGTCGAGGCGGGCGGCGACGCCGCCGACCTGAGCGACCGGTTCATCGGGACCCTCGAGTTCGGGACGGCCGGACTGCGCGGCGCGCTGGGCGCCGGCCCGAACCGGATGAACCGGGTGGTCGTCACCCGGGCCGCGGCGGGGCTCGCCTCGTACCTCCGCGAGCAAGGTGAGTCCGGCGGCGTCGTCATCGGCTACGACGCCCGGCACAAGAGCGACGTCTTCGCGCGCGACACCGCCGAGGTGATGACCGGCGCGGGGTTCACCGCGCACGTGATGCCGCGCCCGCTGCCGACCCCGCTCCTGGCCTTCGCCATCCGCGAGCTCGGCTGCGTCGCCGGCGTGATGGTGACGGCGAGCCACAACCCACCCCAGGACAACGGCTACAAGGTCTACCTCGGCGACGGCAGCCAGATCGTGCCGCCCGCCGATGGGGAGATCTCCCGGCACATCGCGGCGATCGGGAGGCTCGCAGACGTGCCCCGCGGAGCGCCCGGCACGGTGCTCGGCGAGGACATCGTGGACCGCTACCTCGACACCGTGGCCGACCTGGCCGCCGACGGGCCGCGCGACCTGCGCACCGTCTACACGCCCCTCCACGGAGTGGGCGGCACCTCGGTGCTCCAGGTGCTCGAGACCGCCGGCTTCGACGCTCCGCAGGTCGTCGAGCAGCAGGAGCAACCGGACCCGGACTTCCCCACGGTCAGCTTCCCCAACCCCGAGGAACCCGGCGCGATGGACCTGGCGATGGCGCTTGCAGACCGGACCCACGCGGACCTGGTGGTCGCCAACGACCCGGACGCCGATCGATGCGCCGCCGCCGTACCCGGCCTGCACGGGTGGCGGATGCTGCGCGGCGACGAGGTGGGCGCCTTGCTCGCCCACCACCTGCTCAGCTCCGGCCGCAAGGGCACGTACGCCGCATCGATCGTCTCGTCCTCGCTGCTCGGCAAACAGGCGGCGGCCGCGGGGCAGGCGTACGTCGAGACCCTCACCGGCTTCAAGTGGATCAGCCGGGTGCCGGACCTGGCCTTCGGCTACGAGGAGGCCCTGGGCTACTGCGTCGACCCCGAGCACGTCCGGGACAAGGACGGCGTCTCCGCCCTGCTGATGCTGTGCGAGCTGGCCGCCCAGGCCAAGGCCGACGGCCGCGCCCTCACCGAGCTGCTCGACGACATAGCGCTCGAGCACGGCCTGCACGCCACCGACCAGCTCTCGTTGCGGGTGGACGACCTGTCGCTGATCGCGGGCGCGATGCAGCGGCTCCGCGACACCCCGCCCACGGAGCTGGGCGGGCTCGCGGTGCAGCAGGTCGAGGACCTGTCCGAGGGCAGTGCCGACCTCCCGCCCACCGACGGCCTGCGCTACCGGCTGGCCGACGGGGCGCGGGTGATCGTCCGACCCAGCGGGACCGAGCCGAAGATCAAGGCCTACCTCGAGGTCGTGCTCCCCGTGGACCCCGAGGACGGCGTCGGGGCGGCGCGGATCGCGGCCGCCGGCCGGCTGGACGCGCTGCGCAACGACGTCAAGGCGGCCATGGGGCTGTAGCCCGGGCGCTAGAGGATGATCGTCACCACCAGCGCCGCGACCCCGGCCACCAGCAGCACGATCTCCGGCCAGGCCCGGGTCTCGCGTACGCCGGCGGCGAGGGCGTGCTGCTCAGCGGACCCCTCGGCGATGCCCTCCTGGGCACGGGCGTCCCGCGCCCGGTGGACGATCTGGGACTCCACGAAGAGGCCGAAGGAGTCCTCGGTGGGGTGGTGGTCCAGCGGCAGGGACGCGTCGCGCTTGATCTGGCGCGGGCTACGCCCGACCGCGGGAGAGTCGTAGACGCGGTCGCCGGCCTCGACGGTCACGATCTGCTGGACCACGACCTCGCCCACCGCCGGCCAGGGCACGTGCACCGACCCCAGCATGTTGCGCAGCACCAGGTGCGTCTCGCCGAGCACCACCGCGGGCCGGATCTGCGCGACGTACGACATCACCGCGATGAGCACCATGACGGCGATCAGCCAGTCCGCCCAGCCGGCACCGGGATAGAACGCTCCGAACGCCGCCAGGGCGAGCGTGAGGGCCACCGTGAGGGAACCCGTGATGAGCCCACCGGGCGACCGGAAAGTCTGCTTTCGGCCGGCCACCACCGGACCTCCTCGACCATTGCCGCTTATCGACGTCACGACCCTATGCTGAGGATCATGTCAACCACGGCCACCACGGACCCACCGCACGGCGGTGGCGTCGGGTCGGACTTCTCTGACGTCACCCGTTCCGAGTCCTCCCTGCGACGGTTCCTGCACGGGCTCCCCGGGGTCGATCAGGTGGGGGCCGAGGCCCGCGCGGCCTCGCTCGGCACCCGCTCGATCAAGACCACGGCCAAGGAGTACGCCCTCGACCTCGCCATCCGGATGGTCGACCTGACCACGCTCGAGGGTCAGGACACGCCGGGCAAGGTGCGCGCGCTGGCCTCGAAGGCGATCCGGCCCGACCCCGCCGACCCCACCTGCCCGTCGACGGCGGCGGTGTGCGTCTACCCCGACATGGTGGCCACCGCAAAGCAGGTGCTAGGCGACAGCGGCGTCCACGTGGCCGCGGTCGCGACGGCGTTCCCGAGCGGCCGCGCAGCGATGGACATCAAGCTCGCCGACACCAAGGACGCGGTCGAGGCCGGAGCCGACGAGATCGACATGGTGATCGACCGAGGCGCGTTCCTGGCCGGTCACTACCAGCAGGTCTTCGACGAGATCGTCGCCGTTCGCGAGGCGTGTGGAGACGCACACCTCAAGGTGATCTTCGAGACCGGCGAGCTGCAGACCTACGACAACGTACGCCGGGCCAGCTGGCTGGCGATGATGGCCGGGGCCCACTTCATCAAGACCTCCACGGGGAAGGTGCAGCCCGCGGCCACCCTCCCGGTCACGCTGGTGATGCTGGAGGCGGTCCGCGACTTCCGGGAGGCCACCGGCCAGATGGTCGGCGTGAAGCCCGCTGGCGGCATCCGCACCAGCAAGGACGCCATCAAGTACCTCGTGGTGGTCAACGAGATCACCGGCCCGGACTGGCTCGACCCCGACTGGTTCCGCTTCGGCGCTTCCACACTGCTCAACGAGCTGTTGATGCAGCGCACCAAGATGAAGACCGGGCGTTACTCCGGTCCCGACTACTTCACGCTGGACTGATCATGACCGCATTCGAGTACGCCCCCGCCCCGGAGTCCCGCAGCATCGTCGACATCAAGCCGTCGTACGGGCTGTTCATCGGAGGAGAGTTCGTCGACGGGCACGGCAAGTCGTTCAAGACGATCAGCCCCGCCACCGAGGAGGTGCTCGCGGAGGTCGCGGAGGCCGACGAGTCCGACGTCGAGGCCGCGGTCAAGGCCGCCCGGCGCGCCTACTCGCGGGTCTGGTCCACGATGCCCGGTCGCGAGCGGGCCAAGTACCTCTACCGGATCGCCCGGATCATCCAGGAGCGCGGCCGTGAGATCGCCGTGCTGGAGTCCATCGACAACGGCAAGCCGATCAAGGAGTCGCGCGACGTCGACGTCCCGATCGCCGCCGCCCACTTCTTCTACTACGCCGGCTGGGCCGACAAGCTCGAGTACTCCGGCTACGGCTCCACCCCGCTCGGCGTCGCCGGGCAGGTGATCCCGTGGAACTTCCCGCTGCTGATGCTGGCCTGGAAGATCGCCCCGGCCCTGGCCTGCGGCAACACCGTGGTCCTGAAGCCCGCCGAGACCACGCCGCTGACCGCGCTTCTGTTCGCGGAGATCTGCCAGCAGGCCGATCTGCCGCCGGGCGTGGTCAACATCATCACCGGCGCCGGCGCCACCGGACAGGCGCTGGTCGGGCACCCGGACGTCGACAAGGTCGCCTTCACCGGATCCACCGACGTGGGCAAGGCGATCGCCCGGAGCGTTGCGGGTTCGAACAAGAAGGTCACGCTCGAGCTCGGTGGCAAGGCCGCGAACGTCGTCTTCGACGACGCCCCTCTCGACCAGGCGGTCGAGGGCATCGTCAACGGCATCTTCTTCAACCAGGGCCACGTCTGCTGCGCAGGCTCGCGGCTGCTGGTGCAGGAGTCCGTCGCCGACGAGCTCCTCGGCCGGCTCAAGCGACGGATGTCCACGCTCCGGGTCGGCGACCCGCTCGACAAGAACACCGACATCGGGGCGATCAACTCCGCCGAGCAGCTCGCCAAGATCAAGGAGCTCTCCGACGTCGGGGAGGCCGAGGGCGCGGGTCGCTGGTCCCCACCGTGCGAGCTGCCGACCCACGGTTTCTGGTTCCCGCCGACGGTGTTCACGGGCGTCTCCCAGGCGCACCGCATCGCCCGCGAGGAGATCTTCGGACCGGTGCTGTCCGTGCTGACCTTCCGCACCCCCAGCGAGGCCGTCGAGAAGGCCAACAACACGCCGTACGGTCTCTCTGCCGGGGTGTGGACCGACAAGGGGTCGCGGATCCTCAAGATGGCGAACGCGCTGAAGGCCGGCGTGGTCTGGGCCAACACGTTCAACAAGTTCGACCCGACCAGCCCGTTCGGCGGCTACCAGGAGTCCGGCTACGGCCGCGAGGGCGGCCGGCAGGGCCTCGGCGCCTACCTGAAGGGCGGCGACCGATGAGCCGGGTGGATGTGCGCAAGACCTACAAGCTGTTCATCGGCGGCGACTTCCCACGCTCGGAGTCCGGCCACTCCTACGTCGTCAACGACAGCAAGGGCCGGTTCGTGGCCAACGCCGCACTGGCCTCGCGCAAGGACGCCCGCGACGCGGTCGTCGCGGCCCGCAAGGCGTTCCCGGGCTGGTCGTCGCGGACCGCCTACAACCGGGCCCAGATCCTCTACCGCGTCGCCGAGATCATGGAGGACCGCCGACCCCAGTTCGTGGCGGCGGTGCGTCAGTCCGAGGGGCTGACCGCGTCACGTGCCGACAAGGTCGTCGACGAGTCCATCGACCGCCTGGTCTGGTACGCCGGGTGGGCCGACAAGATCACCCAGGTGGTCGGCAACGCCAACCCGGTCGCCGGCCCGTTCTTCAACCTCTCCACGCCCGAGCCGACCGGCGTCGTCGCCGTCCTGGCGCCACAGGAGTCGTCGCTGCTCGGCCTGATCAGCGTGGTTGCCCCGGCGGCGGTCACCGGCAACACGGTGGTCGTCGTCTCGTCGTACGACCGACCCCTGCCGGCGGTGACGTTCGCCGAGGTGCTGGCCACGTCCGACGTGCCGGGCGGCGTCGTCAACGTCCTCACCGGATCGGCGCCGACCATCGCGCCGTGGCTGGCGGCGCACATGGACGTCAACGCCATCGACCTGGTCGGCATCGCGGGCGAGTCCGGCCTCGCCGAGGAGCTCGAGGTCGCGGCGGCCGACAACCTCAAGCGGGTCCGTCGCGCACCGGCGGCGGAGCCCGACTGGAGCGCGGACCCGGACCTCGCCACGATGACCGACTTCCTGGAGATCAAGACCGTCTGGCACCCGATCGGGGTCTGACCGGACCCTGTCTCCTACCCCGGCCGACCAAGCTCCAAACCCGCTCAACGGTGGGGAAATCCCTTAACCATTGACGTGGTTTGACGCCTCACCGGCCGGGGCAAACGCTGGCACATGCCACTCGACGACACCGCCGCCGCTCGCCTCACGGCGTTGCGCCGTACCGACCGGACCGGCTTCTGGGCCAGCGACCGGCCGGCCAGCGGGCGGGACGCATCGGGCGCGGTGACGGTCACCGTCGACCCGACCAACCGCGTCACCGGCGTCTCCCTCCGCGGCCGCTCCGAGCACCTCCGCGACCCCGAGCGGTTGGGCCGCGCCGTGGACGAGGCGGCCGGCGCCGCCCGCGCGGCCCGGTTGCAGGCGAGCGTGGCCGGGAACGTCGAGCCTCACACCCCTCGCACCCGTCGCCCGGTCGCACGACCCCTCGGCATCGGGACGCACGCGGTGGAGAACTTCCAGAAGACCGGCATCACGCCCAGCGGCCGGCTCCGCGGAACCAGCGCGCAGTACACCTACCGCGACCTCGACGGAGCCGCGGTCGGCCGCTCCGACAACGGATGCGTGACCGTCACCCTCGATCTCGCGAGCTCCCACGGCCGTCTGCAGATCGACCGCGGGTGGCTCACGAGCGCGCGCAGCGCACTCGTCGCTGCCGCCATCACCCAGGCCTTCCGCAACGCCTACCGAAAGCAGGACCGATCATGACCGACCGTGGTTCCTTCGCTGTGCAGAGCCAGGCGCTCCGGGACGCCGCGACCCTGTGGTCCGGTTGCGCCGACGACATGGGCACCGTCCAGGCCGACATCCTCCCCGGAGTGGGAGGTGGCGACTCGTTCGGCGTGCTCGCCGGGTCCTCCGGTGTCGCCGCCAACTACGACAACTGGAGCGAGGCGATGCTCACCGCCGTGCAGACCGCCAAGAAGAACTTCGAGTACCTCGACGCCGCGCTCAACTCCGCGGCCAACGACTACGACGGTGTCGACAGCACCGTGGCCACCGACATGCGCACCCTGGACAGGATGATCGAGCCATGAGCGACCCGATGACCTTCGCCGACTTCCTCACCGACTTCAACGAGAAGTACCTCAAGTTCCAGCAGGACTTCATCGACGCCTGCGAGGACATCGTCGACATGCTGAACGACGCCGCCGGCTCGTTCGGCGAGTTCATCGACGACATCCTCCCCGGAGGCGGCGCGGTCGACCAGGCCATCGACAAGTGGAACGACGAGATCAACCCGTCGCTCGGTGAGGCCTTCACCGAGATCCAGACCAACGTCAACGACGCGGTCAACGACCTCGTCGGCAACCCCCTCGACCTCCAGCGCTGGGCGGAGGCGTACGCCGGGGCGAAGGCCGACATCTACAAGCAGCGCGGTTTCGGCGAGACCGCGGCCGCCGTGCAGGGCGCCTGGTCCGGTCCGGCGTTCGACAAGTACAAGGTGGTCGCCGACGAGCAGAACCTCGCGTTCGTAGCCCTCGCCAACGCCCTCACCGACGGCGGCAAGCTGACGAGTGCCGCCGCCAACAAGATCCTCACCCTCTGGCGCAAGCTGATCTACGAGTTCGCGTCATTCGGCTCCGACATCCTCAGCATCCTGGCCAGCGCCACCGACGCGTCGAAGATTCTCTCCTTCGAGGTCCCGACGATCCTGGAGGCCTGCGCAAAGGTGTGGCAGAAGGTGGTCAACATCGTCGACCTGCTGATGGAGTTCATGATCTCGCAGGGCACCACCGACACGATTAACTGGATCGCGCTGGCCGGAGGGGCCACCGGGCTGCCGGGCAACGAGTGGCCGCCGATCTCGGAGACCGCGAGCGACACGATCAACGACCCTGGCAACTGGAACGTCGCCTGAGCGGGCGCGGGGGCCGTCGGGCACAATGACGCGGTGCCCGCACGAGTGATCGTCCTCGCCGGCCCCTCGGGAGCCGGCAAGTCACGCCTCGCGGAACGCATCGGCCTCCCGGTGCTGCGGCTCGACGACTTCTACCGGTCCGCCGGGGACCCCGCGCTCCCCCGCCTGACGTCCGGTGCGAACGCGGGCCTGGTCGACTGGGACGACCCGGCGTCCTGGCTCGCCGACGACGCCCTGGCAGCGGTGGCGGAGCTGTGTCGCGCCGGCACCGCCACGGTGCCGATCTACGACATCGCCCACGACGGGCGCTGCGGGTCGCAGACCCTCGACCTCGGTGGCCAGGACCTGTTCGTGGCCGAGGGCATCTTCGCCCAGGAGATCGTGCCCGCCTGCCGCGAGGCCGGCCTCGTGGCCGCGGCGTACTGCGTGCGACAGCACCCTGTGGTGACGTTCTGGCGACGGCTGACCCGTGACCTGCGCGAGCACCGCAAGCCGCCGCTGGTGCTGGTGCGCCGCGGCCTCGCGCTGCTGAAGGACCAGCGCCGGGTCGTCGATCACGCCGTCGAGCTGGGCTGCGAGGCGGTCAGTCCCGACGAGGCGCTGGCGCGGGTACGCGCGCTGATCTCGACCGGAGTGGCGCGATGAACGGCGGCGACTTCCTCTTCGGGCCGAGGCTGCGCCAGCCCGACCAGCGCTCGTGTGGCCCGTCCTGCCTGGTCGTGGCGCGGATGGTGCTGGACCCCGCCTACGCGGACGAAGTCCTACCCCGCTTCGGTGCAGAGGCGCTGGCGACCCACCGCCGGGTCATCGGCAGTCGCCCGGCTGCCGGCGCGCTGCAGCTTCCGTGGCCGCGCGCGCTCGGCACCCCACCGTGGGCCGTGGCGCACGAGATGGAACGGATGACCGGCGTGCGGTACTCGTGGCGGCTGGCCCGCTGGCATCGCGAGAAGGTGTACGAGCGCATGCTCGCCGGGCTGGAGACCGGGCTCCCGGTGCCCCTGTACGTAGGCAGCGGCCTGTTGCCGCGGCACGTCGTGCTGGCCCTCGAAGAGGAGGAGGCGGGTGCCGTCGACGTCTACAACCCCGCGCGGGGCGACCTCGTGACGGTGGCCCGCAAGGCGTTCCTCGACTCCGCGCTCGGGCTCGGCAGCTGGGACCTCCCCTGGTTCACCGTGACGCCTCGGTCATGAGCTCGGCGTACCCCGGTTTCACGACGTTGTCGATGATCGCGAGCCGCTCGTCGAACGGCAGGAATGCCGACTTCATCGCGTTGATCGTGAACCACCGCAGGTCGGCGAGGCTGTAGCCGAACGCCTCGACCAGCTGGTGCATCTCGTGGGTCATCGAGGTCTGGCTCATCAGCCGGTTGTCGGTGTTGACGGTGACCCGGAAGCGCAGCCGGGTGAGCAGCCCGATCGGGTGCTCGGCGATGGAGGTCGCCGCCCCCGTCTGGAGGTTGGACGTCGGGCACATCTCGAGCGGGATCCGCTTGTCGCGGACGTAGTTCGCGAGCAGGCCCAGCTCGACGGAGCCGTCGTCGGCCACGGTGATGTCGTCGGCGATCCGTACCCCGTGCCCGAGCCGGTCGGCGCCGCACCACTGGATCGCCTGCCAGATCGACGGCAGCCCGAACGCCTCGCCGGCGTGGATCGTGAAGTGCGAGTTCTCCCGCTGGAGGTACTCGAACGCGTCCAGGTGGCGGGTCGGCGGGTATCCCGCCTCGGCCCCGGCGATGTCGAACCCCGCGACCCCACGGTCGCGCCAGGCGACGGCGAGCTCCGCGATCTCCATCGAGCGCGCCTGGTGCCGCATCGCTGTGAGCAGCTGGCGGACCACGATCCGGCCGCCGGCAGCGGCCGCGCCCTCGTCGAAGCCCTGCTGCACGGCAGCGACGACCTCGTCCAGGCTGAGGCCGTTGGTCACGTGCTGCTCCGGGGCGTAGCGGATCTCGGCGTACACCACGCCGTCGGCCGCCAGGTCCTCGACGCACTCGCGCGCCACCCGGGTCAGCGCCGGCACGGTCTGCATCACCCCGACGGTGTGGTCGAACGTCTCCAGGTAACGCTCGAGCGAGCCCGAGTCGGCCGCCTCGGCGAACCACCGCGCCAGGGACGGCTCGTCGGTCGCGGGCAGTGGATGGCCCACCTGGCCCGCGAGCTCGAGCACCGTCGCCGCGCGGACCCCGCCATCGAGGTGGTCGTGCAACAGCACCTTGGGTGCCTGCCGGATCGTCTCTCTGGTGGGGGCGGTAGGTTCCGTCGCGGTGGCGCTCATCGGGCCATCCAACCAAACAGCGGGACAGACGGGAGACCGGGATGCGCGTGTTCACCACCTTCGACGAGCTGGCCGAGGCGGTCGGCGAGGAGCTCGGCACCAGCGAGTGGGTGGAGGTCACCCAGGAGCGGGTCGACCAGTTCGCCGAGGCGACCGGTGACCACCAGTGGATCCACGTCGACGTCGAGAAGGCCGCGGCCGGTCCCTTCGGCGGCACCATCGCGCACGGCTACCTCACCCTCTCCCTGGTCCCGTGGCTCGGCTCCCAGGTCTTCGGCCTGGAGACGCCGGGAGCCAAGCTCAACTACGGCGTCAACAAGGTGCGCTTCCCGAACCCGGTGCGGGTCGGCAAGCGGATCCGGCTGCACGTGACCATGGGCGACGTCACCGAGATCCCCGCGGGCCGCCAGTTGACCCTCATCCACAAGGTCGAGATCGAGGGCGAGGAGAAGCCCGCCTGCGTCGCGGAGACCGTCGCCCTGCTGCTCGCCTAGCCCTTAGCCGACCTTGTCGATCACCAGCGGCGAGGGGTGGTACGACGTCCCCTCGTCCGCGATGTCGTAGCCGCCCTCCAGTGACGTCAGGGCCCGGTCCATCCGGTTCGGCTCGTCGGTGAGCAGCGTGAAGAGCGGGTCGCCCTCGCGCACTTCGTCGCCGGGACGCGCGTGCCAGACCACACCGGCACCGGCCTGCACCGGGTCCTCCTTGCGTGCCCGACCGGCGCCCAGCCGCCAAGCGGCCATGCCGACCGCCATCGCGTCCAGGCGGGTGAGCACGCCGGTGGCCGGAGCCTTCACGACGTGCGACTCCTTGGCCTCAGGCAGATCGGCGTCCGGGTCTCCGCCCTGGGCCCGGATCATCGCCTTCCAGGTGTCCATCGCCGACCCGTCGGCCAGCTTGTCGGCGGGGTCGACGTCGTCGCGTCCGGCGCCGGCCAGCATCTCCCGGGCCAGGGCCAGGGTCAGCTCGACCACGTCGGCCGGCCCGCCGCCCGCCAGCACCTCGACCGACTCCGCCACCTCGATCGCGTTGCCGGCGGTGTTGCCCAGCGGGGTGCCCATGTCGGTCAGCAGTGCCACGGTGCGGACGCCCGCATCGGTGCCGAGCGCCACCATCACCTCGGCCAGCTCCCGGGCGCTCTCGACGTCCTTCATGAACGCACCGCTGCCGACCTTGACGTCGAGCACCAGCGCGCCGGTGCCCTCGGCGATCTTCTTGCTCATGATCGACGAGGCGATCAGCGGGATCGCCTCCACGGTGCCGGTCACGTCCCGCAAGGCATAGAGCTTCTTGTCCGCCGGCGCCAGCCCGTCGCCGGCCGCGCACACCACCGCGCCGACGTCCTCGAGCTGCGCGAGCATCGCCTCGTTGGTGAGCTCGGCCCGCCACCCGGGGATCGACTCCAGCTTGTCGAGGGTGCCGCCGGTGTGGCCGAGCCCGCGCCCGGACAGCTGCGGCACCGCGACCCCGCAGGCGGCGACCAGCGGCGCGAGCGGCAGGGTGATCTTGTCGCCGACGCCACCCGTTGAGTGCTTGTCGGCGGTCGGCCGGGACAGCGAGGAGAAGTCCATCCGCTCCCCCGACTCGATCATCGCGGCCGTCCACCGGGCGATCTCGGCCCGGTCCATCCCGTTGAGCAGGATCGCCATCGCCAGTGCGGACATCTGCTCGTCGGCGATGTCGCCGTGGGTGTACGCCCGGATGGTCCAGTCGATCTGGCTGTCCGACAACCGGCCCCCGTCCCGCTTGGCCAGGATCACCTCGACCGCGTCATGTGCGCTCATGTACCCCTCCGTCCGACCTGCACCCTACGAAACCCCCGGAGCACGAACGTCCCCCGGCTCTCCGGCTCGTCCACCAGCGAGAGGTCCGGGAACCTCTCCCACAGTGCGGCAAGCGACTCCGCCAGCTCCATCCGTGCCAGCGGTGCCCCGAGGCAGAAGTGGACGCCCACGCCGAACGCGACGTGCGGGTTGGGATCGCGGTCGACGAGCATCTCGTCCGGTCGCTCGAACGCGGCGGGGTCGCGGTTGGCCGAGCCCAGCAGCACCGCGACCTTCTGCCCCTGCTGGACCGTGACTCCACCGACCTCGACCGGCTCGCGCGCGGTGCGCTCGAACAGCTGCAGTGCGGAGTCGAAGCGGAGCATCTCCTCCACGCACGCGGGTACGTCGGCGCCCGGTCGCAACCCCTGCCGGAGCATCGCCACCAACCCGTTGCCGAGCACGTTGACGGAGGCCTCGTGGCCGGCGTTCAGGAGCAGCACGGCTGAGGCGACCACCTCGTCGTCGGTCAGCTCGCCGGCCGCCAGGTCGGAGACCAGGTCGTCGGCGGGCGTGCGGCGGCGCTCGGCCACCAGCTCGCGTACCAACGCGTCGAACTCAACAGCTGCCGACACAGCTGCGGCCACCACGTCCGCGGCAGGCGCCACTTCGTACATCCGCACGATCGCCTGCGACCAGCGCCGCAGGTCGTCGGCGTACGACGACGGCACGCCGAGGAGCTCGGCGATGACCAGGACCGGCAGCGGTTCGGCGTACCCGCCGATCACGTCGAAGTCGTCGGGATCCACCCGGTCCAGGAGCTCTGCCGCGAGCTCGCGCACCCGCGGCCGCAGCCGCTCGACGTGCCCGCGGTTGAACGCCGCCGCCACCGGCCGCCGGAGCCGGGTGTGCTCCGGGGGCTCGTTCTCCATCATCTGGTTGCGGTGCAGCAGGTTGAACGGCTCCAAATAGTCAGCGGAGGCGGGCACGGTGCTGACTCTGTCCTGCCACAGCCGGCCGAGCCGGCGGTCCCGCTGGACCGCGCTCACCGTCGCGTGGTCGAAGACCAGCCAGCGCTGGGTCGGCTCGTGCCACGCCACCGGATGGGCCGCGCGCTCCTCCGCGAAGAAGGGGTAGGGATCGGCGACGACCTCCGGCGCCGACAGGTCAAGTGAGGTCGTCGGGTCCGAAGGCATCAGGCAGCACCTCGTCCATCCGTCGTACGCCCGAGACCGTCATCAGCAGCAGGTCGGGCCCGCCGTTCTCATAGAGCAGCTGGCGGCACCGGCCGCACGGCATGATCACCTCGCGGTTGCCGTTGACGCACACGAAGTGGGTCAGCCGCCCCCCGCCGGTGATGTGCAGCTGGGAGACCAGCCCGCACTCGGCGCACAAGGCCACGCCGTACGCCGCGTTCTCGACGTTGCAGCCGGTCACGACCCGGCCGTCGTCGACGGTCGCGGCTGCGCCGACCTTGAACCTCGAGTACGGCGCGTACGCGTGCTCCATGGCCGCCTCCGAGGCGGCCTTCAGCCCTTCCCAGTCGAAGTCCTCCGCCACGGCGCTACCCGGCGCTGCCCTTGCGATAGATCTGGCCGTCGGCGGCCGGCATCCGCAGCCGCTGGGCGGCGAACGCGAGCACCAGCAGCGTGACGAGGTACGGCGTCATCCGGGTGAAGTCGCCGGGCACCTCGTCGATGGAGAAGTAGAGCACGGCGAACGCCAGACCGATCATCAGCAGCAGGACCGACGAGAAGCTCTCATGTCGCCGGATGGCAATCAATCCCACTGCCGCCACGACGACCAGGCCCGTGAGAACCGCGCCCTGGCCGTCGAAGCCGTCGCCGAGCGCGTCGCCGAAGAGGTAGGCGAGCAGCAGCCCGACCACGACCGCGGCCAGGCCGATGATCAGGGCCACCCGGTTGCCCTTGCGTAGCTGCCACACCCCGAACGCCAGCGCGATCGCGGCGATCGCGAGCAGCAGCGCGTGCACGGAGGTGCCGCCCTGCCGCAGACCCAGCGTCTCGGTGTAGCCGAACAGGCCCGACCCGGCGAGCGCGCCACCGGGTCGCCAGTTGCCGAAGATCATCGCGGCCAGGCCGATGTAGCCGCGGTTGCCGGTCTGTCCGTCGCGGTAGGAGCTCGAGGCGACCATGGCCAGGAAGCAGCCGCCGAGTCCGGCCAACCCACCTGAGATCAGCACCGCCACGAACTTGTAGCGAATCACGTTGATGCCGAGCGACTCCGCGGCCACCGGGCTCTCTCCGCAGGAGCGCAGCCGCAGTCCGAACGGCGTGCGCCAGAGCAGGAACCAGGTGACGAAGACGAGCAGCAACGCGATGACCACCATGACCGACAGGTCGTTGACCAGCGCCCGCAGTACCGCCGCGACCTCGGACACGAAGAAGATCTCGTTGTCCTCCACGTCCTTGAGGGAGTCGGCGAGCGGAGTGATGGTCAGCGCCGGCAGGTCCGGCAGCGGAGGTGACTGGGTCGGACCGCCACCCTTGAGCCCGGTGAACGTGATCGCGGCGAGGTACTGCGTGGCGCCCAGCGCGATGATGTTGATCGCCACACCGGAGACGATGTGGTCGACGCCGAAGATCACCGTCGCGATGGCGTGCAGCAGACCGCCGAGGGCTCCGAAGATGATGGCGCCGACGACGCCGACCCAGGCGCCGTACTCGTAGGCCCACCAGGCCGCGCCGAACGTGCCGAGGATCATCATCCCCTCGAGGCCGATGTTGACGACGCCCGCGCGCTCCGACCAGAGGCCGCCGAGGGCGGCGAGCAGGATCGGCGTGGTGGCGATCAGGGTCGCCCGGATGGTGCCGGACGAGGTCAGGTCGTTGGCGTCGGTGATCACCTCGAGCAGGGACAGCAGGGCCAGTACGGCGACGAGTCCGACCGCCCACCACCACAGCGGGATCCGCCGCTTGACCGGCGGTGGGGCCGCGATCGGCGCGATGCCGGTGTCGGGAACGCTCATCGTGCGGCCTCCTTCTCATCGGCGGGCGGTGGCGTGGCATCGGCCGTTCGGGCTGCTTCGAGCTCACGAGCGACCATCTGCTGCTCGATCCGGACGCCGAACCGACGGACCACCTCGTAGGCGATCACCACGGTGAGCAGGATGACTCCCTGCATGATCTTGACGATCTCCGGAGAGACGCCGGCGACGATCTGCAGCGGGTTGGTCTGCTCGTCGAGGAACGCGAACAGGAACGCGCCGAGCGCCACGCCGATCGGGTGGTTGCGTCCGATCAGGGCGACCGCGATGCCGGTGAAGCCGAGACCGGCCGGGAAGGTCGAACCGTAGGAGTGGTACTCGCCGAAGATGTAGGGCAGCCCGACGAGGCCGGCGAGCCCGCCGGAGATCAACATCGCCGTGACGATCATCCGCTTGGTGTTGATGCCGCTGGCCACGGCAGCGGTCATCGACGAACCGGTGGCCCGGAGGTCGAACCCGAACCGGGTCTTGTTGATCAGGAACCAGTACGCCAGGCCCACGAACGCGGCGATGTAGATGAACCCGTAGATCTCCGTGGCGGCACCCTCGCCGATGGAGATGTTCGGGATCCAGCTGCTCTCGGGAAGCTGTTTCGTGGTCACGATGAAGCTGCCCTCCGGCTGCGGGCCCTTGAACTGTCGCAGCATGAAGGCGGTGAGTCCCACGGCCACCGAGTTGAGCATGATCGTGGAGATCACCTCGCTGACCCCGCGGTAGGCGCGGAGGGCCCCTGCGATCCCGGCGTACAGCGCCCCGGCGACCATGCCGGCCAGGATCGCCAGCGCGGTGTTGAGGTAGCCCGGTGCCCACGCCTCGCCGCCCACGACCGCCGCGACCAGAGCGGCCACCAGGAACTGCCCCTCCACACCGATGTTGAAGAGGTTCATCCGGAACCCGATCGCCACCGCGATGCCGGAGAGGTAGAAGATCGTGGTCTTGTCGATGATGTTGGACAGGTTGCGGCGCTCGGGCCACTGCAGGATCTGCTCCCACACCGCGCCGACCGGGTCACCGGCGGCGATCAGGATCAGGCTGATGATCCCGAACGAGATCAGCAGCGCGAGGAGCGGCGCGACCAGCCCCAGCCCCAACCTCAACAGGCGGATGTTCATGCCTCGTCACCCGCTCCGGTCATCGCCGAGCCGAGCTGCTCCGGCGTCACCTTGGTCGGGTCGAAGGTGCCGACCATGCGGCCCCGGAGGATCACCTCGATCCGGTCGGACAGGCCGATGAGCTCGTCGAGGTCCGCCGAGATCAGCAGCACGCCGAGGCCCTCGCGGCGAGCGTTCTTGATGTGCTGCCAGATCGCGCCCTGGGCGCCGACGTCGACGCCGCGAGTGGGGTGGGCGGCGATCAGCAGGATCGGGTCGCCGCTCATCTCGCGGCCCACGATGAGCTTCTGCTGGTTGCCTCCTGAGAGCGACCGGGCGAGCACGTTGGGTCCGGGCGTGCGGACGTCGTACTCCTCGATGATCCGCTGGGTGTCCTTGCGGGCCGGACCGCGGAAGATCAGGCCGTACTTGGCCTGCGGCTCGCGGGTCTGGTGGCCGAGCACCCGGTTCTCCCACAGCGGGGCGTCCAGGAGCAGCCCGTGGCGGTGCCGGTCCTCGGGGATGTAACCGATCCCGCTCTCGCGGCGGTGCAGGGTCGAGATGTTGGAGATGTCGACGTCGGCGAGAGCGACGGTGCCGGTGGCCTCGGGGCGCATGCCCATGATCGCCTCGACCAGCTCGGCCTGCCCGTTGCCCTCCACACCGGCGATACCGAGCACCTCGCCGCGGTGGATGTCGAAGGAGATGTCCTCGAGCAGTGGTCGACCGTCGACGCTGGGCAGGACGAGGTCCTTGACCGAGAGCAGCACCGTCGTGGTGACCGTGGAGGCCTCGGTGCTGGGCGAAGGCAGCTCCGAGCCCACCATCAGCTCGGCGAGCTGACGGGAGGTCACGTCCTTCGGCAGCACCGTCCGGACGGTGGTGCCGCGGCGGATCACGGTGATCTCGTCGGCGACGGACAGCACCTCGTCGAGCTTGTGGGAGATGAAGATGACCGACAGGCCTTCGTTCTTGAGCTCGCGCAGGTTGTCGAAGAGCTCGTCGACCTCCTGCGGCACCAGCACCGCCGTGGGCTCGTCGAGGATGACGATCCGCGCGCCGCGGTAGAGGACCTTGAGGATCTCGACCCGCTGCCGGGCGCCGACGCCGAGCTCCTCCACCAGCCGGTCGGGCTTGATGTCCAGCCCGTAGGTGTCGGAGAGCTCCTTGATCCGGTCTCGCGCCCCACCGCCGATACCGTGCATCCCCTCGGCGCCGAGCACGACGTTCTCGAGGACGGTCAGGTTGTCGGCCAGCATGAAGTGCTGGAACACCATGCCGACGCCCGCCTTGATGGCGTCGGCCGGCGAGCTCAGCTTCAGCTCCTCGCCGTTGATCTCGATGGTCCCGGAGTCGGGCGGCTGGACGCCGTAGAGGATCTTCATCAGCGTCGACTTGCCGGCACCGTTCTCTCCGACGATCGCGTGGATGGTGCCGCGCCGGACGTCAATGTTGACGTCGTCGTTGGCGATCACGCCGGGGAAGCGCTTGCCGATGCCGCGGAGGCGTACGGCGACGTCGCCCGGCGGGGCTTCGGGGGCCGCAGGGGCTTCTGTGCTCGTCACGACGTTGTGACCTCCTCAGTTGGCAACTGCATGGCGACCGCGAGACCCGTGGGCGGTACTGCGGTGAGGCTACAAGTGAAACGGGGTTCGCGGGCGCGCAACCTGCGCGCGCCCACGAACCCCGTCTACGGGTTCAGCGTCAGGGAGTGGTCGGAACCTCGATGTCCCCGTCGATGATCTGCTGCTTGTACTCATCGAGGTCGGCTGCGATGTCGTCGACGTGTCCACCGGTGGTGGAGTAGCCGACGCCGTCGACCGCCAGGTCGTAGCGGGTCACCCCGACCGGGGGCTCACCGCTGTTGACCGCGTCGAGGTAGTTGTAGACCGCGACGTTCACGTTCTTCAGCATCGAGGTGAGGATGACGTCCGCAACCGCCGGGTCGGCCGTGACGGCCTGGTCGGAGTCGACACCGATGGCCCAGCCGTCCGCGGCCTTCGCGGCCTCGAAGACACCGCCACCGGAGCCACCCGCCGCGTGGTAGACCACGTCGGCACCGGCGTCGAACATGCCCTCGGCCGCGGTCTTGCCCTTGGCCGGGTCACCGAAGCCGGAGAAGTCCGGCGGCTGGGTGAGGTAGGTCGACTCGATCTCGATGTCGGGGTTCACAGCCTGGGCACCCGCGATGTAGCCGGCCTCGAACTTGTTGATGAGCGGGGTCTCCACGCCGCCGATGAAGCCGATGTGGTCCTCCTCGGTCTTCATCGCAGCCGCGGCGCCGACCAGGAACGAGCCCTGCTCCTCGGCGAACACCAGGTTGGCGACGTTGTCGCCCTCGGCGACCTCGTCGTCGATGATCGCGAAGTTGACGTCTGGGTACTCCGGCGCGACCTTGACCACCGACGGAGAGTAGGCGAAGCCGACCGCGATGATCGTGGTGTAGCCGTTGTCCGCGAACGTGCGGAGCCGCTCCTCGCGGGCCGCCTCGTCCTCGCCGTCCTCGGCCTCGGCCTCGTCGGCCTCGACCCCGAACTCCTCGATCGCCTGGTCCAGACCTGCGGCCGCCGAGTCGTTGAACGACTGGTCGCCGCGGCCACCCACGTCGTAGGCCATGCCGACCTTGACGTCGCTGCCGCCGCCGCCTCCGTTGCTACCACCGTCGCCGTCGTCGCCATCGTCACCGTCGTCACCGCAGGCGGTGAGGGCGAGGATCATCGCGCTGAGCGCGGCTGCGAGCTTGTAACTGCGTCGCAAGACGCCTCCTTGGGTCACTCATGAGCGCTCGAGGCCGAGCGCACGATTGGGAGAACAGTAGGGCACCTCGGACCGCTGGCAAGGTATATCGGCAATCGTTACCGTCTCGATAGGGCGGCCGCTTCGGTCAGGGCGTGGAGAGTGCTCCCATGACCGCCTCGGCCTGGACCCGGGCGCCGATCCCGATGGCGCGTTCGTCGACCCGGAAGTCACCCTGGTGGAGGTCGTACGTCGCGCCTCCGGGCGTGCGCGTGCCGAGCCGGAACATCGCGCCCGGGACCTGCTCGAGCATCCACCCGTAATCCTCGCCGCCGAGGCTCTGCGGCACGCTGACCTGGCCCTTGACCCCGAGCACCCGCAGCACCGCAGCAGCCAGCACGGCGTTGGAGGAGGGCTCGTTGACCACCGGTGGCACGCCCTGCAGGTAGTCGACCGTCGGCGTCAGTCCGTAGGGGCGGACGATGTCGATCACCGCCTCCCGGATGATCGGCTCGCACTGGGCCCACGCGACGGCGTCGAGGATCCGCACGGTGCCCGCGGCCATGCCACCCTCGGGGATCACGTTGGGGGCCGCCCCGGCTCGGAGGATGCCCCACACCACGCTCACCCCGGCCCGCGGGTCCATCCGGCGGCTGAGCACGGCCGGCAGCTCGCTGGTCACCTTCGCCAGCGCGAACGTCAGGTCGCCCGTGAGGTGCGGGCGCGAGGTGTGCCCGCCGGTGCCCTCGAGCCATACCTCGATGCGGTCGGCGGCGCTGGTCAGGGCGCCGGCGCGGAGGCCGATCTTGCCGACGTCGACGCCCGGGTCGCAGTGCAGCGCGAACACCCGCTCGACCCCCTCCAGCGCTCCCTGGGCGATCAGGTGCTTGGCCCCGCCGGGCATCACTTCCTCGGCCGGCTGGAACAGCAGGCGGACGGTGCCGGGCAGCTCGCCGCGCTCGTGCAGCTCGGCCAGCGCCAGCGCTGCGCCCACCAGGGCGGTGACATGGACGTCGTGGCCGCAGGCGTGGGCGACGTCGGGGACGGTGCTGCGCCAGGGGTCGTCGGTGCGGTCCGGGATCGGCAACGCGTCCATGTCGGCGCGGAGCGCGACCACCCGCTTGCCCTCCCCCAGCTCCGCGAAGAACCCGCTGCGCGGCATCCGGGTGACCCGCCAGCCGGCCTGCTCCACCCGCTGTGCCGCGAGCTCGCAGGTACGCGACTCGGCCCAGGCGAGCTCCGGGTGTCGGTGGATGTCGCGGCGCAGCTCGACCAGCTCGTCGTCGTACTTGTCGACGACGGCACCGATCAGCTGGCTCGTAGACGTGGACATCGTGCCGAGCCTAGTGCCCTGCACGGGAAGTCGTGTGAGGGCTTGGCGTGCTCAGGGTGTGTGCATCGCAAGGCGGCGGAGCGCTGGCATGCTGGGCGCACGTCGAGCGACGCCAACGCAGCGAGGTGCGTGCCATGTGTGCGCGAAGCGCACACGACTTTTCGTGCAGAGCACTGGTCGGGTCCGAGACAAGCCGTGGGCCCCGCCCGGAGTCGGACGGGGCCCACGGTGTGCCCGCGGTGGGCGTTGGTCAGCGCCGGATGCGGATCACCTTGCCGGCGGGCGGCTCGGCCTCCCCGGGAAGAGCCTGGACGGTGGCGTAGATGTCGCCGTTGGAACGGATCGCCACGTCAGCGGGGAGCGGGGCCTGCAGCAGCCGTCCCGGCTCGCCGCCCGGCATCGCCTGGGCGATCCGGCCCCGGAACAGCTCGGCGATGTACAGCTTGCCGCTCCTGCCGACCGCAAGGCCGGTGGCGCTGAGCAGGCCGGAGACGACCTTCTTGACCTTCCCGGTCTTCGGGTCGACCTTGTAGACCGACGCGCGGGCGCCGAGGCTCGGGTCCTCGGGGCCACCCGGCAACGTGGTGACGTAGAGCTTGCCGTCGGGGCCGACCTCGACGTCGGTGGGCACCGGCTCGGTGATGAGCGTCAGCCCGACAACGCACTCCGGGAGCTCGTTCGCCTCCGCACCGGCCTCGGTGATCACGACGGGTTGCGGCGGCAGCACGGCCACCGTGGAGAGCCCCCCGCGGGCGCCGTACTTGAGGATGTCGTTGCCGGCAGCGTCGGCGATGTAGGTCGCGCCGCCTACCTGAGCGGTGCCGAACGGGTGGGAGTCCACGATGCCGGTGTACGGCTGGAAGAACTCGGGAACCTCGCACCCTTCCGGCAGACCCTGGATGCCGTAGGTGACGTCGGCGTCGGGGTTCCTGTTCTCCTCGTACTTCCGGAGGTCGGCCAGCTGGCGGATCTTGCCCCTCTTGCCAGGGCCCATCAGCGCGGCGGTCGGGTCGCCCTGGCCCTCTTCCTCGGGCAGGAACGTCGTCGCGAAGCGCAGGGTGCCGCCGTCGACGGAGACTGCCCCGACCTCGGTGCCGGGCTTCTTGGCCTGGTAGATCGTGTGGGGCTGCTTGCCGGGCCGCTTGACGTGCAGCGAGCCCGCGAAGTTCTGGCTGTAGAAGACGGAGCCGTTGTCGGTGACGTCGAGGCTCAGCGGGCTGAGCAGGTCCTTGACGACGGGATTCGTCTTCACTTTGGCCGCCGGGTCCTCGGCGCCTGCGGGCCCGCCGAGTGCGGTACCCGCCAGAGCGACGGCCGCCAGGGCCGCCACCAGATGCTTGCGGTGCATGAATCCTCCAGGTGGAAGGGATGGTGTTGTCGTCCCGACACTCCCTGTCCCAACGTCCCGAGCACATGAGGAGGGAGTCCCGGACCACCGGGACGTGCCGGGACCCTAAGCGGGTTCTCAGTCGCCTGTCCGGGAAATTCCGGAGTCGTACCCCATCAGGATCCTGTCGGCCGCGACCGTGGCAGGCAGCTCACCGGAGAGCACCTGCTCGCGCACCTCGTCGCGGATCGCGCGTACGGCGGCCGAGTGCCGCAGCCGCTGCTCCAGCTCGTCGCGGACCAGCGCCCAGGTGAACTCGAGCTGCTGCTCCGCCCGCTTGGCGGCGAGCCCGTCGTCGCCGAGGTGCTCGCGATGGGAGAGGACCCGCTCCCACAGCTCCTCGACGCCGACGTCGTTCAGCCCCGAGCAGGTCACCACGGGAGGCGCCCACTCCTTCTTGCCGCGCACCAGCCGGAGCGCCCCCGCCAGGTCGCGGGCGGCGGAGCGGGCCTCCTGCTCGCGGTCACCGTCCGCCTTGTTCACGGCGATCACGTCGGCGATCTCGAGGATGCCCTTCTTGATGCCCTGCAGCTGGTCACCGGTCCGGGCCAGGGTCAGGAAAAGGAACGTGTCGACCATGCCGGCGACGGTGACCTCGGACTGCCCCACACCGACGGTCTCGACCAGCACCACGTCGTATCCCGCGGCCTCGATCACGGTCATCGCCTGCATGGTGGCCCTGGCCACCCCGCCCAGCGTGCCCGCCGATGGCGAGGGCCGGATGAAGGCGTTCGGGTCGGCCGAGAGCCGGGCCATCCGCGTCTTGTCGCCCAGCACCGAGCCGCCGGTCCGGACCGAGCTCGGGTCGACGGCGAGCACGCCGACGCGGTGGCCGCCGGCGGTGAGCCGGGTGCCGAGCGTCTCGATGAACGTCGACTTGCCGACGCCGGGGACGCCGGAGATCCCGACCCGGACAGCGTCGCCCGCGTCCGGTGCCAGCTCGGTCAGCAGCGCCCGCGCCGCCTCGCGGTGCTCGGGCTTCGACGACTCGACCAGCGTGATCGCCTGGGACACCGACGCCCGCCGGCGGGCGCGGATACCCTCGACGAGAGCGGCAGTGTCCACCATCAGTGACCGAGCTGGTCCCGCAGCTTGGCGAGCAGGTCGAGCGCCGACTCGGCGATCACGGTGCCGGGCTGGAACACCGCGGCGGCGCCCATCTCCAGGAGCGTGGGTACGTCGTCGGGCGGGATCACCCCGCCGACGACGGTCATGATGTCGGGTCGGCCCTGCTCCTCGAGTGCCTTCCGGAGGGCGGGCAGCAGCGCGAGGTGACCGGCGGCGAGCGAGCTCACGCCGACGATGTGCACATCGGCGTCGACCGCCTGCTGGGCGACCTCCTCCGGCGTGGAGAACAGCGGCCCCACATCGACGTCGAAGCCCATGTCGGCGAACGCCGAGACCACCACCTTCTGGCCGCGGTCGTGGCCGTCCTGGCCCATCTTGGCGACCAGGATGCGGGGACGGCGTCCCTCCGCCTCCTCGAAGGCGTCGGTGGCCTCGCGCACCTGACGGACGAGGGTGTCGCCCGCGGCGTCAGCTTCGTCCCTGAACACGCCGCTGATCGTACGGATCACCGCCTGGTGCCGACCGTAGACCTTCTCAAGCGCATCCGAGATCTCGCCGACCGTTGCCTTGGCGCGGGCAGCGTCGACCCCCAGCGCCAGCAGGTTGCCGTCGAGGGAGCCCTTGCTCGCCCCTCGTTCCGCGGAGCTCGTCAGCGCCTCGAGGGTCCGGCGTACCTCCTCGTCGTCGCGCTCCGCACGCAGCCGCTCCAGCTTGGCGACCTGCTGGCGGTAGACGTCGTCGTTGTCGACCTTGAGCACCTCTAGCGGGTCCTCGGCAGCGAGCCGGAAGGTGTTCACCCCGATGACCTTCTGGGCGCCGGAGTCGATCCGCGCCTGGGTCCGGGCGGCCGCCTCCTCGATCCGCATCTTCGGGATGCCCTGCTCGATCGCCTCGGCCATGCCGCCGGCCGCCTCGGCCTCCTGGATGTGCGCCCAGGCCCGCTCGGCCAGGTCGTGGGTGAGCCGCTCGACGTAGTAGGACCCGGCCCACGGGTCGATGGTGTCGGTGGTGCCGGTCTCCTGCTGGAGCAGCAGCTGGGTGTTGCGGGCGATCCGGGCCGAGAAGTCGGTCGGCAGTGCGATCGCCTCGTCCAGGGCGTTGGCGTGCAGCGACTGGGTGTGCCCCTGGGTCGAGGCCATCGCCTCGATGCAGGTGCGGCCGACGTTGTTGAACACGTCCTGGGCGGTCAGCGACCAGCCGCTGGTCTGGCTGTGGGTGCGCAGGCTCAGGGACTTGGGGTTCTTCGGGTCGAAGTCACGCACCAGCCGCGCCCAGATGGCCCGGGCCGCTCGCATCTTGGCGACCTCCATGAAGAAGTTCATCCCGATCGCCCAGAAGAAGCTCAGCCGCGGCGCGAACCGGTCGATGTCGAGGCCGGCGTCCAGTCCGGCACGGAGGTACTCGACGCCGTCCGCGAGGGTGTAGGCGAGCTCGAGGTCGGCGGTCGCACCGGCCTCCTGGATGTGATAGCCCGAGATCGAGATCGAGTTGAAGCGCGGCATCCGCTCGGCCGTGTAGCTGAAGATGTCGGAGATGATCCGCATGCTCGGCGCCGGGGGGTAGATGTAGGTGTTGCGGACCATGAACTCCTTGAGGATGTCGTTCTGGATGGTCCCCGCGAGCTGCTGCGGCTTCACCCCCTGCTCCTCGGCCGCGGCGATGTAGAGCGCGAGCACCGGCAGCACCGCGCCGTTCATCGTCATCGACACCGACATCTCGTCGAGGGGAATGCCGTCGAACAGCGTGCGCGCGTCATAGATGGAGTCGATCGCCACGCCGGCCATGCCGACGTCGCCGCGCACCCGCGGGTGGTCGGAGTCGTAGCCGCGGTGGGTGGCGAGGTCGAAGGCGACACTCAGGCCCTTCTGCCCGGCCGCGAGGTTGCGGCGGTAGAACGCGTTGGACTCCTCGGCGGTGGAGAAGCCAGCGTACTGCCGGATCGTCCAGGGCTGCGTGGTGTACATCGTCGGGTACGGGCCACGCAGGAACGGGCTCAGACCAGGGAAGGTGCCCAGGGCGTCCAGGCCCTCGAGGTGCTCGGGGCCGTACACCGGGAGGATGTCGATCCCCTCGGGGCTGTGCCAGGCCCCCTCGCTCGACGGTGGTTGAGGTGCGTGCTTGCGAGCCTCGAAACCACCATCGCTCAACGGCAGGCCGGCGAAGCTCTTCGGGACGCTCATGCCAGCCTCTCTCTCGTGCGGGTGAGGAAGTCGAGGGCATCGATGCCCATCGCGCAGGTGTCGTCGACCTCGAGACCCTCGGGCTTGCCGGCCACGATCACGTGGGTGGCGCCGGCGTCGCGCAGGGCGGCGACCGCGTCGGCCCCCCACTCCGCGTACGTCGGGTCGCTGCCGGCGAGGCAGACGACCGGCTGGCCGTCGTACGCCGCCAGCAGCGCCCCGGCGCCGTCGGTCGCGCCCGCGGTGTCGACAGCGATGCCGCCGGCGGCGAAGAGGTTGGCGGCGAACGTCGCGCGAGCGGTGTGGGACGCGACGCTGCCGAGGGTTGCCAGGAAGACCGGCCGGGTGGCCGGTCGGTCGCGCAGCGCCTCGAAGCTGGCACCGTAACGACGCACCTCGGGGCCGCCGGTCGGCTCGCGCTCGGGGAGCGTCTCGGCCAGGTTCGGGAACTCGGTGAGACCGGTGATCGGGCGCTTGCGCCGGGCGATCTCGGACTCCCGCTTCGTCACCGTGTCGGCGATCTCGTCGCCGAGGTCGGCGCCGTCCTCGATCCGCCCGAAGACTTCCCACGCCACGACGGCCAGGTCGTCGGTGAGCTTCTCGACCGCGTAGGAACCACCGGCCGGGTCCGCCACGTGCGCCACGTGCGACTCGTCGATCAGCAGGTGGGAGGTGTTGCGGGCGATCCGGCGGCCGAACGCGTCGGGGCGCCCGAGCGGGCTGTCGAACGGGAGCACGGTGACGCTGTCCGCGCCCGCGACACCCGCGGCGAACGCCGCCACCGTGGTGCGCAGCATGTTCACCCAGGGGTCGTACTTGCTCATCATCGGGCGGCTGGTGACCGCGTGCTGCCGCATCTCGCCGGCACCGGTCGAGCCTGTCGAGGCACCGCTGAGCTCGAGGACCCGGGCCCAGAGCCGGCGGGCGGCGCGGAGCTTGGCGATGGTCGTGAACTGCTCGTCGGTGGCGGCGTACCGGAACTCCACCAGCGCGGCGGCCCGGTCGACGTCGAGTCCGGCGTCGGTCAGATTCCGCAGGTACGTCGCTCCGGCGGCCATCGACCAGCCGAGCTCCTGGACGTCGGAGGCCCCACGGTCGTGGACCTCGGTGGCGTCGACCACGAAGCCGCGGACACCGGCCTGCCAGGCCGTGCCGGCCAGCTCGGCCGTGGCCTCGCCGGCCGGCACACCGAGGTTCGTCGCCGGGTGCAGGTCCCGGTCGCCGGCGTACGCGAGGAACGCCGCGGGGTCGATGCCCTCGAGGACGACCGGCGCCAGGTCGAGGAGGACGCCGTCGAGCACGACGTCGAGGTCCGTGTCGCCGCTCCCCTGCAGCCACAGGCTGGTCGCTCCGCCCTCGAGGTCGACGAGAGCCTCCTCGTGGGCGAGCTTCGCGTCGTCGGCGCGCACGAGTGCGCGTACGTCCCAGTCGCCGTGGCGGGTCGGCCGGCCGCCGGTCGCCCGGTCCTCGAGCAGGTCGGGCGTGCCAAGCGGGGTGACCTCGATGCCGTCGAGCGTGGTCCGGGTGAGCTTCTTCCACACCAGCTCGTCGGGGTCGTCGTCCCCCAGCCGCTTGGCCTTGCGCAGCACCGCGGCGGCCGCGGCTTCCCAGTCCGCGACCGTGGCCGTGTCCTCGGGGGACGCGAGGTCGAGCGAACCTTGTGCGGGTTCGAGCTCGTCCGGCTCGTCCAGCCCGCCCTCGACTGTCGGGGCGGGGGGCTGTTCGGTCATGGTTCGCACCCTAGAAGCAGCCAGCAGCCGTCTCTAGCCGGTGTGACCATTCGGACGCGGGACGTGAGCAATTCCTCAGGAGTCCGACCTCTACGGTGTCCGTCGTGAAGGTCAAGGATCCGGAAGGTCAGACGTGGCGGGTGACCCGCCGTTGGGTGCCGTGGCGGCGTCGTCTCAAGGGCTCGCTCGATGGCGCTCCCGACCTCCCGACCGGACTCGGCGACGACCCGATCAGCGCGGTCATCGGCCTGATCTTCCTGATCATCCTGCTGCCCTTCCTGATCCTCGCCCTGATCGCGGGTATCGAGCTGCTCCTCCTCCTGCTGCTGCTGCCGTTCGCCCTTCTCGGGCGGGTGTTGTTCGGGAAGCACTGGACGATCGAGGCGCGCCGCGGCTTCACGATCTGTTGGGACGGCCCGGCTGGCGACTGGCAGGCGAGCGGCATCAAGATCCACGAGGTCGCCCGGGCGATCGAGGGCGGCCACCCACCTCACTCGCCGGTCAGCGAGAGCTGACGGCGACGCGGACCCCCAGGCCGACCAGGACGGTGCCGGCGATCGCGTCCAGGCGGCGGCGTACCTTCGAGCGCCGGAAGAACGCCCCGGCCCTGCCCACGCCGTACGCCAGGGTCAGGTAGAAGCCGGTCTCGATGACCACCTGCACCGCGGCCAGCCCAGCCGTCGTCGCGAACAGCGGCCGATCGGCGGGCACGAACTGCGGGTAGAAGGCGATCATGAAGACCGCCGCCTTGGGGTTGGCCAGCTGCACGACGACGCCCTCACCGAACGTGCGCCCCCAGGCCTTGCCGGACACCGCCGCCTCGGCCTCGGGCGCGTCACCGCTGCGCCAGGCGGAGCGCCACGCCTTGATGCCGAGGTAGAGCAGTACGGCGGCGCCCACGACCTTGAGCACGACGTACGCCGTCTCCGACACGGCCACGAGCGCGGCGAAGCCCGCGGCCGCCGCCAGCGCCCAGAGGTAGAGCCCGAACTCGAGGCCGAGCACCGTCGGCACCGCCGAACGCCATCCGCCCAGTGCCGCGCGCCGGAAGATCAGCGCCATCGCCGGCCCGGGCGATGCCGAGATGAGCAGCACCGCCACCACGAAGGCGGGCATCAGCGCGATCAGGTCCACGACGAAATGCTCGCACGGCAGGACGCGCGGCGGCGACCGAGTTCAGGCGTTCTGCGACCAGTCGGGGAGCTGCTGCAGCGACCAGCCGTTGCCGTCGGGGTCGGAGAAGTAGACGAACCGACCCCAGGGCTGGTCGTCGACGTCGCTGACCTCGATGCCGCGGGACGTCAGGTCGGCGCTGCGCCGCGTCGGCGTCGGCCACCACCATCTGCATGTTGTCCAGGGCGCCGGGCTCCATCTGCGTCACGCCCTTGCCGATCGTGATCGAGCACCCCGACCCGGGCGGGGTCAGCTGAATGAAGCGGATCTCGTCACTCACGGTGTGGTCGTGGTCGAGCACGAAGCCCGCCTGGACGTAGAAGTCCTTCGCCCGGTCGACATCGGTCACGGGCACGGCCACCAGCTCCAGTTTCATGTCCATGGGGACAGCCTAGGAACCGCAGCGGTCAGCGCCTGTCCTCAATGGCAAACGGACTCAGACCTCTTGGCGGCCGTCGTTGTCCTTGTTGCGCAGCCCGATCTTGTTGCCGAGCCAGACCAACGGGTCGTACTTGCGGTCGGCGACGCGCTCCTTCATCGGGATGATCGCGTTGTCGGTGATCTTGATGCCTTCGGGGCAGACCTCGGTGCAGCACTTGGTGATGTTGCACATCCCGATGCCCGCGGCGTCCTGCGCGAGCTGGCGCCGGTCGTGGGTGTCGAGGGGGTGCATGTCGAGCTCGGCGTACCTCAGGAAGAAGCGCGGCCCGGCGAACGACTTCTTGTTGTCCTCGTGGTCACGGACGACGTGGCAGGTGTTCTGGCACAGGAAGCACTCGATGCACTTGCGGAACTCCTGCCCGCGCTCGACGTCGATCTGCGCCATCCGGCGCTTGCCGTCGGCGTCGCGCGGCCCGAGCTCGGCGTACGGCAGCTCCTTGGCCTTCTCGTAGTTGTAGGAGACGTCGGTGACGAGATCGCGGATCACCGGGAACGTGCGCATCGGGGTGACCGTGATCGTCTCGCGACGGCTCGAAGTCCGAGAGCCGGGTCATGCACAGCAGCCGCGGCTTGCCGTTGATCTCGGCGGAGCAGGACCCGCACTTGCCGGCCTTGCAGTTCCAGCGGATCGCGAGGTCACCGGTCTGGGTGGCCTGGAGCCGGTGCAGCGCGTCGAGCACCACCTCGCCCTCGGACACCTCGACGGTGTAGTCCGCGAGATCGCCGCCCTCCTGGTCGCCCCGCCAGACGCGCATCTTCAGGTCGTAGCCCATGGCCGCTCAGCTCTCCTCGAAGAATACTTCTTGAGCTCGTCCGGCATCACCGGCAGTGGCTTCTCGTCGAGCACCACCCCGTCGCCGCTGTCGTCGATGGTGACGATGAGGTTCTTCTTGCCCCAGACGTCGTGGTCGGTCTGGGGGAAGTCGTCGCGGGTGTGGCCGCCGCGCGACTCCTCACGGGCCAGCGCGGCCTTCGCGATCGCCTCCGAGACGATCAGCATGTTCCTCAGGTCGATCGAGAGGTGCCAGCCCGGGTTGTACTGCCGGTGGCCCTCGACCACCATCGCCTTCGCCCGCTCCTTGAAGGCCTCGATCTCCTTGAGGGACTGGTCGAGCTCCTGGCCGGTGCGGATGATCCCGACCAGGTCGTTCATCGACTGCTGGAGGTCCTGCTGGATCGTGTAGGGGTTCTCCCCGCCGTCGACCTCGAACGGTGCGAGCGCGCTGTGGGACGCCGCCTTGACGTCGTCCTCGGCGATGGCCGGCCGCGCGTCCCCGAGGCCGGAGGCGTACGCCGTGGCCGCCTCGCCGGCCAGCTTGCCGAAGACCAGCAGGTCGCCGAGCGAGTTGCCGCCAAGCCGGTTGGAGCCGTGCATGCCGCCCGAGCACTCGCCGACGGCGTACAGGCCGGTGACGGCGCTCTCCTGGGTGTCGGCGTCGACCTCGACCCCGCCCATCACGTAGTGACAGGTCGGGCCGATCTCCATCGGTTCCTGGGTGATGTCGACGTCGGCAAGCTCCTTGAACTGGTGGTACATCGACGGCAGCCGCTTGCGGATGAACTCCGGCGACCGACGCGACGCGATGTCGAGGAAGATGCCGCCGTGCGGTGAGCCGCGGCCGGCCTTGATCTCGGAGTTGATGGCCCGGGCCACCTCGTCACGCGGCAGCAGCTCGGGGGGCCGGCGGTTGTTCTTCTTGTCCTCGTACCACCGGTCCGCCTCCTCCTCGTTGTCGGCGGTCTCCGCCTTGAAGAACTCGGGGATGTAGTCGAACATGAACCGCTTGCCCTCGGAGTTCTTGAGGATGCCGCCGTCGCCGCGCACCGACTCCGTGACCAGCAGCCCCTTCACCGACGGCGGCCAGACCATGCCCGTCGGGTGGAACTGCACGAACTCCATGTTGATCAGCGCCGCGCCCGCGCGCAGGGCCAGCGCGTGGCCGTCGCCGGTGTACTCCCAGGAGTTCGAGGTGACCTTGAACGACTTGCCGATGCCGCCGGTCGCCAGGATCACCGCGGGCGCCTCGAAGGTGATGAAGCGGCCGGTCTCGCGCCAGTAGCCGAAGGCACCGGAGATGCGATCGCCGTCCTTCATCAGTTCCGTGACCGTGCACTCCATGTAGACATCGATGCCGAGCTGGACGGTGCGCTGCTGGAGGGTGCGGATCATCTCCAGTCCGGTGCGGTCGCCCACGTGCGCGAGCCGGGCGTACCGGTGGCCGCCGAAGTCGCGCTGCGAGATCAGGCCGTCCTCGGTGCGGTCGAACAGCGCTCCCCAGTCCTCGAGCTCCTGGACCCGCTCCGGCGCCTCCTGCGCGTGCAGCTGCGCCATCCGCCAGTTGTTGAGCATCTTCCCGCCACGCATGGTGTCGCGGAAGTGCACCTCCCAGTTGTCCTCCGGCCAGCGGTTGCCCATGGCCGCCGCGATCCCGCCCTCCGCCATCACGGTGTGGGCCTTGCCGAGCAGTGACTTGCAGACCACGGCGGTGCGGGCGCCGGCCTCGTGCGCCGCGATGGCGGCCCGCAGGCCGGCCCCGCCGGCGCCGATGACGACCACGTCGTACTGGTGCTTCTCCATCCCGCCCGGCTCGGCATCACTCATCTCGTTGCCGGTCATCGGGTGCCGGGTGCTTTCGGTCGACATCAAAATCCTTTCCGGGGTCCCCGCGGCGTTGTTCGAGGGGGAGCGAAGCGGAGGAGCGAAGAACGTCGTGGGGTGGTCAGAAGAACCTCACGTCCTCGATCGTTCCGTTGGCCAGCAGCATGATGTAGAGGTCGACCAGCGCCACGGAGAAGAGCGAGACCCACGCATACCTCGCGTGGTTGACGTTCAGCTTCGACACCCAGGTCCAGAGGCGGTAGCGGATCGGGTGCTTCGAGAAGTGCCGCAGGCGTCCGCCGGTGACGTGCCGGCAGGAGTGGCAGGACAGCGTGTAGAGCCAGATGTAGGCGACGTTGATCGCCATCAGCACGGTGCCCAGGCCCATGTGGCCCCACTCGTGGGCCTCGTTGCGGAACGCCAGCACCACGTCGAAGGTGAGGATGACGGCGACCGCGACCGCGGCGTACCAGAAGTAGCGGTGGACGTTCTGCAGGATCAGCGGGAACCGGGTCTCGCCGGAGTAGGACCCGTGCGGCTCGGCGACCGCGCAGGCCGGCGGGGACATCCAGAACGCGCGGTAGTAGGCCTTGCGGTAGTAGTAGCAGGTCATCCGGAAGCCGAGCGGGAAGATCAGGATGATCAGCGCCGCAGAGAGCGGCCACCCGGCGAACGGCTGGCCGAAGTCCGAGGAGCCCTCGACGCAGTCGCCGAGACAGGGCGAGTAGAACGGCGAGAGGTACGGCGACGAGTAGTAGTCACTGCCCATGAACGCGCGGATCGTCGCGTAGACGACGAAGGCGGAGAAGACCACGAACGTCGTCAGCGGGGTCAGCCACCAGCGGTCGTCACGGAGGGTCTTCTCCTCGATCTGCGCCCTGGTCGGGCCGTGAACCCCAGTCGTCATTGACGCCCTTCCGTCGGTGAGCCGTGCTGAGTCTGCACACTCGCGGCGTGATGTGAAAGGGCACACAGCCCGATGTGAAAGTGCCCACATTTCCTGCTGTTCACGTGTCCGCCACTCCGGCGATGCGGTCGCGTCGACCGCCGGAGGCACGCTGGGTGCATGCGGATCGCGCTGGTGACCGAGACCTTCTACCCCGCCACCGACGGCACGACCACGACTCTCAAGGCGGTGGCCGACCGACTCGTCGACACCGGCCACCAGGTGATGGTCCTGGCGCCCGGACCCGGCATCGGGTCCTACCGCGGATCCCCGGTCGTGCGGATCCGTCCGCTCGAGCCCGTCGGCGCGCAGGTGCGCGACACTCTCGACGGCTTCCGCCCCGACCTCGTGCACGTCACCTCCCCCGGCGCCCTGGGTCGCAAGGCGCTCAAGCACACCCGCCGCAACGGCGTCCCTTCGGTCGTCGTCGAGCAGGGCCCGGCCCTCGACGTGGCCGCCGACTACTGGCGCGCCAAGGTTGCCGACCGCGCCGACGCGGTGCTGGTGACGTCGTCGTGGATGGTCGACCGGATGGCCGAGTTCGGCGTCAGCGCGGGTCTGTGGCGCCCCGGGGTCGACACCGCCGCGTACACCCCAGCGCTCCGCGACCAGTGGCTCTACGACGCCTGGTCCCGGTCCGGGTCGGCGGACGGTCCCCAGGTCGTCGTCGGGTACGTCGGGGGGCTGCACAAGCGCCACGGCGTACGCCGGCTGGCCGAGGTGGCCGCGATCCCGAACGTCCGGCTGATCGTCATCGGCGGCGGTCCGCAGCGCGACTGGCTGGAGGCGAAGGCGCCGGGCGCCAAGCTGGTGGGACCGCTGCAGACCGGCGACCTGACGATCGCACTGCCGAGCCTCGACGTGCTGGTGCACCCCGGGGAGCACGAGACCTGCTGCCACGCGCTCCGGGAGGCGGCCGCCAGCGGGGTGCCCGTGGTGGCGCCGAGGTCGGGCGGCGCGCCCGACGTGGTCCGTCATCTCGAGAGCGGGCTGCTCTACGACCCGCGCGACCCCCGGGACCTGCGCCGCGCGGTCACGGCCGTGGTCGCCGACCGGCACCGGTCGCTGCTCGGCAGGCGCGCCCGCGAGCTCGCGCAGCTGCGCCCCTGGACCGACGCCGTCGACGAGCTGGTGACGGCGCACTACCCCGTCAGCGCCCCCACCTAGGAGCCTGCTGGACGTGAGGGAGGCCTCACCCGGAGGTATCTCACAGCGCCCATTCCCGGTGCCGGGTCGCGGGCAGCGGTAGCGTTCGTTCGTGGCTCAGGCAAGCACCCCCACCCGGCCCTCGTTGGTCAAGGGTTCGCGCGCTGCGCGATCGACCATCGCCCTGAAGATGCTGATGGCTGTCACCGGCATCATCTTCATCAGCTTCGTGCTGGTGCACATGTACGGCAACCTCAAGGCCTTCGCGGGTCACGACGCGTTCAACGAGTACGCCCATCACCTGCGCGAGATCGGCGTGCCGCTGCTCCCGTACGAAGGCTTCCTGTGGATCGTTCGCGCCGTCCTGATCGTCGCGGTGGTCGTGCACATCGGGTGCGCGCTCGTCCTGTGGCGGCGCGCCAAGGCGGCCCGCTCGGTGCCCTACGTCGTGAAGCGCAACAAGCACTCGACGTTCTCGTCCCACTGGATGCGCTGGGGCGGGATCGCGCTGCTGCTGTTCATCGTCTGGCACCTGCTGAACTTCACCGTCGTCAAGGTCAACCCGCAGGGCGGGGCCAAGGACGACCCCTACGACCTGCTGGTCGACACCTTCGACGTCTGGTGGATGACGCTGATCTACCTGGCAGCGATGCTCGCGCTGGCCCTCCACCTCAGACACGGGGTGTGGAGCGCCGCCCAGACCCTCGGCCTGACCAACAACGTCCGGGCCCGCCGCAACGCCAACGCGCTCGGCTACGGGTTCGCGATCCTGATCGCGGGCGGCTTCTCCCTGGTGCCGATCTTCGTCCTCGCCGGCGTCATCGAGAAGTGAGGTTGAGCTGACATGACCGACAAGCCTGACATGCCCGACACCACCACCCATTTCGACTCGTCCCACACCACCTCCGCCGAAGAGACCTACGACGACGCCGTCGGCTACTACGCCGACGGCGACCCGGTCGCCGACACCAAGGCGCCCTCAGGGCCGCTCGAGGAGCGGTGGGGCACCCGCCAGTTCGAGGCCCGGATCGCCAACCCCGCCAACCGGCGCCGGCTCTCGGTGATCGTGGTCGGCACCGGCCTCGCCGGCGCCTCGGCCGCCGCCACACTCGGCGAGGCGGGGTACGTCGTGAAGTCGTTCTGCTACCAGGACTCCCCGCGCCGCGCCCACTCGATCGCGGCCCAGGGCGGCATCAACGCGGCCAAGAACTACAAGGGCGACGGCGACTCCATCCACCGGCTGTTCTACGACACCATCAAGGGCGGCGACTACCGCTCCCGCGAGTCCAACGTCTACCGGCTCGCCCAGGTCAGCGTGAACATCATCGACCAGTGCGTCGCCCAGGGCGTGCCGTTCGCACGGGAGTACGGCGGCCTGCTCGACAACCGCTCCTTCGGCGGCGTCCAGGTGTCTCGCACCTTCTACGCCCGCGGACAGACCGGGCAGCAGCTGCTGATCGGCGCCTACCAGGCACTGGAGCGCCAGGTGGCCGCGGGCACGGTCAAGTGCTACACCCGCCACGAGATGCTCGAGCTGATCGTCGTGGACGGCCGGGCCCGCGGGATCATCGTGCGCGACCTGGTCACCGGCGAGATCGAGACCTACTTCGCCGACGTCGTGGTCCTCGCCTCGGGCGGCTACGGCAACGTCTTCTTCCTGTCCACCAACGCGATGGGCAGCAACGTCACCGCGACCTGGCGTGCGCACCGCAAGGGCGCCTACATGGCCAACCCCTGCTACACCCAGATCCACCCCACCTGCATCCCGGTCTCGGGCACTCACCAGTCCAAGCTCACGCTGATGTCGGAGTCGCTGCGCAACGACGGCCGGATCTGGGTGCCGAAGAACAAGGCCGACTGCGACAAGGACCCGCGGGAGATCGCCGAGGAGAACCGCGACTACTACCTGGAGCGCATCTACCCGGCGTTCGGCAACCTGGTCCCCCGCGACATCGCGTCGCGGCAGGCGAAGAACATGTGCGACGAGGGCCGCGGCGTCGGACCCGCGGTCGACGGCGTACGCCGTGGTGTCTATCTCGACTTCGCCGAGGCCATCGAGCGGCTCGGCCGCGAGGCGATCGAGGACAAGTACGGCAACCTCTTCGACATGTACGCCCGGATCACGGGCGAGGACCCCTACACGGTGCCGATGCGCATCTACCCCGCCGTGCACTACGTGATGGGCGGCCTGTGGGTCGACTACGACCTGCAGTCGACGATCCCCGGCCTCTTCGTCACCGGCGAGGCGAACTTCTCCGACCACGGTGCCAACCGGCTCGGCGCGTCCGCGCTGATGCAGGGCCTGGCCGACGGCTACTTCGTGCTGCCGAACACGATCCGCGACTACCTCGCCGAGGGCCCGTTCGACAAGATCGCCGACGACGACCCCGCGGTCGTGGAGGCGCAGGAGTCGGTGAAGCAGCGGGTCGAGAAGCTGCTCTCCACCAGCGGCACCCGCAGCGTCGACTCCTACCACCGCGAGCTCGGCAACATCATGTGGGAGTACTGCGGCATGGAGCGCACGGCGGAGGGCCTGCGCAAGGCGATCGACCTGATCCGGACGCTGCGCGACGACTTCTGGCGCAACGTCAAGGTCCTCGGCGCCGCCGAGTCCATGAACCAGTCGCTCGAGCGGGCCGGCCGGGTGGCCGACTTCTTCGAGCTCGGCGAGCTGATGTGCATCGACGCGCTGAACCGTCGCGAGTCGTGCGGCGGGCACTTCCGCGGCGAGTCGCAGACCGAGGACGGCGAGGCGCTGCGGCACGACGACCAGTACGCCTACGTGGCGGCGTGGGAGTGGGCAGGTGAGGACGGCACCCCCGTCATGCACAAGGAGGACCTGGTCTACGAGTTCACCGAGATGAAGCAGAGGTCGTACAAGTGAGGTCGTACAAGTGAAGGTGACGCTGAACATCTGGCGCCAGCCCGATGCCGCGACCAAGGGCTCGATGCACACCTATGAGCTCGACGAGGTCTCGGAGGACATGTCCTTCCTGGAGATGCTCGACGTCCTCAACGAGGAGCTGAACGCCAACGGCGAGGAGCCGATCGCGTTCGACTCCGACTGCCGCGAGGGCATCTGTGGCATGTGCGGCCTGATGATCAACGGCGAGGCGCACGGCCCCGAGGTGACCACCACCTGCCAGCTGCACATGCGATCCTTCACCGACGGCGACACGATCACCATCGAGCCATGGCGCGCCGACCCGTTCCCCGTGATCAAGGACCTGTGCGTCGACCGCGGCGCCTTCGACCGGATCATCCAGCAGGGTGGCTACATCTCCGTCAACACCGGCGCGGCACCCGACGCGCACGCCACGCCGGTGCCGAAGGACAAGGCCGACCGGGCCTTCGACGTGGCCACCTGCATCGGCTGCGGCGCCTGCGTGGCTGCCTGCCCCAACGGTTCCGCCTCGCTGTTCCTGGGCGCGAAGATCACCCACCTGGGCGAGCTCCCGCAGGGCCAGGCCGAGCGGGACTCCCGGGTGGTCAGCATGGTCGGGCAGCACGACCACGAGGGCTTCGGCGGCTGCACCAACATCGGTGAGTGCACGGCCGCCTGCCCCAAGGAGATCCCGCTCGACGTGATCTCCCGGCTCAACTGGGACCTGCACGCCGCGCTCCGGCATGGTCACTAGGTTTCGAGGCTCGTCGCTGGCGCTCCTCGCACCTCAACCGGCGACCGCTACGGTGGGCGGGCGATGAAGATCCTCGTCTCGGCCGACATGGAAGGTGCCACCGGCGTCACCTGGCCCGCTGACTGCGAGCCGGGCACCGAGCAGTGGCAGCGCTGCCGGGCGATGTTCACCTCCGACGTCAACGCCGCCGTCGCCGGCTTCCTCGACGGCGGCGCCGACGAGGTCGTGATCAACGAGGCGCACTCGACGATGCGCAACCTGCTCCTCGAGGAGCTGGACGAGCGCGCGACCATGCTCACCGGTCGGCACAAGGACCTCACCATGGTCGAGGGCGTGCAGCACGGCGACGTCGACGGGATCGCGTTCGTCGGCTACCACACCGGAGCCGGCACAGAGGGCGTGCTCGCCCACACCTACCTTCCCAACTCGATCACCGGAGTCTGGGTCGACGAGCACCCCGCCAGCGAGGGCTACCTCAACGCCATCGTCTGCGCCGAGTACGGCGTGCCGGTGGTCCTGGTGACCGGCGACGACAAGGCCTGCGAGGACGCGAAGAGCTACGCCCCCGAGGCGCAGACGGTCGCGGTCAAGGATCACGTGTCCCGCTACGCAGCGTTGTGCCGGCCGCCGGCGCGCACCTACGCCGACATCCGCGACGGGGCTCGCGAGGCCGTCTCCCTGGCGCAGCGCCACGACGTCCGGGCGGATGGCCCGTTCGTCGTCGAGGTCGAGGTCGACGCCACCCAGCTGGTCACCAACGCCTGCATGGTGCCGGGCGTGGACCGGGTCGCCGAGCGCCGGGTCCGCTACACCGCGCCCACCGGCTACGAGATGATCCGCACGTTCAAGGCCGTGACCACGCTGATCGCCAACGCGGTCGAGAAGGACTATGGCTGATATCGCCGAAGAGGTCGTCGAGCTGGCCTCGGACCTGATCAGGATCGACACCAGCAACCGCGGCGGCGGCGACTGCGCCGAGCGCCCGGCCGCCGAGTACGTCGCCGAGCGGCTCGGCGAGGCCGGCCTCGAGCCCCTGCTGCTCGAGTCGGAGCCGGGCCGCGCCAACGTGGTCGTCCGGCTCCCGGGCGCCGACCCGGGGCGATCCGCGCTTCTCGTGCACGGGCACCTCGACGTCGTACCCGCCGAGCCGGCGGACTGGTCGGTGCACCCCTTCTCCGGCGAGGTCCGCGACGGCTGGCTGTGGGGCCGCGGCGCCGTCGACATGAAGGGCATGGTCGCGATGATGGTGGCCCTGGCCCGGGCCTACGTCCGCGAGGACCGCCGACCCGCCCGCGACGTCGTGCTGGCGTTCACCGCGGATGAGGAGGACAGCGCGGAGGCGGGGTCGGACTGGCTGGTCCGGCACCGGCCCGAGCTCTTCGAGGGCTGTACCGAGGGGATCAGCGAGTCCGGCGCCTACACCTTCCACGCCGGAGGAGGCGTCCGTATCTACCCGGTCGGCGCCGGGGAGAAGGGCACGGCGTGGCTCGACCTGACTGCCACGGGACGGGCCGGTCACGGGTCCCGGGTCAACCGCGACAATGCGGTCGGGGCGCTGGCCCGCGCGGTCGCCCGGATCTACGAGCACCAGTGGCCGGTGCGGCTCACGCCCACGGTCCGGGCCGCCCTGATCGGCCTCGGTGCCGCCGTCGGCGAGGAGATCGACCCGGACGCGCCCGACTTCGACGTCGAAGCCGCTCTCGAACGGCTCGGTCCAGCCGCCGCGCTGGTCGACGCCACGGTGCGCAGCAGCGCCAACCCGACGATGCTCCACGCCGGCTACAAGGTGAACGTCATCCCCGGGTCCGCCGCGGCCCGGGTCGACGGGCGGGTGCTGCCCGGTGGCGAGACCGAGTTCGAGTCGACCCTGGACCGACTCACCGGCGACCACGTGAGCTGGGACTACCTGCACCGCGAGGTGCCTCTGGAGGTGCCGCCCGACGGGCCCACCTTCGAGGCGATGCGGGCCGCGCTGCTGGCGGAGGACCCCGGCGCCCACGTCGTACCCGTGTGCCTCGCCGGCGGCACCGACGCCAAGCAGTTCTCCCGGCTCGGGATCACCGGTTACGGCTTCGCGCCGCTGCGGCTCCCCGAGGGATTCGACTACTCGGCCGCGTTCCACGGCGTCGACGAGCGGGTGCCGGTCGATGGGCTCGAGTTCGGTGTCCGGGTGCTCGACCGGTTTCTGGAGACCTGCTGATGATCGAGCCGGCGTACGGCGCGTGGCCGTCCCCCATCGACGCGCGGATGGCCGCGGTGAACGACGGCCGGCCCGAGTGGCCGCACCTGACGCCTGACGCGCTCTGGTGGTGCGAGCCGCGTCCCGAGGAGGGCGGCCGGACCGCGCTGCTCCGGCGCGGGCCGGACGGCCAGGTCGAGACCGTGCTGCCCGCACCCTGGAGCCTCCGGTCACGACTCCACGAGTACGGCGGCCGGCCCTGGCTGCTGACCCCCGACGGCACGGTCGTGTTCGTCCACCACGCCGACCAGCGGCTCTACGCCCTCACCGAGGGTGGGACGCCGGTCCCGCTCACCCCCCAGCCGGACCTCCCCGCCGGGTGGCGGTACGCCGAGCCGGTGACGGCACCCGGAGGGCGTGAGGTCTGGTGCGTGCGCGAGCACCTCCACAGCGACGACGTCACCGACGTCACCCGGACGCTGGTGGCGGTGCCGCTCGACGGCAGCGCGGCCGCCGACCCGGACGTCGTACGAACCCTCGTCACCGACCGGCACTTCCTGGCCTGCCCGCAGGTATCGCCGGACGGGTCGAGGCTCGCCTGGATCGGCTGGGAGCACCCGGACATGCCGTGGGACGCCACCGAGCTGCGGATCGCGGACATCGGGAGCGACGGCTCGGTCGGATTGCCGCGCACCCTCGCGGGCGGCCCCGGGGAGTCGGTCATCCAGTGCTTCTGGCTGGATGCCACCACCCTTGCGGCCGTCAGCGACCCCGCTGGCTGGTGGAACCTGCGTCGGGTCGACGTGACCACCGGACGGGTCGACGACCTCTGCGCTCGACAGGAGGAGTTCGGCGGCCCGTTGTGGAAGACCGGCGCCCGCTGGTCGCTGCCGCTGGACGACGGGCGGATCCTCGCCCTGCACGGATTGGGCCGGCTGCGAGCGTCCGTCCTCGACCCGTCGTCCGGCGAGCTGTCCGAGATCGAGACCCCGCACGAGGAGTGGGCCGCCCACCTGAGCGCCTCGGGAGACCGGGTGGTGGGCGTGGCCGGCGGACCGGACCGGCCCTGGGAGCTGGTCGAGGTCGATCTGGCGACCGGCGCGTGGACGGCGCTGTCCCGGGCCGCGGCGCCGCGGCTCCCGGTGGAGTTCCTGTCCGAGCCGCAGCGACGAACGTTCACGGGCGTGGGCGGCCGCGAGGTCCACGCGGTGGTGCATCCGCCGCGCCATCCCGACCACTCCGTCGACGCGGGCCGCCCGCCGCCGTACCTGGTGTTCGTCCACGGCGGCCCGACCAGTCGCTACCCACCGGTGGTGGACCCGGAGATCGCCTTCTTCACCAGCCGCGGGCTCGGCGTGGTCGAGGTCGACTACGGCGGCACCACCGGCTACGGGCGCGACTACCGCGAGCGACTGCGCGAGGGCTGGGGCGTGGTCGACGTCGAGGACTCCGTGGCGGCGGCGCTCGGCCTGGTCGCCGAGGGCAGTGCCGACCCGGAGCGGCTGGCGATCCGCGGCGGCAGCGCCGGCGGCTTCACGTCCGCGTGCGCCCTGGTTGCCGGCGACGTCTTCGCCTGCGCCACGATCCGCTACCCGATCCTGGATCTGACCGGCTGGCGGAACGGCGAGACGCACGACTTCGAGTCCCGCTACCTCGAAGGCCTGGTCGGCCCGTGGCCGGCGGCCAAGGCCCGCTACGAACAGCGGTCTCCGGTCAACCGCACCGACCGGATCAGCCGGCCGTTCCTGCTGATGCAGGGTCTCGACGACGTCATCTGCCCACCGGTGCAGAGCGAACGCCTCCTGGCGCGGATCGCCGGGCGCGGGATCCCGCACGCCTACCTGACGTTCGAGGGCGAGTCCCACGGCTTCCGCAAGGAGGAGACCCTGATCGCGTCGATGGAGGCAGAGCTGTCGTTCTACGGCCAGATCTTCGGATTCGAGCCGCCCGGGATCCCACGGGTGGAGCTGACCACGTGAGCGCCGTACCGCTGACCCGGCCGCCTCGGCTCCGCCCCGGCGACCGCGTCGCCGTGGTCACTCCGGCCGGCCCGGGCCCGAAGGATCTGCTCGAGCGCGGTTGCGCGCTGCTGCGCGACTGGGGTCTCGAGGTGTCCGTCGGCCCGCACGTGCTCGACAAGCGTGGTGACCTGCCCTACCTCGCCGGGGCGGATGCCGACCGCGCCGCCGACCTCCAGGCCGCGTGGCTGGACCCCGACGTGGACGGCGTGATCTGCTCCCGCGGCGGGTACGGCGCCCAGCGGATGATCGACCTGCTCGACTGGCCGGCGATGCGCGAGGCGCGACCCAAGGTCTTCGTCGGCTACAGCGACATCACCGCCCTGCACGAGGCGTTCGCCACCCAGCTCGGCGTGGTCACCGTGCACGGCCCGTTGACCGGCTTCCCATCGTTCTCGGACGGCGGCGACAGCGCCGAAGGGCTCCGCTCCCTCCTCTTCGAGCCAGAGACCCAGCTGACCCTGACATCCGACACCGCCGAGACGCTCGTGCCCGGCATGGCCACCGGAGTGACGATGGGCGGGAATGTCAGCCTGCTCGCCGCGGACGTGGGCACCCCGACCGCTCGGCCGAGCGCTGCCGGCGGAATCGTCGTGCTCGAGGAGCTCGAGGAGGACAACTACCGCCTCGACCGGATGCTCACCCAGCTGCTCCGCGCCGGCTGGTTCGACGACGTCGCCGGCATCGCCCTCGGGTCCTGGGTGGACTGCAGGGACGACGTCCGCGCGCTGATGCTGGACCGGCTCGGCCCGCTCGGGGTGCCGATCGTGTGGGAGCTCGGCTTCGGCCACTGCTCCCCGACGCTGTCGATCCCGCTCGGCGTCGCCGCCACCCTGGATGCCGATGCCGGCACGCTGACGCTGGACGAGGCCGCGCTCGCCTGACGGATTGCCGTCAACGCGCGACGCAGACGACGTATCCCTTGGGGTCCCGCCATTCCCCTTGCTCGCCGAACCACGCTCGCGCTCGCCGGGAGATCGCATGCAGGACCGACGTCCGGTGTGGTGACGCCGGGCCGACGCCGTGGAAGGGAAGCAACGACGCCGCGAAGGCGATCAACGGTTCGGGCTCCGGGAACACCAGCGCATTGTCGTGCTCATGCAGATCTACCCGATCGAACGACCCCAGGAGCAGGCCGACGATGTTGTCGCCGTGCACGCGGTCGTTCGGGATGTCCTGGTCGGGCTCCAGCCCCTCGTCCGCGATGGATGCTCGCACGAGGGCGACCGTGCGGGGTGTGGGCCGGCGGCGGTTGACCGTCGCGACGAAGCGCCCCTCGGGGGCGAGCACGCGCCGGGCCTCGCGGACCGCCGAGCCGGCATCGTCCACGTGGTAGAGCATGTGCCGGGCCATCACCAGGTCGAACCGGGCGTCTCGGAAGGGAAGGGAGACCGCATCGGCCCGGCACGCCTCGACCCCCATGATCGACGCAGCCCGGCCCACCGCCTCGGGTGAGAGGTCGCAGGTGACGAGGCGCCCTTGGTGGCCTTCCGAGAGCCGGCGCAGGAGCGAGCCGGTGCCGCAGCCGATGTCCAGGACGTCGGCGTGGGCGTCTGGGGCGGCGTACTCCAAGACGGTTGTCTCAATGTCGTCCGGCGCCTCGCTGTACGTGGCGTGCGTCCGGATCCTCGTTTCCAGGCCGTCGAGCTCGAGGTACTCCTCGATGTCGGCGAGGCGCCTGTTCACTGTGATCGAGGGTCGGCCCCGACCCTCAGCGCGTAGTGGCAGGCGACCTGGGCCTCGTCCTCGGCGCCGAGGATCTGCAGGTCGACGGTGCGGCACCGGTCGGCCACGCCGGCGGCTTCGGCCGCGCCCGACACGAGCACCGGGCAACGGGCATGGAACCGGCACCCGCCGGGGATCTTGGCTGGGTCGGGCGGCTCACCGGACAGCACCGTCGGCTCCGTGGCCCCTCCGGTCACGTCCGGCACCACAGAGAGCAGCGCCTGCGTGTAGGGGTGCTCAGGTGCCGACAGGATCTTCTCGACGGGTCCGGTCTCCACGATCCGGCCGAGGTACATGACCGCCACCCGGTCGGCGATGTTCCAGGCCAGCCCGAGGTCGTGGGTGACCACCAGGCAGCCCAGGCCGAGGTCCTGGCGTAACCGCAGCAGCAGGGCCAGGATCTCGCCGCGCACCGAGGCGTCGAGCGACGCCACCGGCTCGTCGGCGATCAGCATCGTCGGGTGCAGCACCAGCGCGCCGGCGATCACCACCCGCTGACGTTGGCCGCCGGAGAGCTCGTGCGGGTAGCGGAGAAAGAACCGCTCCGGTGGCCGCAGGCCGGCCCGGGACAGGGCTTCGGCGACCGCGGTCTGCTCGTCGGCGACGCCGCCGTGGATCCGCAGGCCCTCGGCGACGGCGTCGTAGACCGTGTGCCGCGGATTGAGCGACCCGCTGGGGTCCTGCAGGACGAGCTGGACCTGACGGCGGAACGCCGACAGCGCCTTGCTCGAGTAGACGAGGGGCGACCCGTCGTACGAGACGGTGCCCTCCGTCGGCCGCTCCAGCCCGAGCAGGGTCCGGGCCAGCGTGGTCTTGCCGCAGCCCGACTCCCCGACCAGCGCGACGATCTCACCCGGGCGCACCTGCAGGTCGACGCCATCGACGGCCCTGGCCGGGTCGCGCCCCCCGCGCCCGGCGAACTCGACCAGCACGCCTTCTGCCTGCAGTCCCTCGCCCGTCACCGGGCCGCCCCCTCCGCCAGGGCCGCACCCCGGTCGGGCAGCACCAGCACGCAGGCGGCATGCGAGTCGGAGGTCGGCCACAGCTCGGGCTCCACCCGGTGACAGGCGTCCAGCGCCGACGGGCATCGTGGGTGGAAGCTGCAGCCCGACGGCAGGTCCGCCGGGTCCGGCGGATCGCCGGCGAGCCCGCGTGGCTGGAGTCGGGATGTGGGGTCACCGATCCGCGGGAACGCCTCGGAGAGCGCCGCGCTGTAGGGGTGGCTCGCCGACTCGAAGACCTGCCGGGCCGGTCCTTCCTCGACCACGCGGCCGGCGTACATCACCGCGAGCCGGTCGCAGGTGTCGGCGAGCACGGCGAGGTCGTGGCTGATGATCATCAGGCTGATGTCGTGGTCCCGGACCAGCTCCTCGATCAGCCGCAGGATCTGGGCCTGGACCATGACGTCCAGCGCCGTGGTCGGCTCGTCGGCGATGATCAGCCGCGGGTTGCACGCCAGCGCCATCGCGATCATCACCCGCTGTCGCTGCCCTCCCGAGAGCTCGTGGGGATAGGCGCTGGCTCGGTCCGTCGGCAGACCCACCTGGGTGAGCAGCTCCGACACCCTCTGGTCTGCCTCGGCAGGGGTCACGTCCTCGTGCAGGAGGATCGGCTCCGCGATCTGCGCCCCGATCCGGTGCACGGCGTTCAGCGAGTGCATCGCGCCCTGGAAGATGATCGACGCGCCCGCCCACCGCACGGCGCGCAGCCGGCCCCACTTCATCGTCAGCACGTCCTCGCCGTCGAAGAGGATGCGGCCGGTCACGGTGGCGGTGGCAGGGAGCAGGCGCAGCAGGGCCAACGCCACCGTGGACTTGCCGCAGCCGGACTCCCCCGCAAGGCCGAGCTTCTGGCCGGCCGGCAGGTCCAGTGACACCCCGCGTACGGCGGGCACCGGGCCGCCCGCGGTGCGGTAGGTCACCGCCAGGTCGTCGATCTCGAGCAGGCTCATCGTGGGATCACAGCCGTTCGCGCAGTCGGGGGTTGTAGACCTGCTCGAGCGCCCGACCCACCATCGTGAAGGCCAGGGCCACCAGGGCGATGGCGATGCCGGGTGGCACGATCCACCACCACAGCCCGGCACTGGTCGCTCCCGCGTCGCGTGCCTCCTGGAGCGTCGATCCCCAGGAGATGCGGGACGGGTCGCCGAGGCCGAGGAACGAGAGCGTGGACTCGGCGATGATCGTGGCCGCGACCAGCAGCGTGGTGCGAGCCAGCACGATCGGCATCACGTTGGGCAGCACGTGGCGCGACATCACGTGCCAATGACCGCCGCCAAGTGCCCTCGCCCGTTCGATGAACGGGCGAGACTCGACCGCTAGCGTCTGCGCGCGGACCAGCCGCGCCGTGATCGGCCACGCGGTGACCCCGATCGCGATGATGATCGTGCCGAGCCCCCGGCCCATCACCACCACGAGCGAGACCGCGAGCACCAGGGTGGGCAGCACCAGCACCCAGTCGGTGAAGCGCATCAGCGCCCCCTCCACCCAGCCCCGGTAGTGGCCGGCCGCGATGCCGATCACGGTGCCCAGGAAGACCGACATGAACGTCGCGAGGAAACCGACCGTCAGCGAGACCCGCGACCCCTGCCAGATCAGGTCCAGGACCGACCGACCGAACTTGTCCGTGCCCAGCGGGTAATCCCAGCTGGGCGAGGCGACGAACGGGCCCGGGGCCTGGGTGACGCTCAGCTCGGTCGCACTGATGAACAGGGGTGCGGTGAGCGCGAGGATGCAAGCGCCGACCAGCACGACCAGCCCCACCACGCCCGCGCGGTTGCGCCGGAACTCCCGCCAGACCCTGGTGACGGTGTGCCACCGGCGTACCCACGCCATCCGCCGCGGGCTCCGGAGCTCGGCCGGGCTCATCGGCGCACCCTCGGGTCGAGCAGCGGATAGGCCAGGTCGGCCAGCAGGTTCATCACGATCACCGCGGCCGAGAAGAAGATGAACAAGCCCTGGACGAGCGGCAGGTCGGGCACCTTGAGGGCCTCGTAGAACATGTTGCCGAGCCCGGGCCAGGAGAAGACGGACTCGACCAGGATCGTGCCCGCGACGATGCCACCCAGGTCGATCGCGATCAGGGTCACCGCAGGCAGCAGCGCGTTCGGTACGGCGTGCCTGCGGCGCACCACGGCGTCGCGAAGGCCCTTGGCGCGGGCCGTCACCAGGTAGTCGCTGCCCATCTCGTCGAGCAGTGAGGACCTGATCACCAGCAGGTACTGGGCATAGACGACCGCCACCAGCGTGACCACCGGGAGCACCATGTGCGCCGCGACGTTGGGGATCAGCGCCCACCCGGTCACGTCCGGATCTCGCATCCCGCCCGCCGGGAAGATGCCAGGGATCGGCCCGGCGCCGGCGGCGAACACGATGATCAGCATCAGCCCGAGCCAGAACGTCGGCACCGACCAGAAGGTCAGGGCGACGCCGGTGTTGACCCGGTCGCTGACGCTGCCGTGCCGCCAGCCGTTCCGGATCCCCAGCCACAGACCGAGCACCGCGGAGATCACCGTCGCGGTGCCGACCAGCAGGATGGTCGGCCCCAGCTTCTCCCCGATCAGCCCGGCCACCGACTCCGACCCTCGGTACTCGTAGGACGTGCCGAGGTCCAGCTGCGCCAGCTGGCCGACGTAGTCGAGGAACTGCCGCCACAGCGGCTGGTCCAGGCCGAACTTCTCGCGGAGCGCCTCGAGCTGGGCCAGGCTCACCTTCTGGTCCGATGTCATCGTGCGGACCGGGTCGCCGGGCAGCACCCGGAACAGGAAGAACCCGATGAACGCGACCGCCAGCAGGGACAGTGCTGCGCCGAGCAACCGCCCGCCGACGTACCGGGCCTGCTTGCTGACTCTCAGCGCTGCCTACTCTCGATCTTCCGCGGTGGCGGAGCGACGCCGCATCACGAAGAAGCCGCCGATCAGCGCGAGGACCACGACACCCGCACCGACGCCCAGCACGGCGGTACCCACCGAGTCGTCGTCGCCGCCACCGCCGCCCCCGGAGGCCGGCTCGGCCGACCACCAACCCCAGTAGCCGTCCTGGCCGTCGATGTTTCCGTTCTCTGCGGGCTGCGTCATCGGGCTGTCCTCCTCGACGACATCGGTCCGGTAGGCCTCCAGCATGTCGGGGTAGCCGAAGATGACCACGACGCCGTCCTCGTAGAGGACCTTCTGCATCTCCTGGACGATCTCGGCCCGCGCCTCCGGGTCGACCTCTGCCCGTTGCTGGGCATAGAGCTGGTCGTACGTCGCGTTGCAGTTGTAGGAGTCGGACTGGTACGACTCGCCGGGCTCGGCCGGCCGGACGCCGCAGGTCTGGATGCTGAAGATGTAGTCCGGATCGGGGTTGACCGTCCAGCCGGTGAAGAGCAGGTCGAACTCGCCGGAGTCGAGGATCCCGCCGATATCATCACTCGGGGTCGTCTCGACCTCGATGCCGATCTCAGCCAGCCACTCCTCCATGAAGGTCGCGATCTGGCGGTATTCCGGGTCGTCGGCGTGCACGAACTGCCGGAGGCTCAGGCGGACTCCGTCCGGTGAGACCCGGATGCCGTCGTCGCCCGCCTCGTAGCCGGCCTCGTCGAGGATCCGGTTCGCCTCGTCGGGGTCGTAGCCGATCACCTCGGAGTCGTCGGGGTCCCAGTGGTAGTCGCCGTACCGGGAGGGGATGTAGCTGCCGTTGGGCTCGAAGTTCCCGCTGTAGACGCGCTCCTCGATGGCCGAGCGGTCGATCGCGTGCAGGATCGCGGTGCGCACCTGCGGGTCCTTCAGCGCCGGGTTGCCGTCACCGATCGGTTCGCCGTTCTTGGCCTCGGCGCCGGGGTTCATGGTCAGGCCCGCGAAGCGCTTGCCCACGGCGTGGTTGACGTGGATGTCGTCCTCGCTCTCCAGCGCCTGCGCCTGGAGTGCGGTGAGGCCGCTGACGAACGAGACCTCGCCCTTGCGGAGCGCCTCGACCACGGCGTCCTGGTCCTTGTAGAAGCGGAAGATCAGGCGGTCGAAGCCGGGCGCCCCGCGCCAGTAGTCCTCGTTGGCCTCGAGAGTGATCGACTCGTTGCGCTTGTAGTCGGTGAGGATCCACGGCCCGTTGCCGACGATCGGGTAGCTCTCCTCGTTGCTGAAGTCGGCGATGTTCCCGACGTTCTCCCAGACGTGCTGCGGCACGATCGGGATGTCGATCGCGAGCATCGAGGCGGATGGTTCCTTCAGCTTGATCTCGACGGTGTGCTCGTCGGTCGCGGTGACCGACTCGAAGTTCTCGACGTAGCTGCCGTTGGCCATGGCACCGGAGTCGTCGGACATGATCGTGTTGTACGTGTACGCGACGTCCTCGGCCGTCACCGGCTCACCGTCGGAGAACGTCGAGTCGTCGCGGATCGTGTAGGTCCACGTGAGGCCGTCCTCGCTGTGGTCCCAGGACTCCGCGAGACCCTCGGTGGGCGTGGCGTCCTCCGCGCTGTACATCGTGAGGTAGTCGTACATCAGCCGATGGATCTGGGTCGGCAGGCGGTAGATCGACGTGAACGGGTTGAGCGAGTCGACCGTGGGGTCGACCACCGCCACCGTCAACGTGGTCGGTTCCTCGTCCGCATGGGCGCGCGGGGTCGCCGGGGTCACGACCATCAGGAGCGCTACCCCCAGAGCGACCGCTAGGGCGAGGAACCGCCGTGGCACCTGGAAAACCGTCCAAACCCGAGAGCTGTGCACCGTGGAGACCTTTCGCCGAGACCCGAGACTCTGGAAACTTAATCACCCATCGGTGGCATGTAAAGGTAAGTTTTTGACGAGATCGATCCGTTGGCCCACCCGCGGGGTCAGCGGGACAGTGGCCACACGCTGCTCTCGCACCGCCTCGTGGAACCGCGCCGGCGGCGTGAGGAAGAGACGCTGGTGGTTGCTCGGCCGGAGCCGGCGCAGCCCGATCAGCCAGTAGGTGCCGTAGTGAACGGCGAGGGTCCAGCGGGCGCCGACCCGGCCGACCGCGGTCACCGCCTCCTCGGGGTCGAGGTGGTCGTCGCCGAGGGTCGGCCCCCAGCCGCCGATCGGTGCCAGGGCGACGTCGACCGGCCGGACCCTGGTGATGTCGGGACGGAGTCCGGTGTCACCCGGGAACCACGCCGATCCGGCCTCGCCGGCGAACCGGAAGCCGAGGGCGGGCGCCGAACGCCGGTGGACGACGGAGCGGCGCCCGTCGTGGTGCGCGGGCAGCACCTCCACGTCGACCCCGGCTACCGCGAGGGCGTCGCCGGGGCGGGCCTCGATCACGTTCAGCCGGGACAGCCCCCGGACCAGCCGTGGCGCGCCGCGCGGGACCACGATCGGCGTGCCCGGCGCGAACCGCCGCAGCGACTTCAGGTGCAGGTGGTCGTAGTGCAGGTGCGAGACCAGCACCAGGTCGGCCACCGCCGCACGGTCGTCCGGTCGGTCGACCTCGCGATGGAGGGCGAAGAGGACCGCGCTGAACAACGGGTCCGTCGCCACCCGCACCGAGCCGAGCTCGACGGTCGCAGACGAGTGCCCCCACCAGGTCACCGCGATCTGAGACACGCCCTGATTCTAGGGTCACGCCCCGCGGGCCGAGCCCGCGAGAACCGCGACCAGGGCGGGAGATTGAGGAGGGCTCGGCTCAGATCCGAACGGAGTGAGGAGCTGAGCGACCCGTCTCGAAATCCAGCTACCCTCAGGTGGTTTTCTTGCGTACGACGGCGACCAGCCCCAGCATGGCGGCCGCCCCGCCCACGAACGGACCGACCCAGCGGGTCCGGGACGGCGAGCCATCGGCAGCGACGCCGGTCACCGTCAGCCGGGTCAGCGCCGGCGTCTGCGGGCCTTGCACCCTCCCGGCGTCCTCCTCCCGCTGCGCGCGGGCCTCCGGCGAGGTGTGCGCCCAGGCGGCGGCGTACAGAAACACGCGTGACGTGTAGCTGATCCACACGACGAGGATCAGCGCGATCCCGAACGCCTGGAACGCCGGCGTGCCCTTGGTCAGCGAGAGCAGCAGCCCCGAAAGCTGCTTGAGGATCTCGAAGCCGACCGCCCCCAGCAGCGCGCCGTGCAGCAAGGACCGCTTCGCCGTGTGCGGGTGCACGAGCAACCAGAACATCACCAGGAACAGCACCGTGCTCGCCAGCAGCCCGACCACGATGGCCAGCACCCACAGGAGGGGCTGGAGCGCCGTGCCCAGCCCGACCCGGTCGAGGATCTCCTCCGACAACCTGCCGACGAGTCCGGAGATGCCCACACTCAGCATCAGCACCAGCCCCACCGACACCAGGGTCACCAGGTCACGCAGCTTGCCGATCACGAAGCTGGGCTGCTCGAAGGTCGGCAGCTCGAACACCACCAGGAGCGCATCACGAATGCTGGACAGCCAGCCCAGTCCGGCGTACAGCAGGCCCAGGAGGCCGAAGCCCACGGCCGCCCCCGCGGCGTTCTCGAGCGTGGTCAGGGAGATCTGGCCCTCACCGTCGCCGATCATGCCGGGGAACACCTGGTCGATCGCGTCGACGAGGGCGTCGCTGGCATCGGGGTAGGCGCCCGCGATCAGCCCGACCGCGGCGAACGCAAGGGCCAGGATCGGGAAGAACGACAAGAACCCGAAGTAGGTCACAGCGCCGGCCTGCTGGCTCCCCTTCACGTTCCCGTAGTGGTCCTGGGTGCGGAGGAGGTGGTCGAGGAACGGCCTACGTCCCCGGAGCGCCTCGAGTCGTTCCTTGGGACTGGCCATCGGGCCTCACCTACCGGGATCGGAAGCGGACTGAAGCGGGAAGTCCCTTGTCGGTTGCCACCCTTGCTCACTGTCATGCACGTACAGGTGGAACTCGTCGACCTCGAACTCGCACTCGAACCCCGCCAGCTCGGCGAAGGCTTGGTCGAGGCGGGCGTCGTCGAGGTGGTGCGCGACCGTGACGTGCGGGTGGTAGGGGTACTCCAGATCCACTTCGAGCGGCCCTCGGCGTACAACGTCCGCGAGGTGCTCGCACTGGGAGATGCCCTCGACCACGGTCACGAAGACCACCGGGGAGACCGGCCGGAACGTGCCGGTGCCGCGCAGGTGCACCGAGAACGCGCCGACCTCCCCGGCGGCCCGGGCGAGGTGCTCCTCGACGACGGCCAGGTCGTCATCGACCTCCGTGGGCGGGACCAGGGTGATGTGCGTCGGGATCGTCGCCGCCTTGGTGTCGCCGACGGACTTCCGGTAGTCCTGGAGCTGGCTGGCCCAGGGCTCCGGGATCGCGACCGCGACGCCGATGGTCGGCATCAGGCACGACCGGCCGGCGCCACGAAGCCGACCCGCTGGTAGACGTCGCGCAGGGTCGCCGCGGCCACTGCTCCCGCGGTGTCGGAACCCTGTCGGAGTACGTCGGTCAGGTACGTCTGGTCGGCGAGCAGCTCCAGGGTGCGCTCACGGAACGGGGTCACGAACGTCACGACGCACTCCGCGAGGTCCTTCTTCAGGTCGCCGTACCCGCGGCCGGCGTACTGGGCCTCGAGGTCGTCGACCGAGGTGGCGGTCAGCGCGGAGTAGATGGTGAGCAGGTTGGAGATGCCCGGCTTCCCCTCGAGGTCGAAGCGGACCTCCGACCCTGAGTCGGTCACGGCGGAGCGCACCTTCTTCGCGCTGATCGCCGGGTCGTCGAGCATCTCGATGATGCCGCCGACGCCCGAGGACGACTTGGACATCTTGGCCGTCGGCTGCTGCAGGTCGCCGATCTTCGCGGTGGACTTGAGGATGTACGGCTCCGGCAGCCGGAACGTCTTCTTGTAGCGGTGGTTGAACCGCTGGGCGAGGTCGCGGGTGAGCTCGAGGTGCTGACGCTGGTCCTCGCCCACCGGCACGTAGTGCGGTCGGTAGAGCAGGATGTCGGCCGCCTGGAGGATCGGGTAGGTGAACAGGCCCACCGAGGCCGCGCCCTCCCCGCCCTTGGCGGACTTGTCCTTGAACTGCGTCATCCGGCGCGCCTCGCCGAAGCCGGTCAGGCACTGCAGCACCCAGCTCAGCTGCGAGTGCTCCGGGATCTGACTCTGCACGAAGATCGCCGAGCGGTCCGGGTCGATGCCCATCGCCAGGAGCTGGGCCGCCGCCCGCAGCGTGCGGTCCCTCAGCAGCTTCGGGTCCTGCTCCACCGTGATCGCGTGCTGGTCCGCGATGAAGAAGAACGGCTGGTGGTCGTGTTGCAGGTCCACCCACTGGCGCAGGGCACCGAGGTAGTTGCCGAAGTGGAACGAGTCGGCCGTGGGCTGGATCCCGGAAAGCACGCGCGGTCGGGCGGTGCCGGACGCGGCCTCCGAGGCCTCCACCTCCGGGGCGGTGGCGGGTGCGGACATGCCGGGCATTCTGTCAGGGCACCGGGCGGATCGTGACGCGCACCCGGCGCCGTCTCTCAGATCAACGGTTGGTCGTGACCACAGCGTTCTGTCGTCGTTGCGCCAGGACCGAGATCACCAGCACCGCCAGACCGGCCAGCGAGAGAGCCACACCCACCAGCGCAGGAGCCCGGTATCCGTGACCGGCGGCGATGACCACGCCACCGAGCAGGGCGCCCAGGGCGTTGGCGACGTTGAGGCTCGCATGGTTCATGGCCGCACCCAGGGTCTGGGCCTCGCCCGCCACGTCCATCAGCCGCAGCTGGAGGTTCACGACGAGCACGGAGCCGAGGAACGTCGTGGCGAACGCGACCGGCAAGAGCCAGTAGCCGTGCGGCGCCAGTGCCCAGAACGCCAGTAGGACCAGCGCCATGCCAAGGGACGAACCGAGGAGCGACCGCAGGATCGACCAGTCGGCCAGCTCCCCCGCCACGAACGTGCCGACCACCATGCCGACACCGAACATCAGCAGGAACAACGGGACCGCACCGTCACCCAAGCCACCGACCTCGGTCACGGTCGGTGCGATGTAGGCGAACACCGCGAACATGCCGCCGAAGCCGATCGCACCGGCGACCAGGGTCAGCCACACCTGGAGATGCGTGAAGGCGCGCAGCTCCCGCAGCCCGGTCGCGTTGCGGTCCCCCGGGCAGGACGGCACGAACGCCAGCACCAGGGCGACCGTCACGATGGAGAGCCCGGCCACGGCCCAGTAGGCCGAGCGCCATCCGAGTTGCTGACCCATCCAGGTGGCCGCGGGCACGCCGACGACGTTCGCGACCGAGAGCCCGATCATCACCATCGCCACTGCGCGGCCCTTGCGACCCGCCGGGGCCAGGCTCGCCGCCACCAGCGACGCGACGCCGAAGTAGGCGCCGTGCGGAAGCCCGTCGAGGAACCGCGACACCATCAGCATCTCGAAGCTGGTCGCCACCGCGCTCAGCGCGTTGAACACGCCGTACGCCGCCATCAGGGCCACCAGCAGCGCCCGCCGCGGCCAGCGGGCTCCGATGAACGCGAGGACCGGTGCGCCCACCACGACGCCGAGCGCATAGGCGGAGATCAGGTGGCCGGCGGTCGGGATGGACACGTCGACGCCCGCGGCGATCTCGCGGATCAGGCCCATGGTGACGAACTCGGTGGTGCCGATGGTGAACCCGCCCATGGCGAGGGCCAGCACGGCGAGCCGGAAGTGCGAGGTACGCACCGACGGAACGATGGACGTGGAACCGGGAGCGGTCGTCGTCATCTGGATCGAGACATCGCTTCCTACCGGGACCGACCTCCCGGCTCGAGGTGGCTCACGGCGACCGCGGCATCCCCAGTCTGCACCGGGCGGCGTAAGGATGGCGATTCCACGCCTCCTCGGATAGGAGCCGTCTCAGCGAGAAAGGCGCCCCGAACTGCCCCAAAAGGGGTGATTCCGCCCCGGCCGTCACCGGTCTAACTTGAACGGTTGGGCGGAACTACCGCCCGACGGGTGAAGGGGCGAGGGACATGGCGTCGACCATGGCGACGATGAACGGCTCAGAGGCAAAGATCAGCGACGAGAGCCTCGACGAGCTCCGGATGACGATCAGGGGCGACGTGCTGACTCCCGGTGATCCGGGGTACGCCGACGTGCGGCCGCCGTACAACGCGATGCATCCGGGGAAGCCAGCGCTGGTCGTGCGCGCCACCGGCACCGCCGACGTGATCGGCGCCGTCAGCTTCGCCCGCGAGAACGGGCTTCTCATGGCCGTCCGCGGGGGCGGTCACTCGATCGCAGGGCTCTCGAGCGTCGACGGCGGCCTGCTCCTCGACCTCGCCCTGATGAACGGCGTCGATTGCGACCCGGAGGCTCGGACGGTGCGCGCGCAGGGTGGTGCACTGATCGGCGACCTGGACCACGAGACCCAGGCCCACGGTCTGGTCGCTCCTTCCGGCATCGTCTCGGACACCGGCCTGGCCGGGCTTACCCTCGGCGGTGGAGAGGGCTGGGTGCGCCGCAAGCACGGGCTCTCGGTCGACAACCTGCTGTCCGCCCAGGTGGTGTGCGCCGACGGCCAGGTGCGAACGGCGTCCGCGGACTCGAACCCCGACCTGTTCTGGGCCATCCGCGGGGGTGGCGGCAACTTCGGCGTGGTCACCTCGTTCACGTTCCAGTGCCACCCGGTGGGCCCGATGGTGGCGTTCGCCGGTGTGTTCCATCCGGTCTCGGACGCGGAGAACGTGTACCGAGAGTTCCGCGACTGGGCCAGCACGGCGCCCGACGAGATCTCGGCGATGATCGGCTGCACGACCCTTCCGACGAGCGAGCACATCCCGCCGGAGGTCCAGAACACGCCGTTCATCGTCACCGGCGCCGTCTACTCAGGCGATCCCGAGGAGGGCATGAACGTCATCCAGCCCCTCCGCGAAATCGGGACCCCGCTCGCCGATATCTCGGGTCCGCTCCCCTTCGTCGGTGTCCAAGCTGCTTTCGACGAGTTCTTCGCGCGCGGCACGTTGCGCAGCTACTGGAAGTCCACCTTCGTCGAGGAGCTCACCGACCCGATCCTCGACATCATCGTGGACAAGGCCCGGAGCCGTCCTCATGACCGGGTCTTCGTGGTCACGTTCTTCATGGGCGGTGCCATCAACCGCGTGGCGGTGGAGGACACGCCGTACAGCGAGCGATCGGCGAACTGGATGGTCTCCATCGACGGCAACTGGACCGACGCTGCCGACGACGACAAGGTCATCTCCTGGGTGCGCGGCGCGTGGAGCGAGGTGCATGAGCACGGAACGGGTTCGACGTACCTGAACTTCACGGGCGTCGAGGACGAAGCAGTCACCGTTGGCGTCGAGAGCGCCTTCGACAAGGCGAACCTGCAGCGCCTCGAGGAGATCAAGACGAAGTACGACCCGGACAACCTCTTCCGGCTGAACAACAACATTCCGCCGGCTTCGTAGGCATGAGCTGGTTCCCGAGCTAGTACCAGCCGAGCTCGCGGAGCGCCGACTCCCCGAGACCGACGGCATGGCCGACCTCGTGGCCCAGGACCTTCATCACCTTTGCCGGCACATCCTCCGGCCGGCGACAGACCGCGAGGATCGGGATCCGGTAGAGGGTGATGGTCGGCGGCAGCGTGCCCGGGATCCGGCCGCCACGACTGGTCCACGGGTTGCCGCGAAAGACGCCGAGCAGGAGCTGCCCGTTCTTGCGGTCCGCCGCCGGTTGCTCGTCCTCGACCAGGACCGCGATCTCGCGCATCATCGGGACGAGGAACTCCGGGAGGGAGTCGAGCGCATCGACGACCATCGCCTCGAACTCCTCGGGCGGGACGGAGTCTGGACCCATTGCCCCTCCCGTTCTCACCGGGTCTCGGGACCCGACGAAGATCGACGCATCCGGACACGTCCAGCGTAGGTCGGCGAACGAGGCACTCACGGAGACCCCTCGCCGTACACGGACGGAGGTAAGTCCTGTGTTTCGATCACGCGGACGCTCGGCGCGTGCTCCACACACCGACTTCCATCCGTCGATGTACGACGCGGGCACTTCAAGAGGCGGACGGTCAGGCCCCCGAGGCACGAGGATCAGTCCGGCGGGCCGAACTCGCGGTAGTACTGGCTCATGATCACGGCGTGTCGATGCTCGGCGTCCGACCAGAAGTACGGCGCGATGGGCCTCTGGCGCAGCCGGTCGTGGAGCAGGCCGGCGATGGCAACCGCGCTGATCAGCGCAAGAAAGCCCGACACCAGGATCGTCGCATCGGGCATGGGAACCGCCTCCGGCTCAAGTGTATCGCCTGGAGCACTTCACGAATCCCCTGCGGCACGACCGCCGAAGCGCGCGTTGCGGACCTTCGGAAGGATCATGGCTGGCACTGTTCTGCCGGCAGACGCCTATCTGAACACGTCGGCCGCCGCCTGGATTTGCGCGACGTAGCGGTTCCACCAGTCAGCGTTGCCGATGTCCTCGTGATCCCGACCGCCGCGGCCGTCGATGGTCTCGCGGATGATGTCCGCGTGCCCTGAGTGCTGCGCCGTCTCGGCGACAACGCGGGCAAGCAGGTGCCCGAAGGTCGTCGCTCGCCGCGCTTCGGACCACCAGGAGACCGTTGCGGGCGAGTCGAGCGGCAACTCCGCGATCGCAGCGTCACTGTGCGCCCATGCGGCGCGGTAGAGATCGACGAGGTAGTCGCGGGACTGGTCGGCAGTTGCCCACATGTCCGCAGAGTCCCAGATGGATCCGTCGTCGACCCATGGGAGCCGGAACGGCGCCGGGCGGCCGAGACAGTCGCCCAGGTACGACGCCTCGATGCCGGCGACGTGCTTGACCAGTCCGAGCAGGTTGGTGCCGCTGGGCATCACCGGCCGTCGGGCGTCGTACTCGCTGACGTCCTCGAGCGCGCGAAGCAGCGCTTCCCGGGACTGCTGGAGATAGAGCTGCAGGTCGGCAGCGAGGGCGTCCATGGGCGCCGATGCTAGAGGCGCCCATCGACGGCGACAGTCAGGCTTCGGCCGCGGCCAGCGCATCCCCGAGCGCAGTGCGCCAGTAGAGAACCTCGCGACCCGAGCGGCGGCGGGCAACCAGCCCGGCGCCGAGCAGGACCTTGAGATGCCCGCCGACCGACCCGAGCGCCAGCTCCGTGCGTGCCACCAGACCGGTGGTGCTGGTGGGGGCCGACAGCGCCTCGAGGATTCGAGCGCGGTTGCCACCCAGGAGTGCGGCCAGACCGGCCTCGTCGCCGGCGTCGATGTCGGCGAGCGCCCCGGTGACCGGGTAGTGGATGGCGTACCGGGTGGGCAGGTGCCAGCCCACCGAGGTGCTGTGGCCGTGGTGCGGGATGAAGTAGAGCTCCTCGGCCAACGCGAGGTCGCGAGCCGGGTTGGCGTAGCGGTTGATCCTCAGGCGACCCTCGCCGAGCCACTCGATGTCTCGACGCAGATCGCCCAGCACCCCCGACCAGCCCTGCTGGGCCAGGCGCGAGGTGCGGGACACGATGTCGGCCTGGAGCACCCTTTCGCGGCGCGGCCAATCGTTCGCGACGGCATGCTCCCAGACCCAGTCCAACAGCCCGACCATCTCGTTTGTCAGCCCCCGGAGCTCAAGCACTGGATCGAGCGGTCCGCGAGACGTCGCCCGCAGGTCGGCGCGGATCCGGCGGTCTCCCAGCTCACCGACGAGCGCGAGCTCCTCGGCGAACGACATCGGCCCGCCCCGCGGCGGCATGCACAGGAAGTCGGCGACCCAGCCCGGCCGGGTGCTGGCCTTCAGGGCGGCGTCGCGCATCGGGTGCTCGCGCAGCATCTCGCTGAATGCCGGGCCCACGGTCGCGGCGAGCACCCGCTCGCTCGGGTCCCGCGGCTGCTGCAGCGCACCGAGTGCCGCGCTGACCTCGGAGAACGGCGACACCACGAACCGAGCCCGCGCCAGCAGGTCGGCGGACATCAGCCAGACACCCATGTTTCACCTCCAGCCGAAACATTAGCGTCCTCCATGTCACGTACCTCAGGCTTCGTACATGCACACGTACCGCGATCTGTTCGCCAAGCCTGAGTTCCGGGTCCTGTTCATCACTCAGTGCCTGACGATGATCGCCGGCGCCACGTCCGGGCTGGCCCTCGGCACGATCACGTTCGCGCAGACCGGATCCGCCGTACTCACCGGGCTGAGCATGTTCGGCGGCCCGCTCGTCGCCCTGCTCTCCTCTACGTTCCTGCTGTCGGTCTCAGACGTGATGCGACCTCGCCGCGCGCTGGTGATGGTCGCCGTCGTCGTCTGCCTGGTCGACCTGGTCCAGGCGATTCCCGGAGTGACATGGCCAGCGCGGTTCGCACTGCTGGCGGTCACCTGGCTGGTGCTCTCGATGTCCGCGGGCGCCGGCATCGCCCTGGTCGCAGACCTCCTGCCGAAGGAGGCGTTCGTGCTCGGGCGGTCGACGCTGAACATCGCGGTCGGCTCGATGCAGATCGTCGGCTACGGACTCGGTGGCCTGCTGCTCCTGACTCTCTCGACGAGCGGCCTCTTCCTCACCGCGGCGGCCTGCTCCGGTGTGGCGGCGGTGCTCACCCGCACGCGCATCGCCGACCATCCGCCGCGCGCCGCCGGACCGATCGTTCGCCGAACCCGCGAGGTCAACCGGATGCTGCTCGGGTCCCGGGTGCTGCGGCCGCTGTACGTCGCGTCCTGGATCCCGAACGGCCTGATCGTGGGCTGCGAGGCGCTGTTCATCCCGTACGCCGGGGAGAAGGCCGGCTACCTGCTCGCGGCCACCGCCGCCGGCATGCTGACCGGTGACGTCGTGGTGGGGCGATTCCTGCCGGCCACCACCCGCGACCGGCTGATCAGCCCACTCCAGCTGCTGCTCGCGGCGCCGTTCCTCGCCTTCTTCCTCGTCCCCGACCTGCCCGTGGCCCTGGCGCTCGGCGCCATCGCCGCATTCGGGTACGCCGCCAGCCTGCCGCTGCAGGAACGGCTGGTCGCGCACACCCCCGCCGACACCCGCGGACAGGTGCTCGGCCTGCGCGGCACCGGACTCAAGGCGGGGCAGGCCCTCGGGGCGCTGCTGGCCGGAACCGTCGCCGACCTGATGGGCGTCGGATCCACGGTCGCCGCCCACGCGATGGGCGTGATGGCTCTCGCGTCGGTCCTGGTCAGCCTCGCCCTGGTCGCCGGGCTGCGTCGTTCGGCCGCGCCCTCAGCGCAGCAGGACCCGGTGGGCGATCCCGGGATAGTCCACGACCAGCCCGTCGGCGCCGAAGCTCAGGGACGCGCGGTAGTCGAACCGGGGTGAGGCGTACTCGAAGGCGAAGCCGTCGGCGGCCGCCACCCGGCGGTAGGTCTGGTCGAGGCGCTCCACGGCCAGCGTGTTCGTGCGGACGTAGACCGCCGGAGCGGCGGCCTCCTCCCCGACGCCGAGTCGCAGGCGGTGCACGGGCGCGGTATTGGTGAGTGCGGAGCCCTCGAGGTCGATGTCCAGGCAGCCGTCGAGCGCCGCGGCGTGGACGCCGTCGACCCTCCACCGCCCCGGACCGTCCGACTCGAGTGCCAGCCGGCCACCGTCGGTGCTCAAGATCGAACCCCTGCGGGCGTGCCAGTCCGCGCCGAGCTCGAGGTCGTACCGGAAGCTCCACGGCAGACCGTCCTCGACCCCGGCCGACGTACCGGAGCACCGGATCGTGTCGGCACCGGGCGTGAGATGGGCGACCTCGAAGCCCTCGTGCGCCTCGATCAGCCGCCAGGCCGCGACCGCCGGCAGCGGCGCGAAGTCGGCCACGGTCAGGTGGCGATGAACAGGATCTGCTCCCGGTCGTACTCCAGGCCCGGGTGCGCCTCCGCGAGGTGCGCCTGGGTCTTCTCGACCAGGTCGTCCTCGTCGGTGCCGACGATGCTGGTGCCGCAGGGGCAGGTCAGTCGGGTCTTCATGAGCTCCATCCTGCCCCCGCGCTGGTGCCTAGAGCGAGGCGAGCGCCTCGTTGAACGTCGTCGAGGGCCGCATCACGGCGCTCGCCTTCGCGTCGTCGGGCCGGTAGTAGCCGCCGATGTCGGCCGGGGAGCCCTGGACGCTGATCAGCTCGTCGGCGATCTTCTGCTCGTTCTCCCGCAGGGTCGCCGCCAGCCGGCCGAACGTCGCCGCGAGGTCGGCGTCGTCGGTCTGCGCGGCCAGCTCCTCCGCCCAGTAGAGCGCGAGGTAGAAGTGCGAGCCGCGGTTGTCGATCGAGCCGACCTTGCGCGCCGGTGACTTGTTCTCGTCGAGGAACGTAGCGGTGGCCCGGTCCAGCGCCGCGGCCAGCACCCGGGACTGCGGGGTGTCCGTCGCCGCGGCGTACTTGTCGAGGCTCTCGGCCAGCGCGAGGAACTCGCCCAGGCTGTCCCAGCGCAGGTAGTTCTCCTTCACCAGCTGCTGGACGTGCTTCGGTGCCGAGCCGCCCGCGCCGGTCTCGAACAGGCCGCCGCCGTTGATCAGCGGCACCACCGACAGCATCTTGGCCGAGGTGCCGAGCTCGAGGATCGGGAACAGGTCGGTGTTGTAGTCGCGGAGCACGTTGCCGGTGACGGAGATGGTGTTCTCGCCCTTGCGGATCCGCTCGACCGACACCTTGATCGCCTCGACCGGCGACAGGATCGAGAGGTCCAGCCCGTCGGTGTCGTGCTCCTTGAGGTACTCGTTGACCTTGGCGATCAGGTTGCGGTCGTGCGCGCGGCTCTCGTCGAGCCAGAAGATCGCCGGATCGCCGGTGGCCCGCGCCCGGGTGACCGCCAGCTTGACCCAGTCACGGACCGGCACGTCCTTGGTCTGGCAGGCCCGCCAGATGTCGCCCGGCTCGACGGCGTGCTCGATCAGGGTGCGACCGGAGCTGTCGACGACGCGCATGGTGCCCTTGGCTCCGGCCTCGAAGGTCTTGTCGTGGGAGCCGTACTCCTCGGCTGCCTGCGCCATCAGCCCCACGTTGGGCACCGAGCCCATCGTGGCGGGGTCGTAGGCGCCGTGCTCGCGGCAGTCGTCGATGACGACCTGGTAGATGCCGGCGTACGACGAGTCCGGGATCACCGCGAGGGTGTCTGCCTCCTGGCCGTCCGGGCCCCACATGTGGCCGGACGTGCGGATCATCGCCGGCATCGAGGCGTCGACGATCACGTCGGACGGGACGTGCAGGTTGGTGATGCCCTTGTCGGAGTCGACCATCGCCAGGCGCGGACCGTCGGCGATGCCCTTCTCGAACGCCGCCCGGATCTCCGCGCCGTTCTCGAGCTGGTCGAGGCCGGCGAGGATTCCGCCGAGCCCGTTGCTGGGGTTGAGGCCGGCGGCGGCGAGCTGCTCGCCGTACTCGGCGAAGACCTGGGGGAAGAACGCCTGCACCACGTGGCCGAAGACGATCGGGTCGGAGACCTTCATCATGGTCGCCTTCAGGTGCACCGAGAACAGCACGTCGTCGGCCTTGGCCCGCTCGATCTGCTCGGCGAGGAACTTCGCCAGCGACGCCACCCGCATCACCGTGGCATCGACGATCTCGCCGGCCAGCACCGGGACCTCCTTGAGCACCTCTGTCTCGCCGGTCTCCTTGACCAGCTCGATGCGCAGTGTGTCGTCGGCCTCGACGACCACCGACTGCTCGTTCGAGCGGAAGTCGTCGGCGCCCATGGTCGCCACGTTGGTCTTGGAGTCCCGGCTCCAGGCGCCCATCGAGTGCGGGTGCTTGCGCGCGTAGCCCTTCACCGACTCCGGCGCCCGGCGGTCGGAGTTGCCCTCGCGCAGGACCGGGTTGACGGCCGAGCCCTTGACCTTGTCGTAGCGCGCGCGCACGTCCTTGTCGTCGTCCGACCGCGGGTCGTCGGGATAGTCGGGCAGGTCGTAGCCCTGCTCCTGGAGCTCCTTGATCGCGGCCTTCAGCTGCGGGATCGAGGCCGAGACGTTGGGGAGCTTGATGATGTTGGCCTGGGGCTGCTTGGCCAGCTCGCCCAGCTCCGCCAGGGCGTCGTCGATCCGCTGCTCCTCGGTCAGCCGCTCCGGGAACAGCGCGATGATCCGCCCGGCCAGGGAGATGTCGCGGGTCTCGAACCGCACCCCCGCCTTGGCGGCGTACGCCGACACGATCGGCAGGAAGGAGTACGTCGCCAGCAGCGGCGCCTCGTCGGTGTGGGTGTAGATGATCGCGTGCTGGTCGGCAGTCTGGTTGGCCATGGGGCGGGGACACTCCTGGGTTGCGGATCCGATCGAAAAGTTCCTTGACGTCAAGATAACTGACGTCGTCCGCGACCGCGAACTCGGCCAGCCTCGCACCGACGTGGTGGGGCGGCAACGCCGTCGAGAACCACTAGAGTGGTTGACCGCGCCCGTGTTGTTCGGGGTTCCCACATCGAGGAGTTCACGGTCATGGCAGATGTAGACGCGCCACCTACCCAGGTGCAGAAGCTTGCAGCAGAGGCGATCGGCTCGTTCGTCCTGGTGCTGGTCGGGTGCGGTGTTGCCGTCATGTCCGAGGGCGACCTGGTGGCCACCGGGTTGGCCTTCGGCCTGACGATCACCTTCATGGTCTACGCGCTCGGACGCATCTCCGGAGGCCACTTCAACCCGGCCGTCTCGCTCGGAGCGGCCATCGGCGGCCGGATCTCCTGGCGCGAGGCAGCGCCGTACATCGGCGTGCAGTTCGTGGGCGCCATCCTCGGCGCGCTGGTGCTGATGGTCCTGGCCCTGGGCATCGACGGCTTCGAGGCCTTCGACTCCAACTTCCCGCTCGGCACCAACGGCTACAGCGAGAGCCCCTACGACTACGCCGTGTGGGCCGCGTTGCTGGTCGAGCTCGTGATGACGGCTCTGTTCGTGTTCGTGATCCTGTCGGTGACCGACGAACGCAACGAGCACCCCGCGCTGGCTCCGCTGGCGATCGGCGTCACGCTCGCGATGATCCACTTCATGCTGATCCCCCTGACCGGTACCTCGGTCAACCCGGCCCGTTCGCTCGGCCCCGCCCTGTTCAGCGGCGTCGACTGGATCACCCAGGTGTGGCCCTTCTTGATCGCGCCCTTCATCGGCGGTGGCCTCGCGGGTCTCGCCTACCCTGCCCTGTTCGGTCACGCCACCGAGCCGGTCGCCGGCTCCGGCTTCAACTTCGGCGGCCAGCCCGGCGCGGTGCCTGGCTACGGCGCTCCCGACCAGTACCAGCAGCAGTGGAACCAGCCGGTCGCGGGCGAGCACCAGGCGCCGGCCGCGGGCTACCCGGCTCCGGATGCGGGCGCCCACGCTGCACCGGAACCCCAGCCCGAGCAGCCGATCATCCAGGACGGCTGGCAGTGGGACCCGCAGGCCCAGCAGTGGATCCCCGCCCAGCAGCCGCCGCCCCAGCAGGGCTGGCCGCCGGAGGGCGGCTCCGAGGCGACCCAGGTGCGGCCACCTGACGCGTAGGCGTCCGCTTCGCTCAGCAGCTAGGGCTCGTCGTACGCGACGAGCCCTTGCTGCATTTCGGGCGCACCCTCGACCGTGTCCAGGAGCACCAGGCCGACGCCCTCGGCGTAGTAGGCATGCTCGACCACCCCGGTCAGTGGCGAGGTGACGGCGACCGTGAGCAGGTCGTCGTACGTGCCCGCCGGGACGGTGCGACTGCCGTCGAGGCCGAGCACCTGCGCGCGCCGGTCGACCCCCGCGGCCTCCGCCTGGCGGTAGCCGTCGCCCACCCGCGGGTCGGCTGCCATCACCAGCCCCGCTCGCGCGTCGTCCCGCCCGGTCAGCCACTCCCCCTCCCTGCCGAACCACCAGACGTTGCCGGCGTCGTCCTGGGCGTAGAAGTCGGTGACGACGGTGGGTGCTCCCTTCTCCGACGTCGTCTCGGCGCGTACGGCGGTGGTCGCGACGCCCTCGACGTCCGGACCTTCCAGGGTGGTCACGGTGGTCGATCCCTGCCGGGCGCCGGTGACGGCGTACTCCCAGGTGGCGCCCACCGGGAGCGGCAGCCACGGGTTGTCGACGCCAGTCACGAAGTCGTCGGGATCGACCGACGGGGTGGGGATCACCAGGCCGTCCACACCCGCCGGCGGGCTCGGGTCGGAGGCGCTGCCGCACCCCGCGAGGACGAGGCCCGCGAGCGCGGTCAGGACCGCGCGACGACGGCCTCTCGTCCCCATGCCCCCATCGTCGCAGGGCGTCGCGGCGCTGCTAGCGTCGGGCGAGCCCACTGACCGCACGACGAGGAGTCCCCGTGAGCGCAAGCCCGTTGAAGGTGGCCGTCACCGGCGCAGCCGGCCAGATCGGCTACAGCCTGTTGTTCCGCCTCGCGAGCGGGTCACTGACCGGCGACCGCCCGATCGAGCTGCGTCTGCTGGAGATCACCCCGGCCCTCAAGGCGCTCGAGGGCGTGGTCATGGAGCTCGACGACTGCGCGTTCCCGGGGCTGGCGGGAGTCGAGATCGGCGACGACGCCGAGAAGATCTTCGACGGCGTGAGTCTGGCGCTCCTCGTCGGCGCCCGTCCCCGCGGGCCGGGCATGGAGCGCGGCGACCTGCTCTCCGCGAACGGCGCCATCTTCACCGCTCAGGGCAAGGCGCTGAACGCGGTCGCGGCCGACGACGTACGCATCGGGGTGACCGGTAACCCGGCCAACACCAACGCGCTGATCGCGATGAACAACGCCCCCGACATCCCCGACGACCGCTTCTCGGCGCTGACCCGGCTCGACCACAACCGGGCGATCTCGCAGCTGGCCGCCAAGACCGGTGCCGCGGTGACCGACATCAAGCAGATGACGATCTGGGGCAACCACTCCGCGACGCAGTACCCCGACGTCTTCCACGCCGAGATCGGCGGCCGCAACGCCGCCGATGTCGTCGGCGACCAGGACTGGGTCGAGAACACCTTCATCCCGACCGTGGCCAAGCGCGGCGCCGCCATCATCGACGCCCGCGGCTCCTCCTCCGCCGCGTCGGCGGCCTCGGCCACCATCGACGCCGCCCACGACTGGCTCTACGGCTCCGCCGACGGCGACTGGGTCTCGATGGCGGTCCCCTCCGACGGTTCGTACGGCGTACCCGAGGGCCTGGTCTCCTCGTTCCCGGTGACCACGAAGGACGGCGCGTGGGAGATCGTCCAGGGTCTCGACATCGACGACTTCAGCCGCGGCCGGATCGACGCGTCCGTGGCTGAGCTCGACGACGAGCGGCAGGCGGTCACCGAGCTCGGCCTGATCTGAGTACTCGCTGGTCGAGTAGCCTCGGCCGAGCTTGCGAGGCCGGGCGTATCGAGACCCAGGCGTGGTCTCGATACGCGCTCGCTCCTTCGTCGCTCGCGCTACTCGACCAACGAAATCACAGCGGTTGATCCGGGATGCTCCCGGACAGGAAGAACAGCGCGCCGCCGACGACGACCAGCAGCCCCACGTCGACCATCCGGCTGCGTACGGCGAGCATGCCGGCGTCCCGTTGCGGGAGGATCAGGCGGAGCAGGGCGGCGGCGAGCAGCGCTCCGGCGACCACACGCACCCCGAGCCGCCAGTCGTGGGACCGGTAGACGATGCCGATGCCGAACGCCGTGGCGATCAGGATCGCGATGTAGAAGGCGCCGCCGATCGTGGAGGGATAGCGGCGCTCGAGCTCCTCGGACTCCTCGGACGGCTCGATCGGTTCGGGGTGTGGCTCCGGCTCGCTCACGGATGGTCTCGGGTCGACGCCTCGGCCATCGCCACGATGTTGGACAGCAGCATCGCCCGGGTCATCGGGCCGACCCCGCCGGGGTTGGGCGAGACCCAGGCGGCGGTCTCCCACACCTCGGGCGCGACGTCGCCGGCCAGCTTGCCGTCGACCCGGCTGACACCGACGTCGAGCACGGCCGCGCCGGGCCGGACCATGTCGCCGGTGATGATGCCGGGTACGCCGGCGGCCGCGACCACGATGTCGGCGCGCCGTACGTGCGCGGCGAGGTCGACGGTGCCGGTGTGGCAGAGCGTGACGGTGGCGTTCTCGGAGCGGCGGGTGAGCAGCAGCCCGAGCGGGCGGCCGACAGTCACGCCGCGGCCGACCACGACCACCTCGGCGCCCGCGATCTCCACCCCATGCCGACGCAGCAGCTCGACGATGCCGGCGGGCGTGCAGGGCAGCGGTGCCTCGGTGCCGAGCACCAGCCAGCCGAGGTTGGTCGGGTGCAGCCCGTCGGCGTCCTTGGCGGGATCGACCAGGCCGAGCACGCGGTTCTCGTCACGGCCCCGCGGCAGCGGCAGCTGCACGATGTAGCCCGTGCAGGCGGGGTCGGCGTTCAGCCCGGCCACCGCGGCCTCGATCTCCTCCTGCGAGGCGACCTCGGGCAGGTCGACCCGGATCGACTCGATGCCGACCTCGGCGCAGTCCTTGTGCTTGCCGTTGACATACCACCGCGATCCGGGGTCGTCGCCGACCAGCACCGTGCCCAGGCCGGGCACGATCCCGCGTTCGCGGAGGGCGGCCACCCGCGCCTTGAGCTCGTCCTTGATCGCGGCGGCAGTGGCGGTGCCGTCCAGCTTCTCTGCAGTCATCGCGGCCATCCTGTCACTGGTGCCTGGTTGCGCATCGCTCGCCTGTCACCGGGTCTCGATACGCGCCGTCGCGGCCTCGCAAGCTCGGCCGCGGGCGCTACTCGACCTGCCCATTGGACGCCCCGGCTGGCGCCGGGGCTCAATGGGCAAAATGACGGGTGCCCGTGAAGTACATGGTCACCCCGGCGGCCTCCGCAGCCTTGACCGTCAGCTCGTCTCGGACCGACCCGCCCGGCTGCACGATCGCGCTGACGCCGGCGTCGATCAGGATCTGCGGACCGTCCTCGAACGGGAAGAACGCGTCGGAGGCGGCCACCGAGCCCCTCGCCCGGTCCCCCGCCCGCTCGACCGCGAGACGGCACGAGTCGACCCGGTTGACCTGGCCCATGCCGACGCCCACGGATGCGCCGTCGCGGGCCAGCAGGATCGCGTTGGACTTCACGTGGCGGCAGGCCTTCCACGCGAAGGCAAGGTCGGCGAGCACTTCGTCCGATGCCGCCTCCCCCGTCGCGAGCGTCCAGGTGGCCGGGTCGTCGCCGGGGGCGTCGACCCGGTCGCGGTGCTGCATCAGCAGCCCGCCGCTGATCGCCCGGATCTCCGCGCCGGCGGCGGCGTCGGTCGGGCAGACCAGGATCCGGATGTTCTTCTTGCGGGCCAGCACCTCGACCGCGCCCTCGTCGTACCCGGGCGCCACGATCACCTCGGTGAAGACGTCCGCGACCTGCTCGGCCATCTCCACCGACACCGGGCGGTTGACCGCGATGACGCCGCCGAACGCGGACGTGGGGTCGCAGGCGTGGGCGCGACGGTGGGCGTCGGCGACGTCGGTGCCGACAGCGATGCCGCACGGGTTCGCGTGCTTGATGATCGCCACAGCGGGCGCGTCGAAGTCGGACGCGGCCCGCCGCGCGGCATCGGTGTCGACGAAGTTGTTGTAGGACATCTCCTTGCCGTGCAGCTGCTCGGCCGCCGCCAGCCCGCCTGGGCCGTACCCGCTGCGGTAGAGCGCCGCCGGCTGGTGCGGGTTCTCGCCGTACCGGAGCACGGCCGCCTTGTTCCAGGTGGCGCCGACCCAGGCCGGGAACCCACTGCCCTCGGAGGTGTCGGTGAGCACGCTGCCCATCCAGGAGGCGACCGCGACGTCGTACGTCGCGGTGTGCACGAACGCCTCCGCGGCGAGCCGTTGCCGCTCCGCCAGGGTGAACCCCCCGGCGGCCACCGCGGCGAGCACGTCGGCGTAGCGGTCGGGCGAGGTCACGATCGCGACGGACGGGTGGTTCTTGGCCGCCGCCCGGACCATCGACGGGCCCCCGATGTCGATCTGCTCGACGCACTCGTCGGGCCCGGCGCCGGAGGCGACGGTCTGGGTGAACGGGTAGAGGTTGGAGACGACGAGGTCGAACGGCTCCACCTCGAGCTCGGCGAGCTGCCGGACGTGGCTCTCGAGGCGCCGGTCGGCGAGGATCCCGGCGTGCACCCGTGGGTGCAGGGTCTTCACCCGGCCGTCGAGGCACTCGGGGAAGCCGGTGAGGTCCTCGACCTTCGTGACCGGGATGCCCAGCCCCTCGATCAGCGCAGCGGAGCCGCCGGTCGACACCAGGACGACGCCCGCGTCGTGCAGGCCGCGGACCAGGTCGTCGAGACCGGACTTGTCGTAGACCGAGACCAGGGCTCGGCCGATCGGGATCTGATCGGTCATTCTCCGAACCGGACCTTTCTGTCGGTGATCGTGAAGCCGTCGCGGACCATTCGGCCGACCGCGTCGACCAGCATCGCCCGCTCGGCGACCTTGATCCGCTGGTGCAGGGTGTCGACCGTGTCGTCGTCGGCCACGGGGACGGCGACCTGGGCGACGATCGGGCCGGTGTCGACGCCCTCGTCGACCACGAAGAGGGTGGCGCCGGTGACCTTGACGCCGTAGGAGAGCGCGTCCGCCGGGCCGCTCATGCCGGGGAAGGACGGCGACAGCGCCGGGTGGGTGTTGACGATCCGGCCGCCGAACCGGGCGTGGAAACCCTCGCCGACCAGCTTCATGAAGCCGGCCAGCACCACCAGGTCGGGGTCGTGCTCGGCGACCGCACGCGCCATGGTGTCGTCCCACGCCGCCCGGCTGTGGTGGTCCTTCACCCGATGCACGAACGTGGGGATGCCGGACCGCTCGGCCCGGGCCAGGCCCTCGATGCCGTCGCGGTCGGCGCCGACGGCGACGATCCGGGCGCCGTACGCCGGATCGAGGCAGGCATCGAGCACGGCCTGCAGGTTGGTGCCGCCACCGGACACGAGCACCACGAGGCGCGCGGGTGACGATGCGGCGGGCACGGCCCGCAGTCTAGGCGGGCCGGCGCTCCGCGCGACGGGCGGTCCGTCGCGCCCAGAGCGTCATCGCGAGCCCGCCCAGCAGCCCGCCGATGCCGAACGCGGTGATCGCGTGCACGAGCGCGTCGAACGCCAGCGGGCCGACCTCGCGCAGGCGTCCCGGCCCCACCGCGCCACCGGCCACGGCGGCGAACAGCCCGAACCCGATCCCGGCGAGTACGCCGCCGGCGCACCCGCGCAGCGCGCCCTCCTCCCAGCGGGTCGTGGGGTGCCGGCGCTGGGCCCAGGCGGCGCCGACGATTGCGATCAGCACCGGCAACGCGACCAGCGCCGGCGTCCAGCCTGGGGTGGCGCCGTCGTCGGGCAGCGCGGCCAGCATCGGGAACATCGGCAGCGGGCCGAGGGCGACGGCGTTGGGCGTGACCAGGGTGCCGGCGCCGACCGTGAAGCCGGAGCCGAGGAGGTAGGCACCGGACCAGGCGACGGCGTTGGGCACCACGCTCAGGCTGAGCACGGTGACCAGGGCGGCGTCACCGGCGTCGGTGTGCAGCTGAGACATCACGTTCGCGGCCGTGCCGAAGTCGACGACGAGCGCGACCACGAAGGTGAGGGCAGCGACCGCGAGCCACAGCTGCAGGATCCGTCGGCAGCCGTGGCCGGCGGCTCGGACCACGGGCGGTAGGTCCGCCGCCCAGATCGCCGCACGTCCCGAGCCGAGGGCCAGCGCGGGCCCCCCGACACCCAGGCAGAGCAGCATCGACCAGAGCACCACCCGCGGGGCGCTGGGGTCGGTGGCCGGGGTGGCGGCCAGGGTGGTGGTGACGACTGCGGTGACGACGTACCCCGCGGTGAAGAGGGCGAGCGCGACCGGCACCGTCCAGTCGCGCACTCCGTCGGCGACGGCGTCGGCGTCCGGCCCGTGCCCGGAGATCGAGTCGCCCACTCGCTGGCCGAGCCGCCAGATCGCCCACGCCGCGAGCAGGGTGATGCCGAGTGGCACCGCGGTGATCGTCACGCCCTCGATCCGGACCCCTGATCCGTGCCCCGACAGCCACCCGAGCGCGCCGATCCGCAGCGCGCCGCTCGGTGCCCCGTGCGCGCCGGCGTCGGTGAGGAACCAGCCGACGACGGCTACTCCGAGGCAGACGACGAGGGTGCTCGCGGCCGCGGCAACGCCACCGAGCACGGCGAGCAGCGCGAGCGGTCGTCGGGTGGCCAGGTCCCGCTCGACGTCGGCGGCGGTGCGCTTCGTGGACGAGGGCAGCAACGAGGTCATGACGTGCAAATCATGTCCCGCGGCCGGGGTCGTTCGGCGGTCCCACGCCGCAGTCGACGGTTGGGAGGCACGCCCACCCCTCCCGTACCGTGGCTTGGTCATGAAGGATCCCGATGCGTTCGACGAGTTCTACAAGGAGACTCGCGGACCACTGCTGCTGCAGACGTACGCCCTCACTGGCGACCTCGGAGCGTCCCGGGCCGCCGTGCGCGACGCGTTCGTGCTCGCCTGGCACCACTGGCGCAAGGTCTCGCGGCTCGAGCACCCGGAGAACGCCGTCCGCCCGAACGCGTGGCGGCACGCGCAGCGACGGCACACCGCTCGGCTGTGGCATCGCGACAAGGGCCTCGACCCCGAGGTCAAGGAGATCCTCGACATCCTCGGCCAGCTCACGATGCGCCAGCGCAAGGCGCTGCTGCTGACCCAGGTGGCCAACGTCTCGATCGCGCAGATGGCCCGCGAGATCGGGTTGCCGCTGGAGGAGGCGGAGCAGGAGCTGCAGGACGCCGTGGGCGAGTTCACCCGGATCCGCGAGGTTCCGACGGTGGGCATCCGCGCCGCCTTCGATCCCCTCGAGCGGGCGACCGTGGACAGCCGCTTCCCGCGGCCGACGATCATCCGCCGGGCGGGTGCCGCGCGCCGGCGTACTCACACCACCGTGGGCGCGATCGCCGCGGTGGCGGTGTTCCTGGTCAGCGGCGCCCTGGTGACCGATGCGGCCGGCGTACGGCCCAGCCTGGACCGCGCTGCCGTCGGGATCGACAGCTCCGACACCGAGGAGCCGGCCCCCGAGGTGCAGCTCCCGGACACCACGATGGTGACCGCCACCCAGCTCAACTCGATCTTCGACCACCGCTCCTGGACCGAGGGGCGGACCCACGCCAACGGCGAGGGCTCGACCGACGTGCTGCCGTGTCAGCGCGAGCCGTACGCCGACCCGGCAGGTGCCGAGGCACTGGTGCGTACCTACACCGGCACCGGCATCGGCCCGGGGTCCTCGGCGGTGCAGATGACCGAGTCCTCGACGACGCCGAAGGCCGCCCGGCGCACGTATCACACCCTTCTCGACTGGTTCGGCGGCTGCACCGACTCCCGGGTCCAGCTGATCGCGACCCGCACCGTCGAGCAGGTCGGCGACCAGGCGCTCCAGTTCGTGCTGCGCTCCTGGGACCGCCCGGTCACCACCACGGTGGTGGGTGTCGCCCGCACCGGGCTGTACAACACGACCACCGTCGACAGCATCGCGACCGACACGCAACCGGACGTCGACGCCTCGGCCGTGATGCAGGCCACGGCCGTCGATGGTCTGTGCGACCTCGACGGCGCCGGTGGCTGCGCCACGGATCGCCCCCGGCTGGAGTTCACCACGCCGCTCCCGGTCGGTGACGCGCCGGCCATGCTGAGCGAGGTGGACCTCCCGCCCGTGTCCGGGGTCGAGCTGCCGTGGGCAGGCACCCAGCCCGAGAGCGCCCTCGACAACATGGCAGCGACCCGGTGCGACAACGCGGACTTCAACGCGGGGTTCCAGGGCGCGAAGTTCGCGCACGCCTTCACCCGTACGTTCGTCATCCCCAACGCCAAGCTGCCGGACGAGTTCGGGCTCACCGAGACGGTGGGGGCGCTGCCGGCCAAGAAGGCAGCCGGGTTCGTCGAGGAGGTGCGCAGCCAGCTGGGCAGCTGCGCGCGACGCGACCTGGGCACCGAGGTCACGGTGAAGCACAAGAGCGACGACGAGGACCGGGCGCTCACCATCTGGCACCTGACGACCGAGCTGTCCGACAAGGAGTCGCTGACCTACTCGATGGCGATCATGCGCAACGGCACCTCCGTGGGACAGCTCAGCTTCGTGGAGGCGCCCGACGTGACCATGGCACCGGGAGACTTCGAGACCCTCGCCTACCGCGCCCTCGACCGCCTCGGCGAGCTGCCGTCACCGCGCCGGTAGGGCAGAACGCAACCTCTCGGAAGTCATCGCGCCCGTCATGCAACCGGCAAGCGGCCTCGGGCGTAACAACCTCGACAGACCCACATAGTCTCGAGGAAGGTCGACCGGGTGGATGAGCGTGAGTTCGACGAGTTCTACACCGCGTCGTTCCGACGGCTGACCAGTCAGGTCTACGCCATGATCGGCAACCTCGACGAGGCTCAGGAGTGCGTCCAGGAGGCGTTCGTGCGGGCCTGGGCGCACCGACGCAAGCTGGAGAAGGCCGAGTATCCCGAAGCCTGGGTGCGCACCACGGCGTACCGGCTTGCGGTGAGCCGCTGGCGGCGTACGACGCGGGGCCGGCGCCCAGCTGACCGCGCGGTCGCGCTGCCCACCGAGACGCCGGCCGTCGACGAGACCCATGTCGCGCTCGTGGCGGCGTTGAAGCAGCTGCCCGAGGCGCAGCGTCAGGCCCTGGTGCTGCACCACATCGCCGACCTGCCCGTCCACGCGGTCGCCCGCGAGGTCGGCGTGCCCGAGGGAACCATCAAGGCGCGGCTGAGTCGTGGACGAACCGCCCTCGCGGCCTTGCTGACCGACCAACCCACCGACCTCGAGGGAGGAGTGAGCCATGCCTGACCCCATCGACGAGCTGAGCAACTTCGAACCGGGAGTGCCCGTGAACCCGATGTCCGCTGCCGAGGTACGGCGCCGCGGCGACCGCCTCCGCCGGCGGAACACCGCTCTGGTCGTGGGCGGGGCCGCCCTGGCCGTGGCACTGGTCGCCGTCCCGGTCGCCGTCTTCGCCGGGGGCGATGACGGAGGCACGCCGGCGCCGGCCAACCCCGCACTCACCTCCGACGTGCTGCTCACCGCAGACGAGGTGCCGACCCGCGACCGGCTCGCGGCGTGGGAGGAGACCGAGCCGGAGGGCCAGACCCTGGCCTGCGCGCCGGCCGCCCCCGCCGCTCTGGACGCGTCGTCGTCGGTACGCCGCGATTTCCGTGCCGACGGCGCTGACGGCCCCACCGACGAAACGCCCTTGTCCGTCGTGCGCACCGAGGTGCTGCAGTTCGACGACGCCGCGACGGCCAAGGAGGAGTACGACCAGGCCCAGGGCTGGATCGTCGGCTGCCCCGGCGGCAAGGACCTGGCCAGCAAGGGCGTGAGCGTCAACACCGTCGAGATCGAGGACGGCCAGGGCGAGTGGCGGCAGCACGACTTCTACGCGCCCGACATCTGCACCGAGTGCGACGCGATCCGGTTCGACCGGATGGGCGTGGCCCAGTTCGACGACCGGGTGGTCCTGGTCTCGCTGGCCGAGGTCGGGGGGCCGCTGGAGCCCGAGGGCCTCGACGCCAGCATGGACGAGCTCTTCCAGGCCGCGGTCACCAAGGCCGGTGGCGAGATCACCGGCGCTACGGGTGAGGGGACCGGGGGTCCGGCACCCCTCGACTTCCAGCTGGACCTGGGGATTCGTCTCGACAGCGACTCCGAGGTGTCCGGCCCGGGGCCGGACGTGGAGGGGATCCTCCTGCCCGAGGGCTACTGCGGTGCCGCGGCGTGGCCCCCCGCAGACCCGACCGCACGACTGGCGGTCAAGGTGACCGGACCCGAGTACGCCGTCTGGCGCGAGCTGGTCACGTTCGATACCGCCGATGAGGCCGTGGCGGTCGTCGACGACCTGCGAGCCGCCGTCGAGGAGTGCCCGACCCTGGAGGGCGACGAGCCGGCCAACGACCTCTCCTTCGTGTCGCACGACGTCGATTCGGGCTACGACGACGCCACGTTCTCCTACACCTACGCCGAGGGCCTCGGCGGCGTGGTCTACCAGTTCGTCCGGGTCGGCCACGCGGTCCTGGGCACCGCGCAGTACGGCGAGTGGTCGCCCGACACCGCAGCCACCGGGGCCGAGGAGCTCAACGGCGAGAACACCCAGCTCACGCCGCTGATGTGCGAGTACGCCGACGAAGGCTGCTGACGCAGGAGAGGCTCTTGGGTTTCGAGACGGATTGAAGACCCCTCACAAGGTCGGGTGTCTCCAATCCTCCTCAACCTTGTCGACGCATCCTGGCCTTCGCAGGCTCAGGCCAGGGTCGACAAGATCTCCCGCATCAGGTCGGCGGTCTCCGAGGGGGTCTTGCCGACCTTCACGCCGACGGCCTCCAGGGCCTCCTTCTTGGCCGCCGCGGTGCCGGAGGAGCCGGACACGATGGCGCCGGCGTGGCCCATGGTCTTGCCCTCGGGGGCGGTGAAGCCGGCGACGTACCCGACGACGGGCTTGGTGACGTGGTCCTTGATGTACGCCGCCGCCCGCTCCTCGGCGTCGCCGCCGATCTCGCCGATCATCACGATCGCCTTGGTCTCCGGGTCGGCCTCGAACGCCTCGAGCGCGTCGATGTGGGTCGTCCCGATGACCGGGTCGCCGCCGATGCCGATCGCGGTGGTGAAGCCGAAGTCCCGCAGCTCGTACATCATCTGGTAGGTCAGGGTGCCCGACTTCGACACCAGGCCGATCGGGCCCTTGCCGGCGATCGTGTGCGGCGTGATGCCGGCCAGCGACTCCTCGGGCGTGATGACGCCGGGGCAGTTCGGACCGATCATCCGGGTCGACTTGCCGTCGAGATACGCGAAGACCTCGGCGCTGTCCTGCACAGGCACGCCCTCGGTGATCACGACCAGCAGGCCGATGCCCGCGTCGATCGCCTCGATGCAGGCGTCCTTGGTGAACGCCGGCGGCACGAACACGACGGAGACGTCGGCACCGGTCTCGGCCATCGCCTCCTTGACCGAGCCGTAGACCGGCAGGTCCTTGCCGCCGAGCTCGACCGACGTACCGGCCTTGCGGGCGTTGACGCCACCGACGATGTTGGATCCGGCCTCGACCATGAGGGTGGTGTGCTTGGAGCCCATGCCACCGGTCATGCCCTGCACGATGATCTTGGAGTCGCGGTTCAGGTAGATAGACACTGCTTCGTTCTCCTCGGATCTCAGGCGTTCGCCAGCTCGGCGGCCTTGTCGGCCGCGCCGTCCATCGTGTCGACCATCGTCACCAGCGGGTGGTTCGCCTCCGACAGGATGCGCCGCCCCTCCTCGACGTTGTTGCCGTCGAGGCGTACGACGATCGGCTTGGTGGCGTCGTCGCCGAGGATGTCCAGCGCGCCGACGATGCCGTTCGCGACCTCGTCGCAGGCCGTGATGCCGCCGAAGACGTTCACGAAGACCGACTTGACCTGGTCGTCGTGCAGGATCACGTCGAGACCGTCGGCCATCACCTGCGCGTTGGCACCGCCGCCGATGTCGAGGAAGTTGGCCGGCTCCACACCACCGTGCTTCTCGCCGGAATAGGCGACCACGTCGAGCGTCGACATGACCAGGCCCGCGCCGTTGCCGATGATGCCCACGGCGCCGTCGAGCTTGACGTAGTTGAGCCCCTTGTCCTTGGCCTTCGCCTCGAGGGGGTCAGCTTCCTCGCGGATCTCGAACGAGGCGTGCTCCTCGTGCCGGAAGTCGGCGTTGTCGTCGAGCGAGACCTTGCCGTCGAGCGCCTCGAGCACGTCGCCCTCGAGCCGGGCCAGCGGGTTGACCTCGACCAGCGTGGCGTCCTCGGCGACGAACACGTCCCAGAGCCGCAGCACCATGGTGACGGCCTGATCGGTGAGCGCCTCGGGGAACTTCGCGTCCGCGACGATCTCGCGCGCCTTGGCCTCGTCGACGCCCGTGCCGGGGTCGATCGGCACCTTCCGGACCGCGTCGGGGTTGGTCTTCGCGACCTCCTCGATCTCCACGCCGCCCTCGACCGAGGCGATGCAGAGGTACTGGCGGTTGGCCCGGTCGAGCAGGAAGGAGAAGTAGTACTCCTCCTCGATGCTCGCCGCCGGGGCGATCAGCACCCGGTTGACGGTCAGGCCCTTGATCTCCATGCCCAGGATCGCCTCGGCGTGCTGCTCGGCCTCGTCGGGCGTCTTGGCGAGCTTGACCCCGCCGGCCTTGCCGCGCCCACCGGCCTTCACCTGCGCCTTGACCACCACGACGCCGAGCTCCTCGGCGGCCGCACGGGCCTCAGCAGGTGTGTGGGCGACGATGCCCAGGGTGACCGGGACGTCGTGCTTGGCGAAGAGCTCCTTCGCCTGGTACTCCATCAGATCCACTGATCCATGTCCTCACCTATGAGGGCAGCCCGAAACCGGCCGCGCTTCAGCGTTGGGGTGTCTCCCGCACCCTAGACCCGACCATCGGGTACGACGAGCCGGGGTTGACGAGACGAGACGCAGGGTCTCAGGCGCCTTGGCTGTCCGCCTCCGCGAAGCGACTCGCGACCCAGCCCGTGATGTCGGTGGTCGTCGCGCCGGGCGTGAACACCTTGGCCACGCCGAGCTCCTCCAAGACGGGCACGTCCTCGTCGGGGATGATCCCGCCGCCGAAGACGACGATGTCCGAGGCGTCGCGTTCGGCGAGCAGCTCGATCAGCTTCTTGAAAAGCGTCATGTGCGCCCCGGAGAGCACCGAGAGACCGATCAGGTCGGCGTCCTCCTGGATCGCCGTCTCCACTATCTGCTCCGGCGTCTGGTGCAGCCCGGTGTAGATCACCTCGTGACCCGCGTCACGCAGCGCCCGCGCGACGATCTTGGCCCCGCGGTCGTGCCCGTCGAGACCGGGCTTCCCGACGACGATCCGGATCGGACTCATGTCGGCAGCGTAGTGCCCCTGTGGAACGCGACTGCGCATCGGTCGTTACCCCAATATGGTCATGCCGATGCTGGACACGAGTGATCAATCCGTTATGGTCTTGGATCGCTTCAATTCATTAGACATTCATCCACTTCTGGGACAGCGGAGAGCCAACGCCTGATGGGGAACCACCGAGCGGATCGTCGCGGCCCAAAAAGCCGACCCTCGAAACCTCCGAAGGACACCAAGTACGCCGGCCGCAGGGTCGCCGGGCGGACTTCCGCACCAGCCTCCGTCGACACTTCTCTTCGCATCGTTGAGCCCGTCGAGCCCGTCGAGCCGGTCGTCGAGATCGCTGCTCCGGTCGAGCCGCTGCTGATGAGCGAGAGCACCCTGGCCGCCCATGAGGCCGAGACCACAGCGTCCATCCCGGCGGTCGGCCCGGCCCCCGGCAAGCGCAAGGCGGTCAGGCACGCAGGATCCCGCGGACCACTGTTCAAGGCACTGCCGTCCGTGCCGGTGCTGCTCGGCGTCGCCTCGCTGGCCGTGGCGGTCGGCGGAGTGGTGACCTCCACCACTCCCGACCTGGCCGGGCACGAGTCCAGGCTCAACGCCGCCAGCGCGATGAGCGGCGAGGCCGGCGTCGGGTCGGTCAACCTGATGGAGCGCAGCCCCCAGGTCAGCCGCGACTCGCGCCGCGACGCGCTCGAGGACGCCTCCGACGCCAGGCTGGTCAAGGCGGCTGAGCAGGTCGCGGAGCAGCGCGACGCCGCGCTCGGCCAGCTCGCCCAGCTCGCGGAGCGCCAGGCCGACAAGATCGCGGAGAACCGCTGGGTGCTGCCGATCGAACCGGCCATCATCACCGCCCGGTTCGGCGAGTACGGCCTGTGGTCGAGCTACCACACCGGCCTGGACTTCAACGGCAACGACGGCGACCCGATCAAGGCGATCGCCAACGGCGTCGTCACGTTCGTCGGCTACGACGGCTCCTACGGCAACAAGACGGTCGTCACGCTCGAGGACGGCACCGAGATCTGGTACTGCCACCAGTCGGCCTACAGCGTCAGCGAGGGCGACACCGTCCGCGGCGGCGAGGTGATCGGCGCGGTCGGCTCCACCGGCCACGTGACCGGGTCCCACCTGCACGTCGAGGTCCGCCCCGGCGGCGGCGACCCGGTCGACCCCTACGCCGCGTTCGTGGTCCACGGCGTCACGCCGTAGCCGAGACGCCCGAGCTCGCGAGGGCGGATCGGCTGATGGTGGTCGAGCGAGCCGTCGCCGACTGAGCCTGCGAAGTCGCGACCGGCGTGTCGAGACTGTGAGTCTTTCCTCGCAGCCCTGAGTGCTGGTGGGCTGTGGTCGGTGGCCGCGGGTGTGACCCCTGTCGAGACTGGCTTCGTGCCTTGACGTAGGACTTGTCCGCTGGTGGTCGCCGGCCCCGGCCCAGGGGAGTAACTGGCCTGATCAGGAGCTTGACCGTTCGGCGTTGTTGGCGCCGTTGGTGTCCCATCACAGTCTTGCCGTCACTCCACCTGGACCGGACTCACGTCCCCCTCTAGGCAAGGAGAAGCGCATGACCAGTCTGACCATGCTCACCGAGGTTGTCGACGTCGTGATCGGTGTCGACACCCACGTGAGCACCCATTCCGCGGCGCTGGTCGCCGCCGGCACCGGCGGAGTGGTCGAGGACCTTACGGTGGCCGCGACCGGCCAGGGCTACGTCGATCTAGTGGATTGGGCCGATGACATGGCCGAGGAACACGGGACGATGCGGGCTTGGGCGGTCGAGGGCACCGGAAGCCACGGAGCCGGACTGGCTCGGTACCTGCGCGAACGTGGGGAGCTCGTCATTGAGCTGGACCGCCCCGAGCGGGCCAAGCGACGCAACGGGGCGAAGTCCGACCCGTTAGATGCGGTCCGCGCCGCCCGGGAGGCCTTGTCCCGGACCCGGGTGGGCACCCCGCGCCAGGGCGGGGGCCGTCAGGCGCTGTCGGTGCTGCTGGCGGCCCGCCGGTCCGCGGTCACCGCGGCCGGGGTCGCCCAGCGTCAGGTCTTCAGCCTGGTCATCGCCGCCCCCGAACCGATCCGGGCACGCTTCTACGGGAAGAAGACGCTCAAAGCGATGATCAACACCGCTGCCGCGCTACGCGGGCACCCCTCGTGGGACCTGGAGTCGACCACCACCGTCACCGTGCTGCGCAACCTGGCCCGCCGGGCCCAGAGCCTGCAGGCCGAGGCCGACGACTACGAGAGACAGCTCAGGAGGATCATCAAGGAATGGCGACCCGACCTGCTGGACCAGGTCGGGGTCGGTCCGATCGTGGCCGCGGTCGTCCTGTGCGCCTGGTCCCATCCAGGCCGGATCCATTCCGAGGCCGGCTTCGCGATGCTCGCGGGAACCGCCCCGATCGAGGCGACCAGCGGTCAGGTCGTCGACCGCCACCGGCTCAACCGCTACGGCGACAGACAACTCAACCGCGCCCTGCACACCATCGCGATCACCCGGCAACGACGCCACCAACCCACCCGCGACTACACCGAGCGACGCACCCGCCAAGGCAAGAACCCCCGCGAAATCCGCCGTTGCCTCAAGCGCTACATCGCCAGAGACATCTTCCGACTTCTCGAGCACCGACCCCTTGACGCAACATAGGAGCGTCCCGATGATCTCTGAGGCACCGCCCGTCAGAGCTTCTCGACCGGCGCGTAGCGCAACAACAGCCGCTTGACACCCTCGGAGCCGAAGTCGATCGAGGCGACGGCCTTGTCGGCCGCCCCCTCGACGGCGACCACCGTGCCCATGCCGAAGGAGTCGTGGACAACCCGGTCGCCGGGCTCGAGCGAGGGGATCTCACGGGCCGGCTTGGCCTTGGCGGCGGCGTCGGCGCGGGCGGCGGCCGAAGAGAAGTTGCGGCGCCCGGCGGCGGTCGGCGAGCCGAGCCGGGCCGCGGAGCCGCTGGCCAGGTCGGGGCGGCCCCACGAGGTCTGGGCCGCCTCGGTGCGGCGCCAGTCGACGAGGTCGACGGGGAGCTCGTCGAGGAACCGGGAGCCGGGATTGTGCGACGGCGCTCCCCACGCCGACCTCACGACCGCGCGGGAGATGTAGAGGCGCTCCCGCGCCCGGGTGATGCCGACGTACGCGAGCCGCCGCTCCTCCTCGAGCTCGGGCTGGTCGCCCAGCGAGCGCGAGTGCGGGAAGACGCCGTCCTCGAGCCCGGTGAGGAACACCACCGGGAACTCCAGCCCCTTCGCGGTGTGCAGCGTCATCAGGGTGACGACCCCTTGGTCTTCCGCATCCGGCTCGTCGGGGATCTGGTCGGTGTCGGCGACCAGCGCAACCCGCTCCAGGAAGTCACCGAGGCCCGGGGCGACGATGCCGGCGTCGACGTCGGCCGGGTCGGCCGAGGGGCCGGCCACGGGGTCGTCGGAGAACTCGCGGGCAACCGCGACCAGCTCGCCGAGGTTCTCGACCCGGGTGGCGTCCTGGGGGTCCTCGGAGGCCTCGAGCTGCTCGAGGTAGCCGGAGCGGGCCAGCACCGACTCGAGGATCACGTCGGCGCGCTCGCCGGCGTCGACCATCGACTGCAGCTCCTCGACCATGGCGACGAACCCGCGGATGTTGGCGAGGCTCCGGGTGGCCAGCCCGGGTGCCTCCTCGGCACGGCGCAGCGCGTCCCAGAACGTGACGCGCTCTCGGTCCGAGAGCTCCTGCACGCACGCGACCGCGCGGTCACCGATGCCCCGCTTGGGCACGTTGAGGATCCGTCGCAGCGACACCTGGTCGTCGGGGTTGACCAGCATCCGCAGATAGGCAAGCGCGTCGCGCACCTCACGGCGTTCGTAGAAGCGCACCCCGCCGACCACCTTGTAGGGCTGGCCGGTGCGGATGAACACCTCCTCGAACACTCGTGACTGGGCGTTGGTGCGGTAGAAGACCGCGACGTCACCGGGCTTGGCGCCGTCGTCGGTGAGCTGGTCGATCTCCTCGGAGACGAACCGCGCCTCGTCGTGCTCGTCGTCGGCGACGTAGCCGACGATCCGCTCGCCGTCACCGGCGTCGGACCACAGCCGCTTCGGCTTACGGCCCTGGTTGTGGCCGATCACGGAGTTGGCGGCGTTGAGGATGGTCTGGGTGGAGCGGTAGTTCTGCTCGAGCAGGATCGTGGTGGCGTCGGGGAAGTCCTGCTCGAAGTCGAGGATGTTGCGGATGTTGGCGCCGCGGAACGCGTAGATCGACTGGTCGGCGTCGCCCACCACCATCAGCTCGGCGGGCTCCACCCGCTCCTCCTCGGCGAGCTCGGGGTCGTCGGCGCAGAGCTGATGGATCAGGGCGTACTGCGCGTGGTTGGTGTCTTGGTACTCGTCGACGAGCACGTGCCGGAAGCGACGCCGGTAGACCTCCCGCACCTCGGGGAACGCCTGGAAGAGGTGCACGGTGGCCATGATCAGGTCGTCGAAGTCGAGGGCGTTGGCCTCGCGCAGCCGCCGCTGGTAGGTGGTGTACGCCGCGGAGTAGGTCTCCTCGATCCCGTTGCGCGCGTCGGCCGCGACCTCCTCGGGGTCGCGCAGCTCGTTCTTGTGGTTGCTGACCCAGTGCAGCACCGGGCCTGGCTGGTAGCGCCGGGGGTCGAGGTCGAGGTCGCGGATGACCAGGGTCATCAGCCGCTTCTGGTCCTGGGCGTCGTAGATCGAGAAGTTGGACTTGAAGCCGACCTTGTCGATCTCCTTGCGCAGGACCCGCACGCACGCGGAGTGGAAGGTGCTCACCCACATCACCCGCGCTCGCCTGCCGACCAGCGCCTCGACCCGCTCCTTCATCTCGGCGGCGGCCTTGTTGGTGAACGTGATCGCCAGGATCGAGCCGGGATGGGCCTTGCGCTCGGAGATCAACCAGGCGATCCGCCGGGTCAGCACCCGCGTCTTGCCCGAGCCCGCACCGGCCACCACGAGCAGCGGTGCCCCGGCGTGCCGGACCGCCGCCCGCTGCGGCTCGTTGAGTCCCTCGAGCAGCTCGTCGGCGCTCGGGCCGCGACGAGTGGTCCGCGGCTCCTCGGCGGGAGTCTGGTCGAAGCCCGGAAGGTCGAGCCCAGGCTGGGGCAGCGGCGTACTCATGCTGCTCGCAACCCTACGTGGGGACGCGGACAGCGGCGGCGGCTCGTGCATGTAACACGCTGTTGACCGATCTCCCACGCCGTTGCAGCGGCCAGGTAGATGGGTGGACAGCGTGTTACAAGCGCCGACAGACGCCAGCGTTCAGACGGTCGTCCACAGGTGGGGACGAGCGGGTGGCGGCGAGGGAGAATTGCCGCGAACGTGTCGGCCCATGAACCCCACGGTCCTCGGCATCATGGCCTCCCAGCACGGTCTGGTGACGCGCGAGCAGGCCATCGCAGCGGGAGTGGCGCCGGAGCGAGTCGACCGGTTGGTGCGACACGGCGACCTCGTTGCCGTACGCCGGGGCGTCTACGCCGAGCCGGCGTTCGTCGCCTCCCTCACGACGTACCGCGACCAACGCCTCCTCGTCGACCGTGCCGCTTGCCTGCGCATCAGTCGCCCGCATGAGAGGAGCCACGACTCCGCTGCCCACGAGCTCGACCTGGCCATCCTCCGACCGCGCACGCCGATGACGCATGTCACCCGGCCCGGGGTTGTCGGCTCCCACCTGCGGCACGGAGTGAAGCACCATCTGGCGCCGTACGTCGCGGAGCGGGTCGTGCGGGTTGACGGGATCGGAGTGCTGGGGCCGGCCCGGACGGCTGTCGACATCGCCCGCGAGCACGGCCTTCGAGCAGGAGTGGTCGCCATCGACTCGGCGCGACGCGCAGGCACGAGCCTGGGCGAGCTCGACGCCGAGGTCGCGCTGATGAAGTCCTGGCCGCACGTCACTGTCGTGCGCGAGGCGGTCGAGCTGTCGGACCCGGACTCGGACTCGGTCGGGGAGACCCTCACCCGCGAGGCCGTGACCGAGCTCGGCTTCGGCCGCCCGCAGACCCAGTTCGGGCTGAGCGCCGGCGGTCGCACGGCGTGGTGCGACCTGCGGTTGGGTCGGCACCTGTTCGAGTTCGACGGGAGGGTGAAGTACCAGCGGGTGGATGAGGGAGGCTTCGCGATCGCGTCGGCCGAGGAGGTCGTCTGGCGGGAGAAGCAACGTCAGGACTGGGTGTGCGGCTTCAAGCTCGGCATGTCGCGGGTGGTGTGGGACGACCTCTTCGGCGCCGCGCGGGAAGTTGCTCTCCAGCGGCTCCGTCGCGAGTACCTCGATACCTGTCGGCGGTTCGGGGAGTCGATCGACGACCTGACGCCGTACATGGCGCGTGGGCCGCGGCCCAGGCCGAGGCGCCACGCCGCCTGAGCCAGCGCCCCAGGGTCGGTCGCGTGCAGGCCGTTGTAACACGTTGTTCACCGATCTCTCACGCCGTTGCAGCGGCCAGGTAGATGGGTGGACAGCGTGTTACAAGCGGGGGTCGCCGGTCGCTCAGGCGTGCACGGACGACCAGAACACCGCGACGCAGACGTTCGCGATCGACAGCAGCAAGAGGCCGACCCACAGGCCGTTCGGGATCCGCTCCTTGCGGCTGTTGGCCATGATCAGGATCAGCAGCACCAGGCCGATCAGGCCCTTCACAGCGATCTTGGTGTTGTTGAGCTCCACGTCGTCGGCCTGGAGCACGCCGACCAGTGCGATGCCGGCCACGAACGCCGTGCCGACGCCGTCGCGCATCGCCGAGTTGACGACCCGTTCGGGGCGGCCGGCCTGGACGATCAGGCCGCCGATCAGGGCGGAGAAGCCGAGGATGTGGATCACCAGCAGGGTCTGGCGCAGCAAGTCCATGGGCCCGAACAGTAGACCAGTGCTATCGACCGGTCGCCGAGAAGTGCTGGTAGTCCTTGAGCGAGCGCCAGTCGCCGCCCCAGGACCAACCGATCCGGGCGAACTCGCGCACCACGAGAGAGTCCGGGCCGAACATGCCGGGCCGCTGCCAATCGCGGCGCAGGTAGCTGGAGGCGAGCTCGGGGAGGACGACGTCGCCACGCTGGTAGGGGTTCATGAACGGGTTCACGTCGATCGCCAGGCCGTAGGCGTGCGCGGACCACGACGTGGCGCCGACCGTCGGCCGGCACACCATCGCGGCGGTGTTGTTGCCATCGCCGGTCGGGTGAGCGTCGAGGTCTCTTGTGGTCGGGATCCGCATCTCCTCGATCGGGAAGTCGGCGCCGTACAACGCGCGGAACACCGAGACGATGTCGTCGGCTTCCGCCGCCGCCACGATCAGCTCGCCGGTGTGCGGGTCACCGTCGAAGCCGCGGAACGAGACCGTCAGGTGGCGCAGCCCGTCGAGGGGCACCGGGCACGCCGGGGTCCACGTCGAACGCGCAGCGATCCGCGGCGTGACCGGGCCGACGGTGCCGTGGAACCTGCCGTCCCGCGGCGGTGGCAGCACGTCCCGGGTGGGATAGCGGCGCTCCCGCAGCGACGGCGGCGTCGGACGGACCTCGCCCAGGCCGTCCGGCCGCAGCCGCAGCGGGTGGGCGCCGAGCTCCCACGAGGAGTACGACGGCGGCGCGGCGTCCTCGCTCGGTGACGGCGGCGCCGGGCTGGTCGAGGGAGGGGACGACGTCGGCGTCCGCCCGGCGGCAGGCGTCTCTGTCTCCTCCGACTCGCCGGAGCACCCGGCGACGAGCGCCACCACCAGGACCACGAAGAGCAGCCGACGCACTCCTCGAGCGTAGTCAGCGGTCGGGAGTGAGGTAGCGCTCGATCAGGAAGAGCACCACCCCTACCGCGATGAGAGCCGCGCACCAGAGCAGTGCGGCCGGGTCGTCATAGACCGACCAGCCCAGGATCGCTGCGTTGCCCAGAAGGCCGACGATCAGCAGGAACGTGTTGGCCCGGAACGTCTCCTCGGTCTCGTCCTGCCCACGCAGCTTCAGCGCGGACACGATCACCAGCATGTAGATGAAGAGCAGGAAGAGCACGGTGACCAGGGCCAGCCGCTCCACGAGGTTCACCGCCGCGCCGGCCTCGGTGATCATCGTGCCGGCGACCAGCAGCCCGCCCACGACCGCGGCGCTGAAGATCAGTCCCACCCAGGGGCTGCGACGGCGCGAGTGGATCTTCGCGAAGACGTCCGGTACGACGTCCTCGTTGGCCATGCCGTAGAGGATCCGGGGCTGGGTCACGATCGCGACCAGGGTGGTGTTGGTGATCGCGATCATCGCGATCACCACGAACAGGTCGGACATGAGTCCGGTGTCGAGCGGAAGGATCCCCTTCTCGACCACTTCGAGCAGCGCTGCGTCGGAGCCGGCGAGGGTTTCGGTGTCGACGGTGAGCGCCGCGGTCACCGAGACCAACACGTAGATGGTGCCGGCCACGATCATGCCGCCGATCAGGGAGCGCGGGAAGGACCGGCACGGGTCGATGGTCTCCTCGGCGACGTTCGCGGTGTTCTCGAAGCCGGTCATCGCGAAGAACGACAGGGCGACACCCGCGAGGATCGCGAGTGCGGGGCTGCCGTCGGTGCTGAACTCGGTCAGGACCCCGAAGTCGGCGTTGCCCTCTGCGATGTACCAGACGCCGATGAACATCACGATCGCCAGCCCGAGGATCTCTACGAACGCCATCGCCATGTTGATGACGACCGACTCGGTGATGCCGATGAAGTTCACGATCGAGAGGACCGCGACGAACAGCAGGGTGACCAGCAGCGCCGGTGGCGCGGCCCACAGCTCGGCGAAGTAGGCAGCGAACCCACTCGCCAGCGACCCCGCCGCCGCGAAGCTGGCGGAGAGGAACGACACCGTGACCAGGAACGTGAGCGCCTTGCTGCCGAACGCCTTGTTGACGTAGAGCGAGGCGCCGGCCGCCTTCGGGTACTTGGTCACCAGCTCGGCGTACGCCGTACCGGTGATCGCCGCGACGGAGATGCCGACCGCGAACGCGATCCAGAACGCGCCACCGACGGCGGCGGCCACGAGTCCGATCAGGACGTAGATGCCCGAGCCGAGAACGTCGCCGAGTGTGTAGAAGAAGAGTTGCCGGCCGGTGATGGATCTCTTGAGACCACCCTCGTCCAGATCGTCGGGAGCACGGACCTCTGTTTCGGCCATAGGGCGCAGTACCCGACGGCTCCGGGCCGGAAACGGGGAGGCTCAGAGCAGACGGCGGTCCGAGGCCCAGCGGGTGAGCTCGTGGCGAGACGAGAGCTGCAGCTTGCGCAGCACCGACGACATGTGGGTCTCGACGGTCTTGATCGAGATGAACAGCTCCTTCGCCACCTCCTTGTAGGCGTAGCCGCGGGCGATCAGCCGCATCACCTCCCGCTCGCGCTCGGTGAGCCGGTCGAGGTCCTCGTCCACCGCCGCGACCTCGATGGTGCCGGCGAACGCATCCAGGACGAACCCGGCGAGGCGGGGCGAGAAGACGGCGTCGCCGTCGGAGACCCGGCGGATCGCCGACACCAGCTCGGGGCCGGTGATCGTCTTGGTGACGTAGCCGCGCGCGCCACCACGGATGGTCCCGATGACGTCCTCCGCAGCGTCACTCACCGACAACGCCAGGAACTTGGTGTCGGGCGCCGTGCTGCGCCGCATCACCTCGACGCCGCCGCCGCCCGGCAGGTGCACGTCGAGTAGTACGACGTCGGGCTGGTGCTCGGCCACCGCCGCCACCGCCTCGTCGACGTCGGCGGCCTCGGCGAGCACGCGCACCACGCCCGACCCCGCCGCCTCGAGCTCGGCGCGGACGCCGCGGCGGAACATCCCGTGGTCGTCGACGACCACCACACCGATCATTCGCGACTCCCCTGTCTTTCCTGGGCCTGTCGTCATTCGTCGTCGCCTTCCTGGTCTGCGGGCCGGGGCTGGTGCAGGTGCACCTCGGTCCCCTCGCCCACGGTGGACCGGATCTCGCCGGTGCCACCATGGCGCTGCATGCGGTCGATGATGCTGTGCCGGACGCCGTACCGGTCCTCGGGGGTGACGGCCGGGTCGAAGCCGTGGCCGCGGTCGCGCACGAACACGTCCACGGCATGGTCGGTGATCTCGGCGTACACGTCGACCCGGGGTACGCCGGCGTGCTTGGCCGCGTTGGTGATCGCCTCGCGGGTCGCCGCGACCACCGGCCGCAGCGCCTCGACATAGTCGCGGTCCCCCACGGTCACCACGTCGACCGTGACACCGTGCGCGTCCTCGACCTCGGCGGACACCCCGCGCAGCGCGCTCGCCACGGTGCGGTCGTCGGTGGACTCACCGACGTACAGCCAGGCCCGCAGGTCACGCTCCTGGGCGCGGGCGAGCCGGGCGACCGTGGCGGAGTCGCCCGAGTTCTTCTGGATCAGCGCGAGAGTCTGCAGGACGGAGTCGTGCAGGTGGGCGGCCACGTCGGCGCGTTCCTGGGTGCGGACCCGCTCCGCGCGCTCGTCGGTCAGCTCGGTCGCGAGCCGGAAGATCCATGGGCCTACGACGATGCCGATGCCGATCACGCCGACCAGCGCCGCGAACGTGACGTCCAGCGCGACAGACACCGAGCCGCTGCGCAGCGCGAACAGCAACAGTGCCAGGATGATCAGTCCGACACCGGCGGCGAGTCGGGCGTACGACGCCCACCCGCCGTCGCCCAGGATCACCCGGGAGGGGTTGATCCGGCCGGACGTGTCGAGCCAGCGCTCGCGCTGCGCCTCGTCGGCCTGCCGCCAGAGCAGCGCGATGCCGACCAGCCCGATCGTGATCGGCCAGAGCAGCGCTCCGCGGCCGAACAGCGCCTCCATCGTGAAGACCAGGCCGAGGCCGAGCACCGCGAGCACGAGGATCGGGCCGATGTCGGTCAGCCGGCGGATCCGGCCCGGGCGGCGGCCGCCCCGGGTGGCGCTCTCGAGGCCGGGCGCGGCGGTCTCGAACTGGTCGCCGGCCGGGAGCAGCAGCCAGAGCCCGGCGTAGAACGCGATGCCCATGCCGCCCAGCGCGGCGGTCACGACGAACCCGACCCGGATCCAGAGCACCGGCAGCGCCAGGTGGCGCGCGAGCCCGGACGCCACGCCGCCGATGATCGGCTCGTGGAGGTCACGGGTGGCCCGGCGCGGCTCGTAGGCGGCCTGGGCAGAGGGGGTGCTCATCTTGCCTCAATCGTCACACAGGCACAGGTGCGCAACCATGAGGACAAACCCCGGTCCGCCCCTGAGGCACAACGCGTCGGAGGGCGCCCAGAACCAGGGTGCTCCCCGATGGTGCGGGACCCCGCTACGTCGCAGTCTGGATGACATGACACAGAACCCTCCCGAGGCTCCGGCCGAGCACCCGTCGGGACCCGGCGGGCACCCGGGTCCGGACGACGGACCCCGCGTGACCCGCGACGAGGTCCGCGACCTCGGCCGGCTGCGCCGCAGCCGTGACGACCGCAAGATCGCCGGCGTCGCCGGCGGCCTGGCCCGCCACCTCGACGTCGACCCGATCATCCTGCGCGTGGCCCTCGTGGTCCTCATCTTCTTCGGCGGCGCCGGCCTGCTGATCTACGGCGCCGGTTGGCTGCTGGTGCCCGAGGAGGGCACCAACGACGTGAAGCTGCGGCTCGACGACCGCAGCCGCGGCGTGGCCCTGATCATCGTCGGCGCGATCGCGGCGCTGGCCGTCGTCGGTGACTCGATCGGCGACTGGGGCTTCCCGTGGCCGCTGGCCGTGCTGGGACTGATCGCGCTGGTGATCGTCAGCGTCCGCGGCGACTCGCGGCCGCAGCCGCCGCTTCCTACCCACCCGACTCCAGGCGTGACCTACCCAGGTGCGGGACACCCGGCCGCCCCGCCGTCGTACGTCCCGCCGCCGCGGAACCCCAAGAAGCGCGGGCCGATCCTGTTCTGGTTCACCATGGCCCTCACGGCGCTCGCCGTCGGCGTCCTCGGCATCATCGACCTCGCCGGGGCATCGGTCACCGACTCGGCGTACCCCGCGCTCGCCCTCGGGCTGATCGGCGCGATGCTCGTCGTCGGTGCGTTCTACGGCCGCGCCGGGGGCTTGATCGCGGTCGGCCTGATCGCCGCCCTGGGCACCGCCGGAGCCACCGCGGCCCACGAGGTGGACGCCGGCACGATCGACGAGTCGCCGAACGTGGCGGCTGACGTCGACGGCACCTACGAGCTGTTCGCCGGCAAGATCGACCTCGACCTGAGCGAGGTGCGGGACGTCGAGAACCTCGACGGCCGCCACATCGACGTCGAGGCCGTGTTCGGCCAGATCGTCGTGACCGTGCCCGAGGGCGTCGACGTCGAGGTCGACGCCACCGTCGAGGGTGGCGAGACCCGTCTGTTCGGGGACAACGAGAGCAGCTCCAACTCCGCCAACCACAGCGCCCGGACCGTCGGCGCCCCCTCGATGACCATCGACGCCGAGCTGGTGTTCGGAGAGATCACCGTGAACACCGAAGAGAGGATCGACCGATGAGCGACACCGCCGTCATCGAAGCGCCGGAGCGCGAGAGCGGCCGGCACCCGGTCAACGTGGGCCACCTCGTGATGGGTATCGCCCTGCTCGGCCTGGTCGCCGTCTGGGCCCTGATCATCGGCGACGTCGTCGAGGGTGAGGACGTCCGCTGGCTGCTGCCCGCCCCATGGGTTCTCGCCGGTGCCGCCGGCCTGATCGCCCTGGCCGTGACCGGCCACCGCGGCCGCGAGACCCGTCAGGTCGGTTGGGTCGCGCCCCCCGAGCAGACAGAGCCCCAGACCGAGACCCCGGCCGACCCGATCGAGCCCCCCAGCGAGGAGAACCGATGAACCCCGAACAAAGCCGCAAGCGCCTGGTGCGCAACACCAACGACAAGGTCATCGGCGGCGTCTGCGCCGGCGTGGCCGACTACCTCGGCATCGACGTCACCCTGGTCCGCGTCCTCACCGTCGTCGGTGCGGTCTTCGGGCTCGGCACCTTGGTGGTCGCGTACGTCGTGGCCTGGGCAGTGATGCCCACCGCGTAGGACCCGGGCAGAATCGGCCCGTGACCCTTCCTGAGATCGGCACCCTGCAGTCCCTGCCACCGCTCGAGAACTCCCACCTCCTCGCGCCGCCGGTTGCGGCCGCTCTCGCGGCCTGGCCGGGGGCCGTCGACGTCGCGGTGGTGGAGATCGACCCGGAGCAGGCCGACACGGCGGCGATGAGCGCGGCCTACGACCTGCCCATGGACACCGGCGCCAACTGCGTGGTGATTGCGGGGAGCCGTGCCGGGGAGGAGCGGGTCGCCGCATGCGTGGTGCGCGCCGACACCCGCGCCGACGTCAACAACCGCGTACGCCGGCTGCTCGACGTACGCAAGGCGTCGTTCCTCTCCATGGACCGGGCCGTGGCCGAGTCCGGGATGGAGTACGGCGGCATCACCCCACTCGGCCTCCCGAGCGAGTGGCGGGTCATGGTCGACCCGCGCTGCCTCGACATCGACGTCGCGATCATCGGCTCGGGCGTGCGGAGGTCGAAGATCGTCCTTCCCGGCCGGCTGCTGGCCGACCTGCCCGGCGCCGAGGTCGTGGATGGACTGGCGGTCTGAGGGGAACCGGTGACCGTGAACGACGACGACGGCGCCGGGCGGGACGAGACCCCTCAGGAGCGGGCGGACCGCAAGTGGGGCGACCTGCTCCAGGAGCTCCGGGTCATGCAGACCGGCGTCCAGCTCCTGGCGGGCTTCCTGCTCACCCTTCCCTTCCAGCAGAAGTTCGGGGACCTCGACGAGTTCCAACGCGACTTCTACCTGGTGCTGGTGGTGCTGGCCGGGGTGACGACCGCGCTGGTGCTGGCTCCGGTGGCCGCGCACCGCACACTGTCCGGCCGGCAGGTGAAGGAGCGGCTGGTCAGCACCGCAGGCAAGATCGCGAGCCTCGCCCTCGGCGCCGTCTCCCTGCTCGTCGTGTGCATCACCACCTTCATCTTCGACGTGGTCGTCGATCGCACCTGGGCCGTGGTCGTCGGCGGTGCCATGGCCCTCGTCCTGATCGCACTGCTGGTCGTGCTCCCCAGGCGCCTGATCACGAAGGATCTCGTCTAGCGCGGCCGGATAATCGGTCGAAGTCACACCCGTCTCCTCCGTAACGTGGCCGGGTGCGGCAGCTCCCTCTCGACCATCCCGGCACCGCGGACCACCGGTCCGCGGTGCGCTTCCTGTGGTGGATGGCCAAGGGTCAGTGGCGCACCCTGCTCGCCGGGATGTTCTTCGGCATCATCTGGATGAGCAGCCAGGCGGTGATGCCGTTCGTGATCGGGCGGGCGATCGACCGCGGCGTGGCCGCCAAGGACACCCACGCGCTGCTCCAGTACGCCGGCTTGCTGTTCGCCATCGGCCTGGTCCAGGCGATCAGCGGAATCATCCGGCACCGGTTCGCCGTCACGAACTGGCTGACCGCTGCCTACCGCACCGTCCAGCTCGTCGGCCGGCACACGGTGCACCTCGGCGCCACACTGCCGCGCAAGGTCTCGACCGGCGAGGTGGTCGCCATCGGCACCAGCGACATCTCCCACCTCGGCCAGGTCATGGACGTCACCGCGCGGTTCGCGGGCGCCATCGTGTCATTCCTGCTGGTCTCGGTGATCCTGCTCTACACGTCGGTGACGCTGGGTCTCGTCGTGCTGATCGGCGTACCGACGCTGATGCTGTTCGTCGGGCCGCTGCTCGCGCCGCTGCAGCGTCGCAGCGCCCGCCAACGCGAGCTGACGGGCGACCTCTCCAACACCGCCAACGACATCGTGGGTGGGCTGCGAGTGCTGCGCGGGATCGGCGGTGAGCAGGTCTTCCACGACCGCTACCGCCGCGAGTCGCAATCAACCCGGCGGGCCGGCGTCGAGGTGGCCAAGCTGCAGTCGGTGCTCGACGCGCTGCAGGTGTTCCTGCCCGGGGTCTTCGTGGTGGTCGTGGTCTGGATCGGCGCACGGTACGCCGTCTCCGGCCGCATCACGGCGGGCGAGCTGGTCGCCTTCTACGGCTATGCCGCGTTCCTGATGATCCCGCTGCGCACCGCCACCGAGTACGCCAACAAGTTCATCCGCGCCCGGGTCTCCGCCTCCCGCGTGTGCCGGGTGCTGGCGCTCACCCCCGACGTCACCGACCCCGAGGTGCCTGCCGACCCGCCGCCGCCCGGTGCCCCGCTGGCCGACGCCCGGTCGGGCCTGATGGTGCGACCCGGTGCCATCACGGCGATCGTCAGCGACGACCCGGACGAGTCCGCGCTGCTCGCCGACCGGCTGGGCGGGTGCGCGCCCGACATGGACGACGACGTGACCCTGGGCGGCGTACCCCTGACCGCGCTGGCGCGTCCCGAGCTACGCAGACGCATCGTCGTCTCCGACACCGGCGCCACCCTGTTCTCGGGACGACTCGGCGACCGGCTCGACGTGGCCGGCACCGGCGACCTCGGCCGCGCGCTGGACACCGCGTCAGCGGACGACATCCTCGACGCGCTGCCCGAGGGGCTCGACGCGGTGGTCACCGAGCGCGGGCGCAGCTTCTCGGGCGGTCAACGGCAGCGCCTCGTGCTGGTGCGGGCGCTCACCGCGGATCCGGAGATCCTGGTCCTGGTCGAGCCGACCTCGGCGGTCGACGCCCACACCGAGGCCCGGATCGCGGCCCGCCTGCGGCAGCATCGCGCGGGTCGGACCACCGTGGTCACCTCGACCAGCCCGCTGATGCTGGACGCCGTCGACGAGGTCGTGCTGCTGATCGACGGCCTGGTCGTCGCGACCGGCAGCCACGGCGACCTGCTCGGCAGGAACGCCGCCTACCGCGCCGTGGTGACCCGGGAGACCGAGCTCCAGCCCTCGGAGGTCCTGGGATGAACCCCCGATGAGCGCCACCACTCTCCCCGTCGCCGACGCGGGCGCGATGCGCGGCTATGTGCGCACCCTGGCCCGCCGGTACCCTCGCCTGCTCGGTGGCGCTGTGCTGCTCCACGTCCTGGCAGCGCTCGCGGCGCTGGCCGCGCCCCGGCTGCTGGGCGGCCTGGTCGAGGCCGTCGAGAACGGCACGACCACCGCCCACGTCGACCGTGTCATCGCGCTGCTCGCCGGGTTCCTGGTGCTCCAGTCCGTGCTCACGCGCTACGCCCGGTACGTCAGCCAAGTGCTCGGCGAGAAGGTGCTGGCCGAGCTGCGAGAGGACTTCGTGGGCAACGCCCTCGCCCTGCCGGTCGGCGTGGTCGAGTCCGCCGGCTCCGGCGACCTGCTCACCCGAACCAGCCGCGACGTGGAGCAGCTCGGCTGGTCGGTGCGTTGGGCGCTGCCGGAGTGGACGATCGCCGTGATCACCGCGGTCCTCACGTTCGCGGCGGCGCTGAGCGTCGGCTGGTGGGTCGTCCTCCCCTGCGCGCTGGGCGTCCCGGCGCTGGTGATCGGGCTGCGGTGGTACCTCGCGCGCGCCAAGGACGGCTACCTGCGCGAGAGTGCGTCGTACTCCACCATCAACGCGACCCTGACCGAGACCGTCGAAGGTGCCCGCTCCGTCGAGGCGCTCGGCTTGGGCGAGGAGCGGATCGCGACCATCGACCGCGACATCAAGGCCTCCTACGACGCCGAGCGCTACACGCTCTACCTGCGCACCGTGTTCTTCCCGAGCATGGAGATCAGCTACCTGGTGCCGACCGTGTGCACGCTCCTGTTCGGCGGCTACCTCTACACCCAGGGCCAGGTCTCGCTCGGCGACGTCACGGCGGCGACGCTCTACGTGCAGATGCTGATCGACCCCGTCGACCGGATCGTCTCGATCCTCGACGAGCTGCAGATGGGTGCCGCGTCCCTGTCCCGGCTGCTGGGCGTCGCGCACGTGCCCGACGACCGCGAGGTCAGCGGCCGGCAGCCGCGCGGCGAGCAGATCGACGCCGACGACGTGCGGTTCGCGTACGTCGAGGGCCGCGACGTCCTGCACGGCGTCGACCTGTCCGTCGGCGTCGGGGAGCGGATCGCGATGGTCGGCCCCTCGGGCGCCGGGAAGTCCACGCTCGGCCGGCTGCTCGCCGGCATCCACCCGCCGCGCACGGGCGCCGTCACGGTCGGCGGCGTCGGCCTGGTCGAGCTACCCCTGGGCGACCTGCGCGGGCACGTCGCGCTGGTGACCCAGGAGCACCACGTCTTCGTCGGCACCCTGCGCGAGAACCTCGCGCTCGCGGCCCCGCCGGACGCCACCGACGCCGACATCCTCGCCGCGCTCGACGCGGTCGACGCGCTGGAGTGGGTCGGGGCGCTGCCCGACGGCCTGGAGACGGTGGTCGGCTCCGGCGGCCGCGCCCTGTCGGCCGCCCAGGCCCAGCAGGTCGCGCTCGCCCGCCTGGTGCTCGCCGACCCGCACACCCTGGTGCTCGACGAGGCGACCTCGCTGATCGACCCGCGGGCTGCGCGGCACCTGGAGCGCTCGCTCGCGGCCGTCCTCGAGGGTCGTACGGTCATCGCGATCGCGCACCGGCTGTTCTCCGCCCATGACGCCGACCGGGTCGCGGTCGTCGAGGACGGCGTGATCTCGGAGTTCGGCTCGCACGACGACCTGGTGGCGGCCGGCGGCCCGTACGCCGCCCTCTGGGACAGCTGGAACGGTCAATCGAGTAGCGGACCGCGAGGAACGAGCGTGGCGCGTCGCGAGACGAGGTCGAGCAAGCCGTCGCCGAACGAGCCTGCGAGGGCGGCGAACCGGCGGGTCGAGACCCGCTGAGACATCGAGGAGCGGTGCCGCTCAGACGCCGGAGATCCGCACCCCGGAGTGAGTCTTGTACTTCTTGTTGACCGAGATGAGTACGGCGGTCAGCGGCTCGAGCTGGCGGGCCAGCCGGAGCCGGCCGGCGTCGATGCCGTCGCGTCCGGTCACGCAGCGGCCGAGCTCGATGACGACCCGCTTGGCCTCGGCGTCATCCCCGCAGACCAGTACGTCCTCGTCATCGAGGTAGCGGGCCTCACCCCACAGCGTCACCGCCGAGACGTGGTGGAACGCGCCGACCACCCGCGCATCGGGGGCGATCCGCTGAGCGGACTCGGCGGCCGAGCCTTCTCCGCCGTCGACGACCCGTCCGTAGGGACCGGCCTTGTCGAAGGCCAGCGGGTTCACGCACGAGACGACGACCTTGCCCGCCAGCGGCAGCGTGGCGACCAGCTCGTCGTGCCCGTCGTAGGGCACCGCGAGCAGCACCACGTCGGCGTCCGCGCACGCGTCGGCGTTGGCCGCGCCCGACACCGCGCCGGCCCCGACCATCCGGGCCAGCCGCTCGGTCACCTCCGCCGCCACCGGCACCGCCTTCTCCGCGGCGCGGGAGCCGAGGACCACCGTGTGGCCGTGGCGGGCGAACCGATAGCCGAGCCCCTTCCCCTGCGGGCCGGTGCCACCGATCACGGCGATGCGGTACGTGGTCTCGATCGGGGTCACTGTCGTGGCGCTCCTGGTCGGCGAAAGGGTAGGTCACACTCACTTGCGATGGTGACAGCGATCTTGTCACAGTGACCGGAACGCACCGCCGACCCTGACAGAGGATGAAACCGTGAAGCTCTCGATGCCACTCGTCTACGCCGGCAACCCGCGCGAGACCGCCGACCAGGTCGCAGGGCTCGAGAAGGCCGGGCTGGACACGATCTGGGTCGCGGAGCCCTACGGCTTCGACGCGCCCACGCTGATGGGCTACCTGGCCGCCAAGACCGAGACCGTCGAGATCGGCGCCGCCATCCTCAACGTCTACTCCCGCACCCCCGGTGCGCTGCTGCAGACCGCCGCGGGCCTCGACAACGTCTCCGGCGGCCGCGCCGTGATCGGCCTCGGCGCTTCCGGGCCGCAGGTGATCGAGGGCTTCCACGGCGTGCCGTACGAGCGGCCGCTGGCACGCACCCGTGAGGTCATCGAGATCATCCGGATGGGCATGCGCCGCGAGGCGCTGACCAGCGACGGCATCTTCAAGCTCCCCCTCCCGGCCGACCAGGGCCTCGGCCTCGGGAAGCCGCTGAAGCTGCTGAACCGGCCCGAGCGCCCCGTCGTACCGCTGTGGGTGGCGGCGCTGGGCGACAAGAACGTCACGATGACCGCCGAGATCGCCGACGGCTGGTTGCCCTGGCTGTTCCACCCCGAGAAGGCCAAGGACGTCTGGGGCGATGCCCTCGCCAAGGGCACCGCCAAGCGCTCCCCCGACCTGGCTCCGCTCGAGGTCAACGCTGGTGGGCTGGTCGCCATCGGCGAGGACGTGAAGGGCATGCTCGACCTGATGCGCCCGGTCTACGCCCTCTACGTCGGCGGGATGGGCGCCCGGGGCAAGAACTTCTACAACGACCTCGCCTGCCAGTACGGCTACGAGAAGGAGGCCAAGGAGATCCAGGACCTCTACCTCGACGGCAAGAAGCGCGACGCGGAGGCGCTGGTGCCGATGGAGTGGCTGGAGGCCGGCAACATGGTCGGCCCGGAGTCCTACGTGAAGGAGCGGATCGCGGCCTTCCGCGAGGCCGGCGTCACCAATCTCTCCGTCGCACCCGCGTCCGAGGACCCCGCGGCCACCATCGCGCAGGTGAAGGAGTGGGTCAGCTAGCGGCGCGGTGCTCCGAAGTACCCCAACCTGGGGGATGGCTGGAACGCCTCCGGGTTGCACGATTGGGGTCCTGGCGGGCCGCAGGGCGATGACGCGGGTCTAGACCACTACCCAATTTGCGGTAGGACCTCGCCGTTCCCGACACAACGTCCGGTCTTAGCCCTTACATTCGCCAAATGCTGGGGGACAGCCCAGCGGACACGCGTCGAGGCATCGGGTCGGGGGACCCTCGCTCACGAGGACTATCGCGCGTGCTCCGCGGCGCTTTGACGACCCGTCCCGGTGTTCCGTTCAGTCGGCACCGGCGATGGTGGTGGTTGCTACTCCTCAGCCTGCTCATTCTGCTGCCGCACCTGCTCAGCTTCGCGATGGTGTCCGCGGGCGACTGGCCCGTCGGGACCTCGGTCGCCATGCTGCGGCTGACCGCCACGGGGCTCGCGTTGGCGAGCGCCGGTCTGCTCTGCATCCACTGGTGGATCTCGGGCAACCGGGCGTCGGCCTGGATGGGCGCGGCCATCCTCTCCCTGGCCATCACCCAGATCCCGGCCGCGCTCCTGGAGCTCGACACCGCGACTGCGTCCACGATCGTGACGCCGTACACGGTGCTCGACACGCTGCTGGCACTCCCGTTCGTCGCACTGCTGGCCTGCGGCATGGGCCCTCGACCCATCAACCACCGGCTCACGCCGATCTTGCTCGGGGTGATCTGCGGCAGCACCTTCGCCGCCGTGCGGGTCGCCTACACCGGCCTCGACCTCGAGGCGCGGCTCCACCTCTCCGAGCTGTCCTTCCCCATCGAGATGATCGCGGCGGCGGTGCTGGGCGCTGTCGTGGTCGCCATTCTCATGCGGCTCGACGAGCTGCCGACGTGGGCCCGCAACGAGACCATCGCGGCGGCGATCGCGATCACGTACGGCTGGGTGGCTCGGATCGAGACGTGGGGTGAGTCCGGGGCGTGGCAGGTCGCGGCCAGCGCCTTCCTCCTGGCCGGCTTCGTGATCCTGGCGGCCACCTCGGTCGAGCTGCTGCGCGTGGCGATCCGCGAGAACGAGAAGCGGATCCGGGCGCTGTCCGAGCGCGCCGAGTCGGCCGAGGAGACACTGCGGACCGACGAGGAGACCCTGCACGAGCTACGCGGCGCGATCGCCGGGATCGGCTCGGCATCGCGGATCCTCACCGGCATGAGCGCCACGCTCGACTCGGCCCAGCAGCACCGGCTCACCGACCTGATGACACTCGAGATGGACCGGTTGGAGCGGCTGCTGTCCGGGACCCGCCACGGCCCGGAGGTCGTGGCGCTCGACCCGCTGATCGCGAGCCTCGTCTCGGCCTACCGCTACGTCGGCATGCCGATCCACTCCTTCGCCTCGGGTGCCAGCGCCTGGGCCGTGGCCAGCGACCTGACCGACGTGTTGCACGTGCTGCTCAACAACGCCGCTCGGCACGCACCCGGATCATCCACGATGGTCTGGGTCCGGCCGAGGAACAACCGAGTGCACCTGCACGTCAGCGACGACGGCCCCGGCATTCCGGCGCCGATCCGAGACAAGGTGTTCGACCGCGGCGTGCGCGCCGACGGGTCGCCCGGCCAGGGCCTCGGCCTGTACATCGCTCGGCGGGTGCTCGACCAGAACGGCGGGCACCTCCAGCTCAGGGACGACCCGCGCCACGGCACGACGTTCGTGGTCGATCTTCCGTTGAAGCAACCGGCCTAGTCGGGCCTGCACGTCAGTCGCGCGCGAGCGACCTCGTGATCACCGCGTTCGCGGCCTGCTGGAAGCCGCTCACCACGGCCTCCAGGGTGAGCCGGCGCAGCCGCGGGAGCGTCTGGCGCAGCCGCTCCGCCTCCTCCGGATCCTCACCGTGCTCGCGGAACGGCTGCAGCATCGAGGTGTGCAGGATGCCCGTGAGCTCCTCGACCAGGGACTCCATGTGCCGGCGGATCGCCTCGCCGGCGGCGTTGAGGCTCTCCTCCGGTACGTCGAGGTCGAGCAGGCCGAGGCCGACGTCGAGGTGCGGCAGCGCGACGTACGACTTGCCCTTGCGCTCGACCGAGCCGAGCACCACGAGCAGCCGCAGGTCGTCGGCGGACAGTCGGCGTCCGGCCTTCTCGTCGAGCTGCCGGCGGGTGAGCTCCACCGGCGGCTGCGGGGTCCACGACGTGAGCATCGCCCGCTGCAGGGCGAGCTGCTCGACCGTCGCGTCCGCCGGGATCGTGCGCACGAAGCCCTCGATGGCCTGCAGCGTGAAGCCGTGCTGCTGGAGCGCCCGGACCAGCTCGAGCCGGGCCCGGTGCACGTCGTCGTAGTAGGCGACCCGGCCGCGCTTGATCGGCGGCGGCATCAGCCCGAGGCTCGCGTAGTAGCGCGTGTTGCGGACCGTCATCCCCACCGCGACGGAGAGCTCGTCGATGGTGAGCAGCCCTTCGGGGGCGTCGTCCGGGAGGGCCGTCATGGGCCGAATCCTACACTTGAATTGTGACAGTATCGCTGTAACAGTGGGTCCCCGACCCGACATCGCGACGCGGAGGAACGAATGCCCGAGAGGCCGTCGATCTACGAGCAGGAGCACGAGGACTTCCGCGCCACCGTGCGCGCCTTCATGGAGAAGGAGGTCGTCCCCCACCACGGCCAGTGGGAGAAGGACGGGCAGGTCAGCCGGGACGTATGGCTGCGCGCCGGCGAGCAGGGCCTGCTCTGCTTCGACGTCGACGAGGAGTACGGCGGCGCCGGGGTCAAGGACTTCCGCTACAACGCCATCGTGGCCGAGGAGATCACCAGGGTCGGTGCGGGCGGCCTCGGCTTCCCGGTGCACACCGACGTGATCGTCCCCTACATCAGCAGCCTGGCCACGCCGGAGCAGAAGCAGCGCTGGCTCCCGGGTCTGGTCTCCGGCGAGCTGATCTCGGCGATCGCGATGTCCGAGCCGGGTGCCGGCAGCGACCTGCAGGGGATCCGGACCAGCGCGGTCGACAAGGGCGACCACTACGTGCTCAACGGCTCCAAGACGTTCATCAGCAACGGGATCATCTCCGACCTCGTCATCGTCGTGGCCCGCACCGACCCCGAAGCGGGGCACCAGGGCATCAGCCTGCTGGTGGTCGAGCGCGGGATGCCGGGCTTCGAGCGGGGCCGCAACCTGGAGAAGCTCGGCCTCAAGGCCCAGGACACCGCGGAGCTGTTCTTCGACAACGTCGCGGTGCCGAAGGAGAACCTGCTCGGCGAGGAAGGCTCCGGCTTCATCTCGCTGATGGTCAACCTGCCCCAGGAGCGGCTCTCGATCGCAGCGATCGCGGTGGCCGCGATCGAGCACGTGCTGGACCTGTCGCTCTCCTACGCCAAGGAGCGCGAGGCGTTCGGGAAGCCGATCGGCACGTTCCAGCACAACCGCTTCGTGCTCGCCGAGATGGCCACCGAGGCCCACATCGCCCGGGTGTTCGTCAACGACTGCATCCTCAAGCTCAACGCCGGCGAGGTCGACGCGAGCCTCGCCTCGATGGCGAAGTGGTGGACCACCGAGCTGCAGAAGAAGGTCGTCGACCAGGGCCTGCAGCTCCACGGCGGCTACGGCTACATGACCGAGTACCCCATCGCCAAGGCCTACGCCGACAGCCGGATCCAGACGATCTACGGCGGCACCACCGAGATCCAGAAAGAGATCATCGGGCGCAGCCTCGGACTCTGAACAGCGCCTTGTGGCCGCGAGTGAACGTGGTCACACTGCTCCCAACCCATCGGCCCAGCCCCGAGGAGTCACCACGATGACCGATGTCGCCGCCGACCGCGCCCGCATCGAGGAGGAGGTCGGGGGCCGCACGCTCATCGACGTCCTCGCCGACACCGTTGCCGAGCATGCCGACGGACCGGCCTACTCCGACAAGCATCATGTCCCCGACGGCGAGTCCTGGCGCACCTTCACCTGGACCGACGTGCGGGAGCGGGGTCTCGACGTGGCCGCCGGGCTGATCGGCCTCGGCGCTCAGGTCGGCGACACGATCGCGATCATGGCGACCAACCGGATCGAGCACTACGTCGCCGACGTGGGCGCCGTGCACGCCGCAGCCACGCCGATGTCGATCTACAACACGCTCTCGCAGGAGCAGGTCGCGTACGTCGCCGGCGAGTCCACCCCCGTGGTCGCCGTGCTCGAGAACGCCGACCACCTGGCCCGCTGGGACCGGGCCATCGCTGAGGGATACGTCAAGCACGTCGTCCTGATCGACGCCTCGGCAGCGCCGGACGGAGACGACCGGTTCCTCAGCTGGGACGAGCTGCTCGCCGCCGGTGCGGAGCGGCGCGCGGCACAGCCCGACGAGCTGGAGCAGCGGCACGCCGTACTCGACCCCGATGCGCCGGCGACGATCCTCTACACGTCCGGCACCACCGGCAACCCCAAGGGCGTGGTGCTCACCCACCACAACGTCCTCTACGAGTCGGTGAGCACCCTGGAGGCCGCGGGCCTCGACGGCCTGCAGCGGATGGTGAGCTACCTGCCGCTGGCCCACATCGCCGAGCGGGTGCTGGGGCTCTACGGTCCGCTGATGACCGGCACCCACGCGCACGCGATCGGCGATCCGGCGGAGCTGCTCGCCGCGCTGGGCGAGGTGCACCCGACCGGCTTCTTCGGCGTCCCGCGGGTCTGGGAGAAGATCAAGACCGGCATCTCGGCCAAGCTCGCCGCCGACGACAACCCCGACAACGTCAAGATGGTGAGGACGCGATGGCGGCCGGGCTGGCCTGGGTCGAGGCCCAGGAGGTCGGCGGCACCATGACGCCGGAGATCGAGGAGGCGTACCGCGAGGCGGACGAGGCGATCCTCGGCTTCCTCAAGCTGCTGCTCGGGCTCGACCAGGTCACCTGGGCCGGGTCGGCGGCGGCACCGATGCCGATCGAGGTCGCCCGGTTCATGGCGGGCCTGGGGCTGAAGGTCTACGACGTCTACGGGATGACCGAGACCTGCGGCGCGGTCACCGCCAACGGACCCGCAGGGTTCAAGCTCGGCACGGTCGGGCCCCCCACCCCGGGCATGGAGCTCAAGCTCGGCGACGACGGCGAGGTGCTGGTGCGTGGCCCGGTGATCACCCCCGGCTACCACAAGCAGGAGGAGGCCACCCGCGCGCTCATCGACGAGGACGGCTGGGTGCACACCGGTGACATCGGCACCCTCGACGACGACGGCTTCTTCGCGATCATCGACCGCAAGAAGGAGCTCATCATCACCTCCGCGGGCAAGAACATCGCGCCGTCCAACATCGAGAGCTACCTCAAGGAGTCCCCGATCGTCGGCCACGCGATGGCGATCGGCGACAACCGGCCGTACGTCGTCGCCGTACTCACCCTCGACGGCGAGATCGCCCCGCTGGTCGCCCAGAAGCTGGGCGTCGAGTTCACCGACCTGGCCGACCTGGCCCAGAAGCCGGAGATCCTCGCGATGGCGCAGCAGGCCGTCGACGCCGCCAACGAGCGGCTCTCCCGCCCCGAGCAGGTCAAGGCGTTCGAGCTGCTGCCGGTCGAGTGGACCGCCGAGTCCGAGGAGCTCACGCCCACCTTGAAGCTCAAGCGGCGGGTCGTTAACCAGAAGTACTCCGACGTGGTGGACCGTCTTTACGGCTGAACGTTCAACTGGTCTAGACCGGCCAGACTGTCACTTTTGGTGAACCTGCGTCGTCATCGATGAGAAAGGTCGGTGCCGCAGGTCTCCTCAGGGAAATCCCGGATGCGGACTGTCCCCGCCCCCTGAAAGGGTTACCCCCATGCATGCTCACATCGCCGGCAAGCTCACAGGCCGCATCACCAAGTGGATCGTCCTCGGCGTCTGGTTGGTCCTGCTCGCGACCGTCGGTGCGCTCAGCTCGAAGCTGATCGACGTCCAGAACAACGAGGCCTCGTCCTGGCTGCCCGAGTCGGCCGAGTCGACGGAAGTCCTCGAGGAGCTCTCTGACACGGTCGACCCCAACGACATCCCCACCCTGGTGGTCTACAACAAGGAGTCGGGGCTGACCGACGACGACCTGGCCGCCATGGATGAGCAGGCCCAGGAGATGGCGAAGATCGACGGCGTCACCGACCAGGGTGCGCTGTCCCCCAACGTCGCTGCCGCGGCCCAGGAGCAAGGGCAACCCGGTCCACAGCTGCTCTCCGAGGACGGGCAGGTCGCCTACATCTACCTGGTCTTCAACTTCGGCGAGAACGGCTGGAACGACATCCCCGACGCCGTCGACGAGATCCGAGACATAGCGGTCATCGACGGGGTCACGGTGCACCTGGCCGGGTTCGGTGGCCAGGCCGCCGACTCCGCCGAGGCGTTCGAGGGCATCGACACCAACCTGATCCTGATCACGTTGCTGGTGGTCATAGTGATCCTGCTGTTCACCTACCGCAGCCCGATCCTGTGGCTGCTGCCGATCATCTCGGCGGTCGTGGCCTACTCGGTCTCCGGCGGCGTCGTCTACCTGCTCGCCAAGTACGCCGACCTGACGGTCAACGGGCAGAGCCAGGCGATCATGGGCATCCTGGTGATCGGCGCGGGCACCGACTACGCCCTGCTGCTCACGGCGCGATATCGAGAAGAGCTCCGTCGTCATGAGGATCGGCACGAGGCGATGGCCTTCGCGCTGCACCGTGCGGCACCGGCGATCCTCGCGAGTGCGGCCACGGTGGCCGCCGGCATGCTGTGCCTGGTCATCGCCGACCTCAACTCCACCGCCGGCCTGGGGCCGGTGAACGCTGTCGCCGTGGCCATCACCTACCTCGTGATGGTGACGCTCCTCCCGGCCCTGCTGGTGATCTTCGGCCGCTGGGTCTTCTGGCCCAAGCGCCCCACCTTCGGGACGCCCGAGCCGACGAGCACCGGATTCTGGGCGAAGGTCGGCAACGCCATCCAGCCGCGTCCCCGCAAGGTGTGGATGGTCACCACCGGCATCCTGCTGCTCTGCTGCCTCGGCCTGTTCAAGCTCGACCCGTCCGGGCTGTCGACGGAGGAGCAGTACACCAAGGAGTTCGACTCCATCAAGGGGCAGACGCTGCTCATCGACCACGGTCTCGAGGACAACTCCAACACCGTGCAGATCGTCACCAACACCGACGCGCTTCCCGAGGTCGAGGAGGCGATCGGAGAGGTCGACGGCCTGGGCGAGCCCACGCCGCCGCAGGACATCGGCAATGGTCGGTCCTACTTCGAGGCCACGATCGGGGCGGACGTCTCATCGACTGCTGCGTTCGACATCGTCGAGAACACCCGAGATGTGGTCCATGACGTCGACGGCGCCGATGCCTTGGTCGGCGGCGGCTCGGCGTTCTGGCTGGACACGAAGATCGCCTCCCAGCACGACAACAAGCTGATCATCCCCGTGGTCCTCGTGGTCGTGTTCCTGATCCTGATGCTCTTGCTGCGGGCGCTGATCTCGCCGCTGCTGCTGATGGGCACGGTGGTGCTGTCCTTCGGGGCCGCGCTCGGCATCTCGACGCTGCTGTTCACCGAGGTGTTCACCCGGCTCAGCCTCTTCGAGGTCAACGAGGGCTTCGCGCACACCGATGCGGGCTTCCCGCTGTTCGCGTTCGTCTTCCTGGTGGCACTCGGGATCGACTACAACATCTTCCTGATGACCCGAGTGCGCGAGGAGACGGTCAACTTCGGCACCCGACGAGGATCGCTGATCGCGCTGTCTTCAACGGGCGGGGTGATCACCTCGGCCGGCGTGGTGCTGGCGGCAACCTTCCTGGTGCTCGGCTCGCTGCCGCTGGTGTTCCTGGCGCAGCTGGGTGTGGCCGTGGCTCTGGGCGTGCTGCTCGACACCTTGATCGTGCGCTCGGTGCTGGTCACCGCGCTCAACCTCGACGTCGGAGACAAGATCTGGTGGCCGAGCAAGCTGGCCCACCGCAGCGATGACTCCCCGCCGCCGCCGGCGTCGGAGGAGGAGAAGATGCTGGTCTAGAGCCAGTGTGTTGCGTGGGCCGGGGCGTCGCCCCGGCCCACGTGCGTTTCTGGGGCCGGCCGCGCGGATAGCATCCCTGACGACGGGTCGACCGGCGGCCCGGCGGGAGGAAGGTCGATCGGGATGTCCGGGCAGAACCCGCCACCGACCTGGCCGCGCGGTGGACCCAGCGGTCCTCCCCCGTCCGGCCCGCCTCCCTCGGGCCCACCTCCGTCCGGTCCTCCGCCTGGCAAGGGCTGGCCACAGGCTCAGTCGCCGCCGCCACCGCCGTTCGGAGGACCGCCGTACCTCGGGCCGCCCCCAGGCCCACCACCGGCGCCCCGACGCCGCCGCTGGCCGATCATCCTGGCCGGCGTGCTCGCGGTGCTGCTGGTCTTCGGTCTCTCCGTCACCGCATGGGCCTACTTCACCGGACGCTTCGGGGTCGGCCCACTGAGCGCCAAGGACAAGGCGGCGGTGAGCGCGATCGCCGACGGAGTCGAAGCCCCGGAGTGGGCGGACGCCGACGCTCGCGAGTGCGCGGCCGACGAGCTCGTGCACGAGACCAGGTCCGCAGAGCTCGAGAAGCGCGGCCTGATCGACGCTGACGGCGATGGTTGGACCTACACGGGCGAGTGGCGGTACCCCGACGCGACGACGTACGTCGAGGCGCTGCTGGACTGCTCCGACAACTGGGCCGAGCAGCTCGGAGACGAGTGGCAGCTCGAGAGCACCGACTGCCTGGCCGACGTCGGTGCCCCGACGATGGCGGAGTACCTCGTCGCGGAGTCGCTCACGCTGTCCGAGGGTCAGGAGGAGGCGGACGAGGGCCGCGCCGACGCGGTGAGTGCCCTCGACGAGTGCTACGTGGCGGACCCGCCCGAGCCCAGCGCGAAGGCCAGGTCGGCGTACCGGGCGGTGGTCTTCGAGTTCGACGACCTCGGTCCGGAGGCGGGCACGGCCACCCTCGAGGTCCGGGACGACGGCGCCTGGAAGCCCGTCGACGGTCGCACGCATGCCGTGGACACCGACGCCGGTGGCCGCAAGGGGTGCGTCGATGCCCGGGTTGAGGCGACGTTCCCGTGGGGCACCACGAGCGCCACCGACAAGCGCTTCTGCGGCCGGTCGAAGCCGCCCCGGATCTGGTGGGTTCGCGCCAAGAAGTGCACCTACACGGCGGGGTGCACCACCTGGGACCTGCGCTACGAGGGGTTCGCGTCGTTCGACTCCGAGAAGGTGCGGCTCTTCGAGAACGGCGGCAACTGCAACTCCGAGAGCGGAGAGTGCGAGCACACGTTCATCACCAGCGCGACCGGGCGCGGCGTAGCCGTCAGCTGGTCGGTCTACCCGGGGTACTCCCAGCGCTTCGAGGCGCGTATCCGCAAGATGACCGCCCAACTACCTCGCTAGGCGACGGGGATAGCCTTTCGGGGTGACTGCGGCGGCGACTCCCCAGCAGGTGCGGCGGGCGCTGGCTCGGGTGGAGCGTGGGGCTGCGCTCGATGTCGGCGAGGCGGCCGCGTTGCTGGCGGCGACCGGAGAGGATCTGGACCGGTTGGCGATGGCCGCTGGTCGGGTCCGGGACGCTGGGCTGGTGGCGGCGGGTCGGCCGGGGGTGGTGACGTACTCGCCGAAGGTGTTCATCCCGGTGACCCGGTTGTGCCGGGACCGGTGTCACTACTGCACGTTCGTGGAGACGCCGGGGCAGGCGGCCCGGGAGGGTCGCGAGCCGTACCTGTCGCCCGACGAGATCCTGGCGGTGGCCAGCGACGGCGCGGCGTTGGGGTGCCTGGAGGCGTTGTTCACGCTCGGCGACCGCCCCGAGGAGCGCTGGCCGGAGGCCCGGGCCTGGCTGGACGAGCGGGGCTACGACTCCACGCTGGCCTACGTGCGGGCGATGGCGGTGCGGGTGCTGGAGGAGACCGGCCTGCTGCCGCACCTGAACCCCGGGGTGATGTCGTGGGAGGAGCTGAACCGGCTCAAGCCGGTCTCCCCGTCGATGGGGATGATGCTGGAGACCACCTCCCGCCGGCTCTACGAGACCAAGGGCCTCGCGCACTACGGGTCACCGGACAAGGACCCGGAGGTGCGGATGCGCGTGCTGGAGGACGCCGGCCGGCTCTCGATCCCGTTCACCACCGGACTGCTGGTCGGCATCGGGGAGACGCTGACGGAGCGGGCGGAGACGATCTTCGCGCTGCGCCGGGTCTCGCGGGCGTACGGGGCGGTGCAGGAGGTGATCGTGCAGAACTTCCGGGCCAAGCCGGACACCGCGATGCGGCACACCGATGACCTGGACCTGGACGAGTACCGCGCCGCGATCGCGGTCACCCGGATCGTGCTGGGCCCGAAGGCGCGGGTGCAGGCGCCGCCCAACCTCGTCGACCTCGACGAGTGCCGCGCCCTGCTCGCAGCCGGCGTCGACGACTGGGGCGGGGTGTCCCCGCTGACGCCGGACCACGTGAACCCGGAACGCCCCTGGCCCTCCCTGGACCGGCTCCGAGAGGTGACAGCGGAGGGCGGGTTCGAGCTCCGAGCTCGGTTGACCGTGCACCCGGAGTACGTCCGCGCGGGAGAGCCGTGGCTGGACCCGCGGATCAGCGCCCACGTCGCCGCGGTCGCCACCACCGACGGACTCGCCAGGCCCGACGTACGCCCGAGCGGCCTGCCCTGGCAGGAACCGGACGGCGGCTTCGCATCCGTCGGCCGCGTCGACCTGCACGCCGCCGTCGACTCCGAGGGCCGCACCGAGGACCGTCGGTCCGACTTCGCGAACGTCTACGGCGACTGGGACGCCGTGAAGAGCGCCGCCGACGGGGTTTCGAGGCTCGCCGCGCTGGCACCTCAACCGCCGTCGGAGGCGATCGCTGCGCTGCGTGCGGCAGAGGCCGATCCCGGCAACCTGTCCGATGAGCACGCGCTGACGCTGATGACCGCTGAGGGCGACCTGCTGGACCAGGTGTGCCGGCTCGCCGACGACCTTCGCAAGGAGACGGTCGGCGACGAGGTCACCTACGTGGTGAACCGGAACATCAACTTCACCAACGTCTGCTACGTCGGCTGCCGGTTCTGCGCGTTCGCGCAGCGACGTACCGACGCCGACGCCTACTCCCTGTCCCTGGACCAGGTGGCCGACCGGGCCGAGGAGGCTTGGGACCTGGGTGCCACCGAGGTGTGCATGCAGGGCGGGATCGACCCCGAGCTCCCGGCCACCGGCTACTTCGACCTGGTCACCGCGGTGAAGCAGCGGGTCCCGGACATGCACGTGCACGCGTTCAGCCCGATGGAGGTCGTGAACGGCACCGCCCGCACCGGCCTGTCGATCGAGGACTTCCTGATCAAGGCCCGCGAAGCCGGCCTCGGCTCGCTGCCGGGGACCGCCGCGGAGATTCTCGACGACGAGGTCCGCTGGGTGCTGACCAAGGGCAAGCTCCCGACCCGCACCTGGGTCGAGGTCGTCACCACCGCGCACCGGCTCGGGATCCCGACCACCTCCACGATGATGTACGGCCACGTCGACAACCCCCGCCACTGGGTCGGCCACCTCCGCGTGTTGTCCCGGATCCAGGACGAGACCGGCGGGTTCACCGAGTTCGTGCCGCTGCCGTTCGTGCACACCTCAGCCCCGATCTACCTCGCCGGCGTCGCCCGTCCCGGCCCCACCCTGCGGGACAACCTCGCCGTGCACGCGATGGCCCGGATCCTGCTGCACGGGCGGATCACCAACATCCAGACCTCGTGGGTCAAGCTCGGCGTCGACGGCACCCGGGCGATGCTCAAGGCCGGGGCCAACGACGTCGGCGGCACCCTGATGGAGGAGACCATCTCCCGGATGGCCGGCTCCGAGCACGGCTCCGCCAAGACCGTCGCCGAGCTCACCGAGATCGGTGCGGGGATCGGCCGCCCGGTGCGTGAGCGGACGACGACGTACGGGGTACCGGAACGGGCATGACCAACGACGCCAACGAGACCGAGAGCTACGGCGACTACAGCGTCGACGACGAGGACCAGCTGCAGCCCGAGGACACCCTCGAGGAAGGCGGCGACCCGCTCGACGAAGGCATCACCGCAGCCGACGACTACTCGGCCGGCCAGCGCTTCGGCAACACGCCGGCCGAGGAGGAGCGTGGCGAGACCTTCGCCCAGCGACTGCGCCAGGAGGAGCCCGAGTACGGCGACCCGGACGTCGACGATTCGAACCGGCCGGCCGAGGAGGCTGCCATGCACGAGGTCGACGACGAGACCTGACGGCTGGTACTAACGTGGCGGGATGGCAGCCATCACCGTCTCCGGCCCTCCGGTCGAGCGCGCCGAGGAGATCCTGACCGACGACGCACTGGCGTTCGTCGCCGACCTGCACCAGCGGTTCGGCGCCCGCCGCAACGAACTGCTCGAAGCCCGCCAAGATCGCCGGGTCCGGATCGCCCAGACCGGGCGGCTCGGCTTCCTGTACGAGACTGCCCACGTCCGGACCGGCGACTGGCGGGTGGCGGAGACGCCCGTCGACCTACAAGACCGGCGGGTCGAGATCACCGGTCCGACCGAGCGGAAGATGACGATCAACGCGCTCAACTCCGGCGCGAAGGTGTGGCTGGCGGACCTCGAGGACGCCAACACCCCGCACTGGGTGAACGTCGTAGGCGGCCAGGTCAATCTCGCGGACGCCGTACGCCGCACGATCACGCTCACCTCGGCCGAGGGCAAGGAGTACCGGCTCGCCGACCCCGACCGGATCCCGGTGATCGTGCCGCGGCCGCGTGGCTGGCACTTCGACGAGGAGCACCTGACCCTCGACGGGGCGCCGGTGGTCGCGGCCCTGGTCGACTTCGGGCTCTACCTCTTCCACAACGCTCGCGAGCTGCTCGACCGCGGCAGCGGTCCCTACTTCTACCTCCCGAAGCTGGAGAGCCACCTCGAGGCGCGGCTCTGGAACGACGTGTTCACCCACGCGCAGCAGGCGCTCGGAGTGCCGCACGGGACGATCCGCGCCACCGTGCTGATCGAGACGATCACCGCGGCGTTCGAGATGGACGAGATCCTCTACGAGCTGCGCGACCACATGGCCGGGCTGAACGCCGGTCGCTGGGACTACCTGTTCAGCATCATCAAGAACTTCCGGGACGCCGGACCGGAGTTCACCCTCCCCGACCGCAACGCGGTGACCATGACCGCGCCGATGATGCGCGCGTACAGCGATCTGCTCGTCCAGACCTGCCACCGGCGCGGCGCGTTCGCGATCGGCGGGATGGCCGCCTTCATCCCGAGCCGCCGCGACCCCGAGGTCAACGAGCGTGCCTTCGCCAAGGTCCGGGAGGACAAGACCCGGGAGGCGAACGCCGGCTTCGACGGCTCCTGGGTGGCGCACCCCGACCTGGTGCCGCTCTGCCGCGACATCTTCGACGGTGTGCTGGGCGACGACGCCAACCAGGTCGGCCGTCCGCGTCACCCGGTGAACGTCACGGCCGATGATCTGCTCGCGGTCGCGGCGACGCCGGGTGAGCGCACCGAGGCCGGTCTGCGCGGCAACATCCGGATCGGGATCCGCTACCTGGAGGCGTGGCTCTCCGGCAACGGCGCCGCGGCGATCGACAACCTGATGGAGGACGCCGCCACCGCCGAGATCTCGCGCTCACAGGTGTGGCAGTGGGTGTTCAACGCCGCGACCCTGCACACCGGCGAGACCGTGACCCGCGAGCTGGTCGAGCGCCTGGTCGAGGAGGAGTACGCCGCCCTGGAGCCTGCCGCCGACGACACCGAGCACCTCGCCGAGGCGCGCCGCCTGTTCGTGGAGACGGCGCTCGATACCGACTACCCGGACTTCCTCACGTTGCCGGCGTACCGCTCCGTGCTGGTCTCCGAGCGGGCCTAAGGGTGCATCCACGCGCCCTTGAGGATCTTGTCGACGGCGTTGCGCGGGCCGTGGATGCCCAGGCCGACGAGGTCCAGGTCGGCGCGCGGCACCGCCGCCACCGCGGCCCGATTGTCGTCGTCGTTGCCCGTGCGGAACAGGTCGGTGGTGAACACCGAGATCTCGAGGTCTCTGCGCAGGCAGCGCTCGTGGGCCGCCGTCAGGACCTCCTTGCTCCCCTCGAGCACCAGCACCGGCTGCCCGAACATCGAGAGGTACGTCGTGCCGTCGGCGTCGGCGTACGGCTCACCGATGATCTGCGGGTACCTCGCGGCGATGCCGCTGGTGAGGAACGCCGTGACGTTCAGGCGCTGCCAGGTCTCCAGGTCGTCGCGAAGCAGGATCGCGACCTTCGTGTCGAATCGCATGCCTCCACTGTCCGGGCGTGGATGCCGCCTGGTCTTGTACGTTCCTGACATGCGCCCGCAGCCCACGATCCGGGCCTGGCGGCCGGAGGTCGCCGGAGTCGCGGAGGTGCTGCACGCCCACTTCCCCCAGCACGCCTATCCCTCCCACACCCACGACACGTGGACGCTGCTCGTGATCGACACCGGGACGGTGCGGTTCGATCTCGACCGCCACGAGCACGGAGCAGTGCGGAGCCTGGTGACGCTGCTGCCACCGCACGTGCCGCACGACGGCCGGTCGGTCGAGGCGGCGGGGTTCCGCAAGCGCGTGGTCTACCTGGAGCACGACGCCCTCGACCCGTGTCTGACCGGCGCCGCCGTCGACCACCCAGGCTGGGCCGACGGGCCCCTTCGCGACGAGATCAACCGGCTGCACGAGGCGCTGGCCCACCCCGGCGACGCCTTCGAGGCCGAGGGCCGGCTGACCCTGGTGCGCGACCGGCTCGGGCGCCATCTGACCCACGCCGAGATCGGGCCGACGGCCGGCCACGACTCCACCGTCGCGCGGCGGCTGCGTGACCTGCTCGACGCCCGGGTGGTCGACGGGATCACCCTCGAGGCGGCGGCGGGCACGCTGGGGGTCACCGCGACCCACCTGGTGCGCGCGTTCGGCGCGGAGTACGGCATCGCGCCGCACCGCTACCTCACCGGCCGCCGACTGGACCGGGCCCGGCGGCTGCTGCTGTCAGGTGTGAGCTCCGCGGACGCGGCAGTGGCCGTGGGGTTCCACGACCAGGCGCACCTGACCCGCCACTTCCGGCGGCTGCTGGGAACCACGCCGGCGGCCTACGCGCGCAGCGCGACCTGACCATCAACCGGGCGCGGGACGCACGAATCCGCCGGAGACCAGCTGCCAGCCACCGATCCAGACGTCGGCCACGTCGGCATCCCCGGCGAGGGCGAAGATCTTGCCCAGCGCCTCCTCGGCGCTCTCGGTGTGCCGGAGACCGACGTTGAGGGCGGTGCCTCCGGGTGGGCGCAGGCACACGGCGTCGAACTGCTTGCCGACGCTGAGGTCGCCCACCTGGTCCCCGAGCCCGAGGGCCAGAGCGCCGGCCCGGGTCGCCAGGTAGAGCAGCTGGGTCGGGGTCAGCGGATGACCCTCGGTGTCGAGCAGCCGCTGCATGAAGTACGCCTGCAGCCCCTCCTTGAAGACCGAGAAGCCGGTGCCCGCACCCACGTCCGAGCCGAGCGCGACCGGCACCCCGGCACCGAGGTGCCGGCGCAGCGGGAACAGCCCGCTGCCGAGGGCGGAGTTGCTCGACGGGCAGTGCGCGACCGTCGTCCCGCGGTCGGCGAGGACGGCGAGCTCCGGGTCGGTGGGGTGCACGTTGTGGGCGAGCACCGCTCGGGTCTTGAGCAGGCCGTGCCGGTCGTAGGTGTCGACGTAGTCGGTACAGGCGGGGAACAGGTCGGCCACGACGGCGACCTCGGCGCGGTTCTCGTTGACGTGCGAGGTGAACATCGCGCCCGGCGTCGCGTCGAGCACCGATGAGCAAGCGTCGAGGATCGGCTCGCTCGCCGACAGCGAGAATCGCGGCGTGACGGCGTACCTGTTGCGTCCGACGCCGTGCCACCTGGTGGCGAGCCCGACCGCCTCGTCGTACGCACGTTGCGGCGTGGTGAGCAGGTCGTCGGGCAACGACCGGTCGCTGACCACGAGGCCACTGGTGACCCGCAGCCCGAGCCTTGCCGCCTCGGTGAACAGCGCGTCGACCGCCCCCGCGAAGTGGGAGCCGAACACCAGGGCGCTGGTGGTGCCCGCCGAGATCAGGCCGCTGCAGAACTCTGCCGCGACCGCGCGGGCGTAGTCGGACGAGGCGAGCCGGCACTCCTCGGGCAAAGCACACTTGTCGAGCCACTCCAGCAGCGGCATGCCGAGCGCCCCGATCGCCCTGACCTGCGGGAAATGAATGTGCGTGTCGACCAGCCCCGGGATCAGTACGCCGTCGCGCAGGTCGACCACGGCATGCTCGGCGTGGTCGGGCAGGATCTCGGCGAACTCCCCGCGCGCGACGATGACGTCGTCGACCACGACCAGCCCGACGTCGTCGCTGCTGCGCAGCTCTCCGCCGGAGAAAGGGTCGTCCGGGGTGTCGAAGACCCGGGCCCGGTAGATCGTCACCGCACCGCCGCGCGCTCGGCGGCGAAGGCCTCGACGAGATCGGCCGCGACGGTCACCGCGATCGCTGCCGGGTCCTTGCTGCCACCCGAGCGTCCGATCGGGCTATGGATCCGGTCCACCGCGGCCTCCGTGTGCCCCTCGACGAGCAGACCCCGACGGAACCGCTGCCACTTCGCCGACGACCCGATCAGCCCGATCGGACCCAGGTGTCCGCAGCGCAGCGCGGCGTCGCAGATCGCGAAGTCCTCGGCGTGGTCGTGGGTGAGCACCAGTACGTGGGTGCCCTCGGGCACCTGGCCGAGCACCAGCTCGGGCACCGGCGCGTGGTGGGCGTGGACCGACGCCGCCCCGTCGTCGAGGGGCGCCAGTCGTTCCGCCGACACCTGGTCGGCGCGTGAGTCGACGAGGTGCAGCTCGACGTCGTGCCGGGCCAGGATCCGGGCCAGCTCGAGGCCGACGTGACCCATCCCGAACACCGCCACCGACGGCACCACGGGCAGCGGCTCGAGCAGCAGCGTCACCTCGCCGCCGCAGCACTGCCGGCCGTGCTCGGTGCGGGCCTTGTCGCTGAGCGACATGGTCATCGTCTCCGGGACCGACCCGGGCGCGTCCAGCATCTGCCGGGCCTTCGCGATCGCGGTCTCCTCGAGGTTGCCGCCACCCACGCTCCCCCACGTGTCATCGGCCGCGACGACCAGCTTGGCCCCGGCGTCGCGGGGCGCGTGGCCGCGCACCTCCGTCACGGTGACCAGGACCCCGGGTCGCCGTTCGGTGCGGAGCCGCTGCACGGCGTTCAGCCAGGTCGTCATTGGTCCACCGGGGAGCGCGCGGCAACCGCCTCGGAGCGCGGGTGCAGGAGCGGGGCGTCCGCCGCCGGCTGGTCGGGTACGACGCCGGGCGCGCCGGCCACCAGGTGCCCCGTGGCTTCAGCGTCATCGGGTCGGCGCGCCTCCTCGACCGCCCAGTAGACGGCCTCGGGGGTGGCGGGCGCGGCCAGGTCGACGCTGGTGCCCGGCCGCCCGAACGCGGCGGCCGCCTGACGGAGCGCCTCGCGCACCGAGAGGGCCAGCATCAGCGGCGGCTCGCCGACCGCCTTGGAGCCGTAGACCACGCCGTCCTCGTGGGCGCGCTCGAGCAGCGCGACGTTCAGCTCCGCCGGCATCTCCCCGATGCTCGGCAGCTTGTAGGTGCTGGCCGCCTGGGTCGCCAGCCGACCGCGATGCGGCCCGTCGGAGGTGTCCCAGCGCAGGTCCTCCAGGGTCAGCCAGCCCGCGCCCTTGCACGAAACCGCCCTCGATCTGGCCGAGGTCGACCAGCGGGGAGAGCGAGTCGCCGACGTCGTGCACGATGTCGACCCGCCGCGTCGTGTAGGCGCCGGTGAACCCGTCGACCTCCACCTCGGTGGCCGCCACGCCGTACGCGAAGTACTTGAACGGCTCCCCGCGCATGGTGGTGGAGTCCCAGTGCAGCCCCTCGGTGCGGTAGAAGCCGGCCGCCCACAGCTGCACCCGGCTGAAGTAGGCCTCCCGGACCAGCTCCTCCCAGGGCAGCCCGCGGCCCGCGTCGACCGCATTCAGTCGCTCCATGATCTGCTCGCAGGCGTGCTTCACCGCGCCACCGTTGAGGTCGGCGCCGGAGCTCGCCGCGGTGGCGGAGGTGTTCGGCACCTTGTCGGTGCGGGTCGGCGCCAGCCGGACCTTCTCCATCGGCACGCCCAGCGCGGTCGCCGCGACCTGCAGCATCTTGGTGTGCAGCCCCTGGCCCATCTCGGTGCCGCCGTGGTTGACCAGCACCGAGCCGTCCTTGTAGACGTGCACCAGGGCGCCGGCCTGGTTGAAGGCGGTGAAGTTGAACGAGATCCCGAACTTCACCGGCGTGACCGCCAGCCCTCGCTTGACGTGCTGGTGGGCGGCGTTGAAATCGGCGATCTCCGCGGTCCGCCGCGCGACCTCGGCGGAGTCGACCACCTGGTCCCACGCGTTCGCCGCGCGGTGCGCGTGCCGCACCGGCTGCCCGTACGGCGTGGCCTGTCCGTCGACATAGAGGTTGCGCCGGCGCAGGTCGGCCGGGTCGATCCCGAGGAGCGGGGCGCACCGGCCGAGGACGTCCTCGATCACCAGCATCCCCTGCGGTCCGCCGAACCCGCGGAACGCGGTCTGCGAGGTCTTGTGGGTCTGCGCGACTCGGCCGTTCACCCGCACGTGGGGGATCCAGTAGGCGTTGTCGACGTGGCACAGCGCCCGGGCCAGCACCGGCTCGGACAGGTCGAGGCTCCACCCGCCGTCGGAGGTCAGCGTGGCGTCGAGCGCCTGAAGTCGGCCGTCGGCATCGAAGCCCGCCCGCCACTGCGCGTGGAAGCCGTGCCGCTTGCCGGTCAGGGTGATGTCCTGGGTGCGGTTGAGCCGGAGCCGCACCGGTCGGCCGGTGAGCGTCGCGCCGAGCGCCGCCACCGCGGCGTACCCGTGCGGCTGCATCTCCTTGCCGCCGAACCCGCCGCCCATCCGCAGGCACTGCACCGTGACGTCGTGGTTGTGACGACCGAGCACGTGGGCGACGATCTCCTGGGTCTCGGTCGGGTGCTGGGTGCTGCTCTGCACGAACACCTGGTCGGACTCGTCGACGTGCACCAGGCAGCAGTGGGTCTCGAGGTAGAAGTGCTCCTGCCCGGCCATCTCCGTCTCACCGCTGAACACGTGGGCGGAGCCACCGAGCCCCGCCTCGACGTCGCCCCTGGCAACCTGGGGCCGCCCGCCCTGGAAGCTGCCGGCCGCGATCGCCTCTCGCACTTCTACGAGCGCGGGCAGCTCGTCGTAGTCGACCTCCACCGCCGCGGCACCCAGCCGGGCCGCCTCGAGCGTCTCGCCGAGCACCCAGCAGACGGCGTGCCCGTGGTACATCACCTCGGTCGGGAACAGCGGCTCGTCGCCCTTGACGCCGGCATCGTTGACTCCAGGCACGTCGGCGGCGGTCAGCACGCGCACCACGCCCGGGACGTCGTACGCCGCTTCGACCCGCAGGTCGGTGACCCGCGCATGCGCGTGCGGCGCCTGCACCGGCCACGCGTGCAGGCAGTCCTTGGTCCGGCCCACGAGGTCATCGGTGTAGAGGGCGGCGCCGGTGACGTGCAGCGCGGCGCTCTCGTGCGGGATCGCCTCGCCCACACTCATCGATGCACCTCCCAGAGCTTGAGCAGTGCGGTCCCGAGCATCGCGGAGCGGTACGCCGCGCTGGCGCGGTGGTCGTCCATCGGGGTGCCCTCGCCGCGCATCACCACGGCCGCCTCGCGCACCGTGTCCTCGGACCAGGACCGACCCTCGAGCGCCGCCTCGGTCGCCAGCGCCCGCACCGGGGTCGCGGCGACGCCGCCGAGCCCGATCCGCGCCGACTTCACGCTGCCCTCGGCGAGCTCGACCGCGAACCCGATGGCCACGCTGGAGATGTCGTCGTAGCGGCGCTTGGCGATCTTGTGGAACGCGGTGATCCCGGCCGTGGGCATCGGGATCCGCACCGCGCGGATCAGCTCGTCGGTCCGGCGCACCGTCTCGCGGTAGCCCGTGAAGTAGTCGGCGATCGGCACCTCGCGGTCGCCATCGGTGGACGCCAGCACCACACCCGCCTCCAGCGCCATCAGCGCCGGCGCCAGGTCACCGATCGGTGACGCGGTCGCCAGGTTGCCGCCGATCGTGGCGCCGTTGCGGATCAAGCGGGACGCGAACAGGTCGAAGACCTCGTCGAGGATCGGGACCCGACCCTCCAGTGCCGACTCCACCTCCGAGAGCGTCAGGGCAGCGCCGATCTCGACATAGCCGGTGGTTGAGGAAGGCGCGCCAGCGCCTGTCTCGAACCCGAAGGTCCTCAGCTCCGGCAGCCGGTCCACCGCCACGACGTACGTCGAACGCTCACCGCGGATGTTGACCTCCACACCCCAGTCGGTGCCGCCGGCGAGGACGGTCGCGTCGGGGCGGCCGCGCAACAGTGCGAACGCCTCCGCGAGGTCGGCCGGGCGGGCGAACCCGTCGACCCTGGTCGGCACCGGGGACGGGGCGGCTCGAGCCACCCTGTCGGCCATCGGGTCGTCGGACGGCGGGGCGACCAGAGCTTCGGCCGCGTCGCGGATCGGCCGGTAGCCGGTGCACCGGCACAGGTTGCCGGCGATCGCGTGCAGGTCGAACCCGTTGGTCGAGCCCGTCGACACCCGCCCCGGCCGGTAGTACTCCGCCGCCATGCTGCACACGAAGCCCGGCGTGCAGTAGCCGCACTGCGAGCCGCCGCGGACCGCCATCTCCCGCTGCACCGGATGCAGGTCGTCGGGCGTGCCGAGACCCTCGGCGGTCACCACCTCCTGTCCGTCCAGCGCCAGGGCCGGCACCAGGCAGGCGTTGACCGCGGTCCACCGCGAGCGGTCGCCGTCGGGACGGGCGACGAGCACCGAGCAGGCACCACACTCGCCCTCGGCACAGCCCTCCTTGGCCCCGGTGAGGCCGATCCCGCGCAGCCAGTCGAGCGTGTTCACCCACGCCGGGACGCCGTTCAACGTGCGGGGCTCACCGTTGACGGTGATCGACGGATCGACCATCCCCCGAGTTTACGTACCCCTAGTGCTTGACGACCCGGAACCGCCCGCCGCAGTCGGCGGCGGGAAGGTTCACCCGGTTGCCCGGCACCTCCACCCGCCAGACGTAGTAGCCCTCCTTGCGGAGGGTGAACCGAGGCAACCCGTAGGTGCCGGCACCGGTCACACGGGTGGAGCCGGTGCGGGTGGTGCGAGACCCGCACCGTGCGTTGTCGGAGTGCGTGAACGGGCCGTGGAGGGTGACCGTCGCTCGGCGGGGAAACGCCTCGGCCGAGGCGACCAGCCGGAACTGGCCCTTGCTCTTGGCGCCGATGACGAGCCGCTTGTCACCCGTCGTCACTGCGACCCTGGGTCGTGCCTTCACGTAGATGACGTCGTTCGCCGTCAGCAGCCGCTTCTTCCCCGCGACCACCGTGCGCGAGGCCGCCGGCCGACGAGGGCTCATCAACCGCAGCCGGGTCTCGGGCACCTTCGAAACTCCGACCCGGATCGACGTCACGCCGGCACTCGGCCGTGGATAGGTCAGGCCGATCCGTCCGTTCGCCCGGGTGAGGTCACCCCTCAGGGTGCCGTCGGGGGTCTGGACCCACACCGGGACGTACGGCAGTGGGCGGCCGTTGCGAGCCACCACGACGCGGATCGCGAGCCGGACCGGGTCGCCGATGACAGCGGTGCCCTGCTGCCGCACCTGGATCCGGTAGGGACCGCTACGACGCTGGGAGACGTCGATCATGGTCCGGGCCAGGCTGCGCACCAGCGCCGACTCCTCGCTCTGCTGGATCCGGCGCCTCCCCAGATCGCCCGTCAGCGTCCAGCGATGCCCGGCCAGCAGGTGGAAGATGGCGGCATCGACGGCGGCCGATTGAGCGGGGAGCCGGATCCTGCCGTACTTGGCGAGGATCCAGGCGGCCCGGGCCGTCTTGCGCGGGTTTGCGGAGGATCTCGAACGCTTCCCCTGCACCTTGCTCACCCACCGGCCCGGCTTGTACGTCGTGGAGCGGGACGAGGCCGCCGGGTCGATGCGGTAGAGCACCGGGCCGTGGCGACCCCAGCGGCGGGCACCGATCCACTCGCCCGCGGCCTTGCCGGTGCGGGCGATGGGGTATCCGGACCATTGCAACACCGGTCGAGGGGTCGGGTCCTGACGCGCGCCCGACTGGTCGGAGGCCGGCGTCATGTTTCCGGTCGACGGCCCGGTGCCCGCGACAAGTGCCGCCACCATGGCCAGGCCGACGAACGCCGGTCCCGCGGCCCTTGCCGCCCTCATCGAGCGTTCGGGTCGTCGGGGTCGATGGGCTCGGTGGGGCCGGGCAGCGTGCTACCGCCGTTGCCCCCACCGCCATTGTTGTTGTTGCTGGGCGGATTGTTGTCGGGCGTGGACGGCGCCTCCGGCTCCGGGGTGGTGCCGACGTTGACGACCGGGGGCGGCTCGACCGGTGGCTCGATGACGAACCTGCCCGTCACGGGGCGCTCGCCCGGCGCCCGCACCGTGTAGCGGTAGGAACCGGCCTCGAGATCGTCGACGTCAAGGGTCCGAGTGGTCGCCTTCGCCGTCTGGAGCGCCCATTGCCAGGCCCCGCCCTCGCCGGACAGTGCCGCGGCCCGCACCGTCACCCGGGCGGCACGGCTGGTCGTGAGCCGGAGCTGGAAACCACCGGTGGCCGGGTTGACGACGACGTCCTTGACGCCCGGCAGGCGCTCGAGCCTGTTGCCCTCGATGACGGCCCGGTCGGCCGGCGACACGGGGTCGTCGATCGGTGGCTGCGCGAGCGGCGGCGGCTCATCGGCCGTCGGCGCCGGCGCCGTGCCGTCGCTCGTTGCCAGCTCCATGACGATCCCGCCCGCCAGGACCACGGCGATGGCGGCGTAGGCCAGGCCGACGGCGACTCTGGTCCGCCGAACGCGAAGGGCCGCTCCATGCGGACGCCGCGCGTGCCGCGAGATCGGGGCGGAACGCGAGCCCGCCGGCGCGACGAGGCTCGTCACGGGGAAGGTGTCCTCGACGTCCGTCACGGATCCGTCGGGGTGGACGACCAAGCGCTTCTCGTCTGAGCCACAGCGCAGCACCGCGCGAACCGGTCGGCCCAGAGGCTGGGCCACCCGCCGCGCCGCGGCGTGCACGCCGAGGTGCATCGCGACCGTCGTGTCCGGGCCGCCCGCGGAACCGCGGTCGACCACCACACCATCGACGGTGACGGCGTCGCCGGACACCTCGATCTCGATGATCGGGTCCGGGGGTACCTGGGATTCGTCCATCTCAGCGACCCCCGAGCAGGGCACTGCCACCGAGCAGCACACAACGGTCGACGGACACGTGACGCTCCTTCCCCGGGATGTGGAACCGGCCCAACATAGCCTCGATCGAAGATCGGCACCATTAGCCGATCGGTCAGAAAGCGCTTCGAGGGCATGACCCGATCGGGCTATACCGCCCGCTCAGCGATCCAGGCGCAGGCGGTCGCGATTATGGCCCGATCGGGCTATACCGCCCACTCAGGGGCCGAGGCGCACGTGCCGATTGACGTCCTTGTAGAGCAAGTAGCGGAAGCGGCCGGGGCCGCCGGCGTAGCAGGCCTGCGGGCAGAACGCGCGCAACCACATGAAGTCGCCCGCCTGCACCTCGACCCAGTCCTGGTTGAGGAGGTACATGCCCTTGCCCTCGAGCACGTAGAGCCCGTGCTCCATCACATGTGTCTCCGGGAACGGGATGGCGCCTCCGGGTTCGAAGGTGACGATGTTGACCTGCATGTCGTGACGTACGTCGTCGACGCCCACGAACCGCTGGGTGCTCCAGGCGCCGTCGGTGTCGGGCATCGGGGCCAGTGCCACCTCGGTCTCGTTGGTGACGAACGCCTCCGGCACCTCGATGCCGTCGACACGCTCGTAGGCCTTGCGGATCCAGTGGAACGTCGCCGTCCCTTCGCCGCCGTTGACCGCGCTCCAGTCGGTGCCGGGCGGGAGAAACGCGTAGCCGCCGGGACCGAGCACGTGGGCGATGCCGCCGAGGGTCAGCCGCAGTGTCCCGTCGACCACGAACAGCACCGCCTCGGCGTCCCGGTCCGGCTCGGGGCGGTCCGAGCCACCGTCCGGTCCCAGCTCCACGACGTACCAGCTGAACGTCTCGGCGAACCCCGAGAGCGGTCGGGCGAGCACCCAGCCGCGGGTGTCGCGCCAGTGCGGCCAGCGACTCGCCACGATGTCGCGCATGGTGCCCCGGGGCAGCACGGCGTAGGCGTCGGTGAAGATCGCGCGGTCGGTGGTCAGCTCGTGCTGCCCGGGGTGACCGCCGCGTGGAACGTAGTAGCTCATGCCTCGCCCCTTCTCAGCAGCCGTCCGCGCGGCGGTCCGGACGGATCCACCAGCGACCCACGCAGCCAGGTCCGCCGGACCGTGCCGGAGAGCGTACGCCCGGCGTACGCCGACACGGGGTTCTTGTGCCACAGCCGGGCTGGGTCGACCTCGAACGTCTCTTCGGGCGCGAACGCGCACAGGTCGGCGTCGGCACCGGGCTCGATCCGGCCCTTGCGGTCGAGGCCGACGAGGCGTGCCGGGCCGTCGGCCATCCAGCCGGAGACGGTGGCCAGGTCGTGGCCCCGCCGTCGGGCCTCGGTCCACACCGCCGGCAGACCTACCTGGAGCGAGGCGATGCCGCCCCAGGCCTGGCCGAAGTCGCCGGTGTCGAAGCGCTTGAGCTCGGGCACGCACGGCGAGTGGTCGCTCACCACCGCGTCGATGGTCCCGTCGGCGAGCGCCTCCCAGAGCAGGTCGCGGTTGGCGGCGTCGCGGATCGGCGGGCAGCACTTGAACTCGGTGTGCCCGTCCTCCACCTCCTCGGCAGTGAGCGTGAGGTAGTGCGGGCAGGTCTCGACCGTGAGGCGTACGCCGGCGGTCCGGGCAGTCCGGATCGCCGGCAGAGCGGCGGCGGCCGAGAGGTGGACGACGTGCGCTCGTGCGCCGGTGAGAGCCGCGGACGCGATCACCCGCTCCACGGCGGTGCGCTCCGCGCTCTGGGGACGGGAGGCGACGAAGCCGGCGTAGTCACGGCCGTCGGCGTCGGTGACGTCGGCGGCGTCCTCGGCGTGTGCGATCAGCAGCGCGCCCAGCCGCGCGGTCTCCTCCATCGCGGCCGCCAGGCCCGCGGCGTCGAGCTCGGGGAACTCGTCGACGCCGCTGGGCAGCAGGAAGCACTTGAACCCGAAGACCCCGGCCGCGTGCAGCGGCTCCAGGTCGGCAACGTTGCCGGGCACGGCACCGCCCCAGAACCCGACGTCGACGTGGGACTGGCCCTCCGCCGCCAACCGCTTGGCCTCCAGCCCGGCGAGGGTCGTGGTCGGCGGGATGCTGTTCAGGGGCATGTCCACGATGGTGGTCACCCCGCCGGCCGCCGCTGCCCGCGTGGCGCTCGCGAAGCCCTCCCACTCGGTGCGGCCGGGTTCGTTGACGTGGACGTGGGTGTCGACCAGGCCGGGCAGGAGCACCTCGTCGTCGGCGAGCTCCACCACCTCGGCGCCTGCCGCGTCGGCGTTGACGTCCTCGACCGCGGCGATCACGCCGTCGCGGACCCGCACGCTGGCCGCGACCTCGCGTCCGTCGATCACCGCGCGGCGGGCGCGGATCAGGAGGCTAGTGTCGTGCATGGGGAGCGCTCATACGGTTGGCGTGCTCAGGGTGTGTGCAGCGCAAGGCGGAGGAGTGAAGCCATACCGGGGTTGTCTTGCGAACGACGACAACGCAGCGATGTGCGTGCAATGTGTGCGCGAAGCGCACGAGCGGTCCCTCTGCACGACACTAGGATCCACGGTAGGTGGAGTAGCCGAACGGGCTCAGCAGCAGCGGCACGTGGTAGTGATTGTCGGTACCGACCCGGAAGCCCACGACGACCTCCGGGTAGAAAGCCTCCGCACCCAGGTAGCCCCCGGTCGCGAACCGGAGGACGTAGGCACCCGGAACGAGTCGGCCGCCGAGAGATCCCGACCCGGCCGTCGTCGTCGGTCGTGCCCGCGTCGATGTGGGCGCCCTCGCTGGTCTCCAGCGCAACCCGGATCCCGGCGGCGGGCCGGCCCACCGCGGTGTCGAGGACGTGCGTGCTCAGCGTTGCCATCTCACTCCCCCACCGTCTGACCCAGCCGCAGCAGCGCGATCTCGCGCAGCTGCTGCACCGTCTCGTCCCGCTCGACCGCATCCTCGTTGCCGAGCCGCCGCTCCAGCTCGGCCAGGATCTGCGGTCCGGTCCGGCCCGAGGCGCGGATCAGGAAGACCCGGTCGAACCGCTCCTCATAGGCCACGTTGCCCCCCGCGATCCTGGTCGCGACGTCGTCGTCGGCGGGGTCCACGCCCGCCTGCTCGCGCGCGGAGTACGCCGCGTCGTGGCCCGCGCCCGCTCGCTCGCCGATCCGGGGGTGCCTGGCCAGCGCCGCCTCCAGCTCGCGGTCGTCGAGGTCGGCGGCCCGTTCGGCGGTCTCCCGCAGCGCAGCGACGTCGGCGTAGGGTCGGCCGGCCAGCACGGTGTCGACCCAGCGCGGGACGTCGAGGCAGGCCGTCAGCCGCTGCCGAGCCTCGGCCTCTGGCAGCGCGTTGAACGCCTCCAGTGTCATTCGGGATCCCTGGTCACGGTGGCCTCGATCAGCCCGTAGGGCCGGTCCGCCGCGATGAAGACCTCGCCCGGGTTGTCGAGCCCGAACGGCGCCAGGTCGACCAGGAAGTGGTGCTTGTTGGGCGCCGCGAACGACACCTCCTCGATCGTGGGGACTCGCTCCAGGAGCAGGCGGCCCATCGCGAACAGGGTCTCCTGCAGGGCGTGGCTGTAGGTGCCGGCGTACGCCTCCAGCAGGATCGCCCTGGCGGTGCGGTGCTCCTCGTCCCACCCGACGCCATCGACCTCGGCCGGCGTGCCGTGACCGTGCCGCCAGCGGGCGGTGAGTGAGGTCGCCAGGATCCGGTCGTCGGCGTCGGGCAGGGTGGTGTACTCGTCGCGCAGGAACCCCTTGAACTCCGAGTCGGTGGACTTGAGCACCACCAGGTCGGCGAGGCCCGACTCGATCCGCAGGCCGTCCGTGGTCACGTCGACCTCGACGGTGCGCACCTCGCCCCCGCGCCGCACGAATGTATGGTCGTGCTCGGCCTGCCCGACCGTGACCCGGTCCCAGGGGTACTCCTCCACCCGCACCAGCACCCCGGTCGCGGCCGGCGTGGCCTCCAGCAGTCGCCCGCCGAGCGCCACGGCGTACTCCTCCGGCGATCGGACACCGACCTTCTTGGCGAAGGCGAACGCGGTGTTCTTCTGGGTGTCGGTGGGCAGCACCGCCGCCTGGTCACCGGTGATGTGCGCGTCGGCGAAGTCGCCGCGGATCGCGGTGGAGACGTTGAGGTCGCGGATCTCGTGCCGCTCGGTGTCGCGGTGGATCCGGACCACGCGCGACTCCGCCTTGCCGTACTGGTTCGCGCCGAGGACGATGCCCAACTCAGCCTCCGTTCCGTCCGGCGTGCTTGCGGATGTTGGCGAGGTCGAGGCCGGTGGCCGAGCGCAGCTCGCCGCTGGTGACCGCCCCGCACTCGTGGCCGCGCAGCAGGAACCCCGCGAGCGCTCGCGCGGTCGCGGGCTCGTCGATGACTCCGGAGCTCTGACGGGCGAGGTAGTCGCGCAGCCTGCGCCCGGCCTCGCGGTAGCCATCGCGGTAGAACGAGAACGTCGCTGCGAAGCGGGTGGGGAGCTGCGCCGGGTGCAGGTCCCAGCCCTGGTAGAACCCGCGTTCGAGCGACCTGGTGACCAGATGGTGATGGAGCTCCCAGGCCCATCGGATGGCCGCGGAGTCGCCGACCGGGATCCGGTTCGTGGAGCCATCCGCGAGGCGTACGCCGGTGCCCGCGGCGGCCACCTGCATCACCGCCTTCGCGTGGTCGGCCGCGGGGTGGTCGAGGCTCTGCTGGGCCGCGGCGATGCCGCACGACGCGGTGTAGTCGTAGGTGCCGTAGTGCAGGCCGGTGAGCCGGCCCGCTGCTGCGTGGATCATCCGGGCTACCAGGGCGGTGCCGTCGGGCCCGAGGACAGTCTGCGGGGTCTCGACCTGGATCTCGAAGCGGAGCGTGTCAGGGGCCGGCTCGAGGCGGTCGGCGACCAGCATCATCGCCTCGACCTGGGCCACCGAGGTCACCTTCGGCAGGGTGACCACGAAGCCGTCGGGGATCTGCCCGAGCGCCTCCAGGAACGTCGCCAGGGTGCGGATGCCGCGCGACCTGGTGTCGCGCTCGAGGCTCTTGAACCGGATGCCGTGGAACGGGCTCGCCACTCCCTCGACCAACGCCTGACGGAGCGCCGCGGCGGCGGACCGGGCGGCGGCGTCCTCCTCGTCGTCGGGGCGGACGCCGTACCCGTCCTCGAAGTCGATGCGCAGGTCCTCGACGGGTTCGTCGTCGAGCTTGCGGAGCACCCGCTCGAAGAGGTCCTCGTTGCCGCCGATCACTTCCAGGAAGTCTGCGGCCCCGCTGATCACGCTGGCCTGGGCGGCCCGGCCGTACTCACGGACGGTATGAGCCTTGAACTGGTCGGCCGGAACATAGACCGTGTGCACCGGCTGGCGACCCTCACGATCCCCGGGAAAGCCCTCGCCGAGCGCAGCGTCGGCCTCGGCCAGGTGCTGGTCGAGGTCGGCGATCAAGCCGGCGATGTCCATTCTGGAACCTTAGGGTAGGCCGCGATCTCTAGGCTGCGACGGTGCGCTACTCCATTGAGGAGCACCGGTGGTCGAGCAGCGAGCGCCAGCGAGCGTCGTCGAGACCCGCCGGCCGCACTGATACTCACCGGGAGGCCCGCTGCCCGGTTTCCGGTCGCCAAGTCGGTCGGTACGGCGGCCGTCCTGTCCGGCGGCCGGGTATCGCTGGGTATCGGCATCGGCTGGTGCCGCGAGGAGTTCGAGCTGCTCGACCAGACGTTCGGCAACCGGGGACGCCGTACCGACGAGGCGCTGGAGCTGCTGCGCGCCCTCTGGGAGCCGGGATGGACCGAGTTCGAGGGTGACTTCTACGAGGCGCCGCGGCTGACCATGAACCCCGCTCCCGACGAGCGGATCCCGATCTACGTGGGCGGCCTGTCCGACATCGCCTTCGCGCGCGCCGCGCGGCACGACGGCTGGGTCGGCGACCTCTTCACGGTCGAGGAGGCCGCTGCCCACGCCGCTCGCCCGACCGCGATCCGCGCCGAGCCGGGCACGAAGGGTGACTTCGCGGTGATCACCGCGCTCACCGACGCGTTCCTCCCCGAGCACTTCGCGGAGGCCGAGGAGCGCGGCATCACCGACGTCTGGACCGCACCCTGGGCCTACTACCACGGCATGGACGCGACGCTGGATCAGAAGATCGAGGGGATGGAGAGGTTCGCGAACGACGTCATGCGAGGCAGTGGCGCGGGCCCCTGATTCACGAGGATGTCGCACCCCGCCGCGCCCGGGAACTCGTCGTCCGGGTCACGCGCTCCTTCGTATCGCACGACGCCCTCGCCGGGCTGGTCGTTGAAGGACGCGCCGCAGTAGATCCGGTCGTAGTCGTTGTCGTCCGTGAGCCAGATGGTGTCGAAGCCCTCCTCGCCGAAGACCCGGTCCACCCCGGCGCCCGGGATGATCACGTCGTTGCCCTCGTCGGCAGTGATACCGGGCGCGTCCGGTTTGCCGCAGTTGACGCGCGGACCGAAGCCTGGGCAGGACTCGTCTCCCGAGCCGCCGTCCAGGTAGTCCACGCCGGAACCCCCGTCGAGCTGGTCCGGCCCGGCCTCGCCGTAGACAACGTCGTCTCCGTCCGCGCCGGACACGTGGTCGGAGCCGTCGCCGCCCCACACCTTGTCGTTGCCCGTCAGCCCCTGGACGTAGTCGTTGCCGGCGTCGCCCCAGCCGCGGTCGTTCTCGGTGCCGAGGTTGAGGTAGTCGTTTCCGTCGCCGCCATGGCTCTGGTCGTTGCCGCCGCCGCCGCTGATCCGGTCGTTGTCGCTGCCACCGATGCCGATGTCGTCGCCCGCGTTGAGCGCCAGGTCATCGTTGCCGCTGTCGCCCTGGACCCGGTCGTTGCCGCCGCCGCCGCTCAGCCGGTCCGGCCCACCGCGTCCCTTGACCTTGTCGTTGCCACCCATGGCGTTGATCTTGTCTGCCTTCTTGGTGCCGACCAGGTTGTTGTTCTTGTAGTTGCCGTTGATCGTCCGCGCGTCTGCCGGCACCGTCGCCAACGCCAACGCCGTCACCGCGGTGCACGCCATGAAAAGGCGGACCGGCCGTCGAGCCCCGAAATTCATCTTCTCTCCCTGCTCTGGCCCCCACCAACGGTCGAGTGTTGCACCGCACGCGCTGGAGACACGGGCGAACCGGGAATTCGGGGACCTGGACCCAGGCGAGCACCGACGGCTGCGCCATGCGAAGGTGCCGCATGAGCGACTGGGAGCAGCGCACGGCCGACGCGTGGCAGTCCATCGACACGATGGCGCCCGAGGAGTTCCGGGCGGTGATCGACAAGCTCGCCGACGAGCTGCCGGCAGGGGCGGCGATCGCGGACTTCGAGCGGGCCTGCGCCTGGGACTCCACCGGCCACTCCGACCGGGCGGTGCCGCTCTACGAGCGGGCGCTCGCGACCGGGCTGACCGGCATCCGACGGCGCCGCGCAGTGATTCAGATGTCCAGCTCGCTCCGCAACATCGGCCAGGTGGCGCGCAGTGTCGAGCTGCTCACCGAGGAGATGGCCGTTGGCTCCGACGAGCTGGACGACGCGCTCCGCGCTGTCCTTTCCCTCTGCCTCGCCGACGTGGGCCGGGCTCGCGAGGGTGTGTCCCTCGCGGTGGGCGCGCTGGCGAAGCACCTACCCAGGTACCAGCGCTCGATGGCGGAGTACGCCCGTCTCCTGGTCGAACCCGAATGAGAACCGACCAGAGCACTCACCATGAGGGCGGCAACGGAACGGACCTGCTCGGGATAGGTACAGGCGCCGACGCCGGGACGGCCGACCTGACCGCCGGCAGCGCCACCGTGCTGGGCGGCGAGGGGACGGACCACTGCGAGTCGTAGCGACTCCTCCGCGCCACGACGACGGCGACGATCACGAACCCAGTCGCGTAGACGACGTACCAGCCGGACATCGCGATCCATCCTGGGCCGAGGTCCAGCTCGACGTGGTCACCGTGCGGGACCAGCCGGACGACCTGCGTCCAGAAGACGAGCAGGGTCGGGATCAGCAGCCAGCGGGCCTGGTACCAGGCGAGCGCGAGCAGCGGCACGCACCAGACCCAGTGGTGGCTCCACGAGATCGGCGACACCAGGAGGCCGGTGAGCGCCGCGACGAGCAGGGCCCACCCATCGCCCGCGCGGCGGTAGCAGTACGCCGCCGCGGCCAGCCCCACGACGGCGACCACGGCGCCCGCGACCACCGCGAGCGCACTGGTGTCCAGGGTGTGGGTGGCCCTGACGATCCAGCCGCGGACGGACTGGTTGAGCGAGTTCTCGAGCCGGCCGACCCGGGCGGCGTCGAAGACGTGGTACGTCCAGAAGCCCCACGTCGACGAGGGCGCGAGCGCCGCCGAGACCGCGAGCGTCGCGAGCAGGGTCGCGACCGCTACAAGAGCCGCCCGGAAGCGCCTCGTGACCAGCAGGTAGACGATGAAGATCCCCGGGGTCACCTTCAGCGCGGCCGCCAGCCCGATCCCGACCCCGCGCCACCGCGAGTCCTCCGGCAGCGAGAAGTCCCAGAGCACCAGGCAGAGGAGGAGCAGGTTGATCTGCCCGTACCCGTTGTTGGCCATGACGGGCTCGCACCACAGCGCGACGGCGGCCAGCAGCGGAAAGGCCACGCCGAGATCGACACGTCCCGCGACCCTGCGGAGGGACAGGTACGACGCGACCAGGAGGAGCACGAGGTTGGCCAGAAGCGACAGGAGGCCCGCGACCGTGTCCGGAACGAGCAGGAGCGGAGTGAACGCCGCAGCCGCGAACGGCGGGTAGGTGGCCAGACCATGGACCCCCGGGAGCGGGCCGTAGAGGTCCCTCCCGTCACTCAGCGCCTGGGCCTCCGCCCGGTAGACCGAGACGTCCGCGAAGCCCGCCGGGTCCCACACCAGCACGAGGCACAGGTAGAGCGCCGTCGAGATCGCGAGCACCAGCCACGACCCTCGACGGCCCCAGCGCCGCGGTGCACCCACGGTCGATTGCCGGGTGGGTGTGCGGAACATGGTCACGCTCGGACTCTAGAAACGGAAGGCGGCGGTCACCTCCACCTCAGGAACCGAGGACATGAACTGAAGGACAAGTCACACCATACCGAGCGGGCTCACTCCCACTCGATCGTGCCGGGCGGCTTCGAGGTGATGTCGACGGTGACCCGGTTGATCTCGCGGACCTCGTTGGTGATCCGGGTGGAGATCCTCTCGAGGACGTCGTAGGGCAGGCGTGCCCAGTCGGCGGTCATCGCGTCCTCGGACGTGACCGGACGGAGTACGACGGGGTGGCCATAGGTGCGGCCGTCGCCCTGGACGCCGACGGAGCGGACGTCGGCGAGCAGCACCACGGGGAACTGCCAGATGTCGCGGTCCAGGCCCGCGCGGGTGAGCTCCTCGCGGGCGATCGCGTCCGCCTCACGGAGGATGTCGAGCCGCTCGCGGGTGACCTCGCCGATGATCCGGATGCCCAGCCCGGGGCCGGGGAACGGCTGGCGCCAGACGATCTCCGAGGGCAGGCCGAGCTGCTCGCCGACCAGCCGCACCTCGTCCTTGAACAGGGTGCGCAGCGGCTCCACCAGCTCGAACTCCAGGTCGTCGGGCAGGCCGCCGACGTTGTGGTGGGACTTGATGTTGGAGGTGCCGGCGCCGCCACCGGACTCCACGACGTCGGGGTAGAGCGTGCCCTGCACCAGGAAGGCGACCTTGTCGCCGTCGCTGCCGCCCACCGCGTCGGCCAGCACCTCGGCCTCCGCGGCCTCGAAGACCCGGATGAACTCCCGGCCGATGATCTTGCGCTTCTCCTCCGGGTCGGAGACACCCACGAGGGCGTCCAGGAACTGCTTCTCCGCGTCGACCACCTTCAGGTCGACGCCGGTGGCGGCCACGAAGTCGCGCTCGACCTGCTCGGTCTCGTCCTTGCGCATCAGGCCGTGGTCGACATAGACGCAGGTGAGCCGCTCGCCGATCGCCCGCTGCACCAGCGCCGCGGCCACCGCGGAGTCGACGCCTCCGGACAGGCCGCAGATCGCCTGTCCCCGGTCGCCGATCTGGCCCCGGATCGCCTCGATCTGCTCCTCGACGATGTTGACCATCGTCCAGGTGGGGTGGCACCCCGCGATCTGGTGCAGGAAGTGCTCGAGCACCTTCTGCCCGTGCTGGGTGTGCATCACCTCGGGGTGCCACTGCACTCCGGCCATCCGCCGGTCCAGCGACTCGAAGGCCGCGACCGGGGTCACGTCGGTGCCTGCGAGCACGCGGAACCCCTCCGGGGCGGCGGTGACCGAATCGCCGTGGGACATCCACACGGTGTGCTCGGCTGGGAGCTCTGCCAGCAGGGTGCCGGCGTCGGACACGGTCACGGAGGTCCGGCCGTACTCGCGTGCACCGGTGTGCGCAACCTCGCCGCCCAGGCCCTGGGCCATCAGCTGGAAGCCGTAGCACATCCCGAACACGGGTACGCCGGCGTCGAAGAGCGCGGGATCGAGGCCGGGCGCGCCCTCGGCATAGACCGAGGAGGGCCCGCCGGAGAGGATCACGGCCTTCGGCTCCCGGGCCAGGATCTCGGCCACTGGCATCGAGTGCGGCACGATCTCGGAGTAGACCCGGGCCTCGCGGACCCGCCGGGCGATCAGCTGGGCGTACTGGGCGCCGAAGTCGACAACCAGAACGAGATCGTGCTCGGCGGCGGGCTGCATGGCGTCAGCCTAGTTGTGCTCGTGCCGGCCTTCTGCGATGGCTCACCGGGTCTCGATACGGCCGTCGGCACTCCGTCGCTGCGCTCCGGTGTGCCGGGCCTACTCGACCTCGCGACTGGGTCTCCGGCTTCGCACGCTCAGCCGGAGGGCGCTGGAAAATGCACCAGGGCCCGGCCGGGGAGGGAGGGTGGCCGGGCCCTGTCGTCCACGTAACCGTCGGACCGAAGTCTGATTGCCACCTGGACAAGAACCCGAACACTTCGGGAGGGAGCATGAACATGCCGGGTTCGCAGGTGAAACGAGGCTCAGGGCCGACGAGTTACGCCGTTCGTGGTGCCTTTTTTCTGGTCTGGCCCGATTGTAGGACAAATCCTTAACTGACGCCCACGATGGGCAGCCTCAGGGCGGCCGGAGCCGCCTCCGGAACCGCCGGTGACCCGGGTGCGACCGGGCTCAGTCGCTGGTAGCCCGCCCCGAGCTCCGGGCGGGGGTCGGGCTCGCCCTTGTTGGGCCAGAACGCCATCGCCCGCTCCGCCTGGGCGGTGATCGTCAGCGACGGGTTCACGCCCAGGTTGGCCGAGATCGTCGATCCGTCCACGACGTGGAGCCCCGGGTGGCCGTACATCCGCTGGTAAGGGTCCACGACGCCGGTCTCGGGCGAGTCACCAATCGTGCAGCCCCCGATGAAGTGGGCGGTCAGCGGGGCGTTGAAGGGCTCGCCGACATTGCCACCGGGGGTCCCGCCCATGACGTCGGCCATCCGGCGTACCGCCTCGTAGGCGACCGGGATGTACGTCGGGTTCGGCTCACCGTGACCCTGCTTCGACGACATCCGCCACCCGAACGGCGTCTTCTTGCCGATGGTGGTGATGGAGTTGTCCAGTGTCTGCATCACCAGCGCGATCACGGTCCGCTCGGACCAGTGCTTCATGTCATAGAGGTCGACCACGTTGCGGCGCTGGGACCACATCTCCCGCAGCCAGGTGCGCCACCGCGGCTCGGTGCCGGTCTCGTCGGCCAGCACCGTCTGCATCAGCGACATGAAGTTGCTGCCCCGGCCGTAGCGGACCGGCTCGATGTGGGTGTGCTCGTCGGGGTGCCACGACGAGGTGATCGCGACCCCCTCGGTGTAGTCGGTGCTCAGGTCGGGCGCGAGCGCCCCGAGGATCGCCTCGGAGTTGGTCCGGGTCAGCACGCCGAGCCGGTCGGAGATCCGGGGCAGGTCGCCCTCCCCCTTGAGCTGGTGCAGCAGCTTCTGGGTGCCGAGGGCAGCGGCCGAGAACACCACCTGCTCGGCGGTGAACGTCTTGACCGCCGTACGCCGCGAGAGCTTGGCCTTGGTCCACCGGGTGTCGACCCGGTAGCCGCCGTCGTCGAGCGGCACCATTTTGGTCACCGTCGTCAGCGGGTGCACCACGGCTCCCGCCTGCTCGGCCAGGTAGAGGTAGTTCTTGACCAGGGTGTTCTTGGAGTTGTGCCGGCAGCCGGTCATGCACTCGCCGCAGTTGCGGCACGGGTTGCGGTCCGGCCCGGCGCCCCCGAAGTAGGGGTCGGCAACCTCGTCCGCGGGCGACTGGCCGGGACCGCCGAAGAAGACGCCGACCGGCGTCGGGTGGAAGGTGTCGCCCACGCCCATGTCGGTGGCCACCTTCTCCATCACCTCGTCGGAGGGAGTGCGGTGGGGGTACTCCACCACGCCGAGCATCCGCTTGGCCTGGTCGTAGTAGGGCGCCAGCTCGTCCTTCCAGTCGGTGATGTGCGACCACGAGGGGTCGCGGTAGAAGGCGTCCAGCGGCTCGTAGAGCGTGTTGGCGTAGACCAGGGAACCGCCGCCGACGCCGGCACCGGCGACGATCAAGCAGTCCTTGACCATGTCGATGCGCTGGATGCCGTAGCAGCCCGCGGCGGGGGCGAAGAGGTACTTCTTCACCTCGAACGACGTGTTCGGGAGATCGGCGTCCTCGAACCGGGCGCCGGCCTCGAGGACGCCGACCCGGTAGCCCTTCTCGGTAAGCCGCAGCGCGGTGACCGACCCGCCGAACCCGGACCCGATGACCAGGACGTCGTAGTCGAAGTCGGTCATCAGGCCCGTCCGAGCTTCTTCATCAGCTTCAGGTTGGCGTTCATCACCTTGGCGTAGGTCTCGTCGGACATCCCGAGCATCGGCGCGAACCGGATCAGCCGCTGGGTGCCGACCGACTGCGACTCGGTGTAGCGGTGGATGCCCTCGCTGCCCTGCCGGCGGCCCATGCCGGACTCGCGCATGCCGCCCATCGGGGAGTCGATGCTGGCGAAGGTGGCGCCGAAGGCCTCGTTGATGTTGACGGTGCCGCACTTGATCAGCCGGGCGACGGCCCGCGCCCGGGCGCCGTCCTGGCTGTAGATCGAGGCGTTGAGGCCGTACTCGCCGTCGTTGGCGCGGGCGATGGCGTCCGCCTCGTCGTGGAACCGGTAGAGCGAGATGACCGGGCCGAACGTCTCGTTGCCGAAGCAGGTCATGTCGGGCGTGACGCCCTCGAGGATGGTCGGCTCGTAGAAGTAGGGCCCGAGGTCCGGCCGCGCCTTGCCCCCGGTCAGCACCCGGGCACCCTTCGCGACCGCGTCGTCGACGTGGGCGACCACGGTGTCGAGCTGGTCCTGGGAGATCAGTGTGCCCATGTCGTTTCCCCAGTCGAGCGTGGCGCCGAGGGTCATCGCCTGGGTGCGGGCCACGAACCGCTCCACGAACCGGTCGTAGACCTGGTCGGCGACGAACATCCGCTCCATCGAGACGCACAGCTGCCCGGCGTTCGAGAACGACGCCCGGACAGCGCCCTCCGCGGCCTTCTCCAGATCGGCATCGCGCAGCACCAGGATCGGGTTCTTGCCGCCGAGCTCAAGGGAGCAGCCGATCAGTCGCTCCGCGCACTGGGTGGCGATCAGCCGGCCGGTGGCGGTGGAGCCGGTGAAGCAGATGTAGTCGGAGCGCTGGATCATCGGGCCGCCGAGCTCGCGGCCCGGGCCGGCGACGACCTGCCACAGGTCCTTGGGGAAGCCGGCCTCGTCGAGCAGTCGGGCGCCGAGCAGCGCCGAGAGCATGGTCTGAGCGTCGGGCTTGGCGACCACGGCGTTGCCGGCGAGCAGCGCGGGCAGCCCGTCACAGAGCGCCATCGTGAACGGGTAGTTCCACGGCGAGATGATCCCCACGACACCCTTGGGCACCCGGTTGACCTCGACCCGCGTGAGCCCTGGTACGACGCCGATCTTGCGCTGGGTGTCGAGGTGCTGGTGGGCGGTGCGCGCGTAGTAGCGCGCGGTCAGCGCGATGTGCAGCGGCTCGTCGAACGCGTGCTTGCGCGCCTTGCCGGACTCCCAGCAGATCAGGTCGATGATCTCGTCCTGCCGCTCGAGGACCAGGTCGTGCAGCCGGAGCAGGATCTCCGAGCGCTCCTCCAGAGGGGTGCGCGCCCACGCGGCCTGGGCCCGGCGCGCGCGTGCGAACGCCTCCTTGACGTCGTCCTCGCTCGACTGCGGGATGTTCGCCAGCGGGCCGCCGTTCAGTGGGCTCTCGACCTGCACGGTGTGTTCGGACGTCGCGGTGAGCCGGTCGGTGAGTGCCGCGACGTACTCGGGCTCGAGGCCGTACGACGCACGCGGGTCGTGCTCGGGGTCGTGCGGTCCCTCCACCAGCGGACCGCCGGCGGGAGTGGGGTTCTGGGAGCTCATGCGTTCGAGCGTAGGTGGTGACCGTCACGTTGCCTACCGTTAGGTAACCGGATGTGGCGCTTTACACAACCTCTTGCTATGTCAAGCGCCTTTCTCACGTGTGGTGGGCGAGGAGACGGGCCTCGGCGTCGGCGTCCATGCCGGTGCCCGCGCGACCGGTGGCGGGGGCCGGTGTGCCCTCACGCTGCAGCCAGGCCCAGGTGTCGGCCACGGTCTCGGGCATCGGCCGGCACGCCAGCCCGGCGTCGTACGCGGCGGACACGTCGCAGTCGTGCAGCCCAGCGAGCTCGCCGGTCGGCGGCAGCCAGATCGGCAGCTCGGTCCACGGCGCGACCCCGGCGGCGGCGACCGTCTCCGGAGTGACCCACACCAGCTCGGCAGGGCTCCCGGTCACCCGGCGGCACTCCTCGAGCAGCGCCCCGGTCGTGGTGTGCCCGGGCCGGCTGACCGCGTTGAACGGGCCGGAGACGCCTCGCGCGGCGGCATCCAGGACCCAGCGGGCGATGTCGCGTCCGTCGATGTACTGGAGAGGTCGGTCGAAGGGTCTGGGACACGGCACCCGGCCACCGGCCGCGATCCGGTTCAGCCAGAACGGCAGCCGGCCGACGTTCTCGTAGGGGCCGAGCACCAGCCCGGCTCGGACGTGCAGCGACGGGCCGTCGAACTCCTCCAGCACGGCGAGCTCGCCCCCGCGCTTGGCCGCCGCGTAGTCGGAGTCGTCCTCGCTCGCCGGGTCGCCGTCGACGACGGGCGCGGACTCGTCGGCGCCGAGCGCCAGCGGCCACGAGTAGACCGAGCGGGACGAGACGTAGGTGTAGTGGCCGGCCCGCTCCGAGAGCAGCCGAGCGGACGTCTGTACGGCGACCGGCGCGTGCGACCAGGTGTCGACGACGGCATCCCACGTGTCTTCCCCGAGCGCCTCGGCCACGGCGAACGGGTCCAGCCGGTCGCCGTGCCGTGCCTCCGCGCCGTCCGCCGGGGGTCCGCTCCGGCCAGTCGTCAGGGTCGTGACCTTGTCGCCCCGGGCCAGCGCCTCCTCGACGAACGCGCGGCCGACGTGATGGGTGCCTCCGAGAACCAGCAGTCGCATGCCGGACATCGTGGGTCACCCAGCTGGGCGACACCAGGGTTTCCGCCCGCGGCAGAAAACTGCGACCTATGGTGAGCCATGCGCAAGGCACACGTCGCGGCGGTCGCCGCATCGCTCGCTGTCGGCTCCATCGCTCTCGCCGCACCCACGCCGGCCCTCGCCCAAGGCGGCGACGTGGAGGCCGCCGCCGGCGGTTCCTGTTCCGGGAGCGCCGAGTGGAAGCTCAAGGCGAAGTTCGATGACGGCCGCATCGAGTGGGAGTTCGAGGTGGACAGCAATCGCAACGGGCAGGTGTGGCGGGTGCGGGTACGCGACAACGGTCACCTGCTCCTGGCCGGGAAGCGCCGCACGCACGGGCCGAGCGGGTCGTTCGAGGTAGAGCGCAAGACCGCGAACCGCTCCGGCAAGGACCACCTCGTCGCCCGCGCCCAGCGCGGCAAGAACGGCCAAGTCTGCGTCGGCCGGGTCAATCTCTGACCGCTCCCCTCTGGAGGGGACCCATCGGCCGATCGGCCACTCTGTGTAGTCCGATCGGGCGATTCGCCGCGGAACCTCAGATACGCGGCGGCCGCACACCTAACGTCACATGGGGGCACTCTCGGCGGAGGGACTCGGGAAACCCGGTCGAGGGGGCCGATCCGACCACCCCAAAAGGAAGATCCCGCCATGACCATGACCCGCCCGCCGGGCACCCAGGCCAAGCCTGAGGTGCCCCGGTCCTCCAAGCGCACGTGGGTCGTCGTCGCCGGGACCGCCATCCTTGCCCTGGCGCTCGGCGCCGTCATCGGGAACCGTGCCACCGATGCCACGGGCAGTGCGGAGTATCAGGCGCAGGGTGCCGAGCTGGCGACCGCCGAGTCGAAGCTCGCGCTCGCCGAGGCCGCACTGGAGGATGCAGAGGAGTCACAGGCCGATGCCGAGGGCACCGCCGCCGACGCCCAGGATCAGCTCGCGGCCTTCGAGGCACGCCTGGACGAACGCAAGGCGGCCCTGAAAACCCGCGAGGCCGCATTGAAGAAGGGTCTGGCTGGCCTCGATGACCGGGCGGCCAAACTGAAGGAGAAGTCGGCGGACCTGCGCGAGCGCAAGAAGGAGGTCACCGAAGCGGAGGCGCTGCTCGCGGAGACCACGGTGCCCGGTGACGGAACCTTCGAGGTCGGAGTCGACATCGAGGGCGGTCTCTACCAGAGCCCGGGCAAGCGGGGCTGCCACTACACGGTGTACGACGACGCCAATGCCACCGACGCCCTGCTCGACAAGGTCACGCCGGGCTTGGCGTCCGTGTCCCTTCGTACCGGCACCTGGTTCGTGACCCGGGGTTGCGCGGAGTGGACCCGGCAGTAGCGCTCAGCCTTCGGGCAGCGGTGTGTAGATGGACTTGACCTCCGTGTAGTGCGACAGGCCCTCCGGCCCGAACTCGCGGCCGATGCCGGAGGCCTTGTAGCCGCCGAACGGCGCAGCGAAGTCCATCGTGTAGGTGTTCACGCCGTAGGTGCCCGTCCGCACCCGGCGGGCGACGTCGACACCGGTGTCCAGGTCGGCGGTCCACACCGTCCCGGCCAGGCCGTAGTCGGAGTCGTTGGCGATGCGGACGGCGTCGTCGACGTCGTCGTACGGGATCACCGACAGCACCGGCCCGAAGATCTCCTCCTGCGCGATGCGCATCCGGTTGTCGACGTCGGCGAAGACCGTCGGACGCACGTACCAGCCGCGACCGAGGCCATCGGGCATCCCGTTGCCACCGACCACGACCCGGGCGCCCTCCTCCTGCCCGAGCGCGATGTACTTCTCCACCCGCTCCTGCTGGCGCTGCGCGACCATCGGGCCGATCTCGGTCTCGGGGTCGGTGGGATCGCCGACCTTCATCGACGACACGGTCTCGGCGAGCGCGTCGACCACCGCCTCGTAGTTGCTCCGGCTGGCCAGGATCCGGGCCTGGGCGACGCAGGCCTGGCCGGAGTTCATCAGGGCCACGAACCTCAGGCCCTCCATCGTCGCGGCCAGGTCGGCGTCGTCGAGCACGATCGCGGCCGACTTGCCGCCGAGCTCGAGGCTGACCCGCTTCAGCTGTTCGCCGCACACCGCCCCGATCGCCCGACCCGCGGCCGTCGAGCCGGTGAAGGCCACCTTGTCCACGCCGGGGTGGGCGACCAGGTGGGCGCCCTCCTCGCGGCCGGCGGCCACGATGTTCACGACGCCTGGAGGTACGCCGGCCTCCTGGAGCAGCTCGGCCAGCAGGTAGGGATCGAGCGGCGTCTCGGGCGCGGGCTTGACCACGACCGTGCAGCCGGCGAGCAGGGCCGGGACCAGCTTGGACATGATCGTGAACTGCGGGACGTTCCACGGCGGGATCGCGGCCACCACCCCCACCGGCTCACGCCGGACGATCACGTCGGCGCCGAGCGCCCCGGGACGGTGCTCCTCCCACGGGAACTCGCGGGCCACCGCGAGGAACGCCTCGATCTGCATCCACGGAGCCGGCGACTGCGCCAGGTTGGAGAACGTCGTCGGCGACCCCATCTCGGCGGTGATCAGGTCGGCCATCTCGCCCATCCGGGCGGCGTACAGCGCGGAGAACGCCTCGACCACGGCGATCCGGTCCCTCGGCGACGTGCGCGGCCACGGTCCCTCGTCGAAGGCCCGACGCGCCGCGGCGACCGCAGCGTCGATGTCGTCCGTCGTGCCGACCGGCACCGTGGCGACCACCTCCTCGCTGTGCGGGGAGATCACCTGCAGCAGACCGCCAGAGGAGGGTGCGGTCCACTCGCCGCCGATGAAGAGGGCGTCGCGGTCGAGGTTCATGTTGCCTTCCTTTGCTACGGCGCTAGGTCGAAGAAGTCGGTGAAGCCACTGGGGTCGTGCCGGCCGAGGGCACCGTGCTCGAAGAGCCCCCAGCCCTCGGCGCCGTCACACACGGCCCGGCCGACGTGGTCGATGACGCCGAACATCACCCGGCCGGCGACGTCCGGGTCGTTCAGGTCGTAGGTCACCCGCTCGGCGAAGCCGGGGCCCTTCCACACGCCGTGCCCCCAGTCGGGGTCGCCGCCATATCCGCCACCGACGTGGATCGGCACCGCCAGCTTCGACTCCACCTCGAGCAGCACCGGCTTCCCCTCGGGGGTGGTGCACGCGATGGTGGCGCCGGTCGGCACCCGGGTGCCCGGGGCGTAGGTGATGTCGACCCGCGGCCACCCGAGCTGCTCCACCCGGCCGTCGGCCCAGATCCGGGTGCAGTCGTTGAGGGTGCGGAACCCGTCGGGGTCCTCCTGGATGATCAGCACCACGGCGTACTCGTCGAAGCGCATCGGCACGTAGAGCCACCACATGCCCTCGAACGGCGGGTCGGCGGGTGCGCCCGCCGGCACCGCCTCGCCGGAGGGACGGATGCCCCACGAGCGATCACGGGTGCCTACCCAGGTGTCCGGGCTGACCGCGATCTCCTCGCCGTCGACGGCCAACGTGCCGCTCCAGGTGCCGACCTGGGCGAACCGCTGCGCGTCGAGAGTGACCCGGCTGCCGGCGCGCATCAGGTGTCGCTGCTCCTGCAGCACGTCGAAGGACCCGTCCCACGTCAGGTCGCAGGAGATTCCCTCGGTGTCTTCGAGGACGAGGCGCAGCCGGCGCAACGGTTCGACCACTTCGAGTCGGTAGCCGCCCACGTGCTGGTGCAGCCGATCGTCGTCGATCGCGTCGGAGAGGTGGACCGCGGTCTGGGTGTCGCCGCGGCGGACCAGGAAGAACGCGTCCTTCACGCCGAGGTTCGGGTAGTACCCGAGACCGCTGATCACGAAGATGTCGCCGGTGCGGTCGTGGGCGTTGAAGTAGCACCGGTCGTAGAAGTTGCGGTCGCTGGGACCGGCCCACCCCACCGGCAGCGGCAGCTGGTGGATCGGGTACTCGTCGAGCGGACCCACCATCAGGCGCCGGCCTCGTCGAGGAGCTGTTGGAACAACGGCCGGTGGTGCATCAGCGACTCCACGTCGTCCGGGGCCTCGATCTCGCCGAACCGGACCTGCCGGGCGCCGGTGCGCAGGAAGACGATCGCCCACTGCACCGCGTCGTAGAGCTGGAACCAGCCCAGGTCGCCGACCTCGACGCCGGTGATCTCGGCGTACGTCGACCTGACGTCGTCCTCGCGCAGGAAGTCGGGCATGCCGGGCAGTCCCAGGGAACCCGCGATGGTCTCGAAGACGCGGTGCGCGAACACCAGCCAGGCGAGGTCCATCTCGCGCGGGCCTACGGTCGCCATCTCCCAGTCGAGGACGCCGACCGGCTCGAACTCGCGGTAGAGGACATTGCCGATCCGGGCGTCTCCCCAGCACAGCACCGTGTCCGTGCCGGTCGGGGCGTTGCCCTCGAGCCACGCGAGGCCGCGCTCGATGAGTGGGGAGCGCCCGCCGTCAGCGACCGCGTAGTCGTACCAGGCGCTGGTCCGGGCCAGGTTCCGGCGTACCGGCGAGTCGCCGACGCCGTCTGCATCCAGGAACGCGAACGTGCACGCGGCCTCCTCGATGCCGTGCAGCCCAGCGATCGCCGCCACCGTGCTGTCCTGGAGCCGGCGCTGCTGCTCGGCGCCCGCGTCGAACAGCCAGTTGTCACCGAAGTTGTAGGGCAGCACGTCGGGCGGCACCGCTCCCTCGACCCGGTCCATCAGGAAGAACGGCGTGCCGAGCACGTCGCCGGTCGCCTCCATCCAACGAACCTGCGGCACGGGAACCTTGCTCCGCTCCCCGGCGAGCCGCATCGCATCGAACTGGTCCTCGAGCCGGTACGTCGGGAACACCGGCACGTCCTCGGCCGCGGGGGCGACCCGGGCCACGAACTCGCCGTCGCGCCGCTCGCCCTTCTCGGTCCACGAGGCGTCGAGCACGAGGGTCTCCGACGACATGCCGTTGGCCGCGATCCCGGTGTGCAGCGTGACGGTGGGCTCCGCGCCGTCCGGCAGGTAGGAGGCCAGCCACTCGGCGAGCCGTTTCGGCACGTTGGCCGAGTCGCGGCTGGACCGTTGCATCGAGAAGTCTGCCGGGGGGCCTTGAGTCACCTCAGCAGACTGGTGGAACGTGTTCTAATTTGTCAACGACCCTTTTTCCGGAACCTGAGCACGGCGTACCCGAGGCCCAGTGCGGCCAGCCCACCCGCGATCAGTCCGGGCCTCGCGCGGAGCCGCCGGTAGTCCTCCGTGATCACCGGCCAGACCGTCTCGTCGATGAGCCGCCCGGCGTCCTCGGGCGTCGCCTTCAGCTCGGAGACCGGGATCGGCTCGCCGAACGAGACCTGCACCCGGCGCGGCAGTGGCCAGCGCCGCTTCTCCGTGCCGGTGATCGCGGTCGGCACGATGGGGGCACCCCCCTCGATGGCCAGCCGCGCCGCACCCTTCCTCGGCGTGCCCAGGGCCTCCGGGTCGGCCACCCGGGTGCCCTCGGGGAAGAGTGCCAGGGCGTCACCGCGGCGCAGGATCGCGAGCGCGGTCTCGATCGCCTCGGCGTCGGAGGCGCCGCGGCGTACCGGGAACCCGCCGAGCGCGAGCAGCAGGCGTCCGGCGCGGCCCTCGAAAAGCTCCGACTTGCCCATGAAGAAGATCCGGCGCGGCAGCACCGCGGAGAGGAAGAACGCGTCCCAGAAGCTCTTGTGGTTGGGCGCGATCACCACCGCGCCCTCCTTCGGGACGTGCTCGCGTCCGGTGACCCGCATCGTGAACACCAGCCGGAGCACCGGCATCAGCAGCAGCCGCACCAGCCAGTAGGCGAACCGGCCCGGGCCGGCCCGGGCGACGTCGTGCGCCTTCGCGTTGTCGAGCCTGGCCATCAGATGATGTCCGCGACCTTGACCCGGGCCTCGTCGGCCTCCTGGTCGGTCAGCTTGAGCTGGCTCTGCCGCTCGGCCTCGACCCGGCGGAGGTAGTGGTCGATCTCGTCATCGAGGCGCCGCTCGTCCCAGCCGAGCTCGTCGGCCATCAGCCGGGCGGCGAGGGGCGCCGCGGCCACGCCGCGGTCGAAGGTCTCGATGGAGATCCGGGTGCGCCGGGTGAGCACGTCGTCGAGATGGCGGGCGCCCTCGTGGGTCACGGCGTAGACCACCTCGGCGGTCAGGTAGTCCTCGGCTCCCGACAGCGGCCGGGCCAGCTCCGGCCGCTCCGCGACCAGCGCGAGCAGGTCGTCGACGAGGCCGCCGTACCTGCCGAGCAGGTGGTCGATGCGGGCCACGTGCAGTCCCGACCGCCGGGACAGCAACACCCTCTGGTTGGTGCGGGTCTCGAAGCCGTCGGCGCCCAGCAGTCGGACCTGGTCGGTGATCGAGTCACGGATCGTCAGGTTGCCGGTGGTGGTCAGCGAGTGCGCCGCGGCGTCGACGGCGTCCTTGGCCATCACGCGGTACGTCGTGAGCTTGCCGCCGGCGATCATCACGAGGCCCGGCACCGGCGTGACCACGGTGTGCTCCCGGGAGATGCGGGAGGTGGGCTCCGACTCGCCGGTGAGCAGCGGCCGGAGGCCGGCGTACACGCCCTCCACGTCGTCGTGGTCGAGCGGCTCGCGAAGAAGCTTGTTGACGTGCTCGAGCACGTAGTCGATGTCGGTTCGGCTGGCCGCCGGGTGCGCCTTGTCGAGGTCCCAGGCGGTGTCGGTGGTGCCGATGATCCAGTGCCGGCCCCACGGGATCACGAAGAGCACCGAGCTCTCGGTGCGGGCGATGAAGCCGGCCTCGGACCGGATCCGGTCACGCGGCACGACGAGATGGATGCCCTTGCTGGCCTGTACGTGGAGCGCGCCGCGACCCCCGACCATCTCCTGGATCTCGTCGGTCCACACCCCGGCCGCGTTGATCACGACCCGGGCCCGCACCTCGAAGTCGCGCTGGGACTCCAGGTCGCGGGCGCGGACGCCGATGACCCGCTCGCCCTCCCGCAGGAAGCCGACGACCTTGGTCCGGGTCGCCACGTGCGCACCGTGGCCCGCCGCGGTGCGGGCGACCGTCATCACCAGCCTCGCGTCGTCGACCTGACAGTCGTAGTACCGGATCGCGCCGGCGATCGCGTCCGACTTGAAGTCGGGGGCGATCCTGGCCACCTGCCGCTTGAACAGGTGCCGGTGCCGCGGCAGACCCATGTCGTACTTGCCCAGCATCGCCATCGCGTCGTAGAGCGCCAGTCCCGCGCCGACGTAGGGACGTTCCCACCCGCGCCGGGTCAGCGGGTAGAGGAACGGCACCGGCCGGACCAGGTGCGGGGCCAGCCGCGTCAGCAGCAGCCCACGCTCCTCCAGGGCCTCGCGCACCAGACCGAAGTCGAGCATCTCGAGGTAGCGCAGCCCTCCGTGGATGAGCTTGCTGCTGCGACTGCTGGTGCCGCTGGCCAGGTCACGCTGCTCCAGAAGACCGGTGTACAGGCCCCGGGTCACGGCGTCCAGCGCGGTGCCGACGCCCACCACTCCCCCGCCGACGACCAGGACGTCGAGCTCACCATCGGCGGTCATCGCGGCGATGGCGGCGTCGCGGCCGGCCGGTCCCAGTGCCGACGAGATCCGTGCAGTGGGCTGGCTCATGCGGGGATTCTTCCAGGCGCCGAGGCAACCTTTGCGGCCCCCTGAGAGTCTTCCCGACGTGAGGACTCCGCGGCGACCCGTTCTGGCGGCTGTCGTCTTCCTCGCTGCGACCACGCTGGCGGCGCTCGGCGCCCCCTCGGACCAGCCCACGACGATCCGGACGATCGTCCCGCAGGCCGCTACGGCGCCGCCGGCGCCGGCCGTTCCGGCACCCCGGCCCGAGCCCGCAATTGCACGGCGTACCGCCACCGTGGTGATGGGCGGGGACCTGCTCTGGCACAACACGGTCTGGCAGAGCGCGGCCGAGGACGCGGCTCGCACCGGCGCGCGCGGGCCCTATGACTTCGACCCGATGTTCGCGGCGCTGGGCCCGCTGATCCGCGGAGCCGACGTGGCCATCTGCCACGAGGAGGTGCCGTTCGCGGCCCCGGGCGCACCACCGCAGAACTTCCCGGTGTTCGCCGCGCCATCCCAGATCGCGCCGTGGATCGCGGGGATGGGCTTCGACGCGTGCACGACCGCCTCCAACCACGCGATTGACCAGGGCTTCGACGGACTGGCCCGCACCGCCGACCTGCTCGAGTCCAACGGCGTCCGCCACGTCGGCACGTTCCGGACGGCTCGGGAGCGGCAGCAGCCGGTGATCCTGACCACCGACGACGGCGTGCGGATCGGCCTGGTGGCCGGCACCTACGGGCTCAACGGCTTCCCGCTCCCGGAAGGCCGTCCGTGGTCGGTCTCGATGTGGGACGCCGACAACCTGCTCGACCAGGCCAGGCGCGCGCGGCAGGCGGGCGCCGACATCGTGGTGGTCCACCTGCACGGCGGCGACGAGTACTCCCACCTCCCGAACGCTGACCAGGTAGCGCTGGCCCGCCGGCTGACCGCCTCCCCGGCGGTCGACCTGGTGCTTGGTGACCACGCGCACGTCGTCCAGCCGATCACCCGGGTCAACGGCAAGTGGGTGGTCTACGGGATGGGGAACATGATCGCCCAGCAGGACCTCACCCAGCCGCGCACCTACGAGGGCATCTCAGTGCTGTTCGAGTTCCGCGAGGGGCGCGACGGCCGGTTCCGGGTGAGCGAAGCGGCGTACGTGCCGACGTACTGGTCGGCGTACTCGCCGGGCAACCCGATCCGGATCCACCGGGTCGTCGCCGGGTTCGCGAGCGGCCGCGGCGACATCGCCCGGCTACGGGAGGCGCGGGCGGAGATCCGAGAGGCCGTCGGCGGGCTGGGCTGGCCGCGAGGGCTCGACGAACGCTGATCGGCCCGGATCCGGGCTACTGCTTGGACTCCTCGGCCACCTGCTCCTCGGCGTCGGCGGACGGCGCCGGCTCCTCGGCGTCGGTCGCCACTTCCTCGGCCTCGATCGCAGGCTCCTCGGCGTCCGCCTCGGGGACGGCGTCCGCCTCCGGGATGGCCTCCTGCGCCGGTGCCTCGTCTGGCAGCGGGTCGACCGCGAAGCCGGCCGCCGAGCCGGTGAGGGTGGCGAGCATCTGTCGGACATTGGTGAGCTGAGCGTTGATGCTGTCCCGTCGCTGCGTGGCTGCGGCGAGCTCGCGCTCGGACTCGGTGCGGACCCGGTCGGCGGTCGCCCGCGCATCGCGGACCAGGTTGGCGGCCCGCTCCTCGGCCTCCAGGACGACCCGGCGGGCCTCCGCCTCGGCGCCCTCCTGCTCGCGCTGTGCGGCCAGGCGGGTCTCCTCGACCCGCTGGATCATGTCGTCGAGCTGGGACTGGGTGGCGGCCTGCTGCTGCTGGAACTCGGCCGTGGTCCGGTCGCGGCGCTCGGCCAGCGTGGTCTCGAAGTCCGCGGCAGCCTTGGCGGCGTTGGCCCGCTGCTGCTCGAAGACGGCCTCACCCTCCTGTCGCAACGCCGCGGCGTCGCGCTCGGCCGCGTCTCGCTCCTCGTCCGCGGCCCGCTTGGCGTCGGCGACGATCTGGGAGGCCTCGGAGTCGGCATCGCGGCGCCGCTGGTCGGCGTACTGGTCGGCCTCGTCGCGGACCGAGACGGAAGCCTGCTCGGCGAGCTTGCGGGCGTTCTCGACCTCGGTGTGGGCCTGCTCGCGCAGCTCCCTTGCCTCCTCGTCGGCGAGCGCCAGGATCTGGCCGATGCGTTGGCCGAGGTGGTCGTAGCCGGGGGGCTCGGCGGAGCCGGCCTCCGCCGCCGTGACCCTGGCCTGCTGCCACCGGGTCTCGAACTCGGCGGCCGACGCCTCGGCCTCGGTGGCGCGCTCCTGCAGCCCGGAGATCGCCCGGTCGACGTCTGCGGGGTCGTAGCCCCGCATCACCAGGCGGAACTGGGGGTCGGGCTGGTTCATGTCTGCTCCTCGGTTCGTTGCTTGGACTCGGAAACTGCCAGTGCCTCGATCACTCCGGACAGCTGGGTCAACTCGGTGGCGATGTCGTCGCGTCGACGACGAATGCTCTCGACCTCGGCGCGCGCGTCGGCGAGCACCTCGCGGGCCTGCTTGCGGAGGCGGTCGGCCTCGTCCTGACCCTCGGTGACCATGCGCGCGGCCTCCTCACGACTCCGGCGCACCTCCTCCGCCGCCTCGCTGCGCATGGTGACGACCTCGTCGGCGACCAAGGCGCGCAGGTTCTGGGCCTGGGCCTCGGACTCGGCGCTGCGACGGTCGGCGCGTTCGTTGAGGCGGGCGGCGGCCGCCTCCGCCTCCTCGAGGAGCATGCGCGCCTGGTCGTCGGCCTGGGCTCGGCGCGCGGCTGCATCGCGTTCGGCTTCGGCGACCACGGCAGCGGCCGCGTCCGTCAGCTCGGTTGCGCGGCGATCGGCCTCGGCCACATTCGCGCGCAGCCGGTCGGCCAACCTCGCGATCACGCTCTCGACCCGGCGCCTGATCCCGCGCAGGTGGGCGAGGGCGTCGGCGTGGCCGGCCTCCCGGATCACCTGTGCCTCGGCAGCGGCGGCAGCGATCACCGACTCGACGGTGCTCTTGGCCCACGCCGTTTCCTCGGCGGCCCGGGACAGCTCGCCCTCGGCCTCCTCGCGGGCCTGGGAGAGCAGCCGGTCGGCCTCCTCGCGCGCACGGCGTACGACGTCGTCGGCCTCGGCCAACCGCGACTCGGACTCCTTCTCGGCGTCCGCGCGCAGCCGCTCCGCCTCCTGCTCGGCGGCCTCCAGCAGCGCATCGGCGTCGGCCGTCGCCTTGGAGAGCTGGTCGCGGACGTCGTGCGCCACCTGTGAGAGCGCGTCCTCGGCGCGTCGGCGGGCGTCCGCATCGCGCTCCTCCACCTCGACACGGGAGGTCTCGAGCAGCTCCGCTGCCGTGGTCTCGGCCTGTCGCCGGGTCGCGTCGGCCGCCTGCTGCGCGGTGGCGCGCTCATGGTCAGCGGCGATCCGGACCCCGGCCGCCTCGCTTCGGGCCTCCTCGAGCACACGGTCGCGCTCGGTCTCGGCCGAGCGCAACAGCAGACTGGCCTGCTCGCTCGCGTCGGCGACGATCGCCTGGGCCTCGCTCGAGGCGTCGGTGAGGCGCCGGGCCGCATCGCCCCGGTCGCGGTCGGCTGCTGCCAGCGCCTCTTCGTGGTGCTGCTGCGCCTCGGCGCGGAGCCGCCGGGCCTCGGCGGTCGCGCTCTCCGCCTCCTCCTCGGCCTCGCGGCGGAGCTGTTCGGCGATGTCCTGGGCACGCTGAAGGAGCACGGCGGCAGCGCCCTCGGGCTTGTGCGCGCCGTTGTCGGCCCGCTCTTCCCGAGCGGGTTCCTCCGGCTCCATAACTCGCATCCTCTCAGGCGACCGTCCGGTAACGAAGCCCGAGCCTGGGGTACCTCCCGGCACTACTCGACGACGACCTCGACCCGCTGGAACTCCTTGAGCTCCGTGTAGCCGGTAGTGGCCATCGACCGCTTGAGAGCGCCGATGAGGTTCATCGTGCCGTCGGCCACTCTAGAGGGACCGAACAGGATCTCCTCCAGGGTGCCCACCTGCTCGAACTCCACCCGCTGCCCGCGGGGCAGGTCGGCGTGGTGGGCCTCGGCGCCCCAGTGGAACCCGCGGCCGGGGGCGTCGGTGGCGCGAGCGAACGGCGAGCCGACCATCACGGCGTCGGCGCCGCAGGCGATCGCCTTGGCGATGTCGCCGGACTTGCCGATCGAGCCGTCTGCGATCACGTGCACGTAGCGGCCACCCGACTCGTCGAGGTAGTCGCGGCGGGCCGCGGCGACGTCGGCCACGGCCGAGGCCATCGGTACGGCGACTCCCAGCACGGTGCGGGTCGTGTGCGCGGCGCCGCCGCCGAACCCGACCAGTACCCCGGCAGCGCCGGTGCGCATCAGGTGCAGCGCGGCCTGGTGGGTGGCGCAGCCGCCGACGATCACGGGCACGTCGAGCTCGTAGATGAACTCCTTGAGGTTGAGCGGCTCCGCCTGGCTCGAGACGTGCTCGGCGCTGACGGTCGTACCCCTGATCACGAACATGTCGACGCCCGCGTCTACGACGACCTTGGCGTACTCCTTGGTGCGCTGCGGCGAGAGCGACCCGGCCACGGTCACGCCGGAGTCCCTGATCTCGTGCAGGCGCTCGGCGATCAGCTCGGGCTTGATCGACTCCTGGTACATCTGCTGCAGCCGTCGGGTGGCCTCGGTGCCGCGCAGCTCGGCCACCTCGTCGAGCAGCGACCACGGATCCTCGTAGCGGGTCCAGAGCCCCTCGAGGTTGAGCACCCCGAGGCCGCCGTGGTGGCCGAGCGCGATCGCGGTCTCCGGCGACATCACCGAGTCCATCGGTGCGGCCAGGACCGGGAGCCGGAACCGGTAGGCGTCGATCTGCCAGTCGGTGCTGACCTCCTCCGGGTCGCGGGTACGCCGGGAGGGCACGATCGCGATGTCGTCGAAGGAGTAGGCGCGACGCCCGCGCTTGGCGCGGCCGATCTCGATCTCGGTCACAGCGCGAACCCTATCCGGGCGCGATCGGCGGCGGCTCCGCGGAGAGCGCCGCGTGCAGCAGCGACCGCGCCGACCAGCGCATCAGCTCGGCGGCCTCGGCGCGCGACAGTCCGGCCACGTCGGTCAGCCAGACCAGCGCCTCGATGCCCGTTGCGCTGCGGATGGCCAGCACCAGCCGGCGGATCTCCTGCTCGGACATCCGGTCGCGCAGCGGCTCCAGCGCCTCCCCGATCCAGCGGATGCCCCGGCCCTGCCGAAGCGGAAGGGCGCTGCGCGACTCCTCGTCGACGTCCGGGTCGAGAGAGACCCGCAGCATCGTCCGTTGCTGGGGCTCCACTTCGAGCAGCTGGTCGACGAAGAGGGCGATCACGGCGTCCAACCGGTCCGCTGGATCCAACGGTGGATCCTCGCCGAGCAACGTGGTCTGGCCGACCTCGGGATGCGCGGCCACCAGTAGCGCGGTGCGGTTGGGGAAGTAGCGGTACGCCGTCGTCCGGGAGACCGAGGCATGCTGCGCCGCCTCCTCCACGGTCGGGGTGCGTCCCTCCGCCACCAGGCCACGAGCGGCCTCGACGAGCGCGGTGCGGGTCCGGCGCTGGGTGTTGGACAGTCCGACGTTCGGATCCGGGGCTATTGACATGAGCAGAATGGTACGTCAGTCTCATTTTGGTACGGCGATCCCACGCCGCCACTCTCCAAAGGAAAAGCCATGACCGTCACCACTGCTCCCCGTCCGCTGGCCCGCAACCGGGACCAGCTCGAACGCCGCTGGTTCTACGGCGGCGGCATCCACGTCATACACGCGCGAGCCGCCGAGACCGGAGGCGCGTTCTTCCTGTCCGAGACCGAGATGGAGCAGGGCAAGGTCACTCCCCTGCACACCCACCCCGCCGACGAGTCCCTCTACGTCCTTGAGGGCGAGTTGCTGCTCCACATCGACGGCGAGGAGTTCACGATCGGCACCGGCGGCTTCACCATCGCCCCCGCCGGTGTGCCGCATGCCTTCAAGGTCATCTCCGCCGGCGCCCGGGTGCTCGACTTCCAGACACCCGGCACCTGCGAGGCGTTCTACCTGGGCGCCAGCGAGCCGATGGCACCCGGCCAGACGACGGGCACCGTCGACTTTGACAAGATCACCGAGTCCGGCCGGATCAACGGCGGGTTCGAACTGGTAGGACCGCCGCCGTTCTGAGCCCGACCTAGACTTCGGCAGACCATGATCGACCTGCCGGAGCACCTCGAGCCCCTGTTGTCCGGGCACCCGCACATCGACGTGCTCGGCAGCGAAGACCCCTGGCCCCTCCCCGACGGCTGGCTGGAAGAGCTCCAGCAGAAGCTCCGCGAGCTGGCCACCGACCCACGGGTGCAGACCGAGCTCACCTACGGCGACTACAAGCCGGGCACGCCCTTCGTCGTCCCGATGACGTGGAACAACGCGACGTACCTGCCGAGCGCAGTTCCGGTCTGGGCGGGCACCGAGGTGCATCTCGGCGACACCTTGATCCACCCGTGGCTGAACGCGCCGTACGTCTCCGACGGGCGGAAGATCACCTACTACTCCAACACCGACTACAAGTGGTACCTCTACCTGGTCTGGCGGCTGCTCGACGCCGAGCCGTTGACCCGAGTGGGCGCACTCGAGCTGACCCAGCAGTGCATCGCGCTGTTCGACGACGTGCCGCACCACCAGCCGCGCGGCCGGACCCTGACCGCGCTGCTGCAGCGGGTGCTCGACGAGCCGGACCTCCGTCGGGTGCACGAGACCGGCACCTGGGACGACATCCTCGACCTGTGGAAGGGCCTCGCCACCGACGCCGAGGCCGAGCTGGCGCCGGAGGTCCGCGGCTGGAACGCGCAGCTGGCGTGGTCGCTGTCGGGGCTGGACGCCGTGCACTCCCACCTCTCAGCGGTGGTGAGCAGGGGTGAGAGCGCGGACCAGGTGATCGCCGCGATGGCGCTGTACAACGGCGTCGACGAGCTGCCCGCCGCGCTGGCGGCGGCCGCCGGCGGTGAGCGCTTCGTCCGGATCAGCGACGAGCTCGATCGGCGCCGCGACGGATTCGACGCGGTCGACTGGCTCGGTGACAACCGAGGCTGGCTGGCCCGCGGGATGGTGACCGGCGAGATCGACGCGGTACGCCTGTGGGTGGCGATGGCCACCCAGGTCTCGTACCTGACCGCCACCCTCCCCGACTTCGTCGACACCACCACGTGCCCGGACCGGAACGGCTACATCAGCGACCTGCACAGCATCTTCCAGCCGCGCGCGTCGGTCTCGAACCCGCTTGCCGCCCGGCTCGCCGAACGGGCGGCCAAGCGTCGGGAGGCCGAGCGCAGCGCGCGCGAGCTGCCGGTGACCGGTGAGCGGCTGAGCCTCGCAGCGGACGGCGAAGAGGCGGAAGAGCTGCCGATCCCCGAGGTCGAGATCGGCGACCCGATGGCGGAGCTCGACGAGCTGATCGGACTCGCGCCGGTCAAGGAGCAGGTCCGCCGCCTGGTGGCCGAGCTCAAGGCCGAGAAGATCCGGGCCGAGGCGGGCATGCCGGTCTCCGACCGGTCGCGGCACATGGTGTTCCTCGGCAACCCCGGTACGGCGAAGACCACCGTTGCTCGCCTGCTGGCCCGCATCTACGCCCAGCTCGAGGTGCTCTCCAACGGGCACCTGGTGGAGGTCACCCGCGGCGACCTGGTCGGCGAGTACATCGGCCAGACCGCGCCGCGCACCACGGCCAAGTTCAACCAGGCCACCGGCGGCGTGCTGTTCATCGACGAGGCCTACTCACTGATCCCACCCGACTCCGGCCGTGACTTCGGGCACGAGGCCGTGGCCACGCTGCTGAAGCTGATGGAGGACCACCGCGACGAAGTGGTGGTGATCGTGGCCGGCTACCCGCGGGAGATGCAGCGGTTCCTCGAGTCCAACACCGGGCTGGCGTCACGGTTCCCCAAGACGTTGACGTTCGCCGACTACGACGCCGACGAGCTGTCCGCGATCTTCCACCTGATCGCGGAGCAGGCGGGCTTCACCGTCGCCCAGGACGTCGCCGCCGGTTTGCGCGCCCTCGTGCCCTCACCGCGGCCGATCGGCTTCGGCAACGGGCGCTTCGTGCGCAACGTGTTCGAGGAAGCGGTCTCCCGACAGGCGATGCGGATCGTGGACGGCAGCGCCACCACACCCGAGGAGGTACGCACGCTGCTCCGGTCCGACCTTCCCGATCAGCCGCCTCCCGACCGCCCCGGCAGCAGTACCGGGCTGTACCTCTAGCTGTCGTCGAGAGATGCGCCGGCGTCGGTCCGCCGATAGATCACCCGCTTACCGACCCGGAAGCTCTCCACCAGCCCGTCGCGCCGCAGGCGCGCGAGGTGATGGGAGACCGTCGCGGCTGCAAGCCCGAGTAGGCCGGCCAGCTCTTGTCCGGAACGCGGCTCGGACAGGGCCTGCAGCACCGACCGGCGCGAGGGCGGTAGCAGCCCCCACAGTCCCGGGACCGCCGGCTCGACCGACGGGGCCCCGCCGAGCACCTCGGCTCGACCGCGGCAGGGGTAGCCGAGGAGCAGGTCGCCGAGCCTCGGGCCCATCACGAAGGCGTACTGCCGACGGTCGAGGAACATCGTGGGGGCGAGCACCAGCTCTCCGTCGAGCGTCTCGCCGTCGACGTGCAGTGCCGTGTCCATGCCCGCCGACTCACCGGTGCGCTCCGTCACCGCCAGTACGTCGCACACGGCGCGCTCCACGCCAACAGACGCCGCCTGCGAGGCCCTGTGCATCACGTCGGCAGAGAGGGTGGCGTGGATCGCCTGCCAGCGGCGTCGGAGGATCAGCACCCAGGCCTCCTCGAGGGCGTCGGCGGCCGGGTTGGTGACCAGCTCCGGGCTGCCGTCGTACGCGCGCCGGTCCGCCTCGGTCGCCGGGCGCCGCCAGGCCTCGACCCGTTCCGGGGTGACCCCGCGGGCATGGGCGAACGCGGGGCTCACCTCGCCCACCTGGACGACGGTGCTCAGCTGGCGGCGCAGCACCTCGGCGGGCGTGACGCGCACCGCGGCCAGCTCGGCCGCCACATCGGTCGAGGCGTGCGCGGGGTAAGGCATCAGGAAGTCGGGAACCGTCCGCGCGGCCGGGTCGACCAGATGCTCCAGCGTCGACCGCGATGCCGGGGAGAGGCCGGCCCATCCTCGGCGTACCCACGACGGCGTATCCCGCCCGGTCCGCAGCATGATCAGCGCGGACACCAGCTGGAGCAACGGCGAGACGGCGAACCTGGCCCCGGCCAGGCGCTCGTGGCTGAGCTGGATGCGGATCACTGTGAGGTCGTTTCGAAGTTCGTCTGATCGTTGGACACCGAGGCTACCCACGACCTTGGATCGGCCGAATGTTGCGGAAGACGACGATGGCGGCGCTCGGAGCGGCTGCGGCGGTCGCGATCGGGATGATGATCCCGGCCCTCGCCGAAGACGACGACCTGAGGTCCGCGGGCGCACCGGTCAGGTACGACGGTCCGGGGTGGACAGGGCTGGACACGTGCACCGCTCCCGACCTGGAGAGCTACCAGTGCGGGGTGCTCACCGTGCCCACGGACCGCCGCCACCCGCGCGCCGGCACGCTCGACCTGGACGTGCTGGTCGCCGGCGACCCCGATGCCGGTCGCACGCTGCTGATGCTGACCGGCGGCCCCGGACAGCCCGGACCGGCGCTGGCGCCCCGCGTGCTGCCGGCGTTCGACGGAATCGCCGACCAGTACCGGATCGTGATGCTCGACCAACGCGGCACCGGGTCGCGCGCCTTGGACTGCCCAGACCTGCAACAGGAGCGCGGCGGATCGGACCTGCTGGTGCCGAGCCGGGCTGCGGTCCGGGCCTGCGCGGAGACGATCGGCGACCTCCGGCTGCACGTCCACACCACCGACACGGTGGCCGACCTCGAGGACCTACGACGCGCACTCGGCGTACGCCGCTGGGCCGTCGACGGCGTGTCCTACGGCAGCTACACCGGGGCGCGGTACGCCGGCGCGCATCCACGGCACGTCACCCAGCTGGTGCTCGACTCGCCGGTCCCGGTGACCGGATTCAACTCCACCCTGGCCGAGACCTTCCCGGACTACGCCCGGGTGATGCGACTGGTGTGCGCGACGGAGGGACGGGACTGCCCCGGCGACCCGGCCGCCGACCTGCACGCCCTCCTCGAGCGTCGTCCGGCACTCGGCCCCGACCTGCTCAACCTGGTGACCACGATCGCGTACATCGACAGTGACTCACTGCTCGACCTGCCCGAGCGCCTGCACGCGGCTGCGGGTGGCGACGACGGGCCGATCGAGGAGTTCCTGGCACTGGCCACCGACGTCTTTGCCGCACCCGCGGACGAGTACAGCCAGGGCACCCAGGCGACAACGCTGTGCGCCGACCTCGACTTCCCCTGGGGCGGCGCGGACAGCCCGGAGCAGATCCGGGATCGTGCCGCTGACCGCGCCGTCGCCCGACTCAGCAAACGCGACCTGTTCCCGTTCAACCACGAGGCTGCCCGCGGCAACGGCGAGATGGTGCTGTGCGAGAACTGGCCGCGGATGCCCGACCGGCCCGTCCCCTCCCGCGACCTGCGGGTCCGCGTCCCCACCCTGATCGTCGCCGGTGACCACGACCTCGGGACGCCCCTCACCTGGGCGCACCGCGCACACCGGGAGATCCCGGGCAGCCGGCTGGAGATCGTCCGTGGTGCCGGGCACTCGATCCAGGTCGGTGGGGAGCATCCGGAGGTCAACGCGCTGGTGGCGCGCCTGCTGCTGCGCTAGGAGGTCGAGTAGTTCGGCGCCTCGACCGTCATCTGCACGTCGTGCGGGTGGCTCTCCTTGAGCGAGGCCGAGGTGATCCGCACGAAGCGGCCCTTCTCCTGCAGCGCGGGGATGCTCCCTGCCCCGACGTAGAACATCGACTGGTTGAGCCCGCCGATCAGCTGGTGGGCCACGGCGGCAAGCGGGCCGCGGTAGGCGACCTGTCCCTCGATGCCCTCCGGGACGATCTTGTCGTCGCTGGTGACCTCGGCCTGGAAGTAGCGGTCCTTGGAGTACGACTTCTTGCCGCGGCTGGACATGGCGCCGAGCGAGCCCATGCCGCGGTAGGACTTGAACTGCTTGCCGTTGACGAAGATCGTCTCGCCGGGCGACTCCTCACAGCCCGCGAGCAGCGAGCCGATCATCACCGTGTCGGCGCCCGCGACGATCGCCTTGGCGATGTCACCCGATTGCTGCAGGCCACCGTCGGCGATCACCGGCACCCCGGCCGGCTTGCACGCCAGGGACGCCTCGTAGACCGCTGTCACCTGGGGGACGCCGCAGCCGGTGACCACGCGGGTCGTACAGATTGATCCCGGACCGAAGCCGACCTTCACCGCGTCGGCGCCCGCGTCGACGAACGCCTGGGCGCCCTCGCGGGTGGCGACGTTGCCGCCGATGACCTGCACGTGCTTGGTCGCGGGGTCGCTCTTGAGCCGGCGCACCATGTCGAGCAGCAACGTGACGTGGCCGTGGGCGGTGTCGGCGACCAGGACGTCGACGCCGGCGTCGACCAGCGTGGTGGCCCGCTGCCAGGCGTCACCGAAGTAGCCGACGGCGGCACCCACCATCAGCCGACCGTGGCCATCGTTGGAGGTCAGCGGGAACTGCTCGGACTTCACGAAGTCCTTGACCGTGATCAGGCCGCCGAGGTGGCCCTGCGCATCGATCAGTGGCAGCCGTTCGCGCTTGTGCTTGCGGAGCAGCGCGGTGGCGTCCTCACGGGTGATGCCGACCGGACCGGTGATCAGCGGCAACTGGGTCATCACCTCGTCGACCTTGGTGGTGGCCCACTCGGCGACCGGGGTGAAGCGGAGGTCGCGGTTTGTCACGATGCCGATCAGCCGGTTGTCGGTGTCGACCACAGGGAACCCCGACACGCGGTACTCGCCCGCCAGCTGGTCCAGCTGCTCCAGCGTCGCGTCCGGCCCGATCGTCACCGGGTTGGAGATGATCCCGGTCTGGGTCCGCTTCACCAGGTCGACCTGGTAGGCCTGGTCCTGGATCGACAGGTTGCGGTGCAGCACGCCGAGCCCGCCCTGGCGGGCCATCGCGATCGCCATCCGCGACTCGGTGACGGTGTCCATCGCCGCACTGACCAGCGGCACCTTCAGGGTGATCTCCCGGGTCAGCCGCGTGCACGTGTCGATCTCGTCCGGCGTCAGGTCGGAGTGACCCGGCAGCAGCAGTACGTCGTCGTAGGTGAGGCCGAGGGCGGCGAACTTCTCGGGGATCTCCACCACCTCAGTCTAGGTGGTGCGACGTGCGTCGCCGGGAGCGCATGCGCAGAACCTTGACGCCCGCGTGACAGGCTGTCCCCTGTGCGATGGCGGGCCGTGGTTGA
>CAVSMX010000019.1:0-46684 GCA_963729095.1 uncultured Actinomycetota bacterium | reverse complement strand
TGCTGCGATCGAGGAAGTGCTCGCGAAGCGGGGGCTCGACCTCGCCAGCACCCCGTGGACGAAGGCGCTGGGTGAGGGCCTCTACGAGTTCCGAGTTCGGCACGATAGGCCACGATCAGGGCGATGTATACGGACTCGGGAGCGCAACCTCCGACCAAGCCAGCGAAACTTCTCCTTCGGCTATTCCATCACTTCCATGGCCAGAAGGTGATCCTCCTGCTGCACGGCTATGACAAGGGCAAGGACGACAGTCCGCACCGGCAGAACCGCGAGATCCAAGAGGCCCGCAAGCGACTGCGGGCGTGGCGCGCCGAGGAAGCGCGAAAGGCGAAGCGGAAGCGCTGAGTCCGTTGTTCGTATGGGTTTCTGCCCATACACTCGTGGTGAGAGGAGTGATCATGGCCAAGACCTTCGACGAGTACATGCGCGAGCGTGGCGCCACCATGGGTCCTGAGGGCCGCGAGGCGGAGCGCATCTTCCGGGCTGCCTACGCCTTCGGGCAGGTGATCTACTCCGCCCGCAAGGCTCGCAACCTCCGCCAGTCCGACCTCGCGGAGCTGAGTGGCATCGCCCAGGCAGACATCAGCCGTATCGAGCGCGGACAGATCGCGCCGACAGTTCCGACGTTGCTCAAGCTCGCCGACGCGCTCGGCGCTCAGATCCAGTTCGTGCTGCCTCCGGGCGAAGGCAACTCGGCCGACGTGGATGGCCACAGCGAGGTGTTCGCCCTCAGCGTCGGCGCATAGGCGCTACGCCAGCGACCGGCACGCCGTTGACGATCAGATCACACGTCGAGCGCCTCGGAAGAAGGGACTCGACCACGATCCGCTCGTCCCGAAGGTACTCGTCGCTCGCGCCCGATGGACTCACATAGACGTTCACCCCTACAAGCTTTGGTGCTTGGTCGTGACGAAACTGAAGGTCATCGAGATCCTGACGCTCGCGTGGTCCGCGGTCGCGGCCGGTCACAGGGTGACTAGGTCCTTCGCGGCGATGAAGATTCTGCGCTTGGACAGCCAGTCAGGCGTCTGGCGCCTGATCTCGCGCTCGCTCAGCCGCGGTGTGTCGAGGACCCAGTCGGCCGATAGCTGCGGTGCGTGTGTCCACTTCGGTGGAGCCAGGCCGGCCTCGATAAACTCATGGCTGACGAACGCGGCAAGCAGCGTCCGCCAACGATCATCGAGATCAGCGGACGGCTGGACCTCCCATGCGGCCGCCAGCGACTCGTGACGGCGAAGAAGGTCCCGCAACCGGTCCCGAGCCTCCAGGCAGAGCGCAAAGGTCCGGTCCTCCTCACCCTGATTTGATTGCGCGCCGAATCGAGTTGACTGCGCCGATCGCCGTGGGAACGTTGTCCCGACGGGCTTGCCGGAGTGCGTCTGCGATCCGCTCGGCTCGCACGAGAAATGCTGCGGACGGCGCGACCCTGCCCGTTCGGTAGGAGGAGAAGCGCGAAGGAGACGTGCCCAGGGCGCCGGCGAACTGCCGCATGGAGAGGCCGCTCGCCGCAACGCTGGCATCCAAGCGGTCGATGACGTCCTGGGTGTCTTGGTCGATCACTCCAACAGCGTACCGAGGTGTTATCTGATCTGACAACGCTGCATGGAACGGCTCCCGCTGTATAGGCGGCGGCAAGACGCACCCATCGCGGCAGGTCCGCGTATTCGGAGGGGCGATCTCTGGGACCACCAGCTAGCGCTTCTGGAGGTCCTGGATGGCGGCGCGCAGAACGTGACGCGCCACCTCCGCAGTGACCCGCCGGGGGCTGAAGTCCTCCTTCACCTGCTGCTGCGGATGGATGTAGTTGCGGAACTCTCGAACTGCGTGCGCGAACTTGGTGACGTCTTCGCTGAGCAGGCCAAGTTCCCGGCCGCAGGTGAGGAAATCGTTGAGTGACCACTCCGGGAAGGCCCTGACTTTGCCGTTGGTCTGGGGCGCAGCCCTGCACCCGTTGAAATCGGCTGGATGACTCTTGGCAACTTCGTACAAGAGACCTTCCAGGGTGCTACCGCAGAGGAAGACGACCGCCAGGTAGGCACCGTTCTCGAAGCAGATCTCGACTTCCTTGAGACGGTCGGAGATAACCGATTGGAGGTCGAGTGGCACAGCTACACGGTTCAGGTCCAGATCGACGACTCGGGCGAGGAACTCGGCCTCTTCGCCGGTGAGCTTGTCCGCCGTTGCGAGCAGAGGAGTGAGCTGGTCGATGACCCCCTGCGATAGTCGGCCATCGGTTTCGGCGCGATTACCGGGGTCGACGTGTCCAAGGTCCTCGGAGAGGCGCTTGTACTCGAGCATGTCGATGGTCAGCTTTGCGAACTCTGCGTCGGGCAGGATGTTCCAGAGGTGACGCAGCACCTGGGCCTTGGAGCCATTGTGCTTCTCGTACGGGTCTATGCCGATGCTGCCTCGTACGAACTCGGCGAACGACCCGTTCGTAAAGTTTAGGACGTACCCGCCGCCCATGCTGAGCAGGTGCTCGAGCTTGAGCTTCAAAGGATTGTCCACCTTCGCCACCTGGTCAGGCTAAGCGTTCGGCCGGACATGAAGTTGCGTCACGCGGAACGGGCTCCCGCGCGGTCCTACGGTGCGATCAGCAACTTTGGGTCGCCGAGCGGATGAGTGGTGGAGTCGAAGAACACGACTTTGTGGGCCCTCAGTGCCTGGAGAAGTCGCGCCTTCTCCTCGACGATCGCCTCGTGGTCGCCTGTCGGATACATCGAGATGGCGACGCGACGACGCGCGCCCTCACCGAGTGCTCCGACGATATGGCGGTCCTGATCGGCCAGAGCCTGGCCGAAGACGACCGTGGGGGACTCATCCTCGCGCAGCTCATCGAGGCAGAAGGATAGGTAGCTGGACTGCCGGATGGTTCTGCTCTTGGCGGCCCAGGTTCCCTCGCTTACAAACAGAGGCCGGCGGTGGGATGTCGGCCCGTAGTGAGACCGGGAGTCGAGAAGGCGACCGGAGCTGTGAGTCCACTTCCCGTTTTCGCTGGTTTGGTCGTCCTGCCACAGGTGAAGGCCGCCGTGCAGGTAGAGCACCTTGGTCGCTCGGCTGCTGCGTACCGCCGTGTCGGTCGGGTCGAACCGGCTACCGGTGGCCCAGAATAGGTCCACGATGTTCGTGCTGACTTTCGTGGACTGGTACTCGGCCCACATGTGGCTCCAGTACAGGTTGAGGTCGTAGCTCGTCGTGAAAACGGACCGGAACCTGTCGATCTCGGAAGCGATGAGGTCGTGGGTATCAGTTGGGAAGTCGCCCCATGGGACGTGGACCTCACCGACAGTGTCGAACAGAGCGTCCTTGACCGCGTCGTAAGTGCCATCCACACGGACAGTGGGCTCCTTCAGCGCTCGCAGGGCAATGTTCGCGTGGTGCAAACATTCGAGACACTGTTCAAAGTTGGTCGTTCCGAGCTCGTTGAATATGGCTTTCGCCTCGTCGCTGAGCTTCGCGGCCGCGTACAGGCTCTTGTACCCGAATCCCGCCCATAGGTTCATGCTCAACCCGTTGCCAAGCAGGAGGGTGGACCAGTCCTTGTCGGCCAGGGTGGACCAATCGGCCAGGTCTCCGTCGATCGAGTTGCTCACAACCTGAGGATGCCGCACTTGTCCAGCCGCCAATCAACCTCTTGCGCCCGGCGCCCGGCGGCTACCGGTCGCGCTCGGCTTCGCCCATGGGACTGACGCGGAGAACGCGGCGGAATGACGCACGTCGTCCCCGCGGCATAGTGACCTTTCAGTTCTTGTTGAGGCCATGCTTGCGGGTGCCGAGCGCGGTCTTGTAGTGGCTCTCCACGGCGTTCACGTCGGCACTGGCTGTGCTGGGGTCTAGAACGCGCAGGACAGAGAATCGGAAGTTCGTTCTCTGACACTTCTTCAACTCGACGTTGCCCCCGTGACCGTTGGTGGCATACGCCGTCCAGCGCTGCAAGAGCGTTTCGTCGCCGTCGGCCTTACCGACATATTGGCGCCCGTCGCTCAAGTCGGTGATGAGGTAGATCCCGATGACGGAGGAGAGCGCTGTACGCCAAGCGACGTATCGCGGATCGCTGATCACGGCCTGCAACCGGTCGAAGTCGACGACAAGGTGGTCGAAACCAGGGAACGGTTCTGGTTCCAAGTCGGCGATCTCTACGACCGGATACCTCTGTCCGGTCGTGCCATTGACCCACCACGCCCGCGGTGATGCCCACTGGATGACCAGGCGACCGGCGAGGTCAGCCAGGGTGCCGGGCAGGACCTGAAGCTTGAACTCACGAACCGGCCCGTCGTTCGGAATCTCACCGAGGTTCTCCACAACGGCCCACAGACGGGCCCTAGTCCCTAGTTCTGGCAGGAAGACGACCCAGTAGCGAGCAGGATCCTTCTTGAAGACCTTCGTGTCTCGACTCTGCGTGCTCGTGTACGCAAGGATTTGCTCGGAAGTTGAGTCTGCGTTGATGCCCGGGAAACCGTCCTTGTGGATCTTCACGTACGCATGACGAATCACCATGACCTCGCCTGGCGGGAGCTCAGCGTTGGCCAGCGCGTCGCCTAGCGTGAAGGTGGACGGGACGAGCAGCGCCGGCTCGGGCACTTCCTTCGTGTCAACGATCGGGAGGTCCGAGGAGGTCGGTTCGGTCATGTTTCCATCCTGCACCCCAAGGGCTGTTAGCCGGCGTGCCGGAACAGGCGGCGGTGTGACGTGCTCCGACTGTCACACTGACCGTGCAGCAGTCCCGACCGCGAGGGCACTAACTAGTCGCCGCCGGGCCGGGTGTCGAGGCGGCGCGGGGCAACGCCGACGTCGAGACCAAGAAGCGCATCGTCCGTCTGCTGGGGATGCGGATCGCCATCAACCCGGTCGAGCCGGGCAACGGTCGGACCTACGACCCGGAGTCTGTGAGCATCACCAGGCGCTCGGCTTAGCTCGCCCGAGCAATTACACCTGCACGGAACAGGTTCACGAGGGTCACCGCGAGTGAGACCGCCACCGTCGCCTCTTCCACCGAGCGTCACCCGGTGCGCTCGGCTGCCCGCCGGCCGGTCGTGCTGGCCGTGCCAGAGCAGGCGCAGCATGCCGATTAGGACCTCGCGAGACGGCGCGCGATCGTGCTCGCGCTCCATCGGGAGCTGCTAGTCGCCCTGGTCCTCGACATGCCGGAGCACCGTGCCCAGGGTCGCCCCGGTGTTGGTGGGTGACACAACCGGCACCGCCGCGTCCTCGATTGCCTTGATCGCTAGCCCGTAGGCCGCACTGGCGTTGGGCTCGATGCCGTAAAGCTCTTCCCAAGCCTTGGCGAGGCGCACCCCGGCGCGGTCCGCGCGTGCCATCACAGAGTCGGCGGCAACCTGGACGCCCTCCGGCACACGGCGAACCAGGGCGACGTGTCCGGCGCGCTCTCCAATCGTCCATGCCGACTTCGATCGCGTCAGTACGACGTCGAGCGCCTCGCCGTCCGCAGGGTCCGCATGAGCCAGAAGGTAGTCAGCGATTTCCAACGGCTTGCGGCTCTTGGTCAACGCCTCCATCACGAGCCTGAACTGCGCCTGCCCTTCGTTGCGGCCGTTCTCCTCCATGCGGATTGGTGGCAGCCCGATCCGGAGTGTCTGGCACAAGCCCTCGACGAGTGCCTCTCGGACCATGGGGAAGTTTCCGCTTCCGTCCTTGTATCGGCGGCGCACCGTGATCGTGTTGCGCATCCACTCCCACAGCGGCGTGGCCAGCCAAATGGGCACCCCGTCGTGCAGCGCGTCGTACTCCGCGATCTTGTCCTCGGTGTGAACGTCCAGCGGGCGCCAGGTCTCTTCGGTCAGGGCTCGATGTTGGCACAGTCCGCGGACACCCCCTGGCGACCCACTCATACCCTTATCCCAGGGCGTTCACCGGGCACGCCGGCCGGGTCGAGCTGTCGTGACCGATCGGAACGGGTTGCACGCCTGCCCGGTGAAGGTCTGCGCTCGGCGGCCCGGCGACCCAGGACTGTCCGAGGCACGTTCTTGGCGACGCCTGGGACCGGCAGTCCGACCTCATGCCCGGGCTACTCCAACTGAGCGCAGACGTGGCTCCGTCGCCGGTAGCCCCGTTCCGTCCGCACATTCGCATAGCCTGATCACCCAGCGCAGATCACTTCGGGGGCAACAAGCGTGTCCAGCAGCATCAGCAAGTTTCACAAGAGCCGGAAATCGGCGGCCGTGCTGAAGCACGCCATCATCAACCAGTACGCCACGCCCTTCGCCAGCAAGACCGGCAGCAGGTCGCTGGACAACCGGGTCGCCTTCATCGACGGGTATGCCGGAGCTGGACGGTACGACGACGGCGCCGAGGGCTCGGGCGCCATGTTGCTCCGCAAGGCTCACGAGCTGGCGGCGATGAGCTCCCCACGTCAGGTCGAGCTCCACTTTGTCGAGCAGGACCCTGCCACTGTCGCCAAGCTGCGCAAGGTTGTCGCAGCCGACGGCGACGGCCTCACGGTCACGGTGGATGACGGGGACATCTCCCATCACCTGCCGAAGCTCCTGAAGGCCGCGGATGGCATCCCCCTGTTCGCCTACCTAGACCCATGCGGCCTGATCATCCCCATGGACGAGGTCGTGAGCATCTTCAACCGCCCTGGCGGCACGGCGCCGACCGAGGTCCTGATCAACCTGACCGCGCACCTGCGCCGGTTCGCGGGCATGCTGACAAGCGACAACCCCATCGAGGCATCGCTGAAGCGCGTCGACGCGGTCTGCGGCGGCGACTGGTGGCGGGCCACCTGGCTGGAGAAGTACCCGAATAAGGACGCCTCGGAGGACGACAAGGTCGCCGCCGAAGAGGCGGTCGTGGAGGGTTACGCCGCCAAACTCCGGGAGCGCCTGGGCGGTGGAGTGGGAACCTGGGTCATCGATGTCCGCCCCCGCGCGGACCTGAAGCCGCTCTACTACCTCGTCTTCGCGACACGGCACATCGACGGGATGCTCGCCTTCGGTGAGTCGGCGTCCCTGGGGCTCCAAGAGTGGCGGAAGTACCACGCCAAGCTGGCCGCCGAGGGCACGTTGTTCGCGGAGAGCGACGCGTGGGAGAAGGACTGGAAGGCCCAGGAGGAGCTCCTCAAGAAGCAGTGGGTCGAGACGCTCGCGGAGCGGATCACTGACGAGCTCGCGAAGGGCGAGGCCTTCCGCATCATCGACAAGCCCGAAGAGATCCTCGGCAACGACCTCGTGGGCGTCGTCCGCACGCTGCATGTGCGCGCAGCCTTGAAGAAAGTGCTGGCCGATGGCAACACATCGACCGATCCGAAGGGCAAGATCGACCTGCTCAACCTGAGGATCAAGCCCGCGTAGGCACCGGCATCTCGTCCCAGAGCTGACCGTCGAGTTCCCGACCGTTGCTCTTGGGTGTGCGCCCACCCCATTGCTTAAAGAAGAACGCTACGCCCTGCTCGCGGCAGGAGTCGCGAAGCTCGCGCACCCAGGTCGGGTCAAGGGGGCGGTGATTCGGTCCGCTCTCGCCTCCGGCGATCAGCCAGTGCATGCCAGTGAGGTCGAGGCCGGCGAGCGAGCCTAGGAGCGGCTCGGCGGACACGAAGCGGGTCGCTGCGGGCACTCGGCGCAGGTCATCGAGGCGCCAGAGCTGGTCGGTCGTCTCCACGCTGACGCCGAGCCACACGTTGCTCGGCCACGGCAGTTCGGCAGCCATGCGCGCCGCACGACGAGGCCGCTTGGTGAGCAGCTGGTAGGTGTGTCGCGGCGTCTCCTCCATGACCTGAAAGACCTCGCGGATGAAGGACGACGAAATACGCGCGTGGAAGAGGTCGGACATGCTGTTGACGAAGATGACGCGAGGCGACGCCCACCGCCGTGGGATGTCCAGCGCGGATGGGTGCTCGGTGATTGCGAAGCCGGGACCGCTTGTGCGCGGGTCGCCGTCCTCCTGGTACTTCGGGTTACCCATCGCCTTGAGCCGCTTGGCCAGGGTGAGGGCGTAGCAGTTGTCGCATCCCGGGCTGATGCGATCGCAGCCCGTCGTCGGGTTCCACGTGGCTTCCGTCCACTCGATGCCGCTACCGTCCGCCATGGCAACAAGGTATGTCACCCGCCACCGACAGCCGCGAAGGCTCGGGGCTTGGAGCGCCTGTAGATCTGACCCGCTCTCTGCCTCACGGACATCGACGCAGGTGGCACTGCCGAGGTATGTCTTTCTGGGCGGTGTGCAGCGGGTCAGCGGCGCGCAGAGGGGATGCGGTGAAGGGCGGCTTCGAGTTCGTCCAGGCGGACGCGGATGGCGCGGCGTCCACAGTTGTAGGCGGGGATGGTGCCGTCGCTGATCCGGCGGCGGATGGTGCGGGTGGACAGCGACATGACCTCGGCGGCCTCTTCGAGGCTGAGGTAGATCGGGAGCTCCTTCTTCCTAGCCACGGGCCTGCTCCTTCGCGGAGCGGCCGTTCCTGACGGCTGTGGCGGAGCGGAGGAAGCGGCGGGCTTCGGCGACTCTCATGTAGAGGCGGCCGCAGCCGTCGAACCGCACCCAGCGCGGTCCGACGCCGCGTTGGCGCCAGCCGCGGACGGTGCGTTGCGGGGTGCGGATGAGGTCGCAGAACTCCTCGAACGTGATGAGCGCGTTGTCGTCCCACTCTGCTGGGATCTGGATGGGTTCCATGTGTCCGTCTCCTGGTGGTCGTCGGTCTTCGCGTGGATCTGCTGGAAGGAAAAGCAACCCGCGCTGTCGCGAGTTCGGACACGGCATGCCCGCTCGTGCCCGGCGATGCGGTTGCTTGCTCCGGTCCTGTTCACCTATGTCCGCTGGATGCCCTCTGGCGCTCACGCGAGCGAAACGTTCTTGCTCGGCGTCAGATGCCGATGCCTGGTGACGGCGGGCGTGGGGAGGGGATCGCCTCGTGTCTCGGCCGGGGCGCAGGTTGGCGCAGCGCGGCTGCCTGGAGTGCGGTCGAGTGGCTCGGGGCCTTGGGTCCGTAGCGGTCGATGTCCTCGGCCGCTGCCTCGGCGGCATGCGCGGGGCCGAGGTCGGCGCGGTCGCGGCTGAAGACCTCGATCCATTGCGCTCGGGCGTCCTCGATGGTCTCGGCGACGAGGTGGGCGGTGTTGCGAGTGGCGGCCGCGGGTCATGCCGACGTACGCCGCGGCGGCACCGGTGGCCTCGCCGACCAGCAGGTGGGCGCGGTCGACGGTCTCGCCCTGGGCGCCGTGGACGGTGGTGGCGTAGGCGAGCTCGACGTGCTCCCGCACGTACGCCGCGGGCAGTGACCGCTTCGCCGTTGCGGCCGGTCACGGCGAGGCTGCCGTCCTCGCCGAGTCCGGTGACGGTCCAGGTGTCGCGGTTGGCGACGCCGAGGTCGCGGTCGTTGCGGCGGGTGGCGATCCGGTCACCGACACCGACCTGCTCACCGGCCTTTGTGGTGAGCGCCGTGGTCGGCCGGCGGTCTGGCCGGCGGCGAGCCGGTGGTCGCGGATCGCGGCGTTCAGCGCCGCGACCTGCTCACGAGTGTCGGCGACGATCAGACCGTCGACCGCGCTCATGGCAGCGAGGCGCTCGACCTCGGAGGAGTGGACGACGATCTGGCCGCGGCTCACCAGCTGCGTCGAAGACCTCACCGGGATGCTCACCGGTCCGCATCTGCAGGGACAGGTCGGCGTAGTCAGGGTCGGTGAACCGGTGTACGGCGTCCAGCGTCAGGCACGCGCCGGGTCCGGCCCAGCGGGCGGCGTGGTCCAGGACGCCGCCGCGTCCGACCGCGGGGAGCTGGTGCCGGTCCCCGACGAACGCGACCCGGGCGCCGGTCTCGTCGGCGATGGTCGAGCAGCGCCCGGGCGGTGTCCTGGTCGAGCATCCCGGCCTCGTCGACCAGCAGCAGGTCGCCGGGTAGCAGCCGCGCGGCCACTGCGGGTTCGGCGTGTTCTCGGGTCCAGCGGCCGTCGTCGTCCCACCGGTAGCCGTGCTGGTGGGCCAGCCAGGCTGCCGAGAACGCGTCCGCGCCGACCTGTTCCTGGGCGACCCGGGCGGCCTTCAAGGTGGGGGTGACCACGACCAGGCGTCGCCCGTTCATCTCCAGCAGCGCACCAGCCGCGGCCAGGGTGGTGGTCTTGCCGGCCCCGGCCGCGCCCTCGATCACCAGCAACGAGCCGCTCCCGGCCAGCGCCGCGACCACTCGTTGCTGCGCCTGGTCGAGCTTCCGGCCGGCCACGATCGGGCCGATCCGGGTGGTGGACGGCGGGTCGTCGGCGCGTGCTACGAGCATGGCCGACGAGGTCCTCCTCGACGGCGAGGACCCGTCGGGAGGTGAGCGCGCGGACGTGCTCGGGCACATCGGGACGGTCCAGCAGCGGCACGCAGGCGTCGATGGTGCGGCTGGTGAGGTCCTCGACCAGCTCCCGGCGCACCGGCCCGGGGGCGATGATGTCGACGTCGGCGACGATCCGTTCCACCTCGCCGCGGATGTCCGCGGCGTTCCAGGACGACCGCCGCGCACCCAACCTGGTGAGCACCAGCTCGACGGCCCGGTCCCGGTTCAGGCGGCCGATCGGCGTCCCCGGAGCTCGACCCCGGTGCCTGGTGGGGGCGGGGTGAACCCGAGTTCGTGCAGCTCTTCGCGCCAGCGTTCGGCCAGATCGGCGCCGTCGGCGGGCACGATCTTGTCCGGCCGGGCCTCCGCCCACGCCCGCCGGTCCCATCCCCGGCGCAGCCGCCGGCCCGGGCTCCTCACCTGGATGGTCGGCGCGCCAGGCGGCCTCGTAGCGGTCGATGTTGCGGCCGATCTGCGTCGGCCCGCGCGGAGAACGCGCCGACGTACGCAGCGAGCTGGGTGACCTCGCCGGTGTCCGGATCCAGGGTGTAGCCGTGCGCCGCGAGCGCGTTGCGGAACTCCGGGTCGCAGGCGACTGCGGCGTGGCCGATGCCGTTGATCGCCTCGATGCTGTCCACCACACCGACCGAGTGCAGGCCCCGCCACCGGCCCTGGGCGAACACTCGGGCGTTGATCTGGAGGTGCAGATGGCGGTGCGGATCGCCGGCCCGGGAGGTGTAGTGCCGCACCACCGCCGCCTCGAGCTGCTCGACCGGGACCTGCACCTGACGGCCCCGCGGCCCCACCCGAGTGGTCGCGTGCTCGGCCAGCCAGCCGATGATCTCCTCGGCCGCGCGGTCCTGGGCCGCGTCGTAGGCGGCCGCGATCTCCGGGTGCAGCGACGCTGCCAGCGACCAGGTCTTCGGCCCGTTGACCACCACCTCGACGAACCGCAACGCGCGCTCGTCGGTCCGCAACCGGCCCTTCGGCTCACCGGTCTCGACGTCGTAGCCGGCCACCCACCGCTCGTATCGCCGGCCCGTCCAACGTCGCCAGCGGCAGCGACGGTGGCCCCGTCGTGCGTCGAGCGCTCGGCGACGAACCTGGTGGCCAGGCCGGTGCCCTCGGCGAGGTAGTAGTCATCGACGCGGGAGCGGTCGGCCTCGACGTAGCTGCGCGCGGCGGCCGCGCTGCCGCGGTAGAACTTGACCCCGCCGTGCACGACGCACCGCCGCCCGTCAATACTCGTCAATGAGTCCCGAAATGACGCTCGGCCCGCCCAACTGGGCGGACCGATCTACGGACCTTCGTAGCATGCGTGCCGCTCGGTTTGAAGTGGATCGCGGCTGCTCGGGAGAGCGGTCGTCGAGTCCGTCAATCGTCGTCAGTGACACGACCGTGTGCGAGCTTCGGCGCTCGCGTGAGGTTGGCTCGGGGAAGGTGACCACACCTGGGTTCGGTCACGATCCTGTCTCATCAGAAACGGCGCAAGCCTCAGATTTCTGACGATGCGCGTGGTTAGGTTTCGACGCGGGTAACCCCGCTGAGAACGCCAAGTGGCAACAGAGGAGATTGGGTGCGCCTTACCGCTGACAAGGCCGTCGTGTGGAGCGAGAAGGTGGCGCCTCCCGGAGTGGCTCTGGAGAAGGTCTACCTCGGCCCTGACCCGCTTCGGCCTCGGTGGCTTCCAGGTGGCTGTCGCGACGGCGACAGCGCAGCCGTCGCGTCAGGCGCTGCGCGACCTGTTCGCTGCGCGAAAGGGCAAGACGCAGATCCAGCTCGTCGTGGCGGTCGTCTCACGACGGCACGGTCCACCTGTTCGGCCCCGACCCGCAGGCGCAGCCGATCGAGCTCGCCGCCGAGCAGGCGGAGCGTCAGCTCCAGTCCGTCCTCGCCGAGCCAGATGTCCTGGCCGCGACCGAGCGATTCGCCGGCTTCCGCAAGGCGAACGACTCGACGGGCGTTCCCGGGCTTCACCAACAGCGGGCTCTTCGCGACGCACCACATCACGAGCAACGTGCCGAAGCGGTCTGACTGGGAGACGCTCGGCAGCGAGGCCGCGCCGCTGCTCGGCCTGCGCAGGCAAGCAGCTCATCGAGGCGCTCGGATTTCAAGACGCAGCCCGGCCCGAACGGCACCCTGCTGCTGTCGACCGGCGGTCACCCGCCGCGCGCGGTCGCGGTACTGCTCGACGACTCCGAGCACTTCGACGCCAAGACCCAGCGCTTCCAGCTCTCGCCAGTGGCGTTCGGTCTCGCGGTCGCCGCGCGGCAGGAGGTCCCGTGGCTCGTCGTTCTGCGCAAGGACCAGATCCGCCTGTACCCGGGCCGCGACGGCGTCGGCGTCGGCTCGAAGGGTCAGGCGGAGACGTTCTTCGAGGTCGACCTCTCGACCATCGACACGGAGTACGCCGCACTGCTGCCGCTGATCTTCTCCGCGAGCGCGCTGGCAGCCGACGGCACGGCCGACGAGCTGCTGCGCGACAGCGCTCGCTACGCCACCGAGCTCGGCGCGCGCCTCCGCGAGCGCATCTACGACGAGATCGTGCCGCCGCTCGCGGTCGAGGTCGCCCAGCGGCTGGCGAAGCACGCGGGCGTGAAGCTCGACGCCGACGGCCTCTCGACTGGCCTACCGCGTGACCCTGCGCATCCTGTTCCGGCTGCTCTTCCAGGCGTACGCCGAGGACCGCGGGCTCCTCCCGTCGGGCCGCAACGAGGGCTTCGACGCCAACAGCCTCAAGACCAACGCGCGTCGTCTGATCGACTCGGAGTCCGACGAGTTCGGCGACTCCTCGACGATCTGGCTCGACCTCGTCCAGGTCTGGAACGCCATCGACCAGGGCAACCCGCAGTGGCAGATCCCGTCCTACAACGGCGGCCTCTTCTCGACTGACCCCGAGCGCTCGCCCGAGGGCGCGCTGATCAAGAAGATCGAGCTTCCCGACAGCGTGCTCGGCCCGGCGCTGAAGAGTCTGCTCATCGACGTCAGCGACGACGGCGTGCTCGGCCCGGTCGACTTCCGATCGCTGAGCGTCCGTGAGTTCGGCACGATCTACGAGGGCCTGCTGGAGAGCTCGCTCTCGCTGGCCGAGCAGGACCTGACCGTCGACAGCAGCGGCGCGTGGGTGCCGGCCAAGAAGGGGACGAGGTCTACGCGCCGTCCGGCTCGGTCTACTTCCACACCGCATCGGGTGAGCGGAAGGCGACCGGCTCCTACTTCACGCCGAAGGTCGTCGTCGACCACCTCATCGAGCGCTCGATCGTCCCAGCGCTCACCGCGCACCTGGAGAAGATCGCCGACTACCTCGCCAAGGGCGACGCGGCCGCGGCGGCGCGCGAGTTCTTCGACTTCCGCGTCGCCGACCTTGCGATGGGGTCGGGCCACTTCCTGGTCGCGGCGGTCGACAAGATCGAAGCGCTCATGCGCACCTTCCTCACCGAGCACACGGTCCCGGGCGTCACCGAGGAGCTGCTGCGACTCGCGGGCGTGGCGCAAGGACGCGCTCGGCACCGACGACGTCGCCAAGAGCGAGGTCGACGAGATCGGCCTGCTGCGCCGTCAGGTCGCGCGTCGCTGCATCTACGGCCTCGACATCAACCCGATGGCCGTCGAGCTCGCCCGCCTCGCGCTGTGGATTCACACGTTCGTGCCCGGCCTGCCGATGAGCAACCTCGACCACGGACTCGTCAACGCCAACAGCCTCACCGGCATCGGCACCATCGACGAGGCGCTCGACGCTCTCCAGCCGGGTCGCAAGCCAGGCGAGATGAGCCTCTTCGACGAGATCCTGACCGACCAGCTCGCCTCCGCGAAGACGCTTCTGATCGACGTCGCGAACGCGAGCGAAGCCAACAAGGCCGAGGTCGAGGAAGGTGCGCGGCTGCTCGCGCAGGCGCGCGAAGCCGCTGACACCGCTCGGCGGATCTTCGACGCCGCGGTCGCCGCCCGCATCGGGTGCGATCGAGCCGGGGCTGATCCTCGACGAGGACTCGCTTCAGCGGGTCGCTCAGCGCGCCCGAGGTCGCCGAGGCGGCGAGCGAACTGCAGCCTGCGCACATGCCCTACCTGTTCCCCGAGGTCTTCCTGCGCGACGATCCGGGTTTCGACGTCATCCTCGGCAATCCGCCGTGGGAGAAGCTCAAGGTCGAAGACCGACCAATGGTGGGGCCTTCGGTTTCCTGGGCTTCGGATCATGCCGCAGAAGCGAGAAGAGATGCGACTGCTCGCGGCGTTCCGGGAGTCGCGCCCGGATCTGGAAGCAGAGTTTGAGGCCGAGATCGAGCGAACGCGTCGCGCATGCAGACGCGGTGCTCATGAGCGGTCCGTTCCGGGCTTGGCGCGGGCGACACCGACCTCTACCAGGCGTTCGCTTGGCGCAACTGGCAGCTGCTGCGGCGGGTGGACGCTCGGCGCTCGTGCTGCCGCGGGCGCGCTTGTCGGGCTCGGCGCTGGCGCAGTGGCGGCGAGACCGTTCTGGCGACGGCGACGTTCGCAGACGTCTGCTTCATCGTGAACACCGGCAGTGGGTGTTTCGACATGTGCATCCGCAGTACACGATCGGCCTGACCGTCATCGTCGAGGGCGGCGACCACGGCGTCGTTCGCTGGGCAGGCCCGTTCACGCAGCGAGAGCGAATTCCTCGCTGGGCGCGGACGAGCTGGCCGAGGTTCCTGGCGACGAGTTCGTCTCGTGGTCGAGCACGGCGCGCGTTTCCCGCTGATCCCTGACCCGACGTCGGCCGAGATCTTCCGGCAGATGAAGCAGAGCCCGCGCTTCGACGCAGCCGCGAGCGGACTGGGAGTTCCGGCCGTCCAGGGAGACTGCACGCGACGAGTGACAAGCGCGCTCATGGAGTTCGACCTGGACGACGCGCGCGGCCGGATTCCCGTCTACAGGGGCGAGTCTTCAACCTCTGGAGCCCAGACGCGGGCGACGCCGTACGCCTACGCGACGAGCCGAAGGTGCTTCGCCGCATCTGACGAGCGAAGCTCGACAGCGCAGCTCGGAACTCGTCGGTCGGCCTACTTCGGGATGAACGTGTGCGCGAGCCGGAGACGCTGCCCGTGCGATCACGCCGCGGATCGCATTCCGCGACATCGCGCGAGCGACCGACAGCCGAACCGTCGATCTGCCTGCCTCCTGCCTCCCGGCACGTTGCTCGTCAACGCAGGCGCCCGTATCTGCTTGTCCGGCGAGGATGGCGAGCCGAGCTGAGGCGTTTCTGCTTGGGGTCATGTCGCAGCATTCCGTTCGACTGGGATGCCCGCCGATGGGTTGAGTTCAACATGACCTTCGAGTCTGCTCAACGCGCTTCCCGTCCCTCGACCTGACGACCGCAGCGAGCTTCGCAGCCGAGCGCGTCGTCGAGTTCGCGGGACGTCTCGCGGCCGTCGATGACCGCTACGCGGACTGGGCAGCTGAGGTCGGCGTCCCGGTCGGATCGGTGAAGACCCCGACTGAGAAGGACGACCTCATCGCAGAGCTCGACGCACTCGTGAGCCTGCTTTACGGGCTCACCGAGGACCAGGTCGAGCATGTCTTCGCCACCTTCCATCGTGGCTGGAACTACGAACCTCGGCTCGACGCCGTCCTGAAGCACTACCGAGAGTGGAAGGGCAAGGCATGACCCAGCTTCCTGACTTCGCGACCAACCACTCGCCGAGCGACGCGGCGACCACGGTGGCCGACAAGGTCAACGAGCTCTTCCGCCTTCTGCGCGAGAACAAGGTCGACGGCTCCGCCCATCGCGATCGCGACGGCGTACATCAACCCGGCTGGGTTCGCGCTGCTGGCTGACGAGCTGGAGACGGCGCCGCGGGTGCGCCTGCTGCTGGGCGCCGAGCCGGAGCGGAGTCGGTGCGGGCCGATCGCGTCGGGCGACTCCGACCAAGACGCGCGTCGAGACGCAGCGATCCAGCATCACCAGGCCTGGCTCGAAGCGGAGCGGGACACGATGGGGTTCGCGCGCGTGCCCACCGCCGAGGCGAAGCGGATGGTCGAGTGGCTGCGCAGCGTCGACCCGGACGGCACCGCGAAGGTCGAGGTGCGCCGCTTCACGGGCGGCTTCCTCCACGGCAAGACCTACCTCGTCGAGGACGGTGCCGCGCAGGCGGCGATCGCGGGTTCGTCGAACATGACCTACGCCGGCCTCGCCCACAACGCCGAGCTCAACCTCGGCACCGGCGGTGGCACGCAGTTCGGCCGGCAAGGTGCGGGAGTGGTTCGAGCACTTCTGGTCCCTGAGCGACCCCTACGACCTCGCCGAGCTCTACGGCCGTCTGTGGGACCCGCACACGCCGTGGTCGATCTACCTGCGCATGCTCTGGGAGCTGTACGGCGAGCACCTCGACGCCGACGAGAACCCCAACGTCCGCACCGGCCTCAACCTCACGCGCTTCCAGGCCGACGGCGTCGCGCGCATGGAGCGCCTGCTCGATGAGCACGGCGGTGTGCTCGTCGCCGACGAGGTCGGCCTCGGCAAGACCTTCCTCGCCGGTGAGGTGATCTACCGGACCGCGAACATCAACCGGCAGCGTGTGCTGATCGTCGCGCCCGCGGCGCTGAAGACCTCGATGTGGGAGCCGTTCCTCGATGACCCACGACTTCAGCCGATGGGTGAAGGTCTACTCGTACGAGGAGGTCCGCAACCGGCTCGACCCCGACAAGGGGCCGATCGACGCCTTCCTGCAGGAGATCGAGGACTACTCGCTCGTCGTCATCGACGAGGCCCACAACCTCCGCAACTCCGGTGCGCAGCGGTCGGGCGCGGTCGACCGAGTCATCACCGCGGGCAGCCCGAAGAAGGTCGTGCTGCTCACGGCGACGCCGGTCAACAACTCGCTGACCGACCTTGAGACGCTGATCAAGTACTTCATCCGCGACGACGCCCGCTTCGCCTCGCTGGGCATCCCGAGCATCCGCGAGTACATCAAGCATGCGCAGGCGATCGACCCGGCCAACCTCACCCCGGAGCACCTCTTCGACCTGATGGACCAGGTCGCGGTGCGGCGTACGCGCAAGTTCGTCAAGGAGCACTACGCGAACGAGCTGATCATCGGGCCGGACGGCAAGCCGACCACGATCAAGTTCCCGCAGCCGAAGGTGCGTCGCATCGACTACGACCTCGACGCCGACGGCCTGGCGCTCATCGACGCGATGGTCTACGCGCTTGACGACCCGACCGACCCGCACGCGCCGCGTGCGTGGGAGGACCGCAGCCGCGACCCGAAGCGGCTCATGCTCGCGCGCTACCTCTCCAGCATGTACACGGTCGACCACGACCTGCAGGAGTACCAGATCAGCAACGCCGGCCTGCTCCGGTCCGGTCTGCTGAAGCGACTGGAGTCCAGCCCGCAGGCGCTGCACGCGTCCCTGGAGAAGATGATCGCCTCCCACGAGGCGTTCCTCGATGCGCTCGGCAAGGGGTACGTGCTCAAGGGCGAGGCGCTCAGCGACTGGGTGTCGTCGGACTCCGACGACCTCGATGAGTTCGTCGCGGAGTTCGACAACGACGAGCAGATCGAGTCGGTCGACGGCTACCACCTCACCGAGCTCAAGGCCGACGTCGAGTCCGACATCGCCCTGCTGCGCGAGCTGCGTGACCTCGCCGCGGTCGTGGTCGACGGGATCGAGCCGAAGGTGCAGAAGCTGATCGAGGAACTGACCCAGATCGCCAAGGAGGCGCAGCGCGTCGACCCGCGCGGCCTTTCGCACGCGCGACCGCCGCAAGGTGATCATCTTCTCGGCCTTCACCGACACGATCATCCCGATCCACGAAGCGGTCGTGGAGGCGATCAAGGCGGCTCCCGCCGGTTCGCCGCTGGCGGACTACAGGGACCGGGTCGCTCCGCCGATCATGGGCTCGTACGCGAAGACGCACGAGCGCGGTGCCAGCGGCGGCGTCGACCAGGGCGGGCGCGCTTCGACCATCGCCGGCTTCGCGCCGCAGACCGCCGGCCCGCGGAACGCAGCGGGCGAGCCGACCGCCAAGGACGAGTTCGACATCCTGTTCACGACCGACGTGCTCGCCGAGGGCGTGAACCTCCAGCAGGCCGGTCAGATGATCAACTACGACCTGCCGTGGAACCCGATGCGCATCGTGCAGCGGCACGGTCGTGTCGACCGCATCGGCTCCAAGCACGACTACGTCTACCTCGGACTCTTCTTCCCGGCGGAGCGCCTCGATGCCCTGCTGGAGCTCGAAGCCCGCCTGGAGGCGAAGCTCGCCCTTGCTGACGCCGCGGTGGGTGCCGGCGAGGTGCTTCCCGGGCCGCGGGCCGGGCCACGAGGTCAACCTCGCCGACGACCAGGTGATCGACGAGTTCGAGAAGCTCCTCGACGCCGGCGGCTCCAGTGCGTCCCTCTCGGGCGAGGAGTACCGCCGTCGGCTCTTCGGCGCCTTCAACATGGAGCCGTCTGACGAAGGCCGACGTCCTGAGCCTTCCGTACGGATCGGGCAGCGGCTTCGTGAACCCGGTCGTGCACGGCAACGGCTACGTCTTCTGCATCAAGATCGGCACCAGCCCCAAGCCCTGGTTCCGCTACGTCCCGACGCACCGACGACTGGTCGCATCAGCGTCGCAGCGAGGACGGTGCTCCCGATCGTCTCGTCCGACACCCTCATCTCGCTGCGCGTCGGCGACCCGGAGAACGCCACGGCCGAGCGGTGGCTCCCCGAGGACGTCTACGACAAGGCGTTCGACGCCTGGGAGGTCGCGCGCGACAGCGTCTACACGGCCTGGAAGGAGCTCACCGACCCCAACGCGTTCCAGCCCGATCTGCCGCTCTCATTCCGGGACGCCTACGCACTCGTCATTCGCGAAGGGCAGCTACCTCGGCAAGGACGCGCAGATCGCGCTCGCCAACCGGCTGCGCAGCGTTCCCATCGGCCAAGGTCTCGCGCCAGGTGCGCGGAGCCCTCAACCAGGGGCGCACCGACGAGGAGCGCATCGGGCTGGTGACTGAGGTGCTCGACGAGGCCGGCATCACCGCACCGCCGCCGCGCGAGCCGCTCCCCGACATCGAGGAGCACGAAGTGCGACTCGTGACTTGGATGGCGGTTAGGGGCACCCGCGGCGATGCAGACTCGGAAGCACGCGAGACTGACACGACCGCTGACATGCTCGGCGGTCCCTCAAGTGACGAATTGGTCTGACGTCGGGCCGGAACGTCTCCTGTCCAGCGGCCCCAGCCGATTCGGTTGCCACGTACACGTCTTGGACTATGAAGGCGCTGACTCCGCCGGCGCGAATGTGGTTTCGAGACGGCGTTGCGCGCCCTCCTCAACCACCGGAGCAATGCCGCGGACAAGATTCCAAGGGCGGGATGCGCGGTGACGGGTGAGGAAACAGTGTCACTGAGGGACGGGGAACTTCGGGAATATCTGTTCCCCGAATGTTCCCCATCAGAAAGTGCCCTTGTGAAATCCGCCTCTGACCTGCAGAAACGTGGTGGGCGATACTGGGTTTGAACCAGTGACCTCTTCCGTGTCAAGGAAGCGCGCTACCACTGCGCCAATCGCCCGAGGGTGTTGCGGATGAAGTTGTCCGTGTGTGGAGGTGGGTACGGGATTTGAACCCGTGTACACGGATTTGCAGTCCGTTGCCTCGCCTCTCGGCCAACCCACCATCGATGCCGGTCTGGCCGTGACACTGACCTCTCCGAGCGGACAACGAGGCTCGAACTCGCGACCTCAACCTTGGCAAGGTTGCGCTCTACCAACTGAGCTACGTCCGCCTGCAACATCGGGTTGCCCCTGATGTGCGTGAGAACCGTACCCGATGCCGGGAGGCCCTCCACCTCTTCCGTGTCAAGGAAGCGCGCTACCACTGCGCCAATCGCCCGAGGGTGTTGCGGATGAAGTTGTCCGTGTGTGGAGGTGGGTACGGGATTTGAACCCGTGTACACGGATTTGCAGTCCGTTGCCTCGCCTCTCGGCCAACCCACCATCGAGGCCCCGACGGTTTGATGCAGCCGTGACACTGACCTCTCCGAGCGGACGACGAGGCTCGAACTCGCGACCTCAACCTTGGCAAGGTTGCGCTCTACCAACTGAGCTACGTCCGCCTGCGACATCGGGTTGCCCCTGATGTGCGTGAGAACCGTACCCGATGCCGGGAGGCCCTCCAAAACCGGCCACGCCGTACTCATAGGGTGAAGTCATGCGCGCCTGGATCGACGGACAGCTCCTGCCCGAACCGACCGGACCCGCGATCTCGGTGACCGACCACGGGTTCACGGTGGGCGACGGAGTGTTCGAGGCGATCAAGGTGATCGACGGGCTCCCGTTCGCACTGGATCTGCACCTGCAGCGGTTGGCGAGATCGGCGTCGGGCCTCGGTCTTCCGGAGGTCGACGAGGAGGTGGTACGCCGCGGCGTCGAGGCCGTGGTCCGCGACCAGGACCTCCCGCTGGGCCGGATCCGGATCACCTACACCGGCGGCCCGGCACCCCTCGGCTCGGGCCGCGGCGACAAGCCACCGACACTGGTCGTGGTGGCGGCGCCGCTGAGCCCGTTCGCGGCGACGACCGCGGTGGCCACGATGCCCTGGCCCCGCAACGAGCGGGGTGCGCTGGCCGGGCTCAAGACCACGTCGTACGCCGAGAACGTCGTCGCGCTCGCCGAGGCCGAGCGCCACGGCGCCTCCGAGGCGATCTTCGCCAATCTCGCCGGCCACCTGTGCGAGGGCACCGGCTCGAACGTGTTCTACGTCGTGGACGGCGAGCTGCGCACGCCCACGCTGGACAGCGGCTGCCTCGCGGGCGTCACCCGCAGGCTGATCCTCGAGTGGTACGGCGGCCGGGAGGTCGACGAGCCGATCGGGGTGATCGCCCAGGCGAGTGAGGTGTTCCTGGCGTCGACCACACGCGACGTACAGGCCGTGCACCGCTGGGACGACCGCCCCCTCATCGCCCCGGGCCCGATCACCACCGCCGCCGCCGAGGCCTGGCGCGAGCGCGAGCCGGAGCTGCTGGGGTTCTAGCCCGCGAGCAGCTCCTCGACGAGCTGGTCCAGGTCGACGTTCTCGCCCTCGCTGCCGGGAGGTACGGCGACCCAGGTGCGGGCCAGGAACTGGTAGACGTCGGAGGTGCGGGCCTCGACGACGAGGCGACCTTCAGGGGAGTGGAAGTCCATGGAGACCACGGCGCGGCCGTCGGGGTCCAGGTTCGGCCACAGGCAGACGTCACCTTCACCGGTGGGCTCGTCGATGCCCTGGGCGAGCAGCGAGCGGGCCAGCACCCAGTGCACGTCGCCGCCCGGGATGTGGAACGTGAGCCATACGGCGTACGGGTCCGTCGGGTCGTAACCGAAGGAGGAGATGAAGGTCAGCGGGCGCCCGAGCTCGTCCTCGCACCCCAGCGCGATCTCCTGGGTCACCGCGCGGGCGGCATCCTGTTGCGACATGGTCCCCTCCGGCCGAGATATAGGCACCGGCTCCTAGTGAGACGGGCCATAACAACAGGTCTGACGCGAAACCCGGCCCTGAGGTTGCCGATTGCCACGAATCGGGCGGAATGTGAGTCGGTGCCGCCGATGAGTTAGAGTCTGCGACCGCATCCCGAGGGCGATTGGCGCAGTGGTAGCGCGCTTCGTTCACACCGAAGAGGTCACTGGTTCGAACCCAGTATCGCCCACCCTCATCCGCGCACGCTGCGGGGCAACCGCTTTCTCAGACAGTCACGGTCTCCCGGTGGTCGATCCCGGTCCCGTATTCCGGATCGCTGCCCCGCACGTGCAGCTGGTGCCGCGTCGCCCGCGCTCGGTACAGCCGCAGGTCCCCGTCGCCGCTCAGCTCCTCGGGGGCGAACGCCCGCGCCCCGTCGCCGTGGAGATGCGCGAACGCACGCGCGCACTCGGCGGCCAGCTCACCCTCCGGGACCTCGGTGGCGTCCGCGTCGACGTACACGGCCTGCGGGCCCTCCGCCGGGGTCACGCTGGAGTCGAACACCACGAACGAGATTCGCGATCGGGCCGCGATGTTGCGGGAGTGGTGGGAGTCGGGGGACGACACCCAGTAGAAGTCGCTGTAGTCCGAGTGGTTGAAGTAGACCGGCGAGACGCGCGGGCGGTCGTCGGCGTCGATCGTGCCCAGTACGACGTACCGGTTGGTGTCCAGCACCGCCCTGGCCCTGCGAGTGAGTTCATCCATGCCGGTCCGACTCTGTGGGCCACGCAGACTCATCGGTGAGAAACCGCTGCGCGCGAGCCGGTGCCCGGTCGTTACGATCGATCCTCGGCCCACCATCCCCGCCTGAGGAGCATTCGTGTCCGACATCAAGATCGTCCGCAGCCACGCCGGCGAGCGCGCGGAGCAGGCGGTCACGTCAGGCACCAAGGCGTGGGAGCTGTTCAAGGACGACGCGGAAGTGATCGCGGCCCGGGTGGGCGGCGCGCTGAAGGACCTCGCCTACGAGCTCGCGGACGGCGACGAGGTCGAGTCGGTCTCAATCGACAGCCCCGACGGCCACGACATCCTGCGGCACTCCACTGCACACGTGATGGCCCAGGCCGTGCAGGACCTGTTCCCGGACGCCCGCCTCGGCATCGGCCCGCCGATCGAGAACGGCTTCTACTACGACTTCGACGTCGAGACCCCGTTCGTGCCCGAGGACCTCGACAAGATCGAGACCCGGATGCGGAAGATCATCAAGGAGGGGCAGCGCTTCTCCCGCCGGGTCACCACCGACGCCGACGCGATCAACGAGCTCCAGGAGGAGCCCTACAAGATCGAGCTGATCGGGCTCAAGGGCGGCGGGGCCTCGACGGGCTCGACCACCGAAGCCGTCGAGGGCGCAGCCGTCGAGGTCGGCGCCGGCGAGCTCACCATCTACGACAACATCCGGCGCGACGGCGAGGTCGCCTGGAGCGACCTGTGCCGCGGCCCGCACCTGCCCACCACGAAGCGGATCCCGGCGTTCAAGCTGATGCGGTCTGCCGCGGCGTACTGGCGCGGCGACGAGAACAACAAGCAGCTGCAGCGGATCTACGGCACCGCCTGGGAGTCCAAGGAGGCGCTCGAGGAACACCTGCACCGGATCGAGGAGGCGGAGCGCCGCGACCACCGCAGGATCGGCCGCGACCTCGACCTGTTCAGCTTCCCCGACGAGATCGGCTCCGGCCTCGCCGTCTTCCACCCCAAGGGCGGTGTGATCAAGCGGGAGATGGAGGACTACGTCCGCCGGCGGCACATCGAGGAGGGCTTCTCGTACGTCGGCAGCCCGCACATCAGCAAGGAGGGGCTGTTCCACACCTCCGGGCACCTGCCGTACTTCGCCGACACGATGTTCCCGCCCATCGAGATGGAGGGCTCGAACTACTACCTCAAGGCGATGAACTGCCCGATGCACAACTTGATCTACCGGTCGCGCGGGCGGTCCTACCGCGAGCTGCCACTGCGGCTGTTCGAGTTCGGCACCGTCTACCGGTTCGAGAAGTCGGGCGTGGTGCACGGCCTGACCAGGGTCCGGGGGCTGACTCAGGACGACTCCCACTCATACTGCACGCCCGAGCAGGCGGCCGACGAGGTCAAGCACCTACTCAACTTCTGTCTCGGCCTGTTCCGCGACTTCGGGCTCGACGACTTCTACCTGGAGCTGTCGACCCGCGACGACGCCAAGGACAAGTTCATGGGCTCCGACGAGCAATGGGCGGTGGCGACCAAGGTGCTCGAAGACGCCGCCGCCGATACCGGCCTGGAGCTGGTGCCCGACCCGGGTGGCGCCGCGTTCTACGGCCCGAAGATCTCCGTGCAGGCGCGGGACGCCATCGGCCGCACCTGGCAGATGTCGACGATCCAGTACGACTTCAACCAGCCGGCCGGTTTCGAGCTCGAGTACCAAGCAGCCGACGGCTCGCGGCAGCAGCCGGTGATGATCCACTCCGCCAAGTTCGGCTCCCTAGAGCGGTTCTACGGTCTCCTCGTCGAGCACTACGCCGGCGCCTTCCCGCCGTGGCTGGCACCGGTGCAGGTGCAGGGGATCCCGATCGCCGACCGGCACAACGACTACCTCTCCGACGTCGCGCAGCGGATGCGCGCCGCCGGGCTGCGGGTCGAGGTCGACGACTCCGACGACCGGATGCAGAAGAAGATCCGCAACGCACAGGTCCAGAAGGTGCCGTTCATGGTGATCGCGGGCGACCACGACATGGAGGCGGGGGCGGTGTCGTTCCGCTACCGCGACGGGCACCAGGACAACGGGGTACCCATCGACGAGGCCATCCAGCGGGTCGTCGCTGCGGTGGATTCGCGCGAGCAGGTTTGACCACCATCAAATCGTTGGATGTTGCCCGCGCTACGTGACACGGTCGATCGAATGGTCCACGACTACTTCGGCGCAGATGTCGCCCCAAGCTACGACGACGACTCCGAACGCTTCGGCGCTGCCTGGCTGGACGCCGAGACGGGTTTCCTCGCCGACCTAGCGGGGACGGGCGGGAGGGCCCTCGAGCTAGCGATCGGCACCGGTCGGGTCGCGCTTCCGCTGCGGGCGCGGGGCATCGACGTACACGGGATCGACCTGTCCGAGTCGATGGTCGAGCAGCTGCGCGCGAAGCCTGGTGGCGCTGACATACCCGTCACGATCGGTGACATCGCCAGTGCGCGCGTGGACGGCACGTTCGACGTCGTCTACCTGGTGTTCAACACGTTCGGCAACCTGACCAGCCAGGAGGCCCAGGTCGCCTGTTTCGAGAACGCAGCCGCGCACCTCAGACCCGGCGGCTGCTTCGTGATCGAGGGTGGCGTTCCGGGGGTCCGGTCAGGCGAGCGGTACCGGGTCTTCCACCACGGCGACGACCACCTCGGCGTGGACGAGTACGACACCGCGACCCAGCAGATGTTCTCCCACCACTACACGCGCGAGGACGACGGTCGCTACCGGCGCAGGTCCATCCCGTTCCGCTTCGCGTTCCTTTCCGAGCTCGACCTGATGAGCCGGATCGCCGGCCTGAGGCTCCGGGAGCGCTGGGCCTGGTGGGACCGCAGCCCGTTCACCCCCGAAAGCGAAGCTCACGTGTCGGTGTGGGAGAAGCAGGTCTGAGCGGGGCTTGTCCGGCGTGATGGGGTGGACGCATGCCCCGACGTATCGCCACCACCACCGAGGTCGACCGTGAAGCCCTGCTGGACTTCGTCCGGCCGCGGCACCGGATGGTCGTCATCACCGCGCGACGTGACGGCCGCCCGCAGGCATCCCCGGTCACCGGGGGAGTCGACGACCAGGGCCGGATCGTGATCTCGACGTACCCCGACCGGGTCAAGGCCCGCAACGCCCGCCGCGACGCTCAGGTCAGCGTCCTCGTTCTCTCCGACGAGTACGACGACGAGTGGGTGCAGGTCGACGGTGCCTGCGAGGTGATCGACCCGCCGGACTCCGTGGAGCCGTTGGTCGACTACTACCGCTGCATCTCGGGCGAGCACCCCGACTGGGACGAGTACCGGCAGGCCATGCGCGACCAGGGCAAGTCGCTACTCCGGATCACCCCGGAGCGCTGGTCCCCGGTCGCAACGGGAGGCTTCCCCGCGCGCCTCGGTGGTTGAGGTGCGAGCTTGCGAGCCTCGAAACCATCATCACTGGCGGGTTGTGGTCTCGAGGCTCGTCGCTGGCGCTCCTCGCACCTCAACCACCGAGATTACTGCGACGTAACGTCGCGGTCACTCTTTACATGTGACGCGGAGTCTCACTAACCTCGGTTCCATGACCGCACTCCACGAGACCGGCCAGACCTACGCAGACCGCCTGCGCACTCTGTCGGAGGCATCGGTGCATCAGCACTTCGACGCGTTCCTGGACATCGACTGGGACCACCCGGACTTCGCGATCGACCCGACCGACGAGCGTTGGATCCTGCCGGAGGCGGATGTTCTCGGCCGGCACCCGTGGTACCAGGCGCTGCCCAAGGAGGAGCAGATCCGGGTCGGGCTCTATCGCCAGGCCAACGTCACCAAGGTCGGCCTGCAGTTCGAGCAGATCCTGATCGCGGGGCTGATGAACTACGCGTTCCGGCTGCCCAACGGCTCACCGGAGTTCCGCTACACCACGCACGAGGCCACAGAGGAGTGCCACCACACCCAGATGTTCCAGGAGTTCGTGAACCGCTCCGGGCAGGACGTGCCCGGCGGCAGCCGGTTCTTCCGAACCGTCGGCCCGGTGCTGCCGATGGCCGCCCGGATCGTCCCGTTCGGCTTCTTTTACGGCGTGCTGGCGGGCGAGGAGCCGATCGACCACGTGCAGAAGTCGATACTTCGTGCCGGCGACGAGATGCACCCTCTGCTGCAGCGGATCATGCAGATCCACGTCGCCGAGGAGGCGCGACACATCGGCTTCGCCCACCAGTACCTCCAGCACAAGGCGCCGCGGCTGAAGCGGCACGAGCGCGCTGTCCTCTCCGTCGCGGTGCCGGTGATCATGCGGTGGCTCTGCGACGAGATCCTGGTGCCGAGCCGCCGGGCCCGAAAGGACATGGGCATCCCGCGCCGCGTGGTGAAGGACCTCTACTGGGACCTGCCCGCGTCACGGAAGGTGCTGCGCGACCTGTTCGGCGATGTGCGGATGCTTGCCGAGGAGACGCAGATGATGAACCCGGTCTCCCGGCGGGTGTGGAAGCTGATGAAGATCGACGGCCGGTCCTCGCGCTACCGCAGCGAGCCCGCGTCCGCTGCCGCCTGAGCAGCCGGGATTCACATGCCGTACGTCGTCACGCAGTCGTGCTGCGCCGACGCCTCCTGCTTGGTCGCGTGCCCGGTCAACTGCATCCACCCCGCTCCCGGCGAGCCCGGCTTCGCCGAGACCGAGATGCTCTACGTCGACGCGCGATCGTGCGTCGACTGCGGGGCCTGCCTGACGGCGTGCCCGGTGGACGCGATCCAGCCGCACACGGCGCTGACGCCCCAGCAGGAGCCGTTCGTGGCGCTCAACGCGGAGTACTACGACGCGTTCCCGCACCCCGACCGCACGCCGCTGGCCCTGGTGCCGCGCCAGCGTCGGCTCACCCGGCGCGGGCCGCTCCGGTTCGCCGTGGTCGGCTCCGGCCCGGCCGGCATGTACGTCGCCGACGAGCTGCTCCGGCACCCCGAGGTGACGGTCGACGTGATCGACCGGCTGCCGACGCCGTACGGACTCGTGCGCGCGGGAGTGGCGCCCGACCACCAGGCCACCAAGCAGGTGACCACGCTGTTCGAGGCGATCGAGCGTGAGCCGGGGTTCCGCTACCTGCTCGGCGTCGAGGTCGGCCGCGATGTCACCCACGACGAGCTGGCCTGCCACTACGACGGCATCGTGTACGCCGTGGGTGCGGCGAACAACCGCCGGCTCGGGATCCCGGGGGAGGACCTGCCCGGCTCGGTCTCCGCCACGGACCTGGTGGGCTGGTACAACGGCCACCCGGACAAGCAGGACCTGCACGTCCCGCTGCACCACGAACGAGTGGTGGTCGTCGGCAACGGCAACGTCGCGCTCGACGTGGCCCGGATCCTCACGACCGATCCTGAGGACCTCGCCATGACCGACATCGCCGCCCTGCCCTGGGCCACGCTGAGCCGCGGCCGCGTGCGCGAGGTGGTGGTGCTCGGCCGCCGCGGTCCTGCCGACGCTGCTTTCACCGTCCCCGAGCTGGTCGGGCTGGCGGGCATCGAGGACCTCAACATCGAGGTCGACACCGGCGGCGAGGCGATCGCCGGCGACACCGCGAAGCTGCGGCTGGTCGCCGAGCTCGCGGCCCGGCCTCGGGTCGAGGGGCGGCCCACGTTGGCGCTCCGGTTCCGGACCACCCCGGAACGCATCCTCGGCGCCGAGCGGGTCACCGGCGTGGAGGTCGCGCGCGACGGCTCGTTCGACGTCATCGAGTGCGGTCTGCTGCTCCGCGCGATCGGCTACCACGGTGAGCCGGTCGCGGACCTTCCCTACGACCCGGCCGCGGGCACGGTTCCGAACGACCGGGGCCGGGTGCGGCCCGGTGTCTACGTCGCCGGCTGGGTCAAGCGCGGCCCCACCGGCTTCATCGGAACCAACAGGTCGTGCGCACAGGAGACCGTCGAGCGGATGCTCGACGACATCGACGCCGGCGCTCTCCCCGCACCCACGCGCACCCGCGACGATCTCGCCACCACGCTGGAGTCGCGCGGCGTCGCCCTGATCGGGACGACCGGCTGGCGGGCGATCGACCACGAGGAGCGCCGCCGCGGGATGCAGCGGGGACGGCCGCGGCTCAAGCTTGTGGACCCCGCGGAGCTGAGCCGGGTGGCCCGCGATGGGAGCGCTCACCCCGGTTACAGTTCTGCACGCAGACGAAGGCAGAAGCGGGGTTGAGATGGCGTCCACCGAGCGCGGCCGACCCGACGGGCGGCAGCTGCGGTGGGACAAGCACAACCAGGCCCGGCGCCGCACCATCCTGGACGCCGCGATCGCCGTGCTCGAGGACGCCGAGCCGGGCGAGGAGATCCACGTCCAGCAGATCGCCCAGCGGGCCGGGCTGAGCCGGACCGTCGTCTACCGGCACTTCTCCGACCGCGCCGACCTCGACCAGGCCGTGCAGGCCGCGGTCCTCGAGATGCTGGCCGGTGAGCTGCTGCCCGAGGTCACTCTCGACGGCACGATCGAGGAGATCATCCAACGGATCGTCGGCACCTACGTGCACTGGACGGTCGCCCACCCGAGCCTGCACCGGTTCGCCGAGCACGACGTGCCCGGTGCCTCCGGATCCAGCGCGCTCGAGGTCGCGGTCGTGCAGATCGCCCGTCAGGTCGAGGAGCTGATCAGCCTCGGCGCCGCGCAGCTCGGGGTGGAGCTGGGCTCCGACGACGCCGACTCGCTGGACCCGCTCGTCTTCGGTCTGGTGGGCGCGGTGTTCAGCGCTACCCGTCGATGGCTGGCGCGCACGGAGCGGCGTCCCGACACCGATACGTTCGTCAAGCTGGTCAGCGACTCGGTCTGGCACATCATCGACGGGCATGCGCGACGCCTCGGCATCGAGCTCGACCCGCACGTCAGTGTGGAGTCGATGTTCGCCGCCCACGGACTGGGAGACAGGGACGTGAGCGACGGCGTTCGCCAGCACGGCGTGGGCGAGCCCGACGACCTCGACCGGCTGTGGACACCGCACCGGATGGCCTACATCCGCGGTGAGAACAAGCCGGTCGACGAGAGCGCGGGGGAGTGTCCCTTCTGCCAGGTGCCGAAGATGGACGACGACTACGGGCTGGTGGTGCACCGGGGCGAGCTCGCGTACGCCGTGCTGAACCTCTATCCCTACTCGCCGGGCCACCTGATGGTGTGCCCCTACCGGCATGTCGCCGACTACACCGACGCCACCCAGGCCGAGGTGGCTGACATCGCCGACCTGACCCGGACCGCGATGCGGGTGATCCGGGCGGTGTCGGGGGCGGGCGGGTTCAACCTCGGGATGAACCAGGGCCACATCGCCGGCGCCGGCATCGCCGCCCACCTGCACCAGCACGTCGTACCCCGCTGGCCCGGTGACCAGAACTTCATGCCGATCATCGGCCGCACCAAGACCCTGCCCGAGCTGCTCTCCGACACCCGGAGCCTCCTCGCGGAGGCCTGGCAGGACTCCTAGACGGGCTCGGGCTCGAACGTCGCCAGCAGCGCCTCGAGCGCCTCCTGGTCCGGTCCCACGAACTCGGGCGCGCTCGGAGCCTCGTCGAGCGCCGCGAACATCGCGTCGTTCATCCCCACTGCCGGCGGCAGGTGGGTGCTGAGGATCGCCGAGGGGTCGAGCCCGCGGAAGGCGTTCACCGAGGCCGCGAACTTGTTGGCGTCGACGTTCAGCACCCAGGGGCTGTCGATGGCCGCCCACAACAGCTGGGCGGCGCGGAGGTCCTCGCCCGGAACAGCGCGTGCGTCGGGCCCGCAGGCGAGCTCGGGGGAGGTCATCGGGCCGCCGAAGCAGTCCGAGGCGAACAGCGTCCCGGTCTTGTCGTCGAGCAGGCCGACCGTCGCCGGGTTGTCGAACAGCGGCGGCCGGTAGCCCGTCACCGTGCGGTCCCCGAGGTCCAGCCTCTGGCCCGGGTTGAGCAGGTAGACACGGTCCATCGGGACCGTCCACTCCGTCGACATGATGCCGACCCCGATGAACGTGGTGACCAGTCGTGCGTTGGGGGCCGCCTCGAGCAGCTTCCAGAGGCCGCCGGTGTGGTCTCGGTCCGGGTGGGTGATCCAGATCCAGCGGACGTCCTGCGGGTCGATCACTTCGGACAGCTCGCCGACGAAGTCCTTGTCCGCGTTGCTCAGCCCGGTGTCGATGACCAGGGGTTGCTCCGCGTGCAACACGAACGTGTTCACCGCGAGGCAGCCGATGCCCGGTATCTCCGCGTAGTCACTGAGCACCGTGACGTCCGTGCCGACCTTGTGCTTCTCCATGTCAGTACCTCTCGGGATCAGAAGGGGACCTGCGTTTGCAGGAGCCCTTCGACGGGGCCGCGTCCCGAGACAACTCGGCAGAACTCGATCGCATCCATCTCGATGGTGGGGCCGCCCTCGCCGGTTGTCCACGAACCGCCGGCTGGTCCAGTCAGGGTGAGGGAGTAGGGACGGCCGTGGCGCTCGGCCCACTCGGCGACCACATCCGCGACGATCGCGCCGTCGTGGTCAGCGGTCAGCAACGGCTGCTTGCTCAGGGCCTTGGCGATGTCCATCCGGTGCATCCACGGGTCGCGGGTGAGGATGACGTCGCTGAGGAAGCCGATCGTCCAGCTCTCGTCACGACCGTTCACGTGCTGCGGGTTCGGGAACGGCCGCTTCCGCATGAACCCCGGGGTGAGGCGCCGGCCCCGAAGCGCCTTTGGCCCGACCTTCCTTGCGCCTTCGACGATGTCGTCGGTCGTCCAGTCGGCGCGCTCGCTGACCTGGAGACCGGTCAGTGCGGTCAGCAGGTCCACGCCCTTGGCGCCTCGGCGTCGGCCTCGGCCTTGCGCGACTGCCGACGCATCTCGAGCGGCGTGGTCACCATGTGCGCCATGCCGACCATGTGGCAGGCGAGCTGGCGGACGTCCCAAAGAGTGCAGTCCGTCGGGCGGGTCCAGTCGTCGGGGCCAAGGGCGGCCAGGGTGTCGGCCATGCGGGCGTACTCGGTCTCGGCGAGCCGCATGGCGAGGGGCCGGGGGATGCGCGGCCGCACAGGGACGTCCAGGTTGGGGGTCGTGGTGCTCATCTCGTGCTCCGGTGAGGTGATGAGGGTGACGCCTTGTCGGGAAGGCCGACGGCGTCGGCCCACATGTCGACGGCCCGGGCGAGCAGAGCGGTGATGCGGGTGCCGCCAGGGTCGTTCGCGAAGTGCTGGTTGATCAGGCCGCCGAGGATCGACACCCAGATCGTGAAGTCCGCGTCCGAGATGTCCCCCAGGTCCATCACCCGGCGACGTCCCCGCTCCATGACGCGGACCGATGGGGCATAGGACTCGGGACTGGGTTCGAAGCCCGGGACGATCCGCTCGTTCATCAGTTGGTAGCGCGGGTGGTCGGCCACCGAGAAGTCATAGAACTGACGTGAGACCAGGTACATGGCGGCGCGCGGGTCGCTGGCCTCCAGCTCGGCGACCTTCCCGTCCAGCTGGTCGAGGGTTGCCTCGTACTCGCTCCAGGCCTCGCCGAACATCGCGTCGTAGATCGCCATCTTGGAAGCGAAGTGGCCGTAGAGCGACGGGGCTTGCATGCCCACCCGGTCCGCGACGTCGCGCAACGTGATCTGGGTCAGGCCCAACTCTCGAGCGAGCGCCCAGGCGGCGTCGAGGATCTCTCGCCTCGTAGCCGCACGCCGTTCGGCTACCCTATCGCGCTTCGGAGTACCTAACATAGTTAGGTAGAATGCTGCGCGCGCGCAGATACGTCAAGTCCTTGCGGGCAACCGGCCTAGGCCGGTCGTCGAACCTCAGGCGGCGATTGGGGCGACGCCTAGCGCTTCTTCTCCGTCAGCCTCTCCATCGATCCGGCATCCGAGGCGGAGGCCTTGCCGCGTTTTTCGGCGCGCTTTTCCTTGATGGATTTCCTGGGACTTCTTGGACATGGACTGTCGCGGCGACTTGTCGCTCATCTGGGATCCCTTGTTGCGGGTTGCCTGAACGGCCCCGTGTGGCGATGCTACGCCGGGTCGAGTCCGCGGCCCGCCGACCGATAGCCTTCGGGCCACCATGCTCGAGAGATTCCGCGCCTTCTGGACCAACGTCTGGAAGCCCGTCGCCCACCTGCTGATCCGGCTCGGCGTGACCCCCAACATGGTCACGTTCTTCGGCACCGTCGGGGTGGTCACCGGAGCGCTGGTGTTCTTCCCGAGGGGCGAGCTGCTGATCGGCGTCCTGGTGATCACGGCGTTCGTGTTCAGCGACCTGATCGACGGCTACATGGCCCGACTGACCGGCAACACCGGCAAGTTCGGGTCGTTCTGGGACTCGACGCTGGACCGGCTCGGCGACGGCGCGATCTTCGGCGGCCTGGCGCTCTACTTCGCCGGACCCGGCGACAGCTACCTCTACCTCTGCCTCTGCCTCTTCAACCTGGTGACCGGCGCGGTGACGTCGTACGCCCGAGCCAAGGCCGAGTCGCTCGGACTGGAAGCGAAGGGCGGTATCGCCGAGCGGGCCGACCGGCTGGTCTCGATCCTGGTGATGACCGGTTTAGCCGCGATCTTCGACCTGCCGATCCTGATGTACGTCACGCTCTGGGCGCTCGCCTTCGCCAGCACCTACACGGTGGGGTTCCGGGTGCTCAAGGTCTACCGGCAGGTGGCGGCCGAGGAGGCCGCTGCCGATGCCGGGTCGGCGGCCTGACCGCCGTACGATTGGCACATGGCAGAGACCCCCGAGCAGACCACCGGCACCGAGGCCAGCACCACCGGCACCACGCGCGTGAAGCGTGGCATGGCCGAGATGCTCAAGGGCGGCGTGATCATGGACGTCGTCACGGCCGAGCAGGCGAAGATCGCCGAGGACGCCGGTGCGGTGGCGGTGATGGCGCTGGAGCGGGTACCCGCCGACATCCGCGCTCAGGGTGGGGTCAGCCGGATGAGCGACCCGGACATGATCGACGGGATCATCGAGGCGGTCTCGATCCCGGTGATGGCCAAGGCCCGGATCGGCCACTTCGCCGAGGCGCAGGTGCTGCAGAGCCTGGGCGTCGACTACGTCGACGAGTCCGAGGTGCTGACGCCGGCCGACTACGAGAACCACATCGACAAGTGGGCGTTCACCGTCCCGTTCGTGTGCGGAGCCACCAACCTGGGTGAGGCGCTGCGCCGGATCACCGAGGGCGCGGCGATGATCCGCTCCAAGGGCGAGGCCGGCACCGGCGACGTGTCCAACGCGGTGACCCACATGCGCACCATTCGTCGGGAGATCCGTCGGCTGGCTGCGCTCGAGGGTGACGAGCTGTACGTCGCGGCCAAGGAGCTCCAGGCGCCGTACGCGCTGGTCAAGGAGGTCGCCGAGAGCGGCACGCTCCCGGTCGTGTTGTTCACGGCCGGTGGCATCGCGACCCCGGCCGACGCGGCGATGATGATGCAGCTGGGCGCCGAGGGTGTCTTCGTGGGGTCCGGCATCTTCAAGTCGGGCAACCCCGCGCAGCGGGCCGAGGCGATCGTCAAGGCCACGACATTCCACGACGACCCCGCGATGGTGGCCAAGGTGTCCCGCGGGCTGGGCGAGGCGATGGTCGGCATCAACGTCGAGGACATCCCCCAGCCGCACCGGCTGGCCGAGCGCGGCTGGTAGCCGCCGCAGCGCCGTTCCTCCAAGAGGTTCGTTCTCGTAGTCATTTCGGACCGTACGCGCGCGATTCCGTCGTCCACAGGCGGTTCCGGCCCCTTAGATGGTCATTGACCCGGCCTGGACCCGGGTCAAGATCACGGCTCGGGACGGCCATGTACAAGTGAATTTTGGGGGACGAAATGAACAAGAGCACTAAAGGTGCCCTCGCTGCCGCATGCGGTGGCGTCCTGCTGCTGGGTTGGGCCGGGTCGTTGGCCTACTGGACCGACGGCACCAACATCGATGGAGAAACGTTCGGGAGCGGCCACCTGCAGCTCACCGGCGACACCTGCGGCGCCGCCGTGTGGACGCTCGACGGCGGCGCGACCTACGGCTCGCAGCGCATCGTGCCCGGTGACACTCTCACCAAGACCTGCGAGTTCACGGTCGAGGGAGTGGGCGAGCACCTCGGCGTCACGCTCGACACCGCGACGCCTGGCTGGACGGCTAGCAACGCGCTGACCTCGGCCCTTACGGTCTCGGCAGTGTTCGAGGACGCCGACAACCACGCAATCGTCGACGGAGCCGTGGTGGACGCGGACGAGACGGTGACCGCCACGGTCACGGTCACCTTCGGTTCGGGCGCGACCAACGCTTCCAACGTGACGCCCAACGGGCTGTCGGCTGCTCTGGAGGACGTGACCATCACGGCCACCCAGACGCACGACGCGGCCTGACCGGACAGACGCGGGGGACGGCGATGTCTCGCGGGCTGCGGATGACCGGCCGGGTTGCGGCCTGGCTGGTCATCCTCGGCATGGGCGTGGCGCTGACGGTCGGGGTCGTGGTGCCCAGGCTCGGTGGCGCCACGCCGTACTCCGTGCTCACCGATTCGATGCGCCCTGACCTGCCACCGGGAACGTTGGTCGTGATGCGGCCGACGCCGGGCGAGGAACTGGCCGTGGGTGACGTGATCACCTACCAGCTGGATTCCGGCGAGCAGGCGGTCGCAACGCACCGGATCGTGGCGATCGGGATCGGCGACGACGGAGAGCGGATCTTCCAGACCCGCGGTGACGCCAACGACACGCCCGACGCCGCCTGGGTGCGGCCGGTGCAGGTCAAGGGCGAGCTCTGGTACGCCGTGCCCTTCCTCGGCTACGCGCACCGCCTCCTCACCGCCCCACAGCGGCAGTGGGGGATCTACGCGGCGGCCGGCGCGTTCTTCGGCTTCGCGGCGCTGATGTTCATCGGCGCCGCACGGACCAGACGGCAGCAACCGCTGCAGGAGGTGAACCATGCGTGACTCATGGAAGCGCGCACGGACCTGGTGGTCGGCGCGGTCGCGCCCGCTCCGGGCACTGCTGTGCCTGGGAGGACTAGTGTTCGCGGCCGCGACCACCGGCACCTACGCGCACTGGACCGACGACGTGGCCATCGGCGGCACGACGTTCACGTCCGGGACGATCGACCTGCGGGTCAACACCCTGAACTCGGTGACCTCATCGACGCTCAGCATGACCGGCAGCTCTCTGATGGTGCCGGGTAGCTCCTCCGCCGAGGTCTTCACCCTGCGCAACTCCGGCACGGCGCCGCTGAAGTGGACGATGACGGGCGGGCTGAGTGGAACGGATGCCGCGGCGTACAACACGGCCGGGTCGCTCCGAGTGCGCGTCGTCGTCAACGGCACCCGCAGCGGCACCGGCAACACCGCCAGCTGCACAGGAGGTAGCGAGCTGGTCGCCGGTGCGGCTCTCACCAACGCGCCCGGCACGGCGATCGTCAGCAACCGGCAAGGACCGATCGCGCCAACGGCGACCGTGAACGTGTGCCTCCAGGTCACCTTGGCGAACGACGCCCCGGGCTCCTTGCAGGGCAAGACGGCAGCGGCGACCTTCACCCTGACCGGGACCTCGGACGTGAGCTGATGTCCACGACGTTGAAGCGGCTGGCCGACCTCACCCTGACCATCGGTGCGGTGGTGGGTGTCGGCTGTCTGCTCGTCGCCGTGGCCGGCCCGCTGCTAGGGGTGAGTGCCCAGTTCGTCCGTTCGGGCTCGATGGAGCCGGAGTTCGGGACCGGGGCGCTGGTGTTCGCGCGCGAGGCGTCGGTGTCAGACCTGAGCAAGGGCGACGTCGTATCAATCCAGACCGAGAGCAGCGGGGTCACCCATCGCATTGTCGAGATCCACCGCGACGGCGACATGGCCACGCTGACGCTCCAGGGCGACGCCAACCGGAACCCTGACACGCGCACCTACACCGTGAGCTCCGCAGACCGGGTGTTCCTCGACGTGCCCTGGCTGGGCTATCCGCTGGGCTGGCTCCGGGAACCGCTCGGGGCGATCCTCCTCGCCGGGCTGGCCGTGGTCCTGCTGGTCCGGATCGCTCGCAGGGCGTGGCGGGAGCGCGAGCCGAAGCCCGCTCGGGTCGGCAACCCGACAGGCATCATCGTGGTCGGCGTACTGTCCGCCGGGGTCATTGCCGCCTTGGTGGTGGTCCGCCCGACCTGGGGGGCCTGGAACGACGACGTGGTCGTCTCGGGCGCATCCTTCACCGCGGCGGCGTCACCGCCGACGCCGGGAACGCCGGGCGGAGGCGCCTGCACCGGCGGTGCCTTTGATCCGCTCATCATCCGATGGACCAACGTCGGTCCGAACTACGACTACGTGATCGACATCTACCGAACCGGCGTAACGGCTCCCGTCGGCACCTTGAACGTCGGCGCGCCAACCACCCAGCAGCAGCTGAGCGCCTCCGCGAACGGCGTCACGGTGAACGGGCAGTACACCGCAAGGGTGTACGCCTATCGACAAGGTTCGCCTGACTGGCGCTCATCGTCGTGGCTGTCGGTGGACTTCGACCGCAACACGTTGTTCGGGAACTTCATTCCGTACCTCACCTGCGGCTGAGGCGCTGGTCGTCAGCGGCCTCGTGCGGGTGTCCTGAGCACCCGGGTCAGCCGGGTCAGCCCCGCGGAATCGACGTAGGCTCGCGCGACGTGAGACGCGTCCTGGCCCGGCTGAGTGCGGTCGTGCTCGCGCTGACCGGACTGGCGGCCTGCACCGCGCCCGGGGACGATGACTCATCCGAGCTCGTCGTCGAGACCGAGCAGGGCAAGGTCAAGGGGATCAACGAGGACGGGATCCGCGCCTGGCGAGGTATCCCGTACGCCGCGGCGCCGGTCGGAGACCTGCGCTGGCGGCCCCCGCAGGAGCACGACGACTGGGACGGGGTCCGCAGCGCTTCGAAGTACGGCCACACCTGCCTCCAGACCAACTTCCCGGCCCCGGGGCAGACCGGCTCACTGCCGCTGGCCAACTCCGCCGAGGACTGCCTCTTCCTCAACGTGAACGCCCCGAAGGACGCCGACGACCTGCCGGTGATGGTCTGGCTGCACGGCGGCGGGTTCGTCGGCGGCACCGGCGGTCCGTCCCTGGCCAACTCACCGGAGATGGTCGAGCGCGGCGTGGTCCTGGTGACCCTCAACTACCGCCTCGGCAGGCTCGGCTTCTTCGCCCACCCGTCCCTCGAGGGGGATGTCGCCAACTACGGCCTGCTCGACCAGGTGGCCGCGTTGGATTGGGTGCAGGACAACATCGAGGGCTTCGGCGGCGACCCCGGCAACGTCACCATCTTCGGCCAGTCGGCGGGCGGGATCTCCGTCAACGCGCTGATGACCTCGCCGTCCGCGGATGGCCTGTTCGACAAGGCCATCTCGCAGTCGGGGCTCGGCAGGGAGCCGTCGATCTCATTGGACGAGGCACGGGCGGACGGCGAGCAGTTCCTGCCCGGCCTGGACGCCGACGCGCTGCGGGCGATCGACGCGAACCGTCTCCTTGGCCCACCGCCGGACATACTCGCCGGCGACCTGCCGATCGTCGACGAGGTGATGCCGATGCGGATCGCCGACGCTTTCGCGGCCGGCGAAGAGGCCGACGTGCCCTACCTGACGGGCACCACCAACGCGGAGTTCCCGGACTCGGTGTTCGAGTCGCTGGCCCGGCCCCCCGACGCGGCGCGGACCTTGCTCCTCGGCAACGATCGCGCCGCCTTCTCCTCTTTGTACGGCGGGGACTTGGGGCTCCAACAGCACGTGCTCAGCGACTTCCTCTTCACCGAGCCCGCTCGCTACCTCGCCGGCCGGCACTCGGAGCTGGCCCCGACCTACCGCTACCTCTTCTCGATCGCCTCCGCAGCGGAGCAGGCGACAATCGGCGGCGCGCCCCACACGGCCGACTTGCAGTTCGTTTTCGACCACGGGGTGGACGATGCGCTCGCCGACCCGATCTGCGACTACTGGGTCAGCTTCGCGAAGACCGGCGACCCCAACCACGACGGTGCGCCCGAGTGGCCGACGGCGGACGACGACGCACTCATCGAGTTCACCGGGCAGGGTCCGGTGGCGCAGCCGTCGGACCCGTGGGGGTCTCGGCTCGACGCCGTACAGGCGGCCTCCGAGCGGCTGTCCTGACCACCCCATAAAATCGAGGTCATGACCACCATCGGCGTCCTCGCCCTGCAAGGCGACGTGCGGGAGCACCTGCACGCGCTGCAGCGGCTCGGCGTACGCGCGATGCCGGTGCGAAGGCTCGAGGAGCTCGAGGCCTGCGACGGACTGGTCATCCCCGGCGGCGAGTCGACGACGATGGCCAAGCTGGCCCGCACGTTCGAGCTGATCGAGCCGCTGCGGATCCGGATCAAGGCCGGCCTGCCGTGCCTCGGCACCTGCGCGGGCATGATCCTGCTCGCCGAGCGGATCGTCGACGGCATCGCGGGGCAGGAGACGTTCGGGGGCCTCGACGTCACCGTTCGGCGCAACGCGTTCGGGCGCCAGGTCGACTCGTTCGAGGGCGACCTCTTCATGGACGGGATCGACGGGCCGGTGCACGGCGTGTTCATCCGCGCGCCCTGGGTCGAGGAGGCTGGGCCGGGGGTCGAGGTGCTGGCGCGCGTCCCCGGTGGACCCGCCGCGGATAGGATCGTTGCGGTCCGGCAGGGTCCGTTGCTGGCGACGGCGTTCCATCCCGAGGTGGGCAGCGACACCCGGATCCACCAGATGTTCGTCGACCTGGTGCAGGCAGCCCCGGTCGACCGCACCCACGGCACTTAGACGCAGCAGAAGAGGAACCGCATGTCCGGCCACTCCAAATGGGCGACCACCAAGCACAAGAAGGCGGTCGTCGACGCCAAGCGCGGCAAGATGTTCGCCAAGCTCATCAAGAACATCGAGGTGGCCGCCCGGATGGGTGGCGGGGACCCTGCGGGCAATCCCACGCTCTACGACGCCATCCAGAAGGCCAAGAAGTCGTCGGTCCCCAACGACAACATCGACCGCGCGGTCAAGCGCGGCTCGGGTGAGGACACCGGCGGCGCGGAGTACCAAACGATCATGTACGAGGGCTACGGCCCGTCCGGCGTCGCCATGCTCATCGAGTGCCTCACCGACAACAAGAACCGCGCCGCGATGGAGGTCCGCACCGCGATGAACCGCAACGGCGGCTCGCTCGCCGACCCGGGGTCGGTGTCCTTCCTGTTCAATCGCAAGGGTGTCGTGATCGTGCCGACCGCCCAGGAGGGCAAAGAGGTCAACGAGGACGACGTCCTCGAGGCGACCCTCGACGCGGGCGCCGACGACGTCAACGACCTGGGGGAGGCGTTCGAGGTCATCACCGAGGCGACCGACCTGGTCGCCGTACGCACCGCCCTGCAGGCCGCCGGGATCGACTACGACTCGGCCGAGGCCTCCTTCGTGCCCGACATGCAGGTGGCCCTCGATCGCGATGGCGCCGGCAAGATGTTCCGCCTGGTCGACGCTCTCGAGGACCTCGACGACGTACAGAACGTGTTCGCCAACTACGACGTCTCCGACGAGATCATGGCGAGCATGCAGTAGCGCGCGAGGTACGAGCGCGCTGCGTCGCATGCGAAGGGTTGAGTAAGCCCCGCGACTGAGCTTGCGAAGTCGCGAGTGGGCGCATCGAAACCCGGTGACCGCTCAGGCAACCGAACTCGTGGCGGTGGTTTCGAGGCTCGTCGCTGGCGCTCCTCGCACCTCAACCACCGGCTGTGGTGTGTCGTGCCCGGATCCACGTGCTGGCGCCGCTAGCGTGTTCTCCGAACAGATGTTCGGACGAAGGGCGGAGACGTGCGCGTGCTGGGGATCGACCCGGGGCTGACCCGATGCGGTCTCGGTGTCGTCGAAGGTGAGGTCGGCCGGCCGCTGCGGCTGGTGGATGTCAACGTCATCCGGACGTCCGCCGGGATACCCGTGGCCGAGCGCCTGGTCACCATCGAGTGCGGTATCGACGCATGGCTCGACGAGCACTCGCCGGACGCCGTCGCGGTCGAACGGGTCTTCGCGCGGTCCGACTCCAGCACGGTGATGGGCACCGCGCAGGCCAGCGGGATCGCGCTGGTGGCGGCCGCTCGCCGCGGCCTGCCGATCGCGCTGCACACGCCGAGCGAGGTGAAGGCGGCGGTCTCCGGCAACGGCCGGGCCACCAAGGGGCAGGTCGGGGCCATGGTGACCCGGATCCTGCGTCTTGACGCGGTGCCGAAGCCCGCCGACGCGGCCGACGCCCTCGCGCTGGCGATCACCCATATCTGGCGCGGGGGAGCGCAGGCCCGGATCGAGGCCGCCCTGGCCACCACGAGGAGCAGACAATGATCGCGTTCGTGCGGGGCCGGGTCGCCGGCCTCACTCTCTCCAGCGCCGTCGTCGAGGTCGGTGGCGTGGGTCTCGAGGTGATGTGTACGCCCGGGACGCTGGCCGGCCTGCGCACCGGGCAGGAGGCCACCCTGCCGACCAGCATGGTCGTCCGCGAGGACTCCTTGACGTTGTTCGGGTTCGCCGACGACGACGAGAAGCAGACCTTCGAGCTCGTGCAGACCGCTTCCGGAGTCGGGCCCAAGCTCGCTCAGGCGATGGTCGCCTGCCTCTCCCCCGACGACCTCCGCCGCGCTGTCGCCGGCGACGACGTGAAGACGCTGACCCGGGTGCCCGGCATCGGTCAGAAGGGCGCCCAGCGGATCATCCTCGAGCTCAAGGACCGGCTGGGCGCGCCGACGGCCGGCACCTCCCCGATGTCCGGCCCGGCCACGGCTCCGTGGCGCGGGCAGGTGCACCAGGGCCTGGTCGGGCTCGGCTGGTCGACCAAGGACGCCGACAAGGCGGTCGATGCCGTCGCCCCCGAAGCGGGCGACACCCCCGACGTGGCCGCCCTGCTCCGCTCCGCCCTCCGCAGCCTGAGCAGGGCCTGACATGGACGATCTCGAAGCGGCGGAGGAGTCGCACCTGCGGTCCCTCACGGCGGCCGAGGCCGAGGGCGACGAGCGCGCCGTCGAGGCGGCTCTGCGCCCACGGACGCTCGACGAGGTGGTGGGCCAGGGCCGGGTCCGGGCGCAGCTGGGGCTGGTGCTCGAGGCAGCGCGGCGGCGCGGACGCGCGCCCGACCACGTTTTGCTCTCCGGCCCCCCGGGACTCGGCAAGACCACGCTGGCGATGATCATCGCCCACGAGATGTCGGCGCCGCTGCGGCTCACCAGCGGCCCGGCGATCACGCACGCGGGTGACCTCGCGGCAATCCTGTCGGGACTGAACGAGGACGACGTGCTGTTCGTCGACGAGATCCACCGGATGTCACGTCCCGCCGAAGAGATGCTCTACATGGCGATGGAGGACTTCCGGGTCGACGTCGTGATCGGCAAGGGGCCGGGCGCGACCGCCATCCCGCTGGAGATCCCGTCGTTCACGCTGGTCGGCGCGACCACCCGCGCGGGGCTGCTCCCCGGGCCGTTGCGTGACCGGTTCGGGTTCACCGGGCACCTGGAGTTCTACGACCCCGACGAGCTGGACGTGATCGTGCACCGGTCGGCCGGGCTGCTCGGGGTCGACCTCACCGACCAGGGTGCCGCCGAGATCGCGTCGCGCTCTCGAGGCACCCCGCGGATCGCCAACCGGTTGCTCCGACGGGTCCGCGACTACGCCCAGGTGCGAGCCGACGGCATCGTCACGCTCGACGTCGCCCGCGCGGCCCTGGCCCTCTACGAGGTCGACCGGCTCGGCCTCGACCGTCTCGACCGGGCGGTGCTCGACGTGCTGTGTCGTCGCTTCGGGGGCGGCCCGGTCGGCCTCTCGACCCTGGCGGTCGCGGTCGGCGAGGAGCGGGAGACCGTCGAGGAGGTGGCCGAGCCGTTCCTGGTGCGCAACGGATTCCTGGCGCGCACGCCGCGCGGCCGGATCGCCACGCCCGCTGCCTGGCAGCACCTCGATCTGGAGGCGCCGCCCGCGCCGCCGGAGACCCCCGACGACGAGCCGTTGTTCGACGACTGACGCCCGGTTCGCAGGGATTCACGTCTCCCCGTACCCGCACGGCTACACTTGCGCGTCGGTTGGCCCTGCCAGGTTTTGCGGTGGCCGCAATCTCACTCAAGCTCGAGAGGTTTCGTCGTGGAAGGGATCGTCTCCCTGCTGCCACTGGTGGCCATCGCTCTGCTGTTCTGGCTCCTGATCATCAGGCCCGCCAGCAGGCGACAGAAGGACCAGGCTCGGATGCAGTCCGCCATCAACGTGGGGGAGCAGGTGATGCTCACCTCCGGGATCTTCGGCACGGTGACCGGCATGGACGACGATCGGCTGTCGATCGAGATCGCTCCCGGCATCGTGGTCAGCGTGGCCCGTGGCGCTGTGGGGTCCGTCGTACCGACGGAGCAGCACGACGACGAGCACGACGACGAGTACGACGACGAGCAGCCCGACGACGAGTACGACGACGAGCTGGCCGACTACGAGTACACCGACGAGCCCACCGACGAGTCGACCGACGGCGACGACGCGGCGGAGGAGAAGAAGTAATGGCGAGCAAGCAGCTTCGCCCGGGCCGCACGCTGGTGGTGTTCTTCCTCGTCGTCGCATTCGCCTACGCCCTGGTCGCGATCAACGGCACCTGGAAGCCCGAGCTCGGCCTGGACCTCCAGGGCGGCACCAGCATTCGCCTGGTCGCCAACGGCGACCCATCCGAGGGCAGCCTCGACGAGGCCCGCAAGATCATCGACCAGCGGGTCAACGGCACTGGTGTCGCCGAGGCCGAGGTGACCACCCAGGGCGGCAACCAGATCGTCGTGGAGATCCCCGGCAAGAGCCGCGAGGATCTGGTCGAGACCGTGAAGCGGCAGGCGCAGCTGCGATTCCGACTGGTCGCCTGCAGCGACTTCTCCCCCTGTGGCTCCGACGCGCAGACGCCGCAGAACCCGCTGACCCCGGGCGCCGAACCCACCGCCGAGCTGCCCGTGGCGCCGCAGAGCAACAACCGGCCCCCGGTCGGCTTCGACCGCTCCGCCGACCCGACGGGTGAGCCCACCGACAAGCCGAAGCAGGAACAGACCCCGTCCGGTGACGCCTCGCCGTCGGAGCCCGCACCGAGCGAGAGCGCACCGGTCGACGACGTACCCGGTGTCGACGACGAGGGCTTCACCGCTCCGGTCGACGAGGAGCTCGCGTGGTCTCAGTCACCCGACCCCGCCGAGGTCGCGGCATTCGACAAGTTCGCCTGCGCCGACGACGGGACTCTGCAGAATGCGGACGGCACCGAGGCGACGGTCGCCGCCGACGCGCCGGTGACCATCCCGGCGGTCGATGACCCCAGCAAGCCCCTGGTCGCCTGCGAGCCGGCCGAGAACAACCCTGGCACCGACAACGATCGCCCCGCCGCCAAGTACCTCCTGTCGCGCTCGGTGATCAACGGCACCGACCTGGACTCCGCGAGCGCCGGTGTCCCGCAGAACGAGGTCAGCTGGGTCGTCAACCTCGAGGTAGGCGGCGACGGCCAGGACTCCTTCACCGCAATCTCGAGGGCGCTGGTCGGCAGCGAGCGCCAGTTCGCGATCGTCCTCGACGGCCAGGTCATCTCCGCGCCCACCATGGACGGCCTGATCACCAACGGCCAGGCCCAGATCAGCGGCAACTTCAACGAGACCTCGGCCAACAACCTGGCGACCAGCCTGAAGTTCGGCGCACTGCCCATCTCCTTCGACGACGGCTCGACGCAGGTGCAGACGATCGGGCCCTCTCTCGCCGGTAACCAGCTCGCCGCCGGCATCACCGCGGGACTCATCGGTCTTGCACTCGTGATGCTCTACTGCCTGGTCTACTACCGAGGCCTTGGTCTCGTCGTGATCGCCTCCCTGCTGGTGGCAGCGGGCGTCACGTACGCCATGGTGCTCCTGCTCGGCGAGGCGGCGAACTTCACGCTCACCCTGCCCGGCATCGCCGGCCTGATCGTCGCGGTCGGCATCACGGCGGACTCGTTCATCGTCTACTTCGAGCGGATACGTGACGAGATGCGCGACGGGAAGTCGATGCGGGTCGCCGTGGAGTCCGGCTGGAAACGCGCTCGGAACACCTGTCTGGCCGCCGACACGGTGTCCTTGCTCGCCGCGGTGGTGCTGTTCATCTTCGCTGTCGGCGTGGTCAAGGGCTTCGCGTTCGCGCTCGGCCTGTCGACACTGATCGACCTGGTGGTCTTCTTCTTCTTCACCAAGCCGTTGGTGTCGGTGCTGGCGCGCTACAAGTTCTTCAACCGGGGTCACCGGCTGTCCGGCCTGGACGCCGGCGCCCTGGGCGTCGAGTCGATCAACCTCGGCACCGCTGGAGGGAGGGCCTGATGGGCAAGTTCGCAGTCCTCGGCAACGAGCTCTACTCCGGCAAGCGGTCCATCAACTTCGTCGGCCGCAGGTGGCTCTGGTACGGCATGTCCGCCGTCATCCTGCTGATCGCTATCGGTGGCTGGTCGATCAAGGGCCTGAACTTCGGCATCGAGTTCACCGGCGGCTCGCAGTACACCGTCACCCTGCCCGCCGACCAGGTCAACCAGGACACCGCCGACGAGCTGCGTGAGGCGGTCGCCGACACCGGCATCGAGAACGCCTCAGCGCCGATCGTCACCACCCAGGGCGACGAGGCGATCGTCGTCCAGACCGAGCCCCTGTCCAACGCCGAGAGCGACGAGGTCGTCACGGCGATCGCGGACACCACCGGTGCCGATCCGGTGGACGATCTCTCGCGCGACGAGATCGGTCCCAGCTGGGGCGAGGAGGTCGCCGAGCGGTCTGCGATCGGACTCGGTGTCTTCCTGATCCTGGTCGTGCTGTTCATCTGGGCCTACTTCCGTGAGTGGAAGATGTCCGTGGCCGCGCTGGTGGCCTTGGCGCACGACGTGGTGATCACCATCGGCGTCTACGCGCTCTCCGGGTTCCAGGTCACACCCGCGAGCGTCACCGGCCTGCTCACGATCCTCGGCTTCTCGCTCTACGACACGGTCGTGGTGTTCGACAAGGTGCGCGAGAACACCAAGGATCTGCGCGCCACGCACTCGACGTATGCCCAGGCGGCGAACCTCGCGGTCAACCAGACGCTGGTCCGTTCGATCAACACCTCCATCGTGGCGCTGATCCCGGTGGGAGTGATCCTGTGGGTGAGCTCGGTGCAGCTCGGTGCGAGCTCGCTGAAGGACCTGTCGCTGGCGCTGTTCGTAGGTACGGCGGCCGGTGTCTACTCGTCGATCTTCATCGCCACCCCGATCGTGGTGCACCTCAAGCAGAACGAGACCGAGGTGCAGCAGGCGGAGCGGCGCGCGAAGGCGCGGGCGAAGTCGCACGTGGCCGACCCTTACGCCGCGGTGCCCGTCTTCACCGAGGACATGCCCGCCAAGGAGGGCACCGACGAGGCCGACGAGGTGCTCGAGGAGGACGCCCCGGTCTCCGGGTCATCGTCGAGCCGGCAGCCGAAACCAGGTGCGCCGGGCCGCGGCCGGACCGCGCCTGCGGCCCGGCGCCCGGTGCAGGAGAGCCGCTCGAGCGGCCGCCAGCAGCCGTCACGGCAGTCGAAGTCCAAGCGGCAGAAGTAGTTGTGACCGAAGCGAGAAAGCGCAGCGGTCCGGTGGTTGAACGCCACCGTTGGCCAGCGCCCGAACTGCGAGGTCACGAGGAGATCCTGTGACGGAGGAGGTGCGCGCCGCGCTCGAGCGACTCGTTGCCGATGTGCCGGACTTCCCCGAACCGGGGATCGTCTTCAAAGACATCACGCCACTGCTCGCCGACGCGGAGGGGCTGCGCCTCGTGACCGACGCGCTGGCCGGAGCCGGCAAGGATGCCGACGGTCGGGTGATGGTCGACAAGGTGGTCGGCATGGAGGCTCGCGGGTTCATCTTCGCCGCACCGGTCGCGCTGGCGCTCGGGGTCGGCATGGTGCCGGTGCGCAAGGCGGGCAAGCTGCCGCGGGCCACCCACGCCGTCTCCTACTCGCTCGAGTACGGCCAGGCCACGCTGGAGATGCACCAGGACGCCCTCGCGCCAGGCGACCGGGTGCTGGTCATCGACGACGTGCTCGCCACCGGCGGCACCCTCGCGGCAACGCGGGAGCTCGTCGGCCTGTGCGGCGGCGTCGCGGTCGGAGCCGCCGTACTCATGGAGCTGTCTTTCCTCCCGGGTCGCCAGACCATCGGCGATCTTCCGCTGACGTCGCTCATGACGGTCTGACCACTGGACCCGGCTCCTAGGGCAGGGCACGCGAGGTCCTTGGCGCTTCGCGCCACCAGGGCACGCACTTCGCTGCGTTGTCGTCGCTCGCAGGAGGGCCAACTACACCTTCGCTCCTCCGACTTGCGCTGCACGCACCCTGAAGACGCCAAGCCTCAAAGGGCCTCACGCGCCCAGCCCTAGACTGGAACA